>NZ_JBVJIF010000024.1:0-1854 GCF_055586425.1 Streptomyces sp. NPDC050806 | reverse complement strand
ACACAGTGGACGCGAGCAACTGAGGACAAGCCCTCGGCCTATTAGTACCAGTCAACTCCACCCGTTACCGGGCTTCCATATCTGGCCTATCAACCCAGTCGTCTACTGGGAGCCTTACCCTCTCAAGGAGGTGGGAGTACTCATCTCGAAGCAGGCTTCCCGCTTAGATGCTTTCAGCGGTTATCCCTCCCGAACGTAGCCAACCAGCCATGCCCTTGGCAGGACAACTGGCACACCAGAGGTTCGTCCGTCCCGGTCCTCTCGTACTAGGGACAGCCCTTCTCAATACTCCTACGCGCACAGCGGATAGGGACCGAACTGTCTCACGACGTTCTAAACCCAGCTCGCGTACCGCTTTAATGGGCGAACAGCCCAACCCTTGGGACCGACTCCAGCCCCAGGATGCGACGAGCCGACATCGAGGTGCCAAACCATCCCGTCGATATGGACTCTTGGGGAAGATCAGCCTGTTATCCCCGGGGTACCTTTTATCCGTTGAGCGACGGCGCTTCCACAAGCCACCGCCGGATCACTAGTCCCGACTTTCGTCCCTGCTCGACCCGTCAGTCTCACAGTCAAGCTCCCTTGTGCACTTACACTCAACACCTGATTGCCAACCAGGCTGAGGGAACCTTTGGGCGCCTCCGTTACCCTTTGGGAGGCAACCGCCCCAGTTAAACTACCCACCAGACACTGTCCCTGATCCGGATCACGGACCCAGGTTAGACATCCAGCACGACCAGAGTGGTATTTCAACAATGACTCCACGAACACTGGCGTGTCCGCTTCACAGTCTCCCACCTATCCTACACAAGCCGAACCGAACACCAATATCAAGCTATAGTAAAGGTCCCGGGGTCTTTCCGTCCTGCTGCGCGAAACGAGCATCTTTACTCGTAGTGCAATTTCACCGGGCCTATGGTTGAGACAGTCGAGAAGTCGTTACGCCATTCGTGCAGGTCGGAACTTACCCGACAAGGAATTTCGCTACCTTAGGATGGTTATAGTTACCACCGCCGTTTACTGGCGCTTAAGTTCTCAGCTTCGCCCTGACGAATCAGAGCTAACCGGTCCCCTTAACGTTCCAGCACCGGGCAGGCGTCAGTCCGTATACATCGCCTTACGGCTTCGCACGGACCTGTGTTTTTAGTAAACAGTCGCTTCTCGCTGGTCTCTGCGGCCACCACCAGCTCACCGAGTAAATCGGATCACCAGCAATGGCCCCCCTTCTCCCGAAGTTACGGGGGCATTTTGCCGAGTTCCTTAACCATAGTTCACCCGAACGCCTCGGTATTCTCTACCTGACCACCTGAGTCGGTTTAGGGTACGGGCCGCCATGAAACTCGCTAGAGGCTTTTCTCGACAGCATAGGATCATCCACTTCACCACAATCGGCTCGGCATCAGGTCTCAGACTTATATGCACGACGGATTTGCCTACCGTGCGTCCTACACCCTTACCCCGGGACAACCACCGCCCGGGCTGGACTACCTTCCTGCGTCACCCCATCACTTACCTACTACCACCTTGGGTCAGCGGCTCCACCACTCCCACAACCGGCAAAGCCGGCGCGGGCGGTTTCACGGCCTTAGCATTAATGGGCTCAGTATTGGGCGTTTCAAAGCGGGTACCGGAATATCAACCGGTTGTCCATCGACTACGCCTGTCGGCCTCGCCTTAGGTCCCGACTTACCCTGGGCAGATCAGCTTGACCCAGGAACCCTTAGTCAATCGGCGCACACGTTTCTCACGTGTGTATCGCTACTCATGCCTGCATTCTCACTCGTGAACCGTCCACAACTCGTTTCCACGGCTGCTTCACCCGGCACACGACGCTCCCCTACCCATCACAGC
>NZ_JBVJIF010000023.1:0-9064 GCF_055586425.1 Streptomyces sp. NPDC050806 | reverse complement strand
ATCTGCTGCAGCGTCGACCCGATGTCCGCCGTACGCGTCGTCGTCATCGACTGCACGGACACCGGCGCGTCACCACCCACGGCCACCGGACCGACCTGGATCCGGCGCGAGACGCGCCGGACTGCCAGGGGCCGGGCCGGGACCTCCGGGAGCCCCAGAGGGACAGGCTCACTGAGGGTCATGACATCACCCACGGCTTCCGGCGGCGGTCTCGCGGGCGGCGCGCAGCGACTCCTTGAGGGAGCCCATGGTCGCGAGGACGGCGGTCGGTTCGTAACCGCAGTGCGCCATGCAGTTGGCGCAGCGCGCGTCCTTGCCGCGGCCGTACTTGTCCCAGTCGGTCTCCTCGATGAGCTGCCGGTACGTGGGGACGTACCCGTCGCTCATCAGGTAGCAGGGGCGCTGCCACCCGAACAGGGAGTAGTTCGGGATCGCCCAGGCGGTGCACGGGAAGTCCGCCTTGCCCTCCAGGAAGTCCAGGAAGAGCGGGCTGTGGTTGAGCCGCCAGCGGCGCCGGTTGCCGCCCGCGAAGGCCTTCTTGAACAGCTCCCTGGTCTGCTCGACGCCGAGGAAGTGCTCCTGGTCGGGGGCCTTCTCGTAGGCGTAGGCGGGCGACAGCATCATCTCGTCGACCTTGAGGTCGTCGTTGAGGAAGTTGAGCACCTCGATGATGGTCTGCGGGGTGTCGGTGTTGAAGAAGGTGGAGTTGGTGGTGACCCGGAAGCCGCGCCGCTTGGCTTCCTTGATCGCCGCCACCGCCTCGTCGAACACGCCTTCCTTGGCCACGGACTCGTCGTGACGCTCGCGCATCCCGTCGATGTGCACCGCGAAGGCGAAGTACGGCGAGGGGGTGAACTTGTCCATCTTCTTGCGCAGCAGCATGGCGTTGGTGCACAGGAAGACGTACTTCTTGCGGTCCACCAGCTGGCGTACGATCTCGTCGATCTGCGGGTGCATCAGGGGCTCGCCGCCCGCGATGGACACCATCGGGGCACCGGACTCCAGGACGGCGCCGACCGCCTGGGCGACCGGCATCCGCTGCTTCAGCACGCCTGCCGGGTGCTGGATCTTGCCACAGCCCTCGCACGCGAGGTTGCACGCGTAGAGCGGCTCCAGCTCGACGATGAGCGGGAACTTCTCACGCCGCCGGAGCATTTTCTGTTCAAAGAGATAGGTCCCGACCCTGATGGTCTGACGGAGCGGCATGGCCATCTGGCTCACCTCCTGGGGAGCAGCAAAGAACGGTGCCATTCAAAGAAGACGGGAAGGACGGCACACAAGACACGGAAGGCCGATATTCCCCCGCGTATCGTGCCGATACGGACGAGTTCGTGCTCTGGAGCGTCCACGACCACCCGTACGGCCGCAACCGGGCGGGGCCCGGCGCGCAGCGCGGTGCCGAGCGTCGCGGCGGACTCCATGTCCACGGCGACCGCTCCCGCGGCGTGCAGCGCGGCCCGCTCGGTGCCGCGTACGACGTGGTCGCTGCCGAGCAGCAGCCCGGAGTGCACGGTCAGGCCGCGCTCCTTCAGGGCCGCGACCATCGGCGCGTTGTCGCGGCAGACGCTCTCCGGACGGCCCGGCTGGTGCTCGCGGGTCGCCTCCGCGACGACCACGTCACCGGGGCGCATGCCGGGCGCGAGGCCGGCACAGAAACCACTGGCGACGACGGGCGAGGCCGCGGTGGGCGAGCCGGCGGCGAGCGCGGCGCCGATGGCCCGCTCGGCCGCCTGCGGGCCCATGCCCGTACGGAGCACGGTGGCGCCCGGGCCGCCGCGCAGCGCGAGCCGCTCGATGCCGAGCGCGCAGGCAACGAGCAGCGGGGGCGGAGGGCCCGGGGCCGGGCCGGCCGGGGCGGTCATCTAGACCCCCGGAGCAGCACCGGCCGGACCGCCGCCCAGGTAGCGGCCGAGGGCCGTGAGCGGGAAGACCTGCCGGTAGAGGTGGTAGTTGATCGAGAAGTCCCAGGGGAAGCCGGTGCCGGTGAAGTAGGGCTCGTCCCAGGAGCCGTCCGGGCGCTGGGTCGCGGCGAGGTATTGCACACCGCGCTCGACGGCCTTGCTGTCCCGCTCGCCGGCCGCGAGCAGCGCCATCAGCGCCCAGCCGGTCTGCGAGGCGGTGGAGGCGCCGCGCCCGATCCACTCCCGGTCCCGGTACGAGCGCTGGTCCTCGCCCCAGCCGCCGTCCTCGTTCTGCACCGACTCCAGCCAGCCGACGGCGCGGCGGATCGCGGGGTGCGAGAGGGGCAGGCCGGCCGCGGTCAGCGCGGGCAGCACGGAGCCGGTGCCGTAGACGTAGTTGGTGCCCCAGCGGCCGAACCACGCGCCGGTCGGGTCCTGCTCGGCCAGCAGCCATTCGATGCCGCGCCGGACGCGCGGGTCGTGGGTGGCGCCGACGTCCGCCGCCATCTCCACGACATGCGCGGTGACATCGGCCGACGGCGGGTCGATGACCTCGCCGAAGTCGCAGAAGGGCAGCCGGTCGGGGAAGGGGCTGGTGTTGTCGGCGTCGAAGGCGCCCCAGGCCCCGTTCTTCGACTGCATGCCGAGGTTCCAGCGCACGGCGCGGCGTACGGCCTCCTCGACGCGCTGCGGGTCCGGGTGCTCGACGCGGCGCAGGGCGAGGACGACCTCGGCGGTGTCGTCGATGTCGGGGTAGTTGTCGTTCTCGAACTCGAACGCCCAGCCGCCCGGGGGCAGCGTCGGCCTGCGTACGGTCCAGTCGCCGGGCCGGTCGATCTGCTCGTCCAGCATCCAGACGGCGGCCTTGACCAGCTGCGGATGGTCCCGGGGTACGCCCGCGTCGGCGAGTGCGATGGTGGCGAGGCAGGTGTCCCAGACCGGGGACTGGCAGGCCTCGATCATGCGTGCGCCGTCCTCGCGCCATACCGTGAAGCGGTCCAGGGAGGCCAGGCCCGCGCGGAGGACGGGGTGCTTCAGGTCGTAGCCCAGCAGGTGCAGCGCGATGACCGAGTAGACCGCCGGAGGCTGGATGCCGCCCCAGCAGCCGTCGTTCTCCTGCCGCTCGACGATCCAGCGGGCCGCTGCGCGCATGGCACTGCGGCGCAGCCGGCGCGGGGCGACCTTGTGGTAGAGGTGCAGCGCCTTGTCCAGCCGCTCGAAGACGCCGTCCCAGGTGGTGACGGGGGCGGGCGGGCGCGGCGGGTTCGGGTTCCGCGGGTCGGTGTGCAGCTCGTCCAGCGCGAAGGGCGCGGGGCGCACGGGCCGCTTGGCCGAGACGATCGTCAGCGGGACGATGGTCTGCCGGGCCCAGCAGCCGAAGTCGTAGATGTTGAGCGGGAACCACTTCGGGAGGGCGATGAGCTCCGGCGGCAGGTCGGGCAGGTCCTCCCACTTCCACCAGCCGAAGAGGGCCAGCCAGATGCGGGTGAAGACCCGGGCGGCGGCGATGCCGCCGTGCTCGCGGATCCAGCCGGCGGCCTTGGCCATGTGGGGCGCGTCGGGCGCGTCGCCCGCCAGGCGGAGCGCGACGTAGCCCTCGATCGTGGTGGACAGCTCGCCGGGCCCGCCGTAGAAGGTGGCCCAGGTGCCGTCGTCCCGCTGCTCGCCGCGGATGTAGCGCGCGGCGGCCTCGGTGGTCTTCTCGTCCCTGATGCCGAGGAACTGCCGGAGCATCAGGTCCTCGGCGTCCATCGTCACGTTCGTGTCGAGGTCGCCCTTCCACCAGCCCGCGGAGTCCTGGAGGGAGAGGAGATGGTCGGTGGCCCGGGCGGTTGCCTGCCGCGCCGCGCCCGTCACGTCTCCGGGGGGCGGGGCCTGAAGGTTCGGATCGGTGGTCTCAGCGTTGGCATCGCTGGCCGAGGGGGCCCGGGACGGCAGGGCCCCGGTGCTTCCGTCGGTCGTCGCTGTCATGGCTTCCCCTTCTGCAGTGATCAAAGAAAAATGCATGGGGCTTCCGTCGGCCGGTGCCGGGTCCCGGTATGGCGTACCGGGCGCTGCCGACGCCGGCCGGCGACTGCGATCTAGGTCGGGTTAATCGTGATCATCTCTTCCGTACGACGACGAAGTCCGCAAGGGCGACCAGCTGTGCGCGGACCTCTCCGGGCATGTCGATCTCGTCGAGCGCGGCGATCGCGGTGGCGTGCTGGCGGCGGGCCTCCTCCGAGGTCCACTCGCGGCCGCCGGCCTCCTCGATGAGAGCCGCGCGGGAGGCGAACTCCGCCTCCGTGAAGTCTGCGATCTCGGTCTCGCTCTTCTTGGCGTCGGCGGCCAGGATGTGGGCGAGCTTCTCGGATGCCGGGCCGCCCGCGTCCAGGGCGGCGACGACCGGCAGCGACTTCTTGCGCTGCCGCAGGTCGGACCAGGTCTGCTTGCCGGTGGCCTCGGGGTCGCCCCAGATGCCGAGCAGGTCGTCGACGGCCTGGAAGGCGAGGCCGAGGTGGTAGCCGTACTTCTCCAGGCTGTCGGCCGTACGGTCGTCGGCGCCGCCGAGCACCGCGCCGATGGAGACGGCGCAGGCCAGCAGCGCGCCGGTCTTGTTGCCCTCCATCTCCAGGCACTCCGCGACGGTGACCCGGTCGCGGTGCTCGTAGGAGATGTCCTGGGCCTGGCCGTCGATCAGCTTGCGGGTGGCGATGGTGAGCCGGCGCGTCGCGCGTCCGGCGTCCACGGTCTCCAGCTCCAGCAGTATCTCGTTGGCGAGCGCGAAGAGCGCGTCACCGACCAGGATGGCCTGGGCCGGGCCGTGCACCTTCCACACGGTGTCGCGGTGGCGGCGCTGCTCGTCCCCGTCCATGAGGTCGTCGTGCAGCAGCGAGAAGTTGTGCACCAGCTCCACGGCGACGGCGCCGGGGATGCCGACCTCGGGCGCGGCGCCCGCGGCCTCCGCCGAGATCAGGGCGAGGGCCGGACGCACGGCCTTGCCGCCGTCGCCCGACGAGGGCGCTCCCGCGGCGTCGATCCAGCCGAAGTGGTACGCGGCCACGGTGTCCATGGGAGGCGCGAGCCGGTCAACGGCGGCCCGCAGCACCGGAGTGGCAAGCCTGCGCCCGCGCTCCAGGAGTGCGGTGACGCCCTCGGTGTCGATTACTGGGGAAGCCGGATGCACGGTTTCTCCTCTGTTTCCGGTGCTCGTGTTCGTGCGAGCGCGCGTACTCGTTGTCATGCCGCCTCCTGGGGCAGTGAACCCTGGGGGAAGCCGAGTTCGGTGAGTGCCTCGCGTGCGGCGCTGATGCCGCTGCGAACAGCGCTTTCCATGGTCGCGGGCCACCCGGTGGCGGTCCACGCACCGGCCAGGTACAGGCCGGTGGACTGAGTGCGGGCGGCGGGCCTGAGCCGGCCGACGCCCGGTGCGGGGGCGAACGTCGCGGTGCGCTCGCGGGTGACGAAGAAGTCGCGGACCTCTGCCCCGCGCGCGGCGGGCAGCACCCGCGCCAGCTCCGGGAGGTACCGCTCGCGCAGCACGCCGACCGGCAGGTCGATCTCGTCCTGCGCCGCGGACTGCGAGACGGCGAGGTACTGCCCGCCGCCCTGCATGCCCGAGGCGTCCGTACGGTCGAAGACCCACTGCAGCGGCGAGCCGAGCGCCGCGAAGAACGGGCGGCGCAGCACCTTGCGGTCGTAGAGGACGTGCACGTTGAGGATCGGGGCCGTGCCGATGTCCAGCAGCCGGTCGGGGCTGTCCAGCGCGCCCGGCGGCAGCAGGCCGTGCGTCTCGCGCTGCGGCAGGGCCAGTACGACGGTCTCGGCGGTCAGCTGTTCCTGGCTGTGCGGGCCGTTCTCGACGGTGACCTGCCAGCGCTCCTCGTCGGTACGGGTGACGGCGGTGGCCCGCGTACGGGTCTCCACGCGCACCCCGGCCTTCTCCAGCGCCGTCCGGGCGAGGGTGTCGTGGACGTCGCCGAGCGGGACGCGGGACCAGCCGATGTCGGCGGCTCCCGGATCGGAGAGCAGGCCGGTCTTGAAGACCATGGCGGCGAGCCCTGCGGAGGCGTCACCGGCGCGGGCGTTGAGGGTCGCCACGCCGACCAGGTCCCACAGGGCCTCGACGGCACGCGGCGTCTGGCCGTGCCGGGCGAGCCAGCTGGCGAAGTCGGTGCGGTCCAGCTCGGGGTCGGCCGGATCGAGGCCCTTCAGGGCGAGCGCGGCGCGGCCCACGGAGGCCCGCTCGGCGAGCGAGAGGTGCGGGTAGGTGGCCAGGCTCGCGGCGAGGTGCAGCGGTACGGGCAGGGCTGTACGGCGCAGCCGGCCCAGGCGGGCGCCGGCGGCGGCCCGCGCGGGGTCGGCGTCGAGCACCGGTACGTCCAGCCGGTCCTGGACCGGCATCAGGTGCGCGCCGCCGACCCGCTCCAGGAAGTCCCGGTAGGCGGTGCAGCAGCGCAGGTAGACGTGCTGGCCGTTGTCCACGCTCAGCTCGCCTGCCGCGGAGTCGCGGCGGAACGAGAAGGCGAGCCCGCCCAGCCGCGGCCGGCCCTCGACGAGGGTGACGCGCAGCCCCGCTTCGGCGAGCGCGAGGGCGGCGGTGGTGCCCGCGAGGCCGCCGCCCACGACGACCGCCGCGGCGCCCCCGTCTCCGGCAGCGCCCGTGGTGACGTGCGAGGCCGACCGTGTGTCGGCGGAAGTCATGCGTCCTCCCGGATTGCTGCTGTCATTGACGCAGCGGTTGCCCGGAGGGTTGCCCGGGGTTCCAGGGCGCGTGCGGTGCGTACGTGCGCGGGCGCGCACCGGCTCGTTCCAGGTGTCATCCGCGCCTCCTGACGGCCTCTCGGCGGACGATCGCCCGCGCGTCCAGCCCGGAGAGGCCGCGGACGGCGACGAACGCCTTCTCATGGCCGGGCAGCGAGACCCGGCCGCGCAGCACGGCCTCGGGGTCGTCGGCGATCCGGCGGAGCAGGCGGTGGTAGATGCCCGCCATCGCGGCGACGCAGGCACCGCTGCGCCGGTCGAGCATGGGCAGCAGCCGGAACCCCTCGGCGAACAGGGCGCGGGCCCGCCGTACTTCGAAGTGCACGAGGCCGGTGAAGTCCGCGCCCGGGGGCGGCACCGGACCGTGGAATCCCGCGGCGCAGCCGAACTTCTCCAGATCCTCGGCGGGCAGGTACGTCCGGCCGTTGTCGGCGTCCTCCCGTACGTCCCGGAGGATGTTGGTCAGTTGCAGGGCAAGCCCGAGCGTATCGGCGTACTCCGGGGCGCGATCCGCCTCCGGTGCGCCGGGCACGGTGCCGAACACGCCGAGCGAGAGCCGGCCGATGGCCCCCGCGACACAGCGGCAGTAGTCCTTGAGGTCGTCCCAGGTCTCGTACCTCTCACCGTGCACGTCCATCAGGACGCCGTCGATCAGCTCGTCCAGGCCGTCCAGCGGCAGCGGGAAGCGGTGCGCCGCGTCCGCGAGCGCGACCGCCACCGGGTCGGTGTCGTCCTCGGCGACCTCGCCGTCCTTTATGCGCGCGAGCAAACCACGGGTGTCCGCGAGCCGCTGCTCCTTCTCGGCGGGCGCCAGCGCGCCGTCGCCGATGTCGTCGACCCGGCGCGAGAACGCGTACAGCGCCGACATCGCCTGTCGCTTGTCGACGGGCAGCAGCCTGATTCCGTAAGCGAAGTTTCGTGCCTGCTGCCCGGTAACGGCCTCGCAGTAGCGGTACGCAGCGAGCACCGGCGCGGACGCGTGTGCGGTTGCCTCCACGGTCCGACTCACCCCTCTCTTCGCAGTGTCGCCCCTACCGCGCGCAGCAGACCGAGCTTGCTGGGCTTGGGCGGTCCAGGGAGGACGTCGTGGTCGGCGGCCGCCACCGCCTGGAGGGCAGCGCGTCCGCCGGCGACGAAGCCGGAGAGCAGCAGCTTGAGTCTGCCGTGGACGCTACCCACCAGCGGGGCACCTTCATTCAGCAGGTCACGGGCGCGTTCCGCCTCGAATGCAACCAGTGCGCGCGCCTGTGCGCCCCCCTTCGGAGCGGCCAGGTCGGATTCGGAGACACCGAACCGCTTCATGTCCTCGGCGGGCAGATAGATGCGGTCCCTCCGCAGGTCCTCGGCGACGTCCTGGATGTGCTCGACGATCTGGAGGGCGGTGCAGATGGCGTCCGAACGGCGGATGCGCTCGGGCGTGCTCGTGCCCGTGATGCCCAGGACGAGCCGGCCCACGGGATTGGCGGAGAGTTCGCAGTAATCCAGCAGGTCCGCGTAGCCGGGATAGCGGCTGACGCGCTGGTCCTGCCGGTTGGCCTCGATCAGGCGCTCGAACGGCTCTGGGCTCAGATCGCAGCGCCGTACGGTCGGGCCGAGGCGGCGCATGAGCGGGTGCCGGGGGCCGGGCGCGCGGTCACTGTAGACCCGGCGCAGGTCCGCCCCCAGGGCGTCCAGCATCGCGAGGCGGTCCCCCGCCTGCGCGCGGTCGAGGCCGAGCAGCACGGCGTCGGCGCCGCCCGGCGCGAGGTCGCCGTCGCCGATGTCGTCGACCAGGCGTGCGAATCCGTAGACCGCCATCAGGTCGGCGCGCCAGGCGCGGGGCAGGAAGAACGGCGCGACGGGGAAGTTCTCGTGCGCGGCCTTGTCGAGGACGGCGCGCTCGGGCGCGGGCACGACAGGCTCCGGGCTCACCGGAGGCTGCCCGGCGCGTTCCGGAGCCGGAGAGATCCCGTAGCCATTGCCGTCACGTCTCCCGTTCTACACCGCCACGCTTAAACTGCATATTTCGGACACGCCGCAGCTGCGCCACCTGTCCGATCAGGGCGTCCATCGACGCCGTCGGATCATATTGCCCGACTTGCACCACATGTGCCGTTCGGCACCCGTACAGCTTACGCCGTACATTTCACACTCGTCCGAGGGGGTACCGAACCGCGAAGCAACGATCCGGACAACTCCGACAGGCGGACAACCGTTCCTGGAGCGGCTGGAGTTGACCGTCTTTTGAACGGCGAAGGCCTCCGCGCCGAGAGGGCGCGGAGGCCTTCTTGCCGGGATCCGGGCTACTTGCCCGTTTCCTTCTCGTACGCCTTGATCACTTCGTCCGTGGGGCCGTCCATGAGGAGCTCGCCCTTCTCCAGCCACAGCACCCGGTCGCAGGTGTCCCGGATGGACTTGTTGTTGTGGCTGACCAGGAAGAC
>NZ_JBVJIF010000022.1:0-25588 GCF_055586425.1 Streptomyces sp. NPDC050806 | reverse complement strand
GCCCACCACCCGCTACGACATCGGCAAGCCCCTCAAACGCCCCGCGACTATCACCGAACGTGACGGAAGAGGTTAAGGAACAAGCTCACGCACCTGTTCTTGAACTGGGCATGCCGTCGCGTACAGGACCGCGCTCGGTCGGCGCTCTACGCTAGGGACGCGGAACGGCGACGGGGGCTGCGGTCTCGTTGGTGTCGCGGGGAGGACAGCGAACCTGACGGATGCCGGGCCGGGGGACTGATTTTCCCGGCGGATGTCTGCTTTGTGGCGTCAGATGGGCGTACGGTCGAGGGTATCCGTGGATGCCTCCAGCGGTGCTGAGAGCGGTTCTGATGCTGGCATTCGGCGGCCTCGTGAAGGAGGCAGCGGCATGCCGCCATCGGACGCTCCCCGATCCTCTGTGATCGGTCACCGACCGCCACACCGACCGCCACACCGTCCGGCAGCGCCGTCCGCCCGGTCGCGGACGCTTGCGGGCATGTTCGCGCCAGGACCTCTTCCGGTGGTGTGCGCAGGAGAGAGGCTTCCTGTGCGTCGTCTACCGCTGTACGCCGATTCCTTGCTGCGTATCTGGCACACCACCGACCCCCCGGGCCTGCGCCTGGTGGGCCAGGTCGACATGACCAACCAGAGCGCCCTCATCGGCCACCTGCTCGCCCTCGACGGCGAATCGCAGCACATTACGGTGGATCTGTGTGAGGTGACCTTCCTCAGTTTCCCCGCGCTGCATGCCGTGGTGACCTACGCCGAGCTCTTGGACCCCGGCCGGCGCCTGCTTGTGCACACCCGCACACCGGCCATCGCGCAGATGCTGACCGCCTGCGGCTGGGACCGGCCCGGGATTCCCCTTACGCTCCTGGAAGAAGACTGCGATGAGTGAGCCCCGTGAGACCTCCAGGGCCGGCCCGCCGCCGCACGCGCATCACCTCCTGCTCTACGGTGATGACGAGCAGTTCCTGGCCGCCGCGATGCCCTTCGCCCGCGACGGTCTGACCGCAGGCGAGCCGGTGTTCATCGCCACCACCGAGCACAACACCGCCCTGTTGCGGCACCATCTGGGAGAGCGGGCCAAGGAGGTCACCTTCGCCCTCGCCAGCTGGTACCGCACACCCGCCCAGGCGCTGCTGGCCTTCCACGACCAAGCGCATGCCACTCCCGGCCGCTCCCGGGTGCTGGGGGAGACGCCCTGGGCAGGGCTCAGCTCCGAGGAGGCCCGGGAGTGGAGCCGGTATGAGGCGCTGCTCACCTTGGCGCTGGCCTCCACCGGCGCCTGGCATCTGTGCCCCTATGACACCCGCACCCTGCCGGCCGGCGTCCTGCACACGGCACAGCTCACCCACCCCACACTGACCACCGGAGCGGCACACCGGCCCAACCCCGCCCACGTCACTCCGGAAGACTTCAGCGCGGCCTGCGACAGCGTCCCGCTGCCCGAGCCGCCCTCGAACTGCCAGGAGTTCCGCTTCGACGGGCCGCAGCACATCGCCGAGCTCCGCGCCTTCACCGCCGGCATCGCCCAGGAGGCAGGCCTGCCTGCCGACCGGATTCACAGCCTGTTGGTGTGCGTGGACGAGGCTGCGGCCAACGTCGTACGCCACAGTGGAGCGCCCGGCAGCTGCCGGGTATGGACGACCTGCACCGAGGTCTTCTGCGAGGTCACCGACCCGCAGGGGACGCTGAATACCGCACTGGCCGGCTACCTGCCGCCGGTCACCGGCAATCTGGACGGACGCGGGCTTTGGATCATCAGACAGCTCAGCGACGCGGCCGACATGCGCACCACCCACCACGGCGGCACCACGATCCGTCTCCGCATGAACCGACAGACGGAGAAAGGAGGGAGGTGAGGAACAGGGCACGTCACGGCTCCTCACCGGTCGGCTGCTCGTGCGGGTAGGTGAGGTCCAGGAGAGTGCGGACGGTCAGGCCGGCTTCTGCCGGGTGCCGCATGGGGCGATCCGGGCGGAGGGTGTACTGGGTGCGGCGTCCGGTTCGTTCGCGTCGCAGGTAGTCGGCGTTTTCGAGGTCGGTCACGGCGTTCTGGGCCGTGCGTGGGGTGATGGAGCAGGCTGCGGCGATGTCGCGGAGGCGCGTGCGGGGGTCGTGGGCGATGGCCAGCAGGACGTGCGCATGGCTGGTGAGGAAGGCCAGCTGTTGCGCCTTCTTGGTCGCGTGATCCGCACCTTCCGCCTGTGCCCTGGACCCAGGCATTTCCTTGCAGGAAAACTCGTTCGCCAATCTTGCTGGTGCCCGAGGTTTCTGCGGTGTACCGGGTCAGATCATGGGCGGATCTGGACTACGGAGGTTGACCGAAGACGCTTCGCAAGAGCGACGAGTGCTTACGCCGTAAGCACTCGTCGAAGCCGAAGCAGCGCCCGCCCCCGAAGCTGACGAAGAAGCTGCGCGCCACAGGACCGGTCCTGCAAGGGCCAGCCCTTCGTCGTTCCCTGCCCACCCCCTATGTGAGGGAACTGCCGTCCCGCATCACGCTGAGGCGCTGTCGAAGGTCGAGGACGGCCCACAGGCGGCGTCCGTCGGGCGCGGTGTCGGTGCCACACGACGCGACGCCCAGTGCGGCGACCCGCGACAGGATCTCGTCGCTGCCCGGGCCTGCGGTGTGGTTGATGACCCAGGATGAGGGCCTGTTGGTTCTGGTCGGCGAGGTGGACGCTGCGGCCGCCTCACGTGCCAGGAGAACGACGATCTCGCCGAGCGTCGCACTAGGCACTGTCCGATGGGTCGTGTGACCAGGCCGGCAGCAACATCGTTTCGGCTGGTGTGGGGCGGGGTGATCTGTCGGATCGGGAGTGGGCTCGGCTTGAGCCGCACTTGCCGAAGAACGCGGGACGAGGCGGTCGTTGGAAGAGTCATCGCAGGGTGATCAACGGCATCCTCTTCCGGCAGCGCACCGGTGTTCCGTGGCGTGATCTGCCAGCGCGGTTCGGGAAGTGGAAGACAGTCCATGACAGGCATCGACGATGGTCGGCGGACGGCACGTGGGAGAGGGTCCTACGAGCCGTCCAGGTCGACGCCGACGTGGACGGCCGAATCGACTGGATGGCTTGTTGACTCAATTACAGGAGCGCGAACCCGATTCCGGCCAAGGTCCTGGGTTCGCGCTCTGTGAGCGTAGTGACACCGACAGGCTCGAAGCTACTCGGTCAAATGTGGCTTCTTCCGGGGCATTTGATGTCCGAACGGACAGTTTCGTAGAGGATCTGCAGGTAACTCGGGGCACCGTCCGGAAAATCGCCCGACAATGTCGTGATCTTGGTATTACGAGCCAAACCCGACACGCCCCAAGCCCTCGGAAATCCGGCCGCCCCGGGCCGGTCACGCGGCTGAACCGGCTCCGCGGCCAGCCGCCCAGCTCATACCGCTGATCCACTCACCAGTACTCACGCAACGGCGAGCCGACCCACCCGCGGAACCGGTCTACTCGTTTATGCACCGATGGCGTGTCCCCATACGTTCGGTATCTTCGATCTGGCATGGACCGGCCAAGGGCTAGCCAACACGAGCAGGATCTGCTGCGCCTTGACGCGCGCACGGCACCTGAAGCGGCCCGCATGGCGGGTGTCGATCATGCCGCCCATGCCGCGGTAACCGATGCTGGCCCAGCCCGTCGACACCTACGCCCTGCCGACGGGCTGGTCGGCCGAACCGAAGTGGGACGGCCTCCGCGTTCTGCTCGCCCACGACCAGGGGCAGACGATGCTGCGCTCCGGCACGGCATCGACCTCACCCCCGCCTTCCCTGAATTTGCCGAGGCGGCCGCAGGCATCGACAAAGACTGGGTCCTGGACGGCGAGCTCATCGCATTCCACAACCACCGCCTCGACTTCGCCGTGCTCCAGCAACGAGCGAGACAACCTGGCAGAAGCGCTGCCGTGGCGGACCGAACGGCGCCCGCCCACCTGATCTTCACCGCACGCAGTGGCTGTGCGGCGCTCCTCTAGGCTCGGGTGCCGAAACAGAGGACACGATCAGAGGAGGGGGAGTTGTGGGCAGGCACAGCGCTGACTATCTGAAGCGGTTGTTCGCCGCAGTGGTGAGATTCGAGCGGGCCTTCGAGTGCTGGATGGAGACCCAGGTCGAGACGGACCACGTCAATGCGCGCGGGCTGTTGCCGACGGTCTGGGCCAAGGACGGACAGGACCAGGCGGCGGTCCGCCGGCTTGAGCTGGACCTGGCGGAGACATCGGGTGCCGCTGCCCGGGCTGTCGCTGTCACGGGGGCACACATCGCCGTAGCTGGCGTGGGCGTCGTTGACCCGATCGAAAACTGGTCGATGATGTCAGCCCCGAAGGCGCTCTTCACACCCCAGGACGTTCGTACTACGGCCGCCAGGGCCCGGGGCCGTCTGAACACGATGATCGAGGAGGCCGAGGCCGCCTCGGAATCCGCATCGCCTGGGTTTGCCCCCTCCGAACTCCACAAGGTCATCTGGACGGCGGCCGCCGCGCACTGGACGACCCACCAGTACCGGGTCGCGGTGCGGGAGGCGTCGGAGGCACTGACCGTGCACTGGAAAGAACGCCTGGGCCGTAACGATGTGTCCGACACCTCCTTCTGGCAGCAGACCCTCTCCGTGGGTGAGCCTGGCCCCGGCAAACCCAAGCTGGCCTGGCCCGGCTCGGACGAAGACCAGACGGTTAAGAGCATCCGCGGGGGCCTGGCGCCGCTGGCCGGAGCACTCAACGATCTCGCGACCGGGTTGAACCTGACGGTCAGGAACGTTGCGACGCATACACGCGACGAGCTGACCGAGCAGGAAGGCATGGAGCGGCTCGCCGCTTACAGCTACTTCGCCCGTCTTCTCGACCAGTGCGAGATCCGCCGCAGCGAGGACGCACCACAGAGCAGCTGACGCACGCGCGTCCGGTACCCGTCCCCCACGGATACCGGAGGGCCTGAGGCGACAGCACAGGCTCTCCGAGCTTGCCCTGTCTGGCGGAACAGGGGGCACCGGCCGCTCAGCGAGTTCTCGGACGCGACCCGCTCGGCCCATACTGCCTACTCTTTGACGCACTACGCAGTTCGACATGTAGCGCCCGCAGTCTCCCGGGCAAAATGCGCGCATGGATGCAGGGATAGCAGCAGTCCTCGGCGCGACCGTGGCGACAGTCGGGCCGATGGCCACCGCGCTCGTCACGCACAAGACAACGCGTCGGCAGGGGCAGGTAGACCACTGGCATTGGTTACGCGACCAACGCCAGCAGGCATACGTGAACGCGCTGGACAAGAACGCCGAACTCACACGGCTCTTTGGTGTTCAGCAGGATGCCGGCGAGAGCCAGGAGAACAGAACCAAGGCAGTCACGGACGCGGAGAAGGCCCTGCGAGAACTGAAGGCTGCGCTGCTCCGGGTAAAGGTAGCCGGCCCAGGAAGCGTTACAGCGAGCGCTGACGTCCTGGTTCTTCGCGCCGAAGAGTGTTTGCGAACGATGTGGGACCAGGGGACCGAACTGAGCATGGTGTTGGCGACGTCCAAAAGTCTCCGAAAGTACAAGGACGCCACCAACTCGTTCGCCGTCGACTTGCGGGAGGCGCACGAGACGCCACCGTGGACCGATCCGGCGCGCATCCCGATAAGAGCGATGATCCGCGCGTACTTCTGGAACTGACCCCGCGGAGGGCGGCTTCCGCGCGCTGCTCGGCCCCGGCAGGGCAGTCTCAGTTGCCGCAGGCTGAGGGGCGGTGCAGCGCCTTGACGGCACGGTAGGCCGGAGCGCGGGAGAGGTGCAGGCCGTGCGTGCGCAGTTCTTCGACCAGTTCCATGGTGATGGCGTTGATGGCGCGCCGGTCGCCGGGACGGATCCGAGCGCGATGGAGGGGTACCAGAGCTTCCTTCCTCGTGGCGCATGCTTTCACCAGCGTGCCCAGCTCGTCTGCGGCAGGCGAGGAGGACGCTGTTGCAGGTGGCGGGCCAGTATCCGGTACCCGGGCGAGTTCGCTGACGATTGCTTGGGAGTCTGTTCCCTCGGCCGCGGCTCTTCGCACATGACGCAGACAGTCCCGCTCGGCTTCAGCGCGCAATGCATCAGCGGCTAGGACGGCGTCCACGCTCTCCCGCAGCTTGAGAAAGGATGGTGAAGGCGTTGTTCGGGCCACGGCCATGGAACGACAGCAGCCGCACCAAGGTCACCACCTCACCACCGATCGGTACCACGACGGGCTCTCACACTGGCCCTGTGAGAGAACTGGCGAAGAAGCGCAGCAAGCGGGGGCGGCGTTGCACCGATCCCGGGCAGCTGCGGTGATAGGTGTCAACCATGCTGTGGATGCCGCAGGAGCCGATGCTTGCCCAGCCGGTCGATACCTTCGCCCTGCTGGCGGGGTGGGCGGCGGAGCCGAAGTGGGACGGTTTCCGTGCGCTGCTCGCGCACGACCAGGAGCAGACGCTGCTGCGCTCACGGCACGGCACCGACCTCACGCCCGGCTTCCCGGACCTGGTGGCCGCGCAGCTGCCGTACGGCGTTCTCCTGGACGGTGAGGTGATCATCTGGGCTGAGGGGCGCCTCGCTTTCGAGCACCTCACCCGGCGGCTGAATCGCCGCCCGGCCACCGCCGCGTGTCTCGCCGAGCAGCACCCGGCCCACTTTGTCGCCTTCGACCTCCTCCACCAGGCCGACACCGACCTCACCGCTCGCTCGTACGCCGAGCGACGCGCCGCTCTGGAGGCCCTCTTCGCCGACCACCGGCTCGGGCCGCCGTGGACGTTGTGCCCGATGACCGCCGATGAGGTGACCGCGCGGGAGTGGCTGTCGTGGTCGGTCGTCGGCATCGAGGGCGCGGTCTTCAAGCGGCTCGGTCAGCCGTATCTTCCTGGCAAGCGTGCGGGCGGGTGGCGGAAGTACCGGGTACGGGAGTCCACCGAGGCCATCGTCGGCGCCATCACTGGATCCCTGCGCCGCCCCGGCACGCTGCTGCTCGGCCGCCTCGATGCGGCCGGCCGCACCACGCAGCTCGCCGCCGGCCTTGCCCGGGACCTGGCCGCCCAGCTGACCCCGGCCGGGCCCGAGCACCCGTGGACCGGCCGCACTTTCAGCGCAGGCCGGCATACGAACGACGTCCTCGACGTCGACCCCGTTCTCCCCGAACTGGTCGCTGAGGTCGACGCCGACGTCGCGCTGGACGGCGCTGGCCGGTGGCGGCACCCGCTCCGGATGCTCCGCCCCGCAGTGACCTCGACCCGGCCGACGTCCCGCGGTTCGGCCATGGCAACGAGCCGGCGGCCGGCTGATCCGGTGCACCGGTGAGAATGACGGCGAGAGCGGATGCGGTGAGTGCGTGTGCCGGAACCTTTCAGGGAGGAACGGAGACAGCGTAAGTGCCTTCGAAGGCAAGGGCAGGCTCCACCACGAGGACGACCAGTTGCACGCACCGGGCAGCAGCGTCGCTGGATCACCCCGTATGCCCCAGTGGCCTGGAAGCCGCGGTGGGCGGCCAGGAGTTTCGCCCTCTCGGGCAGGGAGTAATCGCCTCCGCCCCGCCTTTCACCCATACGAGGGGTCCCTCTTCTGCCCGGGGCTCACAGTCGGGCACGCTCTCTCCCGTCGTACTGGAAAACGAAGACAGCTTCGCCCGAGAGGGGACACTCACATGACGCGCACGCTGTTAGCCCGTCGAATCGCCTTCGCAGCCAGCGCCGGGCTTCTCGCCCTCGGCGGCACTACGGCGGCCTTCGCCGCCTCATCTACCGAGACCACCGCACCGCGCGCCCTGGACAAGCCCGCTGCGCGGATCGCCGCAAAGCCCATCATCGTCACAGAGACCGACAGCCGGGCGGCCACTGCGACCTGCCCCAGGGGGGCCTATGCCACCGGCGGCGGCCACAAGCTCACCAACTACAGGACCGGCACCCTCAGGTCCGACGCCTTCATGGAGGCAAGCCACCCGACCAGCGACGGAACGGGTTGGTACGCCGAGACTACGGCCGAAACGGAGGGCGATGACGCTCTCACGGTCTACGCGGTGTGCAGCAGGTAACGCCCATTAGTGCCTGGCTGCCGTCAGCAGCTCAGCGCCGATGGTGGCCCCAGCCGTCACAAGGTCGCCGCGACGACGAAGCCCGTGCCCTCCGAGTCGGCGCACACGAACGCGTCTCGCAGCCGCGCCCCGAGGCACCGCCCGCTCCAACGGTCCGAGTGAGAAGCCGTATCAGAACCTCGTGACGTGGGTCAGGGCGGCTTGCGCGCGCCGCCCCGGTCTTCGATTCCAAGGTTCTGACACAGGCACTGAGCCGAACAGGCGGTGAATCCGTACGGTGGTGTCGCCCAAGTGGCGTTCGCGGCCTGACTGATCATGGAGCAGACGCATGATTGCCTCCACGGGTCACCCGCTGGGCCGGGCAGGCAGTGTCGGCGCTGCCGCTCTCTCTTTGTCTGTGGTGCTGCTGTTCGGTTGGTCGGTGGTCTGCGGGGGTTTGGCCTCCGAGCCGAAGGGTGTGCTGAGGGCGTGGGCGATGGCGGTGTCCGGGGCGGTGCCGTAGCCGGTGTGGAAGGCCTCTGTGTAGGTGGGGTCGCCGAGGGTCTCGTGGGTCCTGTGTTCGATCTCTGGCGGGCGGCGATCGACTGGGGGAGCCCGTCTGCGGCGTCCCTGGGGTTTCCCGGAGTCGTTGTGCCGGGCCGAGCGGATGCGCCGGCGAAGCTGCTCGGCCTGGCCGGCCCGGGACGCCGGTGGCCGCCCATCTGCTGGTGCGGCCGCGGGGCTGGGCTTCTCCATGGGCTGGGGAGGCCTGGGGGAGTTGTCTTCCCGGAGGTGGGCAGGGCAGGATGCCCGTTCCTGCTGATGGAGTAAATCTGTAGTGGCGGCAGTAGACATGGGCGGGTGGCGAGGGTAACGTTTCTCGCGTCCTCAGGAAGTCGAAGAGGGCGCGGCAGAGATGAACTGCCGCGCATCGGATCGGCGGCGGAGTGGCGGGGCCGGAAGTGGTGGGTCCTGTCGCTGGCTGCCGGGCCGAGCGGCCCGGAGGGGCCGCGTGCAGTACCCGCAGGATCCAGCAGTGCAACCGAGTAGCCGAATGAGGTAAACCGAGTAGCCGAATGAGGTAAGGAGCACACACCATCAGGATCGCCCGGGCGAGGACGACGTCCGCCCGGGTACCGCAGGCCCCAGAACGGAAGGTGGTCCCCGGTCAAGAATCCGCGATCCCCGCAGCTGCGCCCTCCCAGGCGGACAGGCGGAAAACGAAGGCCGGCGTGAAGCCGGCCGGTAGATGGTGTTGAACGCTCGGGGCCCGGGTGCCGTTACGGCATCCGGGCCCCTCGGACGTATTTCCGGAAGAAGAGGTCTATGCCCCCTCGCAGTACCCACCCCGTCGACAAGTTCGACGACGATGACTACCCCGCCTACACCATGGGCCGGGCCGCCGAGATGCTCGGCACCACCCCCGCCTTCCTCCGCACCCTGGGCGAGCACCGCCTGATCGCCCCGCTGCGTTCCGAAGGCGGCCACCGCCGCTACTCCCGCTACCAGCTGCGCATCGCCGCCCGCGCTCGCGAACTCGTCGATGCCGGCACCCAGATCGAGGCGGCCTGCCGCATCATCATCCTCGAAGACCAGCTCGAAGAAGCCCAGCGCATCAACGAAGAGCTGCGCACCCGCAGCGCCTCCTCGTAATGGCATGTCGCGACCGCTCTGCCCGAGCTATCACCACTGCACTGCGCAGCACCCACATGACGCTGCCCCGCTTACTCCAGCAGGTCGGCTGACCACCGCAAACGATCAGCTTTCGGCCGGCCCCTGAGGACCTGACAGCGGGTACTGGCCGACGCGCTGCTCGCCACCGCTTCCACCGTGCGAGCCGTGGCCCCTAAGGCGCCACGGCTCGCACAGGCGGCAGTTGGCACGGTGTGTGGTGCGCGGGACACTGCCGGTATGGGGCGGGAAGACGCTGAGCGCAACGGCGCACTCATCGAGGAAGAGCGCGCCAGCCTCGGCGGAATGCCCATCGAAGACCCCCAAACGACCAGGACCAGGGCGGCGACGATGAGTGAGTGGGGCGACGCACGCTTCGGCGGGCGTCTGCTGCAGCGCACCTACCAAGTAGGCCGCATGCGCGCCCTCATTCTCACTCCCGGCCCGCCCCGCGCGGCCCACCTCGACCCCGACGTGCCCCGCGCAGTGGTCCGCTGGGACGGGCAGCGCTGGAAGCTGGTCGCCATCGTCGACAACCTCGCCGCAGCCCAAGCTCTGATGCGCCCCGACAAGCCCGGCCCGGAGCCCTGGTAAGGAAGCGGCCCGAACCTCCCTCGGCCCACCGCGGCCGCGTGCGGTGAGAGCGTAGACCGCCTGGAGGACGTCATGAGCGCAACGCCCGAGCACGCGTCCGCCCCGGCTCCCGCGCCGGCGGCCGCCGCGCAGCTGCTCGCGCGGATCCGCGCCGACCGCCGCGCGGAGCGCTGGGTGCCGGCCTTCGAGCGGGACTGGGCAGGCGCGCTGGAGGACTCCCGGCACCGCTACAGCCTGGCCCCCTGTACGGCGTCATCCGCGAATGGCAGGTCCGTCTCGACACCGCACCGGCCGTCGACGCCTTCCTCGACTCCGGCCGGGACGACTCCGGCTTCCTCCCCCTCGAAGACCTCCTCGGGCCCCGCCGGTGAGCGAGCCGGCCTGGTCGGTACGACTGTCCGCGAACCGGCCAGGTACTGCACGAGCTGCCCGACCACGGCCAGGAGATGGCCGGCGACGTCCTCGACATCGCCACCCGCACCCCCTGGGGCTGGCCCCAGTGGGACCGCAGCGACCCCGAAGGCGAAGACGTCCGCTGCGCCTCCATCGGTCCGCTGTCCTTGATCTATGGGGTCAACCGCCCCGCACGGCCCCTGTCCGTGCTGGACATCACCTGGCTGGGCTGAGACAGGACTCGGCAGCATGCGGGGCAGCTGTCTGGATGGGCTGTCTACATGGTGGTGTTCTGCAGAGGGCTGACGAGCCGGCTGCTGACGTGCTGGTAGATCACGTTGCTGCGGAAGTTGACGATCTCCCGGCGCTGGCTGAAGCGGTCCATGAGGAAGGTGTGCAGCTGGTCGACGTCCGGTACGGCTACGTGGACGAGGAAGTCGTCGCTGCCCGATGACGAACACGGAGAGGACCTCGGGCAGGGCACTGACGTACGCCTTGACGCCCTCGATGACGTCCCTGCTGAGCGGGCGCACCTGGATCGACAGCAGTGCCTGGACGGGGCGGTTGAGTGCCCGCAGGGCGATCGCCGCATGGAGGCCTGTGATCACTTCGCGCCGGCGCAGCGCGCGTGTGCGCTCCAGGCAGGTGGACGGGGCGATACCCAAGAGGCGGGCCAGTTCCTTGTGGGTGATCCGTGCGTCGCGCTGCAGATGTTCCAGGAGCAGCGAATCAAGTTCGTCCATGACCGCCATGCTCGTCCATCGAACGAATTGCCTTCGGCGGTTCGGCTCAACTGTGGTTGATCGCTCTACGGTCGCCTTCATCAGCCGAACAACGAGCGGAGCGCATGGTGGAGAGGCGGCCTGGCCTGGGGCCGGGACGGGTACGGCCCTGTGCATCGGTGCGGTGCTGGGGCCCGGAGCACTGACATTGACCTCCACGGCCGCGGCGGCCGCCGGGCCGGGGTCGGTACTGGCGTGGCTCGGGCTCGTCGCAGTGAGCCTGCCGCTCGCCTGGGTGTTCGCCGTGCTGGGCGCCCGGCATCCCGACGGCGGCGGGGTGGCGGCCTTCGCTCGCAGAGCCTTCGGGCCGCGACTCGCCGCGCCGGCCGCGGGGTAGGGCTGGGCGCCGGGCGGATTGAGGCTGAGCACCGCCGTGTCCTGCCCGAGCGCGTCCATCTCCCGCAGCCGCGCCCAGATCGGTGAGCCGGGTGCGCGGCTGCGGGAGTGCGCTCCATCGTGCGCATCAGGGCCATCTCGGGCTCGTCGCCCGGCACGACGTCCAGGCCGTGCGCGTCCCGCAGGAACGCCTCGGTGGCCATGTGCTCCTCGACCGCGACGAGCCTCATGCCCGCCGTCCGCCGTCGACCGACATGGCGATCTGGGTGACGTAGGACGCGGCGTCCGAGCAGAGCCAGACCGCCGCCGCGGCCGCCTCCTGCGGCGTGGCCAGCCGCCCGAGCGGCGTGCCCGCCTCCTGCCGCTCGGCCATGTCGGTGCCGGCCGCCACCTCCTCGATGCCGGGTGTACGGGTCGGTCCTGGGCACACGGCGTTGACCCGGATGCCGTCCGGCGCGCAGTCGACCGCGGCGACCTTGGTGAGGCCGACGACGCCGTGCTTGGCGGCCACGTAGGCGGGGGCGGCCGGAATCGCGTACAGGCCGCCGTTGGAGGCGATGTTGACGATCGCGCCGCCGCCCCGGCCGCGCAGCGCGGGCAGTTCGTGCTTCATGCACAGGAAGGTCCCCGTCAGGTCGACGCGGACCACGCGCTCGAACTCGCCCCGGGTCATCTCGTCGAGCCTGCGGCTGTGCGAGGCCAGTCCGGCGCTGTTCACCGCGAAGTCCAGGCCCCCGAACGCCGCGACCGTGCGCGCGACCGCCGCCTCGACGGCCGGTTCGTCGGCGATGTCGACGGCGAGGGCCAGCGCCTGCCCTCCGTACTGCCTGACCGCCTCGGCGGTCCTGGTCGCCGCGCCCGCGTCGATGTCGAGTACGGCCACCGCGGCGCCGCTCCGGGCGAACTGCAGCGCCGCCGCGCGCCCGATCCCGCTCCCGGCCCCGGTGACCAGCCCCGCCTTCGGGGAGGCGACCGGCTCCGTCCGCGGTGAGGCGCCGCTCATGCCAGCGCCTCGTGGTTGGCCCAGGCGACCTTGTACGGGTGCCGGGACTGCCAGCGGGCGATCATCTCGTGCAGTCCCGGCGCGGCGAACGCCTTCGCGAGGGCGCCGGTGTCGGCGACGGCCACCTGCACGATCGCGGTCGCGATGAGGGCCGGTATGGCCTCCTCGCCGGGGACGGGAAGGTGGCGCCGGGCCGCGACCGACTCCACCGACCCGGAGCCGAGAAGGATCTTTTTGATATCCACGAGGTATCGATCGAGTTCGGCGTCCGGCAGCGGCTGATCGAAGGAAACGAGCATCGTGTGGTGAATCATGCGGCGATTCTCGGCTCCGCGCGGCGCCCGCGTCCAAGACCGGTTGGTCATCCGGCGATAGCCTGGAGGCATGATTGCCCTGGAGACCCGCGAGCTGAGGTACTTCATCGCCGTCGCCGACGAGCTGCACTTCGGCCGGGCCGCCGTCCGCCTCTCGATCGCCCAGCCCGCACTGTCGAAGGCCATCCGGCGCATCGAGAGCCGGCTCGGCGTCCCGCTCTTCCTCCGCTCCAGCCGGAACGTCGAACTCACACCGGCCGGGGTGGCGTTGCGGGAACACGGCCAGTACGCCCTCAACGCGGTCAGCGCCGCGGTCCAGCACGCCCGGCACGCCGGTGACAGCCAGGCCCGTCTGCGCCTCGTACTCAAACCCGGCGGCGACGCGGGCCTGCTCTCCGATCTCATGGCCGCGTACGCGCACCAGCCCGACGCGCAGCAGGTGGACATCGTCTTCAGCGGTCCGGCCGACCGCGCCGACCATCTCCACGACGGCCGGGCCGACGTCGGCCTGCTCTACGCGCCGTTCGACGACCTCGACGGCCTGGCCCACGAGACGCTGCACACCGAGGACCGCGTGGCCATCGTCCCGGCCGGACACCGGCTGGCCGGGCGCGCCTCGGTGCGCATGTGCGACCTGGAGGGCGAGACGCTGCCACGCTGGAAGGGAGTGCCCGGCGGCGACGGCACAGGACCCGAGGTCGCCGACGCGGTCCAGCTGCTCCAGATGATCACGGTGGGCCGGATGATCGGGGTGCTGCCCCGCTCCCTGGCCTCGCCGGCCCCGGCCGGTCTGGTCTGCGTCCCGGTGTCCGACGCGCCGCCCAGCCGCGTGGTGCTCGCCTGGGTCGAGCAGGACCGCCGTCCGCTGGTGGCCTCGTTCGTGGCCGCCGCGGTCGCGTGGCGCGGGGATCGGCAATGGCCGACTTGATGCCGCCCCACCGGCGGGCAACTGCGGGTGGGGCGGCTGAAGTGCGCCTCATCGCCGCGGAGGCGGTCCGGACGGATGCGCGGCCGGCCCGGGAACGATCCGCCACTGTCAGCAGGAGCCGTCAGAAACGACCCAGCGGCCGCACCGCCTTCCCCGGGCCGCCCTACGGTGTGTCGTCCAGTTCCGGCCAACACCCTCAGCTCGGGGCGCCGGTGCCGATGGAGCAGCCGATGCGCTGACCGGCCATGAGTGACGGACCCAAGCGTGACGCCGCCGTGGTCCTGGCCCGAAGCGTATACCGATGCACGAGGCAGGGGGACAGGTGGCAGGGATCGAGCGGGAGCCGGCGGAGGTGCGGATACCCAAGGGCGCCCTGGACGCTTTCGCCGCCGCGTTGAGCGTGCGCACGGTGGCGATGCGGACTTGGCCCGACGGCATGGAGTGGATGTACCCGGTGGGCACCTGGGGCGACCCGCACGTGGAGGTGGCCCTCATGCCCGGTGGCCCGCATGCCCGGTGGAGATGAGGTGTGGCTGCGGATGTCCACCGACCGCTCCAGCGTCGTCGTGTGGACCGTCCAGCAGTGGTGGGACTTCGCCGGGAAGCTGCCCGGTGCGACGCCGCCGCAGGCCTGAACCGCGGGGCCTCGGCCCTTGGTGATGACTTGAGCTGGGCGGCGGGGGTCGGCTCTGTCGTAGGCCTCTCAGCCCGCTCCCGCCGCGGTCCGTAGATCCTTCAGCAGATCCTTCATCGCGTTGTTGATTCAGCGCGTCGCTCATGGCGTGAGCGTGCGAGGTGATGGGCCGCACGCAGCAGCTCACGTGTTGACGCTTCGGTGCGCTCGCCCGGGTTCACCACTGCCAGCCAGCCGGCGGTGCCGTAGACGGGGTGCGCGATCACGGTGTCGGTGGCGCTGGGGTCGACCTCGGCGGAGGCCGGTTCGCGTGGTGCGTGACCGGTCCACTGGGTGAACGCTTCCGTCCCGGCAGCGATATTCACGCGGAAAGTGTCCGGGCGGTCCAGACGCGATGCCTCGTCGCCGGGGTAGTTCTTGGTCACGACAGTCGCGAACGGTTGGGCCGCCGTCGGAGCGGCGCCGTCAGGGGCGTAGTGGAAGAACGTGTCGCCCCAGCTGATTTCCGGCGTGCCGTCGCCGGGGGCGGGCCTGATGGTCAGGACGCCGTCGAGGCCGCCCACGAAGCTGATGATCTCGTCGATGGTCATGGGCTCTAGCGTTGCATTGAAGTGCTGGTGGAGACTTTGAGGCCAAGATTGAGGGATGCCGGGATGCCAAGTCTCAAATCAGGTGAAATGCGTACCGCTGATGTCGCGCGGCGCGTCGGGTGCTCCGTTCAGCAAGTTCGCAATCTTGAGCGCGACGGTGTGCTTCCGCCCGTGACACGCACGGCCACGGGTTACCGAATCTATGGAGAGGTACATCTGCAGTCCGCACTGGCCTACCAAGCCCTCGCCGCAGGCGTGGGGCCAATTGAGGCCAAGAAGATCGTTCGGGCCTTCCACCAGTTCCCCACCTCGCAGGCGCTTGCCCTTCTCGACACGGCGCACGCCCGGCTCGATGCAGAGCGCGCGGAACTAAGGCAGGCCAAGGAAGCCGCCCACGTGATCTCCAGCGAGCCGATCGAAGACGTGCGCGCGTCGGACTCAATGAGCGTCGCCGAACTCGCCGCCGCCCTCGGCGTGCGCCCTTCGACGTTGCGGCACTGGCATGCGGAAGCTCTCGTCATCCCGGACCGCGACCCCGTGCGCGGCACGCGACGATACACACCGACTCAGGTGCGGGATGCGCGGATCGTTCACCAACTACGCAAGGCCGGATACCGCATCACGCCCCTTCGGGCCCTCATGCCCGAGCTACGGCGAACCCGCCGATCGGAGGATGTCGTCTCGGCGCTGGCTGCCAGGGACGCCAGCATCACCGCTCGATCCAAAGCCCTCCTCGACGGCGCCACCGCACTCAGTGCTGTGCTCTCCATTCACAGGCAAACGACCTGATCCGGGATGGCCGTGAGTGCCCCGCACGGATCCCTGCGGCGCCTCGAAGTACAACCACCGCCCCGCCCCGCCCCCGGTGCGGGGCGGTCAGCTTCCTCCGTCGTTCCGCCCGCCGCCTCCCACCCCGTCGCCAAACGATCGGTTGACGACACATGGCTGAGCGTCGGCGTGCTCGCGGTGGGCGCGGACGGGCGCCGGGCACCGGTCTCCCACGGCGAGATCGCCCCGGGCTGCGGCAACCGGGGCGCGATCCTGGCGTCGAGCAGGACGGGGCACCGCCGGCCCGACCCCGGCCGGTCGTGACCGGCGAGGTCACCGGTGGGCGCAACGTCAACGACGTCGTCGAGCTGGACGTCGTGCGCGTCGAGTTCACCGGCTAACCCCGAGCGACCTCAGCGGTGTGCGCGGGGGCGTAGCGCTCGCCCGTCACCTGGTCGCTCAGCGGGTCCAGCGCGGCCGGCGCCTCGGCGTCCAGGGTGAGCTCCAGCGCGGCCGCGTTCTGCTCCAGCCGGGCCGGGCTGCGGGTGCCCGGCAGGGCCGCCACCGCCACCCCGAGCCGCGCGGTTGTCCAGGTGCTGGGGGTTGGCGCACAGCTGCGTCTTGCCCTCCCCAAGGACCAGGGGGCTGGAGGTCGCCGCGAATACCTCCACTCCCAGGTCCACCCCGACCGCGCCGTTTGGACTTGCCGGCGGGTGGGGCGGGCCGGCGGGGGTGTGGGGGTGCGGATGTTGAAGGCGGCGAACCACCGGTGCCCGTCCGCGCGACCGTCACCCTCTTCGGCTCCCCGCCGCGGGCCAGCAGCCGCGCCAGCCGGTAGGTCGGCCGGTGCAGCCGCACCATGAACGCCTCCTGTACGGAAGGCGATCCAGTGAGTGACGCAGTTCAGGAACAGGTGCTTGGTCAACGGCGGGCGTCTCGCACGATGGCGTCGACGGTGCGCTCGGCGAAGTCGGTGAGTATCTGCGGGTCGTGTTGTCCGAAGGTGGAGGTCCACAGGGCGAAGCGGCCGAAGAGCGCTGACCACAGGATCATGGCGGTCTCTTCGGGGCCGTCCGGCCAGTGCAGGCCTTCTTCCTCACAGGCGTGGACGGCGTCGAGCCACTGCTGCCACAGCAGGCGGGCGGGGTGGGTCTGTCCGGGCTCTGCGAAGGTGGAGGCGTCGTGGCCGTACATCAGCCGGGTGACGCCGCGCTCGTTGCCGGCGAAGGTGCAGAAGGCGCATGCCTGGGCGCGGAGCCGTCCGCCCGCGTCGGCGTCGGCCCTGGCTGCCTCGGCGTCCGCGTCGCGCATGGCGGCGACGACGCGCTGGTAGCCGTCTTCGGCCACGGCGCGGGCGAGCTGGTCCTTGTCGGTGAAGTGCAGGTACATGCTCTGTGCGGCGATGCCGACTTCGCGTGCGACCTCGCGCAGGGACACGGGCAGGGGGGTTTCGGAGAGCTTTTGGTCGAGGAGCCGTGCCACGGCAGCCAGGATGTCCGCACGCAGCTGCTCGCCCTGGCCGCGGGGGTTGCGTCTGCGGGTGCTGTCGGGGGTGGTGTCGTCGTCCATGTGTCACATTCTGCGATAGCCGTGTGGTGGGGTGGTCTTCAGGCGCTTGCCTGCAGACCACCCCACCAGGTCCCGGCGGGCTAGGTCTCGGTCATTGTCCCGAGGGCCGTGGACATGGCCTGGCCTGCCGCGGGGAGCCCGATGTAGGGGATGGTCTGGATGACGGCTTCCAGGACCTCCTCGGGGCTCAGCCCGTTGGCCAGCGCGCCCATCACGTGGTTGCGGACTTCCCATTGGTGTCCCTGTGCCATGAGGACGCCGAGGGTGACCAGGCTGCGGCTGCGGCGGTCCAGGCCCGGCCGGGTCCAGATCTCGCCGAAGCACTGTTCCAGGGCGAGCCGGGCGGTGTCGGCCAGGGGCCCGTTGCCGTCGGCGGGCGAGGTCATGTTCTTGTGGAGGAAGCCCTCGCCGAACATCTCGCGCACCACCTGCTCGCCTGCGGCTCTGCGGTCGGGCGTGCCGTGGCTAGTCATCGGATCTGTCCCTTCGGGCCTGTGCGATACGGGGCAGCATGCCCAGGACGGTGGCGGTGGTGGTGCCCGCGTCGACGGGCAGCACCGTGCCGGTGATCCACCGTGATTCCGGGCCGGCGAGGAAAAGGGCGGCCCAGGCCAGATCCCAGGCGGTGCCTTCGACTCCGAGCAGGTTCGCCGCGCGGCGGATGCGGCGTCCTTCCTCGCCTCCGTGGTCACCGATGGGGGTGTGGAGGTGGCCGGGGACGAGGCAGTTGACGCGGATGCGGTCCGGCCCCCAGCTGTAGGCCAGGTCGGTCGTCAGGGACTGCAATGCGCCCTTGCTCGGCCCGTATGCGCCGCTGCCGAACCCCCGGAGCGCCGCGATGGAGGAGATGTTGACGAGGGAGCCGCCCCCGGCGTCGACGAGGTGGGGGCGGGCGGATCGCGCCACCTGCATGGCGCCGGTGACATTGAGGGCGAAGACCCGGTCCCAGTCGGCCCGGCTGGTCGCTGTGATGTCCCCTTCGCCGCTGATGCCGGCGTTGTTGACCACGGCGTGCAGGCCGCCGGCGATGTCGGCGAAGTGATGCACCGCACGCTGGACCAGTTGCTCGTCGGTGATGTCCGCGGTGAGGATGACGGCGTTGCCGCCCCGGTCATCGATGAGCCACCGGGTGTGCTCGGCGCGCTCGACACTGACGTCCAGGATGCCGACGGTCGCTCCTTGGGCTGCCAGCAGCATCGCGGTGGCTGCCCCTGTGCCGAGGAAGTCGCCGGAGCTGCCCGCACCGGTCACCAGGGCCGCCTTGCCCGCCATGCGGGTGCCGCGGCCGTCGGTGTGTCCACCGACGCTGAAAACTTGGCTTTCTGACACGGTGTTCACCAGGTCACCGGGAGGGACGTGAGGCCGTAGACGATGGAGTTCTTCTTGAACGCAAGTTCGCCCGCATCGACGGCGAGCTTGAGGCCGGGGATGCGTTCGAACAGCCGGGGCCAGGCGACCTGCATCTCGACCCGGGCCAGGTTCTGGCCGAGACACTGATGGGAGCCGAAGCCGAAGGCGATGTGGTGGCGGGCGCTGCGGCTGATGTCGATCTCGTCGGCGGGGCATTCTCCCTCGCCGGCACCGAAGGCGCGGGGGTCGCGGTTCCCGGCTATCAGGGAGACGATGACTCCTTCGCCCTTGCGGACGGACTGTCCGCCGATCTCGGTGTCCTCGGTGGCCACGCGGCGGGGGTCGGTGGAGACGATGCTCCAGTAGCGCAGCATCTCCTCGGCCGTGCTCGGAGCCAGTTCCGGGCGGTCGCGCAGGCGGTCGCGCTGGGCCGGATTGAGCAGCAGGGCGACGGTCCCCAGTCCGAGCATGTTCGCGGTGGTCTCGTGTCCCGCGCCGACCAGGAGCGAGACCAGGACGGGCATCATCTCCGGAGCGAAGCCGTCCGGCCCCTCGTGGTCACTCAGGAGCCTGCTGACCATGTCATCCGCCGGCTCGCGGCGTTTGCGCTCCACCAGCTGGGAGTAGTACTGGAACGCCTCGTGCTGCAGGCGGGCGCGTTCCTCGTGGCTGACGTCGAGGTCGGTGCCGGCGTTGGCGTGCTGCTGGAAGAGTGCGTGGTCCTCGTAGGGGACGCCGAGGATGAGGCAGATCGCGCGCGAAGGCATCGGCAGCGCGAAGTCCTGGATGAGGTCGATGGGGCTGCCCTTGGCGAGCATCGCATCGATCAGCTCGTCCGTGATCTCCAGGATCTTGTTGCGCATGGCCCGGGTGCGCTTGACGCTGAACTCTTTGGTGAGCATCTGCCGCAGCCGGGCGTGCTCCGGATCGTCCAGGCGCAGGAACATCCCGCCTTCGTGGTCGGCCTGGTTGGAGTGGACCAGCGGGAAGCCGGGCTTGCGCACGTCCGCGCTGAAGGAGGAGCTGGAGAGCACGGCGCGGATGTCCTCGTGCCGGGTGGCGAGCCAGTGAGTGGAGCCGTCCCAGATGGTGACCTTGTGGAGCCCGCCGGCCTCCCGGAACTCGGTGTAGCGCGGCGGCGCGCTGAAGGGGCAGCTGCGGGGGGCCGGGAAGAACGGCGCGTCCTGGGCGGCTGCGGTCTGCTCAGTGGTGGTCAAGTCGCTCTCCGTAAGGTGTGAGTCGGCCCGGAAGGGCCAGGGTGTGGCCGATGTCGCTCCTTGCTTCAAGAAGCTGTGCCGGTGGCTGTCGCCAGGTCGGGCCAGGGGGCGTGGTCAAGGACGGCCTTCCGCCAGATGCGCAGGGCGCGGGCCATGCCGTTGCCCACAACCCCCTCGACGCGGCGCGGTTCTCCTGCGGCCCCCGGGTGGCCGTAGACGCCGACGAAACGGCCTTCGTCCAGCGACCCTTCGACCACCGCGAAGGCCATGTCCCGCCCGGTGGCGCCGTAGGACTGGAGCTTGAGGTCGTACTGGTCGGACCAGAAGTACGGCAGGGGCTGCTGCGCCGGCTCGCTCCGGCACACGGCGGCCGCCACGAGCCGGCCCTGTTCGGTGGCGGCCAGCCGGTGCTCGCTGCGCATGTAGCGACCGGTGGCCGGGTCCTGCCAGGCGGCGACGTCGCCGGCCGCCCACACGTTCTCGGCGGCACGGCCACGGGCGTCGCACAACACGCCCTCGACGCCGTCCCGTTCCCTGCTGCCGAGGGGGATGCCCGACCCTTCCAGCCAGCCCACGGTGGGCTGGGCGCCGACTGCGATCAGCACCGTGGACGCCGCCACAGTGGAACCGTCGTCCAGGACGACCCCGGTGGTCCGGCCGTCCTGGGAGAGCACCTCGGTGACCTCCCTTCCGCACCGCAGGTCCACTCCCTCGGCGCGGTGACGCTCTGCCAGCATCGTGGCGACCTCGTCCCCCAGGACGTTGACCATGGGGAGGGGGAGCGGGTCGACCATCGTCACCGGTACGCCCATGCCCCGGGCGACCGCCGCGGCTTCCGCGCCGACGAACCCGGCACCCACGACGACCAGCCGTCCGCCGCGCCCGAGAGCCTCACGCAGCTGGAGAGCGTCGGAGAGGTTGCGCAGCACCTGCACCCCGGACAGGCCGGCGCCCAGAGCGAGCGGGTGCACCGCGCCGGCGCCGGTGGCGAGGACCAGTGCGTCGAAGGGGACCTTCCGGCCGTCCTCCAGCGTCACCGTGTAGGCCCTGGTGTCCACCCCTGCTGCCGGTACACCGGCGAGGTGGGTGAAGGCCAGAGCGTCCAGCTGCTCTTGAGGGCGCAGCAGAAGCTCGGTCTCCCACTGTCCTGCCAGCAGTTGCTTGGACAGCGGCGGACGGTCGTAGGGAAGTCCCGGCTCCGCGTCGATCAGTGTGAGGTCCCCGGCGTATCCGCGTCGGCGCACCTCCTCCACGACCGCCAGCCCCGCGGCCGAGCCACCCACAACGACCAAGCGGCGGACGGGTCCGTACTCCGGCACCTCAGCTCTCCTCGATGAGGATTGCCGCGGCCGGGCACACCTGGGCGGCCTCGCGTGCATTGGCGTACTCCGCCTCGGGCGGCTCGGCCTCCAGCAGAACCACGATGCCGTCCTCGTCCCTCTGGTCGAAAACCTCCGGGGCGACCAGCACGCACTGGCCCGCGCCGCAGCACTTGGGTTCGTCAACGGTGATCTTCACGTGTTCCTCGACCTTCTCCGGCGGTCGGCAGCACGCACACGCCGCCCGCAACACTATTAACCTGACATGTGTCACCTTACGAATGTCAGGTTACGGGTGCAAGGTCACCACGAAAACCGAGCACAGGCTGCCGCCCACGAGAGAACCTGCCGACGCCACCCACCGCCCCCCGACCAAGTGCCGTCATCAGCTACCTGACCCCGATGACAGGCAGGCGCCGACTGAGACTCCTTCAGCACGTCGGCAACCTCCCGGGCCACGGACGCTCGCACGCGCAATCCAACGACGACGCCCCCGTAGTACCGCGGTCGTGCCCAGACGGTCGTGTGCGACGGCCGCTGCGGTGCTCATCACAGGCCGAGGCGCGCGCGTATCAGCACCGTGAAAGAGACGCCGAGCCACAGGCCGAGGAGGAACCAGCCTGCGACCTCGACCGCGCCCAGGCCGAGCGCGAATCTGACGCCTTGCCGAAGCCGTCACGGGCGCAGCGGACGATGCATCACCACAGGGCGGCACGCAGGCGAACAGCCAGGATCCGGCAACGGCGCGCCAGACGGCGACCGCGCGGGCGGGCAAGGACGGGCTGGGGACTGCCCGTTCGGGACATGGAGAAAGGCTCCTGCTCGAGGCACGACCGAAACTTCCTCGGCTGCGTCGTACACAGCGCGTCCGCGGCAAGCCCCGCACGGTCGGGGCCGGTCCCGGCCCGCTCGGAGACGGGCGTCCTCGTGGGGGTGGAGCGCAGCCCGAGGTGGCTGTGACATCGAGCGCAGGGCACACCGGAGGGATCGTTGCCCCGGACGGGACCAGCCATGTGGTCGCCCTTCCACAGAGATTGGCCGAACCGTTAACCCACCACAACGCCCACATCGCATCCTGGCGAGACCGCGGCTCTCTCAGCCCCTAGAGCGGCGGCGATGCCCGCAGACAGCAGCGGCCGGGCAGAAATCTGGCCGACCGCTGCTGCACCTCCTACGAAATGCCCTACGCCCAGTCCAGCCCGAGCTCGGCGAGCTGGGCGAGCTTGTCCACGGTGAGCTTGGCGCGCCGGGTCTTACTGTTGGAGAGCCATACGCCCAGCCGGACCTCGGCGGCCTCGGCGCCGTCGCCGTCCCAGCCCTCTTCCAGGGCCTCTACGTGGGCCCTGGGGACGGTCACAGAGCCCATACGGGTCTTGTACTGCCGCAGGGCCGCCACGCCCCGCTCGAAGGCCCCAGAACCGCTCCCGCGGCCCTGCGCGGCCGCCTTCTCCGGCGCCGGGAGCGGTGCGATGCCGAGCTGCTCCAGACGCTCGCACTGCCCGGCCGACAGCTTGGCCCAGGTGGTGTGTTCGCGCTGCCGGGCCAGCCACCGACCGACATCAGCCCCGTCGACGGTGACACCGGGCAGCAGGTCGGCGACCGCGGCCCCGCCGGTCAGGCATTGGCGCACCGCGGCGTAGTGCCTCTGCCAGTCGATCGGCCAGGTCGGGTTCCAGTCCGGGTCGATCGCGGCCAGCGCCTCCGCCCGCTCCGGGTGCCCGTCCAGTGCGCCGGGCCGGCGCATGTTGGACAGCCATTGCCCGACCGGCTTGTCCAGGGCGGTGGCGGGCCGGGGTGCGGCGAGAGTGTGGTGCTGTTCGAAGTAGGCCCGGGCCGCGGCGAGGTTCTCTTCGAAGGCGGCATCGGTGGCGTCCCAGATCATGCCGAGCTTCTCCAGGCGCTCGGCGCGCGCACCCGACATAGTCCCGCCCCCGTACGCACGGCGTTGTTCTGCCGTCCATTGCCCCAGCGGGTACGGCCCGGGCGGCTCCTTGTGGTCGTAGGGCACCCGGGCGTGCCCCTCTCGCTCCACGTACCGCTTCAGTGCGGCGTAGCCGCGGGCCCAGTCCTGCCGCTCGGTGTCGATCACATTGAAGCTGACCCACTCCGCGACCATCACCGGATCCCGCGGAGCGGCAAACCGCAGCAGCAACCGTGACTCTTCTTCCCCTTCCTCGGGCTCCACACCGATGTATTGCGAGGGTTCCACGGCCTGTTTCTGCGGCTCTTGCGGAATGGCGAGCAATTCCACGGCTTCCTCATCGTGCGCTCGCAGCCCTTGAAGGACTTTCACCAGCGGCCGGTACGCCCCGGAGGTGAACATGTCCTCCTCCGGCTGCTCTCCGGGCGGCAGGAAAATCGGCACGATGAGCGACGCGAGCTTCGCCTCGCCGGGCTTCTGCCGCAGGGCCCGGCCGATCGCCTGCACGATGTCGTGTGGCGAGCCTTTGGGATCAAGGAGCGCCACCGAATCCACCGCACGAATGTCCACGCCTTCACCCAGGACGCGGCAGTTGGACAGCACCGCACGCCGGGCCGTGGACCCGAACTCCGCGAGCACCTGCTGCCGGCGTTCGGGGGAGTGCTCGCCGCACAGCCAGTCCGCCCACATCTTCGTCTTCGCCGGGTATTTCTCGGGCTGGTCGGCGTGCAGCTTCGCTGCCACCTGCTTCAGGCCCTCGGCGTAGGCCTGCGCCTCGATCGTGCGGTGGTGGAAGGTGATGCACGTCTGCAGTTCGTGCTCGGCCATGGTGCGCAGCAGCGCTGCGTGCAGGGCGCCGAGCCGCTGCCCCCGCACCTCCTCCTCACGCCGCTCCGGCCCGTACAGCCGCTCGGGAGTGACCTCCTGGTCCCGCAGTTCGACCACGATGATCTGGTACCGCGCAAGCAGCCCGCGGGAGACCGCGGAGGCGAGGGTGAGCTTGGCCAGGATCGGTCCGAACAACGTTTCGTCGTCCATGGAGGCTGCCATCTCCGCCGGCAGTCGGTCCCGCACCCCTTCCCGCTGCTCCCAGGCCGGCGGTCGCTCCTGCCAGATGCGCGGCGTCGCGGTCATGTACAAACGTCGCGCCGCGGGGATGACGTCCTGGTGGTGGATGTCCGCCCATGCCTTCCCCAGTGACCCGCTGGTGCGGTGTGCTTCGTCGACGACTGCCAGGTCCAGCGGTGCGAGCTGCTGCCCGTAGGCACCCTCAAACGCCTCAGCGAGCACGCCGAGGCTGGCGTACGTCGCGTAGATGGATACCGGCCCCCGGCCGTGCCACAGAGCCAACTGGATCGGATTCGTGGTGCAGCGCACCCGCAGGTTCCACAGCTCCGGATCGTCCTCAAGGGAGCACACCGCCACTGCCGGCCCGGTGTGCCCGGTGTCGTGCCAGGCCTTCACCGTCTGCGTGAGCAGGTCCAGCGTCGGTACCAGGACCAGCACACGCCCGTGCGGTACGAGCCGGCGCGCCGCAGCAGCGGCCATGATGGTTTTCCCCGTCCCGCACGCGGCATGGACCTGCCCGCGCAGGCCATTCGCAGGGATTCCCCCGGGCGGGACATCGAGGCCGCGTACGATGCCGTCCACGATCTCAATTTGATGGTCACGCAGTTTCACGGCCATGTCCACTGATCTCCTTTCCGGAAAGGGAACGCACGAGAGGGAATCTGCGGGGAAGGGTGCGCTGCGCTTCCAGACTCTACACACTGCATCTCGATGATGCACTGGCGTTGTCTCTACTGCCCCCGTCGGAGTGATGCTTTGACGGATGTCCTGCTGTTGTGCGACGTGTCGGGGTATGCTGAGCACATCATTCGATAGCGACGTACGCGCGATCCGCTCCAGGTCTACCGGGGGATGGTGATGTGACTGAGTGTCGCTTCCGGTGGGGTGCCGGCAGGTGGCCTGAGGTCCTGTCAGGGTGGGATTGTGGCTCATGATTCCAGGCTTTACACGGATACGGACGTGATGCACCCTTCCTCGCAGCCAGCCAAGGAGGACCCGCTTGCGGGGCCTCCCGCAATTCGCGCTTGCGCGAATTGCATCACTTCTTCATTGAATTCCGCTTGCGGAATTCAATTCCCGCGTTTACGCGGGAATAAGGCGGCAATTTATTGCCGCCTTTCTTTTCCAGCCGCTTGCGGCTGGTGGACCCGCTCCGCGGG
>NZ_JBVJIF010000021.1:0-41791 GCF_055586425.1 Streptomyces sp. NPDC050806 | reverse complement strand
CTTCCGGTAATGGCAAGGGGCAGATCTTCGTGAAGGGCGAGGTCATCAAGACCGTGCCGGAGTCGAAGATCGTGGAGACCCTGATCGAGGAAGCCCTGAAGATCGCCGAGCAGATGGAGAAGGACGGGGTGGCTTCGGGGGAGCCTTCGGTGGCGGTCGCGGGCTGAGTCCCGCCGCGTTCGTGGCAGGGCCCCTCCCTCTCCCCACCACCCGGTGCGAGGCCCCTCCCCCACCTCCACCGCACAAAAAACGAAACTAGCCCCCACCCACCGCCCCTCGCGCCCCCTGTGGATAACCGCGATTCACGCCATGCGCCCCTGCCCCTCGCTCCGAGAGGGGCAGGGGCGCATCGCATGGACGCGAGGTACAGTGCCTGGACCTGCTCTCTTACGGCCCCGGCCCCGTCACGGTGAGGCAATCCGACACGTGCTGACGACCACCACGAAGGTCCTTGAGCCCGGGGAGCTCGACGATGCCCTCGCGGTCCTGGACCGCGACCCGGTCGCCAACGCCTTCGTCGCCGCCCGGGTCCAGGTCGCCGGGCTCGACCCCTGGCGGCTCGGCGGCGAGATGTGGGGCTGGTACGACAACGGCCGGCTGGAGTCCCTCTGCTACGCGGGAGCCAACCTCGTCCCCGTCTGCGCCACCCCCGACGCCGTACGCGCCTTCGCCGAGCGCGCCCGCCGCCAGGGCCGCCGCTGCTCCTCCATCGTCGGCCCCGCGGCCCCCACGGCCGAGCTGTGGTCGCTGCTGGAGCCCGCCTGGGGCCCCGCCCGGGAGATCCGCGCCCACCAGCCGCTGATGGTCACCTCGAAGCCCGCGGCCGACGTCGCCCCCGACCCGTACGTCCGTCGCATCCGCAAGGACGAGATGGACCTGATCATGCCCGCGTGCGTGGCCATGTTCACCGAGGAGGTCGGCATCTCCCCGTTGGCGGGCGACGGCGGGCTGCTCTACCAGGCCCGGGTCGCCGAACTGGTCGGCGCCGGCCGCTCCTTCGCGCGCGTGGAGGACGGCAAGGTCGTCTTCAAGGCCGAGATCGGCGCCGCCACGCTGCGCGCCTGCCAGATCCAGGGCGTCTGGGTCGCGCCCGAGTACCGCGGCAAGGGCCTCTCCGAGACCGGCATGGCGGCCGTCCTGCGCTACGCCCTCGCCGACGTCGCGCCCATCGTGAGCCTGTACGTCAACGACTTCAACACCGCGGCGCGTGCCGCGTACCGGCGGGTCGGCTTCGAAGAGGTCGGCGCGTTCATGAGCGTGCTGTTCTGACCTGCGCGGCTCGCCCGCCAGCGGGGGACAGGCGGTCGGCACACCGGGGTGACCCGGCGTCTCCCGGCCGAGGTGTCCGGTCCGATCGTGTTCACCGCCCGGGCTGTGTACCCTCCCGACCATGGATGACGTCGTGGTCGGACCGCTCGACCTCGCTGCCCGCGTGGACGAGGCACTGGTCGTGCAGGCGCTCGCCTTCGGCCTGACCGACGACGAGATCGGGGTGCGCCGACACATCGTGCTGCGTCACCTCACCACCCCCGGAGCGCGCGCCCTGGGCGCCACCACGTCCGAGGGCCGGCTGGCCGGCTTCGTGTACGGCCTGCCCAACGACCGCTCCCACTGGTGGTCCAGCGTCGTCGAGCCGTACCTGCGCAGCACCGGGCAGGACTTCTGGCTGGACGACTCCTTCGTCATCACCGAGCTGCACGTCCACCCCGCGTACCAGAAGCGCGGCATCGGCCGGGCGCTGATCACGCGTATCACCGACGAGGCGCCGTACCCGCGCAGCATCCTCTCCGCGATCGACACCGAGAGCCCGGCCCGCGCGCTGTACCGCTCGCTCGGCTACCAGGACCTCGCCCGCCGCGTGATCTTCCCGAGCGCCCCCGCGCCGTACGCCGTGATGGGCGCCCCGCTGCCACTGGCCCGTTGAGCGGGCCCTTCGCGGGGGCTGCCGTCCGCGTCAGGCATGCCGTCCGGGCCGGGAGTGCCGCTCACGGCGAGGCCCGCTACGGGGCGCGGCGAGGCCCGCTACGGGGTGATTCGAACGCCCCTGACCCCCTGGTCGGGGGGTACCCGACTACGCTGCGTCACAATCGCCGCGATACCCATTTCCGTGGGCGAGGTCCCGCCCGATAACCTCGCCCCAGTCACCTTTCTTACGCAGGAGAATCACCATGGCCCAGGTCCAGCGCATGTCCCGATTGATGATCAAGACGCTGCGCGACGACCCGGCCGACGCCGAGACCGCCAGCCACAAGCTGCTCGTCCGCGCCGGGTACGTCCGCCGCACCTCCGCCGGCATCTGGACCTGGCTGCCGCTGGGCAAGAAGGTGCTGGAGAACGTCTCGCGCGTGGTGCGCGAGGAGATGGACGCCATCGGCGCCCAGGAGGTCCTGCTGCCCGCGCTGCTCCCCAAGGAGCCGTACGAGATCAGTGAGCGCTGGGAGGAGTACGGCGACCTGCTCTTCCGTCTGAAGGACCGCAAGGGCGCCGACTACCTCCTCGGCCCCACGCACGAGGAGATCTTCACCCTCACGGTCAAGGACCAGTGCACGTCCTACAAGGACCTGCCGGTCATGCTGTACCAGATCCAGACGAAGTACCGGGACGAGGCGCGTCCCCGCTCCGGTGTGCTGCGCGGCCGCGAGTTCCAGATGAAGGACTCGTACAGCTTCGACACCACGGACGAGGGCCTGGCGCAGTCGTACGCGCTGCACCGCGCGGCGTACCAGAAGATCTTCGCGCGGCTGGGTCTCGACTACCGCATCGTCTCGGCCGTCTCCGGCGCGATGGGCGGCTCCGCCTCCGAGGAGTTCCTGGCCCCCGCCGCGGCCGGTGAGGACACCTTCGTCGACTGCCCGCAGTGCGACTACGCGGCCAACACCGAGGCCGTCACGGTCAAGGTCGAGCCCGTGGACGCCACCGGCGTCGGCGAGCCGGAGGAGCTGGACACTCCCGACACCCCGACCATCGAGTCCCTCGCCGAGTACTTGGACGTCCCGGCCTCCGCCACGCTGAAGAACCTCCTGATCAAGGTCGACGGCGAGATCGTCGCGGTGGGCGTACCGGGCGACCGCGAGGTCGACATGGGCAAGCTCGGCGAGCACCTCGCCCCGGCCGTCGTCGAACTGGTCACCGCCGAGGACTTCACCGGCCGCGAGGACCTGGTCCGCGGCTACGTCGGCCCGCAGGGCCTGGCCGGCAAGGCCTTCCGGTACATCGCCGACCCGCGCGTCGCGCCCGGCACCTCCTGGGTCACCGGTGCCAACAAGGAGGGCAAGCACGCCCGGAACGTCGTCGCCGGCCGTGACTTCGAGGTGGACGACTACCTCGACGTGGTCGTCGTCGAGCCGGGCGACCCCTGCCCCAAGTGCGGCGCCGGGCTGGTCATCGACCGCGCCATCGAGATCGGCCACATCTTCCAGCTGGGCCGCAAGTACGCCGACGCGTTCGAGCTGGACGTGCTCGGCCAGAACGGCAAGCCGGTGCGGGTCACGATGGGCTCGTACGGCATCGGCGTCTCGCGTGCGGTGGCGGCGCTCGCCGAGCAGACCTTCGACGAGTCGGGCCTGTGCTGGCCGCGTGAGATCGCCCCGGCGGACGTGCACGTCGTCGCGGCGGGCAAGGCCAAGCAGACGGAGCTGGCGCTGGAGGTCGGCGACAAGCTGGGCGCGGCGGGGCTGCGCGTGCTGGTCGACGACCGGGCCGGGGTCTCCCCGGGCGTGAAGTTCACCGACGCGGAGCTGATCGGTGTCCCGAACATCGTCGTCGCGGGCCGCCGCGCCGCCGAGGGCGTCGTCGAGGTCAAGGACCGGCGTACGGGCGAGCGCGAGGAGATGACGGTCGAGGAGGCCGTGGCGCGGCTGAGCGCGTAGCGCGCTCGGTTTTTCCGACGGTTGTGGCGGGCCCGCGCGGTGACGTGCGGGCCCCTAGCCGCGCCCTGTGCGGGGGCCCGTGCGGTGACCGTGCGGGACCTGCCCCTCGCCCCGTGTATCGCGGCCCGGCGGGCGCTCGTCCTCAATCTCCCCCGGCTACCGCTGGGAGGTGCCCCCAGGACGGGCTGATGTCGGCGGAAGTGCGTCCTTGCCTGCCGGCCGGCCGGGCCGCATGCCCGGCACTACAGCCAGGTCGCGAATTCCAGTAGCAGCTCACCGCGGGGGCGGTCGTCCGCCGCGACGGAACGGAGGCCCGCTTCCACCGCGCCGATGAGTGTCCAGCCGCGGAGGCGGTCGCGGTCGACGTCGAGGGAGTCGGCGAGCTTGGTGACCCGGCGGCGGGCCGCTGCCGCGGCGCCGGTGCCGGCGGCCAGGTCCTCCATGCGGTCCAGGACGAGCCCGACCAGGTCGTACGCGCGTTCCCCGAGCACGGGGCGCGGGCCCACGGCGAGCCAGGGCGTGCGGTGCCCGGCCAGCACCTTGCCCTGGCGGAACGCGCCGTGCAGGAGGACTTCTTCGGGGGCGTCGGCGGGCAGTGCGCGGCGCAGTTCCACGGCCTCGTCGACCAGCGGGGCCGCGGACGGGACCGCCGCGCCGCGCTCCCGCAGGAGGTCCGCCGCGGCCTCCGTACGGGCGGCCAGCGTCTCGAAGGGATGGCCCTCGGTGGGCGGTACCCAGAGTCGGCGGACCGTCCCCGCCGCCTCCAGCAGGGCCTTCGCCTCGGGCAGCGAGCGCAGCGAGACGCCGCCGCGGAGGCGTTCGAGGAGCAGCGCGCCGCTGTCCTGGTCGGCGCGGAGCAGCCGTGCCGCGCCCCAGCCGTCCCAGCGCGTCAGGGCCGCCGCCTCGGCCTCGGCGCCGGGCCGGCCGGGCAGCGGGAACTTCAACGCGGCGGGCGTGCCGTCCTGCTGGGTGACGAGGACCAGGAGGCTGGCGCGGCCGCCGGGCTCGTGCACCCGCTCAAGGGTCAGCTCCCATGCCGCCAGCCGCTCCGCCACGCGGTCCGGGAGCGAGTCCAGCCAGGCGCGCGCGGGGCTTGCGGGGTCGTCGCCGATCGCGCGCACCAACCGTCTCGGCGGTTCGATGGGTGGCGTTGCCATGCTGGAGCTGTCCCTTTCTTCGGCGGTACCGGGGTGACCGGTGAGCCCGTGCGGCCGCGGCGCGCTCAGAGCGCGTCGGCGGATCCGGTCGCGGTGGGCGACGGGCTGCCGGCCGAGGTCCGTTCGGCGAGCCCAGGGAAGGCTACGCCGCCGCCGCGCCAGCGCACCGCACGCACCGCTGCCTCGCGGAGCGATCCGGCCGCCGCGCGCCGCCGGGCCCCGGCGGAGGCGCGTACGAGGTCCGCGTACGCGCCGGCCACCCGGTCCTCCAGTTCGGCCGCGAGCCGGACGGCCGCCGCCGCGTCGGGCACGGGGAACGGCAGGGCGTACGCCGCGGCCGCCGCCTTCGGCCGGCCGCCGAGCGCGGTCACGCGGCGGCTCAGTTCGTCCCGGCGCGCACGGTGGGCGTCGTAGCCTTTCTGCGCTTCCTCGCGCCGTCCGTCGTCGACCCGCGCCCCCACAACGCCGTACCCGTAGAGGGCGGCGTGTTCGGCGGCCAGGGCGTTCTGCAGGGCGTCCAGCTCGGCCTTCCGCTCCGGGTTCTCGTGCTTCTCCGCCGGCATCAGGCGTTCTTCCCGTCCTTCTCGTCGTGCTCGTCGCGCGCTTCGAGCAGGTGGGCGTGGGCGGCGCCGGCCGCGGCGACCGAGGCGAGCAGCCGCGCGACCTCCGGCGGGGCGCTCACCAGCGCGGCCGTCCGCAGGTCGGCGGTGTGCCGCTCGGCCTCGGCCAGCGCGGCGAGGGCCTTCTTCTCCGTGCCGGGCACCTTCGGCGCGCGCTGCTGCCGGTGCGGCGTACGGGACGGCGAGGCGGTCGCGGAGGGCGTGGCGGTGGGGGAGCCGGTGGCCTCGGGATGCTCGAACGCCGATATGTGCCGGGCGACTTCGTCCCGCAGGGGGCGCACTCGCCGTTCCAGGGCGGGGTGCGCGGTCAGCGTCGCGTCGTAGCGGGCCAGCAGCGCGCCGCTGTCGCGCGCGCCCCTGTCGAGCAGGGTGCGACCGGCCGCGCTGTCCATGTCGTCCGACGCGGCGGACTCCTCGGAGCAGCCCGCGAGCAGCGCCGCGCTTCCGAGCGCGGCGCCCGCCAGCAGGGTCCTTCTCCTCAGGTGCGTACTCGGGTGCGTACTCGGCTGCGGCACGGTCCTCTTCCCGGGGGTCTGCGGGTGGTGATCTGGTGATCACCGCAGGCGAGCGTAACCGCGCCCGCGCACGGAATCGTCAGTACCCCGCCGGAACAGATAGGCTTTGGCCAGACACGCGACCATCCCACAACAGCACACGCGGCCGAGGAGTCACCCGGATGAGCACCACCCAGAGCGAGAGGCTGCGCGGACTGCTTGAACCGCTGGTCGCCGCGCGAGACCTGGATCTGGAAGAGATCGAGGTGACCCCCGCGGGCAAGCGGCGTGTGCTGAGGATCGTGGTGGATTCCGACCAGGGCGTCCAGCTGGACGAGTGCGCCGAGCTGAGCCGCGAGATCTCGCAGGCGCTGGACGACGCGGACGCCATGGGGGACGTCGCGTACACCCTGGAGGTCACCTCGCCCGGCGCCGAACGCCCGCTCTCCGAGCCGCGGCACTACCGCCGGGCCACCGGCCGCCTGATCAAGGCCCAGTTGCACGAGGGCGGCGAGCTGGTCGCACGGATCATCGCCGTCGACGACGAGGGCCTGGACCTCGAAGTACCGGGCGTGAAGGGGCGCAAGCCCACCGCCCGCCGGGTCGCCTTCAGCGAGATCGCCAAGGCGCGCGTGGAGATCGAGTTCAACCGCAAGACCGCGCCGGGCGCCGCCGAGGACGCGGCCCCCGCGGAAGACGACACCAACGACGAGAGCCAGGAGGAGGCGTAGCCGTGGACATCGACATGAGTGCCCTGCGGGGTTTGGTGCGGGAGAAGGAAATCTCCTTCGACCTGCTGGTGGAGGCCATCGAGTCGGCCCTCCTCATCGCCTACCACCGCACCGAGGGCAGCCGCCGTCACGCGCGCGTGGAGCTGGACCGCAACACCGGTCATGTGACCGTGTGGGCGAAGGAGGACCCGGCCGATCTGGAGGAGGGCGAGGAGCCCCGCGAGTTCGACGACACACCGTCGGGTTTCGGCCGGATCGCGGCGACCACCGCCAAGCAGGTCATCCTGCAGCGGCTGCGGGACGCCGAGGAGGAAGTGACGTTCGGTGAGTACGCCGGACGTGAGGGTGACGTCGTCACCGGCGTGGTCCAGCAGGGCAAGGACCCCAAGAACATCCTGGTCGACATCGGCAAGCTGGAGGCCATCCTGCCGGTGCAGGAGCAGGTCCCCGGCGAGGACTACGCGCACGGCACGCGCCTGCGCTCGTACGTGGTCCGCGTCGTCAAGGGTGTCCGCGGCCCGTCGGTCACCCTCTCGCGCACCCACCCGAACCTGGTGAAGAAGCTCTTCGCGCTGGAGGTCCCGGAGATCGCGGACGGCTCGGTGGAGATCTCCGCCATCGCCCGCGAGGCCGGTCACCGCACGAAGATCGCCGTGCGTTCCACCCGCTCCGGGCTGAACGCCAAGGGTGCCTGCATCGGCCCGATGGGCGGCCGCGTCCGCAACGTCATGGCCGAGCTGAACGGCGAGAAGATCGACATCGTGGACTGGTCGGACGACCCGGCCGACCTGGTGGCGAACGCGCTGTCGCCGGCCCGGGTCTCCAAGGTCGAGGTCGTGGACCTGGCCGCGCGCTCCGCGCGGGTCACCGTCCCCGACTACCAGCTGTCACTGGCCATCGGCAAGGAAGGGCAGAATGCCCGGCTCGCCGCCCGGCTCACCGGGTGGCGGATCGACATCCGCCCGGACACCGAGGTGCCCGACCGGCAGGGCTGAGCCGGAGACGCCGGCGGCGGGTGCCGTCGGCGTCATGGCCGGCCACGGTCGGTTGCCGGCCATGGTCGATTGTCAGCCACGAAGGAATATGAGCGGCCGTTCGGTCCTTACCCCATAGGGGTGAGACCGCTACGGGGAGGTAGACTTAAGCAGTGTCTGGCCGGACGCATGCCCGCGCATGCCCTGAGCGATCGTGTGTGGGATGCCGGGAGCGAGCGGCCAAGGGCGATTTGCTGCGCATCGTGATGATCGATGGTGAGTGCACCCCCGATCCTCGCGGTACGCTGCCCGGCCGGGGTGCCTACGTGCACCCCACACTGGTCTGTCTCGACCTGGCGGTGCGCCGCCGGGCGTTCCCCAGGGCCTTCAGAGGACCGGGACCGCTCGACACCGCGGCCTTGCGCCAGTACGTCGAGCAGACGACACCGTAAGACAGCACGTCGCACGGAAAACCGTGCGGTCAGGTACCTCGCGAGTCGGAAGTAGGTCGAGATTGCGATGAGCACTCGATGAGTACGCGATGAGTACGCCCATGAAGTAGCGACGGTCCGGTGGACACCCGGACCTAGAAGGAGCGAAGTGGCTAAGGTCCGGGTATACGAACTCGCCAAGGAGTTCGGAGTTGAGAGCAAGGTCGTCATGGCCAAGCTCCAAGAACTTGGTGAATTCGTCCGTTCGGCGTCCTCGACGATCGAGGCGCCGGTTGTTCGCAAGCTGACCGACGCTTTCCAGGCAGGCAACGGCAACGGCCGTGCCGCCGGCAAGCCCCAGGCGCGCAAGAGCACGCCTGCCAAGCCGTCCGCGCCCTCCCCGGCGCAGGCTGGGGGTACCTCCCGCGCAGCGGGGGAACGTCCTGCTGCCCCGAAGCCGGGCGCTCCCAAGCCGGGCCCCGCGGTTCCGGCGGCCCCCGAGGCCCCGAAGGCCCCCGAGGCCCCCGAGGCGCCGAAGAGCAGCAGCACCCCCTCCGCGGCGCCCGCTCCGGGCCCGCGCCCCGCACCCGGCCCGAAGCCCGGCCCCAAGCCCGCTCCGGCCGCGCCCGCGCAGCCCGAGTTCCAGGCTCCGCCGGCCGCTCCGGCCGCGCCCAAGCCCGGCGCCACCCCCGGCCCCCGTCCGGGCGGCCGTCCCGGCCAGGACCGGCAGGACCGTGGCCAGGACCGTGGCCAGGGCCGCGGCGACCGTGGCCCGCGTCCCGGCGGTGACCGCCAGGGTGCGCCGCGTCCCGGTGGCAACCGCCCCCAGGGCCCGCGTCCGGGCAACAACCCCTTCACCTCCGGCGGCTCCACGGGCATGGCCCGTCCGCAGGCCCCCCGTCCCGGCGGCGCGCCGCGCCCCGGCGGCCAGGGCGGCCCCGGTGGCCCGCGTCCGCAGGGCGCCGGCCAGGGCGGTCCCCGTCCCCAGGCGCCGGGTGGTAACCGTCCGACGCCGGGCAGCATGCCCCGTCCGCAGGGCGGCGGCGCCGGCCAGGGCGGTCCCCGTCCCGGCGGCGGCGCGCGTCCGAACCCGGGCATGATGCCGCAGCGTCCGGCGGCCGGCCCGCGTCCGGGCCCCGGCGGCCGTGGTCCCGGCGGCGGTGGCCGTCCGGGTGGCGGCGGCGGTCGTCCCGGCGGTGGCGGCGGCTTCGCCGGCCGTCCCGGTGGTGGCGGCGGCGGTCGTCCGGGTGGCGGCGGCGGTTTCGCCGGTCGTCCCGGTGGCGGCGGTCCCGGTGGCGGCTTCGGCGGCCGTCCGGGCTTCGGCGGTCGTCCGGGTGGTCCCGGTGGCCGTGGCGGCACGCAGGGCGCCTTCGGCCGTCCCGGCGGTCCGGCGCGTCGTGGCCGTAAGTCGAAGCGGCAGAGGCGCCAGGAGTACGAGGCCATGCAGGCCCCGTCGGTGGGCGGCGTCATGCTGCCGCGCGGCAACGGTGCGACGGTTCGCCTGTCGCGCGGTGCCTCGCTGACCGACTTCGCCGAGAAGATCAACGCCAACCCGGCGTCGCTCGTCCAGGTCATGCTGAACCTGGGTGAGATGGTCACCGCGACGCAGTCCGTCTCCGACGAGACGCTCACGCTCCTCGGCGAGGAGATGAACTACGTCGTCGAGATCGTCAGCCCGGAGGAGGAGGACCGCGAGCTGCTCGAGTCCTTCGACATCGAGTTCGGCGAGAACGAGGGCGGCGAGGAGATGCTCGTCGCGCGTCCGCCGGTGGTGACCGTCATGGGTCACGTCGACCACGGTAAGACGCGACTGCTGGACGCGATCCGCAAGACGAACGTCATCGCGGGCGAGGCCGGCGGCATCACGCAGCACATCGGTGCGTACCAGGTCGCGACCGAGGTCAACGACGAAGAGCGTCGCATCACCTTCATCGACACCCCGGGTCACGAGGCGTTCACCGCCATGCGTGCCCGTGGTGCGAAGTCGACCGACATCGCGATCCTCGTGGTGGCGGCCAACGACGGCGTCATGCCGCAGACGATCGAGGCGCTGAACCACGCCAAGGCGGCCGACGTGCCGATCGTCGTCGCGGTCAACAAGATCGACGTCGAGGGTGCCGACCCGACCAAGGTGCGCGGTCAGCTGACCGAGTACGGCCTGGTGGCCGAGGAGTACGGCGGCGACACCATGTTCGTCGACATCTCCGCGCGCCAGGGCCTGCACATCGAGGAACTGCTGGAGGCCGTGGTCCTCACCGCGGACGCCTCGCTCGACCTGCGGGCCAACGCCGAGCAGGACGCGCAGGGTATTGCGATCGAGGCCCACCTCGACCGCGGCCGCGGCGCCGTGGCCACCGTGCTGGTCCAGCGCGGCACGCTGCGGGTCGGCGAGACGATGGTCGTCGGCGACGCCTACGGCCGGGTCCGCGCCATGCTCGACGACAAGGGCAACAACATCCAGGAAGCGGGTCCCTCGACCCCCGTCCTGGTGCTGGGTCTGACCAACGTGCCGGGCGCCGGCGACAACTTCCTGGTTGTCGACGAGGACCGGACCGCGCGTCAGATCGCCGAGAAGCGCGCGGCGCGCGAGCGCAACGCCGCCTTCGCCAAGCGCACCCGTCGCGTGTCCCTGGAGGACCTGGACAAGGTGCTCAAGGCCGGCGAGGTCCAGCAGCTCAACCTCATCATCAAGGGCGACGCGTCCGGTTCGGTCGAAGCCCTGGAGTCCTCGCTGCTCCAGCTCGACGTGGGGGAGGAGGTCGACATCCGCGTGCTGCACCGCGGCGTGGGTGCGGTCACCGAGTCCGACATCAACCTGGCGTCCGGCTCCGACGCGATCGTCATCGGCTTCAACGTCCGCGCCGAAGGCCGCGCGACGCAGATGGCCGAGCGCGAGGGCGTCGACGTCCGGTACTACTCGGTCATCTACCAGGCGATCGAGGAGATCGAGGCGGCCCTGAAGGGCATGCTGAAGCCGGAGTACGAGGAGGTCGAGCTCGGCACGGCGGAGATCCGCGAGGTCTTCAAGTCGTCCAAGCTGGGCAACATCGCGGGTGTTCTCATCCGGTCCGGCGAGGTCAAGCGCAACACCAAGGCGCGCCTGGTCCGCGACGGCAAGGTCATCGCGGAGAACCTCAACATCGAGGGTCTGCGCCGCTTCAAGGACGACGTCACCGAGATCCGCGAAGGCTTCGAGGGCGGTATCAACCTCGGCAACTTCAACGACATCAAGATCGACGACGTCATCGCGACGTACGAGATGCGCGAGAAGCCGCGCGTCTGATCACGCGAGCACTGCCCGCACGCGGTCCGGCCGCCAGTACGGCGGCCGGGCGGCGAGCGGGACCGGGGCCGGTCGGCGGAGGAAATCCGTCGATCGGCTCCGGCCGTTCCGTGTACGGTTCCAGTGACCGGACGCCCCCAGCTACCGCTGGGGGGACCCCCAACGCCCCCCGGGTGGCTCAACCCGAACCGCATGTACGTAGGGACGCTGTCCTTCGACCTCCTCCTCGGCGACGTACGGTCGCTGAAGGAGAAGCGCTCCGTCGTCCGCCCGATCGTCGCCGAGCTGCACCGCAAGTACGCGGTCAGCGCGGCGGAGGTCGGCGACCAGGACCTCTACCGCAGGGCCACGATCGGCCTGGCGGCGGTCTCCGGGGACGCGGGGCATCTCACAGACGTACTGGACCGCTGCGAGCGACTGGTCGCCGCGCGTCCCGAAGTGGAGCTGCTGTCGGTACGGCGGCAGTTCCACGGCGACCACGACGACTGACGCGGCGGCCGGCCGGGTATCCGGCCGGCTGTGCGGGCCGTCGGCGCCGCAAGCACCATGGTGGAAAGAAACCAGAAGGAGAAGACCAGTGGCCGACAATGCGCGGGCGAAGAGGCTGGCGGACCTCATCCGGGAGGTGGTCGCCCAGAAGCTGCAGCGCGGTGTCAAGGACCCGCGGCTCGGTTCCCACGTGACCATCACGGACACCCGGGTCACCGGCGACCTGCGGGAGGCGACGGTCTTCTACACGGTCTACGGCGACGACGAGGACCGGGCCAGCGCCGCCGCCGGACTGGAGAGCGCCAAGGGCATCCTGCGCTCCGAGGTCGGGCGTGCGGCGGGCACCAAGTTCACGCCGACGCTGACGTTCGTGGCGGACGCCCTCCCCGAGAACGCCAGGACCATCGAGGACCTGCTGGACAAGGCGCGGGCCTCCGACGCCAAGGTCCGGGAGGCGTCCTCGGGCGCCGACTACGCCGGTGAGGCCGACCCGTACCGCAAGCCGGGCGAGGACGACGACGAGGACACCGCCGCCGAATGAAGCAGAAGGTCAACGTGCCGGACGGACTTGTCATCGTCGACAAGCCGGCCGGCTTCACCTCGCACGACGTCGTGGCGAAGATGCGCGGCATGGCCCGTACCCGCCGGATCGGGCACGCGGGCACGCTGGACCCGATGGCGACCGGTGTGCTCGTCCTGGGTGTCGAGCGCGCCACGAAGCTGCTCGGCCACCTCGCGCTGACGGAGAAGGAGTACGTCGGCACGGTCCGGCTGGGCCAGTCCACCGTCACGGACGACGCCGAGGGCGAGATCACGGAGTCCGCGGGCGCCAAGGAGCTCGGCAGGGACGCCGTCCAGGAGCAGATCGACGCGCTGAGCGGCGACATCATGCAGGTGCCGTCCAAGGTCAGCGCGATCAAGATCGACGGCAAGCGGTCCTACGCCCGGGTGCGCGGCGGCGAGGACGTGGAGATACCGGCCCGCCCGGTGACCGTCTCCTCGTTCGTGCTGCACTCCGTGCACGAGACCGAGGCGGAGGACGGCACCCCCGTCACCGACCTGCTGGTCTCCGTCGAGTGCTCCTCGGGCACCTACATCCGCGCCCTCGCCCGCGACATCGGCGCCGGCCTCGGTACCGGCGGGCACCTCACGGCGCTGCGCCGCACCCGCGTCGGCCCGTACAAGCTCGACAAGGCCCGCACGCTGGAGCAGCTCCAGGCGGCCGTGGACGAGCCCGAGGGCGCCGGGCTGCCGATCATGCCGATCGGCGAGGCGGCGGCCGCGGCGTTCCCGCGCTGGGACGTCACCGTGCAGCAGGCCAAGCTGCTCGGCAACGGCGCGCGCATCCCGATGCCGGTCTTCGACACGGAAGGCCCGGTCGCGGCGTTCTCGCCGGACGGGACGTTCCTCGCCCTGCTGGAGAACAAGGGCGGCAAGGCGAAGAGCCTGGCGGTCTTCGTCTGACAGCCGGACGCCGGACGCACGACGTGTCCCGTGGGCCCACGCGGCCCACGGGACATCTCTCTTTCCGGGCGCGGCTGCGGAGTGCGGCCGGCCTGCTGTCTTTCCGGGTGCGGCCGGTCCGCTTCCTTTCCGAGTGCGGCTGGTCCGTGCGGCTGGTCCGTTCGAGTGCCCCTCCCGCCGTATCCCTCGCGCGCCGCTCTTTCATCCCTTCGGCCGGGCGCTCGGAGCGAACCGCGGGCGTGGAGAGGGGCGCTTTCGCCGTGCGCCCTGTCCAGGACGATCACCGGCTGCCTACGGTCGAAATGACCCGGTACGCGGTGGCGGGGTCGACCGGCGACAGCGGGAGGTACGGCGATGGTGGTGCAGGCGGCCGACGCGGCGGAAGCGCTGGTGCGCATCCGCGACCTGGCGGGGCGGCCGCGTGGCACGGGCTTTGTCGCCGCCCCCGACGGCACGGTGCTGACCAGCCACGAAGCCGTCGACGGCCTGGCCCGCCTGGTCCTGTACGGGGCGGGCGGCCGGAGCTGCACCGTAGGCGCCGACGCCGTCGTCCCACTCCCGGAGACCGGCCTCGCCCTCGTCCGCACCGCCGGCCTCGGCGTCCCGCCGCTGCCGGTCGCCGCCGGCCGTCCCCGGCCGGGCGCGGACGTACGGCTGTACGCGGGCCGGCACACGGAGGGGGAGCGCGGGGAGCGGTACGGCGCGGCCGACGAACTGCCGGGCCGCATCGTGGGAACCACCGCCGTCACGTACACGGCGACCGACCGCCACCACCGCCTCGCGGAGGCGGTCGAGCTGGCGGTGCGCGGCCCGGGCGGCGAAGCGCTGCGGCTGGGCGGGGCGGCCGCGGGCGGACCGGTGACCGACGCCGGGACCGGCGCCGTGCTGGCGGTGATCGGCACCGCACTGCACCGCGGCGCGCGTACGGGCGCCGGGACCGGGACCGGGACCGGGACCGGCCTGCGTACGGGGGCGGAGAGTGGCCCGCATACGGGCTCCGCGATTGGCCGACCCGCAGGTGGCGGGACCGGTCCGGACGGTTTCGCGATCCCGCTGCATGCCGCGGCCGAGGCGTTCCCGAGGGGCCCGCTCGCCGGGCTGCTGGCCCGCAACGCCGCCACGGTCCCCGCGTACGGCCCCGACCTCAACCTCGCGGGCGCGCTGACCCTCACCACGACCGCCATGGGCACGGCAGGCGGCCCCGGCCCCTGGCGCGATCCGGTCGAACGCCCCGACGTGGCGGAGGAGTTCACGGCCTTCGGCGTGCACGAGGCGGGCGGCACCCCGGCAGAGGGCGGTGGGCCCACAGGCGGTGGTGGGCCGACGGGCGGTGGCCGGCTGGCAGGCGGTGGTGGCGGGCCGGGGCCGGCGGCACGGGTTCTGGCCCTGGTCGGCGATCCCGGCACCGGGCGCAGTACGGAACTGGCGGCGCTCGCCGTCCACCGCGCGCGGGCCGCCGCTCCCGCCCCGACCGTCCGGCTGCGCGGCGCCGACCTGCGGGCCACGGACCGCGGGCTGCGGGACGCGGTGGGGCGGGCGCTGCGGTCGGCGGGGCGCGTGCTCAGCGCCTCGGGAACGGCCCCGGGCGATCCCGCAACGGCGACGCCCGACGAGGTGGCCGGGCTCGCGCGGGCGGCCGGACGCGCCCTCCTCGTCCTGCTGGACGGCCCCGAGGAACTGCCGCCCGGCCTCGCCCACCGGCTCGCGGACTGGACCCGCGACACGGCCGAGTGGCTGCACGGCACCGGGGCCCAGCTGATCGTCGCCTGCCGCCCCGAGTTCTGGGAGACGGCCGGGACCCTCTTCCCCGCCGCCGTCCTGCACCGGCCGCGCCACCCGGCGGTGACCGCGCCCGGCGCACCGGCCGGGGCGCTGCCGCCCTGCGTACGCCTGGGCGACCTGCCGCCGCGCCAGGCCGCCCGGGCCCGGGCCCGGTACGGTCTGCCGGCCGGCGCGCTGACCGCCGCCGACGCCGGGCATCCGCTGGCCCTGCGACTGCTGGCCGAGGTACGGACGTCCGTCGTGGCGGCCGGCGGTGACGCGAAGGCGCTGGGCACGCCCCACCGCCACGAGATCTTCGGCGCCTCCCTGGACCTGCTCTGCCTGCGCGTGGCGGAACGACTGGCGCATGCGGCGCCGGCGGAGGAGCGGACGGGGCCTGCGGGGAACCGGGCGGCCTCGGCGGAGGGCCGGGGCGCCTCGGCAGGGGAGCGGGCGACGCCGGGAGAGGTGCGCCGAGCGGCCGCGCGGGTCGCCGGGCGCGCCCACGAGGCGGCCCGCCGCTGTCTCGGCCTCGGCCAGGGGGAACTGGACCGGGCGTCGTTCGACGAGCTCTTCCCCTGGCGCACGGGCTGGGCGTCCGCCGTGCTCGCCGAGGGGCTGCTGGTGCCCGCGGGAGCCGGCTACCGCTTCCCGCACGAGGAGTTCGCCGACTGGCTCCAGGGCGCACACGTCTACGTGGACGACACGCTGGACGCCCTCGTGCACCGGCCGGCACGCGGCCACGCCGCGCGGCTGCCCGTCACCGCCGCGCCCGGGGCCGGAGCGGCACCGGCGGAACCGGGCACGCCCGTCGTACCGCGGCACCGCATCGGCCCGGTGGTCGAGGCCCTGCTGCTCCTCGGCCGCCGGGCCGGCCCCGAAGCGCTGGGGCGTCGCCTGGAGGGGCTGGTGGCGGTGGTCACGGGCGTGAGCGCGGGGCCCGGCGCGCGGGCCGGTGCTCCGGCCGGGGTGACGGGTGCGGGAACGGTGAGTACCGGGGTGGCGAGTGCCGGAGCAGCGGGCGCCGGAGCAGCGGGCGCCGGAGCGGCGAGCGACGCCCGGTGGTGGGCGGAGCATCTGCTCGGCGAGGTCCTGCTGCGGCTGCCCGACGCGGTTCCGTACGCGCGGGTGCTGCATCTGCTCGCGGCCCGCGTGACGGACCGCTCGGCGCTGGCGGGCGGCTTCGACCGGACGGGCCTGGACGCGTTCGGCCCCTGGTTCTGGGAACGGCTGCCACTCGACCCGGCAACCCGCCTCGACCTCGTCCGCCGCCTCCTCCCGGCGGACGGCCCGCCATCCGAGTCGGCGGCGGCCAGTACCAGTAGGGGAACGGGTACCGAGTCTCCCGTGTCGTCGGCGGCGGACGGTGGGGGAGCGGGCACCGCGTCTCCCGAGCCGGCGGCCGGCCGCGGGGGACCGGACACTGCGGCGTCGGCGCCCGCGCCCACCCTGCTCTCGGCTCCCCCCACCCAGGCGGTCTCCGACCGTCACATCACCCCCACGGCGCCCGGCGAATCCGGTGTACGTGCCACCTCCGCAGGGCCGGACGAGCCCGGTGTACGCGCCGCCTCTGCGGGGCCCGGCGAATCCGGCGTACGCACCGCCTCCGCTGTCCCGGGCGGGCCCGGCGTACGCGCCACCCCCAGGGCGCCCGTCGAGCCCGGCGTGCGCGGTGCCGCCACGGAGCCGGGTGCACAGCCCGGCGCACCGGCCGTCCCCCGCCCGCCCCGCTTTCTCGGGCTCGCGGCGGCGCTGCTGTGCGCCGATCCCCGGCGGGCGCAGCCGCTGCTGTGCCGCTGGTTCGACGACGAGCGTCCGCTGCAGCGCGGGCGGAGCGCCGTACGGGCCGGGGCCGGCGAAGCCCACGGGCCCGGTGGCGTCCCGCCGCAGGAGCCGACCGTCGCCGCTGCCGCCCAGGCGCTGCTGCACACCCATCGCCGCCGCGCGACCGACGCCCTCACGGAGGCGCTTGCCGCCGCCGCGCACCCGCGCGCCGACGAACTCCTCACCGCCCTCGCCGAGGACGAACCCGCCGCCCTCTGCCGCGCCGTGGACCGCTGGTCCCGCGACGACCGGCCCGCGCGCCGGGCGGCCGCCGCCACGTACGCGCTCGCCGTGACCGGGCACGCCGCCGCCGAGGCGGACCGCGAACTGCTGCGCCGGGCAGCCTGCACGCTGCTCGACCGGCCGGGCGACCCGGGCATGCACGGGCGCGCGCTGGCCCTGCTCGTGGCCGACCGGGCCACCCGTTCCCGGTACCTGGACCGGGCGCTGGCCCGCTTCACGGCGGGCGATCCCGGGCTGCCGCCCGCCGCCTTCGCCGCCGCCCTGACCAGCCACCCCGAACCGGTACTCGCCGCCTTCCAGACCCGCCTGCGCCGCTCGCCCACGACCGGCGGCGCGGAGGCCGACGACGCCGACGCCGCCGCCGAGGCCGTGCTGCGCACCCTCGCCGGCGTCTCGACCCCCGCACTCGCCCGGCGGGCCGCCGCCCTCGTGGACGAGTACGCCATCCGCTTCCCGTGGACGGCGGCCCGTCCCGTCGCGGACTTCGTGGCCGGCCGCCTGGAGGCGGGACCCGGCGCCCGTACGGTGCTGCGGCCGCTCGCCGTACGGCTGCTGACGGCGCACGCCGCGCCCGTACGGTGCGCGCTCGTGCCCGTACTGGCCGGTGCGGGCAGCACCGCCTCCCGCCCGCTCCGCCAGGAGTTGCTGGACGTCCTGCTGGAGCGCGAGCACAACGGTGCCGGCCGCGGCGGGTGCCCGGCCGCCGCGCCCGACCCCACCGTGCTGGACGCGCTGCTGTGCGCGGCCGCGCAGGGCGCCGCGCACCGCCCCGAAGCACGGACCCGGGACCTCGTGCACCGCACCGGCATGCTGCACGCGCGGACGACCGAGGGCGCGGCCCGCTTCGACCGGCGCCTGGTCGAGCTGGGCCGCCTGCTGCCGGAGTTCGCCGCGATGGTGCGGACGTGGCTGGCCGAAGCGCCCGCGGAGTGGGCCGCCGTCGTGGGCCCCAGCGCCCGCGCCATGCTCGGCCCCCGCCACCCGGCGGACCTGCCGCCGCCGCTCTCACCGCCGTCCGCCGCGCCGTTCCCGCCACCGCCCCGGGCACCGTCGCCGTCGCCGTTCCTGCCACCGTCCCCGTCCCCGGTATCGGCACCGGCATCAGGGCCGGGACCGGCAGCGGCACCGGCACCGAACTCGGCGGCCTCCTCCGCGCGGCCCCCCAAGGGCTGCCTCACGCGCTCCGCGGCGCACGGCGCCCTTCGTACGCCTGTCCAGGGCGCCCCGCATCCGGCCTGAGCTCCCGTCCGACATCCGCCCCCACACCCGGCCCCGCCTGCGCGCATCGGCCGCTCCCCGCGCGACCACCCGAGGTGAGCCCACCCTTCGCGCGAACCACACCCCCCGGCATGGCAGTCTTAGACCTGCGCAATGCCGTATCGGTGTAGTGAACAGACAAGAGTTCGGGCAAGGAGCGGGCACAGTGCAGCGCTGGCGTGGCTTGGAGGACATCCCCGAGGGCTGGGGGCGCAGCGTCGTCACCATCGGCTCCTACGATGGCGTACACCGCGGGCACCAGCTGATCCTGGGCAAGGCCGTGGCGCGCGCCCAGGAGCTGGGCGTACCGGCCGTGGTGGTCACCTTCGACCCGCACCCCAGCGAGGTGGTCCGGCCCGGCACCCACCCGCCGCTGCTCGCCCCGCACCACCGGCGCGCCGAGCTGATGGCCGAACTGGGCGTGGACGCCGTGCTGATCCTCCCCTTCACGAAGGAGTTCTCGAAGCTGGCTCCCGCCGACTTCGTGGTGAAGGTGCTGGTCGACAAGTTGCACGCCAAGCTCGTCGTGGAAGGCCCCAACTTCCGCTTCGGTCACAAGGCCGCGGGCAACGTCGACACCCTGGCCGAGCTCGGCCGCACCTACGACTACGACGTGGAGGTCATCGACCTCTTCGAGCGCGGCGAGGCGGGCGGCGGCGAGCCGTTCTCCTCCACGCTCACCCGCCGGCTGGTCGCGGCCGGCGACATGGCCGGCGCCGCCGAGGTGCTGGGCCGTCCGCACCGCGTCGAGGGCGTCGTCGTACGCGGTGCGCAGCGCGGCCGCGAACTGGGTTTCCCGACCGCCAACGTCGAGACCCTGCCGCACACCGCCATCCCCGCCGACGGCGTGTACGCGGGCCATCTCCACGTCGAGGGCGAGGCGATGCCCGCCGCGATCTCGGTCGGCACCAACCCGCAGTTCGATGGCAAGATCCGCACCGTCGAGGCGTACGCCATCGACCGCGTCGGGCTCGACCTGTACGGCCTGCACGTCGCCGTGGACTTCGTCGCGTACATCCGCGGCCAGGAGAAGTTCGACACCCTCGACGCGCTGCTGGAGCGGATGGCCCTGGACGTCAAACAGGCCCGCGCACTGGTGAGCCAGGACCCGCCCACGGCCCCCTGACCACACCTCGAAACCCCGCACACATACGAGTGAACCCCCTTGCCCAGCAAGGGGGTTCACTCATTTCGCAGCGCCGCGCGCCGTGACTACTGCGACTGCGACTGCAACTGCTACCGCTACTGCTGCGGGGGCTGCTGCCACGCGGGCTGCGGCCCGGGCTGCCCCGGCTGCCCCTGCGGAGCGGACTGCGGGGGCTGCCCCTGCTGGGGCGCCTGCTGGGGGTAGCCGTAGCCGTACGGCCCGCCGGACTGCGGGTTCTGCGGCGGCTGTTGCTGCGGCGGGTACTGCTGCGGAGGCTGCTGCTGCCACCCCGGCTGCGGCCCGGGCTGCCCCGGCTGACCGGGGTACTGACCCGGCTGTCCCGGCTGACCGGGGTACTGGCCGGGCTGCCCCGGCTGTCCCGGCTGACCGGGGTACTGGCCGGGCTGCCCCGGCTGTCCCGGCTGACCGGGGTGGTGGCCCGGCTGGCCCGGGGCCGCCTGGCCCGGTCCCTGCTGGTAACCGCCGGGCATCGGCGGCGCGGCGTTCGGCGGCTGGGTGCCGCCCTGCTGCTGGGTCCACAGCCCCTGTGCCTGCTGCGCCCGCGAGAAGTCCTCGGCGACCATCGCCGAGAGGTTGAAGTACGCCTCACGGGTCCGCGGCCGCATCATGTCGAGGTCGACCTCGGCACCCGCCGAAAGGTGCTCGTCGAACGGCACGACGACCACGCCGCGGCAGCGCGTCTCGAAGTGCGACACGATGTCCTCGACCTTGATCATCTTGCCGGTCTCGCGCACCCCGGAGATGACCGTGATGCTGCGCGAGACGAGGTCGGCGTAGCCGTGCGCCGAGAGCCAGTCCAGCGTCGTACTGGCGCTGCTCGCACCGTCCACCGACGGCGTGGAGATGATGATGAGCTGGTCGGCGAGGTCCAGCACCCCGCGCATCGCGCTGTAGAGCAGGCCCGTACCGGAGTCCGTCAGGATGATCGGGTACTGCTGGCCCAGGATGTCGATGACGCGGCGGTAGTCCTCGTCGTTGAAGGTCGTCGAGACGGCCGGGTCGACGTCGTTGGCCAGGATCTCCAGTCCGGACGGCGCCTGGGACGTGAACCGCCGGATGTCCATGTAGTTGTTGAGGTACGGGATCGCGGTCACCAGGTCGCGAATGGTCGCCCCGGTCTCCCGTCGCACGCGGCGCCCGAGGGTGCCGGCGTCCGGGTTCGCGTCGATCGCGATGACCTTGTCCTGCCGCTCGGTCGCCAGCGTGGCACCGAGCGCGGTGGTGGTCGTGGTCTTGCCCACGCCGCCCTTGAGGCTGATCACCGCGATGCGGTAGCAGGAGAGCACCGGCGTACGGATCAGCTCCAGCTTGCGCGCCCGCTCGGCCTCCTCCTTCTTGCCGCCGATCTTGAACCGCGAGTTGCCGGGCTGGTTGGCACCGGGCTTCCGCGCCTTCTGCTTGCCCTTGATCAGCCGTTCCGAGGACAGCTCCACGGCAGCGGTGTACCCGAGCGGCGCCCCGGCCGGGCCGTGACCGCCCTGCCCCGGGCCCTGGCCCTGCTGCTGTCCCTGGCCCGGCCCCTGGCCCTGGGCCGGCCAGCCACCGGCCCGCGGGTCGCCACCCTGCTGAGGGGCCCCCTGAGCACCGGGGTAACCCTGCGGCCCCGCCTGCTGCCCGTGCGGCGGCTGACCGGGCACACCGGCCTGACCGGGACCGCCGGGCTGACCGGGACCACCGGGCTGGCCGTACGGGTTGGGTCGAGCATTCGGCTGCGCTCCGGGCGGGCCCTGCTGAGCGTTGGGCTGACCGGGCTGACCGGGCTGACCGGGCTGGCCCTGCGCGGGCGGCTGCGGATATCCGTAACCGGACTGCTGCGGGTATCCGTACCCCGACTGCGGCCCGGGAGCACCGGGCACGGCACCGGGCTGTCCACCCGGCTGGCCGTGCGGCTGCGCGCCGGGCTGCCCCGGCTGAGCGGCGCTCGGCTGCCCGGGCTGGCCCTGCCCAGGCTGCGGGCCCGGCTGCGCGCCCGGACCGGCGGTACCGGGGGCAGCCTGCCCGCCCTGTCCCTGCCCCGGCATGGACTCCTGCCCCGGGGCCGGGTAGCCGTAACCACCCTGAGCGTTCGGCTGCCCCGGAGCCGGGTAACCGTAGCCCCCCTGCTGGGCCGGCTGCCCGGGCTGAGCCTGCGCCGGGTAGCCGTAACCACCCTGCTGCGCGGCCTGGTTCGGGAGGGGTGCCTGGTTCGGAACGGCGGCCTGAGGCGGTACGCCCGGCGCCCCGGGACCCGACGCGGGCTGGGCCCCGGGCCCTGCCTGCTGCCCCGGCACGGCCCCGGTCGCCGGCGGGAAGCCGTACCCACCCTGGGCCGCACCCGGCGCCCCGGCCGACCCCTGCCCCTGGTCCTGGCCCTGGTCCTGGCCCTGCGAGGGCCACGCACCGGCCGACGGCGTACCGGACGACGGCGCACCGGGCCCCGTGGGCGTGTTCTGTGCCTGCGGGCTCTGTGCCTGCGGGTCGGCGGGCTGGAACTCCGGCGGAAGCGGCGGCAACGAAGCCGCGGGCCCCTGCGGCGGGCCCGGCGACCACGCCCCGGCCGACGGCGCACCGTGCGGCGGCGTCGGAGGCGCGGCGTCCGCGCTCAACGGCTCGGGCTGCCCGACAACCGGCTCCGAGCCCCCCTCACGACCACCGGCACCGGCACCAGCGGCACCGTCACCCCACTCGCCCCCGGCAGCACTCTCGGCCGAGGTCTCCTTCGCCCCGCCCTGCTCCCGGTCCTGCGAGCCGCTACCGTCGCTCGCCGCAGCGAAGCCCTCCGCCCCGGCCGTACTGGTAGCCGCCCCGTCGCCCGGACCCCCGCCCGAACTCGCGGCCTCATCGCTGCCCGCGCCACGGCCCCCCGACTCGCTCGTCGGCGCCGGCGCCGGAGCCGACTCGGGCATCGACGGCGTCACCACCGGAGGGAACAGCGGCTCACCCAGCGGCGGCGGAGGCGGCGGCACCGCACCGGCACCGGCCCCACTCCCTGCACCGGCACCGGTCCCCGCACCGGCACTGGTCCCCGCACCGGTCCCGGCCCCGGCGCCCGCCCCCGAATCCGAGTTCTGCGTGTACCAAGCAGGCGGGGTGTAGTCGATGGTGAACTCACCCGTCATTTCGGGATCCGCGTCGGACTGATCCTCGCCGGGGGTGATGCCGCCCGTGCGGATCTCGTCCCGATCGCTGCTCACTACGCCTCCTGCTGTGGTCTGGTACCTCTGAATCCCGCGACGCGACACCTTTCCTGCGCATCGCCGACACGCCTGCGCCGCATCGCCGGATCCCCCTGACACGCCGGGCGTTCCCGTGGGGTCCCCTGTCGCTTGGACCCAAGCCTAAACGCCACCGCCGACAGCCCGGCAGGCCCGTCTTTGCCCGATACCTGTCTGTTGCCTCAGATTACGCACGTCCCCCGCACGCCATAACCGCGAAGAAAACAACGAGCCGCCCCCCGAAAAAACACCGCCCCTAATCCCTCACGAAATACCCCACTTATCCCGAGTCTCACAATCCCCTCGAACGCCGCACATCACGCGCGACCCACCCACATCCACCCCGAAGCACGCCCCCTCGGACCACACCCGGCCCACCGGCGGAAGCCAGCCCTGGGCCCGGCCCCCACATACTGCCGGGCCTGCTCGTCGCCGCACCACAGAATGATCCCGTCGCCGGTCGTCGACCAGGCGGATACATCCGTCCGCCACAGCCGGCTCCACCTTGTTCGTTCAACCCCATCTTGTTCGCTCAGCCCCCACCTTGTTCGTTCCCGCAAGGGGGTCGCTGCTGCCTTGGGGGCCGACGGTCACTGAACTCCTGGAAGGCTTCGACCTGTTGGTCTCTTCCTGTCCGTGCATCGCCGTAGGGGACGAGTGCATGGTGCTGCAGGGAACTGCATAGACTCCTGTGGCTGTCGGGGCGTCCGGCTGCCGTATGCCTGCCGGGCACGTGTGGGAGAGGGTATGAATCCGTTGCGCCAGGACGACCCGCGGAAACTGGGTCCGTACCACGCCGTCGCCAGGATGGATCCGGCGGACCGGGCAGCCGAGGTACCCGTCCAGCGGTTCATCGCCCGGGACGGCCAAGGCCGGACGGTGGTGCTCTGTCTGCCCCACACGCAGTTCTCCAATGATCTGTCGTACGGCGTTCGTTTCCGCGCCGAGGCCGAGAACTCGCGCAGGCTGACCGGGCCCGGTACTGCCGCCGTGGTGGACATCGCCCCGCCGGGCGGCCCGGGCACGGCGACCCCGCCCTGGTACGCGATCCCTTTCGAGGCGGCCCTGTCGCTGCCCGGCGCGGTCGCCGCGGTCGGCGGCCCGTTGCCGGAGGCGACCGTCCGCGCGGTGGGGGCCGTCCTCGCCGAGACGCTGGCCACCGCGCACGCCAACGGCCTGGTACACGCAGGCATATCGGCGGAGAACGCGCTGCTCACGCCCGAGGGACCGGAGCTGACCGGCTACGGCCTGGTACGTGCTGCCGCCGTGGACGGTGTGGCGCGCACGGCCCTGCCCGGTATTCCCGTCAGCAGCCTGCCGCCCGAGCAGCTGTCCGGAGGCCGGCCGCGCCCGCTCGGCGACGTGTTCGCCCTGGGCTCCGCCCTGGCGTACGCGGCCCTGGGGCGCGACCCCTACGGCGCGGGGACCGCCGAGGAGATCGCCGAGCGCGTCGCGAAGGGGCTCCACGATCTGGACGGGGCGCCGGATGAGCTGCGCCCGGTCCTCGCGTCGTGCCTGGCACCGGACCCGGCCGACCGCCCGCAGATGAACGCCCTGCTGGACCGCCTGCTCTCCGGGGTGACAACCCGCGGTCCGGGCACGGCAGGTGTGCCGATGCCCGCGCTCGACGCTTCCGGCGCCGGCGCGGCACCCGCCACAGCACTCGATGCGGGTGCGGGCCGGTCCGCCGGGGCTCTCGTGCCGGGCTGGCTCCCGGGCCGCGTTGTCGCAGCGATGTCCCAGCTGGCAGCGGACGTCCTGTCGGCGGAGACGGCGGCCGGCGTGCCCGCCCCGTCGACGGCGCCGCTCGGTCACGACCGCGGCATGGCGGGCGGCCCGCCCGGTGATGCCGGACAGGACACGACACGCCCCGGCGGGCCCGGCGGACAGCCGTCCGCTCCCGCGCCGGCAGCCTCCAGGCGGACACTGCTGACCGGCGTGCTGGCAGGAGCCGCCGGACTCGCCCTTGGGGCGGGCGGCACGATCGGCTGGCAGGCAGCCGCCGGTGGCGGGGCTGCCTCCCGTAAGAAGACGGATCCGCTGGCCGCGGCCGGCCGGGCGCGCATCGAGGGCGTCGCGCCTTCCCCTGTGTGGCGCTACGACATCGAGGGGGCCGCGCCGTCCCGCAACCCGGTGATCTGGCGCGAAGAGGTCGTCGTCGTACCGTGCGACGAAGCCACCGTCGGCCTCGACCTGCGGACGGGAAGGAAGCTCTGGGAGCGGAGCGAACTCTGGCCTGCCGATGACCTCCAGCTGATGCCCGGCGGGCTCGTGCTCGTCCCGTCCCTCAACCTCTCCGCGGTCGAGCCGCGCACCGGCCGGGTGCGCTGGCGTGAGAAGAAGTACGAGGACTTCTCGCTGGCGGCCGCCGAGGGCAGCACGCTCTGGTTCACCACTCCGGGCGACACCTCCACCGACCTCGTCGCTTACGACATGACCGAGCGCCGGGAGGACTGGCGCGTGCCGTTGCCCGAGAAGTTCGCAGGCGTCACGAATTTTGGCGGAGGGTTCGACATCCGCCCCGACAGTCTTCTGCTGTCGCAGGAGGGGGAGATCGGGGCGGCGAACCCTCCGGTGGATTTCCTTTCCCTGCGCCGCCGCGACGGCAGCCGGCAGTGGGAGAAGAAGTTCAAGGGCGTGAACAGCGGCATGAACTTCGCCGTCACCTCCGGAGGACGTCTGCTCTCCGCCACCCGCGAAACGCTTCGCTCCCTCGACATCGACACGGGGAAGGTGAAGTGGACATACGCGCCATCCGGCGGCGACGGCGTCGGCATCGCGCACGATCACGGCCGCACGGTCTACACCAGTGACTCCGCCGTCGTCTGCGCACTCGACGCCGACACGGGAAAGCGCAAGTGGCGGTCGGCGCCGGAGAGCATGGCCGCCGGCTCGCCGGTCATGACGGGGCTCGGCATCAGCCCCTCGGGACGCTCCGTGTTCCTCAACAACGAGGCGACGGTGGATGTGCTGGATGCCCGGAGCGGCAAGCTGCTGTGGCGTTTCGCCGATGTCATGGAAGGCGACCGAGGGATGTCCGGAGACGGACGGCAGATCATCACGGGCAAGGGCTGCATGCTCCTCCGCAACCGCGCCTCCCTCTACCTCCTGCCCCTGGACTGATCCGCCATGGCCTCTCCTCTCGCGCACGACGATCCCGCGCGCATCGGCGCGTACGAACTCATCGCCAGGCTCGGCAGCGGTGGCATGGGGACTGTCTACCTCGGCCGCTCCGCCGGCGGCCGGGTCGTCGCACTGAAGACCGTGCATGCCGAGTTCGCCGGCCAGCCCGAATTCCGTACGCGGTTCCAGCTGGAGGCGGACACCGCGCGGATCGTCGGCGGACGGTACGGCGCCACGGTGGTCGACGCCGACCCGTGGGCCGAAGTCCCCTGGCTGGCAACCGAGTACGTCATCGGCCCGCCCCTGGAGGACGCGGTGGCACTCAGCGGCCCGCTGCCGGAGCGTTCCGTGCGGGCCCTGGGCGCGGCGCTGTGCCAGGCGCTCGCTCAGCTGCACCGTTCCGACGTCGTCCACCGCGACCTCAAGCCCTCCAACGTCCTGCTCACCGCGGCGGGTCCCAAGCTGATCGACTTCGGTATCGCCCGCGCGATGGGCGACGACCGGCTGACGCACACCGGTGCCGCCGTGGGCACTCCCGCCTTCATGTCCCCCGAGCAGGCCACCGGACAGGAACACACGGCTGCGGGCGATGTGTTCGCGCTCGCCGGCGTCCTGCTCTTCGCCGCCACCGGTCACGGCCCGTTCGGTGGCGGCACGCACGCCGATCTGCTCTACCGAGTGCGGTACTCCGAGCCCGACCTCGACGGCCTCCCCGAACCCCTGCGGCCGGTACTGGACCGCTGCTTCGCCAAGGAAGCGGCGTACCGGCCCGGAGTGACGGAACTGGCGGATCTCCTGCACGACGGCGGTGGTGAGTTCGCGGATCACCTGCCGGATTCGGTACTGGCCGACATCGCCCGGCGCTCCACGGCGATCTGGCGCATCCAGCCCCAGCGGCTGCCCGACCCGTCGTATGCGGTGACTTCTCCCGCGTACCGGACGATGTCCCGCCCCTCGCGCCGGACGATGCTGTCGATGGCGGGCGGCGGTGTGCTCGCACTGGGCGCGGCAGGCGGCGGCTGGGCCTGGCTGAACCGCTCCGGCTCGTCCGGCGGGTCCGCGGCGGATGCCGAGGGCTCCACCCGGTCTCCGGGAGAGCCGCCGCGGATGGCGTGGGACCACCGCCCGGGGGAGGAGCAGAACGTACCCCTGGCGGCTGCGGGGTCCCTCGTCGCGGTGATGAGCGGCAACGGGCTGACGGCTCTGGACGCGAAGAGCGGAAAGGAACGCTGGACCAACCCCGACCTCGGGAGCACTTACAACCAGCAGCTCATCGGCGACGGCAAGAGGCTGTACGTCCTGTCGGAGGCCGAGGACTCCTCGTTCGGTATCGCGTCGGTGAACCTCACCACCGGGAATGTCGGTACACCCGTCGCCACCTTCCCCGGCATGGGAATCGGTGACACCAAGTTCCTTGCGTGTCACGGGCGCACGCTCTACTTCCTGACGCGCGACGGCCTGGAAACGAAAAAGGAGAATCACTGGTTCGTCATCGGTCTCGACCTCGCCACGGGCCGGAAGCGCTGGCAGCGAGCGGTGGCCGGTCCGGATACCTGGGGACTCGGCGACGACGCGCTCGGCTCGGCCACCGGGACCCACGTCGTGCTCACCTTCCCGGCCAGAGCGACCGCACGGGACGCACGGACCGGAAAACAGCTGTGGAGCGGTGCGCTCCCGGCACCGCGCACCACATCGGAGTGCGTCGAACCGGGCCTGCCGGCGCTCTCCGAACGGTTCGCGGTGTTCGGCTCCGGCGAACTGGTGGCGCTGCGGCTGTCCGACGGAAAGGTCGCCTGGCGTTTCGGAGCAGGACGCACGCCGGGCAAGGACGTCGAGAAGGACGACCGCTACTACGGGGACCCGACGATCCACGACGGCGTGGTGTACGTGTGCGAGATGGGCAGGCAACTGATCGCCGTCGATCTCGACACGGGCAAGCTGCTGTGGGAGGAGAAGGGCGGGGCGCCCCCGACCTACGCGGTGCGGCCCGTCGTCGGTAAGAAGTACCTCTACACCGCGCCCGAAATGGACAATGTCTGGGCCCATGCGGTGGACCGGCGGACCCACACCGCCGCCTGGAGCTTCCAGGGGCCGAACGGTGACGGCTTCTTCATCTCCGACTTCCTCAGCCACGGAGGACGGCTGATCTCCCACCGCGGCGGCGTCGTCTGCGCGATCCCGTTGGAATGACGCGCCGCGGCCCCGCCCACTCCCGTACGAGCGTTGGAAGGAACAGTCTCCCGTGAGACCTCTCGGCAGCGGCGATCCGCTGCGTCTCGGCCCGTACCGGCTGCTCGCCGTGCTGGGCACCGGCGGTATGGGCCAGGTGTTCCTCGGCCGGGACCGGGAGGGACGCCGGGCCGCGGTCAAGGTGCTGCGCCGGGAACTGGCCCATGACCCGCACATGGCCCAGCGGTTCCTGCGCGAGGCGGCGGCCGCCCAGGCCGTGCGCAGCCCCGGAGTCGCCCGGGTCCTCGACCTGGAGACCGGGACCGGGCGGCCGTGGATCGCGACGGAGTACCTCGCCGGACCGACCCTTTCCGACGCCGTCGGCCGGCACGGACCGCTCGACGAGAACGGCGTGCGCGCCCTGGGCGCGGCGCTGGCCGGCACGCTCGCCGATGTCCATGCGACAGGGCTGGTGCACCGTGATCTGAAACCGTCCAACATCGTGCTCACCTCCGGCGGCCCGCGCATCATCGACTTCGGCATCGCCCGTCCCGAGCACGGGCTCACCCTCACCACGACGGGACAGGCCCCGGCCACGCCCGGCTACGCCCCGCCCGAGCAGGTGCTGGGCCACCGCACCGGCCCGCCCGGCGACGTCTTCGCGCTGGGTGCGGTGCTCGCGTACGCGTCGAGCGGGCGCCCCGCCTTCGACGCCGCGCATGTCGCCGCCGTGCAGTACGAGGTCGTGCACGGCATACCCCGGCTCGACACCGTCCCGCCCGGCATCCGGGCCATTGTCGAGCCGTGTCTGGCCAAGGAGCCGGGACGGCGGCCGCAGCCGCACCACGTGGCGAGCCATCTCGCACCACCACGGGGGGCGGAGCGGAGCTGGACGACGGGGCCGCTGGCCGCGGACATCGCCGAGCGGGAGACCGCGGCCCGGAAGCTGGCCACACTGCCGGGGGCGGTGACCGGCCGAGGACACAGCCGCCGTCGCTTCATCGGAGCGCTGGCGGCCGGCGGCGCGGTCGTCGCCGTGGGAGGCGGCACGGCCGCCTGGTGGCTGAGCAGGGACGAGTCGGCGGACGCCGCGTCGTGGGCGGCCACCCCGCTGTCCACGTACCGGCCGGGCGTTGCCCCGAAACCGCTGTGGACCAGGCCGGGAGTCGCGGCCACGGACTCTCCCGGGCCGCTGCCGGCCGGTGACCTGGTCGTGACCGGGGCGTCGAAGGGCGGCCTGGTCGCGTTCGACGTGCGCACGGGCAGGCAGCGGTGGTCCGCCTCCGGCGTCGACGCCGCCCGGGGCTTTCTGAGAGCCGGCGACACGGTACTGGCGGCCGACGGTGACGGCGTGCTCCGCGCGCTGGGAGCCACCGACGGCAAGGAGCGGTGGCGGTACCGCGCCGCGGCGGCGGCGCTGCTCGCCACGGACGCGGAGGCTGCGTACGTCCTCACGGAGGACGGCCGGCTGCGGGCCGTGACCCTGCGGTCACGGTCGCCCCGGTGGACGGTGCCCGCCCCGGGCCGGATGACACCGAAGGCGCCGGGGTGCGCCGTGCCGGGTAGGGGCAGCCGTCTCGTGCTGTCCGGGCCGAACGGAGACGTGACCGCCCTCGACACCGCCACGGGGCGTACCGCATGGCGCGAGCCCGGACAGTCCGCGCACGCCCTGGCCCCTGCCGTACAGGACGGGACGGTCTACTTGGGAGGTCGCTCGTTGCGGGCCCTCCGGCTCACCGACGGCGACGAGCAGTGGTCGAGGAAGCCGTCGGCCGGGGACGTCTGGGGCGCGCCGGCCGCGAGCGGCTCCGACCTGTACGTGACGGTCGGTGGCGACGTGCAGCGTCGTCACGCGGACGGTCGTGACGGGTGGACCGCGTCGTACTGGAAGGACGACGACAACGACCCGCTCACCGACGCTCCCGTGATCCATCGGAATTCCGTGTGGACGCCGGTCGACAGCACCGGCGCCCAGGGGGTTTCGGTGACCCGGGCGGACAGCGGGAGCCAGGCGTGGCTGTACACACCGGGAGCGGCCGGGCGCTGGCGCACGGCCGCCGCGGACAACCGCGTCTTCCTCCTCCAAGCCGGTACCCTCACCGCCATGCCCGTCTTCTGACGTGGGGTGGCAGCGTGCTGACGTGGTGGGCACCGGTGAGCGGTGTTCCGCTACACCCGGTCACCACCACTCGCAACCCCCTGCTACCCTGGCTACGCCCAGCCGAGTAATCGAAGCTCCTCTGTGAAGCAGACCAGAGGCGCTCGGTGGGGTTCAGAGGAATCTCAAGGAGTACCGCGTGTCGCTCGACGCCGCTACGAAGAAGCAGATCATGACCGAGTTCGGCACCAAGGAGGGTGACACCGGCTCCCCCGAGGTTCAGGTCGCGCTGCTCTCCCGTCGTATCTCGGACCTGACCGAGCACCTCAAGACGCACAAGCACGACCACCACTCCCGCCGTGGTCTGCTGCTGCTGGTCGGCCAGCGTCGCCGCCTGCTGCAGTACCTGGCGAAGAAGGACATCACCCGCTTCCGCCAGCTGGTGGAGCGCCTCGGCATCCGCCGTGGTGCGGCGGGCGCCAAGTAAGACGGCGTGCAGGGAGCGGTTCCCGGGACGGGGGCCGCTCCCTTTGCCGTACGCGGGGAAAGTACGGGAAAAGTACCCGTGCGTGCCGGACACCGGAGAGTTCCGGCACCCCCTGGTGGCCAGAAGCTTTGTAGTCTGGTCCCACAACGCCATACCGACGGTGCAGCAACGACAGCGCCGTGGTCGGCGCGCCGCGCTCATCACCGACGGCGCGTGACGCAGACAACGCAATAGCGAAAGAGGTGGGGCGCCCATCAGTCGCCGGTCCTCGGTAGTGGCCTCCGGTGTCGCGCAGGCCCCAGGGCCGCCACGCACCGGGTGCTTCGATCGAAGACCGGCCCGCACAGGCGCTCCACCACCGATGATCCGCTGCCACACGGGCAGCGGGTCGCAGACGGTCCCCTGCCATACGGGCAGCGGACGCAGACGAGGAGATATTCCTGGTGGAGAACGAGACCCACTACGCCGAGGCCGTCATCGACAACGGCTCCTTCGGCACCCGCACCATCCGCTTCGAGACGGGCCGCCTGGCCAAGCAGGCCGCCGGCTCCGCCGTGGCGTACCTGGACGACGACACCATGGTGCTGTCGGCCACCACCGCTTCCAAGAACCCCAAGGACCAGCTGGACTTCTTCCCGCTGACCGTGGACGTCGAGGAGCGGATGTACTCGGCCGGGAAGATCCCCGGTTCGTTCTTCCGTCGTGAGGGCCGGCCCTCCGAGGACGCGATCCTCACCTGCCGCCTGATCGACCGGCCGCTGCGCCCCTCCTTCAAGAAGGGCCTGCGGAACGAGATCCAGATCGTCGAGACGATCATGGCGCTCAACCCCGACCACCTGTACGACGTGGTCGCGATCAACGCCGCCTCCTGCTCCACGCAGCTGGCCGGGCTGCCGTTCTCGGGCCCGATCGGTGGTACGCGTGTCGCGCTGATCAACGGCCAGTGGGTTGCTTTCCCGACCCACTCCGAGCTGGAGGACGCGGTCTTCGACATGGTCGTCGCCGGCCGTGTGCTGCCCGACGGCGACGTCGCGATCATGATGGTCGAGGCCGAGGCCACCGAGAAGACCATCCAGCTGGTCAAGGACGGCGCCGAGGCCCCGACGGAGGAGGTCGTGGCCGCTGGTCTGGAGGCCGCGAAGCCCTTCATCAAGGTGCTGTGCAAGGCCCAGTCCGACCTCGCCGCCAAGGCCGCCAAGCCCACCGGCGACTTCCCGGTCTTCCTCGACTACCAGGACGACGTCCTGGAGGCGCTGACCAAGGCCGTCAAGGGCGAGCTCTCCCAGGCGCTGACCATCGCCGGCAAGCAGGAGCGCGAGGCCGAGCTGGACCGCGTCAAGGGTCTTGCCGCGGAGAAGCTCCTGCCGGAGTTCGAGGGCCGCGAGAAGGAGATCTCCGCCGCGTACCGTTCGCTGACCAAGACCCTGGTCCGCGAGCGCGTCATCAAGGAGAAGAAGCGCATCGACGGCCGCGGTGTCACCGACATCCGCACGCTGGCCGCCGAGGTCGAGGCCATCCCGCGCGTCCACGGTTCCGCGCTGTTCGAGCGTGGCGAGACCCAGATCCTGGGTGTGACCACGCTGAACATGCTCCGCATGGAGCAGCAGCTGGACACGCTGTCGCCGGTGACGCGCAAGCGCTACATGCACAACTACAACTTCCCGCCGTACTCCGTCGGTGAGACCGGCCGCGTGGGTTCGCCCAAGCGCCGCGAGATCGGCCACGGCGCGCTCGCCGAACGCGCGATCGTGCCGGTGCTGCCGACGCGCGAGGAGTTCCCCTACGCGATCCGTCAGGTCTCCGAGGCGCTGGGCTCCAACGGCTCGACGTCCATGGGTTCGGTCTGCGCCTCCACGATGTCGCTGCTGAACGCCGGTGTGCCGCTGAAGGCCCCGGTCGCCGGTATCGCCATGGGCCTGATCTCCCAGGAGATCGACGGCGAGACGCACTACGTCGCCCTCACCGACATCCTCGGTGCGGAGGACGCGTTCGGTGACATGGACTTCAAGGTCGCCGGTACGAAGCAGTTCGTCACCGCCCTGCAGCTGGACACCAAGCTGGACGGTATTCCGGCGTCGGTGCTGGCCGCGGCCCTGAAGCAGGCCCGCGACGCGCGTCTGCACATCCTGGACGTGATGAACGAGGCGATCGACGTTCCGGACGAGATGTCCCCGAACGCGCCGCGGATCATCACCGTCAAGATCCCGGTGGACAAGATCGGTGAGGTCATCGGCCCCAAGGGCAAGATGATCAACCAGATCCAGGAGGACACCGGCGCCGACATCACGATCGAGGACGACGGCACCATCTACATCGGTGCCGCCGACGGCCCGGCCGCCGAGGCCGCCCGCACCACGATCAACGGCATCGCCAACCCGACCATGCCGGAGGTCGGCGAGCGCTACCTGGGTACGGTCGTCAAGACGACCACCTTCGGTGCGTTCGTCTCGCTGCTCCCGGGCAAGGACGGCCTGCTGCACATCTCGCAGATCCGCAAGCTCGCCGGTGGCAAGCGCGTGGAGAACGTCGAGGACGTGCTCGCGGTCGGCGCCAAGGTGCAGGTCGAGATCGCCGAGATCGACCAGCGCGGCAAGCTCTCCCTGATCCCCGTGATCGAGGGCGAGGAAGGCAACGAGGAGAAGAAGGACGACGCCGCCAAGTGACGTCCCGTACTTCCCGGACGACGGCCCGCACCTCTTCGGAGGGGCGGGCCGTCGCCCGTACCCAAACGCTTCTCAAGGGCGAGGGCGGCGCCGGCACGGTCCGCAGGACCGTCCTGCCCGGTGGCCTGCGGGTCGTCACCGAGACCCTGCCCTCCGTACGGTCGGTGACCTTCGGGATCTGGGCGAACGTCGGCTCCCGGGACGAGACGCCGGCGCTCAACGGCGCCACCCACTACCTGGAGCATCTGCTCTTCAAGGGCACGGAGCGGCGCAGCGCGCTGGACATCTCCGCCGCGATCGACGCGGTCGGCGGCGAGATGAACGCCTTCACCGCGAAGGAGTACACCTGCTACTACGCGCGGGTGCTCGACGCCGACCTGCCGCTGGCCATCGACGTGGTCTGCGACATGCTCACCGGCTCGCTGATCCGCGAGGACGACGTGGACGTCGAGCGCGGTGCGATCCTCGAAGAGATCGCCATGACGGACGACGACCCGGGCGACTGCGTGCACGACCTCTTCGCGCACACGATGCTCGGCGACAGTCCGCTCGGCCGCCCGGTGCTCGGCACCGTCGACACGGTCAACGCCCTGAATTCGAGCCGCATACGCCGCTTCTACAAGAAGCACTATGACCCGACCCGCCTGGTCGTCACCGCGGCCGGCAACGTCGACCACGCCAAGGTCGTCCGCCAGGTCCGCCGCGCCTTCGAGAAGGCCGGCGCGCTGGACCGTACGGACGCGGTGCCGATGGCCCCCCGGGGCGGTACGCGGGCGATCCGGACGGCCGGCCAGGTGGAGATGCTGGGCCGGAAGACCGAGCAGGCGCACGTCATCCTCGGCATGCCCGGCATGCCGCGCACCGACGAACGCCGCTGGGCCATGGGCGTGCTCAACACCGCACTCGGCGGCGGCATGAGCTCCCGCCTCTTCCAGGAGGTACGGGAGAAGCGCGGCCTGGCCTACAGCGTCTACTCCTACACCTCGGGCTACGCGGACTGCGGGCTGTTCGGGGTGTACGCGGGCTGCCGCCCGAGCCAGGTGCACGACGTGCTGAAGATCTGCCGCGACCAGCTGGACGAGGTCGCCGAGCACGGGCTCGCCGACGACGAGGTCGAGCGGGCCATCGGGCAGCTGCGCGGCTCCACTGTCCTCGGCCTGGAGGACACCGGCGCCCTGATGAACCGCATCGGCAAGAGCGAGCTGTGCTGGGGCGACCAGATGTCGGTGGACGACATGCTCGCCCGGATAGCGGCCGTCACCCCGGACGACGTGCGCGAGGTCGCGCGCGATGTACTGGGGCAGCGTCCTTCGCTGTCCGTCATCGGCCCGCTGAAGGACCGGCAGGCGGCACGGCTGCACGAAGTGGTCGCGTAGCGCGGAAACGGCCGCGTCCGCCCCGCAAAGCGGCGGCACGCGGCCGGAAGCGGTCGTACGAGGCCCACGTGCGGTCGTACGAGGCCGGAGAATGGCCGCGTACGACCGCGCCCCGAACCGAAGGAAGCAAGGACGATGAGCAAGCTGCGTGTGGCTGTGATCGGCGCCAAGGGCCGGATCGGCTCCGAGGCCGTCAAGGCGGTCGAGGCCGCCGAGGACATGGAGCTGGTGGCGGCGCTGGGCCGCGGCGACAAGCTGGAGAAGCTGGTCGAGGCCGGCGCCGAGGTCGCGGTCGAGCTGACCCACCCCGACGCCGTCATGGAGAACCTCGAATTCTGCGTCCGGCACGGCATCCACGGAGTGGTCGGCACCACCGGCTGGAGCGACGAGCGCCTCGCGCAGCTGCGCTCCTGGCTGGGCGGCGCGCCGCAGGTCGGCGTGCTGATCGCGCCGAACTTCTCGATCGGCGCGGTGCTGACCATGCAGTTCGCACAGCAGGCGGCCCGCTTCTTCGAGTCCGTCGAGGTCGTCGAGCTGCACCACCCGAACAAGGCGGACGCCCCGTCCGGTACGGCGGCCCGCACCGCTCAGCTCATCGCCGACGCACGTGAGAAGGCCGGCTGCGCGCCGGCGCCGGACGCCACCGCGACCGCCCTGGACGGCGCCCGCGGCGCGGACGTGGGCGGCGTGCCCGTGCACTCCGTACGGCTGCGCGGTCTGCTGGCGCACCAGGAGGTGCTGCTCGGCGGGGAGGGCGAGACCCTCACCATCCGGCACGACTCCCTGCACCACTCCAGCTTCATGCCGGGCATCCTGCTCGGCGCGCGGCGCGTGGTGAACACTCCCGGCCTGACCATGGGCCTGGAGAACTTCCTCGATCTGGCCTGACGGCCGGCAGTCAGTAGGGCAGTACGCACAGTGCGCGCAAAGATCACTTACTTCGTCCTCGCGGCGGTCCTGGTCGTCTACTTCGTCCTGGTCGGCGACCGCGGCGTGCTGCTGATCCGGCAGGGCACCCCGATCACGGTCGTCTTCGGGCTCGCCGTCCTGGTGCTGCCGGTGATCGGGGTGTGGTTCCTCTGGCACACCACGCAGTTCGCCCGGAAGGCCGGGCTGCTGGCGAAGGAGCTGGAGGCCGAGGGCGGGCTGCCCGTCGACGAGCTGCAGCGGACGCCGAGCGGCCGGATCGACCGGGACGCGGCGGACGAGGTCTTCCAGCGGCGGCGGGCCGAGGCCGAGGCGGCACCGGACGACTGGCGGGCGTGGTTCCGGCTGGCCGTTGCCTACCACGACGCGCGGGACACGCCGCGCGCCCGCAAGGCCATGCAGCGGGCCATCGCGCTGCACGACGGAAAGCCGGTACGAGCGGCCTGAGGCGGGCACGTTCGGACCGCGCGGTGGTACGGGAACGGGGCGCGAGCTTTTCGGCTCGCGCCCCGTTCCCGTATGTGCGTTCCGGCGTGGTTTCTCGGCCTCCGGCGTGGCTCTCAGCGGCTCCCCGGCTGCTCTCCGGGCGGCACCGGCCGCTTCTCAGCCGTGCTGCTCCGCCGCCCACGCGGCCACCATGTCCGCCGCGCGGTTGAACGCGCCGGGGCGGGTCAGGAAGTCGCCGTTGTGGTCGGTGACGAGCGTGCGCGGCTCGACATCGCCCGGACCGCCGATCAGCAGCGCCTGCCCCTGGACGGTCCGCGGCAGGCCGAGCCAGCGCACCGGCTGCTGGACCGTACGGACCGAGGTGACCGCGCTCCACGGGAGCGTCGTCGTGCGTACCAGTCGTACCTGGCGCAGCCCGGCGGCGCTCACCCAGATGCCGACCCGCAGCAGCCGCACCGAGACCAGGATGATCACGACCGCCACGGCCAGGCACACCCCGGCGCCGATCGGCGCCCCGGCCAGCCCGATGATCATCGCGGACAGCAGGACGAAGGACGCCAGCAGCAGAAGCACGGCCGCCGCCCCCACCCGCCACGGTCCGGGGCGGTAGGGGCGGCGCCAGTGGTCACGCTCGTTGTGCGGAAGGGGCGCCGGGTCTCCGGCGTCCCCGTCGAGGTCGCGGTCGGCCGTCAGGAAGGGCAGGGGCACGGCGGATCCTCACTCACGGCCCGCGTTACGCACGGGCACACGGTCGAAAGCTGTGACCGGTGAGGCTAGCGGCACCAGGACGGCCGGAACCAATCCTTCGCCGGTCCGCCGGGCTGCCCGCCCGAACGGCGCAACGCGCACACGGCTCAGCGGCCGTGCGCGGCCTCGGACTGATGGGTCGTATTCGGGCCGCCGACCGTGTCCTGCTGCAGGGCGGGCACGCCGAACAGCAGAGAACCGGTCAGGCCGGCGGCGACGGTGAGCCCCAGGAGCGAGCGGCCGAAGATCTGGGATCGGCTCGCCCGCTGACGCGGCGGGGGAGTGACATTGCTGCGGAACCGGTCTGCCTCGGCGACAAAGGCGAACGGGACGGGCTCTCGCCGGCGGAACATGAGCGGGCTCTCCTAGGAACCTCGAAGTGGGCAGTGTCACATGGTTCAACGTCACTGGCACTCGAAGAGTGCCCGTTTTCCGTGACTTCTGTGAAAAATATCAACTGCCGTGGACGGGGTCCGCACCGGGGGTCCCTTTTGTCGCATCGCGCCGCATCGCACCGCATTTCCGGGCTTGTCAGTGGCGGGCCGTAGGCTTGGCGCGCCCGAGCGACGAGCGGCGCGAACGCCGCGGCAGATCGGACGGGTACCCGCCGCAGCACGATGTATGAACGGAAGGAACCGCCGGTGTCCCACACCCCCGCCGAGAGCGCCGACAGCGCAGCCCCCGCATTCCGGAGCGAGGTGACGGTCGAGCTGGTCAAGCACGCCGCCGGCGACAGCGACGTCCTGTGGGCCGCGCGGGTCTCCACCGCCGGCGAGCAGTCCCTGGAGGAGCTGCAGAAGGACCCCGAGCGCTCCAAGGGCCTGATCAACTACCTGATGCGCGACCGGCACGGCAGCCCGTTCGAGCACAACAGCATGACCTTCTTCATCAGCGCCCCGATCTTCGTGTTCCGCGAGTTCATGCGGCACCGCGTGGGCTGGTCGTACAACGAGGAGTCCGGCAGGTACCGGCAGCTGGAGCCGGTCTTCTACGTCCCCGCGACCGACCGCAAGCTCGTGCAGCAGGGCCGCCCCGGCAAGTACGAGTTCGTCCAGGGCACCGAGGAGCAGCACGAGGTCACCACCCGGGCGATGGAGGACTCCTACCGCCAGGCGTACGCGGCGTACCAGGAGATGCTGGCGGCCGGCGTGGCCCGTGAGGTCGCCCGTTCGGTCCTGCCCGTGGGCCTCTTCTCCTCCATGTACGCCACCTGCAACGCCCGCTCCCTGATGCACTTCCTGGGCCTGCGCACGCAGCACGAACAGGCGAAGGTTCCGTCCTTCCCGCAGCGCGAGATCGAGATGGTCGGCGAGCAGATGGAAGCCCACTGGGCCAAGCTCATGCCGCTCACGTACGCCGCCTTCAACGCCAACGGACGGGTCGCTCCGTAAGTCGCGCGAGGGAGATCTCCGTGGCCCGACGGAAGGGCCTCGCGAGAAGGTGTCCGTATTGCGGCGTTTTGAGAAATTCCTCTACGCTGAACACACGGATCCGGCACTGCCTGAACCCCCGAGCAGGCAGTGCCGGGTCCACATCCCGGCCTCCCCAGGGGCGCAACCAGCGGTGAGCTACGAGTAGCGTGGGACCCATGGCTCCGACTTCCACACCGCAGACCCCCTTCGGGCGGGTACTGACCGCCATGGTCACGCCGTACACGGCGGATGGCGCTCTCGACCTCGACGGCGCGCAGCAGCTCGCCGCCCACCTGGTGGACGCCGGCAACGACGGTCTCGTCGTGAACGGCACCACGGGAGAGTCCCCGACCACCAGCGATGCGGAGAAAGCCCAGCTGGTCAGGGCCGTGGTCGAAGCGGTGGGAGACCGCGCCTTCGTGGTCGCCGGAGCCGGCACGAACGACACCCGCCACAGCCTGGAGCTGGCCCGCGCCGCCCAGGACGCCGGAGCGCACGGCCTGCTCGCCGTGACCCCCTACTACAGCAAGCCGCCGCAGGAAGGTCTCTTCCGGCACTTCAGCGCGATTGCCGACGCCACCGACCTGCCGGTCATGCTCTACGACATCCCCGGCCGCAGTGGCGTACCGATCAACACCGAGACCCTCGTCCGGCTGGCCGAGCACCCCCGCATCGTCGCCAACAAGGACGCCAAGGGCGACCTCGGCCGCGCCAGCTGGGCCATCGCCCGCTCCGGCCTCGCCTGGTACAGCGGCGACGACATGCTGAACCTCCCGCTGCTCTCGGTCGGTGCCATCGGCTTCGTCTCGGTCGTCGGCCATGTGGTGACCCCCGAGCTGCGCGCCCTCCTGGAAGCCCACGTGACCGGCGACGTCACGAAGGCGAAGGAGATCCACCAGAAGCTGCTGCCGGTCTTCACCGGCATGTTCCGCACCCAGGGCGTCATCACGACCAAGGCGGCGCTCAACCTCCAGGGCCTCCCCGGCGGGCCGCTGCGCCTCCCGCTGGTCGACCTTTCGCCCGAGGAGACGGAGCAGCTCAAGGTCGATCTCGCCGCCGGCGGGGTACACCTCTGACATCAGACTTCACAACTGAATACGGCTCGCGCGACCCCGACGGTCGTCACAGCTGAGACGAACAACCACAGCCACAACAGCAAGTGCACGAATGTCATGCGCGCCACGTGCCTCAAGGGCCCGTGGCGCGTGTGGTGAGGAGAGTCTTTTGAGTCATCCGCATCCCGAACTCGGCGCGCCGCCGAAGCTCCCCGAGGGCGGCCTGCGCGTCACCGCTCTGGGCGGCCTCGGAGAGATCGGCCGCAATATGACCGTCTTCGAGTACGACGGCCGGCTGCTGATCGTCGACTGCGGAGTGCTCTTCCCCGAGGAGGAGCAGCCCGGAATCGACCTGATCCTGCCGGACTTTTCGTCCATCAGGGACCGCCTCGACGACATCGAGGGCATCGTGCTCACGCACGGCCACGAGGACCACATCGGTGCCGTCCCCTATCTGCTTCGCGAGAAGCCGGACATCCCCCTGATCGGCTCCAAGCTGACCCTCGCGCTGATCGAGGCCAAGCTCCAGGAGCACCGCATCCGGCCGTACACGCTGGAGGTCGTCGAGGGCGACCGCGAGCGCCTCGGCCCCTTCGACTGCGAATTCGTCGCGGTCAACCACTCCATCCCGGACGCCCTCGCGGTCGCCATCCGCACCCCCGCGGGCATGGTCGTCCACACGGGTGACTTCAAGATGGACCAGCTCCCGCTGGACCGCCGGCTCACCGACCTCCCCACGTTCGCCAAGCTCGGCGAGGAGGGCATCGACCTCCTCCTGTCGGACTCCACGAACGCCGAGGTCCCCGGGTTCGTGCCGCCCGAGCGCGACATCTCCAACGTGCTGCGCCAGGTCTTCGCGACCGCCCAGAAGCGCATCATCGTGGCGAGCTTCGCCAGCCACGTGCACCGCATCCAGCAGATCTGCGACGCGGCGCACGAGTACGGCCGTCGCGTCGCCTTCGTCGGCCGCTCGATGGTCCGCAACATGGGCATCGCCCGTGAGCTGGGCTACCTGAACGTCCCCGCCGGACTCGTCGTGGACGTGAAGACCCTCGACGACCTGCCGGACGACGAGATCGTGCTGGTCTGCACGGGCTCGCAGGGCGAGCCGATGGCGGCCCTGTCCCGGATGGCCAACCGCGACCACCAGATCCGGATCGTCCCGGGCGACACGGTGATCCTGGCGTCCTCGCTCATCCCGGGCAACGAGAACGCCGTCTACCGCGTGATCAACGGGCTCACCCGATGGGGCGCCAACGTTGTCCACAAGGGCAACGCCAAGGTGCACGTCTCGGGCCACGCCTCGGCCGGCGAGCTGCTGTACTTCTACAACATCTGCAAGCCGAAGAACCTGATGCCGGTGCACGGCGAATGGCGCCACCTGCGGGCCAACGCCGAGCTGGGCGCGCTCACCGGCGTGCCCAAGGACCACATCGTCATCGCCGAGGACGGCGTGGTCGTCGACCTGGTCGACGGCACGGCGCGGATCACCGGCAAGGTCCAGGCGGGATACGTGTACGTCGACGGCCTCTCGGTCGGCGACGTCACGGAGAACGCCCTGAAGGACCGCCGCATCCTCGGCGACGAGGGCATCATCTCCGTCTTCGTCGTGGTCGACAGCACCTCGGGCAAGATCACCGGTGGGCCGCACATCCAGGCCCGCGGCTCCGGCATCGACGACGCCGACTTCGGCGGCGTCCTGCCGAAGATCGACGAGGTACTGGCCAAGTCCGCCCAGGACGGCGTCATGGAGCCGCACCAGGTGCAGCAGCTCGTACGCCGCACCGTGGGCAAGTGGGTGTCGGACAACTACCGCCGCCGGCCGATGATCCTGCCGGTCGTCGTGGAGGTCTGACGACCCGTCGGAAGCGCGTACGGAGCGGGGCGCCCGGATTTGCATCCAGGAGCCCCGCTCCAGTACGTTTACGGCTCCGCCTGAGGGGAACCGGGAACGCCTGGCGTTCTACGGGACTCCACGGCGACCGGCTCCGCGAGGGGCCGGGAAATCCGACCCAGAGCAATCTGATAGCGTCGGAGCCGCCGAAAGGAAGTCGAAAGACAACCGAAAGGCGAAGGCCAATCCAAAGGCCACTGGAAACAAATTCGGACCGGCTGCGACTTTCGAGAAGCAGGGAGCGAACGAGGATCTGGTAAAGTCGGAACCGCCGAAAGGGAAAGCCCGCAAGGGCCGCACCGGAAAGCAACCCCGCTCCGACAGGGGGCCGGATCACCAAAAAGGATCTGGTAAGATCGGAACCGCGAAGAAGCCGAAAGGCCGAAACGCACCGGCGAAAATCGGAACCGCAAGGATCTGATAGAGTCGGAAAC
>NZ_JBVJIF010000020.1:0-45283 GCF_055586425.1 Streptomyces sp. NPDC050806 | reverse complement strand
TTTGTGACGGAGACGATTGGGATCGAGGACGTGGAGAAGGCGTTCGCGCGGATGCATGAGGGCGACGTTCTGCGTTCGGTGGTGGTGCTCTGATGACCGCCCGGATCGAACACCTCGTCACCTCCGGCACGTTCTCCCTCGACGGGGGCACGTGGGACGTCGACAACAACGTCTGGATCGTCGGCGATGACGAGGAAGCGGTCGTCATCGATGCGGCGCACGACGCCGACGCGATCCTCGCCGCGCTCGGCGGACGGCGGCTGCGGGCGATCCTCTGTACGCACGCGCACGACGACCACATCGACGCCGCGCCCGCGCTGGCGGCCCGTACCGGCGCGACGATCCATCTCCACCCCGACGACCTGCCGCTGTGGAAGCAGACCTATCCGAGCGGGGCGCCGGACCGGGAGCTGGCGCACGGACAGGTGCTGACCATCGCCGGTACGGACCTCACGGTGCTGCACACGCCGGGACACGCGCCGGGCGCGGTCTGCTTCCACGCGCCCGACCTGGGGGTCGTGTTCAGCGGTGACACGCTCTTCCAGGGCGGGCCGGGCGCGACCGGGCGATCATTCTCGGACTTCCCGACCATCGTCGAGTCCATCCGCGAACGGCTCCTGACCCTCCCGCCCGAGACGAAGGTGCTGACCGGGCACGGCGACAGCACCACCATCGGGGACGAGGCGCCGCACGTGGAGGAGTGGATCGCGCGGGGCCACTGAGACGGGGCCGTAGCGGTGTCACTTGCTGCCGGTTTTCGAACCTTTGCGCCGCTATCCCCTGCACTCTGTCAGGCGGGCCGGTTACCGTGCTCGGTATGGCAACCAGCACAGCACCGACCGCGCACGGATACGCATTGCTGATTGCCGCCGATCCGCCGGTACGGCGGGCACTGCCGGCGACCACCGTGTTGCCGCAGCTGGCCGCCGTTCCGCCGGCGCACCTCGTGGGTGCCGCGTACGCCAGTGCCGTGCAGCTGGCCAATCCCGACGACCCGAACACGGTGCTGACCCACATCCGCACCGCGGCCGGCGTCGAGGGCCCGCTGTTCATCTATCTGGCGGGGCACCTCCAGGTGGACGCGCGGCAGGGCAGACCGCACCTGGCGCTGGCCCGGACCGCGCCGCGCACGGTCCGGTACACGGCGCTGCCGTGGCACTGGCTCGCCGCGGAGCTCCAGCACCGGCCGCCGGGCAGCACCACGGTCGTGGCCGATCTGGCGGCGGCGCCGGAGGTCTGGCAGCAACTGGGCGCGGGGCAGCTGTCGCTGGGCGGACCGTTCCTGCTGTACGGCACGGTGCAGCGGACCGACAAGCGGAGCCGGCCGCAGCCGGCGTACACCCAGGCCCTCGCGCAGGCGCTGCGCGCGGCGCACCAACGGCCCGGTACGGAGGAACTGCACGCCCACGTGGCGCGCACCGCCGCCCTGGACGGGGCGACGACGCTGTGGCTGGGCGGGGCGCCGGCCGTCAACGGGGCGTCGGCCGTCAACGGGGGGTCGGGCGTCAACGGGGCGCCGGGCGGGTGGCCGGCGGCCACGCCTGCCGCGGGGCCCGCGCCGATGGCGCCCGGCGCGCCGGATGCCTTCGCCCCGGCCGAGTACGGCGCGCCGGCGGCCGCCGAGTACGACGCGCCTGTTGCCGAGTACGGCGGGCCGGTGCCGGAGTACGACGCGCCTGGGCTGGAGTACAGCGCGCCGGTGCTGGCTTACGGCGCGGCCGCGCCCGAGCCGGGGCCTGCGGCTGCCGCGGCGGCTGAGCCGGAGCCGACGCCGGAGGCCGCGTACGAGGCTGACGTGTCTTACGGGGCGGCGGGGACCACGGCCGCCGCGTCGGGGGCGGCGTCGGCGTCGGAGTCCGCGCCGGAGTCGGACGACTATGAGCTGGCCCCCGCGGCCACGCCGGCCTCCCCGAGGGCGACGCTTCCCGAGGCGCCCGAGGCGGCGCCCTCCGAGACCCCCGAGGTGCAGCTCTCCAAGGCCCCCGAGACGCAGCTCTCCAAGGCCCCTGAGGCGCAGCGTTTCGAGGCACCCGAGGCGGCGGCACCCGCGGCCCCCGAGGCACAGCGTTCCGAGGCTTCTGAAGGGGCGGCACCCGCAGCCCCCGAGGCGGTGGCCCCCGCGGCGCCCCAGGCGGCGCATCATGCGGCCCCCGAGGCGCAGCGCTCCGAGTCCCCGAAGGGCACCGCCCCTGCCCCCGACCTCGACCCCGCTCCCGCCGCCACCCCCGTGCCCTTGCCGCCCATGCCCGCGCGGCCGCCGATTCCCGTGGTGGCGGCGATACCCCCGGTGCCGGGTGCGGCGCCCGTCGAGGAGCCGCACCACGCGGTGTTCGCCGCGGCCGCCGCCGGGCGGCACGGCGAGGCCGCCGCGATGGCCGCCGCCTGGGAGCAGGCGGCGCTCCGGAGCCACGGGCCCGTGTCGCCCGAGGCGGTGCACTGGATCGAGGTACAGGCCGAGCTGGCGCGCCAGGCCGAGGAGCCGGCACGGGCGAGCGGGCTGTGGATGCGGTCCGCGCACGTCCGGCTGGCCGGCGGGCAGAACGCCACGGACCCCGAGGTCACGGCCGCCGTGGACCGCGCCCACCACTGCTGGCACCAGGTCAGCGACCGGGACAGCATCCAGGACCTGGGCGTGGAGCTGGCGAACCTGCGCGGCCGGGTGCCGGGCAAGAGCGGTGCCCGCGACGACGTGCAGCGCCGCCTCGCCCAGCTGACCGAGACCGTCAACCGCCAGCGCCCGACCGCCCGGTCCGCCTGAGGCCGGTCCGCCTACGGCCCGGTCCGCCTACGGCCCGGTCCGCCTACGGCCCGGTCCGCCTCCCGCTCGGCCCGCGTACCGCCCAGCCCGTCGCCCGCTCAGCCCGTAGCCCGCTCCAGGATGCGGGCGGCCACGGCGGGGGAGTCGACCAGCGGGTGCAGCGCGAGGGCCCGTAGCGCCGCCTCGCGGTCCTTGAAGACGGCCGCCTCCACGGCCGCCCGCTCCACCGCCTTCAGCTGGAGCATCAGCCCCAACTGGTCCTCGCGGAGCGGCGCGCACGGCAGCGGGGTGGCGCCGCCCGACCCCACCTCGCACACCGTCTCGATGATCGCCTCGGGAGCGAGCGCCGGAACGGTCGTACCGTTGCGCACGTTCAGGATCAGCCGGGTCCGCCGGTCGTCGGCGATCGCGTGCATCAGGGCCAGCGCCACCCGGTCGTACCCCCCGCCCTCCAGGTCGCAGCTGTCGCGCTGCCAGCCGCCGCTCGCCTCCCGGCTCTCGGCCATGTACGTCTCCTCGCGCTCCAGGCGCGTGCGCTCCCACAGCCCGTACGCGTCCTCCGGGCGCTCCGCCGCCGCCTCGAAGAAGCCGCCCTGCTGCCGGTCGAGGAAGGCGCCGCGGGGCTCGTCCGACTCCCGTACGGAGGCGAGCGTCTCGCGGCGGAAGTAGTAGTAGTGCAGGTACTCGTTGGGGAGCGCCCCGAGGGCGTGCAGCCACTCCGCCCCGAAGAGCCGCCCCTCCTCGAACGACCCGAGCGCTTCGGGGTCGGCGAGCAGCCCCGGAAGCAGATCGCGGCCGTCGCCGGCGGTCAACGAGCGGAGCCAGCCGAGATGGTTGAGCCCCACGTAGTCGTACCGCACCGCGTCCGGGTCGGCGCCCGCCGCGCGTGCGGCGCGCCGCACCAGGCCGACCGGCGAGTCGCAGATGCCGATGACCCGGTCGCCCAGCACCTCCGCCATCGCCTCGGTGACCATGCCCGCCGGGTTGGTGAAGTTGATGATCCAGGCGTCCGGTGCCAGCGCCGCGGCGCGCTCGGCGATCCGCAGCGCCACGGGGATGGTGCGCAGCCCGTAGAGCACGCCGCCCGCGCCCACCGTCTCCTGGCCGAGCACGCCCTCGGAGAGCGGGATCCGCTCGTCGGCGACGCGGCCCGCCGTACCGCCGACGCGGATCGCGGAGAAGACGAAGTCCGCGCCGCGCAGGGCGTCGTCGAGGTCCGTCGCGAGCCGTACCTTCACCGGCTTCTCGCGCCCCGCCGCCTGCTGCTCCAGGACGGCCGCGATCACCCGCAGCCGGTTCGCGTCGGTGTCGTACAGCGTCACCTCCGTCACGGCGCGCGTGGGGTCGTCGAGCAGCGCGCGGTGGACCAGCGGTACCCGGAAACCGCCGCCACCGAGAATCGTGAGCCTCATGGGCCGGAACGTACCGCACGAAAGTGCCGGAACCCACCGCACGAACGTGGACCCGAACCCGCCCCGCCGGCGGCCGTGCGGCCCCGTCATCCGGCACACTGGCGTGACGCGCACGGACGAAAGGGGCAGGCAAGGTGAGCGCTCAAGACGGAGAACGGTTCGCTCCCACGAGTCCCGTGCCGACGGTGCTCGACCCGCTCGCCGCCGTACGCGGGCCGCAGGACCCGGCCACGGACGTCTACCTCACGGGCACGGTGTTCCTCGACGTCATCTTCACCGGGCTGGACTCGGCGCCCGTCCGCGGCACCGAGTCCTGGGCGCGCGGCATGGGTTCGAGCCCCGGCGGGGTCGCCAACATGGCGACGGCGCTGGCCCGGCTGGGCCTGCACACCTCGCTGGCGGCGGCCTTCGGGGACGACATGTATGGCGAGTACTGCTGGGACGCGCTGCGCCAGGGAGAGGGCATCGACCTGTCGATGTCGCGGAAGGTGCCCGGGTGGCACTCGCCGGTGACCGTATCGATGGCGTACGAGGGCGAGCGCACGATGGTCTCGCACGGGCACGAGGCGCCGCCCCCGGAGTCCGCGTTCGACGGCGGGCACGCGCCCGGCTGCCCGCCCCCGTCACGCGCCTGCGTGGCCTCGCTGGTGCCGGGGCGCCGCGAGGGCTGGCTGGGGTGCGCGGCGGGACGTGGTGCCCGCATCTTCGCGGACGTGGGCTGGGACGACACCGGACGCTGGGATCCGGCCGACCTCGCCGACCTCGAACACTGCGAGGCGTTCCTGCCGAACGCCGAGGAGGCGATGCGGTACACGCGTACGGACTCGCCGCAGGCCGCCGCCCGGAAGCTCGCCGACCTGGTGCCGGTCGCGGTGGTCACGATGGGCGCGCGGGGCGCCTGCGCGGTGGACGCGCGGACCGGGGAGAGCGCCGAGGTGCCGGCGATCGCGGTGGAGGCGCTCGACCCGACCGGTGCCGGCGACGTCTTCGTGGCGGGCTTCGTGACGGGCACGCTCGCGGGGTGGCCGCTGGCCGACCGGCTGGCGTTCGCGGGGCTGACGGCCGCGCTGTCGGTACAGGAGTTCGGCGGGTCCCTCTCGGCGCCCGGCTGGTCGGAGATCGCCACGTGGTGGCAGCAGGTCCGCGATCACCACACGGACGCGCTGGAGGGGACGGGGAACGGCGACCGCGGCGTCCTGCCGCTGCGGGAGCGGTACGCCTTCCTGGAGGGCGTCCTCCCGGCCGCCTACCGCCAGTGGCCCCTGGCCCGGGCCCTCCCCACGATCGGCTTTCGCCGTACGAGGTGACGGCACCGGCGACGGAGTGAGGCCACTGGCGACGGACGCGACGGCACCGGCGACCGATGCAACGGCACCGCAACAGCGACGACGGATGCGTGCCGAGCCTTTTGGGTAACCCCCCGGGCCTTGTGGGTAACCCCTGAGCAAGGGGGCGACGTCCGTTCGATTCGCCCCGAGAGTGAGCGGCCGCGCCCCTCTCCGCGATCGGCTTTCGCCGCGCGGAGCAGGCGCGGGACGGGTGTGTGCCGGGGGCTCTCCCCGGGGCCGTCATCGGGCCGCCCACAAAAGTTCTCCGTCGATGTCGGTGCCGCGTCGTACCCTGGACGTGCTCAGGAGAGCCGCAGGCATCGCTACGTAGAAATGGGGATCAGCAGGCCACAGAGCCGGCCCATGACGCAGACACCCACCAATCAGCAGGCGCGCGCCCAGTTCACCGTCCCGCCCAAGCACCCCATGGTCACGGTCCTGGGGTCCGGGGACTCGTTGCTGCGCGTGATCGAGAACGCCTTTCCGGCGGTCGACATCCACGTCCGTGGCAACGAGGTCAGCGCGGTCGGAGATCCCGCGGACGTCGCGCTGATCCAGCGCCTGTTCGACGAGATGATGCTGGTGCTCCGCACCGGACAGCCGATGACGGAGGACGCAGTGGAACGCTCGATCGCCATGCTGCGTTCGGCGGAGGACGGCGAGGGCGGGACGAGCGAGACCCCGGCAGAGGTGCTCACGCAGAACATCCTCTCCAACCGGGGCCGTACGATCCGCCCGAAGACGCTGAACCAGAAGCGGTACGTCGACGCCATCGACCAGCACACCGTCGTCTTCGGTATCGGCCCCGCCGGTACGGGCAAGACCTACCTCGCCATGGCCAAGGCGGTGCAGGCCCTGCAGTCCAAGCAGGTCAACCGCATCATCCTGACCCGGCCCGCCGTCGAGGCGGGCGAGCGCCTGGGCTTCCTGCCCGGCACGCTCTACGAGAAGATCGACCCGTATCTGCGCCCGCTCTACGACGCGCTGCACGACATGCTCGACCCCGACTCCATCCCGCGCCTGATGGCCGCCGGGACGATCGAGGTCGCGCCGCTGGCGTACATGCGCGGCCGGACGCTGAACGACGCGTTCATCATCCTCGACGAGGCGCAGAACACGAACCCCGAGCAGATGAAGATGTTCCTCACCCGGCTCGGCTTCGATTCCAAGATCGTGATCACGGGTGACGTGACGCAGATCGACCTGCCCGGCGGGACGAAGAGCGGCCTGCGCCAGGTCCAGGAGATCCTGGACGGCGTCGACGACGTTCATTTCTCGCGCCTCACCAGCACCGACGTCGTCCGGCACAAGCTCGTGGGCCGTATTGTCGACGCGTACGAGCAGTACGACAGCCGCAACGGAAAGCACTGAGCAGAGCAACGATGGCAATCGACGTCAACAATGAGTCCGGTACGGACATCGACGAGCAGGCGGTCCTCGACGTCGCCCGCTACGCCCTCGCCCGGATGCGCATTCACCCGCTGTCCGAGCTGTCGGTGATCGTCGTCGACGCCGAGGCCATGGAGCAGCTCCACATCCAGTGGATGGACCTCCCCGGCCCGACCGACGTGATGTCCTTCCCGATGGACGAGCTGCGGCCGCCGGCCAAGGACGAGGAGGAGCCCCCGCAGGGGCTCCTCGGCGACATCGTCCTCTGCCCCGAGGTCGCCAAGAAGCAGGGCGAGGACGCGCCGACCGGGCACTCCATGGACGAGGAGCTGCAGTTGCTCACCGTCCACGGCGTCCTCCACCTCCTCGGGTACGACCACGAGGAGCCGGACGAGAAGGCCGAGATGTTCGGCCTCCAGGCGGCGATCGTCGACGGCTGGCGGGCCGAGCGCGGCATCGAGGGCCCCTCCCCGGCGCCCACCACCCGGTGACGCGGTGTCCGCCCAACTGATCGCCGTCGCGGTCCTCCTGGTCGTGGTCGCGTGGCTCGCCGCCTGCGCGGAGGCGGGCCTCGCCCGTACGACCAGCTTCCGCGCCGACGAGGCCGTACGGTCCAGCCGGCGCGGCGCCACGAAGCTCGCGGCTGTCGCCGCCGATCCGACGCGCTATCTCAACGTCGCGTTGCTGGTGCGCGTGGGCTGCGAGATGGCCGCCGCCGTGGTCGTCACCTTCTGGTGCGTGCGCCGGTTCGACGAGACGTGGGAGGCGGTGACCGTCGCCATCGCGGTGATGGTGCTCGTCTCGTACGTCGCGGTCGGGGTCTCGCCGCGCACGATCGGCCGGCAGCATCCCCTGAACACGGCGACGGCCGCGGCATACGTCCTGCTGCCCCTCGCCCGGATCATGGGGCCGATCCCGCAACTGCTCATCCTGCTGGGTAACGCGCTCACCCCGGGCAAGGGCTTCCGCAAGGGCCCCTTCGCCTCCGAGGCCGAGCTGCGCGCCATGGTCGACCTCGCGGAGCAGGAATCGCTGATCGAGGACGACGAGCGCCGCATGGTGCACTCCGTCTTCCAGCTCGGCGACACGCTCGTGCGCGAGGTGATGGTGCCGCGCACGGACCTGGTGTCCGTCGAGCGGTTCAAGACGATCCGCCAGGCGCTCACGCTGGCGCTGCGCTCCGGCTTCTCGCGCATTCCCGTGACGGGGGAGAGCGAGGACGACGTCGTGGGTGTCGTCTACGTCAAGGACCTCGCCCGCAAGGTGCACATCAGCCGCGACGCGGAGACGGAGCTGGTGTCGACGGCGATGCGGCCCGCGGTGTTCGTGCCGGACACGAAGAACGCGGGTGACCTGCTGCGGGAGATGCAGCGCGACCGCAACCATGTTGCGGTCGTGATTGACGAGTACGGGGGTACGGCCGGGATCGTCACGATCGAGGACATTCTCGAAGAGATCGTCGGCGAGATCACCGACGAGTACGACCGGGAGCTGCCGCCGGTGCAGGAGCTGGGTGACGGCCGGTACCGGGTCACCGCCCGCCTGGACATCGGCGACCTCGGTGAGCTGTACGGCCTGGAGCTGGACGACGAGGACGTGGAAACGGTCGGCGGCCTGCTCGCGAAGTTGCTGGGCCGGGTACCGATCGCCGGCGCGCAGGCGGAGGTCGACCTCGCGGACGACGCGGTCGACCCTGCGCTCAAGGCCCTTCGGCTGACCGCGGAGTCCCCCGCGGGGCGGCGCAACAAGATCGTCACGGTGCTTGTCGAGCCGGTGGCGCCTTTGGCGCCGGGGACCGCGGTGGAGTAGGCCGCACCGCCGTTGTCGGGTGCGGTGCCGGTCGCTGCCGGTCGCTGCCGCGGGGGCTTTTCGTACGTTGCCTGGTGCGGCGCCGTCCGCTGGCGTGGGGGGCGTCTGAATTTGCCGGGTGCCCCGCCGTTTCGCCTGCGGCGCGGATCCGCTGCGCGGGGCTTGGCGTTACGGGGTCGGGTCTCCGCGGCAGGGGGTCCGGACTGCTTCGCTTTACGTCCGGACCCCCTACCGCTACGACCCGCCCCCTCCCGTCGGTGGTGGGTGGAAGGACGGGCCCCCGTCACGCCGTGCGGGTGTGCCTGCGGAGGCCGAAGGTGACCAGGGCGGCGACCGTCAGCAGGATGACTGTGTCGGCTGCCAGGGCCAGGCGTACTCCGTTGAGGGTTGCCGTGGCGAAGTCGGCTCCTTCGGCGCGTAGCGCGTTGATCCGGGCGGAGGCCAGGGCGCTCAGCAGGGGGATGCCGACCGTCATGCCGATCTGCTGGGCGCTGGTGACCAGGCCCGTTGCCAGGCCCTGTTCCTCATTGCGGAGGCCGGATGTGGCGGTGACGCCGTAGGAGACGATCACCCAGAGGTGGCCCAGGGAGGCGAAGGTGACGCCTGCCATGGCGAGCCATGCTGAGGGCGCCTCCGTGCCCAGGCCCAGAAGGGAGGCGGTCAGGGTCGCCTGGACGAGCAGGCCGGTCAGCAGCGTGCGGCGGGCGCCGAAGCGGGCGATCATGCGGGGGGCCACGATGCCGGCGAGCGCGGAGACCACGCCCTGGACGCCGAAGATCAGGCCGGTGCGGAAGGGCGAGAGGTGCAGCACCTCCTGGAGGTACAGGGTCAGGAGGAAGACGACGGTGCTCATCATCGAGACCGTGGTGAGGCCCGCGAGGTTGCCGAACGCCACCGTCGGGCGGCGGAGCATGGGCAGGGATACCAGCGGTTCGGGGGAGCGGGCCTCGACCAGAACGAAGGCTGCGAGGAGCGCGAAGCCCGCTACGAGAGTGATCAGGACATCCGCGTGCGCGAAGCCGTTCGTCGCGGCTGTGGAGAGGGCGTAGATCAGGGCGAGGAGGCCGCCGGTGACGGTGACGGCGCCCGGTACGTCGATCCGGGGGCGGTCCGGGCGGAGGCTCTCGGTCAGGAGCGTGGGCGCCAGGGCGAGGATGCCCGCGCCGGCCACGGCCAGCAGACCCATCGTCGAGCGCCAACCGAGGGAGTCGGTGAGGACGCCGCCGAGGACCATGCCGACGGTGAAGCCCAGGGACAGCAGGGTGCCGCTGATGCCCAGGGCGCGTTCGCGCTGCGGGCCCTCGGCGAAGGTGGTGGTGAGCAGGGCCATGCCGGTCGGCACGATGACGGCAGCGCCGACGCCCTGCAGCGCGCGACCGGCCAGGAACACGGCGGGCGACCAGGCCACGGTGGCCAGGACGGAGGCCGCGGCGAAGAGCCCGAGGCCGGTGAGGAAGAGCCGGCGGCGGCCGTAGAGATCGGCGATCCGGCCGGAGAGCAGGAGGAAGCCGCCGGACGGGAGGGCGAAGGCGGTGACCGCCCACTGGAGGTCGGCCTGGCCCATGCCGAGGTCCCTGCCCAGCACCGGGAGCGCGACGTTCAGGATGGAGAAGTCCAGGGCGACGATGAACTGCGCGGCGCAGAGGATGAGGAGGACGAGCCGGTCCCGGCCGGACATGCCGGTGGTGGGAGCGGGCGTGGGACGGCGTACGGCCTCGGGGGCGGAGGTCTGGGTGGGCATGTGCAGAGCCTCGCCGCACGGAATAACCCGTGGGGAGCGGCGACTTATCGTGGTGTTCGCACCACCAGCCAGGGACCAGGGGGAATGGCGTGTCGGAGCCCGGTACGAGTGTGCGTGCCATGCGGGAGGACAAACCGCGGCGGCGCGAGGAACTGCGTGCGTTCCTTCGGGCGCGGCGGGCGCGGGTCAGCCCGGCCGAGGCGGGGCTGCCCGACGGCGGGCGGCGCCGTACGCCGGGGCTGCGCCGTGAAGAGGTCGCCGTCCTCGCCGGCGTCGGCGCCTCCTGGTACCAGTGGCTGGAGCAGGGCCGCGACATCAGCGTCTCGCCGCAGGTGCTGGACGCGGTGGCGCGGGTGCTGAAGCTGCGCGACGCCGAGCGGCGCCATCTCTACGTACTGGCCGGGCTGAACCCGCCGCTGCCGCGCTCCGAGTACGACGGCGATCCGATCTGCGAGGGGCTCCAGCGGATGATCGACGCGTGGCTGCCGTTCCCGGCGCACATCATGGACCCGTACTGGAACACCGTCGCGTACAACGAGGCGTCGCGGCTGGTGATGGGCCACGGGCAGCCGGGCGTCTCGCCGAACTGCGTGATCGCCTACTTCACCGATCCGGTCTACCGCTCCCGCGCGAAGAGCTGGGAGCGGATCGCACCCCAGGTCGTCGCCCAGTACCGCGCGGCCTGCTCGGAACGCCCCGGCGACGAGGGCTTCGCCGAGGTGGTGAGGGAGGCCTCGGCAGCCAGCGAGGACTTCGCCCGCCTGTGGGCCCAACAGGACGTCACGGTCGGCGGCCAGCTCCCGAAGGAAATGGAGCACCCCCTGGTGGGCACCCTGCGCTTCGAGTCCACACAGCTGCGAGTGCCCTCCCGCCAGGACCTGACCGTGGTCATGCACAACGCCCAGCCCGACGATGAGACCGAGGCAAAGCTCCGCCTCCTGCTGCGACGCGGCGGAATGTACTCAGTGGCCGGCTGACGCACGCACCTGTCCTTCCACCCACCACCGACGGGAGGGGGCGGGTCGTAGCGGTAGGGGGTCCGGACGTAAAGCGAAGCAGTCCGGACCCCCTACCGCGGAGACCCGACCCCGTAACGCCAAGCCCCGCGCAGCGGCACAGCCCGCCGCAGGCGAAACGGCGGGGCACCCGGCAAATTCAGACGCCCCCGCGGCAGCGAACGGCGCCGCACCAGGCAACGTACGAAAAGCCCCGCGGCAGCGACCGGCACCGCACGCGACCCCCATGCCCCCGTCGGCTCAAGCCAAGCGCAGCGATAGGGTCGGCCACATGAGCGACAGCGCAAGCGCAGAGCTGGACCCCGAAGACCGCAAGATCGTCACGCTCGCCCGTTCGGCGCGCGCCCGGAACGGTGTCGCCGAGGGTGCCGCCGTGCGGGACGAGACCGGACGGACGTATGTCGCGGGCACCGTGACGCTGGACTCCCTGAAGCTGTCCGCCCTGCAGACCGCCGTCGCGATGGCCGTCGCCAGCGGCGCGCAGTCCCTGGAGGCCGCCGCCGTGGTCACCGAGGCGGCGACCGCGGCCGACGCGGACCGGGCCGCCGTCCGGGACCTGGGCGGCGCGGAGACGCCCGTGCTGGTCGCGGGCCCCGACGGCGTGGTGCGCGAGACCGTCAAGGCGGGCTGACCACCGCAGCCCGCCCGGACCACCGGCCGGGCCCGGCCGACGACCACCGGACCGGCCGACCGGCCCGGCCGACGACCACCGGCCCGGTCCGACCGGCCCGGTGGTCGGTGTCATGCCCGCGATCGGGGAGAATGGGCGCCATGAGCGTTCGTACAGACTCCTCCGCCCCGTACCGCGCCGGCTTCGCGTGCTTCGTCGGCCGCCCGAACGCGGGCAAGTCGACCCTGACGAACGCTCTCGTCGGTACGAAGGTGGCCATCACCTCCAACCGGCCGCAGACCACCCGGCACACCGTCCGCGGCATCGTGCACCGCCCGGACGCGCAGCTCGTCCTCGTCGACACCCCGGGTCTGCACAAGCCGCGCACGCTGCTGGGCGAGCGGCTGAACGACGTCGTGCGGACCACCTGGGCCGAGGTCGACGTGATCGGGTTCTGTCTGCCCGCCGACCAGAAGATCGGTCCCGGCGACCGGTTCATCGCCGGTGAGCTGGCGGAGGTCAAGAAGACGCCCAAGGTCGCCATCGTGACCAAGAGCGACCTCGTGGACTCCAAGACGCTCGCCGAGCAGCTGCTCGCCATCGACAGGCTCGGGCAGGAGCTCGGGATCGAGTGGGCCGAGATCATTCCGGTGTCGGCGGTGGGCGACAGCCAGGTGGGGCTGCTGGCCGATCTGCTGGTGCCCATGCTGCCCGAGAGCCCGCCGCTGTACCCGGAGGGCGACCTCACCGACGAGCCCGAGCAGGTCATGGTCGCGGAGCTGATCCGCGAGGCCGCGCTCGAAGGCGTACGGGACGAGCTGCCGCACTCCATCGCGGTCGTCGTCGAGGAGATGCTGCCGCGCGAGGACCGGCCCGCCGACAAGCCGCTGCTCGACATCCACGCCTTCGTCTACATCGAGCGGCCCAGCCAGAAGGGCATCATCATCGGCCCCAAGGGCAAGCGCCTGAAGGAGGTCGGGATGAAGTCGCGGAAGCACATCGAGGCGCTGCTCGGCACGCCGGTCTACCTGGATCTGCACGTGAAGGTCGCCAAGGACTGGCAGCGGGACCCGAAGCAGCTGCGCAAGCTCGGTTTCTGAGGCACGCCGGGCCACCGGTACGGGTCACGCCACGCCCCGGATACGGCGTACGAAGAGCGCGCCGGCCAGCCCGACCGCCGCGGCCGTCAGATACAGCGCGGGGTAGCCGCCCGCGTAGCGGACCACCGGGGCCGCCAGTGCCGGGGCGATCACCTGGGGCAGTGAATTGGCGATGTTGATGATGCCCAGGTCCTTGCCGCGGTCCGCTGCGGCCGGCAGGACGTCCGTCATGAGGGCGAAGTCGACCGAGGTGAACACGCCGAAGCCGATGCCCAGCGTCGCGGCGGCGACCAGCGCGCCGGGCCAGGTCTGCCAGCAGGCGAGCAGCACGGTGGCCACCGTCATCAGCACCCCGGCCCACAGCACGAACGGCTTGCGGCGGCCCACGCGGTCCGACCAGTGACCGGCCACCACGACCGTGGCCAGCAGCAGGGCGCCGTTGACGGCCGTCAGGAGCAGGACGCCGCTCTCCGGGTCCGGGTGGTGGAGCGCGTCACGCAGGTAGTACAGCAGGTAGAGCAGCACCAGTGAGTTGCCGAGGTTGATCAGGAAGCGGGTCAGCCAGGCCCAGGCCAGGTCCGGGTGGCGGCGCGGGCTGAGCCGGAAGCCGTGCAGGAAGGCGCGCCACACGAAGGGCGGGCGGCGGTCGGCCGGCAGTACCGGCTCGCGGTGCAGCAGGACGTACGGGAGCGGCGCGAGCAGCGTGAAGGCGGCGCAGGCGAGGTAGCCGGCGGGGATGCCGCCGGCCGCGGTGGCGAGTCCGGTACCGGCGAGGATGCCGAGGATCTGGGCGACGCCCAGCCAGCCGCCGACCGCGCCGCGCTGCCGGCGCGGCACCCGGTCCGGCACCGCAGCGGTGAGGGCGGCGAACGCGGCGCTCAGCGCGAGCTGCACCAGGCACCAGCCCAGCAGCATGACGGGCCAGGTGCCGGCCGCCGACAGCAGCACCAGTCCGCCCGCGCCCCCGGCGACGCCGCCCACGATCCAGGGCCGCCGGCGGCCGTAGCGGGACGCCGTACGGTCCGAGACCGCGCCGAAGACGGGCGTGGCGGCCAGTGCGACGGCGGCGCCCGCGCCGGTCACCCAGGCCAGTACGGATTCCTTGGCGGTGCCCGGCGGCGCCAGCTCGGCGGCCTGGAGCGCCAGGAGGATCTGCAGCGGGCCGAACCAGCCGACCCACAGCGCACCGTTGGCGAGGGAGAGGGCGCCCGTCCAGCCGCCGCCGACCCGTTCGGCGGGCTCGGCCAGGGCGTCCGCAGCCGCCGCCGGGCCCGCCGCCGGTCTCACCGCTGGGCCCGCAGCGCGTCCCGCAGCCAGTGGAAGGACGCCTTCGGAGTGCGGGCCAGCGTGGCGTAGTCGACGTGGACCAGGCCGAAGCGCTGCGCGTAGCCCTCCGCCCATTCGAAGTTGTCGAGGAGTGACCAGACGAAGTAGCCCCGGACATCCACCCCGGCCGTCATCGCCTCGTGCAGCGCCCGCAGGTGGCTGTCGAGGAAGGCGATCCGCTCGTGGTCCTCGGTGCCGTCGTACGAGCAGCCGTTCTCGGTGATGACGACGGGTGGCAGGGCGGCGGCGTAGCGGTCGTGGAAGGTGGTGAGCAGCTCGGTCAGCGCCTCGGGGACGACCGGCCAGCCGAAGGCGGTACGGGGACGGTCCGTGATCTCGCGCGGCGCGAAGGGCAGCTCGGGCGGGATCGGAATGCCCGCGAGATCGGTGGCGGGGGCCGCCGGGTCGGGCGCCCCCACCAGCGTCGGCTGGTAGTAGTTGATGCCGTACCGGTCCAGGGGCTGGGAGATGACCTTCAGGTCCTCCGCCACCGGGCCGGGGAGCAGTGCGGCCAGTTCCTCGTCGGGGTAGCGGCCGAGCAGCAGGGGGTCGGCGAAGAGGCGGTTGAGGAGGAGGTCGTAGAGGTCTGCCGCGTCCCGGTCGGCCTGCGCCGCCGAGGCCGGCCAGGTCGGGCCGTGGGAATTGGCGATGCCGACGCTGTCGGCGCCGCGGGCCCGGAGTGCCTGGAGCGCGAGGCCGTGGCCGAGGAGCTGGTGGTGGGCCGCGGGCAGCGCGTCGAAGAGCAGCTTCCTGCCCGGCGCGTGCACGCCCAGACCGTAGCCCAGCAGGGTGACCTCGGCGGGCTCGTTCAGGGTGATCCAGTGCGGTACCCGGTCCCCGAGACGGGCCGCGACCACGTCCGCGTACGCGGCGAAGGCGTGCGCGGTGTCCCGTACGAGCCAGCCGCCCGCCTCCTCCAGCGGCTGCGGGGTGTCCCAGTGGTAGAGGGTGGGGAGCGGCTGCACCCCGGCGGCCAGCAGCTCGTCGACCAGCCGGTCGTAGAAGTCCAGGCCCGCCGCGTTGACCGGGCCCGTGCCGCCGGGCAGGACGCGGGGCCAGGAGACCGAGAAGCGGTACGCGTCGGCGCCGAGGTCCGCGAGCAGGCCGACGTCCTCGCGGTAGCGGTGGTAGTGGCCGGTGGCAACGGCGGAGTCGGAGCCGTCCTTCACCCGGCCGGGCACGGCCGTGAACGCGTCCCAGGACGACCGGCCGCGCCCGTCCTCGTCCACCGCGCCCTCGATCTGCTGCGCCGAGGTGGACACGCCCCACAGGAAGCCCGCGGGGAAGCGGGGGAGGGAGCCGGGCGACGGGCGGTGCGGGGGCGGCGGCGTCATGGGCGGGATCTTCTTGACCCTTCAGTAACAAGTCAAGGGTGCCGCCCCGCGTGACGTGTCAGGAATGCGGGCGGAGCCGCCGGCCCGCACCCCTGGCACGCGTCGTCACGCGCCTTCCTTCAGCACCCGGGTGATCAGCTTGCGCTGGGGATCGGTCAGCCGGGGATCGGCGCAGTACACCGTCCGGTCGTCGACCGTGATCTGGTACGCGAAGCCGTCCGGCACTCCCACCGGCGGCTCACTGCGGCCCTCTGCCAGGGCCCGCTCGGCCAGGTCGTCCCACTGCGTTGCGTCGGCCCGGCCGGCGGTGTCGATCTCGGCGTACTTCTCGATGCCGGCGAAGCCGCCGGTGCGCCTCACACGAATCCGCATGACGGCAGCCTTCTCCTCAGGACGCCCCGGGTCAATGACCCCGGCTGTTGGTGACGCCCACCTGCGACCAGGCCTTGACCAGCGCCTCGTGCTCCGCACCCTGGTCGCCGTAGCGCGCCTTGGCCGCGTCGATCGTCAACTTGGCGAAATCCGTGAACTGGGCGTCCTTCGCGAGCTCGCCGCCGGTCAGCACGTCGTACCAGATCCGGCCCGCGCGCTCCCAGGCGTTGCCCCCGAGCGACACCGCCGCGAGGTAGAAGGCGTGGTTGGGGATGCCGGAGTTGATGTGCACCCCGCCGTTGTCCTGCGAGGTCTCCACGTACCCGTCCATCGTGGCGGGCTGCGGGTCCTTGCCGAGGACGTCGTCGTCGTACGCGGTGCCCGGCGCCTTCATCGAGCGCAGCGCCTTGCCCTTGTCGACCTCCGGGCCGAGCAGCCCGTCGCCGATGAGCCAGTCCGCCTGCTCGGCGGTCTGCTTGAGGGAGTACTGCTTGATCAGCGAGCCGAAGACGTCCGAGACCGACTCGTTCAGCGCGCCGGACTGGCCGAGGTACTCCAGGTTGGCGGTGTACTGCGTGACGCCGTGGGTCAGCTCGTGGCCGATCACGTCCAGGGCGCTGGTGAAGTCCAGGAACAGCTCGCCGTCGCCGTCCCCGAAGACCATCCGCTCGCCGTCCCAGAAGGCGTTGTTGTACTCCTTGCCGTAATGGACCGTGGCGTCCAGCGGCAGCCCGGCGCCGTCGATGGAGTGCCGCTCGTACCCCTTGAAGAACAGCTCGAAGGTGGCGCCGAGGCCCGCGAAGGCGCGGTTCACCGAGGAGTCGGAACCGGCCTCGTCGGACTCGCCGCGCACCTTCTTGCCGGGCAGCGTCTCGCGGCCCTCCGCGTCGTAGATCGTGCGCTGCGGCTTGTCGCTGCCGGCCCGGGCCTCGGCCGGCGCGGCCATGCCGCGGACGGTGGTGAGGCGGCGGCGGGTGCGCTGCAGGGCGTCGTGCTCCAGGGTCCGGCGGGCACGGCCGGAGATCGTGGAGTTCTCCGCGCGGGAGAGGTGATCGAGGAGGTGCGGGGGGACGATCCCGCAGAACGGATGGCTGGTGTTCGAGGAAGTGGCGTCCATGCGGCGAGCGTGACACCCCGTGTGAGCTGTGTCACTCCCCACTGCCGAGATTCCCTGGAATGTGTGCTTGGCCGCTAAACGGCCACAACGGATCTTCAGTCCCGCATACTGATACGGGACGTCCATTCGCCTTGGGTCTCGGCTAGGGTGCTGAGCATCATGCGTTTCGGGCTGCTTCTCCTTAGCTGCCGCGGCGAGGGCCTGTAGTCGTAGGCCGACCCCCTCCCCGCGGAGTTCGGTGTTGCGTTCCCCAAGCCCGTCGGCCTCCCCCGAGCTCTTCGAGCAGGGGGCGCCCCCTCCCGTTCACCTACGAGGAGCCCTACGCATCATGTCGAAGCCCGAGAACGCCATCGGTCGCCCGACCCCCGTCACCGCCGCTGCCATCCAGCAGAAGCCGTCCGGCATGCCGGTGCACAAGTACGGCCGCTACGAAGCGGTGGAGATTCCTGACCGTACGTGGCCGGACCAGCGCATCACCAAGGCTCCGCGCTGGCTGTCGACCGACCTGCGCGACGGCAACCAGGCACTGATCGACCCCATGTCGCCCGCCCGCAAGCGCGAGATGTTCGACCTGCTGGTCAAGATGGGCTACAAGGAGATCGAGGTCGGCTTCCCCTCCTCCGGCGAGACCGACTTCAACTTCGTACGCTCGATCATCGAAGAGGGCGCGATCCCCGAGGACGTGACGATCTCCGTCCTGACGCAGGCCCGCGAAGAGCTGATCGAGAAGACCGTCGAGTCGCTGCGGGGCGCCCACCGCGCGACGGTCCACCTGTACAACGCCACGGCGCCCACCTTCCGCCGGGTCGTCTTCCGCGGCTCCAAGGAAGAGGTCAAGCAGATCGCCGTGGACGGCACGCGGCTGGTCATGGAGTACGCCGAGAAGATCCTGGGCGACGAGACGATCTTCGGCTACCAGTACAGCCCCGAGATCTTCACCGACACCGAGCTGGACTTCGCCCTGGAGGTCTGCGAGGCGGTCATGGACGTCTGGCAGCCCGAGGAGGGCCGCGAGATCATCCTGAACCTGCCCGCCACGGTCGAGCGCTCCACGCCCTCCACCCACGCGGACCGCTTCGAGTGGATGTCCCGCAAGCTGTCCCGCCGTGAGTACGTCTGCCTGTCGACCCACCCGCACAACGACCGCGGCACCGCCGTCGCCGCCGCCGAGCTGGCCGTGATGGCCGGCGCCGACCGCGTCGAGGGCTGCCTGTTCGGCCAGGGCGAGCGCACCGGCAACGTCGACCTGGTCACCCTGGGCATGAACCTGTTCTCGCAGGGTGTCGACCCGATGATCGACTTCTCGCAGATCGACGAGATCCGCCGTACGTCCGAGTACTGCAACCAGATGGAGATCCACCCGCGCCACCCCTACGCGGGCGATCTGGTCTACACCGCCTTCTCCGGCTCCCACCAGGACGCCATCAAGAAGGGCTTCGACGCCCGGGAGGCCGAGGCGGCCGCCGCGGGCAAGAGCGTGGACGAGTTCGAGTGGGCGGTCCCGTACCTGCCCATCGACCCCATGGACGTCGGCCGCTCCTACGAGGCCGTCATCCGCGTCAACTCGCAGTCCGGCAAGGGCGGCATCTCCTACGTCCTGAAGAACGACCACAAGCTGGACCTGCCCCGCCGCATGCAGATCGAGTTCTCCCGGACCATCCAGGAGAAGACCGACTCCGAGGGCGGCGAGGTCACGCCGGCGGCCATCTGGTCCACCTTCCAGGACGAGTACCTGCCCACCCCGGACAACGCCTGGGGCCGTATCTCGCTGCGCTCCGCGCAGACCTCCACGACGACCGAGGGCACCGACGCGCTGACCGTCGAGGCGGTCGTCGACGGTCAGGACACGGTGCTGACCGGTTCCGGCAACGGCCCGCTGGCCGCGTTCTTCGACGCGCTGCACGCCATCGACGTCGACGTCCGGCTGCTGGACTACGTCGAGCACACGATGAGCGAGGGCGCCGGCGCCCAGGCCGCCGCGTACATCGAGTGCGCGATCGGCGACAAGGTTCTGTGGGGCGTCGGCATCGACGCGAACATTGTCCGCGCCTCGATCAAGGCCGTCGTCTCCGCCGTCAACCGCGCGAGCCGCTGACGCCCGTACGGGTGTGTCGGGCAAACCCGCTGGCCGGGTCCCGGACCGTACCGCCGGGCCGGATTTCCGGCCCCCGGTGAGGCCCTGCGGAAGGCCCCGCCCCTCGCGGACACGAGGGGCGGGGCCTTCCGCATCTCCCCGTACGACATGCTGACGCGACGGACTTGATGTGGCTAACATCACGTCAGCGCGGCAGCGTTGCCGTGTGGGCACCGCCTGTGCCCGCCAAGGGCTACGGGGGCGTTACGGAGGTTCGACGTGATGCACAAGCTGGGTCTGGTGGGCGTGCGCACGTCTTGGCGCACGATCGCCGACGGCGAGTTCTTCTGTACCGAGTGCGGTGGTGATCGCAACTACCGCCGCCGCACGGGCAAGCGCCGGCTGACCCTGCTCGGACTCCCCGTCCTCCCGCGGGGCGAGGCCGGGCCCGTACTGGAATGCTCCTCCTGCGGCGGCCACTTCGGCCTCGACGCCCTGGACCACCCGACCACCACCCGCTTCTCCGCGATGCTCCGCGACGCCGTGCACACGGTGGCCCTCGCGGTCCTGGCGGCGGGCGGCACGTCGGCCCGCCCGGTCCGCGAGCAGGCGGTCTCGGTGGTACGCGCCTCCGGCTTCACCGAGTGCACGGAGGACCAGCTGCTCTCCCTGCTGGCCGCGCTGGCCGCGGACACGGGCCGGCTCCCCGGCACGTACCACGACGGCCGGGACGGGCTCGACCCCTGCGGGACCGCGCTGGCCATAGAGCTCCACGAAGCGCTGGAGCCGCTCGCCCCGCATCTCGCCCCTGCGGGCCGGGAATCCCTGCTGCTGCAGGGCGCGCGCATCGCCCTCGCGGACGGCCCCTACGCCGGGCCGGAGCGCGAGGTCCTCCTGACCGTCGGCACGGCGCTCTCCCTGGACGAGGCCGACACGGAGCGGCTGCTCGCCGCGGCGCGTACGCCGTCTTGAGGCTTACGCCTTGAGCACCGCGAGGAACGCGGCCCACGCGTCCGCGGAGAAGACGACCGCCGGGCCGTGGGGGTTCTTGCTGTCCCGGACGGGGATGACGGGGCCGACGTGGTCGGCGACCTCGACGCAGTCGCCGCCGTGCCCGTCGCTGTAACTGCTCTTGCGCCAGTGCGCGGTGGTCAGGTCGATGCTCATGCTGTCCTGTAGCCCTCCGCCGCCGACTCGATCAGGGCCAGGGACGCCTGCGGCGACAATGCGGCGGCCCTGAGCAGATCGTATGTCCACTGTGCACGCTTCACCAGGGACGGATCGTCGGCCAGAGTTCCCGAATACTCCGCCTCCAGATAGACAGTTGGCGGAGCGTCCCCGAACTCCATGAGCTTCATCGGCCCCAGCATGGATGCGTGCGCCCCGGCCGCGAACGGGATCACCTGGAGCACGACCTTGCGGCTGCGCGCGAGCCCCGCGATGTGGTCCAGTTGCTGCGCCATGGCGACGTGGCCGCCCACCGGGATGCGCAGCACGCTCTCGTGCAGGATCGCCCAGTAGGTGACCCGCGACGGGTCGTTGAGGAGGCACGCCCGGTCCATCCGAGCGGAGACGATGTGCTCGATGTATTCGTCGGGCGCCAGCGGATTGCTCGCCAATGCGATCGCTCGCGCATACGCGGGTGTCTGCATGAGGCCCGGCACGAGCGCGTGCGAGAAGTCGCAGATGCTCGTCGCGAGCGCCTCCAGCTCGGCCGCGGCAGCGAAGTACTCCGCATACCGCGAGTCATTAATCAGCTTCTCGCACATGCGGGCGAAAAAGCCGTCCGTCTGTAGGGTTTCGTCGATCCTTTCCGCTACATCGAGTTGTGGCTTTCGGATCGCCTGTTCGAACTGGCCGATGTAGCCGCCGGATACGAACACCCTTCTCCCCAGTTCCTCCTGGGTGAACTGGGCGGCCTCCCGGCGCCGCTTCAGTTCAGCGCCGAAGAATTCCCAGGCGGCCTGTCGTGGGCCGCCGTGGTTGCGCCCCTTGCCGGTCATGGCCATGGCCTAACCCCCTCGCCCTGCCGCGCAGTTGTAGCGCGCGCACGGCTGCCGATTTTAGATCGGCACCCGCATCCTGAGGATGTGAACAGCGAAAATCTCCCGGAGGAAAAGACCGTGACGGGAAAGTGGGACAGGCGGTTGGCGGCGGAAAGAATCGGGGACGCGGAGGCGGCGGTGCGGGAATTGCGGGAAGCGTTCGCGCGGGTCGGTGTCGTGCTCCCCTCTCTCCGTCTCGACCTCATTTCGTGCGCGTACGAAACCCCTCGGCCGCTGGTCGAATTCGGACGCTGCACGGTCGGAACGGCACGGAAACTGATCGCCGTGCTGCGGGAGCGCGAGCAATGGCACGAGCAACGGCACGAGAAGGAAGCGAGCGAAGAGCGATGAGCGCCGCGGTGGGTTCGTACGTCGTGGACACCCGGACGGGCAGAGTGGGACTGGTGATGGGGAGCGAGGGTCCGTACCTCCAGCTGCGCCCGGTGGGCGGCGGGCGGGAGTGGGACTGCGATCCCGAGGCGGTACGGGACGCCACCGCGCAGGAGCGGCTGAGCGCGGCCACGGCCTACGTGAACGCCCGCAGCCGCGGCGAGGTGGGCTGACCGGCCCGCCGTACCGTCGTCGGCCGCCCGTGCCGGGACGGCACACCCGTACGCGACAATGGGCGCATGAGTCTGTTCCGTGATGACGGTGTCGTGCTGCGCACCCAGAAGCTGGGTGAGGCGGACCGGATCATCACGCTGCTGACCCGCGGGCACGGCCGGGTTCGGGCCGTGGCCCGCGGCGTACGGCGTACGAAGTCGAAGTTCGGCGCCCGGCTGGAGCCGTTCTCCCACGTGGACGTGCAGTTCTTCGCGCGGGGCTCGGAACTGATCGGGCGCGGGCTGCCGCTCTGCACGCAGAGCGAGACGATCGCCGCCTACGGTGGCGGCATCGTGCGGGACTACGACCGGTACACCGCGGGGACCGCGATGCTGGAGACGGCGGAGCGGTTCACCGACCACGAGGGCGAGCCGGCGGTGCAGCAGTACCTCCTCCTCGTGGGCGGGCTGCGGACGCTCGCCAACGGGGAGCACGCCCCGCATCTCGTGCTCGACGCCTTTCTGCTGCGGTCGCTCGCCGTGAACGGCTACGCACCCAGCTTTGACGACTGCGCGCGGTGCGGAATGCCCGGTCCGAACCGGTTCTTCTCGGTCGGCGCGGGCGGAGTGATATGCGGGGAGTGCCGTGTGCCCGGCAGCGTCGTACCCTCCTCTGAGTCGATCGCGCTGCTCAGCGCGTTGCTGACGGGGGACTGGGGCACGGCGGACGCGGCCGAGGCCCGGCACGTCCGGGAGGGCAGCGGGCTGGTCGCGGCGTATCTGCAGTGGCACCTGGAGCGGGGACTGCGCTCGCTCCGCTACGTAGAGAAGTAACCACCCAAGAGCTCCCCTCAAGAGCTCCACCGAAGAACTAGGAGACGTGGCACGCATGGCACGACGTGGGATTCTGGGCCGTTCGCGGCGGGAGTACCAGGCGCCGGAGCCGCACCCGTCCGGTGCGCGGCCGCCGAAGATCCCCGGTGAGCTGGTCCCCGAGCACGTGGCCATCGTGATGGACGGCAACGGGCGCTGGGCCAAGGAGCGCGGGCTGCCGCGCACCGAGGGGCACAAGGTCGGTGCCGAGCAGGTGCTGGACGTGCTGCAGGGCGCCATCGAGATGGGCGTGAAGGCCATCTCGCTGTACGCCTTCTCCACCGAGAACTGGAAGCGGTCGCCCGACGAGGTGCGCTTCCTGATGAACTTCAACCGCGACTTCATCCGCAAGACGCGTGACCAGCTGGACGCGCTCGGGATCCGGGTGCGCTGGGTGGGGCGGATGCCCAAGCTGTGGAAGTCGGTGGCCAAGGAGCTGCAGGTCGCGCAGGAGCAGACGAAGGACAACGACGGCCTCACGCTGTACTTCTGCATGAACTACGGCGGGCGCGCGGAGATCGCGGATGCGGCGCAGGCGATGGCCGAGGACGTGAAGGCGGGCCGGCTGGACCCGTCGAAGGTCAGCGAGAAGACCTTCTCGAAGTACATGTACTACCCGGACATGCCGGACGTGGACATGTTCCTGCGGCCCTCCGGCGAGCAGCGCACGTCGAACTACCTGATCTGGCAGAGCGCCTACGCCGAGATGGTCTTCCAGGACGTGCTGTGGCCCGACTTCGACCGGCGGAACCTGTGGGACGCGTGCATGGAGTACGCCAAGCGGGACCGGCGCTTCGGCGGCGCGCTGCCGAACGAGGTTTCCGGATCCGCACAGGAGGGCGCCGGGCAGCAGGCCTGAGCGGACGCTGAAGGGCCCGGGAGCCGCCGTGCGGCTTCCCGGGCCCTTCCTGGGTCCTCGGCGTCCCTCAGGACGCCTCCGCGGCCTTCGCGCAGTCCCCGCACGTGCCGAAGATCTCGATCGTGTGCCCGACGTCACGGAAGCCGTGCTCCGCCGCGATCTGATCGGCCCACCGCTCCACCGCGGGGCCCTCGACCTCCACGGCCTTGCCGCAGGAGCGGCAGACCAGGTGGTGATGGTGGTCGTCGGTGCTGCACCGGCGGTAGACGGCCTCGCCCTCGCTGGTGCGCAGCACGTCCACCTCGCCGGCGTCGGCCAGCGACTGGAGCGTGCGGTAGACCGTGGTGAGCCCCACCGAGTCGCCCCGGTGCTTGAGCATGTCGTGCAGTTCCTGTGCGCTGCGGAACTCGTCGACCTCGTCGAGAGCCGCGGCCACGGCGGCTCGCTGCCGCGTCGACCGGCCGCGCACCGGAGATCCCGCGCTCGTCGCCACCGTTGCCTCCCTTAGGCGTAGAACATCCCCCTGCGGAACGTCCGGCCATTGTGCCAGGTGATGACCGGAAGCCTGGTGGGACGCTTACACCCGTACGCTCATGCCGCGCTCACCGTGTGCCTCACGTGCTCACCCCGACGTCGTCCGCCGGCTTCCGGGCGGCCGGCACGCCGCCCGGCCCCTCCAGGGTGCACCCCTGCTCGTCCCGGACGACAGCTCGCGCGCGTCTTTTCGCCAATGGCGCGGCGACCAGCGAGAAGACGGCGAACACCGCGATGGCCAGCAGCACGATGCTCGCACCCGGCGGCACGTCCACGTAGAACGACACGGCCGTACCCGAGAGCGTGACGATCACACCGATCGCCACCGAGATGGCGAGGGTCGCGGCGAAGCCGCGGGTGGCCTGCTGGGCCGCCGCGACCGGCACCACCAGCAGCGCGCTGACCAGCAGCAGGCCGACGGCGCGCATGGCGACGGTGACGGTGACGGCGGCGGTGACCGCGAGCAGCAGGTTCAGGACGCGGACCGGCAGCCCGGTGACGCGGGCGAACTCCTCGTCCTGGCAGATCGCGAAGAGCTGGCGGCGCAGCCCGAGCGTGATCACGAGCACGAAGGCGGCCAGGATCGCGGTGACCGTGACGTCCTCGGGGGAGACGCTGGTGATGGAGCCGAAGAGGTAGCTCGTGAGGTTGGCGGTGGAGCCGCCGGGCGCGAGGTTGATGATCAGTACGCCGCCGGCCATGCCGCCGTAGAAGAGCATGGCGAGCGCGATGTCGCCGCGGGTCTTGCCGTACGAGCGGACCAGCTCCATGATCACCGCGCCGACCGTGGCGACCAGGACGGCCATCCACACCGGAGAGGTGTTGAGCAGGACGCCGAGCGCGACACCGGTCAGCGCGACGTGCCCGATGCCGTCGCCCATGATCGCCTGGCGGCGCTGTACGAGATAGATGCCGACGGCGGGCGCGGTGATGCCGACCAGTGCGGCCGCGATCAGCGCCCGCTGCATGAAGGCGTAGGTGAGGATGTCCATCTCAGGTCAGCAGTCCTGTCCGGACGGGCTCGTGGGCCGCGTCCGCGTGCGGGTGTACGTGATCGTGGCCCGGCAGGGCGTGCTGGCCCACGGCCTCCGGGGGCGGCCCGTCGTGGACGACGCAGCCGTCCCGCAGCACCACGGCACGGTCGATGAGCGGCTCCAGCGGGCCCAGCTCGTGCAGCACGAGCAGAACCGTGGCGCCGGCCTCGACCTGCGCGCGCAGCGTCGCCGCCAGCACCTCCTGGCTGGCGAGGTCCACGCCGGCCATCGGCTCGTCCATGATCAGCAGTTCGGGCTCGGCGACCAGCGCGCGGGCTATCAGGACGCGCTGGTGCTGGCCGCCGGAGAGCGCGCCGACCGAGTCCTTCGCGCGGTCGGCCATGCCGACCTGCTCCAGCGCCGACATGACGGCCGCGCGGTCGGCCTTCCCCGGCCACTTCAGCTTCGTACGGGCCAGCCGGCCGGCCGCCACGACCTCGCGGACCGTGGCGGGCACGCCGCCCGCCGCCGTGGTGCGCTGCGGCACGTAGCCGATGCGCGCCCAGTCCTTGAAGCGGCGCGCGGGTGTACCGAACAGCTCCAGTTCGCCGGCGCTCAGCGGGACCTGGCCGACCACCGCGCGGACGGCGGTGGACTTGCCGGAGCCGTTGGCGCCGAGCAGCGCGACGACCTCGCCGCGCCGCACGGTCAGGTCGATGCCGCGCAGCACGGGGCGTGCGCCCAGCGACGCGCTCGCGCCGCGCAGCGAGACGACGGCCGGTGCCTCGTCGGGACCGCTGTCCGTACCGCTCATGGCAGCTCCTTCTCCGGCGTCCGGCCCGGTCACTTGGCGCCCAGTGCCTTCTGCAGCGCCTTGAGGTTGGACTCCATGACGGCGAGGTAGTCGTCGCCGCGGGACTTCTTGGTGATGCCCTCGATGGGGTCCAGCACGTCGGTCTTGGCGTGCACGTCCTTGGCCAGCGTCTTGGCCATGTCGGGGCTGGTCAGCGTCTCGAAGAAGACGGTGTGGACGTCGTGCTCCTTCGCCAGCCCCTGCAGCTCCTTCACCCGGCTGCCGCTGACGTCGGTGGCCTCCGGGTCCAGGCCGCTGATGGCCTCCTCGGTGAGGCCGTAGCGCTCGGCGAGGTAGCCGAAGGCGGCGTGGGTGGTGATGAAGGTGTCCGACTTCCGGTTCTTCAGCCCGTCCTTGTACTCCTGGTTCAGCTTGTCCAGCCGCTTCACCAGCGCGTCGGTGTTCTTCTCGTAGTCGGCCTTGTGCTTGGGGTCGGCCGCGGCGAGGGTCTTGCCGACGCCCTTGGCGGCCTCGGCGTACTTCACGGGGTCCAGCCAGATGTGCGGGTCGAGGCCGGACTCGTCGCCGTGGTCGTGGCCCTCGTGGCCGTGCTCCTCGTGGCCGTGCTCCTCGTGACCGTGGGCGCCGACCTCGGCGCCGTGGCGCTCCAGGGTGGTGAAGGAGGCGGCGTCGGCGGTGTGCTCCACGCCGGACTGCTTGACCGCCTCGTCGACGGCCGGCTGGACACCCTTGAGGTAGACGACGGCGTCGGACTCGCCGAGCTGGGCGGTCTGCTTGGGGCTGAGCTCCAGGTCGTGCGGCTCGGTGCCGGGAGCGGTGAGGCTGGTCACCGACACGTGCTCGCCGCCGATCTCCTCGGCGAGGTACTGCATCGGGTAGAAGGACGCCGTCACGGCGAGCTTGCCGTCCTCCTTGCCGTCCGTGCCGGAGCAGGCGGAGACGGCGAGAAGGCCCAGGACAGCGGAGCCGGCAAGGGCCGCGGTGGATATTCGACGGCGTACGTTCATGACAGTCATTTTCAACTGGACTGGAAACGATTGTCAACAAACCAGGTGAGACGGGGACAGTGACGGGAACCGATTTGATCCGGGGGGCATGGCCGCCGGTAACCTGAAGCATTCGCCCGCCCGCCTCCCGACCACGCCCCTCCAGGAGGCGCCAGGGCGCCGCTCCTATTAATCGTTCGTCGTCGCAATGAAGAGAGCACCGTGGCCGCCGACAAGATCGACACCATCGTCAGCCTGAGCAAGCGCCGTGGCTTCGTATACCCGTGCAGTGAGATCTACGGCGGCCAGCGCGCCGCCTGGGACTACGGTCCCCTCGGTGTGGAGCTGAAGGAGAACATCAAGCGTCAGTGGTGGCGCAACATGGTCACCTCGCGCGAGGACGTGGTCGGTCTCGACTCGTCGGTCATCCTGGCCTCGGAGGTCTGGGTGGCGTCCGGTCACGTCGCGACCTTCACGGACCCGCTGACCGAGTGCACCTCCTGCCACAAGCGCTTCCGCGCCGACCACCTCGAAGAGGCCTACGAGGCGAAGCACGGGCGCCTGCCCGAGAACGGTCTCGCCGACGTCAACTGCCCGCACTGCGGCAACAAGGGCAGCTTCACCGAGCCCAAGCAGTTCTCCGGCCTGCTCTCCACGCACCTCGGCCCGACCCAGGACTCCGGCTCGGTCGCGTACCTCCGTCCCGAGACCGCCCAGGGCATCTTCACCAACTTCGCCCAGGTGCAGCAGACCTCGCGCAAGAAGCCCCCGTTCGGCATCGCCCAGATGGGCAAGTCCTTCCGGAACGAGATCACGCCGGGCAACTTCATCTTCCGCACCCGCGAGTTCGAGCAGATGGAGATGGAGTTCTTCGTCAAGCCGGGCGAGGACGAGACCTGGCACGAGTACTGGATGGAGCAGCGCTGGAACTGGTACCGCGACCTGGGCCTGCGCGAGGAGAACATCCGGTGGTACGAGCACCCCAAGGAGAAGCTCTCCCACTACTCCAAGCGCACCGCTGACATCGAGTACCGCTTCCAGTTCGGCGGCTCGGAGTGGGGCGAGCTGGAGGGCGTCGCGAACCGTACGGACTACGACCTCGCCTCGCACTCCAAGGCGTCCGGCCAGGACCTGTCCTACTTCGACCAGGAGGCCGGCGAGCGCTACACCCCGTTCGTCATCGAGCCCGCGGCCGGTGTCGGCCGGGCGATGCTCGCCTTCATGCTCGACGCGTACTTCGAGGACGAGGCGCCGAACGCCAAGGGCAAGATGGAGAAGCGCACGGTCATGCGCCTCGACCCGCGCCTGTCGCCGGTCAAGGTCGCCGTCCTCCCGCTGTCCCGGAACCCGCAGCTGTCCCCGAAGGCCAAGGGCCTCGCGGCGGACCTGCGCAAGAACTGGAACATCGAGTTCGACGACGCGGGCGCCATCGGCCGCCGCTACCGCCGCCAGGACGAGATCGGCACGCCGTTCTGCGTCACGGTCGACTTCGACACCCTCGACGACAACGCCGTGACCGTGCGCGAGCGCGACACGATGAAGCAGGAGCGGGTCTCCCTGGACCAGATCCAGGGCTACCTGGGCGCGCGGCTGCTGGGCTGCTGACCCTGCGCGCTGTGCGCGCTGATTTAACGACTGCCGGCCGGTCCCCGCGGGTGCGGGGCCGGCCGGCGGCGTATGTGCGCTCCGCGATGGCGGAGTGCGGCATGGCGTCGGCTGCTCGCGCAGTTCCCCGCGCCCCTACGCGCCGAAGCGGACATGCAGCCCGTCGAGCAGAGCTATTCCGCCGCCGCATTCGGCCACGGCGCGGCATTCTGCGGCGGGGCGCACAACCCGCGAAGGACCAGTTCACGTACCACCGTGAACTGGCCTTCGATTTCGGGGCGCTGCCAATCGCCGGCGTGGCACGGGTCGTGGAACCGGGCGGTGGCGTCGAAGACGGCGCGGGCGGTGGCGTCGGGGTCCGGCGCGTACGCGAACGTGCCCTCCGCGACGCCGTCCGCGACGATCCGGGCGAGCTGCCGGACCAGTACGGCGATGTGCGCGTCGACGACCTCGGCGGCCTCGGACGCCAGGACCAGGTACGTCGCGAACAGTTCGGGATCGTCGCCCGCCTTGCGCCGCTTCGCAGCGAAGAGCGCGTCCAGCCACCGCGGCAGCCGGTCGGCCGCCGGGAGGCCGGAGTCCCCGGCGAGTTCGTCGAGCACGCCGGTCGTGCGGTCCAGCCAGCGCCCCGTGACCGCCTCGCGCAGCGCCGCCTTCGTGGGGAAGTGCCGGTAGACGCTGCCGTGGCTGACGCCCAGCGCCCGCGCCACGTCGACCACCGTGGCCTTGGCCTGGCCGTGCCGGCGCAGCACCTCTTCGGTGGCCTGGAGGATGCGTTCGCGGGTCAGCGGCTCGGGCGGCATGGGGCGTCGGGCCTTCCTGGTCGAGGGGCGGCGGGCGGGGTGCCGTGCTACGGACGGTATCCGACGCCCCGCCCGCCGCCGGGCCGGGTCAGCGCTCGCTGTCCAGGTGCGCCATCTGGTTGGCCGGGTAGCGGTCGCCCGCCGCCGCGCCGGCCGGGACCGCCCGCTCGATGGCGGCCAGGTCGGCGGCGTCCAGGGTGACGTCCAGCGCGCCGAGCGCCTCGGTCAGCCGCTCGCGGGTGCGGGCGCCGATCAGCGGAACGATGTCCTCGCCGCGGGCGAGCACCCAGGCGATGGCGGTCTGCGCGACCGAGGCGCCCTTGCGCTCGGCGATGGCCCGCAGCGCCTCGACCAGCCCGAGGTTGTGGTCGAGGTTGTCGCCCTGGAAGCGCGGGCTCATGCCGCGGAAGTCGTTCGCGGCGAGCTTCCGGTCCCGGCTGAAGTGCCCGCTGATCAGGCCGCGGGAGAGGACGCCGTACGCGGTGATCCCGATGCCCAGCTCGCGGGCCGCGGGCAGGATCTCTTCCTCGATGCCGCGCGAGATGAGGGAGTACTCGATCTGGAGGTCGGAGACGGGCGCCACGGCCGCCGCCCTGCGCAGCGTCTCCGCGCCGACCTCGGAGAGGCCGACGTGGCGGACGTGCCCGGCCTCGATCAGCTCGGCGATGGCGCCGACGGTCTCCTCGACCGGTACGTCCGGGTCCAGGCGGGCGATGCGGTAGACGTCGATGTGGTCGGTGCCGAGGCGCTGGAGGGAGTACGCGGCGAAGTTCTTCACCGCGGCCGGCCGCCCGTCGTAGCCGGTGAACGCGCCCTCGACCGTCCGCAGGGCGCCGAACTTGACGCTGATCAGGGCGTTGTCGCGGGCGGCCGCCGGGGCGGTGCGCAGCGCTTCGTTGAGGAGCAGTTCGTTGTGGCCCATGCCGTAGAAGTCGCCGGTGTCCAGGAGGGTGATCCCGGCGTCCAGCGCCGCGTGGACGGTGGCGAGGGATTCGGCGCGGTCGCTGTCCCCGTAGAGCGCGGACATGCCCATGCAGCCGAGGCCGAGGGCGGAGGTCTGGGGGCCGGTGGTGCCAAGAGTGCGCGTCTGCATGCATCCACCGTCGCATGACAGCTGACAGATTTCAATAATTGTCATTCGTGTCGGCTGTCGGCGGACAGTCGTCAGTTGTCGGCCGTCAGCTGTCGTGCGTCGGCGCGCGTCGGATGGGGACGGGGCGGCGGCCGGGGTCAGGACAGGGCGCGCGGCAGCCGCAGGGACAGGCCCGTCATGGCCAGCAGGCCGACGAACTGGACGGCCAGCGCGACGAGCAGCGCGTCCCGTACGCCGGCCGACGGGACGAGCCCCAGGAACACCGAGCCGATCGTCGCGACGCCGAGCGCCAGGCAGGTCTGCTGCGCCGTGACCGAGAGGCCGCTGCCCGCGCCCGCCCGCTCCGGCGGCACGGCCGCCAGCATCACCCGGAAGTACGTCGGGAGCTGGAAGCCCTGCCCCGCCCCGATGACGGCCATCGCGGGGGCCAGCGAGACCGGGTCCAGGTCCGGCCAGCCGGCGAGCACGGTCGCCGCGAGCACGGCCAGCCCCACCGCGTGCGTCACCGCGCCGGCCGTCAGCACCCGGCTGCCCAACCGGGGCGCCAGCCGCGGCCCCCACATGGACGTGATCAGGTACGTCACGCTCATCGGCGCCACCGCGGCGCCCGCCACCACCGGCGACAGCCCCAGCCCCTGCTGGAGCGCGACCGCCACCACGAACATGAAGCCGCCGAACCCGGCGAACAACGGGACCGCCACCGCGAGCCCGCGCCGCAGCCCCGGCTCGCGCAGCAGCGACGGCGGCAGCAGCGGCGCCCCGCCACTGCGCTCGGCACGCCGCTCGACCACGTAGAACGCCCAGGCCAGCAGGGGTGCGGCGGCGAGCAGCAGCCACGACCACAGCGGGCCGCCGGCCGTCCGGCCCTCCGTCAGCGGCAGCAGCAGCGCAACGAGTGCGAGCGCGAACAGCAACGTACCGGCCCGGTCGCCGCGGGCCGGCCGGGCCGCCCGGCTGTCCGGTACCGAGAACCGGCCCAGCAGCAGGATGGCCGCCACCACCGGCACGTTCACCAGGAAGATCGCGCGCCAGCCGGTACCCAGCAGGTCGGCGGAGACCAGCAGCCCGCCGAGCAGCTGCCCGGCGACCCCGGCGACGCCGCCCGTCGCGCCGTACAGGCCGAGCGCCCGGCCGCGCAGGGCGCCCGACGTGGTCGCGTGGATCGTGGCCAGCACCTGCGGCAGCATCACCGCGGACGCCGCGCCCTGCGCCGCGCGCGCCGCCACCAGCGTCCAGGCGTCCGGCGCCAGCCCGCAGGCCAGCGAGGTCAGGCCGAAGGCGGCCGCGCCCCACAGGAACAGCCGCCGCCGGCCGTAGGTGTCGCCGAGCCGCCCGCCGAGGACGAGCAGCACGGCGTACGCCATGGCGTACGCGGCCGCGACCATCTCCAGGACCGCGGGCCCGGCCCGCAGCTCGCGTCCGATGGACGGCAGGGCGACGTTCACGATGAAGAAGTCGGTCATGGGCAGCGCGGCACCCAGCAGCAGGGTGGCCAGGCCGAGCGCGGTCAGCCGGGCGGGCGCCGCCGGGCCCGGTGTCGTCGGATCCGGGCCCGTCAGGCCCGGTGTGGTCGGTTCGGGTGTCGTCGTGGTGCTCACACTCCGAAGATCCGGCAGCGCTCAGCCGGGTACCAGAGTGTGTTCATCCTGGTACCAGCGCTACCTGGCAACCGGCTCGGCCGTGCGCCACGCTGGAACCATGAGCGTCACCTCACCCCCCGCGCCCGCCCGCAGCGCCGCCGACGTCCGCCGCGACGAGCTGGCCGCGTTCCTGCGCAGCCGCCGCGAACGCATCCCGCCCGAGCGGGTCGGCCTGCCGCGCGGCACGCGCCGGCGCACCCCGGGGCTGCGCCGCGAGGAGGTCGCGCAGCTCGCCGCGGTCGGCGTCACCTGGTACACCTGGCTCGAACAGGCCAGGGACATCCATGTCTCGGCGCAGGTGCTGGACGCGGTCGCGCGGGCGCTGCTGATGGACGCCAGCGAACGCGCCCACCTCTTCGCGCTGGCCGGCGCCGCCGATCCGGCGCCCGGCGGCGAGTGCGCGGTGGTCTCACCGGAGCTGCGGCAGGTGCTGGAGCAGCTGGAGCCGTTCGCGGCCTGCGTGCAGAACCGCCGGTACGACATCCTCGCGTACAACCGCACGTACGGGCGGCTGCTGACCGACCTCGACGCGCTGGAGCCGCAGGACCGCAACTGCCTGTGGCTCACCTTCACCCACCCCGAGTGGCGGGCCGCCGTGCCGCACCTGGAAGAGACGATGGCGCAGATGACGGCCCGCTTCCGGGCCGCCATGGCCGAGCACGTCGCGGAGCCCGCGTGGAAGGCGCTGCTCAAGCGGTTGCAGCGGGCGTCGCCGGAGTTCCGGGAGATCTGGGACCGGCACGAGGTGCTGTGCGCCCGCGCGAAGACCAAGACCTTCCAGAACGCGGAGGTGGGCCTGGTGCGGGTGACCAACACCCCGCTCTACCTGGGTGACCGGGAGGGCTTCCGGGTGACGGTGTACGCGCCGCAGGACGAGGCCTCGCGGGAGCGGCTGGTGCGGCTCCGGGAGCTGGCGGTGGCGGCGGAGACCGCCCGCGCACCGGCGGGCGGCGCGTAGCCGCCAACGGGGGGGACGGCAGCGGCCGGCCCGCGGCCCGCTCAGCCGCTCCGGCGACTGTCCGCCGGAGCGCCGGGCGACGGCACCGGGGCGCCCTCCAGCTGCCGGGCGGCCCGCTGTGCCGTCTCGCGGGCCCAGCTTCCGCTGGTGAGGGCGCCGACGAGGAGCACGGCCGCGCCGCAGCCGGTGATGACCCACCAGGCCGGGCGGCTCGCCTCGGCGAAGCCGCCGGTGGTGGCGGCAGCGCCGCCGCTCGCCAGCACGGCCCCGATCACGGCCACGCCCAGCGACTGGCCGACCTGGCGGCTGGTGGAGGCCACCGCCGCCGCGACCCCGGCCTGCGCCCGCGGCATCCCGGACACCGCGGTATTGGTGATCGGCGCGTTCACCAGGCCGAAGCCGATGCCGAAGAGCACGTACCCGGTGAAGAGCAGCGGGGTGCTCTCCTCCGCCCGGAAGCCGGCGAAGAGGACGCCGCTGATCACCATCCCGGCACCGGCCAGCAGCAGCGACAGACGCGGCCCGCGGGCCCCCACCAGCCGCCCCGACAGCGGTGCGAAGACCAGCGTCATGGCCGCCATCGGCAGCATGTACAGGCCCGCGTGCAGCGCCGAGAGACCGCGGACGTCCTGGAGGTAGAGGGTGTTGACGAAGAGGAAGCCGCCGAGCGCCGCGAACGCGCTCACGGCGATCACGGTCGCGCCGCTGAACGGGGCGCTGCGGAAGAAGCGCAGCTCGATCAGCGGTTCGGTGCGCCGCCGCTCGTACCCGATCAGCCCGGCGAGCGACAGGACGGCCAGCGCGCTGCAGCCCATGATCAGCGGCGAGCCCCAGCCCGACTCGGGCGCCTCGATGATCGCGTACGTCAGGGAGCCGAGCAGCAGGATGACCAGCACCTGACCCACGGGGTCGGGGCGGCGTGGGTGGGGCGCGCGGGAGTGCGGGACGTAGCGCATGGTCAGGAAGAGCGCGAGCAGCCCGATGGGGACGTTGATCCAGAAGATCGCCCGCCAGTCCACGGCCTCCACGAGCAGCCCGCCGACCACCGGTCCCGCGGCCATGCTGAGGCCGACCACGCCGCCCCACACACCGATCGCGCGGGCCCGTTCGCGCGGCTCGGTGAAGGTGTTGGTGATGATCGACATCGCCACGGGGTTGAGCATCGAGCCGCCCACCGCCTGCACCATCCGGAACACCACCAGCCACGGCAGGCTCGGCGCGAGGCTGCACAGCAGCGAACCCAGGGTGAAGACGATCAGCCCCACCTGGAACACCCGGCGGCGGCCGAGCCGGTCCGCCGTGGATCCGGCCAGCATCAGCAGCGACGCCAGGACGAGGGTGTAGGCGTCGATCGTCCACTGCATGCCGGACACGGAGGCATGCAGATCCTGGCGGAGGGAGGGCAGGGCGACGTTCAGGACGGTGTTGTCCAGGCTGACGATCAGCAGGCTCATGCAGCAGATCGCCAGCACCAGCATCCGCCGCCGGTGGCTGAGCTCGGGCATGGTTGAACGTTACAACGAGTAGCGGTACCGGGCTCCCGGAGCGCCCGGCCCGACGGCCCGTAGCGGCCTTCCGGGGAGCGCGCGTACGGCCCGTACCGGGCTCGGGGAGCGGGCGGACGCCGGCCGGGGACGGCCTTCCGGGGACGCGCGTACGGCGCACCCGCCACGTGCGGGACAATGGGAGACCGCACCCGCCCCGTACGCCAACCCGTACGTCGAATCCGTACCCGTCGAAGGAACCCGCTTCAGATGTCGTCGCTGCAGATCGGCCCGCACAGCGTGCAGCCCCCCGTGGTCCTCGCGCCGATGGCCGGGATCACCAACGCGCCCTTCCGGACCCTGTGCCGGGAGTTCTCGGGCGGCAAGGGCCTCTTCGTCAGCGAGATGATCACCACGCGGGCGCTGGTCGAGCGCAACGAGAAGACCATGCAGCTGATCCACTTCGACGCGAGCGAGAAGCCGCGCTCGATCCAGCTGTACGGCGTCGACCCGGACACCGTCGGCAGGGCCGTCCGCATGATCGCGGAAGAGGACCTGGCCGACCACATCGACCTGAACTTCGGCTGCCCCGTCCCGAAGGTGACCCGCAAGGGCGGCGGCTCCGCCCTCCCGTACAAGCGGAACCTGCTCCGCGCCATCCTGCGCGAGGCGGTCGGCAACGCCGGGTCGCTGCCCGTCACGATCAAGATGCGCAAGGGCATCGACGACGACCACCTCACCTACCTCGACGCCGGGCGGATCGCCGTCGAGGAGGGCGTCACCGCCGTCGCGCTGCACGGCCGCACCGCAGCCCAGCACTACGGCGGCACCGCCGACTGGGACACCATCGCCCGCCTCAAGGAGCACGTCGGCGCGATCAGTGAGATCCCGGTGCTCGGCAACGGCGACATCTGGTCCGCCGACGACGCGCAGCGGATGATGCGCGAGACCGGCTGCGACGGCGTCGTCGTCGGCCGCGGCTGCCTGGGCCGCCCCTGGCTCTTCGGCGACCTGGTCGCCGCCTTCGAGGACCGGCCCGAGGACTACGCCCGGCCGACCATGAAGGAGGTCGCGGACGTCATGCTCCGGCACGCCACCCTCCTCGGCGAGTGGCTGGGCGACGAGGCCCGCGGCGTGATCGACTTCCGCAAGCACGTGGCCTGGTACACCAAGGGCTTCTCGGTCGGCTCCGAGATGCGCCGCAAGCTCGCCGTCTCCTCCTCCCTGACCGAGCTGGCCGACCACCTCTCCGCACTGGACCTCGACCAGCCCTGGCCCACCGGCGCCGACGGCCCCCGCGGCCGCACCTCGGGCCGCAACAAGGTCGTCCTCCCGGACGGCTGGCTGAACGACCCGTACGACTGCGCGGGCGTGAGCGCGGACGCGGAACTGGACACTTCGGGGGGCTGACCGGCCGGGCTCCCGCAGTCCCGCACTCTTCGTCCCCCTCCTTCGTCCCTCCTCTTCGTCCCCTTCGTGGTCACCGCCCCCGCAGCGGTATCTGCTGGAGGTCCTCGCCCGGGATCACGCGGCCCGAGAAGCCCTTGGCCGCGCGGTGGCGCCACTCCGCCGAGGAGACGGCCTTCGGGTCGGCGGGGCAGATGTGGCTCAGGACGAGGGTGTCCACGCCCGCCCGTTCGGCGATCGGGCCCACCTCCGTGACGTCCGTGTGCGACTGCAGCATGTGGTCCAGGTAGGCCGGCGGCAGCCCCGCAGCGCGGTAGAAGTCCGCGTCCATCACCTCGTGCACGAGGAGGTCGGCGCCGCGGGCGAGCCGTACGACGTTGTCGTGCTTCACCGTGTCGCCGGAGAAGACCACCGACCCGTGCGCGGTGTCGAACCGGAACGCGTACGACGGGAACACCGGGCCGTGATCCACCAGGATCGCCATCACTCGTACCGTCCCGTCGTCCGCCACCTCGAAGGGCTCCATCGGCGGCGCGGTCGGGCCGAGCGGGTGCGCGCCCGTCCCCTCCGGCAGCTCGATCTCGTGGGTACGGATCAGGGTGCGCGGATCCGCGATGCCGGAATCCCGGATGAAGACGTTGGTGCTGTACGCGAACGCCTCGATCTGCTTCTCCGTCAGCTGCTTCAGGCCCGGCGTGGGGTGGTGCGGAGCGACGACCGGCGGATCACCGTGGTCGAAGGCGGGCGGCAGGGCACCGGCCGGGCCGGGCCCGTACACGTCCACCGGCTTCGTGATCAGGTCGTCCTCGTCGTTGGAGAGCTGCGCGCCGAGGAGGAAGAAGTTGTAGTAGTCGGCGATGTGGTCGGCGTGCAGATGGGTCAGGAAGATCGATGTGAGGTCGGCGAGCTTCAGCCCGGCCAGGCCGTACTGCGTCACCGCCGAGCGGCCGCAGTCGATCACGTACGTACGGCCGTCCACGACGAGGGCGCTGGCGATGCCGCGGCGGGACGCCTCCGGGGGCGGGCCGGCCGCGGTACCGAGCAGGACGAGCCGGGGTCCGTCGAGCGGGCGGATCCGGGGCGCGGCCGGCGCGGCCGCTGCAGCGGTGGCCGGGCCCAGCACCGCGGCCCCGCCGGCGAGCGTGGCGGCGCCGGTCGCGGCGAGCAGACGACGGCGGGAGACGGGCTGTTCGGGCATGGGGCGGCTCCTCGGAAGGGGCGACACGGGAATCGGAAGGGGCGGCAGGGGGAGGGGGCGGAGTGGGTGGTCAGGGGGTGTCGTCCGTGGCGCAGGTGCCGATGGCGGCGTACGCGTCGGGGCGGGCGAACCGCAGGAAACGGGCCCAGGCGATGCCCAGGACGGCGGCCACGAGCACCAGGCAGGGCAGGATCCAGCGCAGCGGATTGCCGGGGCCGACGCCCAGCTGGACGCTGAAGTTGGTGAGCGCGAGGTAGAAGATCACGGCGAGGGCGACGGCCGAGAGGGCGGGGGCGATCAGCCGCTGCCACGGTCCCTCGTCCGCACGGCTCCTGCCCCGCCGTGCGAAGTAGCAGATCACCGCTACTGACGTGACGAGCAGCAGCAGGATGACGCCCAGCGCGCCGAGGTTGGTGAGCCAGGTGAAGACGTCGTCCACCGGGTCGCGCCCGGCCAGCGCGAAGAGGACGGTCACGGCCACCGTCACCGCGGTCTGCGCGAGCGAGCCGCGCGCGGGCGAACCGTACCGGGGGTGCAGCGCGCCCAGCCCGCGCGGCAGCACTCCTTCGCGGCCGAGGGAACGTACGTAGCGGGCCACCGCGTTGTGGAAGGAGAGCAGTGCGGCGATCAGGGAGGTGATCAGGAAGAGTTGCGCGAGGTCGGAGAAGAGCGGGCCGAGGCTGTCCGCACCCAGCGCGAACATCATGTCCGGGCCGTGCACGGCGGCGTAGCGCACCGCGCGCCCGCCCCCGGCGCCGCTGATCATCGCCCAGGCCGTGACGGCGTAGAAGACGCCGATGAGCGCGACGGCGGTGTAGGTGGCGCGGCCGACGGTGCGCCGCGGGTCCTTGCACTCCTCGCCGTAGAGCGCCGCCGATTCAAACCCCATGAAGGCGGCGAAGATGCAGCACAGCGCGACGCCGAGCGCGCCGTCGGTGGCCGCGTGCCAGCTCAGCGGGGCGAGCGAGACGCCCTGCGGGGCATGGCCGAACTGCGCGATGTCGAAGACGAGGACGGTGCCGGACTCGATGACGATGAGCACGGCGAGGACCTTCATGCCCACGTCGATGCGCCGGTAGCCCAGCGCCCCGACCAGTGCCGTGGCCGCCAGCACCAGGGCCCACCACGGGACGTCCAGGCCGGTGCGGGCCTTCAGGAGGTCGGCGGTGGTGGCGCCGAAGAGCCCGGCGATGCCGACCTGCATGGCGTTGTAGGAGACCAGCGCGACGAAGGCGGTGGCGACTCCCGCGGTGCGGCCGATGCCGTGCGCGGCGTAGGCGTAGAAGGCGCCGGCACCGGTGATGTGCCGGCTCATCGCCGCGTAGCCCGCGCTGAAGACTGCCAGCAGCAGCGCGATCAGCAGGTAGAGCAGCGGGATGCCGAGGACGCCGGTGACGCCGAGGGACTGCGGGATGCCGCCGGCGGCGACGGTGAGCGGTGCCGAGGCGGCGATGATGAAGAAGACGATGCCGGGGACGCCGATGCGGGGCCGCGGGGTCGCGGACGGTGCCGCGTCCGTCGGGCGGGCTGCGGGAGGGCGTGGGTCGATGGCCATGCCGGGCTCCTGGGGCGGGGATGATGGGACGCGTGCGTACGGCGCAGGCGTGCGGGTGTACGGGCGCGAGCGGGTGGGGGAGGCCGCGGGGTCGCGGGATACCGCGATATCGTTTGAGCCCGTACGAATAGCGGGGTGCGCAGATCGTACGACCGCAAACGAAGCCCGGCAAGGGTGCGGACGGGTCCGGTGCGGGACGCGTCACCCACCGGGGTCCGGGACCACCGGGGTCCAGGAGGGTTCGAAGGAGATGCTGTGGTGACCGGTCACCGTTCCATCAGGGACACGGAGAAGGCGGTACAGGCCAAGCTCGGCGACACGCCCATCCGGCACGCGCAGATGGCCGCGGTGGGGAACATCTACCGGGCCGCCGCCGCGGTCCGCCAGCACTTCGAGAACTCGGTGCTGCGCGGCGCCGAGCTGACCTGGACCTCGTTCGTGGTCCTGTGGGTGGTGTGGATCTGGGGCGAGATGGAGACCCGGCGGGTCGCCGAGGAGGCCGGCATCTCCAAGGGCACGCTCACCGGCGTCGCCCGTACGCTCCAGGGCCGCGGCCTGATGGAGCGCAGCGGGCACCCGACGGACGGCCGGCTCGCGCTGCTCTCCCTCACCCCGGCCGGCGAGGAGCTGATGGCGGAGATCTTCCCGCAGTTCAACGCCGAGGAGGCGTTCGTCACCGACGACCTCGACGACGACGAGGCCCGCCAACTCGCCGACCTCCTGCGCCGCATCGTCGTCCGGGTGGAAACGGACGGCGAACAACGCCGCCTGGACCTCCTGAACGGAGCGGACCCCCGCCCTCGGAGGAGCGGACGGCGGGCGCGGGGGTGAACGCGTCGCCGCGGTGCGGTCCGGGCGAGGCCGCCAGGTCCAGGCGAGGCCGTGAGGCCTAGGTGAAGCCGCGAGGTCTAGATGAGGCCGCGAGGTCCAGGCGACGCCGCGAGGTCTAGGTGAGGCCGCGAGCCGCCCGGACCAGCGCGTCGAACAGCCCCTGTTGTGCCGGGTCCTTGGCAGCGGTGTCCTCCGGATGCCACTGCACGGCGGCGAACCACCCTTTCCCGTCGGTCAGTTCCAGGGCCTCTACCGTCCCGTCGGCGGCCCGGCCGGTCGCGACCAGTCCGTCGCCCAGCCGGTCCACGCACTGGTGGTGGTAGCAGGACGCGTCCACCCGCTCCGTGCCGGCCGCCCGCGCCACGGCCGATCCGCTCGCCAGCCGTACGGGGTGCACCACGTGCCGGTGTTCGCGGTCCGGACCGCCCATGTCCTGCCGCAGCGTGCCGCCCAGCGCCACGTTGGCGACCTGCAGCCCGCGGCAGACGGCGAGCGTGGGCAGCCCGTGCGCGAGCGCGTACCGGGCCACCGCCAGGTCGAACGCGTCCTGCTCCTCGTCCACGTCGTACACGCTCTCGTGCACGGCCGCCTCCGCCGCCGCGTACAGCTGCGGCGTCAGGTCCCCGCCGCCCGGCAGCAGCACCCCGTCGCAGCGCGCCAGCCGGGCCGCCACCGCCGCCTCGTCCACCCGCCCCTCGGGCGCGTACGGATGCATCATGAATGGCTCGCCGCCGGCCCGCAGTACGGCGTCGGCCAGCGCCCGCGCGGTGACGACGGCCTCGTAGCGGAGCGCGGACGTGGTGGCGGAGAACCGTTGCGGCAGCGCGATCAGCGGCCGGGTACCGGTACCGGAAGAGGGAGCGGTGTCGGTATGGGTAGAGGGCGCGGCGTTCACAACCGGATCCAGGTGGTCTTGAGTTCGGTGTACTTCTCCAGCGCGTGCGCGGACTTGTCGCGGCCGTTCCCGGACTGCTTGTAGCCGCCGAAGGGGACGGTGAGGTCGCCCTCCTCGTAGCAGTTGACCCAGACCGTGCCGGCGCGCAGCGCGCGCGAGACGGTGTGCGCGGTGGACAGCGAGCCGGTCCACAGGCCCGCCGCGAGGCCGTACGCGGTGTCGTTGGCCAGCGCCACCGCCTCCTCGACGGTGTCGAAGGTCAGCACGGACAGCACCGGGCCGAAGATCTCCTCGCGGGCGAGCGCCATGTCCGGCGTGACCCGGTCGAAGACGGTGGGCCGGAGGTACGCACCGCCGGGCACGGGTGGCGGGTCGAGCGGCGTACCGCCGGTACGCAGCCGGGCCCCGGCCACGTGGCCCGCGTCGATGTGCCGTCCCACGGCGTCCAGCCGGGCCGCCCCCGCCAGCGCGCCCATCTCCGTCGCCGGGTCCAGCGGATCGCCGACCCGCAGCGCTTCGGCACGCTCGACGACGGCCTCGGTGACCTCCTCCGCGACCGAGGAGTGCACGAGCAGCCGGGACGGCGCGGTGCACATCTCGCCCTGGTTGAAGAAGATCCCCCAGGCGGCGGTGGCCGCGGCGGTGGCCAGGTCCGGGGCGTCCGGCAGCACGATGTTGGGGGACTTGCCGCCCAGCTCCAGCCAGACCCGCTTGAGGTTGGAGTCGGCCGCGTACCGCAGGTAGTGGCGGCCGACGGCGGTGGAGCCGGTGAAGGCCAGCACGTCGACGTCCGGGTGCAGCCCGAGCGCGCGGCCCGCGGTGGGCCCGTCGCCCGCGACGACGTTGAGCACCCCGGGCGGCACCCCCGCCTCCGCCAGCGCCTCGTCCACGAGCCGCCCCAGAAGCAGGGCGGAAAGCGGGGTCAGCTCGGACGGCTTGAGCACGGCGGTGCAGCCGGCGGCGAGCGCCGGGGCGATCTTCCAGGCGGCGAGCGTCAGCGGGAAGTTCCACGGCACGACCGCCCCGACCACCCCCGCCGGCTCCCGCGTGACGAGCGCCAGCGCGCCGGGATCGGTATGCGGCACTTCATCACGCAGCTTGTCCGCGAGCTGCCCGTACCAGCGGAACGTACCGGCGACGGCGCGCAGTTCGATGCCGTACGACTCGGCGACGGGCTTGCCGTTCTCCAGTGAGATCAGCGCCGCGATCTCAGAGCGGTGCTCCTCGACCAGATCGGCGATCCGCAGCAGGACGCGGCCCCGGTCGGCCGGCGCGAGCCGCGGCCAGGGCCCCGAGTCGAAGGCCCGCCGCGCCGCGGCGACGGCCAGGTCCACCTCCTTCTCGCCCGCGTCGGCGACGGTGGCGAGCGTCGCACCGTCCCGCGGCGAAACGACGTCGAACGACGCCCCCGACCCGTCCTCCTCCCGCCCCCCGACCCGATGCCGCACCGGCGGCACAAGCCTCCCGGCGACACGTATCCACTCCGCATGACTGCTGTCGAGCGTGACGACGGACGTCTGCTCCATCGCGGCCTCCTCGTCTGCTGATGCTGCTTGTTTGCCGGTACTGCTGCCGTTGTTCGCCGGTACTGCTGCCGTGGAGCGGTCAGTGGGACTCGTGGACGACTTCGCCGTTGAAGAGGGTCATGGTGATCGGGAGGGCCGGTATGTCCTCCGGGGGTGTGTGGAGGAGGTCGCCGTCGAGGATGCAGAGGTCGGCGGCCTTACCGGGTTCCAGAGAGCCCTTCCAGGACTCGGCGAAGTCCTGGCGGGCCGCGTGGGTGGTGTAGGCGCGCAAGGCCGTGCGGAGGTCGACGCACTGGTCGGGGCCGCTGGGGCGGCCGGTGGCCTTGGAGCGGCGGAGGAGCATGGAGGAGACTCCGGCGCGCCAGTCGGGGTACGTGATCGGCGCGTCGGAGCTGGCGGTGACCGGGATGCCGGCGTCCACCGCGCTGCGTACGGGCCACTGGTACGCCGAGCGTTCCGGGCCGACGACGCCGTCCATCAGGTCCGCGATGGCGTCCTTGACGCCCGGGTTCATGTTGGCGCCCCAGCCGTGTGCGGCGAGGGTGGCCAGGGCGTGGGGCGAGGCGAAGTCGCCGTGGATGATGTAGTGCCGGGCGTCCGGGCGGGGGTGGTCGAGCTGGGCGGCGGCGAAGGCGTCCACGACCGCGTCGATGCCGGCGTCCCCGGTGATGTGGACCCCGAGCTGGTGTCCGATGCGGTGCGCCTGCCGCACGATCGACGACAGTTCCTCGACGCGTTGTCCGTCGGTGTGGCCGTGCAGGCAGAGGCTGCCGCGGCCGCCGCCGTTCGTGTACTCCTCGCTCATCCAGGCCGTACGGCTGGGCGGCACCCCGTCGGCGAAGAGCTTGACGCCGAGGACGGAGAGGAGGCGGGGGTCGACGCCGTCGCAGATCCCGTCGAGTGCGGCCAGGCGGTCGGTGAGGTCGGCGGCGGCGCCGCCCATTTCGAGGGGGAGGAGCAGCACGCTGACGCGGGCGCGGAGTTCGCCCGCGCGCGCCATCCGCGCGTACACCTTCAGCGTCGCGGTGTCGGCGGAGCCGAGGAAGAGGCTCTTGCCGCCGGGCCCGAGCCCGGGTTCGGTGAAGCTGGTGATGCCCTGGGCGTGGCAGACGCCGATCGCGGCCCGGATCGCCGCCTCGCGGGCCGCGTCGGTCATGGGCGGGATGACGGTGTTGACCAGTTCCTGGGCGCTCTCGCGGAGGATGCCGGTGAGCGCGCCGTCGGGCCGCCGCTCGATGACGCCGCCGGGCGGCGCCTCGGTGGCCGCCGTGAGGCCCGCCGCCTCCAGGGCGCGGGAGTTGAGCCAGGCGGTGTGCCCGGAGAACTCGTACAGGAGGACGGGATGGTCGGGGGAGACCGCGTCCAGGTCCCAGCGGGTGGGCGTGCGGGTGCCGTCCGCGCGGCACTCGTCGAGGTAGCCGATGTCCCAGCCGTTGCCGAAGATCCAGGTGCCGGACGGCTGCCGGTCCGTCTGTGCGCGTACGGCGTCCCGGATGCCGGCGATCGAGGTGACGGCGGGGGGCGAGACATCGACGGCGAGCGGCGGGCGGGTGCCGCCGAACGCGCAGCCGTGCAGGTGGGAGTCGTTGATTCCGGGGAGGACGGTGCCGCCCGCGAGGTCGACGACCTCCGTGCGCGGCCCGATCAGCGGGCGCAGCTCGGCGGTGGTCCCGGTGGCGGCGATGACGCCGTCGCGCACGGCGACCGCCTCGGCCGTACGGAAGGCGGCGTCCAGGGTGAGGACCTGGCCGTTGCGGAGGACGAGATCGGCGGGTCTGGGTGCGGGCGGCACGGGAGCCCCTTCCGTCGGGCGGGTTCCTTTGAGGGGTGGGGTCGGTCGGAGAGTGTGTGGGGACGAGGAGTGGCCGGCGTTCTGCTACGGGGGTGCCGGGGGTGTCGGTGGTGCCAGGGGCGCCGGCAATTCGTTTGGGGCCAAACTTAATCCCGGAGCGGGGGTGCGGCGCAAGAGGGGCGAGCGGGGTATTCCGTCGCCGGACGGACGTGCCGTACGCTCCCGCGTGCGCGCCCCTTACCGCGGCCCGCACGGCCCCGTGCCGCGCTCCGCATGACCCCGTACGGCCTGCGCGCAGAAGGCTCGTCCGACCCGTATCGCGGGCCGGTCCCAGCATTTAAAGTGCTTAATCGTGGAACTCAGGCACCTGGAACACTTCGTCGCCGTCTCCGAGGAGCAGCACTTCACGCGCGCGGCAGAGCGGCTGCACATCGCGCAGTCCGGCCTGTCCGCCTCGGTGCGCGCTCTGGAACGGGAACTCGGCGCCGACCTCTTCACCCGCACCACCCGCCGTGTGCAACTCACCGCCGCCGGCCGGGCCTTCCTGGTGGAGGCGCGCCGCACGCTCGCGGGCGCGGCGGCGGCGCGGGAGGCGGTCGCCGCCGTACGCGGCCTGTTCACCGGCACGCTCGCCGTCGGCACCGAGCAGTGCATGGGCATCGTCGACCCGGTGTCACTCCTGGCCGACCTGCGCGGACGTCACCCCGGCGTCGAGGTCCACATGGTCCAGTCCGGCTCCGCGCACCTGCTGGAGGAGGTCCGCCGCGGCACCCTGGACCTGGCGTTCGTGGTGTACGAGGGGCATGAGGACGGCGTACGCATCCGCCCCCTGGCGGCCGAGCCGATGATGCTGCTCTGCCGCCCGGACCACCCGCTCGTCTTCAGCGGCGAGCCGCTCACCACGTACAACGGCGAGCCGCTCGCCGCGCAGGCGCTGGCCGGCGAGGTCTTCGTCGACCTGCACCGCGACTGGGGCGCGCGGCGGGCCGCCGACGCGCTCTTCGCCGCCGCGGGCACGCGCCGCACGGTGGCGCTGGAGGTCAACGACGTCTACACGCTCCTCGACCTGGTCGCACGGGGGCTGGGCGTCGCGGTGGTACCCCGCCCGGTGACCCACAAGGACCAGGCCCGCGGGCTCGCCGCCGTACCGCTCGCCGCCGACACGGTGTGGAACGTGGGCATCGCCGTGCCCCGCAGCGGCCGCCTCTCACCGGCGGCCCAGGCCCTTCTGGAGAGCCTGGCGGCGATTGAGCACGAGAAAGGCGATTGAGCACGACAGTTGATGAATTCGATCAGTGTTGGGTGTTGGACGCCATAGCGCCGGAGCGCCAGGGTGGACGCGAGGGCGGGCAGGACAGGGCACCGCCCCGCGAACCGACATGGCGAAAGGCTGCTCCCATGGCGCAGGAAGTACGCGGAGTGATCGCACCGGGGAAGGGTGAGCCGGTGCGGGTGGAGACGATCGTGGTGCCGGATCCGGGTC
>NZ_JBVJIF010000019.1:0-66707 GCF_055586425.1 Streptomyces sp. NPDC050806 | reverse complement strand
CCGAGCTGGCCGGCGAGAAGATCCGCCGCGTCCTGACCAATGACCCGGGGATGGGTGTCATCCGGCACGTCGACGCCGGATACGACATCGCCGACTCCGTCGCGGCCGAGCGGGGCGTGCGCGTCCCGATGCGTGAGGGCGGCGACCAGTGAGCACTTCGTTCCACGAGATGTGGCGGGACCTGCTCCCCATCGGCCGGGACGCCGAGAGCAAGGGCTACCGCCGCTACGCCTGGACCGGCGCCGACGCCGACTGCCGGGCCTGGTTCCGGGCCCAGGCGGAGGCCCGCGGACTGACGTACGAGACCGACCGGAACGGCAACCAGTGGGCCTGGCTGGGCGACCCGGCCGCCGGGGACGCCGTCGTCACCGGCTCGCACCTGGACTCCGTACCGGACGGCGGCGCCTTCGACGGGCCGCTCGGCGTGGTGTCCTCCTTCGCGGCGCTGGACGAACTCCGCCGGAGGGGAGCGGAGTTCACCCGGCCGCTGGCCATCACCAACTTCGGTGACGAGGAGGGCGCCCGGTTCGGGCTGGCCTGTGTCGGGTCGCGGCTGGCCGCCGGGCAGCTGACCGTCGAGAAGGCGCACGAGCTGAAGGACGCCGACGGCATCAGCCTCCCGCAGGCCATGGAGCGGGCCGGTTACGACCCGGAGGCCATCGGCGCCGACGACGAGCGGCTCGCCCGCATCGGTGCGTTCGTCGAGCTGCACGTCGAGCAGGGCCGGGCGCTGGACCTCTCCGGCGACCCGGTGGGCGTCGCCTCCGCGATCTGGCCGCACGGCCGCTGGCGGTTCGACTTCCGCGGCGAGGCCAACCACGCCGGCACGACGCGCCTGGAGGACCGGCGCGACCCGATGCTCACGTACGCGCAGACCGTGCTCGCGGCCCGCGAGTACGCCGCGCGGCACGGCGCGCTGGCCACCTTCGGGAAGGTCGGCGTCGAGCCCAACGGCGTCAACGCCATCCCGTCCCTCGTCCGCGGCTGGCTCGACTCGCGCGCCGCCGACCAGGAGACGCTGGACGCGGTCGTCGGCGGGATCGAGCGGGCCGCGGCCGAGCGGGCCCTGGCCGACGGGGTGGACGTGCGCGTCACCCGGGAGTCCTTCACGCCCGTCGTGGAGTTCGCGCACGACCTGCGCGACCGGCTCGCCAAGACCCTCGGCGGCGTACCGGTGCTGCCGACCGGCGCGGGACACGACGCGGGTATTTTGTCCGCTACCGTCCCGACCGCCATGCTGTTCGTACGCAACCCCACCGGCGTCTCGCACTCGCCCGCCGAGCACGCGGCGGAGGACGACTGCGTCGCGGGGGTCCGCGCACTCGCCGACGTACTGGAGGGTTTGGCGTGCAGCTGACGCCGACGACGTACTGGCTGGAACACGCCTGGCTCGGCACGAATGTCGAGCCAGGGGTGGTCGTGGAGACCGCGGAAGGGCGGATCACCGCCGTCCGCACCGGCGTCGACGCGCCGCCACCCGGCGCGGAGACACTGCGCGGACTGACCCTCCCGGGCCTGGCCAACGCGCACTCGCACGCCTTCCACCGCGCGCTGCGCGGCACCGTGCAGGTGGGCTCCGGCACGTTCTGGACCTGGCGCGAGGTGATGTACGCGACCGCCGCGCAGCTCACGCCGGAGAGCTATCACGCGCTGGCACGGGCCGTGTACGCGGAGATGGCGCTCGCCGGGATCACCTGCGTCGGGGAGTTCCACTACCTCCACCACGCGCCCGGCGGCGGCCGCTACGACGACCCGAACGCGATGGGCGAGGCGCTGATCGCCGCCGCCGACGAGGCGGGCATCCGCATCACGCTGCTGGACACCGCCTATCTGTCGTCGGGCTTCGGCGAGCCGCCCAACCGGCAGCAGCTGCGGTTCAGCGACGGGGACGCACGGGCCTGGGCCGAGCGCGCCGGGCAGCTCAAGGACCGCACACACGCCCGGATCGGCGCCGCCGTGCACTCCGTACGGGCCGTACCGGCCGGACAGCTGGCCACCGTCGCGCAGTGGGCGGCGGACCGGCAGGCACCGCTGCACGTGCACCTCTCCGAGCAGACCGCCGAGAACGACGCCTGCCGGGCCGCGCACGGCTGCACGCCCACCCGGCTGCTCGCCGACCACGGCGTGCTGGGCCCGCGCACGACGGCCGTGCACGCCACCCACCTCACGGACGAGGACATCCGGCTCCTCGGCGACTCCGGCACCGGCGTGTGCATGTGCCCCACCACCGAGCGGGACCTCGCCGACGGCATCGGCCCCGCCACCACCGTGCAGAAGGCGGGCTCCCCGCTCTCGCTGGGCAGCGACAGCCACGCCGTCATCGACCTGTTCGAGGAGGCGCGGGCGATGGAGCTGAACGAACGGCTGCGCACCCGTACCCGGGGCCACTGGACCGCCGCCGCGCTGCTGCGCGCCGCGGCGCCCGACGGCCACCGGTCGCTCGGCTGGTCCGACGCGGGCGCGCTGCGCACCGGCGCGCTCGCCGACTTCACCACGATCGCGCTGGACACGGTGCGCACGGCCGGGCCGCTGCCCCGGCTCGGCGCGGAGACCGCCGTCTTCGCGGCCACCAACGCCGACGTCCGGCACACCGTCGTCGGCGGCCGGCAGGTCGTACGGGACGGCGAGCACACCCTCGTCCCCGACGTCCCCGCGGCGCTGGCCTCGGCGATCGATGCCCTGCGGGCCTGAACGGCCCCGGCCCCGCACCCCCGCGCGGGGTGCGGGGCCTCCGCACGTACCGGACCGCGCACGTACGGGAACCGCGTACGTACCGGAGCACCCACCCCCGAGAGGAAGCGCAACGACCATGTCGTCCACCGCCATCACGCACATCGGCAGCCTGGTCACCAACGACCCCTCGCTCGGCGCCGGCCCGATCGGCCTGATCGAGGACGCCGCCGTCGTCATCGAGGGCGACCGCGTCGCCTGGGTGGGGCCCAGCGGCCGCGCGCCGGCCGCCGACACCGTGCATGACGCGGGCGGCCGGGCCGCCGTCCCCGGCTTCGTCGACTCCCACTCCCACCTGGTCTTCGGCGGCGACCGCACGAAGGAGTTCAACGCCCGGATGTCGGGGCGCGCGTACTCGGCCGGCGGCATCCGCACGACCGTGGCGGCGACCCGCGCCGCCACCGACGAGGAACTCTCCGCGAACGTCGCGCACTACATGGCGGAGGCCCTGCGCCAGGGCACCACCACGTTCGAGACCAAGTCCGGGTACGGCCTCACCGTCGAGGACGAGGCGCGCGCCCTGCGCATCGCCGCGGCCCACACCGACGAGGTGACCTACCTGGGCGCGCACATCGTCCCGCCCGACTACGCGGAGGACCCGGCCGGCTACGTGGCGCTGGTCACCGGCCCGATGCTGGACGCCTGCGCCCCGCACGCCCGCTGGGTCGACGTCTTCTGCGAGAAGGGCGCCTTCGACGGCGACCAGGCCCGCGCGATCCTCACCGCCGGCAAGGAGCGCGGCCTGCTGCCCCGCATCCACGCCAACCAGCTCTCCTACGGCCCCGGCGTACAGCTGGGCGTCGAGCTGGACGCGGCCTCCGCCGACCACTGCACGCACCTCACCGACGCGGACGTGGACGCGCTCGCGCAGGGCAACACCGTCGCCACGCTGCTGCCGGGCGCGGAGTTCTCCACCCGCGCCGAGTGGCCCGACGCACGCCGCCTGCTGGACGCGGGCGCCACGGTCGCCCTCTCCACGGACTGCAACCCGGGCTCGTCCTTCACGTCCTCGATGTCCTTCTGCATCGCCCTCGCGGTGCGCGACATGAAGATGACGCCCGACGAGGCGATCTGGTCCGCCACGGCCGGCGGCGCGCAGGCCCTGCGCCGCACCGACGTGGGCCGCCTCACCCCCGGCTCCCGCGCCGACCTCGCCCTCCTGGACGCCCCCTCCCACGTCCACCTCGCCTACCGCCCGGGCGTGCCCCTGGTCACAGAGGTCTGGCGAGCGGGCGTACGCGCCGTCTGAGAGGCTCCGGGCCGCCGGGGCGGGCAAAAAGGGGCCGCGCCCCGCCGAACGGCCCGGAAAAGCGAAAGGGGGCCCGCCCCGAGGTACTCGGGGCCGGCCCTCCTCCGCGCGGTTCAGGCGTGCGGGACGCCGGGACCGCGGGGACTCACTCCTCGATCATCAGGCCCTTGCGGAGCTTGACCAAGGTGCGGGACAGCAGGCGGGAGACGTGCATCTGGGAGATGCCCAGCTCGTCGCCGATCTCCGACTGCGTCATGTTCGCGACGAAGCGGAGAGAGAGGATCTTGCGATCGCGCGGGGGAAGCTCCGCGATCAGAGGCTTGAGGGATTCCACGTACTCGATGCCTTCGAGGCCGTGGTCCTCGTAGCCGATGCGGTCCGCCAGCGCGCCCTCGGTGTCGTCCTCCTCGGGCTGGGCGTCCAGCGAGCTCGCGGTGTACGCGTTGCTCGCGGCCATCCCTTCGACGACCTCGTCCTTGGTGATGGACAGGCGCTCGGCCAGCTCGCTCACGGTGGGTGCGCGGTCGAGCTTCTGCGCCAGCTCGTCGCCGGCCTTGGCAAGGTCCAGGCGCAGCTCCTGAAGGCGCCGCGGGACCCGTACCGACCAGCTGGTGTCGCGGAAGAAACGCTTGATCTCGCCGACGATCGTCGGCATGGCGAAAGTGGGGAACTCCACTCCGCGGTCAAGTTCGAAGCGGTCGATCGCCTTGATCAGGCCGATCGTGCCGACCTGGACGATGTCCTCCATGGGCTCGCTGCGGGAGCGGAACCGGGAGGCCGCGAACTTCACCAGGGCGAGGTTGAGCTCCACCAGGGTGTTGCGGACGTACGCGTACTCGTGCGTGCCCTCTTCGAGGGTCTCCAGGCGCCGGAAGAGCGTCTTGGAGAGGGCCCGGGCGTCCACCGGTCCGACCTCGTCGTACGGCGGGATCTCGGGCAGGCCCTCGATCGCCGGCATTCCGTCGAATCCGGTCGCATCGATCGGCATGTGCTGGGCAGGGATCTGTTCGGACAGGGATGTCGACGACGCGTTGTCCGTGGTCTGGTCGGTGCGCACTTCGTCGAGCCGGGGTGACATGGTGTCCTCCATCGTTCTCGGCATATGGCTGCCGATGCCTGTACCTGAAGCTGCGGTCTGCGGCGCCTCCAAAGCCGGCTGTTTCGAATGTGTCCTCTCTACGCCTACCCGGCTTTGCCTGAAGATGGCAAGTGCGTGTTGTCCGTATTCGTGCAAGTACGCGCATTGTTCGGGTACCAGCCTGCGTATCTAAGGCGTAGGCTTCGACGTGCGCAGTCGTAAGCAGAACCAGACGCCGAGACAGCAAGAGGGGTGCGCGCGCATGGACCGTGGGACGGTCGGCAGTGCAAGCCGGGGACGGCTCCACGTCGGGGTCCGCCATCACGGCGCCAGTGCGGTCGTCGCCGCGGCGGGTGAGTTGGATCACCACACCGCGGAGTTGTTGCGCGAGTCACTCGAGGGCTGTGTCGACGATGGCTTTGTGCGACTGGTCGTGGACTGTTCGCAACTGGAGTTCATGGACTCCACGGGGCTGAACGTCCTGCTGGGCGCTCGCCTGAAGGTCGAGGCCGAGGGCGGCGGAGTGCACTTGGCGGCGATGCAGCCGGTGGTGGCCAGGGTCTTCGAGATCACCGGCGCCGACGCGGTCTTCACCGTGCACGACACGGTCGACGCGGCACTGGCCGGCGGCTGACCCGGATGCACGGGGCGGCAGTGACGAAAGGTCTGCGGAAGGACCGATCCCGATCACGTTGGCTCCATCACAACTTCCGTCCCCAAGAAGTGGGTGTTCTCACGGTCCGGCCGGGCAGGAGACATCTGAATCTGCTTGAACCCGTCAGGTATCCGTAATCCGTGAAAAGGCGAATCGGTGAGGTGAAGCGCTGATGAGCACCACCCGGCCGTACCCGCCGGGCGATCTGGGCCCGGACCCGGGGAACGCCGGCGCTGCCGCTGCCTCTCCGGCCACCGTTCCGGCCGGTCAGGTCCGCAGGCTGCGTCTCGCGGGCGCCCGTGGCGCTGTCGCCCGTGCCCGTGACTTCGCCCGTCAGGCGCTGCACGACTGGGGCTGGCTGCCGGCCGCCGGCGCCGATCAGCGGGCCGCGGCCGAGGACGTCCTGCTCGTCGTCTCCGAGCTGGTCACCAACGCCTGCCTGCACGCCGAGGGCCCGGAGGAGCTGGCGCTGCGCTGCAACGCCAAGATGCTGCGCCTGGAGGTCACCGACCTCGGGGCCGGCTCGCCCGCGCCGCGCACCCCGCACCGCGCGGGCCGCCCCGGCGGTCACGGCATGTTCATCGTCCAGCGGCTCTGCCTGGACTGGGGTGTCGTGCGCAACCCCGACGGCACGGGCAAGACCGTGTGGGCGGAGCTGGCCGCCCCGTCGTAGCGGAGTGGGCGGTGGTACCGGTACCGGATCGCCGCCTCCGCCACCTTTCCGCACCGCTCGCGCCGACTCGGCGGGGGCGGTTTTCCCGTGTTCCGGCGGGGTGCCGCCCGCCTCCGCCAGGGGCGTTCCCCGCCCCGGCGGGAATTCCGCGCGTTTCCGCCCGCTTCCCTTGTGCGCTCTCTCTTCCCTCCCCACGGCCCCCGGCGTACCTTGACGCCCAATCTGATGTGCCGTCAGTAACTTCCGGCGGTGCGGTAACCGGAAGAAGGGGAGATCGAGGTGGCCCGCTTCAACGCCCAGCGCAGCCGGCGCCGCACGGGCCCGGCCGGAACGGCGGCGGCCGTGCTGCTCACCGCGGCGACATCGGTGATGCTCACGGCACCCGCCGCGCACGCCGAGGTCGTCGACGTCAACTACCAGTGCAAGACGCCGATCGGGAACAAGGGCGCGGTCTCGCCCATCGACATCAAGTCCACGAAGTCCGGCGACGGCTACAAGCTGGTGATGTCCTTTCAGAAGGGCGTCTCCTCCAGCCCCATCGAGCTGGGCAAGGGCGCGATGAAGCCCAGCGCGCTGATCAAGCTGGGCGGTGCGGAGACCGGTGACCTGCCGGTGAGCGGACCGCCCAACGACAAGGCGATCCCCGCCAACACCCCGATCAAAATCAGCGACTTGAGCGGCACGTACACGCCGAAGAAGAGCGGCAAGGTCACCTTCACGGCCTCCACGCTCACCATCAAGGCGATGGGCACCACCACCACGTGCACGCCCAGCAACAACCCCGAGCCCGCGCTCTCCCTGGACGTCGAGGGGACCGGCGGCAGCGGCGGATCGTCCGCGCCGCCCGGCGACGAGCTGCCGCAGACCGGGCCCGCCGACGACGCCGTGGCGCTCGGCACGCTCGGCGGCACGGTGCTGCTCGCCGGGGCCGCCGGCACGCTCTGGCTGACCCGCCGCCGACAGCGCGCCTGACCCGCAGGACGCCGCAGGAGGACGAGCCCGTACGAGCTCCGGGAGCCGCCGATGCCCTTCCGTATCCGTGCCGTCGCCGCGGGCGCGACCGCGCTGACCGCCGCCGCGCTGCCCTGCGCGCCGCCCTCCGCCGCCGCGGACGGCGGCCGGCTCGCGGCGCCCGCGGGAGCGCACGCGCGCCCGTACTTCTACCTGGAGGGCGGGCCCGGCAGCGTGCTCACCGACCGGCTGGCGCTCACCAACCGCGAGGACCGCGCCCGGACGTTCACCGTGCGCCCCACCGACTCCGGCGCCGGGAGCGGGCCGGGCTCCGGCGACTGGATCGTCACGGCGGAGCGCACGGTGAAGGTGCCGGCGCGTACCCGTGCCGAGGTGCCGTTCACGGTCACCGTGCCGCGCGACGCCCTCCCGGGGGACCATCCGGCCGCGCTCTCCGTACGCGGCGCGGGCCCGTCCGCGGGTACCGCGGCCGTACCGGTCCATCTGCGGGTCACCGGCCCCACGCTGGCCGCCCTCACCGTAGAGAACGTGGCGGTGGCGGACCGCGACGGCACCGCCGTCATCCGGTACGACCTGGTCAACCGCGGCAACACGACGCTGGACCCCAGGGTCGCGGTCCGTGCCGAGGGGCTGCTCGGCAGCGCGCTGGGCCGGGCCGCCGGCCGGCTGCCCGACGGGCTGCCGCCCGGCCGCCGTGTCACCCGTACTGAGACCTGGCCGGACCCGCCCGCGCTGGACTCCGTCGACCTCACGGTCACGGCCACCGCGGCGGGCGGCGCGCACGGCACGGCCCGCGCGACGTACACGGCGGTGCCCTGGGCCGCCGTGGGGCTGATCTGCGTCGGCGGGGGCGCGGCGGCCGGCGGCTGGTTTCTGCGGCGGCGCCGCGCGGGTGCGGGCAGGCCCGCGGCGGAGGGCCAGGAGAGCGGCACGGAACGGGAGTTGGCGACGGGGGTGACGGCGTGAGCGGCATGAAGGGAGTACGCACGGGGCGGTCGGCGGTGGTCCGGCGGCGGGCCGTTTCCCTGGCGTCGGCGGCCGCCGCGCTCGCCCTCGCCTCGGCGCTCGTCACCCTGCCAGCGGCCGGCCCGGCGCGGGCCGCCGACGACAGCGGCAAGCCCGCCGTCGAACTCTCCCAGCGGCAGGCGGGCAAGGGCGGTTCGATCACCGTGACCGGCTCCGGCTGGCGGCCGAAGGCGCTGCTCACGCTGCTGATCTGCGGCCAGAACATGATCGGCGGCACGAATGCCTGTGCCAACGCCGACGGCCGCGCCGTCACCACCGGCAAGGACGGCCGCTTCCGTACGAAGCTGGCGGTCGCCGAGCCGCCGAAGCCGTGCCCGTGCGTCGTGCACGTCGCCACCGTGACCGGCCGGGCCGCGGCGGCGGACGCCCCCTTCACCGTCGCCGGCCATCCGGTGGCCCCGCTGCCCGAGCGGACCGGCGGCGGCCGGCTCGCCGTGCTGGCACCGGCCCGGCTGAGCGGCAGCTCGGGCCTGCTCACCTGGTTCGGCGCGCCCCCGCAGCGGGAGCTGGTCCTCACGGTCGGCAACCTCGGCGCCGAGCCCGCGAAGAACCCGGTCTTCCGGGTCGGCACCGGGCACGGCGTCCTCGCCCCGCAGTGGGAGGAACAGCAGTGGCGGGGCACCGTCCCGGCGGGGGAGAAGGCCCGGGTCACGCTGCCGGTCGAGCTGGCGGCGGGGGCGCACGGCGACTACACGGTCGCCGTGAAGTACGGCGGAAAGGTGCTGGCCGAGCAGCCGTGGCGGGTCGGCCGGCCCTGGGGCGTGACCCTCTTCTGGATCCTGCTGTGCGTCGTGGTGCCGGCCGCGGTCTTCCGCATCGGCATGGCGATCGTCGACAAGGTCCGGCCGCGCGGTCCGGTACCCGAGGCGGTACCGGCCGACGGCGCCGCCGAGCGCGGCCTGCCCTGGTTCACCCCGGACACCGCACCGTCCATCACCACATCCACCGAGCGACCGACGTCGAAAGGTACTTCGTGATGAGGCAACGGAGGAGAGCGGCCGCGGCCGGGAGCGCGCTGGTGCTCGCCGGCGCGGGACTGCTGGCGGTGTCCGGTACGGCCGCGGCGGCGGACCCGGTACCGGGCCTGTCGGACGCCGCGACCGGTGTGTCGTACGCGACCGAGTGCATCCCGCCGCCGATCTCCGGCCTGGACCCCGTACAGGGGACCACCGAGGTCGAGATCACCGCGCCGGCCACCGCGAAGGTGGGCGACGAGGTCGAGGTGGTGTGGAAGACGGTCACGGCCGCTTCCAAGAACCCGGACGTCCTGGACCTGGCCAAGGACACCGTGCTGCCGAGCGGAGTGCTGAAGGCGGGCGGCGCGCAGACCGGTGACATCGCCATGAAGGGCCTGCGGCAGAACCCGCCGATACCGAAGAACAGCGCGATGGTGCTGTCCGACATGAAGGGCAAGCTGAAGCTGGAGAAGCCGGGCGAGGTCACGCTCACGCCCGGCAACTACACGATCAACGTCAACAAGCCGATCTCCACGGACACCAAGTGCGCGCCGAAGGAGGAGGTGAAGCCGGCGGTCACCATCAAGGTCACCGACGGCGGCGGCTCCTCGTCCGGCGGCTCGTCCACGGGCGGGTCCGACACGGGCGGTACGTCCTCCTCCGGCGGGTCCTCCGCGGGCGGCTCGGACTCCGGCGGGACGGCCTCCGGCGGCGGCAACGGCTCGTCGGGCGGCGGCAGCGGAGGCGCCACGGGCGGCTCCAGCGGCGGCAACGGCGACCCCGACGGCACCGCGTACAAGGGCAAGGAGGTCGAGGTCCCGTACGCCTGCAAGACCCCGATCGGGGACAAGAAGGCCACCTCGCCGGTGCAGATCAACGGCACCAAGAAGGGCGGCGCCTTCGACCTGACCGTGAAGTTCTCCAAGTCGGTGATGGACAGCCCGGCGGACATCCCGGCGGACTCGGTCAAACCGTCGATGGAGGTGAAGCTGGGCGGCGCGGACAAGGGAACGGTGCACGTCGAGGGCGCGACCAACAAGGAGCCGATCAAGTCCGGCGATCCCATCGAGATCCCCGACCTCAAGGGCACGTACAAGCCCGGCGCCGACGGGAAGGCGACGCTCACGCCCGGTGTCCTGACGGTCGAGGCGCTCGGCACGACGACGACCTGCACGCCCGAGAAGGACCCGGGCGTCTCGCTCGAACTCGACACCAGCGCCCAGCCGGGCGGCGCGAGCGGCGGCACGGGCTCGGGCGGCTCCTCCGGCGGCGCGGCGTCCGGCGGAGGGGCGGGCAGCGGCGGCACCTCGGGAGCGGCGGGCGGCTCCGGCGGCCTCGCCGACACCGGCGCGGCGGACCACGGCGGTCTGCAGGCCCTCGGGCTGATCGCCGGCACCGTCCTGCTCCTCGGCGGCGCCGTCTTCACCTTCATGCCACGCCGCTACCTGCGGCGCTGACCGGAGCGGACGGACCGGCCGCCGCCCGGCCCCACGGATGTACGGCCGGGCGTCACCGGGGACGTTCACTCCGCATACGACGGGAGGGGACGGGCCGCAGCGGGTGGGGTACCGGACGTAAAGCGAAGCAGACCGGTACCCCACCCGCGGAGGCCCGGCACCGTCACCACCGACCAAGGCGGCGCCCTTCGCACCACCGCCGCGCGTCCCGGCCCTAGGGCTGCGCGGCCGGGCTCTGCGGCTGTTCGGCGGGGGACGTGGGCGCCGCGGCGGCCGCCGGTGGCTGGGTACGGGCCGTCAGCCAGGCCAGTACCCGGCGTTCGGTCGCAGGGCGGGTGAGGGCCGTCATGCCGTGCCCGGTCCCGGGGACGACGGACACCGTGGCCGCGGGCTCGGCCTTCGCCAGGCCCCGGGAGTGCGCCACCGGGACGAAGTCGTGCGCGAAGTGCGCCAGCAGCATCGGCATCCCGGGGCCGCCGGGCCGCTTCGGGCCGCCCGGCGCCCAGCTCTTCGCGGCCATGTCGTCCCAGGTCGCGCGGCACTTCGCGGCGGCCATCGCGGTCGCCTTCCGCGCCGTCGGGTCGCACCCCGCGAGCTTCCGCGCCTCGCGCCGCAGCCTGCGCTGCCGGTCCGAGGCGCCGGAGCGGGCGCCGTCCCGCCAGGCGAGGTAGGGATCGGCCACCGGCGACAGCGCGACCACCCCGGCGGGCCGGTACGCGGTGCCGGCGGCGTACTCCGCGGTGTTCGCCGCGATCTGGCCGCCCGCCGACGAGCCGAGCAGCACGATCCGGCGGGGGTCGGTCCGGAAGCGGGCGGCCTGGGCGCGGATCCAGCGCAGCGCGGTGAGCGCGTCGGTGCGCTGGGCGGGCCAGGGCGCGTCGGTGTTGAGCCGGTAGTCCACGTCGAAGACGACGAAGCCGCGGGCGGCCAGCTTCCGGGCCCAGCCGCTCCAGTCGGAGTCCTGCGCCCAGTACCCGCCGTGCAGGATCATCACGGCGGGCCGGAGATCCTGCCCCGGCGCGCGGTAGGCCCCGATGGTCTGCCGCTCCGTGGGGCCGTACGCGTACGTCCCCAGGTACGGATCGCGCCCGCCCGGCACGTCCCCGGCGGCCCGCCCGTCCTGTGCCGCCGCGGCCCGCCCGGTCCCCGGCACCACCGCCAGACACACCGCCGCCAGCACCCCGCACACCCCGGCCCACACACTCCCTCGGCGCATACACCGATCGTTACCGCGCCCCGGTCCGGCTCTCCCGGAGGGCCGCGCGCCCCACTCGAACGGCCGCAGCACGCGAAGGGCCCCCGGCACCGTGGTGCCGGGGGCCCTTCGTCCGCAGGGTCAGCGGGTCCGTCAGTGGATCTCGCCCATGCGGGCCCGGACCTGCTTGCGGTACATGTAGATCGCGAAGCCCGCGAGCGCCGCGAGGATCGCCTCGACGAGGACCGCGCGCGAGCCGCTCATGTCGACGCCGCCGATGGCCAGCAGGCTGGTGACCGAGTCACCCGCGGTGTTGGCGAGGAACCAGATGCCCATCATCTGGCTGGCGTACTTCAGCGGCGCCATCTTCGTGGTCAGCGACAGGCCGACGGGGGAGAGGCACAGCTCACCGATGGTCTGGATGAAGTAGATGCCGAGCACCCACATCGGGCTGACCTTCGTGCCGTCGGTCGCGATGGCCAGCGGCAGCAGGAAGAAGAAGAACGAGACGCCGATGAGGAACAGGCCGGCGGCGAACTTCAGGATCGTGCTGGGCTCCTTGCCCTTCCGGTTCAGCCACAGCCACAGCCAGGCGAAGACCGGGGCCAGCGCCATGACGAAGATCGGGTTCAGCGACTGGAACCAGGTGGACGGGAAGGAGAGGCCGAACAGCTCGCCGGAGGTCTTGGTGGTGCCGAACGCCTGGACGGTGGAGCCGCCCTGGTCGTAGATCATCCAGAAGGCCGCGGCGGCGACGAAGAACCAGATGTAGGCCGAGACCTTGCTCTGGTCGTCGCTGGAGAGCTCCTTGTCCCGCTTGATGCGGAAGAGGACGGCGGCCGGGATGAGGATGCCGAGCACGCCCAGCGGGATCATCGCCCAGTTCAGGGTGAAGTGACCGGTGAAGGACACCACGCCGTAGAAGACCGCGGCGATGATGAGCCAGGTCAGGCCCTTGCGCAGCCAGGAGTTGCGCTCCTCGGCGCTGAGCGGGGTGGGGACCTTGTTGCTCTCCGGGCTCAGGTGCTTGGTGCCCAGCAGGAACTGGAGCAGACCGAGGCCCATGCCGACGGCGGCGAGGCCGAAGCCCAGGTGCCAGTTGTGGCTCTCGCCGACGGTGCCGATGATGAGCGGGGCCAGGAACGCACCGACGTTGATGCCGATGTAGAAGATCGTGAAGCCGCCGTCACGACGCGGGTCGTTCGGCCCGTCGTAGAGGTGGCCGACCATCGTGGAGATGTTGGCCTTCAGCAGACCGGAGCCGATCGCCACCAGCGCCAGGCCGGCGAAGAAGAAGCCCTGCCCCGGGCCGGCCAGCGAGAGGTGGCCGAGCATGATGACCGTGGCCGCGATGGCGACGGTCTTGCGCGGGCCCCAGACGCGGTCGGCGAGCCAGCCACCGGGCATGGCCAGGAGGTAGACCATCGCCATGTAGATGGAGTAGATGGCCGTGGCCGTGGCGGCGTTGAACGCCAGGCCGCCTTCGCGGATGCCCGATCCGTCCGGGCCACCGGACAGCAGGTAGATCGTGAGCAGGGCCCGCATGCCGTAGAAGCTGAAGCGCTCCCACATCTCGGTCATGAAGAGGGTGGCCAGTCCGCGGGGGTGGCCGAAGAAGGTCTTGCCGCCGGCAGGGGTTCCCTGCCCAGGGGAATCCTTCGTCAGGCTGGACGCCATGGTCGATCCTTGAGTGATCGGGACGCGCAGGTGGGGCCGCGCGCCCGGGTCGGCTGACCGGCACCGGCGCAGTGCCGTCCGCCCCCACGCCCGGTAGGGGGTGCGACACCACTGTGGAGAGAGGAATCGACAGGACGGCCGTACACCGGAATCCACGCCCCCGTTCTGCGTGCGATGGACCCGGTCTAAGAGGTCATTTGCCCGCGGGTCCGGTCGTGCCGGGCCCGCACACAACAGGGACCCTGACGTCGCATGAGCGTCATGGTCCCGGGTTGTACGACGGACGTTCTGCCACTGTACGACGCGCGTAGCTGAGGTTGGTGCCAGTGAGACAACGGTCACATGGCGACCCGGGAACCGAGGGGTGCACACCCGCGGTCACCCGGGGGACCCCCCGGAGGGGCATCGTGGCTGTGACCTGTCGGACTACCATCGGGCCATGACCCGTGTACTGCTCGCCGAGGATGACGCGTCCATCTCGGAGCCGCTCGCTCGCGCACTCCGCCGTGAGGGTTACGAAGTCGAGGTGCGTGAGGACGGCCCCACGGCGCTCGACGCCGGTCTGCAGGGCAACATCGACCTGCTCGTGCTCGACCTGGGACTGCCCGGCATCGACGGCCTGGAGGTCGCCCGCCGGCTGCGCAACGAAGGCCACTCCTTCCCGATCCTGGTCCTCACCGCCCGTGCGGACGAGGTGGACACCGTGGTCGGCCTGGACGCCGGCGCCGACGACTACGTCACCAAGCCCTTCCGGCTCGCGGAGCTGCTCGCGCGGGTGCGGGCCCTGCTCCGCCGCGGCACGACCGCCGAGCCCCAGCAGCCGCCGGCCACCCATGGCGTCCGGATCGACGTGGAGTCCCACCGCGCCTGGATGGGCGAGGAGGAACTCCAGCTGACGGCCAAGGAGTTCGACCTGCTGCGGGTGCTGGTGCGGGACGCCGGCCGGGTGGTGACCCGCGATCAGCTGATGCGCGAGGTCTGGGACACCACCTGGTGGTCCTCGACGAAGACGCTCGACATGCACATCTCCTGGCTGCGCAAGAAGCTGGGCGATGACGCCGCCAACCCCCGTTACATCGCGACCGTGCGCGGCGTGGGCTTCCGCTTCGAGAAGAGCTGAAGCCCCGAGGAACCACCCACCCCGCCCGGAGGGCACCGTGCGCCGCCGACTGATCAACTCCACCCTCGCCGTGGTGCTCGTCGTGATCGCCGTGTTCGGCGTCTCGCTCGTCATCGTGGAGACCCGCACCATCCAGGCGGGGGCCCAGGAGAGCGTGGGCGCCGAGGCCGTACGGCTGGTGGGCATGGTGGAGAGCCGGCTCAGCGGCGGCGAGAAGATCACCGCCGAGGTGCTGTCCGAGCAGATCACCACCGACCGGTACGCCCGGATCAAGGTGCCGGGCCACGCCCCGGTGGAGATCGGGGAGCGGCCCTCGGGCGACGTCATCGACGCGACCGTGCACGGTGAGCGGGGCGAGACGGTCACCGTCCAGGAGCCCCGCTCCGCTGTCAGCGCCGAGATCGGCCGGACCCTGCTGATCATCCTGGCGGTCGCCGCGCTCGCCGTCCTCGCCGCCGTCTTCCTCGCCGTACGCCAGGCCCGGCGGCTGACCGCCCCGCTCACCGACCTCGCCGAGACCGCCGAACGGCTCGGCTCCGGCGACCCCCGGCCGCGCCACCGCCGCTACGGCGTGCACGAGCTGGACCGGGTCGCGGACGTGCTGGACGCCTCCGCCGAGCGGATCGCGCGGATGCTCACCGCCGAGCGCCGGCTCGCCGCCGACGCCTCCCACCAGCTCCGTACGCCGCTGACCGCGCTGTCCATGCGGCTGGAGGAGATCACCCTCACCGACGACCCGGAGACGGTGAAGGAGGAGGCGACGATCGCCCTGGGCCAGGTCGACCGGCTCAGCGACGTCGTCCAGCGGCTGCTGACCAACTCCCGCGACCCCCGTTCCGGCTCCGCCGTCGCCTTCGACCTGGACGAGGTCGTCAAGCAGCAGATCGAGGAGTGGCGGCCCGCCTACCGCAGCGCGGGCCGGGCCATCGTCCGGTCGGGCAAGAAGAACCTGCGGGCCGTGGGCACGCCGGGCGCGGTCGCCCAGGTCCTCGCGACCCTGATCGAGAACTCGCTGATGCACGGTGACGGCACGGTGGCGCTGCGCACCCGGGTCACCGGCAACCAGGCCGTCGTGGAGGTCACCGACGCGGGCCCCGGCGTACCGCCCGACCTGGGCTCCCGGGTCTTCGAGCGGACGGTGAGCGGCCGCAACTCCACCGGCCTGGGGCTCGCGGTGGCCCGGGACCTGGCGGAGGCGGACGGCGGCCGGCTGGAGCTGCTCCAGCAGGAGCCGCCGATCTTCGCGCTCTTCCTCAGCCGGGAGTCCGAGCAGTACCGGCCCGGGGACGAGGACGAGCCGGGGCACGCCGCCAGTCCGCGCTGAGCGCCCGGCGGCGCCGGATCGGGCTCACGGGCACACGGGCGCCGGCAGCGCCGGACCGTGCTCACGGTCGCCGGCCGCGCGCCGGGGCCCCGGAGGGGGAGTTCTCCGTCCCGGAGGCGGAGAGGAAGGATTCCGCGGTCTCCACGGCCTCCTTGGCGGGCAGCGCCCGGAAGACCCAGGAGCGGTAGGACCAGAAGCGGAAGAGCGTGGCGATGCCGATGCCGAGGAACTTGAACACGTTGTTCTGGAGCGGGGTGTTCCAGCCGCACCAGTACGTCGCGGCGTAGAGGATGCCGTTCTCGATCACCAGGCCGACCGCGCTGAAGAAGACGAAGAGCACCAGTTCCTTGGTGCGGCCGCTCTTGTCCCGGTCCCGGTAGGTGAAGTAGCGGAAGCCGATGTAGTTGAAGAGGATCGCGACGACCGTCGCGACGATCCCGGCCCGCACCACGGGCAGCTCGGTGGTGTGCCGTACGAGGTTGAAGACCACGAGGTTGACCAGCACGCCGGCCCCGCCCACCGCGCCGAACTTCACGATCTCGCGGGTCAGCAGCCGAAGCCGCGAGCGCAGCGCGCTCCGTCCAGACATGGTGGTGGCTCAGCTCCCCGTGACGGCGTCATGTCGGGCGGGCCGTGGTCGGCGGTCCGCCGCCCACTCATGCTAACCAGCGCGCCGACGGGCCGCCCGGGGCCCGTGCGTCACTTCGGACGGCGGTGGACGCCCCGTCACCGTGGACTGCCGCCGCGTCACCGCGGGCTAGTCCGTCACCGTGACACGGAAGGCGAGCAGCTCGCCGCCGCGGTCGGGGTCGGCCCGGTCCGTGCCGCACTGGAAGCAGTACCGCAGCCTCAGCTCGGTACGGCCGGCGCGGACGGCCTGGAACTCCAGGAAGCGGGTGCCGCCGGAGCCGGCCACCACCGGTTCGTCGGCGTCGTAGTGGCTGCCGGCCGGCTTGAGCACGTGCGGGTCGGGGGCCGGCGGCTCGACGCTCCAGCGGTAGCCGGTGCTCGGGTTGTCGTCCAGCTCTATCGAGAAGCGCTCGCCGGGGGAGACGGAGATGACGGTGTCCTGCGGTCCGTAGACCTCCGGACCGGCGGTGAGCAGGGATATCAGGGAGTACACGGTCACCAGCAGTGCCGCCACCGCGATCGTGATGCCGATCTTGCGGGACGGCGTGGATATGCCGTCGGTGCCGTCCATGCGTCCTCCCCCTGTCCGCGCGTCCGGGTGAGCCTATCGCCCGGTGGCGGCTCGTACAGAGGCGTGGATCGCCCGAATTCGGAGGATCCTCCAAGGGGTGGCCGGGAACGGTCGGTCGGAGCGGATACCCTGAAGGCGTGACGTTTCCGGTAGTCGGCATGGTCGGCGGCGGACAGCTGGCTCGTATGACCCACGAGGCAGGCATCCCCCTCGGCATCAGGTTCAAGCTCCTCAGTGACACTCCGCAGGACTCAGCTGCGCAGGTCGTCGGCGATGTCGTCGTCGGCGACTATCGCGATCTGGACACCCTGCGCGAGTTCGCGCGCGGCTGTGACGTGATCACTTTTGATCACGAGCACGTGCCCACCGAGCATCTGCGGGCCCTGGAGGCGGACGGCATCCCCGTCCGCCCCGGTCCCGAGGCGCTCGTGCACGCGCAGGACAAGGGGGTGATGCGCGCGAAGCTGACCGAGATCGGTGCCCCGTGCCCGCGGCACCGCATCGTCTCGGACCCGGCGGACGTGGAGCGGTTCGCGGCCGAGGGCGACGGGTTTCCGGTCATCCTGAAGACCGTCCGCGGGGGCTACGACGGCAAGGGTGTCTGGTTCGTGCGATCCGCCAAGGACGCCGAGGAGCCGTTCCGCGCCGGGGTGCCCGTGCTCGCCGAGGAGAAGGTCGACTTCACCCGGGAGCTGGCCGCCAACATCGTCCGCTCCCCGCACGGCCAGGCCGTCGCGTACCCGGTCGTGGAGTCCATCCAGGTCGACGGCGTCTGCGACACGGTGATCGCGCCCGCCCCCGACCTCTCCGAGGAGCTGTCCGCGCAGGCCCAGGAGCTGGCGCTGCGGATCGCCAGGGAGCTGGACGTGGTCGGCCACCTCGCGGTCGAGCTGTTCGAGACCGCCGACGGCCGCGTCCTCGTCAACGAGCTGGCGATGCGCCCGCACAACTCCGGGCACTGGAGCCAGGACGGCGCGATCACCTCGCAGTTCGCCAACCACGTCCGCGCGGTCCTGGACCTGCCGCTGGGCGACCCGCGCCCGCGCGCCAAGTGGACCGTGATGGCCAATGTGCTCGGCGGCGACTACCCGGACATGTACAGCGCGTACCTGCACTGCATGGCCCGGGACCCGCAGCTGAAGATCCACATGTACGGCAAGGACGTGAAGCCGGGCCGTAAGGTCGGGCACGTCAACACCTACGGCGACGACCTGGCCGACGTGCGTGAGCGCGCCGCGCACGCCGCCGGCTACCTGCGAGGAACGATCACCGAATGAGCCAGAGCAGCTACCGGGCACCTGTTGTCGGCATCGTCATGGGCTCCGACTCCGACTGGCCCGTCATGGAGGCCGCGGCGCAGGCCCTCGACGAGTTCGAGATCCCCTACGAGGTCGACGTCGTCTCCGCGCACCGCATGCCGCGCGAGATGGTCGCGTACGGCGAGGAGGCCGCGGGCCGCGGCCTGAAGGCGATCATCGCGGGTGCCGGGGGAGCCGCTCACCTGCCGGGCATGCTGGCCTCGGTCACCCCGCTGCCCGTCATCGGCGTCCCCGTCCCGCTGAAGTACCTCGACGGCATGGACTCGCTGCTCTCCATCGTGCAGATGCCGGCCGGCGTGCCCGTCGCCACGGTCTCCGTCGGCGGCGCCCGCAACGCCGGGCTGCTCGCAGCCCGGATGCTCGCCGCGCACGACGAGGAGCTCCAGGCGCGGATGCGCGAGTTCCAGCAGGAGCTGAACGACCAGGCCACCGAGAAGGGCAAGCGGCTGCGCAACAAGGTCGCGGGCAACGAAGGGTTCGGCTTCGGGGGCGGCAAGTGAGCGAGGCGGCCCGCGACCTCCTCGCCCGCTGGCCCGTCGTCGACGGCCACAACGACCTGCCCTGGGCGCTGCGCGAGCAGGTCCGGTACGACCTGGACCGACGCGACATCGCCACCGACCAGTCCGCGCACCTGCACACCGACATCCCCCGGCTGCGCGCGGGCGGCGTCGGCGCGCAGTTCTGGTCGGTGTACGTACGCTCCGACTACGACGGCGACCGGGCGGTGAGCGCCACCCTGGAGCAGGTCGACTGCGTGGCGCAGCTGATCGACCGTTACCCGGGCGACCTGCGGCGCGCGTACACCGCCGACGACATGGAGGCGGCCCGCGCCGAGGGGCGGATCGCGTCCCTCATGGGCGCCGAGGGCGGCCACTCCATCCACTGCTCGCTGGCCACCCTGCGTGCCCTGTACGCGCTCGGCGTGCGCTATATGACGCTGACCCACAACGACACCATCGCCTGGGCGGACTCGGCGACCGACGAGCCGCGCCACGACGGCCTCAGCGCCTTCGGCGAGGAGGTCGTCCGGGAGATGAACCGGCTCGGCATGCTCGTCGACCTCAGCCACGTCTCGGCCGACACCATGCGGGACGCGCTGCGGGTCAGCGAGGCGCCGGTGATCTTCTCGCACTCCTCGGCGCGCGCGGTCTGCGACCATCCGCGCAACATCCCCGACGACGTGCTGGAGCGGTTGGCAGCCAACGGCGGTACCGCGATGGCCACCTTCGTGCCCAAGTTCGTGCTGCCCGAGGCCGGGGAGTGGACGCACCGCGCCGACGAGAACATGCGCGCGCACGGCCTGCACCACCTCGACACCACCGAGGCCGGCATGAAGGTGCAGCGCGCCTTCGAGGCGGCGCACCCCCGCCCGACGGCCACCGCCGCCACCGTCGCCGACCACCTCGACCACATGCGCGAGGTCGCCGGTGTCGACCACATCGGCGTCGGCGGCGACTACGACGGCACCGCCTTCACCCCGGACGGCCTCACCGATGTGGCCGGCTATCCGAACCTGGTCGCGGAGCTGCTGGACCGCAAGTGGTCCGAGGCCGATCTCGCCAAGCTCACCTGGCAGAACGCGGTCCGTACGCTGCGCGACGCGGAGGACGCGGCACGCGGCATCCAGGAGCGGCGCGGCCCGTCGAACGCGACGATCGAGCAGCTGGACGGCTGAGGGCCGGTCAGCTCGGCGGCGGAGCACGGCAGACGCACCACCCGGCCCGTCCCGCCGGGGGTGTCGGCCGAACGGGCCACACCCCCGGGCGCGGGTCCGCGCGCCCGATGCCCCGTACGCATCACTCACCGCGAACAAGTGGATCTCCCGTGTCACGGTGGCCCTACTGCCACCGATACAGGAGTTCCGAAATGGCCGACCTCGCCCCCGATCTGGAAGCCGCAGACCTCACCGGTGCCGCCGGGGATCTCGGCGCCGCCGAGGACGCCCACTCCCCGTACGGAACACTCGGGCGTCCCGCCGACCCGCCGCTGCGCCGCGACCCGCTCACCCGGGCACACGCGCTGCTCGCCGCACACCCCGTCTTCGACGGCCACAACGCCCTGCCCTGGGCGCTGCGGCTGCACCACGGCGACGACCTGACACCGGGTCACTACTACGACCTCGAATACGGCGAGCCCGCCGTCAGCACCGACATCCCGCGGCTCCAGCAGGGCCGGGTCGGCGCGCAGTTCTGGTCGGTGCAGGTGCCGACCGCGCTCAGTGGCGACCACGCCATCAGCGCCACGCTCGAACAGATCGACTTCGTGCACCAGCTGGTGCGGGCCTACCCCGAGGCGCTGCGCCTGGCGATGACGGCCGACGACGTCACCGAGTGCCGCAACCGCGGCCGGATCGCCTGCCTGCTCGGCTCGGCCGGCGGCCAGATCATCGACAGCTCGCTCGGCGCGCTGCGTGCCCTGCACACCCTCGGCGTGCGGTCCATGCTGCTCACGCCGGACCGCAACACGCCCTGGGCGGACGCGGCGGCCGACACTCCGTGCGCGGGCGGCCTCACCGCCTTCGGCGAGGAAGTGGTCCGCGAGATGAACCGCCTCGGGATGCTCATCGACCTGTCGTACGCCTCGGCCGACACGATGCGGCACACGATGGCCATCACCAAGGCGCCGGTCTTCCTCAACCGCTGCGCGGCCAGGAACCTGACGAACCACCGGCACAACGTGCCCGACGACGTCCTCGCCCAGCTGCCCCGCAACGGTGGCATCTGCATGGTCACCTTCGCCCCGCAGCGGGTGGCGGGGCCGGTGGGCCACGCGACCATCGAGGACGTCGCCGACCACCTCGACCACGTACGGAACGTGGCGGGCGCGCAGCACGTCGGGCTCGGCGGCGGCTTCGACACCGACCCGGCCGACGGGCGGCCGCAGGGGCTGGAGGATGTCTCCGGCTATCCGCTGCTGATCGCCGAGCTGATCTCCCGCAACTGGTCCTTCTCCGACCTGGCCGGGCTGACCTGGGGGAACGCGCTGCGTGCGATGCGTGGCGCGGAGTTCGCAGCGCGCGAGGCACGACACCGGCGCGGGCCGTCCACGGCGACCATCGACCGGCTGGACCGGGCCGACCGGCGGGACCGGATGACCCGGCTGCACTGGGCCTGGACCTGACGGCCGCGGTACGGGGCGGGACCCGCCGCCCCGTACCGGCCGTCCCTCAGTGCAGGCAGAGACAGAAGGGGTGCCCCGCCGGGTCGAGGTAGACCCGCCAGTCGCGCTCGCCCTCGTCGTGCTGGACCAGCCGCGCGCCGAGCTCCAGCGCCTCGCGCTCGGCCTCCTCGATCCGGTCGCGCGGCACCCGGAAGTCCAGGTGGAACTGCTGGGACCGCTCGCCGCTGGGCCACTCCGGCGGCACCATGTCGGGCGCCTTCTGGAAGGCGAGCAGCCGCCCCTGGGGCCCGGCCACCTCGATCCAGTCGCCGCCCTCCTCCAGCTCCCCGACCTTCCAGCCGAGCAGGCCGGCGTAGAACTCGGCGAGCGCCTCGGGGTCCGGGGCGTCGAGCACGACGACGCCGAACTGGGCGATGGCCATGGTGTTACCTCCTGAGACTGTCTAGCGGTAACTGCGTTACTGCATGATGGCCCTCAGCGGGTAACGTGGCAAGGGTGGCCGACCGCAGCGCGCCGCCTTCCCTGGCCCTTGTCCAGGACCTGGCGAACACCCTGGACGTCGAAGCCGGGCGCGACTCCTTGGCAGCCCCCGGCGGACTCGCGGCGTTCCTGCGCGCCCACGAGTTGCCGTCGGCCCCCGCCGGGAAACGCGAAACGGCCGCTGTCCAGCGGCTCCGTGAGGCCCTGCGCGCCGCCTGCCTCGCGCACACCGGCCAGGACGTGCCGCCGGAGACCGGGCGCGAGCTGGACACCCTGCTGGCCGCCGCGCCGCTCGTCCTCACCGTCGACGCCCGGGGCGAGGCCGCGCTCCGCCCGGCCCCCGGGCTCACCGGCGTCGCCGCGCTGACCGCCCGGGTCGCCGCGGGCATCGCCACCGCGGCGGCCGACGGCAACTGGCGCCGCCTGAAGGCGTGCGAGGCCCACGACTGCCTGTGGGTGTACTACGACCGCAGCCCGGCCGGCCGCAGCCGCTGGTGCTCCATGGCGGTCTGCGGCAGCCGGGCGAAGATGCGCTCGTACCGGGCCCGCCGCGCGGCGGAGCCCGAATGAGGTGTGCTGGTCGGGTGAGCAGCGCCGGTCAGGCGCGCGGGCGGCCCAGCGCGCGGTAGGTCCAGCCGGCCTTGCGCCACAGCTCGGGGTCGAGCGCGTTGCGGCCGTCGAGGATGCGGCGGTGCGCCACGACCTCGCCCAGCGTCGCCGGGTCCAGCTCGCGGAACTCCCGCCACTCGGTCAGGTGCAGCACCACGTCGGCGCCGCGCACCGCGTCGAGCGCGGTCGGCGCGTAGCCGAGGGTGGGGAAGACCCGGCGGGCGTTCTCCATGCCCTTGGGGTCGTAGACCGTGACCTGGCCGCCCTGGAGGTGGATCTGGCCCGCGACGTTCAGCGCGGGGGAGTCGCGTACGTCGTCGGAGTCCGGCTTGAAGGTCGCGCCCAGGACGGCGACCCGCTTGCCGAGGAAGCCGCCGCCGACCGCCTCGCGCGCCAGCTCCACCATGTGGCCGCGGCGGCGCATGTTGATGGAGTCGATCTCGCGCAGGAAGGTCAGCGCCTGGTCGGCGCCCAGCTCACCGGCGCGCGCCATGAACGCGCGCAGGTCCTTCGGCAGGCAGCCGCCGCCGAAGCCGACCCCGGCGCGCAGGAACTTCTTGCCGATCCGCTCGTCGTGGCCGATCGCCTCGGCCAGCTTCACCACGTCGCCGTCGGCCGCCTCGCAGATCTCGGCCATGGCGTTGATGAAGGAGATCTTGGTGGCCAGGAAGGAGTTGGCGGCCGTCTTGACCAGCTCGGCGGTCGGGTAGTCCATCACGACCCACGGCGAGCCCTCGGCCAGCGGCGTGGCGTACACCTCGCGCAGCAGCGACTCGGCGCGCTCGCTCGCGACGCCCACCACGAGGCGGTCGGGGTGCAGGGTGTCCTTGACCGCGAAGCCCTCGCGCAGGAACTCCGGGTTCCAGGCCAGCTCCGCGTCCGCGCCGGCCGGCGCCAGCTCGGCCAGCCGCTTCGCCAGCCGCGCCGCGCTGCCCACCGGCACGGTGGACTTGCCGACGACCAGCGTGGGGCGCGTCAGGTGCGGCGCCAGCGACTCGAAGGCGCTGTCGACGTAGGACATGTCACAGGCGTACTCGCCGTGCTTCTGCGGGGTGTTCACGCACACGAAGTGCACGTCACCGAAGGCGCCGGCCTCTTCCCACGAGGTGGTGAAGCGCAGCCGCCCGCTGGACCCCGGGAGGCCCGCGACGTGCTTGCGCAGCAGCTCCTCCAGGCCCGGTTCGTACAGGGGTACCTCGCCGCGGCCGAGCATCTCGATCTTCTCGGGCACGATGTCGAGCCCCAGCACCTCGAAGCCGAGCTCGGCCATGGCGGCGGCGTGCGTGGCGCCGAGGTAGCCGGTGCCGATCACGGTGATCTTGAGGGGCATGGGCACTCCAGATGCGAACGAGTGGGTACTGCGGGGCAGAGCATAACCGGGCGGCAGGGTGCGGCGATCCGGTCGCTGTCGGCAACCTCACGTACCCCACGGGGTGCCCCGGCTCTAGAATTCGGGGAAACGCGACAGGTTACTTAACGGTAGTTAGCACTCAGGGGAGATGAGAGACCTTGGCGGGAAACGCCGATTTCGATCTGTACCGGCCGGCCGAGGAGCACGACATGCTCCGTGAGTCGGTGCGCGCGCTCGCCGAGGCGAAGATCGCTCCGGTCGCCACCGAGGTGGACGAGGAGGCCCGCTTCCCGCAGGAGGCGCTGGACGCCCTGGTCGCCAACGACCTGCACGCCGTGCACGTCCCCGAGGCCTACGGCGGCGCCGGTGCGGACGCCTTGGCCACCGTCATCGTCATCGAGGAGGTGGCCCGCGCCTGCGCCTCCTCCTCGCTGATCCCCGCCGTGAACAAGCTCGGTTCGCTGCCGGTGATCCTCTCCGGCTCCGAGGAGCTGAAGAAGAAGTACCTGGGCCCGCTGGCCAAGGGCGACGCGATGTTCTCGTACTGCCTGAGCGAGCCGGACGCCGGTTCGGACGCGGCGGGCATGAAGACCAAGGCCGTGCGCGACGGCGACTTCTGGGTCCTCAACGGCGTGAAGCGCTGGATCACCAACGCCGGCGTCTCGGAGTACTACACGGTGATGGCCGTCACCGACCCGGAGAAGCGCTCCAAGGGCATCTCCGCCTTCGTGGTGGAGAAGGGCGACGAGGGCGTCTCCTTCGGCGCCCCGGAGAAGAAGCTCGGCATCAAGGGCTCGCCGACCCGCGAGGTCTACCTCGACAACGTCCGCATCCCCGCCGACCGCATGATCGGCGCGGAGGGCACCGGCTTCGCCACCGCGATGAAGACCCTGGACCACACCCGCATCACGATTGCGGCCCAGGCGCTGGGCATCGCCCAGGGCGCGCTGGACTACGCCAAGGGCTACGTCCAGGAGCGCAAGCAGTTCGGCAAGCCGATCGGCGACTTCCAGGGCGTGCAGTTCATGCTCGCCGACATGGCCATGAAGCTGGAGGCGGCCCGTCAGCTCACCTACGCGGCCGCCGCCAAGTCCGAGCGGATCTCCGCCGGCGGCAAGGACGAGGACCTCACCTTCTTCGGCGCCGCCGCCAAGTGCTACGCCTCCGACGCGGCCATGGAGATCACCACCGACGCGGTCCAGCTCCTCGGCGGCTACGGCTACACCCGTGACTACCCGCTGGAGCGCATGATGCGCGACGCGAAGATCACGCAGATCTACGAGGGCACCAACCAGGTCCAGCGCATCGTCATGGCCCGCAACCTGCCGTAACGGCGGTTCGGGGCGGACGAGAAGGCCCCGGCTCCTCGAAGGGAGCCGGGGCCTTCCTCATGCGCCCGAGCGGGTCACTGGTCGGCGGTGACCGTGACCGGGTCGTCGTTCTTCAGCTCGCTCACGAGCTGCTTGACCTTGGGCATGTCCCACGCGAGGTTGCCGCCGACGCTGCCGGAGACCGGCATGTTCATCGACTTCCCGTCGCCGCCCTTGCTGGTGACGTCCTTCAGCCCGAAGAACATCTTGGCCAGCGAGTACGGGCCCATGTCCTTGTCGACGACCAGGGTGTCCAGGCCCGCGCCCATGGCGGGGTACAGCTCGAAGGGGTTCAGCAGCGTGCCGGGCGACGCCACCTGGTGGGCCAGCGTCGAGAGGAACTTCTGCTGGTTCTTGGTGCGGTCCAGGTCGCTGCCGGAGAAGGCGTGCCGGGTACGGACGTACGCCAGGGCCTGCTGGCCGTTCAGGGTCTGCTCGCCGGCCTTGAAGTCGGCGCCGGACCACTTGTCCTTGAACCCCTTCTCCAGCTTCATGTCCACGCCGCCGATGGCGTCCACGATGTTCGCGAAGCCGGCGAAGCCGATCTCGGCGTAGTGGTCGATGTGCAGGCCGGTGTTGTACTCCACGGTGCGGACCAGCAGCTGCGGGCCGTCGATGGAGTACGCGGCGTTGAGCTTGTTGGCGCCCATGGCGGCCTGCATGTTGCCGGACTCGGAGCCGCGGAACTGCGGGATCGTGACGTTGGAGTCACGCGGCAGCGAGATCAGCGTCGGGCCGTTGGACCCGGTGTGCAGGATCATCATCGAGTCGGTGCGCTTGCCGTCGGCGGAGCCCGTGTGCAGGTCCTTCTTCTGCTGCGCCGACATCCCCTCGCGGCTGTCGGAGCCGACGATCAGGTAGTTGGTGCCGTCGCCCGTCTCGGGGCGGTCGATCACCTTGCTGAGGTCGACCTCCTTGCGCATCTTGGAGTCGGCCCAGAAGTACGTGCCGACCGACGCGACGAGCAGCACGACGACCAGCGTGAGCACGGTCACCTTGATGCGGCGGCCCCAGTTGGGGCGGGGACGGTAACCGTCGTCACCGTGGCCGCCGCCACCGCCGTGGCCGCCGCCGTAGACCTGACCGGTGTTGTACCCGTCGTCGTACCGGCCGCCGCCGTGGCCGCCGTCGTAACCGGGCTGCGGCGGTACGGCCTGCCGGCGCGGCGACATGCCGGGCGGCAGCGGGGGCTCGCCGTGGGCGGAGGCGGGCTGCCGGCGCACCTGTCGCATGGCACGGGCGCCCTCCGGCTGGGCGCTGCCGCTGCCGCGTCCGTACCGGTTCCTGTCGTCGTCACGGGGGAGCCCGTCGCGCCACTCGTTCATGAAGCAAAGTGTGCCTGCCGGTACGCCCCGCCATACAGGCCGGGGACGGGATCGGACCGTGGCTGTTGCAGAGCTGATGCAATCCGGTGCGGCATATAGGGGAGGGAGTGACCATTGGGCCGCGTGGGCCGGGAAGCGGAGATTAGGGACGGTTGGGGCGAACGTTTGCGAGCAATTGCGACCGTAATCGTCTGAAAGGCAAGCAAACTGGACCGGTCGGGGGCGTCCGTGACCGACTCGGGCGGAAGGCGTCCGCCGGGGTGCATAAGGTGGACGTATGACCGATCCCGTCACCGACGGTCCGGAGGGCAGCCTTCCGGGCAAGCCCACCTCCGTCTCGCGCACCACGCTCAGCCACATCATGGATGCGAGCCACACCAATCTCCTCGGCACCGTACACGGCGGTGTGATCATGAAGCTGGTGGACGACGCGGCGGGCGCGGTGGCCGGCCGGCACTCGGGCGGCCCCGCCGTCACCGCCTCCATGGACGAGATGGCGTTCCTGGAGCCGGTCAGGGTCGGCGACCTGGTGCATGTGAAGGCCCAGGTCAACTGGACCGGCCGGTCCTCGATGGAGGTCGGCGTGCGGGTGCTCGCCGAGCGCTGGAACGAGTCCACCCCCGCCCAGCAGGTCGGCTCCGCCTATCTGGTCTTCGCCGCCGTCGACGAGAACGGCAAGCCGCGCTCGGTCCCGCCGGTGATCCCCGAGACCGAGCGCGACAAGCGCCGCTACCAGGAGGCGCAGATCCGGCGTACGCACCGGCTCGCCCGCCGCCGCGCCATCAAGGAGCTGCGCGAGCAGCGCACCGCCGACGGCGTCGACGAGGGCTGACCCGCCGCCCGGACGGCCACCGGCCGCCCGGCGCCGTCATTTGCACTCCTCCTCGTCGCCCGTGACGGCCGGGACGTCGCCCGAGCCGGGCGCCGGGACCTCGGCGCGCACCTTGTGCACGTCCTGGTCGCCGGGGCCGAGCGTGACGCGCAGCACCGGGCCCTGGCCCGGCACCTCGCGCAGCTTCGCGCCGGGCAGCGCCGCCGCCAGCGTCCGTACCGAGCGGTCCCAGCGCGGGTCGTACGCGATCTCGGTGCGCTCCGCCCGGGCCTGGGCGTTGCGGGGCGCGCCGGTGGTCGCGAAGCCCTCCGCCCGCAGCGCCTTGTCGGTCCTGGCGGCCAGGCCGCGGGTGGGGGTGCCGTTCTCCACCTGGACGCGGACCTCGTTCGGCGCCACGTCGACCATGGTCGCGCGGTGCTTGCGCTTCTTGTGCACGGCCAGCGGGCGGTCCGCGCGGATGGCCTCGAAGAGCTTCTCCGCGCGCTCCTCGTCCCACTTCACCGTCGAGCCGAGGTTCGGCACGGTGTAGCTGATGTCGCTGACCGGGACCGAGGTGAACTCCGAGGAGGAGGGCTTGAAGCCGCGCAGCGCCTGGCCGAGCGCGACCATCTCGCGCGGGCCGAAGCCGGCGTCGGCCCGCAGCGAGCCCAGCACGGTCGAGGTGATCCGCTTGAACGCCACCGGATTCGTCAGCGTCTCCGAACCGGTGATGCGGTGCATGAGGGCCACCAGGAAGCGCTGCTGCCGCTGCATGCGGCCCAGGTCCGAGCCGCCGTCGAGGTGCCGGGCCCGGACGTACTGCAGCGCCTCGCCGCCGTTCAGCTCGCTGGTGCCCTTGGGCAGGTCGAGTCCGGTGTAGCGGTCCCTCAGCGGTGAGGTGGTGCACACCTGCACGCCGCCGACCGCGTCCACGGTCTTCATGAAGCTGGTGAAGTCGACCTCCAGGTAGTGGTCGACGTGCACGCCGGTCATGTGCTCGACGGTGCGGACGGTGAGGTTGGGGCCGCCCTCCGCGTACGCCGCGTTCAGCCGGGCGTGGTGCGCCGGCACCGTCCGGCCGGTCCGCTCGTTCCGGTGCTCCGGCACCTCGGCGTAGGAGTCGCGGGGCAGGCTGATCACGCTGGCCCGGTCCCTGGCCGCCGACAGATGGACGAGCATGATCGTGTCGGTGCAGTGACAGGGCGCACCGCCCAGGTGGTACCGGTCCTTCTCCGCCTTCGACAGCCGGTCCCGGCCGTCGGTGCCCGCGACCAGGAAGTTCATCCCGGTGCCGGTGACGGGGCGGGGCCGGTGGTCCATCCCTTTGAAGGCATCCACCCGGGTGATGCCCTCGTCGACCCCGGTGACCATCGCGTGTCCGATGCCGCTCGCGGCCAGCAGGGCGACGGACGTGACGGCGGTCACCCGCACGAGCCACCGGGCGCGCCGGCGCCGCCTGCCGGGTGCGGGGAGCACGAGGGTGCGGGGCGGTGGGGGCATTGCGGGGCACCTCCTCATAGGGAGCAGGGGGATATGTGACAGTACGTCGATATGATCGGCTGACTGTCATCACACGCCGCTCTTGTCCGCAGCGCCACTCGGCTGCCGTCAGGCCCGTACGCCCGTTCGCGGTAACGTGAACTCCGATGAACGACACCCACGCCACGCCGAGCCGGCACCCCGCAGTCTCCGTGATCATGCCGGTGCTCAATGAGGAACGTCATCTGCGCAGCTCCGTGCGCCACATCCTGGAGCAGGAGTACGACGGTGAGATGGAGGTGGTGATCGCGCTCGGGCCGTCCACGGACCGCACCGACGAGATCGCCGCCGAGCTGGTACGCGAGGACCCGCGGGTCCACACCGTGCCCAATCCCACCGGCCGTACGCCCGCCGCGCTGAACGCCGCGATCGAGGCGTCCCGGCACCCCGTCGTGGTGCGGGTGGACGGCCACGGCATGCTGTCGCGCAACTACATCGCGACCGCCGTGCGCCTCCTGGAGGAGACCGGCGCCCAGAACGTCGGCGGGATCATGAACGCCGAGGGCGAGAACTCCTGGGAGGAGGCCGTCGCGGCCGCCATGACCTCGAGGATCGGGGTGGGCAACGCGGCCTTCCACACCGGTGGCCAGGCCGGCCCCGCCGAGACCGTCTTCCTGGGTGTCTTCCGGCGCGAGGCGCTGGAGCAGCAGGGCGGGTACAACGTGGAGTTCATCCGCGCCCAGGACTGGGAGCTGAACTTCCGCATCCGTGAGGCGGGCGGGCTGGTCTGGTTCTCGCCCGAGCTGAAGGTGCAGTACCGCCCGCGGCCGAGCGTGAAGGCGCTGGCCAAGCAGTACAAGGACTACGGCAAGTGGCGGCACGTCGTCGCCCGCTACCACTCCGGTTCGATCAACGCCCGCTACCTGGCCCCGCCGACCGCGCTGTGCGCGTTCGCCGCGGGCCTCGTGGTCGGCGCGGCCGTGACGCCCTGGGGCTTCGTCGTCCCCGGCGCCTACCTCGCGGCCATCGCGGCGGGCTCCGTCCCGGCCGGCAAGGGCCTGTCGCTCAAGGCCCGCGCCCAGATCCCCGTCGCGCTGGCGACCATGCACATGTCGTGGGGCTGGGGCTTCCTCACCAGCCCCCGCTCGCTGGCCAGGAAGGTCATCGCCAGCCGCCGGCCGGCGGTGACCGCCCCGGCCGAGAAGACCGCGTAGGCGGCGGACACGTACGACGGCGGCGGCCGGCCCCCCGGGGTCCGGCCGCCGCCGTCGTTTCACGCGCCGTGCTTCACCAGGTGTAGCTCGGGTTCACCTTCATGCACGCCTTCTTGTCCTCGCCGTTGAGGGCGTCCGCGCTCTCCGGGGCCTTGTCCGCCTGCTGCTTGCCGCCGGCCGCCTTCGGGTACGTGGTGCCGGTACGCCAGTCGTTGCCGACGATCAGCCGGATGCCCTGGGCCGAACTGGACTCCTTCACCGCGCTCTTGGGCAGCCCCAGCGCCTTGGCGACGGCCAGCGCGTCGCCCTCCGCGTCCTTGCCGCCGTACGTGATCGTGGTGTCGGCCTGGGCGATGAGCGTGGCGTCCGTGCCCGCGGCCGTGTAGCCGAGCGTCGCCAGTTGCCCCTGCACCGCGCTCGCGCGGCCCACCACCGGGCCCTGGATGGCGCCGTTGGTGCCGTTCTGCACGGTGATCTGCAGCTGGTCCTTGGCCGTCGTGGGCTTCGGGTCGGTGGCGGGCTTCTTCTTCTCGTCCTTGCCGTCCAGCGCGGTGTCGTTGCGCAGCATCGCGAACACCTGCTCGGCGTCGCCCGGCTTGGGGATGACGTAGGACTCACCCGGGCCGTAGGACCAGGGCATGGTCGCCATGGTGATCCGCTTGACCGGCACCCGGTTGAGGTCGCCGCCGAGGTCGTAGAGCTTCTTGACGCTGCCGAGCCCGTCGTCCACGGTCAGCGCCTTGGTGGCGGCCTCCGCCAGCGCCTGGAGCTTGCCCGGGTCGGTGAGCTTGGTGCCCGCCTTGAGCTGACGGATCATCGAATTCATGTACATGTGCTGGGCCTTGGCCCGGCCGATGTCGGTGTTGTCCTCGAAGCCGTAGCGGGTGCGCAGCCACTGGAGCGCCTGCACGCCCTTGATGTTGTGGTCGCCCTTCGTCAGCTTCAGCCCGCTGCCGTGGCCCTTGCTGTCGTGCGAGTAGATGTTGTTGTCGACGCAGACCGGGACCCCGCCCACCGCGTCGGCCATGTCCACCACGCCGGCGAAGTCGATCATCATGAAGTGATCGATGTAGATGCCTGTCAGCTCTTTCCAGGTGGCGACCGTGCAGCCCGGGCCGCCGTGCTGCAGCGACTGGTTGATGGGCGCGGTGGTCTGCGGGTACGTCTCGCCGCTCTTGGGGTCGGTGCACTGGGGGATGGTCACCCGGGTGTCGCGGGGTATCGAGAGCACCGACATGCTGGAGCGGTCGGCGGAGACGTGCAGCAGCATCTGCACGTCCGCCAGCGGCTTGCGGCCCACATCGGCCTTGGCGCCGCCGAGCTCGAGGTTCGCCTTGCTGTTCCGGCTGTCCGAGCCGAGCAGCAGGATGTTCATCGGGGTCTGGCCGAAGGCGTTGGGCTCGGGCTTCTTCAGCCCTCCCTCGCCGAGGTCGAGCGCGCCCTTGCGCAGGTTTCCGTTGAGGTGCTCGTAGTAGAGGTAGCCGGCGCCCGCCGTACCGAGGACGAGGAGCGCGGCGATGCCGGCGGTCCAGCGCAGGACCCGGCGGCCTCTTCGGCGTTTGCGCCTGCCGCGGCCGGGGGGCTCGGCGGTCCCGGCCGCACCGCCGTCCCCGTCCCCGCCCTGCCCGTCGCTGCGGCCTTCGTAGAGGCTGTCGTCCCAGCCCAACTCCTGGGCGTCGGGCTGGTGTCGGCGTGATCGATCACCACGCACACTGCTCTGCCGCATCGGCTGCCCCTCCCCGTTTCTTCCATCCGGTGGTGCGCTCGGCGGCCTGGCAGGGCGGCCGGTCGGTTTTCACTTGGTGTTGCTGGTGCTGGTGCGCTTACTTGGCACAGACGTTCTTGTTGTCCGCGTTGACGTTCTGGACCCCGTCCGGGGTCTTGTCCGGCGGCCCGACCGGCTCCCCCGCCCCGGTGAAGTCCTTGCCGAGGATGAGCTTCATCGGCACCTTGGGTCCGGCGTCGCCGCTGGTCTCCTTCAGCGCGGACTGGGGCAGGCCCATCCACTCGGCCAGGGTGGCGGCCTGGCCGGCCTGGTTGGGCGCGTACTCCAGGCGCGTCGCGTCCAGCGTGGTCGAGGCGTTGCCGGCGTTGGTGGACAGCGGCGCGCCCTTGGTGTTCTGCAGCCAGTCGACGGTCTCCTGGGCGGCACCCAGGGGGCCGCCGCCGTTGGAGACGTCGACCCGCACCTCGGACGCGGGAGCCTTGGTGGCCGGCTTGGTCTTCTTCTTGGCCTTGTCCTTCTTCGTCTTGGTGAGCGAGTGGTCGGCCTGGACCATCTTGAACAGCGGATCGGCCTTGGCCTTGTCCAATATGACGGTCGCGGGGTCGTCAGGGTTGTCCAGAACCGGCACGGTCGCGAAAGTGACGTTCTTGACGTTCACCCGGCTGAGGTCCTTGGCCAGGTCCATCAGCTTGCTGGCCGTACCGATGCCGGTGTCGACGGTGAGCGCCTTGGTGGCGGCGTTGCTCAGCTTCCACAGCTTGCCCGGGTCGCTGAGGGTGTCGTCCGACTTCATCTTGCGGATCATCGAGCTGAGGAACTGCTGCTGCAGCTCGATGCGGCTCAGGTCACTGCCGGTGCCGACGGTGTGCCGGGTCCGTACGAACGCCAGTGCCTGCTCGCCCTGGACGATGTGCTTGCCGGCCTTGAGCTTCAGGTGCGACTTGGGGTCGTCGATGTCCTTGCCGGCGCAGACCTCGACGCCGCCCACCGCGGTGGACAGCTCCTTGACGGCGTTGAAGTCCGCCATCATGAAGTGGTTGATCTTCAGGCCGGTCATCTTCTCGACGGTCCGCCAGGTGCAGCCCGGGTCCCGGCCCTCCTGGCCGAGGCTGGTGTTGAAGCGCACGCCCGTCTCGCCGGGAACGGTCTTCGTCGAGCCGTTCTCCTGCTTCGTGGGGCAGGCCGGGATGTCGGTGATCATGTCGCGCGGGATGCTCAGCGCGGTGGCGTTCGTCCGGTCCTTGGAGACGTGCATCAGGATCGTGGTGTCGGCGTGGCCGACACTGCCCATGTCTCCGTAGCCGTCGTTGCCCTTCCCCTCGCGGGAGTCGGTGCCCATGATCAGGATGTTCACCGGGCCGTCGGTGACCGCCTCGTTGTTGATGCCGACGTCGACCTTGGAGATGTTGCCGTCCAGGTGCTGGTAGACGAAGTACGCACCGGTGCAGCCGGCGACCAGCACGAAGCCCATCGTGCCCGCGCCCCAGTACAGCGCCTTCTTCTTCCCCGACGCCTTCGGCTTGGGCTTGCGCCGGCCGGTGCTCGCGGCGGGCGCCGCCGCGGCCGCCCGGTGTCCCGCGCGCCCGCCGGCCCGGCGGTTGCGCTGCGCGGGCAGCTCCCGGGTCGGATTGTCACGGTCGTTTCCGGACGACCGGCCGCGCTCCTGCGCGCGCCGTTCCTTCCGGCCACCTTGTGCGGGGGGTGCGGAGGGGGCTGCGGTTCTCCGGCCGGCCGGCCCGGAGGCTGACTTTGCGCCAGTATCCAGTCGCAGCTCGTAGTTGCCGGTGTTCGGGTCGAACACCCACTGATCGGCGGGATCGATGTCGCCCGCCTGCCCACGGCCTTGCGCGTCCACGGTGCCTTGAGTCCTCCGTCGGTGCCACGCGGCGCCTGCCCCCTCAAGGCGCTCGGTCGGTCGGATTGCAGTGCGCGGTCAGCCAGTCTTGCGGACCGGATCGCTCACACTATCCGCCCAGTTCAGCGTCCAGCGACGCCCGTGACAAATTCCACGTCCCTACAACTGGGCAATCCACCCAATACTTTCGCGTCCTTGATGCACCGTTTGCGGAGGTTTTATCGGCAGATGCCCCGATCTGCGGTGGTTCCCCGGAAGGTGGTTCCGGGGGTCGGCGTGGCCGATTCAGGATGGGCGGGCTTGTCAGTTTCGTCCCCGGCGTTCGAACCGCCCGCACCCCGGGCATCCGTCTGTCCGGTCTGCGGGTCCTTGGCCGGGTCGTCGTATTCGGTGGTGTCCGTCTGTTCTGTCGGTGCGGGCCGCACCGGAACGGGACGGTCCGCACGCAGCCGCGCGAAGAGCCGGCCGGCGTCCGGCTGCACCAGTTCGTCGCGGTTCACGTTGTACGCGTATGCCTGGCGGGGAACCGTCAGGAAATGGATCTTTTCCGTGGGGATGTCGCGGACGCTGCGCACCAGATTGAAGAGGTCCTTCAGCGACGCCAGCCCCTCGTCGGTGGTGAGGGAGCTCGTCGCGGCGTCCAGCAGCGGGTACAGGCGTGTGGGGTTGAGCAGTACGCCATTGCCCTGCACCTTCTTCACCAGCGCCGCCAGGAACTGCTGCTGGCGCTCCATCCGCTGGGTGTCGCTGCCGTTGCCCAGCGACTTGCGGGCCCGTACGTACCCCAGCGCCTGCTCGCCGCGGAGCACATGGCGCCCGGCCGCCAGGTTCAGGTGCGAGTCCTGGTCCGCGACGGCCTGCGGCAGGCAGACCTCCACCCCGTCCACCGCGTCCACCATGTGCTTGAAGCCGGTGAAGTCCAGGATCATGTGGTGGTCGACGCGGATGTCGGTCATCTGCTCGACGGTGCGGATCGTGCAGGCCGGGCCGCCCGCCTCGAACGCGTAGTTGAACTGGGTGAAGCGGGGCGCGGTACGGCCGCCGTCCGGCTTCGTGCACTCGGGCACCTGCGCCATCAGGTCGCGCGGGATGCTCACCGCCGTCGCGCTCTTCCGGTCCGCCGCCAGGTGCAGCAGGATCGTGGTGTCCGAGCGCTGGGTGCCGTCGTCGGTGCCGTACTTGCGGTTGCCGCCGCCGCGGTTGTCCGAGCCGATCAGCAGGATGTTCTGCACGTTCTTCGCCGAGGCGGGCGGCCGCTCGGCCTCGTAGGCGCGCAGCCTGGCGGCCGTGTCGGAGTCGGCCGTGATGTTCCCGTTGAGCTTGTCGTACGCCAGCCAGCCGACCGCGCCCGCGCCGACCACGGCGACGCCGGTGCCCACGGCGGTCCAGCGCAGCCACCGGCGCCGGGGCCGGCCCTCGCCGGCCGCCGGCCGCTCGTTGCAGCGCCTCAGTTCTTCGGGGATCTCCGGCCTGTCGTCCACGGCTGCGTCCACCCCTCGTGCGTCGGCCGCGCGGTGGACGGCCGCTTCACTCGGCACCACGGCCCGGGCGGCGCGCCCGGACCCCGGTACCCATGGAGACGGCCGGGTCCCGCGCAGGGTTGTACGTCTCCCTGATCATGGACCGCGCGGGACGGATCGGCGCCCGCTGAGCGCGCCGGCTGGGCCGGTCGGGCGAACGGGGCGGGATGCCTGGCCGGGGGCTCAGGCCGCTTCGGGCGCGGTGACGGTGACCTGCTCGGCCTCCTTGCGCCGGGCCAGTCCGCCGTCGTCCAGCCGGTCCGCGTGGCGGCACAGGACGACGGAGCCGCCGGTCGCCAGCGGTGCGTACAGCCCGTACGCCAGACCGTCCCACGTGCCGTACGGCAGCGTGGACAGCACCCGCTGCCGCTCGGGCAGCCGCGCCAGCTCCACGGCCGCCGCGACGGCCTCCGCGCCGGTGAACTCGCGGCCGTCCACGGCGAGCGCGGGCGCGTGCGGGTCGACCGGCGCGTACGGTGCGAAGCGGTCGCCCTGGGCGGGCACCTCGGCGGCGTAGTCGGCGAAGCCGGCCGGCGGCTCGGGGAAGCGGCCGCCCAGCGGGCGCAGCGCGAGCGCCACCCGCTCCCCGGAGCAGGCGCGTGCCGCCTCCAGGGTGTCCGGGCCGCTGACGACGACGTCCGCGGCCGCCGGGTCGCCGCCCACGTCCGCGATCACTCCGACGGACGAGCAGGCCACCAGCCAGACGGCGGTCTGCCAGTGCGTGGGCAGCAGCAGGGCGAGCCGGTCGCCGGGCTCGGCCGACAGCTCGTCCTGGAGGTAGTTGGCGGTCTTGGCCACCCAATTGGCGAAGGTGGCGACGGAGAGTTCGACGCGTTCGCCGGTGGCGTCGTCGTAGAAGGTCACGAGCGGCCGCGCCGGATCGGTGGCCAGAGCGGATCGCAGCAGGTCGGCGGGGGTTCGGTCGGTGGCGTTCATCGGCGTCAGCCTACGCGCGCCGACCGCCGCCGTACGGCGTACCCGGCGCCTCTTGTGGGGCAGCGGCGCGCCGATGGGGCGTCAGTTCCCCAATGGCGGATTTGTCGTACTCCGTACACGATCGCTTCCATGCGTGCCTTCGTTGCCACTTCGCTCGGCGCCGCGACCTTCGCGGCCCTCGTCGTACCGCTCGCGCTGCCGGCCGGGGCGGACTCCGTCCAGGCCCCCGCAGCCGCCGCTCCCGAGGCCGCCCCCGCGGACGTCCCCGGAAGCACCCAGTCCCTGCCGCTCGTCCCGCTCGGCGACCGCGACCGCGTCCTCCCCGGCCGCGGCTCGGGCCGCGCCGCCACGGCCGCGCCCGTGGGCATGCCCGTCAAGGACGTACGGCCCTTCTCGCTCGTCGGTGTCGTCTGGACCGACGCCAAGTCCGAACTGCACGGCCAGCCCCAGGTCCGCACCCGCGCCACCGGCAGCCACAAGTGGGGCGCCTGGCAGGACGTGCAGACGCACTACGACGACGCGCCCGACCTGGACTCCCCGGAACGGGGCGCCAAACCGCGCGGCGGCACCGCCCCGCTGTGGGTGGGCGACTCCGACGCCGTGCAGATGCGGATCGCCCCGGAGACCGGCCGGCAGGCCGTCACCGAGCTGCCCGCCGGGCTGCGCCTGGAGCTGGTCGACCCCGGCTCCCCGGTCAAGCGCGACCCCGCGCCGGCCGCCGCCGGCCAGCAGGCCAACGACAGCTCGGCCGCCAACGCCGGGCTCGCCCCGCCCGGTGCCACCGAGATCCCGGCGGCGCCCGCGAACGCGCTGCAGGCGGACCTGGCCGCGGCCGGCCAGCAGGACCGCGGCCAGGCGGCCGGGGCCGAGCCGCGCAACGGGCCCCGGCCGAAGATCATCACCCGGGCCGGCTGGGGCGCCGACGAGAAGCTGCGGGAGCCGAAGTTCGGGTACACCAAGACCGTGAAGGCGGCCTTCGTGCACCACAGCGCCACCGGCAACACCTACTCCTGCAACCAATCGTCGGCGATCATCCGGGGCATCTACCGCTACCACGTCAAGAGCAACAACTGGCGGGACCTCGGCTACAACTTCGTGATCGACAAGTGCGGCACGATCTTCGAGGGCCGGGCCGGCGGCGTCGCCAAGGCGGTCATGGGCGCCCACACCCTCGGGTTCAACAACGACACCACCGGCATCGCCGTCATCGGCACCTTCGACAAGGCGAAGCCGCCGGGGCCCGCCGTCGACGCCCTCGGCAAGCTCACCGCGTGGAAGCTGGGGCTGTACGGACGCAATCCGAACGGCAAGACCACGCTGGTCTCAGGAGGCGGCAACCGTTTCAAGAAGGGAACCAAAGTCCGGCTGAATGTCATCTCCGGACACAGGGACGGCTTTGTGACCAGCTGCCCGGGGGCCGCGCTCTACGGCACACTCGGCTCGGCGCGTACCGCCTCCGCCCGCTTCCAGGGGCGCTGAGGGCCCGGGGGCCGGAGCCCGTGACGCGTACGGGCTCCGGGGCCGGGCGGCGCCGGAGAGCCCGCCTACCGGTGGGTAAGCCCGCTGGCAAAGCGGGCAAACCGTCTGCCTACACTGGTCCGCCGTCCGGCCGACCCCAGCAGGAAGCAGAGAACTCAAAGGTGACTGAAGCGATCCTTCTGGTCGGCGGCAAGGGCACCAGGCTGCGTCCGCTGACGGTGCACACGCCCAAGCCCATGGTCCCGGCCGCGGGTGTGCCGTTCCTGACGCACCAGCTCGCCAGGGCCCGCGCCGCGGGCGTGGAGCACATCGTGCTGGCCACTTCCTACCTCGCCGAGGTTTTCGAGCCGTATTTCGGTGATGGGGCGGAATGGGGGCTTCACCTCGAATATGTCACCGAAGAGGAACCGCTCGGCACCGGCGGTGCCATCCGCAACGTCGCCCACCGGCTGCACTCGGGTCCCGACGACCCGGTACTGATCTTCAACGGCGACATCCTCACCGGGCTGGACATCGCGGCGCTGGTGCGGACCCACCAGGAGACGTCCGCGGATGTCTCGCTGCACCTCACCCGGGTCGAGGACCCGCGCGCCTACGGCCTCGTCCCCACCGACGACACCGGCCGGGTCACCGCCTTCCTGGAGAAGCCGCAGACCCCCGAGGAGATCGTCACCGACCAGATCAACGCGGGCGCCTACGTCTTCAACCGCTCCGTGATCGACTCCATACCGCAGGGCCGCCCGGTCTCCGTCGAACGCGAGACCTTCCCCGGCCTGCTGGAGTCCGGCGCCCACCTCCAGGGCATGGTCGACTCCACCTACTGGCTCGACCTCGGCACCCCGCAGGCCTTCGTCCGCGGCTCGGCCGACCTCGTCCTCGGCCACGCGCCCTCCCCGGCCGTCCCCGGCCGCCACGGCGAACACCTCGTCCTCAAAGGCGCCGACGTCGCCACGGACGCCAAGCTCAGCGGCGGCACGGTCGTCGGCAGCGGCGCCCGGATCGGCGCGGGCGCGCGCATCGCGGGCAGCGCCGTGCTGGCGGACGCGGTGGTCGAGCCCGGCGCCCAGATCCACGACTCGCTCATCGGTGCCGGCGCCCGCGTCGGCGCCCGTACGGTCCTGTCCGGCGCGGTCATCGGCGACGGCGCCACCGTCGGCCCCGACAACGAGCTGCGCGAGGGCATCCGCGTGTGGTGCGGCGCCGACCTGCCGGCCGCCGCGGTCCGGTTCTCCTCGGACCAGTGACGACCGGGCCGGCGGGCCGGGATCGGTGACGACCGGGCCGCCCCCCCGTGACGCCCGCCACCCGTGACGGCCGCTGCCGGACGGCCGGCGCGCCGCCCGGCTCCCGTACGCTGAACGGATGCCCCGCACCCGCACCTGGGCCCCGCCCGGCCCGTACGACCTCCTGCGCACCCTCGGTGTGCTGGGCCGCGGACCGGGCGACCCCGCGTACCGGGTGGAGTCCGGCACGGTCTGGCGGGCCTCCCGTACGCCCGACGGGCCGGTGACGGTCCGGATCGGCATGCGGCCCGCCGAGGGCCGCGTCGAGGCCGAGGCGTGGGGGCCGGGCGCGGACTGGATGCTGGACCGACTCCCGTCCCTCCTGGGGGAGTCGGACGAGCCGTCGGCCTTCACGGCCCGCCACCGGATCGTCCACGAGGCGCACCGGCGCAACCCCGGGCTGCGGCTGGCCCGTACCGGCCTCGTCCTCGAATCGCTGATCCCCTCGATCCTGGAGCAGAAGGTCACCAGCGACGAGGCGTACCGGGCCTGGCGGCTGCTCCTCCAGCGCTTCGGGGAGCCGGCGCCCGGCCCCCACGAGCGGCTGCGGGTGATGCCGGAGCCGCGCGGCTGGGCCATGATCCCGTCCTGGGAGTGGCACCGCGCGGGCGTCGACGCCAAGCGCTCCGACACGGTCGTCCGTGCCGCCCGGGTCGCCCGCCGCCTGGAGGAGGCGGCGGACATGGATCTGCCGGCCGCACTGCACCGCCTCCAGCTCGTGCCGGGCATCGGCCCGTGGACCGCGGCAGAGGTCCTGCAGCGCTCCAACGGCGCGCCCGACGCGCTGACCCTCGGCGACCTGCACCTGCCGCGCATCGCGGTCTACGCGCTCACCGGGCGGATGGGCGGCACCGACGAGGAGATGCTGGAGCTGCTCGCGCCGTACGAGGGCCAGCGGCACCGCGCGGCCCGCTTCCTCCTGCTCTCGGGCCGCGTCCCGCCCCGCCGCGCCCCCCGCTACTCGGTCCGCGACATCGCCCGCCTCTGACTCCCACCCAGCTGTGGGCAATCGTGCCGCCGGGGCGGCACGGGCGGGCACAGCGGCACCCCCCACGGCGGGCAGCCGGACCCCGCCGGAGGCGCCCCTACCGCACCACGACGAACTGCTCCGGATCCCGGTTCGGACGCGGCTTCGGCGGGCCCGCCGGCCGCCCGATGGCCACGGCCCCCATCGGATCCCAGTCGGCGGGCAGGCCCAGGACGTCCCGTACGACGTCCCGGCAGAACATCGTCGAGGACACCCACGCCGACCCCAGCCGCTCACCGGCCAGCGCGACGAGGAAGTTCTGCACCCCGGCGCCCGCTGCGACCACGAACATCTCCCGCTCGGCGGCGTTCCGCCGCGCGTCGGCCGCCGCGTCCGGCCCCTCGTACGTGTGCGAGCCGTCCATGACCAGGCACGGCACCGCCAGGTACGGGGCCTTGCGCAGCACGTCACCGCGGCGCACCCGCTTGGCCACGGATTCCTCGGACTTGCCGTCGCGCCGCAGGTCCGCGAGCCAGGCGTCCCGCATGGCGTCCAGCAGCCGGGTCCTGGACTCCTCGGACTCCAGCAGCACGAAGCGCCACGGGGTGGTGTGGTGCGGCGCCGGCGCGGTCACGGCCGCCGCGACGGCCCGCCGCACGGCGCCGCCGTCCACCGGTTCGTCGGCGAACTCGCGGACCGTACGGCGCAGCGTCAGGGCCTCCCGTACGGCCTCGGAGGTGCCGAGCCGGAACATGTCGTCGGCGGGGGAGCGGACCAGCGCCCGGGCGCCGGTGTCGGGCTCGCCCTCCGTACTGTCCTGAGGGCCCGTCAGGGTGTGCGGCAGGCCGCGCACCACCGCGACCGGCAGCCCGCCGGCCTTGCCCTTGACCAGGTCGCCCGCGCTCGCCAGCTCGTCGGCGGTGGCCACGACCGTGGCGCTGAGCGGGTTGCCGTGGCCGTCGGTGCCGCCGCGCAGGTCCTCCAGGGCCCGTACGCCGGCCGCGCCGATGGCGACATCGGTCAGCCCGTTGCGCCAGGGCCGCCCGAAGGTGTCGGTGACGACCACGCCGACGTCCACGCCGAGCACGGCGCGCAGCCCGGCCCGGATCGCCCGGGCCGAGGCGTCGGGGTCGGCGGGCAGCAGCAGGACGGTGCCCCGCGGGGTGTTCGAGGCGTCGACGCCGGCGGCGGCCATGACCAGGCCGTTGCGGTTCTCGACGATGCGCAGCGGGCCGCGGCGCGCCACGACCCGTACCGTCTCCTGGTCTATGGCGGCCTCGCGGTCGTCCGCCGCCACGATCCGGTCCTCGGCCTTGCTGACGATCTTCGAGGTGACCAGCAGCACGTCGCCGTCGGCCAGGCCCGGCACGCCGGGCGCGGTGGCCGCGGCGGCGATCAGCTTGGCGAGGTCGTCGCCGGGGCGCACCTCGGGGATGCCGGGCAGCGCCCAGACGCGGTACGAGGGGACCTCGGCGGCCTCGCCGTACGGGGCGCCCGGAGCCGCGGGACCGTCCTGCGCTCCGGCGGTCACGCCCGTACCTCTTCGGCCAGCGTCAGCGCCTCCCGGGCCATCGTGGCGGTCGCGTCGACGTCGGTCATCATCAGCGGCACGGCGCGGCAGCGGATACCCGCCGACTCGACCTCCGCGACCTTGCCCTCGTCGACCGTGTCCACCAGCCAGCCGTCCAGCAGCCCCATGCCGTAGTGGGCGGCCACGGCCGAGGCCGTGGACTCCACGCCCACGGCGGCCAGCACCTTGTCGGCCATGCCGCGCACCGGCGCGTCACCGACGATGGGGGAGAGGCCGACGACCGGCGCGCCGGCCTCGGCGATGGCCTCGCGGATGCCGGGGACGGCGAGGATCGTGCCGACGCTGACGACCGGGTTGGACGGCGGGAAGAGGATGACGTCGGCGGCCGCGATGGCCTCCAGCACGCCGGGCGCCGGCTTGGACTGCTCGGCGCCGACCGGGACGACGGCCTCGGCGGGCACGGAGGCGCGCAGCCGGACCCAGTACTCCTGGAAGTGCACGGCCTTCTTCTCGCCGTTCTCGTCCTCGACGGCGACGTGGGTCTCGACCCGGTCGTCGGTCATCGGCAGCAGCCGCACGCCGGGCTGCCAGCGGTCGCACAGCGCCTCGGTGACCGCGCTGAGCGGGTAGCCCGCGCTCATCATCTGCGTACGGACGATGTGGGTGGCGAAGTCCCGGTCGCCCAGCCCGAACCACTCGGGGCCGACGCCGTAGGCCGCCAGCTCCTCCTTGACGCGGAAGGACTCGTCCGAACGCCCCCAGCCCTGCTCCTCGTTGATGCCGCCGCCGAGCGTGTACATCACAGTGTCCAGGTCCGGGCAGACCTTCAGCCCGAACAGATGGATGTCGTCACCGGTGTTGCCGATGACCGTGATGTCCGCGTCCGGAGCCGCTGCCTTCAGTCCCCGCAGAAAGCGGGCGCCGCCGATGCCGCCGGCGAGAACCACAATGCGCATGGGCCCAGTCTCTCGCAGCCCGGCACCGTGTCCATCGGGGGCCGGGCCGGGGCGGTCAGGGCGTGGCCGGCTGCGGCGCGGGCCGGGCGCACCGGGCCGCGGACGGGTGCATGGGCATGTCGGTCAGGCCCGGGAAGTAGACGTGCAGGCTGACGGCGGGGGTGAGCGCGTCGTTGGTGACCTCGTGGACGTACCCGGGCGCGAAGACACGCTGCGCGCCGGGCACCAGGCGGCGGCTGCCGCTCGCGCTGTGTTCGGTCAACTCGCCGTCCAGGAGGGTCAGTACGCCGGAGGACCGGCCGTGGTCGTGGCGGCCGCTGCCCTGGCCGGGCAGCCAGCTCAGCAGCCAGACCTCGTAACCCGGCCCGGTGCGGAGCCGGTGGTACCAGCGGGTGGTGGCGTCGTACTCGACGAGCGGCGCCCACCGGTCGCGGTCGGCGGCGATCGAACGGGCCAGCCCGGCGAATTCGGCCACGGTGGCGGGGTGCTCGCGCGGGGGCTGGAGGAGGTGGATGACCTCGAAGATGTCGCCTGCGATCTGGAGGTCACTGTCGCTGTTCATGGACTTCTGGTTCCTCGGAGGAGAAAAGCGCGGAGAAGAGAGCGAGCGGAGCGCTGCGGTGCGCGGCCGGGATGCCGGGCGGGCCCCCGGCGGCGCTCAGGGGTGGTGCGGGAGAGAAAAGCCGGAGCTCAGTGGCTTCAACAGCTCGAACAGCGACAGCGAGCCTGGGCAGCGCAGCGGGACCCGTAGGCACGGGTCAGGCGGGGCGCGGGCATCACTGGCATGGAGTCAAGGAGAGCGGGTACCTGGCGCGCGTGTCAACCGGATGCCGGGTTTGGGCTAAATGTTTCACCTCATCCGGTTACCGTGCCCGGCGAAAGGTTTGTGCACCCGACGGTCAGGAGAGGTGGCCCAGCAGTCACGCCATCAAACGCCGTTGTGGTTCCGTGATCTGAATGTGATCAAGCCCGCTTCTGTTGATGGAGTGCAACGTGATCGCCGTCCGTTGAGTCCTTCAGAGGCAGAAGGGGATTGCGGGATGGATGTGGCGAATGTTTGTCCTGGTTTTAGCCGATATGAACACTTACCGCGCACCCTTGGTTCCGCAGAGTGAATAAGGGGCCCAATAGCAGATCTCGGCTTGACTGGCCCGGATCCACGCACTTGTAATTTCACTCGTGTCGTTCAGCCGTCATCGGTAACGGCAACATCACGGGGACGCAATGACAGACGAGGGGCGCACATGACCGAGCTGTTCGAAGAATTGCTGGTCGAGGAGGCGGACGAGGAGCTCGGCTGGCAGGAGCGCGCACTGTGCGCCCAGACCGATCCCGAGTCCTTCTTCCCGGAAAAGGGCGGCTCCACCCGCGAGGCGAAGAAGGTCTGCCTCGCCTGTGAGGTCCGCTCCGAATGTCTTGAATACGCTCTTGCCAACGACGAACGCTTCGGTATCTGGGGCGGGCTGTCCGAGCGCGAGCGGCGCCGTCTGAAGAAGGCCGCGGTCTGAAGCCCGACGACGGCGGCCCGGGCGACTGTCGCCCGGCACCGGCCGGCACAGCACACGGGCACCGGCCCCAGGACCGGCCCCGCCATCGAGGAACATCACGGGCACCCACTCCGCCCCCGGCACACAGCCGGGGGCGGAGTGCTGTGTGCGGGCCGGGCGGGGCACCGCGTACGGACCCGGCCGCCGCGCCCGCGTGAACCATTAGTGTGGGGCTCCGTCCGAGACGCACCAACACCCGCATGGTGAGCGCGCGTCCATCGCAGTCCATCGCAGTGTCTTCCGGGGGCCACACCCGCAGCGGCCCGCCCGCCGCGGGAGACGGCAGCCCCGGGTCCGGAGGGCCCGTACCTCGATGTCCGTGCACAGCCAGTCGGCGGCCCAGGCCGCCTCATACGAAGCCGCCGCACCCCAGTTCCCGCGGCATGTCGTCACCGCCGTGATCGTCTCGCACGACGGCGCGCGCTGGCTGCCCGATGCGCTCTCCGGCCTGCTCGGCCAGGAGCGCCCGGTGCAGAACGTCATCGGCGCCGACACCGGCAGCGCCGACGACTCAGCCCGGCTGCTGACCGAAGCCCTCGGCGACGAGCGGGTGCTGCACCTCGCCCGCCGCTCCGGCTTCGGCACCGCCGTCGACGAGGCCGCCCGCACCGCTCCGGTGCTCACCCCCGACGACCTGCCGTACCTCAAGCGCCCCAGCGGCTGGGACCCGGTCACCCGGACCTGGCACGACGAGGCGTACGACATGCCCGACCTGCCGCACGGCGAGCCCGTGCAGTGGCTCTGGCTGCTGCACGACGACTGCGCGCCCGCGCCCGACGCGCTCACCGAACTGCTGCGCGTCGTCGACGCCAGCCCCTCCACCGCCATCGTCGGCCCCAAGCTGCGCAGCTGGTACGACCGCAGGCAGCTCCTCGAAGCCGGCGTCAGCATCGCCCGCTCCGGCCGCCGTTGGACCGGCCTGGACCGCCGCGAGCAGGACCAGGGCCAGCACGACCAGGTACGCGCCGTCCTCTCCGTCTCCACCGCCGGCATGCTCATCCGCCGCGACGTCTACGAGCAGCTCGCCGGCTTCGACCGCCGGCTGCCGCTGATGCGCGACGACGTGGACCTGTGCTGGCGCGCCCAGGCCGCCGGCCACCAGGTGCTCATCGCGCCGGACGCGGTCCTGCGGCACGCCGAGGCGGCCTCCCGCGAGCGGCGGCCCATCGACTGTGTGGGCCGCTCGGTCGCGGGCCCGCACCGTGTCGACAAGGCCGGCGCCGTCTACACCCTGCTGGCCAACACCCGCGGCGCGGTCCTGCCGTACGTCCTGCTCCGCCTCGTCCTCGGCACCTTCCTGCGCGTCCTCGCCTACCTCGTGGGCAAGGTCCCGGGCCAGGCCCTCGACGAACTCGCCGGGCTCTTCGGCGTCCTGCTGCGGCCCGGCAAGATCATGGCGGCCCGGCGCAGACGCGGCAGGCCGGCGGTCGAGGCGAGCGAGCTGCGCCCGCTCTTCCCGCCGCCCGGCGCGACCGTACGGGCCACCGTCGAACAGGTCGCCAGCAACTTCGCGGGACGGGCGGCGCCCGACGCCTCCTCGGGCGGCCGGCACGGCGCCGTGGAGTCCGGGCCCGGCGGCGACGACGCGGACTTCCTGGAGGTCGAGCAGTTCGCCCGGCTGAAGCGGATGGCCCGCCGGCCCGCGCCCGTCCTCTTCGCCGTCCTGCTCCTCGTCTCCCTGCTCGCCTGCCGCGGCCTGCTCGGCGGCGGCGCGCTGACCGGCGGCGCCCTGCTGCCCGCGCCCGGCGAGGTCTCCGACCTGTGGGCGCGCTACTTCCACAGCTGGCACGACGTGGGCATCGGCTCCACCGCCGCCGCGCCGCCCTACCTCGCGGTCCTCGCCCTGGTGGCGACCGTCTGCTTCGGCAGCACCGGCTTCGCCGTCACCCTGCTGCTGGTCGCCTCCGTCCCGCTGGCCGGCCTGACCGCGTACTTCGCCTCCCGGCCGCTCGTCACCTCGCGCCTGCTGCGCGCCTGGGCCGGCGTCGCGTACGCGTTCCTGCCCGCCGCCACCGGCGCGCTGGCCGGCGGCCGCATCGGCACCGCCGTCCTCGCCATCCTGCTGCCGCTGATGGCCCGCGCCGCGATCGCCGCGAGCGGACTGCGGCTCGCGCCCGGCGTGCGGCCCAGCTTCCGCGCCGCCTGGGCCTACGCGCTGCTGCTGACCTTCACCACGGCCTTCACCCCGGTCGTCTGGCCGATCGCGGTCCTCCTCGGCCTCGGACTGCTGGCGCTGCGCTTCCTCGACGGCAACCGCGACAAGATCGTGGCGTACGCGCTGCGCTTCCTCGCCGTCGCCGTCTCCCCGCTGGTCGTGCTCGCCCCCTGGTCGCTGTCGCTGCTGACCGAGCCGTCCCGCTTCTTCCTGGAGGCCGGGCTCGCCTCGAAGCCCGGCCAGGCCGACTGGCTGGGCCTGCTCGGGTTCAGCCCCGGCGGCCCCAAGGCGTACGGCAGCGTGCTGTTCCTCGGCGTCGTGCTCGCGGCCCTCGGCGCGCTGCTGCGCGGCGAGCGGCAGCGCGCGGTCCGCACCGCGTGGGCCGTCGGCCTGGCCGGGCTGCTCTTCGCGGGCCTGGCCAACGGCTCCGGCTGGGCCGGACCGCCCGCACTGATCTACGGCATTGCGCTGCTCTGCGCCGCCGCGATCGGCGCCGAGGGCATCCGCACCCGCATGATGGCCCTCGGCTTCGGCTGGAAGCAGCCGGTGGCCGTGCTGATCGCGCTGGCCGCCGCGCTCGCCCCGCTGTGGGCGGCGGTCAGCTGGATGATCAGCGGCGCCGCCGGGCCGGTGGAGCGGCAGAACCCCGAGCAGGTCCCGGCGTTCGTCGCCGAGGAGTCCGGCACCGCCGACCGCGCCCGCACCCTCGTCCTGGACGGGGACGCGGGGCACGTCGCGTACTCCCTGGTCCGCGGCTCCGGCGCGCGCCTGGGCGACGCCGACATCGCGGCCGAGGCCGGCGAGGACGGCCGCCTGAACGACGTCGTCGCCCACCTCGTGGCGGGCTCCGGCGCCGACCAGACCGACCGGCTCGGCGGCTACGCCGTGCGCTACGTCCTGGTCAAGGACGGTGCCCCGCGCGAGATGGGCCGGGTCCTGGACGCCACCCCGGGCCTGACCCGGATGAGCCAGGAGGACGGCAGCGCCCTGTGGCGGGTGGACCGCAGGGTCTCCCGCGTCTCCATCGTCAGCGGCTCGGGCTCCGGGGGCGGTACGGCGGCCGAGCCGGTCGCGGTCGCCGCCGACCCGGTCGACGCGCACACCAAGGTGCCCGCCGGACCCGACGGGCGGGTGCTGCGCCTCGCCGACGCCGCCGACGCGGGCTGGCAGGCCACCCTCGACGGCAAGCCGCTGAAGCCGGTCACGGTCGACGGCTGGGCCCAGGGCTTCGAACTGCCCGCCACGGGGGGCCGCCTGGACGTCACCCACGAGAGCCCGCTCACGCACACCCTCTGGATGACGGCACAGGGACTGCTCGCCGTGGTCCTGGTCGTGATGGCCCTGCCGGGCCGCCGCCGGGACGTCGACGACGACCTGCCCGAGGAGGGCCTGGCGCCGGTGCCCGCACAGCCCGTGGAGGGCGAGGGACGCCGCGCCCGGAGGCTGCGCGCCGCACAGGAGGCACAGGCCCCGCAGGACGCGCCCGCTCCGGAGGCGGCCGTGCCCGGCGCCCGGGACGGCGCGGACCCGATGGCCGATCCGTACGCGGCGGACCGGCAGGCCGACCCGTACGCCGTGCCGCAGGCGGACCCGTACGCGCAGGGCGCCGGCTACCCCGCCGATCCGTACGCCGCCGACCCCTACGCGGCCGCCCACGGCGTCCCGCAGCAGGGCGTGCCCGAGATGCCGCAGCAGCCGCCGTACCAGGACTGGCAGGGCGGCCAGGCAGCCGACCCGTACCAGGCCGCGCAGTACGGGCAGCAGTACCCGCCCGCCTACCAGGGCGACCCGTACGCACAGCAGGCCTACGGGGCCGGTGCCTACGACCCGTACGGATACGGACAGCAGCAGCCCTACGGGGACGGCACCGGCTACGACGGCCCGCCGCACGACGGGGCGCCCCACGACGGGGCCGGCACCACGCACGACGGCTCGTACCGCGAGCCCCGCCGCGACGGGAGCGACCAGCAGTGAACCGCACCACCATGTCCCTGATCGGCGCGGTCGTCGCGCTCGCCGCCGCCACCGGGGTCGCCGCCGTCGCGGCCCCCGGGGAGGACGCGGGCACCACCGCCTCGAAGGCCGCCACGCTGCCCGTGCAGCGCTCCTCGCTGATGTGCCCGGCCCCGACCTCCTCCGAGGTCGGCGAGACCACGTACACCGCCTTCACCCCCAAGGGCGCGAAGGCCGGCAAGGGCACCGCCGATCTGCGGGCCGCCGCCGACGGCCGCGCGGACGACACGGGCAAGAAGGGCGAGGACGCGAAGAGCCCGAAGGGCGGGACCAAGCCCGTCGCTCCCCTGAAGGCGCCCGGTACGCCGGTCACGGAGACCACCGACAGCTCCGACGCGCCGGCCCTGATCGGCACCGCCGACGGCGGCCTCGCACCGGGCTGGAGCGTCCAGCAGACCTCCGAGGTCAGCGCGGGCACCGGCCGTGGCGTGCTCGGCACCGCCTGCACCGCGCCGGACACCGACTTCTGGTTCCCCGGCGCCAGCACCTCCGCCGACCGCCAGGACTACGTCCACCTCACCAACCCCGACGACACCGCGGCGGTCGTCGACCTGAAGCTGTACGGCAAGGACGGCGCTCTGAAGGGGACGTCCGGCGAGGACATCCAGGTGCCGCCGCACTCCAGCGTCCCCGTACTGCTCTCCACGCTCTCCGACACCCGGGCCGCCAACGTGACGCTGCACGTCACCGCGCGGGAGGGGCGGGTCGGCGCGGCCGTCCAGGCCGGCGACGACAAGCTCGGCGGCGACTGGCTGCCGGCCTCGGCCGACCCCGCTTCCGCCGCCTCCGGTCTGGTGCTCCCGGGCATCCCGGCCGACGCCTCCTCGGTGCGGCTGGTGGCCATGGCGCCCGGCTCCGCCGACGCCGACCTGAAGGTGCAGCTGGCCACGCCCACCGGCTCGATCGTGCCGGCCGGGCTGGAGACGCTGCACCTGAAGAGCGGGTCGACCACCGCGGTCGACCTCAAGGACCTCACCAAGGGCGAGGCGGGCTCGCTGGTCCTCACCCCGGCCGAGGGCTCCGACGCGCCGGTCGCCGCCGCGCTGCGGGTCGTCCGCGGCAAGGGCTCGGACCAGGAGATGGCGTTCATCCCGGCGACGAAGCCGGTCGGCACCCGCGCCACGGCGGCCGACAACCGCGCCAAGGGCAGCACGCTCTCGCTCGTCGCCCCGCAGAAGGGCAAGGACGCGCGGGTGAAGGTCACCGCGTCGGCGGGCAGCGGGGGCGGCAGCCCCGCTTCCAAGACCTACACGGTCAAGGGCGGCAGCACCCTCGCGGTCGAGCCCCCCCGCCCGGACGGCCTCAAGGGCTCCTACGCGCTCACGGTGGAGCCGGCGGAGGGCAGCGGGCCGGTCTACGCGGCGCGCACGCTCGCACTGCCGCACGGCGGCGTACAGGGCTTCACCGTCCAGACGCTGCCGGACGACCGCGGCCTGGTCCAGGTCCCGACGGCGAGCTGGAACATGTCGGTCCTGAACGACTGATGTGACGCCCCCTCACGGGCCCTTCGGGAGACACCTCCCGAGGGGCCCGTTCCCATAGGGCTCCCGGTCCGCACGCGGCGGTGCGTCCGGTGCTCACGCGGCGCGACGGGCTTCTCCGTACGCGGCCGGGTCGGCGCCTCCGTAGGCAACGGAAGCGGTATCTCTGTACGCGACGGAAGCGGTACCTCCGTACGCGGCGGGGGCTGCGTCCTCATGAGCGCCAGTACCGGTCATTTCCGTGCGTGGCGGGACCGGCCCCATTCGCTTTGCTGACCGGCTCAGTCCTGCCCGTAGCGAGGGTCGACCGACTCCGGGGCCAGGCCCAGCAGTTCCGCCACCTGTTCGACGACGACCTCGTGCACGAGGAGCGCGCGTTCCTCGCGGTTCTTCGTACGGATCTCCACGGGGCGGCGGTAGATCACGATGCGCTCCCGGCCGCCGTTCTCGGAGGGCAGCAGGCTGCCCAGCGGCACCATGTCCTCGTCCGCCGCGAACCCCTCGTCGCCGTCGGGTGCCACCCGCGGCACCTCACGCACGGAGAACTCCACCTCCGACAGCTGCGGCCAGCGCCGCTCCAGGCGCTCCACCGAATCGTGCACGAGGTCCACGAAGGAGTCGGCACGGCTCACGGAGAGCGGCACCTGCGGCGGGGCGATCGGACCGCGCATCCCGCGGCCGTGGCGGTCGCGGCGGCGCGGACGCGGCTCCGTCGGGCTGGGGTTCTCCTCGGCACCGGCCGGGGGAGGTACGGGGCTGTCCATCAGTCACGAGCGTAGCCGCCGCGGGCCGTGCGCGGCCGAACTCTTGCACCGTACGCCCCATGTCGCTCACTGATCGGTACAGGTTCTGTTCCGTTCGTTCGTCCCGGGCGATGTGACCACCTAACGCTCGCGATGCGCCCGCGAAATGACACGAATTGACTGGAGTGGGAGGGGGAATCATCGGCTCCACTCGGGTGGCAAGGGGTTCTCGGCGCAGGTCAGGCCGAGCGTGCGCAGGTCAGACAGGTCGGGCGAACCGGGACGACACGGCCGGGTGAGGTCGTGGAGAGTCGTCGCGGCCCGCTCAAGAGTGCGGTACCGTCCAACGTCGTGAGCCCTGTACGTCGCTGTTCGCGCACTGCGTGCGGCCGTCCCGCCGTCGCAACGCTGACGTACGTCTATGCGGATTCGACCGCTGTGCTCGGCCCGCTCGCCACCTACGCGGAACCCCACTGCTACGACCTGTGTGCCGAGCACTCCGAGCGCCTGACCGCGCCACGCGGGTGGGAGGTCGTCCGGCTGGCCGCCGACCCCGGCGCGGTCCAGCCGAGCGGTGACGACCTCGAAGCGCTCGCCAACGCGGTGCGGGAAGCGGCGCGTCCGCAGGAACGTGCGGCCGGCGGTCCCGAGGCGGCCGGCCCCCGCGAGGCCGACCCGATGGAGGTGGCCCGGCGCGGTCACCTCCGTGTGCTGCGCTCGCCGGACTCCTGAGGGCCGGCGTCCCGCGCCTCCCGAAGCCCGCACCTCTTGAGGCTCACGCCTCCCGAAGTCCGCACCGAAGTCCGCGTCTCCCGAGGCCCGCGCCTCCTGGAGTCCGTGCCCCGCGGCCCGGCACCCCTTCCTCCCGGGAACGTCGGTTTCCGGTCGATTCCCCGGTGCGTCCGCGCCTGATGCCGGATCACTTCTGATCAACCGTCATTTCGTGACGGGCCATTGACTCCGGCTTGGCGCGGACACGACCATTCCTCCACTCCTGCGAGATCGCCTTCCGCATGCCGGAATGAGCGGGGAGCCGCCACGCCGCCGGGGAGGCAGCCGCATGTCCGGAGTGTTCGTCCAGCAGCTTCAGCCGATCGCCGATTCCCTCGCCCTGTCCGCACTGGTCGCGGCGCTGCCCCTGATCACCGTCCTGGTCCTGCTCGGCGCCGTACGGATGCGCGCCCACCACGCGGGCCTCATCGGCCTCGCCGTCGCCCTCGTCACCGCCTGGCTCGGCTCGGGCATGCCCGTCACGCAGGCTCTCTCCAGCGCGGTGCAGGGCGCCGTCTTCGGCCTCTTCCCCATCATGTGGATCGTCGTCAACGCCCTGTGGGTCTACCGGATGACGGTCCGTACGCAGCACTTCGACGTCCTCCGCCGCTCCTTCTCGCGGCTCTCCGACGACCCCCGCATCCAGGCCCTGGTCATCGCCTTCTGCTTCGGCGCCCTCCTGGAGGCGCTGGCGGGGTTCGGCGCCCCGGTCGCCATCAGCGCCGTGATGCTGGTCGCGCTCGGCTTCGACCCCGTCAAGGCGGCGGTCGTCGCCCTCGTGGCCAACACCGCCCCGGTCGCGTTCGGCGCCATGGGCACCCCCGTCGTCACCCTCGCCCAGGTCACCGGGCTCCCGCTGGACTCGGTCGCCTCCGTGGTGGGCCGGCAGACGCCGCTGCTCGCCCTCGTCGTCCCGCTGCTCCTCGTCGTCCTCGTGGACGGCCGCCGCGGCCTGCGCGAGACCTGGCTGCCCGCCCTCGCGTGCGGCGCGGCCTTCGCCGTCGCCCAGTTCGCCGCCGCCAACTTCGTCTCCGCGCAGCTCGCCGACATCGGTGCCGCGCTGGTCGGTGCCGCGGCGCTGGTCGCGGTGCCGGCCGCCCGCCGCCCCGCCTCCGCCGACGTACGCGCCGCCGTCCTCACCGGCGCCCGCAGCGAGGACCTGGACGTACGGGACAGCCGCCGCGAGACGGTCCGCGCCTACGCCCCGTACGGCCTGATCATCGTGGTCTTCTCGCTCGCGCAGATACCGCCCTTCAAGGACTGGGCGGCGGCCGCCACGCAGTCCTTCGACTGGCCGCTGCTGGACGTCGCGAGCCCCGACGGCAAGCCGGTCGGCGGCAACGTCCTCACGCTCCCGCTGGTCGCCACCGGCGGCACCCTCGTCCTCCTCGCCGGCCTGGTCACCGCCGCCGTCCTCGGCGTACGGGCCCGCGGTGCCGTCAAGGAGTGGCTGGCCACCGTCCACGAGCTGCGCTTCGCCATCCTGACCGTGACCTCCGTGCTCGCCCTGGCCTACGTCATGAACCTCTCGGGGCAGGCCGCCACCATCGGCCATTTCGTCGCGGCGGCCGGCGCGGGCCTCGCCTTCCTCTCGCCCGTACTGGGGTGGTTCGGCGTCGCCGTCACCGGCTCCGACACCTCCGCCAACGCCCTCTTCGGCGCCCTGCAGGTCACCGCGGCGCAGCAGTCCGGGCTCGCCCCCGAACTCCTCGCCGCGGCCAACAGTTCCGGCGGCGTCCTCGGCAAGATGATCTCCCCGCAGAACTTGACCATCGCCTGCGCCGCCGTCGGCCTGGCCGGACGCGAGGGCGACCTGCTCCGCAAGGTCCTGCCCTGGAGCCTCGCGCTGCTGCTCGTGATGTGCCTGATCGTGCTGGGGCAGAGCACGGCGGTACTGGGCTGGATGCTGTCCTGAACACCGGCGGAGCGGTCCGGCCGGGCCGCGAAGCCGCCCCGTACGGTCGATTTCGGGCCGGAAGCAGTCGTACGGGAACATCGTTCACCGATGGTTCACGGCTGGTCCACAGATCTTCCCGGTAGCTTGGGGGTCCCGAAGAGACCTCAGGAGGGTGGCTGTGGCTGATCTGTCGCAGATCGTGAAGGCGTACGACGTGCGCGGTGTGGTCCCCGAGCAGTGGGACGAGACACTGGCCGAGCTGTTCGGAGCGGCCTTCGTCCAGGTCACCGAGGCGGACGGGATCGTCATCGGGCACGACATGCGGCCGTCCTCGCCGGGCCTGGCCCGCGCGTTCGCCCGCGGTGCCGCCGGGCGCGGGGCCGACGTCACCGAGATCGGGCTGTGCTCGACCGACGAGCTGTACTACGCCAGCGGCGCGCTCGGCCTGCCGGGCGCGATGTTCACCGCGTCGCACAACCCCGCCCAGTACAACGGCATCAAGATGTGCCGGGCCGGCGCGGCGCCGGTAGGCCAGGACACCGGCCTCGCCGAGATCCGCGCCCTGACCGAGGAGTGGATCGAGAACGGCGCCCCCGAGCCGGTCGCGGAGACCGGCTCCATCACCCAGCGCGACGTACTGGGCGACTACGCGGCCCACCTGCGCTCCCTCGTGGACCTGGTGCACATCCGCCCGCTGAAGGCCGTGGTGGACGCGGGCAACGGCATGGGCGGCCACACCGTCCCCACGGTCTTCCAGGGCCTGCCGGTGGACCTGGACCCGATGTACTTCGAGCTGGACGGCACCTTCCCCCACCACGAGGCCAACCCGCTGGACCCGAAGAACATCGTCGATCTCCAGGCCCGTGTGCGGGAGACCGGCGCCGACATCGGCCTGGCCTTCGACGGTGACGCCGACCGCTGCTTCGTCGTCGACGAGAGGGGCGAGCCGGTCTCGCCCTCGGCCATCACCGCGCTGGTCGCCTCGCGCGAGCTGGCCAAGGAGCCCGGCGCCACGGTGATCCACAACTGCATCACCTCCTGGTCGGTCCCGGAGGTGGTCAAGGAGAGCGGCGGCAGGCCCGTCCGCACCCGCGTCGGCCACTCCTTCATCAAGGCCGAGATGGCCAGGACCGGCGCGATCTTCGGCGGCGAGCACTCCGCGCACTACTACTTCCGCGACTTCTGGAACGCCGACACCGGCATGCTCGCCGCGATGCACGTCCTGGCGGCCCTGGGCGGCCAGGACGGCCCGCTGTCGGGCCTGGTCGCGCAGTACGACCGGTACGCGGCCTCCGGCGAGATCAACAGCACCGTGGCGGACCAGGCGGGCCGGCTCGCCGCGATCAAGGCGGCCTACGAGGGCCGCGAGGGCGTGGAGCTGGACGAGCTGGACGGCCTGACCGTCACCGCCGCCGACTGGTGGTTCAACCTGCGCCCCTCCAACACCGAGCCGCTGCTGCGCCTGAACGCCGAGGCGCGCGACGAGGCCACCGTGGACCGCGTCCGCGACGAGGTCCTGGCCATCGTCCGCGGCTGACCCGCGGCGCGCGAACCGGGACGGGGCCGGCAACGGGTGCGGAAGCACTCGGGCCGGCCCCGCCGTACGGTGGTTCCGACGGCCCGCGTACCGCCGCCCACCGGCCGAAAGGCGCTCCCCACCGTCACCCGGCGGTACGCTGACGAGGCGAAACACATCATCACCCTGAAGGGGTCGCCACCATGCCGGTCGAAGCCAGCCTCCTCGAGATCCTCGCCTGCCCGGCGTGCCACGCCCCCCTGGCGGACAAGTCCTCCGACGACCCCGCCGAACTCGTGTGCACCGGTACCGGCTGCGGTCTCGCCTACCCCGTGCGCGACGGCATTCCCGTCCTCCTCGTGGACGAGGCACGCAAGCCGGCCTGAGAATCCTGAGGCAGCGGCCGCTCCGCCCAGCCGCCCGGCGACCGGAAGGCAGCATCACATGCTCGACGAGTCACTCCTCGACGCTCCCGAAGCCCTGGCCGAGGCGGACCGGTACGGCCTGCTGCGGGCCGTGGCCGAGTCCGGCGCCCGCGTCCGCACCGCGGCGCGGAACGCCGCCGAGGCCGGCATACCGGATCTCGCGCCCGACGGCCGGCCGCGCACCGTCCTCGTGGCGGGCCCCGGCCCCGCGGCCCCCTGCGTCGCCGACCTCTTCGGTGCCCTCGGCGGCGGCAGCTGCCCCGTGACGCCGATCCGGCCCACCGGCGTCGCCCCCCTGCCCGGCGCCCTGCGCTGGTCCCTGCCCGGCTGGACGGGCCCGCTGGACCTGCTGCTCGTGGCCGGACCCGACGGCGCCGACACCGGCCTGGCCGAGCTGGTCGAGAACGCCTACCGGCGGGGCTGCTCCATCGTGGGCGTCACCCCGGCCGGCAGCCCGCTCGCCGACGCCATCACCCAGGCCCGCGGGCTGGCCGTACCGCTCGCCACCACCCCGTACGACGGCGAGTTCGACGTGGAGGGCGCGCCGCCCGCGGCGCCCGGCACCCTCTGGTCGCTGCTCACCCCGCTGCTCGCGCTCGCCGACCGCATCGGCCTGCTCGCCGCGCCGGCCGACGAGCTGTCCCGGCTCGCCGACAAGCTCGATCAGGTCGCCACCCAGTGCGGCCCGGCCGCCGCCACGTACGGCAATCCCGCCAAGACCCTCGCCGCCGAGCTCGCCGACAGCCTCCCGCTGATCTGGACCGAGGGCGCCGTCGCGGGCGCCGTCGGCCGGCACTTCGCGACCGTGCTGACCGGTCTCGCGGGCCGCCCCGCGCTCGCCGCCGAGCTGCCCGAGGCGCTCACCGCGCACGGCACGCTGCTGGCCGGAGCGCTCGCGGCCGGCGCCGACCCGGACGACTTCTTCCGCGACCGGGTCGAGCAGCCCGGAGCGCTGCACGCCCGCGCCCTGCTGCTCCGCGAGGGCCCGCCGGGCCCGCTGTCCGCAGCGCCCGCGGCCCGCGACCTCGCCCTGGAACGGGACACCCCGGTCAGCGAGCTCGAGGCGGAGAGCGAGGGCAGCCCCCTGGAGAACGCCGCACAACTCCTGGCCACCACGGATTTCGCCGCCGTTTACCTGGCGCTCGCCGGAGCCGAGGGATCATGAGGCGGGGCGGTGCGCGGGTGGCCCTGCCGACCGCCGCCGTTCCGCTCTCCCGACTCTCACCCCGCCCCTTACCGACCACTGCAGGAGCCCGCCCGCAATGGACCGCCTCACCAACACCGTGCGCCCCTACGCCTGGGGTTCCACCACCGCGATCCCTTACCTCCTCGGCGTCGAGCCGACCGGTGAGCCGCAGGCGGAGATGTGGATGGGCGCCCATCCCGGCGCGCCGTCCCGCGTCGACCGGGGCATCGGTCCGCAGTCCCTGGCCGAGGTCATCGACGAGGACCCCGAGGACGAGCTGGGCCCCGACGCCGTCCGCGCCTTCGGCCCCCGCCTGCCCTTCCTGCTGAAGCTGCTCGCGGCCGGCTCCCCGCTCTCCCTCCAGGTCCACCCCGACCTCGCGCAGGCCAAGGAGGGCTTCGCCGACGAGGAGCGGCGCGGCGTCCCGATCGACGCGCCGCACCGCAACTACAAGGACGCCAACCACAAGCCCGAGCTGATCTGCGCGCTCACCCCCTTCGACGGCCTGTGCGGCTTCCGGCAGCCGGCCGAGGCCGCCGACCTGCTCGCGGGCCTGGGCGTCGACAGCCTCAAGCCGTACGTCGACATCCTGCACGCGGGCCCCGAGGAGGACGCGCTGCGCGAGGTCCTCACCGCGGTCCTCACCGCCGACCGGCACGCCATGGCCGAGACGGTCGGCGAGGCCACCGCGGCCGCCGAGCGCCTCGGCAAGGCCGGCGGCCCGCACGCCGAGGCCTACGCCGCGTACGCCGGGATCGCCCATCACTACCCGGGCGACCCCGGCGTGATCGCCGCGATGCTGCTCAACCACGTGACGCTCCAGCCCGGCGAGGCCCTCTTCCTGGGTGCCGGCATCCCGCACGCCTACCTGAACGGCCTCGGCGTCGAGCTGATGGCCAACTCCGACAACGTGCTCCGCTGCGGCCTCACCCCGAAGCACGTGGACGTCCCCGAACTGCTGCGTATCGTCCGCTTCGAGGCGGGCGACGCGGGCGTGCTGCGCCCGGAGGCCGGCCCGTCGGGGGAGGAGGTCTACGAGACGCCCATCGACGAGTTCCGGCTCTCGCGGTACGTCCTGGCCCCCGGCGCCGCCCCGGTGCCGCTGGCGAACCGTACGCCGCAGGTCCTGCTCTGCACGGCGGGCTCGGTCGTCCTGCGGGGCACCGGGGACGCGGCGGATCCGGGCCGGCAACTGGCGCTCGCGCCCGGTGAGTCCGCCTTTGTCCCGGCAGGTGAGGACATTGCGGCGAGCGGCGAGGGTACGCTCTTCCGCGCCACCGTGGTCGTCTGATGCAGGCCCCAGTCACGGGTGCAACAATGACCTCCCCATGTGGTTAAAGGGGCGGTAAAGCCCGGTCGACGGAAGGGACATGCAGCACTCATGAGTGCATCAGGCGGCACCAAGGCCATCGTCGCGGCGCTGGGCGCCAATCTGGCCATCGCCGTAGCGAAGTTCGTGGCGTTCGCCTTCAGCGGTTCGTCCTCCATGCTCGCCGAGGGCGTGCACTCCATCGCCGACTCCGGCAATCAGGGACTGCTGCTGCTCGGCGGCAAGAAGGCCAAGCGCGCCGCCACCGAGGAGCACCCCTTCGGCTACGGCCGCGAGCGGTACATCTACGGCTTCCTCGTCTCCATCGTGCTCTTCACCATCGGCGGCGTCTTCGCGCTGTACGAGGGCTGGGAGAAGATCCAGCACCCGCACGAGCTGGAGCACTGGTACTGGCCGGTGGGCGTCCTCGTCTTCGCGATCGTCGCCGAGGGCTTCTCCTTCTCCACGGCCATCAAGGAGTCGAACTCGCTGCGCGGTCAGCAGACCTGGCCCCAGTTCGTCCGCCGCGCCAAGGCCCCCGAGCTGCCCGTCGTCCTCCTGGAGGACCTCGGCGCGCTCGTCGGCCTGATCCTCGCGCTGCTCGGCGTCTGCCTCACCCTCATCACCGGTGACGCCATCTGGGACGGCATCGGCACGATGTGCATCGGCGTCCTGCTCGTCCTGATCGCCCTGGTACTGGCTGCCGAGACCAAGTCGCTGCTGCTGGGCGAGGCAGCGGGCGCCGACCAGGTCGTCAAGATCCGCGAGGCCATCGTCGACGGCGACACCGTCACCCGCGTCATTCACATGCGCACCCTCCACCTCGGCCCCGACGAGCTGCTCGTCGCCGCCAAGGTCGCGGTCCAGCACGACGACACGGCCACGGAGGTCGCCGACGCGATCAACGCCGCCGAGGACCGCATCCGCGCCGCCGTACCGATCGCCCGGGTCATCTACCTGGAGCCGGACATCTACAGCGCGGAGGCCGCGGCCTCGGGCACCCCGATGCCGGGCGCCTGACCGCAGGACCACAGAAGGGCCCCGCCGCTCACCCGAGGGTGAGCGGCGGGGCCCTTCGCCGTACGGGGCCCTTCGCCTTGCGAGGTCCTTCGCGGAACGGTGCGCCGGTGGCCCGGCTCCCGGCTACTGGATCTCGGCGAGTACGGCCATGATCGCGTCGCTGTCCGGCGCCGCCTGGAGCCGCGCCCGGAAGTCCGTGTCCATCAGCTTCCGCGACAGCAGCGCGAGGATCCGCAGGTGTTCGTCGCCCGCTGCGGCCTCCGGTACGGAGATCATGAAGACCAGCTTCGCGAGCGTGCCGTCCAGCGAACCCCAGTCGATGCCCTCGGGGGACCGCGCGAACCCGACCACCGGCGCCGTCACCGCGTCCGTCTTGGCGTGCGGGATCGCGATCTCCTCGCCGAGCCCGGTGGTGCCCTGTGCCTCCCGCGCGAGCGCCACCCGCACCAGTTCGTCCACGTCCGCGACCTTCCCGGTCCCGGCCGCCAGCTCCGCCATCTCCCGGATCGCCGCCTCCTTCTCCGAAGCGTCCAGCCGCACCTTCACGGTGGCGGGGGTGAGATAACCGGAAAGTACGGTGTCCTCGCCGGGCCCGGATTCCGTACCGGCTTCCGCGTCGGCTGCCGTGGCGGTTTCCGTACGGCGTTCCGCGTCGGCCGCTGTACGGGTCTCCGTACCGGCTGCCGTGGCGGTTTCCGTACGGGTTTCTTTCGCGCTCGCGCCCTGCGAGGGCGGGGCTGCCGTGCCTGCCGTCGCGCCCGCCGGCGCGGGCTCCGGAGCGGACGCTCCAACGGCTCCGGCTCCGGCTCCGGCTCCGGCCCCGGCTGCGGCGACCGCGGCCTCCCCGGTGCCCCCGGCACCCCCGCGCCGCTCCGCCATCGACATCAGCGTCACCGTGCACAGCGCGGTGACGACCGTGCCGGCCGCGATGGCCACGAAGAACATCGCGACGCCGCCCACCGCGCCGAGCACCGCGACGATCGGCCCGCCGTGCGGCACGTTGTCCGTCACCCCGGCCAGGCCGGCCAGCGCACCGGCCACCGCGCCGCCGAGCATGTTGGACGGGATGACCCGGGCGGGCCGCCCCGCCGCGAACGGGATCGCGCCCTCCGTGATGCCGAAGCACCCCATGAACAGCGCCGCGAGCCCCGTCTCCCGCTCCTGGTCGTTGTAGAGCCGCCGGCGGATCAGCGTCGCCACGCCCTGCCCGAGCGGCGGCACCGGGATCGCGGCCGCGCACATGCCCATGATCTCGGGGTTCTTGGACACCAGACCCGCGCCGAAGAGGAACGCCGTCTTGTTGACCGGCCCGCCCATGTCGAACGCGATCATCAGCCCGAGGATCACGCCGAGCAGCGCCGCGCTGGACCCCGTCAGGCCGCCCAGCCAGGTCGTCAGGTGCTCGAACACCCAGGAGATCGGCCGTCCGATGACGTAGATGAAGAACAGGCCCAGCGCCGACGTCGCCACGATCGGGATCACGATGATCGGCATGATCGGCTGGACGAACTTCGGTACCCGGACCTTCTTGATCCACAGGACCAGATACCCGGCCAGGAAGCCGGTGACGATCGCCCCGATGAAGCCCGCGCCCGACTTGGAGTCGTACAGCGCGCCCGTGTTGGCGATCCACCCGCCGATCATGCCCGGTACCAGCGCCGGCCGGTCCCCGATCGCGTACGCGATGTACCCGGACAGGATCGGCACCATCAGCGTGAAGCCGATCGTCCCGATGTCGTTGACGTGCTTCCAGAACGAGCCGTCGGGGATCACGAGGCCGCCGTCGGCCTGCGGGTGGCCGCCCAGCGCCAGCGAGACGGCGATGAGGAGACCGCCCACCACCACGAACGGGATCATGTAGCTGACGCCGTTCATCAGCGCCTTGTACGCGAGGCTGCGCTCCTTGCCGCCGCCTCCGCCCGCGGAGCCCGTACCGGCCGCGCCGCCACCGGCCCCTGCCGCGCCGCCCTCCGCGCCGTGCACCGGTGCGGTACGTACGCGCTCGATCAGCTCCTCGGGGTGGTGGATGCCCTCGGCCACCCCGACCACGACCAGCCGCTTGCCGGCGAACCTGCTCCGGTCGACGTCCTTGTCCGCCGCGATGATGATCCCGTCGGCGTCTCTGACATCGTTGTCAGACAGAACGTTCTCCGCGCCGATCGACCCTTGCGTCTCCACCTTCATCTCGTGCCCGAGCGCCTCGGCGGCCTGCGTCAGCTTCTCGGCGGCCATGTACGTGTGGGCGATGCCCGTCGGGCAGGCGGTCACCGCGAGCAGCCGCAGCCCTCGCCCGTCCTGCCCGGCGGCCCCCGCGTCCTCCGGGGGCTCCGCTGAACTGCTGGTCACGTCAGTCTCCTCACAAGTTCCCGCGCAAGATCGTGCAAGTGTTCCCGCGCACTCCGCATCCTGCATCACGAACCGCACCCCTCCAACCCGCCACCACACACCCCACCCGTAACAGTCACCCGTGCTCCGTCCCCGCGCTGCGCCCACCGCCTCCCTCCCGGCGCCCCGCGACAGGCGCCACCCGCGGTGCCTGCCGCGCGGGTGTGACTCGCCGCACCCTCCCGCAGGGGCTGGGGTTCACTGGGCCGATCGGTGTAGATTCGTGACCAGTGCCAGACGTCGCTGCTGATGGCGGTCGGGCGGCCCGCAGCGCGGGACCCCGAGGGAGAGAGGGCCTCCGACGGACTGCGTGCTGCGGCCAGGGGACAGGTGTGTCCCAGGGCGAGTGCCCTGCCGGTGCGAGCATGCCCGGCGAGGAACGCGCCCCGGGTGACAGCCGTGTCCAGGTGATCCGGCCGGACCAGCCATGTCCGGTCCGGGGGTGTCCGTATCGCGTCCGAGTACGCGTACGAGTCCACGTGCGACACGCGTGGCCGACCACCCGCTCACCGCACTCCGCCTGCCCGCGCCGCAGACTGCCGACCGCAACCACCCTCCGACCACCGGGGAGCAGCCCGACATGACGACAGCAGCCACCGGTCAGGACTTCAAGGTCGCCGACCTTTCCCTGGCCGCCTTCGGCCGCAAGGAGATCACCCTCGCCGAGCACGAGATGCCCGGCCTGATGGCGATCCGAAGGGAGTACGCCGCGGCGCAGCCGCTGGCCGGCGCCCGGATCACGGGGTCCTTGCACATGACCGTGCAGACGGCCGTGCTGATCGAGACCCTGGTCGCGCTGGGCGCCGAGGTCCGCTGGGCCTCCTGCAACATCTTCTCCACCCAGGACCACGCCGCCGCGGCCATCGCCGTCGGCCCGAACGGCACCCCCGACGCCCCCCAGGGCGTTCCGGTGTTCGCCTGGAAGGGCGAGACGCTGGAGGAGTACTGGTGGTGCACCGAGCAGGCCCTGACCTGGCCGAACTCGCCCACCGGCGGTCCGAACATGATCCTGGACGACGGTGGCGACGCCACCCTCCTGGTCCACAAGGGCGTGGAGTACGAGAAGGCCGGCAAGGCCCCCTCGGTCGACACCGCCGAGAGCGACGAGCACCGCGCCATCCTGGAGCTCCTCAACCGCACCCTCGCCGAGACGCCGAAGAAGTGGACCGAGCTCGCTTCGGAGATCCGCGGCGTGACCGAGGAGACCACCACCGGTGTGCACCGGCTGTACGAGATGCACCGGGACGGCACTCTCCTCTTCCCGGCGATCAACGTGAACGACGCCGTGACGAAGTCGAAGTTCGACAACAAGTACGGCTGCCGGCACTCGCTGGTGGACGGCATCAACCGCGCCACCGATGTCCTGATCGGCGGCAAGACCGCCGTCATCTGCGGCTATGGCGATGTGGGCAAGGGCTGCGCGGAGTCGCTGCGCGGCCAGGGCGCCCGCGTCATCGTCACCGAGGTGGACCCGATCTGCGCGCTGCAGGCGGCGATGGACGGCTACCAGGTCACCACGCTGGAGGAGGTGGTGGAGACGGCGGACATCTTCGTCACCACCACCGGCAACAAGGACATCATCATGGCCTCGGACATGGCCCGGATGAAGCACCAGGCGATCGTCGGGAACATCGGTCACTTCGACAACGAGATCGACATGGCCGGCCTGGCGCAGATCGAGGGCATCGTCAAGGACGAGGTCAAGCCGCAGGTGCACACCTGGACCTTCCCCGACGGCAAGGTCCTGATCGTGCTGTCCGAGGGCCGGCTGCTGAACCTGGGCAACGCCACCGGTCATCCCTCGTTCGTGATGTCCAACTCCTTCGCGGACCAGACGCTGGCGCAGATCGAGCTGTTCACCAAGCCGAGTGAGTACCCGACCGATGTCTACGTGCTGCCCAAGCACCTGGACGAGAAGGTCGCCCGTCTCCACCTGGACTCCCTGGGCGTCAAGCTCACCACGCTCCGCCCGGAGCAGGCCGCGTACATCGGCGTGGAGGTCGAGGGCCCGTACAAGCCCGACCACTACCGCTACTGAGCCGCGGCAGGAAGGCGCGCACGGTGCCTCGGTGACCGACGCGCCGCACCCTCAGCCGGACAGCCAGGCCCCCGTCCACCAGGGCGGGGGCCTGGCCCGCGCTCGGCCTTGCGTAGCCTCGACGGCAGCCCCCGCACGCGGGAACGACTGACGGAACCACCGAAGGACCCCCATGCCCCGCGGCCGCTATTCGCTGCACGACCCGCACGATCACACCCCCCTCGGCGAAGAGCACTTCCACTGCGCCACCGGCCCCTCCGGCTGGCGTTACGTCTCGCAGATCACCACCCCCTCCGGCGATCACGCGGGCTCCGTCGACCTCACCCTCGACGACCTCGGCCGCCCCATCCGGCTCGAACTCAACGCCTCCTCGTGGCAGGTACGCGGCGCCGCACTCGACGGCGTCACCTGGGTCCGTACCGATCCCTCCGGCACGCACGCCACCGAGGGCAACGTCCGCGCCCACGCCTTCACCGGCGCGTCCCCCGCGTTCCTCATCGCCACCGCCCGGCTGCTGCGCCCCGCCCTCGGCGCCGGAGCCGTCCGCACCCGCCTGGTGGCCTTCGCACCCCCCGTCCTCGCACCCCGCACCCTCGACCAGTCCTGGGCCCTGGTGAACAGGACAGCACACAGCACTGACAACGGACCGCTGACGGTGGACGAGTACCAGGTCAACGACCTGGAGACCGGCGAACAGCACGCGATCCACCTCGCCGGCGACGTCGTCCTCTCGGCCCCCGGCATCGAACTCGAAGACCTCGAAACACCGCCGTCGGTATTCACCGAGCCCGAGGGGTCCGACGGATTCGCCGACTGACGGGCCGGCCGACGGGCCGGCCGACCGGCCGATCCGCCGGGTGACCGCCGGGCCGCACGCGCGCTGGTCCGCGCAGGCGGCTCACGCGGGCGGCGCGAACCCCGTCGTACGCCGCGCGCCGGCCTCGGCCGGCCCGTGGCCCGATGCGCCGCCCGGCGCCTCCGGTCCCTTCGGCTCCGTGCCGGGGGCTCCCGGCACGACCGGGTCCGTGCGCGGCGCCGTCGAACCGACGGGGCCCGTGCGCGGCGCCGTCGAACCGAAAGGTTCCATGTGGGGCGCCGTGGAACCGAGAGCGTCCACGTGGGGCGCCGCCGTCGGTCCGTCCGGCGGCGCGGGGGTCGCCGCGCCCGCCGCTGCCGCGCCGAACGTACGCCGCGCTTCCCGCCACTGCCGCTCGAAGAGCACCGCCGACAGATAGGCGGCCGGATGCAGACCCTGCGGCACCCCCGCCCCGGTCCACCCCACGAAGTCCTCGGCCAGCTGCCCCGCCATCCGCCACCCGACCTGCGGATCCAGCTGCCCGCTGCGCGTCAGGAACTGCCGTACGGTCAGCCACCAGCTGTCCGGCACCCGCGACAGATCCAGCGCACCGAGCTGCCCCTGGAGCCACGGCGGCGGAGGCGGCAGCGCGGATCCGCCCCGCTGAACCGGTATCCGCTCCCGTACGACGACCGTGCCGGCGAACACGTCCCCGAGCCGCCGCCCGCGTGCCGACACCAACGAGGCGACGCACGCCACCACCCCCATGGTCAGCACGATCTCGACGGCCCCCATCGCCCCGCGCACCAGCGCGTGCCGGAAACGGATCGGACCGCCGTCCTCCCGCACCACCCGAAGCCCGCACGCGAGCTTCCCCAGCGAGCGCCCGTGGCTCAGCGTCTCGACGACGATCGGGATCCCGATGAGCACGAGCACGAAGGTCGCCACCGAGATCGCCGCCACCGCCGCCGGATCCAGTGAGGCGGTAGCGGCGAACAGCGCCATGGAGAGGGCGATGTACGCGGTCCACGTCACGGCGAGATCGAGGAAGACCGCCAGCGCCCGGCTCGGCAGCCTGGCCGGCCGCAGCCCGAGTACGACCGCCTCGCCCGTCACCAGCTCGTTCATCCCCGCCGTCCTCCCTCGCCTGTGCCTCGCCCGCCCCGCTGCCGGCATCCGCCAGTCTGCCAAGCCGATACGACAATGGGCCCAGTACGTTCATCATGAGCACCAAGACCGTCACTGTGGGGCGAGGAGCGCTACTGCATGGACCTCGATGTCTTCGTCACCGCGCACCGCGCCGAGTGGGACCGCCTCGACACCCTGGTACGCCGCAAGCGCCGCCTCTCGGGTACCGAGGCCGACGAACTGATCACCCTGTACCAGCGCGCCACCACCCACCTCTCGCTGCTCCAGTCCACCGCACCGGACCCTGCCGTGACCGGCCGGCTGACCTCCCTCGTCGCCCGCGCGCGCAGCGCCGTGACCGGAGCGCGCAAGGCGTCCTGGCGGGACGCCGCCCGCTTCTTCACGACCTCGTTCCCCGCCGCGCTCTACCGGCTCCGCCACTGGTGGATACCCACCGCGATCCTCTCCACGGTCGTCGCGGCCCTCATAGGCTGGTGGATCGCCGCTCACCCCGAGGTCCAGTCCTCGATCGGCGCCCCCGACGCCCTGCGGGAGATGACGAAGCCCGGCGGCCAGTACGAGACCTACTACTCCAGCCACCCCGCCGCGTCCTTCGCGGCCCAGGTGTGGACGAACAACGCGCAGGCCGCCGCCCTGTGCCTGGTCCTCGGCGCCTTCCTGTGCGTACCGGCCCTCTGGGTCCTCTTCCAGAACATGCTCAACGTGGGCGTCGGCATCGGCCTGATGGCCTCGGCCGGCCGGCTCGACACGTTCCTCGGCCTGATCCTGCCGCACGGCCTCCTGGAGCTGACGGCCGTCTTCGTCGCCGGAGGAGTGGGCATCAAGCTGGGCTGGACGGTCATCGACCCGGGGCCGCGCACCCGCCGGGACGCCCTGGCCCAGGAAGGACGCGCCGCGCTCGGCGTGGCCGTGGGCCTGGCCGCCGTACTTCTCGTCTCCGGGGCCATCGAAGGCTTCGTCACGCCGTCCGGTCTGCCCACGTGGCTCCGCATCGCCATCGGCGTCCTCGCCGAACTGGCCTTCCTGGCGTACGTCTACGGGCCCGGTCGCCGAGCCGTCCGGGCGGGAGAGTCCGGCGACATCGACAGCTCCGACCGCGACGCCGCGGTGCCGACCGCCGCCTGACCTGCGATCGAGACACCGCAGCGCACCGGATGTGCATCCGACACCCGTGAGCTGCTAATCTCCTGTTCACCCCAGGAAACCCGTTGACACGGGCGAGTGGGGGAGGTAGATTCGAACGGTTGCCAGGAGTTGGACAAGCTCCTCCGCGACAGTTAACATCTACAGCGCCCCGGCCGGAATTCAATTCCGCAGGGCCCTTCCGAATCCTTATCGGGAACGCCAGTCGATTCAATCGGCGAAAACGCTTCTGATAAAGTCGGGAAAGTCGAAAGACGAAGGCCAATCCAAAGGCCACTGGAAACAAATTCGGACCGGCTGCGACTTTCGAGAAGCAGGGAACGAACGAGGATCTGGTAAAGTCGGAACCGCCGAAAGGGAAAGCCCGCAAGGGCCGGACCGGAAAGCGACCCCACTCCAGCAGGGGGCCGGATCACCGAAAAGGATCTGGTAAGGTTGGAAACACCGAAGGGAAGCGCCCGGAGGAAAGCCCGAGAGGGTGAGTACAAA
>NZ_JBVJIF010000018.1:0-67232 GCF_055586425.1 Streptomyces sp. NPDC050806 | reverse complement strand
CCCGCGGAGCGGGTACCCCAGCGCTAGCGCGCTGGGCAGTGAAACGACTCCGCTAACGCTCCGTCAAATTCCCGCGCAAGCGCGGGAATTGAATTCCGCAAGCGGAATTCTAAAAGCGGTACCATTCCCGCTTCGCGGGAATGGGGAAGTCCCCGCAAGCGGGGACTTCAAGGCTGGCTACGAGGGAGGGTGCATCGCGCCCGAAGCCGTGTAGACCCTGGAATCCCGGGCCACACCCCCACCATGAGCCGAGCCCCGGACGGATGCCGGCACCACCGAAGAGAACGGGCTCCGCTGCGCTCCACCCGAACCGCCACCCCATCGAACCGAGCCCGCCAACGCCCCACAGCCTACACTTCAACACCTCGCCTCACCCTCTACAACTGACCACCCATCACCCTCGCAGCGTCAACCTGACCAACATTACTGCATCAAACTGATTCAGTGTGTAGAGTCTGGAATCAAACCGTACCACCACCCGCGAGCAACTTCGCGCCGGTACCTATCACCATCACCGCGTGTCACATTCCACGAAAGGGAGGGTGCGGGCAATGTCCATCAAGCTGCGTGACCATCAAATCGAGGCCTGGAACACCATCGTTCGCGGCCTCCACATGTTGTTGAATAGGAATGGCTCGTCGACCTGTAGGACGAGATGTCGTTGCGCCCTTGGTGTTCCAGGCGTTGCCGGGATCAGGCCCATCCTGGGTAGCGCCCGCTGAGGCGCTCCCAGTCGTAGTTGCCACGGATGCAGTGGCGCATCATCGACACGTAGTCGGTGGTCTGTGGTGAGGCGGTCAGTGCGACCTCATCCGCCAGAGCGATGAATTTTCGGGTTTCCTCGTCATGGAGTCGGGCGGCCTCATCGATTGCTTCTTGGTGCGTCAGCCGATGGTGCTCGGCCAGCACGGTGGGCAGTGACAGTGATGGGCGGGCTGGTTGCAGAATCTCCTTGGGATAGGAATAGATGTCGTTGAGCCAGCTGCCGATGTTCGCCGCCATGCGGGCCAGCGAGCGCAAGGGGCTGGTGACGAATTCCGACTGTGGCAGATCGATGCCCGCGCCGACTTCCAGAACGTGCCACACCAGCATCAATGCCGAGTCTTCGGCGCGGAAGAACTTGTAGTCGGAGGGCGACGGCTGGCGCCCTGAATCAACGTAGATGGCTTTCCACAAACTCCCCAGAAAATAGCCCTGCCACCCGTCGCACAGGCGGAACCATTGATCAGCAGTGCACAGGTCGTGCATGAGTAGCTGGAAATCTCGGAAAGCACGAATGAGCGGATCATCTGCAGTGAGCGGCGTGTGAGGGTCGTCGACCACCCGAACGTACTGCGGCAAGACGTCAGCGATCTTGCGTACGGGGTCATCCGTCGTATCGAGGATGAGATCGTCCATACGGAAGGCGAGCGTGAACCAGATCAGCACTGCTTCCAGGCGCTCGCCTTTCCCCTGCGGGCACACCCGTGCGGTGAGATCAGCGAATTTCGCTCGCGTGTACTCTTCGACTTCACTATCAGAGGTCAGCAGGTTCCGTTCGTGGAACCAACGAAGGCCGACCGCACTAAGTGGCTCGACGTTGGGAACGTTGCCCTCGTTCGCCGGGTAAGGGCAGTACAGCTGTGGCAGGACAAGGTCATGCTCGGGCGCTGCAGACATTCATCTCTCCCTGACGGTGGGGTGTTGTCAGTCACGGTTCCTGGTATCGGTGAGCCGGAACAGCAGCAGCCGTGTCTCCATGGCGTGGTCGCGCCAGATGCGGAAGAGTTTGCCGTGGGTGAGCGCGGACTCGATGAGTCGTTCGCGGCTCCAGGCCGTTCGCATGGTGTCCCCCTCAGCGGCGCAGCGGTCCAACTCGGCGGTGTTCCAGGCCATGGACTGCACCCAGAACTCGGCCACGCGGTCCGTGACGTCCTCGTCCTGCTCGAGTGCGAAGCCTGCGGCCTCAGCGGCTCTGATGTACTCGGTGAGGGTGCCGAGGTGGGTCTTGTAGTAGCCGTTGATGAACTCGGCCCATTCGGGACGGCAGATGAGGTGCTCCTGGATGCCGAACCATCCACCCGGCTTCAGGGCACGGGCCACCACGTGGAAGAGCCGTTCGCGATCCATGTATCCGGAGGACTCATTGGCGTAGGCGGCGTCGTACGCCTGCTGTTCGTTCAGGTCGTGGATGTCGCCGTGGACGGCGGTGACCAGGTCGTTGACCTCGGCTTGCCGCGCGAACTGCTTGATGAGAGGCACATGCTCACCGAGGTTGGTGAGGCCGGTGACCTTGGCTCCGTGTTCCTTTGCCCAGTAGAGCGAGCCGCCACCGACGCCGCAGCCGATGTCCAGGACGGATCCGGGTGGGCTGGCGCAAGCTCCCCAAGAGCGGGCGGCGTGGTCGACGATTGCTTCCTGGGCTGCGACGATGCGTCGCTTGAGGGCGACTTGGGAAACGGTGGTGTTGGGGGCGGCGCCTGGTGCGAATAATCCGACGTGAAAGTGAACGCGTGGTCCAGGGCCGTACTTGTGCAGGATCGCTGCGGTCTTGCGCGCGTAATAGCGCGGCACTTCGGATGGGCCTGCGGCCGACAGGGCGGGTGTCTCACGTCGCTGCGATATGACGATCTCCTGAAGTCGGTGAGGGTGTCGAGGTTCCCGCGGCCGAGTCAGACCAGCTCCCGAGGCGGCCGGAACCGACTGATTTCATCGACGGCTGTTACCGCACCCGGCTCTGCGGAGCACCGCGAGGCCGCCGGGGCCGCGGGTTCACGCTGGAGCAGAACACGGAATTCGTCGTCGCTGCATGTGACTCCCTCTGAGCATGGCGGCAATACATTGCGACGGGACCCTGCACCTGATGAGTGATCGACAATCCAGCGCGGCAGGCAATCATCCGCGTGAGTGATCCGCTTTCGGACAGACTCAGTCCCACGGGGTGCGGGTGGCGATGTCCAGGACGTCACGGGCCATTTCCTGGCTGTGGTCGCGCAGCTGCTGGCCGGCCTTTGCGGACAGCCGGACCGTCCAGGCCGCATCGCTCACCGGCGGGGCCCGAGGACGTCTTCGAAGGGGAGGAAGCCGGAGTCGTCCTTGCCGGAGTCGAGGAAGGCGTCGACGGCCGGGGCGGTGTCGAGGCGGACCTGCCATTCGCGGATGACGTCGTACAGCGGGGCCAGGCTGTAGCTGTGCCGGGAGTCCTCCAGCGCCTTGCTCCAGTCCCGCTCGAAGGCCGGCACCCAGCGATCGGCTCGGCGGTCGGCGCGGATCCGCGCGAGCAGCTGCGCGGCGGCCGCCGGCGAGGTCGGCGGAGAGGCGGGCGCGTGCTCGGGAGTTGCGCTCATGAGGTCCTCCAGGCGGGTCTCGCTCTCACGGTACGCGGCCGCGGTGGGGCCGGGGGAGGGTTCGGGCCGCCTGTACTACCAGGGCTCGGGGCCGGGCTTGTCGGGGCGCATCAGGGCCTGGGCGGCGGCGAGGTTGTCGACGATGGCGACCAGCTTCCAGCGCTGTCCGTCCCAGCGGACCACCGCGCGGGGCGCGTCGGGGTCGAGGTGCGCGGCGCGGGGTGGGCCGGGGGTGAGGGTGAGGGCACGCATGCGTCCGGGTTGGTAGGTGCGCTGCAGCAGGCGCCGGCCGAAGCGTGCGTCGCCCCACTCACTCATCATCGCCGCCCTGGTCCTGGTCGTCGCCGGGGTCTTCGATGGGCATCCCGCCGATGGCTTCGCGCTCGTCCTCGGTGAGTGCGCCGTTGCTCTCGGCGTCTTCCCGCCCCATACCGGCAGTGTCCCGCGCACCACACGCCCTGCCAACCGCCGTTGTGCGGTGGCCGTACGCTCATCGTCGTCAGATCAACGTGTGAGGGGGAGGGTGCTGTGTACCGACGCGACATTGAGCGCGCCGTGGAGAGGGGGATCCGGCGAGCCGATCGGAGGCGGATGAGCCTCCGCCGTCGTTTCGCTCTCCGGATCCAGACCTTCGCTGTGCTGTGTTGCGTAGTTGTGGTCTTCTTCCTGCTCGTTCTCATCTTCGGAAGATGAAGTGCCCCGCGTTCGAGATCCTGCTCAGAAGGAAACGTCGATGTAGTCGATGTCGGTGAATTCCACTTCGAGGTCATCGGCGCGGCGGCCGCCGTCTTTGAAATAGGTTTCCTGGAGTCCTTCGGCGACGATTCCCCGCAGCTGCTGGTCGTTCGCGCCCTGCTGTTGGGCGTCGAAGAGGCGGGCGGCGTAGGCGGGTGGGAGGTGGACGGTCAGTCGGCGGACGCGGCCGTCGTCGGTGGTGCCGATGGGGGCGGTGTAGCCGAAGCGGGCGCGGGTTTCGATGGTGATGCCGGCGGTGGTGGCGGCCTGTTTGCGGCGGCGCTGCCGCACCCGCGGCTGCCACACCTTCGGCACCTCGCGGCGCAGCGCCTCTGCGAGGCGCCTCTGCGGCGTCTTGCGCTGCCCGGCGAGGTAACGCTCGATGGTGCGCTGGGAGACGCCCAGACGGGCCGCCACGGCTCGCGTGGAGCCCTTCTCCGCCCGGACCAGCAGGCGGATCTGCGCGAGGGGTGTCTTCGGCGGTTCGCGGGTGAAGGCTTCTTGGTCGGCGCGGTCCAGGGCGTCCTCGATGTCCCCCACGACTCACTCTCCTTCGTCCAGGACGGCGTCGCCGCCCTTGATGTGCCGGGCCGGGTTGTACTGCTGCTCCATCAAATCCACCGCCCACGCCATCGTCTGGACGCCTTCGACCTTCGCCAGGCCGGGCGTCGGCCCGAGACGGAAGGAGCCGGGGTAGGGCTTGCCGGAGGTGGTGTAGGGCAGGAAGTCCAGCGGCGACGGGCCGGGGCTGGGGTAGACGACGCAGTCGGAGAGCACGGCAAGGGGGTACAGGCCGGCTGCTTCGGCGGTCTTGGCCATCTTGCGGTGCATGTTCACCCGCGCCTTGGAAATCACCGCCGCCCGGATGTCCGGGCGCCAGGTCGGCCGTTCCAGGGCCGGCCAGCGCTCCCCGTCGCGGTAGTGGCGGCCCTGCGGGCGCTCACGGAGCTTGCCGATGCCGCCCTTGACCGTGGACTTGATCGCCGACAGCACCGCGGCGAGACCAGGGTCGGTCTGCTTGTGCTCCTCCATGGCGGCGAGGAACGCTTCGTCGTCCAGGTCCTTGGTGACGCCGAGGTCGGCGAGGGTGTCGACGTAGGCGGTCTTCAGGCGGTCGTGCCAGGGGTCCAGGTACGGGCCGGTCTCCCGCCGCAGGTACGCCTCGATGGGGGTGACGTTGTAACCGAGCTCCACCGCGTACGCGACGGTCGGGGTGGCGTACCAGGCCGGGCCGTCCGGGCGCCGGCCGGAAGGCGTGAACGGGCTCGGCAGGCGCGGGTCCAGCTCGATGTGCGAGAGGTCGACCAGCCACGAGCCGGGGACCTTCTTGTCGAACGCCGGCCGGTCGACGTGGACGGGCGCGCCCAGGCCGACGCTCAGGCGCGCGGAGGCGGCGAGGAAGGCAGTGTTGATGTCCAGACCGACCGCGTTGGGTAGCAGGCACTCCTCATCGGAGAGCAGCTGCTCGTCGCGGACCCACTGGTAGGCCTCTTCGTCCAGGAAGCCGCCGTCCCAGCCTTGGGCGACCGGGTGCTCGGCGGTGGCCTCCGGCGGGGCCGGGTCAACCGGGGCGGTGAGCGCGCCAGGGTTCGGGCCCGACACCCAGCCGCCGGTGGTCTCGTCCTTGACCGGGCGGGTCGGCGGGCGCAGCGTCGTCATCAGCTCCAGGCCCGAGACGGCGGTGGAGCCGCGCGGGGTCAGCACCCGGGTCGCGTAGGTGCCGAGCACGCGGGCGAGGTCGGCCGGCGGGAGGTCGGCGGTGCCGGGCCAGGCCCGGGTATCGAGGGCGTCCCAGGGCAGGATGGCCAGCTGCACGCACTGCCGCTGCCCAGCCGCGGCGGGGCGATAGATGCGGGCCCACGGGCCGAAACCGCGCTGAGTGAGCTTCCACTTCGCGCGGGCGATCTGCTTGATCACCGGGTGGTCCTCCGGCAGGCGCAGGGAACGGCGGGCCTCCGGACCCTCCAGGGCTTTGGGCAGGCCGAGGCGTACGGCGGCCGAGGCGGTCAGCACGATCAGCGGATCAGCGTCCTTGCCATGGCGGTGCAGACGTGGTGCCCCCAGCCCTGATTCCTTCAGCGTCCACTCGACCAGGGCCGGGATGGTCTTGGCCGGGCACTCCAGCACGATGCCCTCCACGCCGTACGCGGTGCCGTCGCCGTCCAGGACCGCGAGCGGTCCGTGGGGGAAGCGCGGATCCGCCGCGGCCGGCTTCGCGGCCTTCGCCCGCGCCGGACGGCGCGACGTCGACGTCGGCCTGGCCGCGGGCGCCGGGGCGGGGGCCGCCTCGGGCGCGGGGGCAGGGGTGGGCGTCGCTGGTTCCGTGGCGCCGGTGAAGGTCTCCGGAACCGCGGGAGGGTACTTCGCGGCCCAGCCGTCCAGCAGCCGCTGGTACGCCTGCAGCCGCGGCGGCCGGGGCTCGGATCGGCCTGCTTCCCAGTTCCGGACAGTCTGCGCCGTCGACTTCAGCACCTGAGCGAGCCGGGCCTGGGTGACGCCGGCCGCCTCCCGCAGCCGGGCCCGCTCCGCCGGCGGGGGCAGCGACGGCTCCCCTTCCAACAGTGCATCGACCGCCTCGAACAGCTCTTCTTCGGTGGGCATGCTTCACCTCCACCTCAGACACTACCACGAAATCACCTTTGGATTTGCGCTTGTTTTTATGCTTGTTTTTATGTCACGATCAAGATGCTCGCGATCATGGCGTTCGGTGCAGGAGGACTGGTGGGGGAAGCAGAGGTCACAGCGGCCGCGCTGTCCGAGGAGGAGAACCACCGGGTGCTGCGTCAGGCGATCCTGCCGGGATGGACGGCGCACGCGGTCCGCCAGCAACACCCCGTGACCGTCTTCGTCGCAGGTCAGCCCGGCAGCGGCAAGACCCACATCGCCGACCTTGTCCACGCGGCGCTGAACCGCCGAGGCGGAGCGGTGAGGATCGGCAGCGACCTGTACAAGGCCGCGCACCGCCGCTATGCCGAGCTGCTGGCCGAGGACGTCCGCACGGCCGGGGTGAAGGTGAGGCCCGATACCCGCCGCTGGCAGGCCGCAGTAGAAGCCCACGTGCGTACGCACAGCTTGGATGCGGTGGTGGAGACGGCCCTGGCTGATGCCGAGGAGTTCCGTAGCTCCGCCGCCGCCTACCGGCAGGCCGGTGCCCGCATCGAGGTCGTGGCCCTGGCGACGGCAGAGGCCCTGAGCCAGCTGGGGACGCTGTCCCGCTTCCTCACCGACGCTCTCTCCGGCGGCGGCCGGTACGTCTCCTGGGAGAACCACGACCGGTGCGCGAGGCAGCTGCTGCCGACCCTGGCCGTCATCGAGGCCGAGCAGCTGGCCGACCGCATCACCGTCGTGCGCCGCGACGGTACGGCGTTGTACGACAACGAACTGATCGACGGAGTCTGGCGCCGGAGGCCGGCGGCGCGGGCGGCGGTGACGGCCGAGCGGGCGCGGCCGTGGAACGCGCCGCAGACGCAGACCTTCCGGCGGGAGCTGGCCCGAACCGACCAGCGGCTGCACCGCGAACTGCTATCGGAGGACCGGCGCCTGGCCGTCCAGCGCGATGCCGAGCGCGCAGCGGCACTTGCGGAGCCGGTGCGGCGGATCGCCCAGCCCATCGCGCAGCCGCCCGGTGTCACCTACCACCGGCTCTCGGCCGAGGAGCACCGGTGGATTTTTGATGAGCTGATCGTGCCGTCCTATCTGAGCGGCATCACTGCCCAGGACGCGCCACGGGTGGTCTATGTGATGGGGCAGCCCGGCGCGGGCAAGACGCGGGCGGCCCGCCTGATCCTGCGCACGCTGCAGGGAGAGGCGGCGCACCTGGTCGGGGATGACTTCAAAGCCGCCCACCCCGATTACCACCAGCTGCTGCAGGACAACCCGCGCGGCGCCGGCGCGGCGATCCGCGCGGACTACCGGGCCTGGCAGACCCGGGCCGAGTCGTACGTACGGGATCGGCGCGGCGATGCGGTCATCGAGATCGCGCCCGGGGACGCGCAGCAGTTCCTCGACAGCGCCCTGCCCTTCCGCGCGGCCGGGTACCGGATCGAGCTGGTCGTCCTGGCCGTGCGGGCTGCGGACAGCCGCCAGGGCACCGCCGCGCGCTACGCCCAGGTGGCCCGGCTCGGCGTTCCGGGCAGGTTCACCACCGCCAGCGGTCATGACCGGTGCTTCCTCGCAGTCGTGGACGCGGTCCAGGCCGCCGAGCAGCGGGGCGTGGCGGACGCGGTGGTGGTGATGCGGCGGGATGGCACTGCGACCTGGCAGGGCGAGCGCCGCCCGGACGGGAGCATGGTCCGGCCGGCCGGCGCCGCTCTGGCCCTGGTGGCCGAGCGGCAGCGCCCCTACAGCGAGAGCGAAGCGTGGCGCTTCCTTGTCCAGCAGCGCGCCTTGCGCCAGGCGCTGCCGCAGTACCGTGCCGAGCTGGAGCAGATCACGGCCCTGGCCCGCCCGCTGCTGCCCGAGCACCTGCGCCCGCGCCGCCTGTCCGCTGCCCCGCCGGTTGCCGCGCTGCCGCTTCCGGCGCGCCAGGCGGCGGATTACGGCTTGGTCAGTTCCTTCCAGTGCGCCGCGTAACGCTGGGCGAGCTGCTCCACCTGCTCAGGTGTCGCGGTCTTCAGGGCCTGTTGGTCCTCCACACACTCCTGGCGCTTGGCCATCAGGTGCTCCAGGCGCTGGGAGTCGGGTGCCGGCGCGCGGCGTTCGGCCATGATGGCCTGGCTGTACCAGACCGACACGCGCCGCAGGATCTCTGCCGCGCCCTCGTACTCGGTGCCGCCGGGCTGCTCGCCGTTGTCGTCCATGGGTAAAACCACCTTGCTGTCGGGACAATCGGGGCATTGTCCCAAGCACCGTGACGTGGCCGGGAAGGCCGCAGCGGACGGGGCTGGTGGTGAGGAAAGCTGCGAGGGTGTCGTACGTTGATGCCAGTTGATCGTTTTCGGGGGTAGTTGTGGCGGGCCGGGATCTGCGAGCACTGTTCAGCTCCAACGACCGCTCCCTGGCCGCCAGTGAGGCGTTCACCAACCGGCAGGGGCAATGGCAGGCCGTCACCACCGCGCTCGGCGAACACCTGCAGCGCCTGGCCGGCCCCGCCTTCGACGTCGAGGACCTCGAAGCGCCGCGCCGCAATGTGCTGGTCTTCCACGGGGTCGGCGGCATCGGCAAAACCACGCTGTCCCGCAAGCTCGAAGCGGCTCTGACCACCGGCGGCCAGCAGCGGCCCGCCCAGTGGCCGGCACCGGCCTGGCCCACCGACCAGCACATCGTGCCCGTACGGATCGATCTCGCCCGCTCGGCCGGGATGGACTTCGAGCGCGTCGTCCTCACGCTGCGGCTCGCGCTCGCCGAGCTCGGCCGCCCGCTGCCCGCCTTCGACCTGGCGCTGCGCCGGTACTGGGAACACACCCACCCTGGCGAAAGCCTGGAGGAGTACCTGCGCCGGGACGGGCTGGCCGCCCGCTTCGGCCGGGCGCTGCCGCAGCAGATGCAGTCCGCACTCGGCGACGTCGCCCAGGCCCTGCTGCTGCCCGGCACCGTGGGAGCGGCGCTCGGGCAGGTGACCGGCGCGCTGGTGGGCGCCCTGCGCGAACGCCGGCAGTCCGTACGGGCACTGGCCGGCTGCGCGCGCCTGGCGGATCTGCTGGAGGCCGAAGCGGACCTGGACGCGCTGTCCTTCTATCCGCACCTGCTGGCCTGGGAGCTCGCCCAGCTCCCCGCCGACAAAGCAGTCGTCCCGGTGGTGCTGCTGGACACCTTCGAGGACATCGGCGACCGTACGCACCGCGACTTTGAGCGTCTCCTGCAGCGTGTTGTGTGGCTGCTGCCGAACGCACTGTTCGTCATCACCGGCCGCAGCTGGCTGCAGTGGGCCGAGGAAGCCCTGGCCGGCCAGCTGGACTGGACGGGGCCTGCCGCCTGGCCCGACCTGGCCGCCCGCGAACTGCCCGCCGCCCGCACCCCCTCCCCCGCCCCTGTCGCCGGCGGGCGGCAGATCCTTATCGGGGACTTCTCCCCCGAGGACTGCGAGGACTACCTCGCCCGCCGCCTGGCCCAAGACGGCCAGCCCCTCATCGATGCGCGCCTCCGGCAGGTCATCGCCAGCCGCTCCCACGGCCTGCCCCTGTACCTGGACCTGGCCGCCATGCGGTTTTTGGAGATACGGCGCAGCGGCCGGGAACCGGGGCCGGCCGACTTCGACGCCGACTTCCCCGCCCTGATCGCCCGCACCCTGGCCGACCTCACCCCCGACGAACGGCACGTCCTGCGCTCCGTCGCCCTCCTGGACGCCTTCGACCTGAACCTCGCCACCCAGACCGCCGGCCTGACCCACCAGGCGCCGGCGTTGCGACTGACCGAGCGGCCCTTCGTACGGCACAACCCCTTCGGCCTGTGGCCCTTCCACCTGCACGACCTGATCCGCTCCACCCTGCGCACCGCCGATGACCAGACCGATGACCGCTGGTCCCCGCACGACTGGCAGCAGGCCGCGACACGCGCCTTCACCGCGCTCGGCGAGCAGTGGAGTGCAGGCGAAGCACACGACCGGCTGCTGCTGGTCGGCTGCCTGCGCCAGGGCCTGCGCCTGGCCCGTGACCACCGCCTGGGCCTGGACTGGCTCACCGAGGCCGCCTGGGCCTACATCGGCGACTCCGTCTGGGAGCCCCTCGCACCTCCCGCCCGCGACCACGACGCCGGTACGGAACTGCAGACGCCCGCGGACGCGCTGGTGGAGATCCTCAGCACGCTCGCCCGCCGCCAGCGCGAGAACCGCGCCCGTACCGCCGAGCGCCTCACCCGCCTCACCGACTCCTGCCTGCTGCCGTCCGACCTGCACGACATGGCCGTCTACTACCTGGCCAAGGCCCAGCGAGACCTCGGACTCACTGAGGACTCCCGCCGCGGCATGCAGCACGTCGTCGCCGGCGGCGGGCGCCTTGCGCCCAATGCCCGCCGCGGACTCGCGCACCTTTCCCGCCTCGCCGGCGACTTCCCCACCGCCCTGGATGCCGCCGCACACCTCGGCTGGGAAGGCCGCCACCACCGCGTGACCGGCGACGTCCGGTGGGTTCAGGGCGACATCGCCGGCGGCGCCCAGGCGTTCCAGGCCGCGCGGCGGGAGGGGGAGGAGCACGGGAAGAAGGGTGAGGCGGCCATGTCCCAGGCCATGCGGGCCTTCACCCTCGCCTTCGCCGAACCCGACCTCGCCGATGACGAGATCGAGCTCGCCGAACGGCTGCTCGGCCCGGTCGACCTGCGCGCCGCCACCTTGGACGTCCGCATCGCCGAGCTCCTGCGCGATGCCGGGAAGGACACTGGCCTCGCCGACCGGTACCAGGTCCTGCGGGCCGAGGTCGGCACCTCCGGGCTTGCCTTCGCCCAGGCCAAGCTCGAACTCGCCCTCGCCTTCCATCACGCCATCCGCGACGACCAGGAAGGCATCGGGGCCAGCATCCGCCGCCTGCGCGAGCTGACCCGCCCGGACTACTACGCCTACTACGTCGACATCGCCCACTTCATGGCCGGCCTACCGATGCCCGCCGAGTCGGCCTCCGCGGTGCAGTGGGTGGACGGCGAGCAGATCACCCGCGAGCGCTGGCGCGCGCTGGTCACGACACGACGCGAACGCCTTCGGACGAGGAGGTAGCAGTCCTCGCAGGCGAAGCAGCACTCCCGTTCGATGAGTGGCTATTCTGCCCTTATGGTGCTGGAGTGGGGAGATGTCGGCAGTTTGACCGGCGGGATAGCGGGTGTCGCCGGCGCCGTCACCGGGATCATCGGCATGTGCCAGGCAAAACGGGCAAACAAGGAAGCGGCGCAGGGCAACCGTCTTGCTCACGACGCCAACAAGATCGCCCGAGACGCCAATCAGCTGGCCGTACGCGCCAATGAGACGAGTGCCGAGTCCAACGAGATCGCCCGCGCGGCGAACGACATCGCTACGGCAGCGAACCAGCTGGCCGAAGATGCCAATGCACTGGCGCAGCAGCAGAACCAGCGCGACGTCGAACAGCATGACGTGCACTGGGAGGGCGGCTGGATCGAGCCAGGCCGCTACCGCTTGATCAAAAAGGGCGACGATGTCGCTTTGAATGTGATCGCCGTGGTCACCGTAGATGACGAAGAGAAGCGGGTAACCAGGCCCCGCGTCGAGTCTTGCGAACCGCTTCTGTTCGATTTCCCCGAGGCCCGCCGGCAGTACGAGGCCGAACAACGCGAGTACGCGGAAGCACAGGCCCGACGCCCCAGCAGCACCTCTTCCTGGCCCTACCAGCCGGCCCGTAGCATCGCCGACGACATACGGCGGCGCAGCCACTTCATCGGCGAGCGCATCCTGTGGAGCACTGAACTCGGCACTCCGAAGGAGCATCAGCAATCGCAGACCATGGCCTCACTGGGCGACTTCGACTGACCGCCGCCAGGCCAGCATCAGATGCCGCTGTCGCCCCCTCGGCCACCAAGGGGCTGACCGTCCTCCCAGCACAGCGAGAGCGATCACGTCTCGATGGGGTGTGAGGCATTCGCTGGTGACACGCCATGTGTCATACGCGCTAGGCTTGTGGTGACTCCTAAAAGTTGACTGTTCCCGCTGGGACCGAGCAACTTTTAGGAATCATCGCGCCGTACCCGGGGTTCGGCGCCGCTCACCCAAAGAGCGACCACGGGGGTGGTTGCCCTGGTGAGCCAGTACGGCCCCGCCCTCCTGGCCGGCTGACGGGGCCGCACGTCTAGCAGGAGTACCGCAATAACGGCCCCGGGCGTTCGCGGCGCCTGGGGCCGCAGCTCTTTGAAGAGCCGCGAGAGCCATTCCACGATCGCGCCGCTCAGGACAGCGACGGTGATGTTCACCGCCGCCTCGCGGGCGATCCGCTTGCGCTCGTCGCTGCGGTCCTCCCGGCCCCGCGGCGATTCTTCGTCATCGCCCTCAGTGCCGGTCGGTTCCATGCCTGTTCCTCCTCTGCTGGTTGATGCACCGGACTGGGACAGCCGCAGGGCAGCCCGATGACTGCCCCTGCGCGGTGCACCGCTACGCAGAGATGAACACGCGTGACTCTACCGGGAGTTGGGAGACCGCCTGACCTGCGAAACTTTGACATTTGCGGGGATTCGTCTGGCCATTCGACAGGCGGCCATCACCGAATGGGCACGTCACGGCTGGTGAGACTTCTGGCAGCTGAGCGGCAGAAGAAACCAGAAAAATGAGGCGATGTGATGTACTGCACATTCCCTGCCTCGCGCGCCCTGAGGCTTCCCACCAGTGCATCAGCCCGAGCCCCACCTTGTGTCACAGGTAGGGACATAACGGAGCCGTAGAAGTGATCTGGGTCAGTGCCTGCGTCGGGCCGGACTGGACCCGTCAGAGATGGCGGTCGATGACCCAAAGTGGTTCCAGTGGCGCGGTGGCGACATCAACGTCTGGAGACCTGAGAGCCCCGAAGCGGGCTGAGCTCACACCAATGCACGGCTGACCGTGCGGGCGGCGACGAGGCACTGAGCTGGGAACGCGATGCGCAAGCCCGCTCCGCCCTCGTCGAGCGGGGCGGGCACGCCGTCGCCGGCCCCGCCCCGCTGCTGATACCCCGAGATCGCAGCCGGGTGGGGTCGCAGCCAGCAAATCGGCGTAGCACTGGCCCTTCCACCATCTGCGGCGTCCGATCCCGCGTGTGCCTCGGCTCCTTCAGGGGGTGAGGTCCAGTACACGTACCGCCTGGCCGTGCCACCGCTCGGGAGCGGTAGTGGCGACGATCGCTCCGTCCGGCCGGTCTGCGGTGGGTTGCGCCGCGTGCTGGGCGTGGGCGACTGCCCAGGTCTCCTGCCGGGCCACGGCCAGGGCAGCGGGAAGGTCGAGGTCGAGCACCGTGACGCCGGGCAATGCGGCGAGGTGCTCGGCTGTACCCGGTCTGGCACGGTCGGCTTCAACCAAGGCGCAGGCAGGGGCGTACAGAAACCAGCCCGCCTCGGTGTGCGCCCGGTGAATCAGCCGGGAGGCGAGCAGATTGCCCTGCCCGGCCGCAGTCATGGCCGTGTCGTCGAAGACGATGTGCATCGCCTCGCTCACCGGCCGGCCGCCTGCGTCAAGCGACGGTCCAGCTCCTCATCCAGGTGCCGCTCTTCGGCAGCGGTCGGGCTGTAGCCATTCCACTTCTGCAGCGCGTTGCGGGCCTGCTCGGCACGTTCCGCTCGCTCCTGGGGGGTGAGCAGGGTGTCGGCGAGGCGGGCAAGGTAGGCCCGAAGCGACAGTCCCTCGCTGGCGGCGATGGCCGCGAGCCGGTCTTTGGCTTCCTCGGGGATGCGGACGTTGGCATCGGACATGGTCACGCCGCCTCCATCTAGCGGGTACGGGTACGTACCCGCACCCTATCGCTCTTCCGCCCGGGGTATGCGCTTCATCTCGTCGCGTACGAACAAGAGCCGAGAACATGCCGCCCGAAGCAGCCAATGACAGCCTCCTTTACTCGCCGGGCAGAGGCGGCCACCGGAGGGGTCATCGCCCGGGGTGCGGCGCGCCTCAGCCGAGCGCGAATCGAACAGGCGTATTATTCGAGAGTGGCCGAGTGCGACTTTCCCGAAGATCTCTGCGCAGCCCAGCTGGAGCTGCACCAGGTGCGTGCCGAGTACGAAGCGTTGGGCAAGTCCCTGCCGTGGTCGACGGTTCCCATGGCCGGCTGGGAGCGCCCGGAGGGGCGTTGGTATCCCCATCGACGCGATGATTCCCCCGGTTACACCCCCGAGCAGCGCGAGCAGCGGCAGCGGCTGGAGCAGCGTCTGCGTGAGCTGACCGCGCAGGTGGGCACGCATCCGTACTGGTCGACCTTGGGCGGCAACGTCGTCGCCGCCCGCAGCGCGCTCAAGCACGTCCACGACGCTTCGGGTACTGACGCGGCGTAGCCATGGATGAGGGGCGGCTGCCGTTGTCGCTCGGCGAGCTGCACGAGCTGCGGGCGCAGCTGGCCGAGGAGCTGGCGGCCGTCGACACCGAGATCACCCGGCGGCAGGGGGAGCAGGACTATGACCAGGACCACGCGGCCGCACCGGCGCCGGCTGACCGCTGGCCGGTGGCCGCACACCCGGGCCGGGTGCGCGGCCGCGGCCCGCAATGGGAAATACACCGCACCACCTGCTGGTCGTACCCGCGGGACGCGGCCACCGTGACCACCGACCAGGCCCGCGCGCTGCTCACCGATCCGCGCTACGGCGCCTGCCCCAGCTGCCGGCCGGCCGCAGACCTTGTCAGCCCGCCCCGTCACCGTACGGCGGCGGCCACGACCGGGTGACAACGGCCCGCAGGGCGAACTGCGCCGCAGCGCGGCGGCGTCTGACGGGCCATGAAGCCGATCTGCCAACACCCGAGCCTGTGCGAGCCGGGCTTCGTCGCCGTCGAGGTGACGGCCGCGGATGAACAGACCGCCGCAGCCGCCGCGCAGGCCGTCAGCGCCCTGTGGTGGTCCAGCGGCCCCTCGGCGCCGTACCGGACGCCCGGCGAGGACGGCGTACGGGTGCGCCTCTACGCCGACGTTCGGCGTCTCCGGGACGGTCACGAGCGATGAGAAGGCCCCGCGCCGGTCTGCCGGCGCAGGGCCTTCCCGCAGTCGAGCACTGACTCGTGCGCGCTCCAGGAGGTGCCCTTTGGCGCGTCAGGCTCCGAGGGCCAGCAGGTTCGCTACCGGCCTGCGCCGCCACAGCAGCAGGAGGCAGCCGACCAGGAGCAGGAAGCCGGCCTCAGCCAGCGCCAGGGCGGAGTGGGCCGGGTGGATCGGCCAGGCCCACGGCTGGGCCGAGCCGCCGGGACGGCGGCCGGCGGCCGCGCACAGCAGCGGAAGGGCGGCAATGGTGATGGCTGCGATGCCGGGGCCGACCAGTGCCCGCAGGATCAGGGCTGCGCCGAGGGACCCGATGCTGTTGCGAGCCATGGACAGGACATCCGGCCGGTCGAAGAGGACATGCACCACGGTCGCCAGCGCGGCGAGAACGACGACGTAGGCCAGGCACAGGGCCAGAGTGCGCGGGCGTGCGGGCCGGACGGCCACCTCTTCGGCCATGACATCGCCCCGTTCGATGCCCCAGAGCAGGACCACGGTGGGCAGCAGGCCGAGGATCTGGCCGAAGAGAAGCGAGCCGGAGGGCCCGATGATGGTCGGCACCGGAATAGCCTCGTCCTGGGCCAGGGCAGCTAGCGCCAGGGTGGCGCACATGGTGGCCAGTACCTGCGGTACGGCCCTGGCCTTCAGCCACCAGATCACTGCGCTCCTCCCGCGGTCCGGCCGGTCAGCTTCAGCTCAGGCTTGGTGGTGCAGTCGTGCAGCGCGGATTCGTTGCGCTGGAACCAGGCACGCTGCTGGGATGCCGGAGCGGCACGGACCCGGGCAGCGAGGGCGGTCTCCTGCTGGCCGTAGCGGCCAGCGACCTCGCTCTTGCTCGCATCGGCGGTCAGGGACAGCCAGGAGGCCAGGGGGCCGAAGGCCACCTCGCCGGGGAAGTCGCCCTTGGCGGCGCAGGCCGGCGGGCTGGCGGGCAGCAGTCCCGCGGCGATGCCGATGCGAACGTTGTCGGCGGTGGCCTGCTCCCAGGAGCCGATGTACTGGGCGCCGTTGCCGGGGTGTTCGGCCATGGTGAGCTTCGCCGGCACGCTCAGCCCGGCCCGCTGCAGGCGGGCTCGGGCGTCGGCGGCGTCACGCTGGATGGTGGGCAGGTCGCTGCTCAGCTCGGGCCAGACGCACACCTGCGGATCGGATCCGCTGCAGGTCAGAGCGGTGGTGGAGCGAGCGTTGGACGGCTCGGCGGGCAGACCGTAGGCCAGGGCGCCGCTGCCCAGCAGCCCGACCGTCAGCAGCCCCGTGACACCGAGGCGCACCGCGCGCTTGCCCGTGGCGGTCAGTGCCAGGGCGGCGGCGAGGACGACGGCCGCCGCGAGAGCGGTGGCGCTGGCCACCGCGCGCCAGCTGAGGGTCTGATCCAGGGAGCAGCAGCCGTTGACGCCACCGGTGACCATGTGGCGCAGCCACAGCGGTTCGAGGGTGGCGGGGTAGGCGGTGAGGACGAAGCTGAGGATCAGGGCGAGCGGGGCGGCGATGACCAGCGGCAGCTTGCGGCCGAGGAGGAAGCCGGCCATGGCGTTGGCCAGGAGGATGACCAGCCACATGGCGGCCACGCCGAGCGGAGGCGTGCCGCCGTCGGGGGCGGCCTCGGTCAGGGTGAAGCCGACCGCGATGGCCATGCCGAGCAGGCCGAGCACGACCACGGGTAGGAGCAGGGGCCAGGCGATGGCCAGGCCACCGCGGGAAGGTGCCCAGGCGGCGACGTTGCCGCGGGCGATGCGGGAGCCTTCCCAGGCGCCGGCGGCGGCGCAGGCGGGGGTGACGAAGGGCAGGGCGAAGGCGGCCGCGCCGAAGACGCTGGGCCAGTAGCCGGCGGTGACGCCGGCCACGAGGTCGTCGCGGAGCAGGAAGGCGACGAAGGCAGCCAGCAGCGGGGCGAGCCAGGCGGCGGAGGAGGAACGCAGGACGGTGCGCCAGCGCATGGCCTCACACCTCCTGTTCGATCAGCTGGGTGTAGGCGCCTTCGGCCCGGCGCGATTCGGGCAGGCCGGGGTGGGCCAGGGCAAGGAAGCCGGCGGTGTCGCCCTGGAAGCGGACCTTGCCGCGGTCCAGGACCACGACGTGGTCGTAGACGGCATCAAGGTCCTCTGTCTGGTGGGTGGAGACCACGACATGGACGTCGGCGAGGAGGTCATCCAGGACCTGGCGGAAGACCTTGCGCTGGGAGGGGTCCAGGCCGGCGGTCGGCTCGTCCAGCAGGACGAGTTCGCTGTGATGAACCAGCGTTCCGGCGATGCCCATGCGGCGCAGCTGGCCGCCGGAGAGCTGGTGGCTCTTGCGGTCGGCGAGGCTGCCGAGCCTGACGCGCTCCAGAGCCGGGGCGGAGCGGTCCCAGGCCTCGCGGCGGGCCATGCCCTTCAACCAGCCGATGTAGGCGACGTTCTCCCGCACCGTCAGGCCCGGCATGGGCTTGATGTGCTGCGGGAGCCAGCCGACAGCTGCGCGGTAGGCGGCGCGGTCGCGGGCGCTGTCCGGCTTGCGGCCGCGCCAGGCGACGGTGCCGCGGGTGGGGCTGAGCCAGGACGCGGCGATGCCCATCATCGTGGACTTGCCGGCACCGTTGGGTCCCAGCAGGACGGTGGCTCTGTGGTCGATGGTCAGGCTGAGCCGGTCCAGAACCGGCACCTTCCGCCCGTACTGGAAGGAGCATCGGGTGAACTGCAGAGACATCTCGTCCTTGCTGGTCGTGGGGGATGGCAAAGCCGGGCGGAAGAGGTTCCGCCCGGCGGTGTTCGTCACTGGTGGTGCGTTACCACTTGATCGTCACGGTCTTGGCGTTGAGGTGGAACGTCCCCGAACCCGACGCACCGTTGATCTTGTCCAGACGGAAGTAGTAGTCGCCCTTGGCGCGGTCCCCCCAGGAGAGGGTGGCGCTGCAGGCGTTGCTCTTCGATCCGTAGTTGGTGTCGGGCCCGAAGGTGTCCTTCCATACAGATATCGCCGCAGACGCCTTGGTTCCCGGCGAGCTCGGGATCGAGCAGCCGGAGAATCTGACGGTGGTGCTGGCGCTGTCCTTGTTGGTGTCGTGCCAGCGGCTGGACTCGTAACCGGTCGCCCAGTTCGAGATGTAGGTGGTCTTGCTGCCCTCGGCGTGAGCCGGGACGACACCGAGCACCATCGTGGCCACTGCGCCGGTCAGCGCAGCACAAGACAGACGCGAGACGCGCATGTCCCCTCCTTGAGATTGACTTCCCCCGCACGCTGGTCAAGCGCGAGCCGATCCTTTCGACTGGGAGCCGTGTGAGGATGCAGTGATCAAGCTGTAGGCAGCAAGTAAAAATCGAACTTTTGCGTCAGTCTTCACGCGTAGATGTGCCCGATTTTTAGCCACTTCGCCGACAAGACGCCACAGCCCGCCAGGAGTTACGACCTGGCACGCTCCTGTCGCATATGGCTGATTCTGTGCGACGCGGCCGGAATCAATAGCGGAAGGGCGCTCGAACTGGTAGCCCCCCGCGCCCTACGAGTCGTCAAAAATTGCACTATTCCGCCGCAGTATCGAGGCGCATTCGCGCAGAGACCTGTACGGAAGGGAGTAGCCCCGCTCTCGTGACCGGCTCGTCCCCATACCCGAAGTGAATTCTCTGGCTGCGCTGCTGGTCGACCAGGGGACGAGCAGAACGGTGCGTGGCCGCATCCAGATGCGGCCACGCACCGTCGGTGAGTACTTCGCCGTCGAACAGCCCCTGCCGGTTGATCCGGCAAATGGCATCATCACCGGTCATGGACACGCTGCCGTTCAACGCGGTGCTGTGCGACTTCGACGGGGCACGCTAGGTCGGCCGCCAGCCCGCGACGAGGCCCGGGACGTCTGCGCGAGGCATGGCGACTCGGCATCGAGCACCAGGTCCAGCTCGCCACCCTGGCCGGCGCCGGCCTGCTCGACAACGACATCCCGCGCACCGGATGGGAACCGAGCTGCTGCGCGCCCTGGACCGCGTCGTGCACCTCACTCCTCCGTAGACCTATTGGGGCCAACAGGGCCAACGAAACCTCTTCCCGGGCGCCCGACGCGCCCGCTACTCGCGGACGTATCGGGTGCTGCATTTCGGGACCCACAGTTCAGGTCCACGTGGCCCTGTTAGGCCCACAGGGCCAATTGCTACGCCCTCCTGCTGTGTGGTGTGGGGCCGGCGGCTCGCTTGCGGGCCCGCACGCCGCGGTAGGTCACCGCCGGGCAGCCCGACGGGTGCGTCCCCGGCGCCAAGACCGCCGAGCGGGTGGCGATGGAAGACGGCGACCGGTGGAGGACCGAGGCAGCGGCGGACCGCATTGCGGGGACGGTGCCTGTTCCCAGAGCCGGGCCCGTGCGGGAAGAACGGGCAGTGGCGCCCAGGCCCGCGACGCTGCTTGCTGCATTGGCCTGGGCTGGGGCAGCTGGCTGTGCAGGGGGCTGGTGAGGCTTTGCTGGAGAGGTACCCGCACCGAAGCCTCTTCCCTGAGCTGCTCCAGGGCGTTCGTGTAGGGGTCGTACAGATGCGCTCGCAGGCCTGCCCGCGAGTTGAGTCGCATGAGGAGGCGGGCGCCGATACCGAACCGACCGATCTGGCCGGGCTGCCTGCTGAGCGAGAACGTGGTGTCCTGCATGTACGTAAGCACTGTGTACGCCAACGTCTTGCTCGCCTCGGTGCTGCGGAAGGTCGCCAGCGACTCGGGCTGAGCTGCAGGGTGCGGCCGTCCGTAGCGCAGACGCATGTCCAGGCGGTGCTGGAGGGACTCCGCGTATGGAGGAGGGGCGCTGCGGGGTGTGGGCAGTTCCGGCAGGGGCGCGGAGTAGTCCTGCCACCGGTACTTGCGCTGCTTCGGCAGTTGTGTGGGCCTGGCGCTCCGCCGGGTGCGAAGTGGCCCCGCTGCGGCACGCTTGCGTGCCCGGTGTGCGGCCACTCGGCAGCGGACCGAGCAGAATTCGCGGGTGCGGCCGACGGCGGCCTGGGTGAAGGGGGGCGCGGTGCAGCCGGGGCCCGCGCATCGGTGCACCGGCAACTCCTCGGCCGTTTGCCAGACCTCGGGGGAGTGCCGCGGACCGTGCCGGTCGCGGAGTTCCTGACGTAGTTGGTCGGCGTGCTCAGAGGTGCGCAGCCGGTGCAGCAGGTGGGAGATCAGCTTCTCCACGGACTCAACGGCCAGACCGTTGTGACGCGCCAGCTGATCAAGCGGGACGCCGTGGAGGTGGTCGAGCAGTACCTTCCGCTCGCCGGGCTTGAGTAGCCGGCGCAGCTCGCGCCCGAGGAGGTCTTCACCGGCGTGCCGGCCCACCGGGTCCGCATCGGGCCCGTAGCCGATCTTGTGCTGTTGTTTCACTGCCCCGCCCCTTCTGCCCCCGGTGCCGTGCTCCCCGGCGTACCACTGTCGGCGGGCGGAAGTTCACCAACGCCCGCGCCGGAGGCGCCCGGCAAAATCCTTCGCGCCCACAGCTTCAGCGAGCCGAGCAGGCCCGTGAGCGTCCTCCCACTGGTCTCCAGCATCCCCGGAACGTCCTCCGGGCGGGCACGGTCCATGGCCTGCTCGGTGATGCGCCGGTGGCTCACGATGGCCAGGCAGCACACACCAGCGGCAGCCAGGAACAGCACGCCTACCAACGCCAGCACAGGGTTCGACACGACTCCTCCGTCCAAAAACACCGATGGCCCCCGACACCGGCGGTGTCGGGGGCCATCGGAAACAAAAAAGCCCCGCGGAGAGCGGGGCGGTGGTCAGGCACACGTGTCCTAACCGGGTCTCAACATAGCGATTTCACGGCGCTCCCGGATGTAATTCGCCGCAGTGGAAGGTGTTTCTGCAGGTCAGAGAGGTTTAATTCGCCGGGCGGAGCAGCGCGGACTTAGATCGGTTTCGTTACAGGCCTCGTGTGGAGACGTTCGTGCCGGCGCACGTGCACGCCGGCAGAGGACGCCCTGGGCGCTTCAGACGCGCGGCGTACAACTGCCCCTGTTGGGCCTAACGGGGTCAGACATCCCCGGCCTGCGTGCCGGCGGACCGGGGTGACGACAGCATGCCGACGGGGGCAGGTATCAGCCTTGGGCGTGTTCGTTTCGTAGTAGCTGAACCACTCTCCCGAGAGGACCTTGCAACCGGGGCCTGTCTCGGCCGGTGTCCGCGACTCGGCGAGGAGCACTTCGTTGCGGGTGGAGCAGCCGTCGTGGTCTTCGTCGATCCAGTGCTTGAAGGAGGTGCGCTGGTAGCCGTCCCGGTTCTCCGCGGCAAGCGGCAGTGCCTCCGCCCCGGCGGCGAGTGTCATCGACTCGCGTGCGTGACCTTGGGCGGGGGCGGGGGCGGCGGTGAGCAGGGGCAGAGTCGCAAGGGCGGCGCCAGCAAGGGCCCGGAGTGTCGTCTTGAGCACTATCTGTTGATAGCGGCCCCGAGCGCGGCGTCAGCGTTGAAACCACCTATGCGAAGGAAGCCGTCAGGCTGGACGCTCGGGCCAGCAGCGGAGCTGCCGGAGTCCTCCTGCTTGCCGGCCACGGTGGCGAACTTTGGTGGCGTGGCATGCGGGCCTGCAGCTCAGCAGCAATTGACCCTATTAGGTCTAACGGATCTATCTCGTTGTCCGCAGGCGCGCGAGGAGAGGGCGTCCGCTGCCCGCCGACCTGGAGTCAACTGCCCAACGGACCAAGTAGAACGGGCCCAGGTGCCTGGGAGCCCCGCGGGCACCTGAGCCGGGCGGCGGGGCGACTTGGACGGCAGGCCCGCGGTGCGGCTCTGGTCACCGGGTGGCTGCTCTGCTCAGCTGGCGCTGCTTCAGGTCGTGCTGGCGCAGGGTAAGTTCCTTCATGGTCTTCTCCAGCGCGTCCGCGTGGAGCCCTTCGTCGACCATTTGGTAGCGGTCCGGCCTGTAGAGGAACGAGGGTTTCTGGGCGCCGGATGCCGCGGCAGGACGTACGGTCACGGGCACGACGATCTGTGGCTGCACCGTACGGATGAGGCCGAGGTCCCGCAGCGTGTTGCACGAGTCCTCGTAGGAATCGCGGAGCAGCCCGAACTCCTCCTCCCTCCGCTTCGCGTACAGGTAGACCCCTGCGGCCTCATGCGAGCCGGGGTAGGCCTGGCTGAGTTCCTGCAGCGCGAGCCAGGTGACCATCTCAGCCGGGGTCAGCACGTGCACCCACCCGCGTAGGAAGAAGTCGAGCGGGATCTCGGTGGCCGTCGTGGTCTCGGCGCGGGAGGGAACGCTGTAGTGCTCCGGCGTGTGCAGGCGGCCGCGGCCACTCTCCCGCAGCAGCCGGAAGTCCGCGTAGTGCCGAGTCCGCCCGTTCGCCTTGCGCGGCACCTCCACCAGGGCCTGTTCGCCGTCGATGCCGATGTCCTCCAGGGTGCGCAGCGCGCCCTGGAGCTGCCGCAGGCGGCTGGTCTCCGCGTCCCGGGACTGCTTCGTCTCGCGCAGGTAGGTGTCCGTCGTACTGCTGTAGGCGGCGTCGATAGCGACGAAGTTGGTCCAACCCTGCGGGCCTTGCAAAGGGCGCGTCGCCGACCACTGCTTCCCCGGGGCGAGGCGGCAGTGGGCCTCGAAAACCGCGATCAGGTAGAACCTCAGCGCGATGCCTCGCGGATTGAGCAGCCTCGTCACGGGCGCCGGAACAGCCCCGTCCGACGAGAACAGCTGGGTGCGCACCCCGATCTCCGTCGGCTGCCTGCCGCTCTCCCAGGCATCCTGCAGGGCAGCGTTCGCCCGTTCGATCTCCTTGGTGTCCTTGAGCCGCTTGAGGCGCCGGTGCCGTCGCTCCACTGCTTCCAGGTCCCCCGTCATCGCAGTCACTGCTCCCAGTCACGTTTTGCTCTCAACGCTTTGATCCCCGCATAAGAAACTACTAACTGTCTAGTCAAAGTTATGTGCGGATCAAAGCGTTTCCAGATGCCTGTGACGACCCCTCAGGAGCATCAGAGAATGGAGATAGGGCCCGGAACTTCGGGCTCAGCGGCCAGCCGTTCGCCGAGAACGCGAACGGCCCCGGATGCCCCCGGGGCCGCTTCAGCTATCGCCTGCAGATTGGAATCCGCTTTGGCCAATGTACGACGTAACTCTGCAAACAACACCCCCGCCCCGGAGCGGTTGCCGCTCCGCTGGGGAGTGATCCTCACCGCGGCCGCCTTGGCAGCTGCGGTCGTCTTCGCCGTCGGCGGGCCGCTGCCTGCCCTTGCCGCCTTCGGCACGGCGGTTGGCACGCTGCACGCTGTGATGGCCTAGCGGCCGTCTGTCCCCGGCACTACGGTGCCGGGGACAGACGTGCCCCCACCCGGTGCCGACCGCTGATAGGCGCCAGCTCCACGCCCTGCGTCTGACATGGCGAAGGCCCCGCCCGGATAACCGGTCGGGGCCTTCGTTGCGTCCCGCCACCCGTGACGGACGCGCGGGCCGACCGCGCTCAACGACCGGCCCATTTGTGAGCTTTCTGTGCAGCATCCATCCGCAGCCAGGTCCACAGCAGCCCCTGACCACCGCGCCGGCCGGTGAAAACTCGCCTCCCGGCGCGTAAGGGGATTTCCGTAGCCGCGTCTTCCCGGCCACGAACACCGCCCGCCAAGATCGCTTGCGTGGGGCGCTGAGGGCCTCCCGTACGGCCCGCCAGGGTGCTTGCCGCCGGGGAGGCGCGAGGCACTCAGAGCGGCCTCCAGGGGCCCGGATGCCCCCGGAGCGATCACTGATCGGGTGCGTCAGCAATGTCCAACCGGGAAGCAACAGCACGGGCGCCGGCTTTGGCGAGCGAGGCGTAGCTCGCGGCGAGGTCGAGGTGTACTCGCTCCAGTTCGTCTTCGTAGAGGCCCGGGGAGACCTCCTCCAGATGACGGTCTGCAGCGCTGATCAGCTCAAAGACAACTGCGATATCCGTGGCCGGCGCGGCTTCGGTCTGGCCGCGTGCCATGAGCGCGCGGCTGATCTGCTCGGCCTCTTTCTTCACCGCGGCGAGGTTTTCGGGTGTCTTCCGGAACGTCACGTGTCCCTCCAGAGGGCGGGGCGTCGGTGCGGGCTGGTGGACTGCAGGTCCGCCGCTACAGCTACAACCGTCAGGTCTGGGCGTACGCAGCGAGCTCGGGGTGCTGGCGGAGCAGTTCCTCGCGAAGGCGCTGCTGCTCCTCGGCGACAGCCTGCTGCTGGTCCTCACGCCCGGCGGTCGCGTGGCGATCGGCGGCCTCACGCTCCCGTACCTCGTGCTCGGCGTAGGCCGCCTCCAAGATCAGCGCCCAGTTCCGGGCCTCGGCCTCGGCTTCGTCGGCCGCCAACTTGGCAGCGAGCTGACCGGTCGCTGCCTGCAGCTCTTCGCGGCAGGACCGGCACAGTCCGTCCTGGGGACGCTCGCCCTTGCCGGGCTTCTCGCAGTCCGGGTTCTCGCACACCCACCACGCCTGAGCCGGCTGGTCCTCCCGGGGGCCAGGAACGCGGCCCTGACGCCGGTCGGCTTTGCGGTCGATCCGGCGCTGGGCGCACTTCGCGCAGGCGTCACCGGTGTGGATCGTGATCCCGTCCTCGCACATCGGGTCCGGGCAGTCCGTGGACGGGCGTACCAGGCCGACTGCAACACCGACTGGTGAACTGAGGCCCTTGCCGCCGGGCAGCACGTCGGCTGCATAGCCGTGCGCCGTCCAGCGCCGGCGAACCCTCTCGGCGACCTGATCCGCGCTGCGGCCGCCGTCCAGGGCGTCGAGGATCGCGTCCCGCAGCACCTCCGGCCGGTACTTCGGCAGCAGTGCCGCCAGCTCGGCAGGCCAGGCGGCCTCCACCGTCGCCACTGCCGCGGCCTGCTCCCGAGTCATCCGGACCCGCGCCTTGTCGGCGTTTCCTGCACGGGAGGACTTCTTCGGCGCCTTGGCGCCGCCGGACGCGGCGGAGCCGCTCTTCGCCTCGCGCGCGCTACTACCCGCACTAGCCCTACGGGCGTCACCAGCGGCTCGCGCCGCAGGCGCTTTTGAGGGTTCGGTCGTGGGGGTTACTTCTGTGGGTTCAAGGGGTGACACCGGTGACACCGGGGGGGGTGACATGAGCGTCACCGGGGGGGGTGACATGGGCGTCACCCCCTGCTGACCTGCGGAAATAGCCGAGTTAACGTCAGTGGCCTTTTCGTGCTTCCGGGGCGACACGGATGTCACCCCGGCCTGACCTGCGGAAACGATCGAGTTAAGCCCCAGGGCTGCAGCAGCTGCCGTACCGGGCCGGAAGGCACCCTCGCGGGGCGGCTCCGCCCACTGCTGCTCGCGCTTCTGCTTCGGCGTCACGATGGTCTCGAACGGGATCCCCGTGCCCGCGTAGTCGTCCCAGGGGCCATGCAGGAAGTACCGACTGGACGCCGTCGAACCGTCCGGCCGCAGACGCTCCTTGTCAGAGATCAGCGTCATTTCCCGCAGCTTCGCCAGATGCCGCTGAACCGTCCGCTCACTCGTCTCCGCCTCGGCAGCCAGGAGAGGGACGGAGGGGAAACAGGAGAAGCGCTCATCGCAGCGGTCCGCGAGGCGAAGCAAGATGAATTTGCGTGTGGTGTCGCCGACCTTGAGCGTGGCGACATAGGCCTGGGCTTCGTTGCTCATCGGGTCACCCCCGTCGCGCCGAGGTCGGCGGGAGGCGGTGCGGGCCGGGGGGAATGCGGGTACATCGGTGGATCTCCCCTGAGTAGGGGAGCCGCGAGCAGACGACCGGCCAAAATGCGGACAAAAGGCGACCGCTGCTGGTCATCTTGACGAGGTTGCCTATCCTGGGGGTAGGTGACCACGCGGACCGACGGTCCACGGGCATCACCCGGCAGTCGAGGTCACCTCGCTGCTCACGACTCGGAGCTTGCCGGCTGGAGTCGATTGCAAGGGACCGGTCCTCGTTGTGGCGACGAGGACCGGTCTATTTTTCTATGTGGCGTGTGCTGGTGTTGCAGCTTCGGGATGCTTCTCGGCGAGCCCCTGGAGCAAGCGCAGATAGCGAGCGCGATGTCGAGCGTGTGGTTCAGCTCGACCTGTCTCCCACCGCTGGAAGGCAACGCGAGTTACGCCGATAGCCTCGGCCGCCTCGGCCTGAGTCAACCTATCCGCCCTGCGCAGGGCTGCGCGGACTACCGGGGGCGGTAGCTCAGGGCGTGCCAGGAGGGCGTCAATGTCATCCACTGGTGCTCACCTCTCCATCGTTCCTGGGCCTTTGAGAAGTTGATCAATACTCGCGAAACTATACATGCAAGTTGGCTTTGAGTGGGGGAAAGTCGGGCGTGTTGGCTCAAGTTCCGTGCAGTCTCGGTCACGAGAGCTTTCCCAGGTGAGAATTGGGCGCCTTCGCAGCTGAAGCGAGTTCAGACAGCTCTACGACGGAGACCCCACCCTCGACCAACTGCTCGTAGCCGACGCAGTCGTCGACGAAGAGGCTCGGCTCGCGCCACGCGATGACGACACGCGGGATGCCGGCGGCGAGGATCAGCTGCGCACATGGCGTCGGGGATGACCGCCGTTGGGAGCAGGGCTCCAGCGTGCTGTAGATCGTCGCTCCGGCCAGGCGCACGTCATCATCGGGCAGCTTGGCGAGCGCTGCCTCCTCCGCGTGCTCATGCGGATTCGTCTCCCGGGAGTAGCCGGCCGCCAGCTCGGTGCCGTCCTCGCCGACGATGACCGCGCCGACCGAGTAGGCGCCCGGAGCTGGAGGGCACAGCGCGGCGAGGTCGATCGCGCGCTGCATCCAGCGCAGGTCCTGGTCTCGGCCGGGTGCGTACATCAGGCGCGCTCCTTCGGTGCGTAGCGGAGGAGCACGACATCGCCGACCGTGCGGGCTTCCAGCAAACGCATCCGGGCGGTCGTCCCGCCCGGGTAATCGGCAGCGCTCAGGAACTTCGGGGCGTCGGCCTGGCCGACCAGGAGCGGCGCGACGGCGAGGTGGACCTCGTCAGCCAGGTTCTGGGCCATGAGCTGGGTGTGGATCGTGCCGCCGCCTTCAACCATGAGCTGGACGATGCCGCGGCGGCCGAGCTCATCGAGGACCAGGCCCCAGTCGAGCTCCGGCCCGACGCTGACGACATCGGCCAGGTCACCGAGCGTCGCGCGGACCTTCGCCACCGCGTCGTCCACGGTGAAGACCAGCTTCTCGCCGCCGTGGTGCCAGAACTTGAGGTCGGCGGCGAGGTCTCCGGACTTGGTGACGGTGACCTTGAGCGGGTACGGCGGCTTGCCGTCGGCCACCCGCTTTGCGCGCCGCTCAGGGCTGTTCACCAGCAGGCGGGGGTTGTCTTTCCGCATGGTGGTGGCGCCGATCAGGATGGCGTCGGAATCCGCGCGGACCTGGTCCACTCGGTCGAAGTCCGCTTCGTTGGACAGGAGCAGCCGCTTGGGGCTGGTGTCGTCCAGGTGGCCGTCGACCGACATGGCGGCAGACAGCACGACGTAGGGGCGGGCGGTCATCAGGTCAGTTCCGTTTCAGTCTCGTGAGCGAGGTTGGCGTCGAAGGCGTTGCGGAATTCTTCGACCTCCGCAACGCGCTGCCAGGGAATCAGGGCCTTATCGAGCTGGGCGAGCGCGGTCGTGATCCGGCCGGAGCCGGTGTCCTCCGCGACGGTCAAGGCGTGCATGCCGATCGACGCGGCCTGCTCCGGGGCCCGGGCATCAGCTAAGGCCACTGCCTGCCGTGCCATGTAGACGCCGCGGTCGCGGTGGTAGTCATCCGGCATCATCCGGATCGCGGAGGCGAACGAGTCCGCCGCCTGGTCGTGCTTTCCGAGGACCTGCAGACCTTGGGCACGGTGGGTCTCCACGTAGGCCGCGTTCAGCCACACACCCCACGGGGTGGGATCGGCGAGCGCGCCATCGAGGGCGTTGCGCACGCCGTCGATGGCGCGCTCGCTCTCGTCTGCGTCACCGCGCAGCGCATGCCCATACGCCTCGTAGGTGCGCGCGACGGCGGCGAGCCGGCTACGCGGCCGCGCCATGCGCTGGGCGGCTTCGGCGAGGTCCACTACGTCGACCAAATCCGCCGTGTCGCCCGCGAGCTGGGCCTTACGAGCCATGACGTACGCGCTCAGGTCGTCATCCCCGACGGTGGTGGACCACTGCATTGCCCGGTCCAGCCAGTACGACGCGGCCTGCGGCTGGCCCAGGTCCTGGTAAAGCCAGGAGAGGAACTCTCCGTACTGAGTTTGGAGCTCCATCAAGTGGCGCCGGTCGGTGCCTTTTGCGTCCCGCCGCAGTTCCTGGATGACCTCGATGTGGTCCCGTACCGCACTGACCGCGCGTCGGGGCCCGAGCAGGTTGTCGGTGTCGATGAGCAGACGTCGAGTGCGGCGCAGGTACTCCACTGGCGTCGACCCGTATGCCGACGCTGCCCGGGCCTTGCGAACCAGTCCTGGAACAGCGCCCGAGTCCGCAGCCGCCGGCGTTCCCATGCCGATTGCGGCAGCAGCCCCGAGTCCGACTCCACTGCGCAGAAGTGCACGCCTATTGAGCGCCACCCAAACCACCGACCCATCTGCTAGACGACCAGGAACGGAGATCCCTTCATCGTCCGACGCTGCCTGCTCGGACAGGGCCGTCGCCAGGTCCAACGATGGTTTGGATACATGGGGCGCCGATCTGGATACATGGGAACGCCTGGATACATCCCTCTCACCGATTCGCTCCCAGAGCTCGATCAGCTCGTAACGGCCATCGAGCACGTCGTCCAAGACCTCAGCGTCAGCACGCCGAGGGACCCTCTCTCCCTGTTCGAGTTTGGCGAGCTGAGAGTGGCTGATGAAGGTCTTCTCCGCGAGGCCGCGCAGGCTGAGGCCACGCTGGGTACGGAGCTCGCGAACCTTCCACCCCCAGTGATGCAGGGGCGACTTTTCTGGTGTCAGGACCTTTGGTCGCTGCCCCATTTCACCTCCTTCTCATGTCTCCATGTAGCCATTCTCTCCGGCTACATGTCAGCCCTAGAACCGGCTCCCGAATCTGTCGTAGAAATCAATCACCAGCGAAAACGACCGTAGTCAGGGGGCATCAGTGAGCGTCGAATTCGTAGTCGAGTACGTATGCGGCAGCATCGAGGGTCATCTCGTTCACTTCGACAGCGCGTCCTTCGGCGTCGAAAGCCGTCCGAACCAACTTGAGAACAGAGCGGTCGGCAGGAATCGCGAGCCGAGCGGCTTCCTCTCCCGAGGGCATTCGGCTGCGGATTTCCTCGCGGAAGCGCACCGGTGCGTGGCCCAGATCGGCCAGCCGGGCGTAGATGCCGCCGGGGCCAGTTTCCGCCTGCGTGATGGCGGAACCAGCGACCAGCTCTTGGGGCAGGTAGGACGTAGCGAGCATGACGGGGCGCTCGTCCATGACGTAGCGCCGACCGCGCACGCATACGGTGGCGTGGTCGCCGAGGTCGAGGACGCGCCGGATGTGGTCCGGTGGGACAGTCCCCTCTTCCACGACGACTTGGTCGACAGCGGGAGCTCGGTCATCGTCGGCGGACCAGATCGTCTGGCCGGTTCCCCATTGGTCGCGGGAGAGGCGAGGGATGCCGCGCCGGCGGATCGGGCGGAACGACTGGACGAAGACCCCGGAGCCCTTGCGCGACTCCACAAGTCCTTCGCCTCGGAGGACTCCGAGGGCCTGACGAGCAGTCAGGGGGGCGACGCCGAAGTTCTGTGCCAGGGCGTTCTCGCCGGGCAGCCGGTCTCCTGCTCGGTACTCGCCGCTCTCGATTGCTGTCCGCAACGCGTCCGCGATCTGTACGTATTTGCGTTGCTTCGGCCTTGGGTCGGGGGTCATGGATCTCCCTATCTCTCTATAGAGCAGATCCTACGGGCGTAGAGGGGTGGCCGTCACCTCCCCTCGCGGAATGGTCCGCTCCACGGGCTTCTCTATATAGAAGTCTTGACTTCACTATAGAGATCCTGCTTCACTGAGATCGCTCAGCACGAGGGCGCGCACGGCGACTCGCCAGTTGCTTCGCGCTCCTCTCAATACTGACGCAGCCGGGTCTTGGCCCGAATCCAACTTCATACGTCTGGCTGCCCGTTGCTTACAGGCCGGCCGGGGTGACGAGATCGACGCGGTCCCTCGGAGAACAGCCAGGTGCGCCACCCCGTATCACTGCAGCCGCTGTGCTGCCCGCCGGTCAGGACCTGCCCCTTACGAGGCGGTCGCCTGGCCGAAGGAGAGCACAGCCGCATGACTCCGATGACTCTTGGGAGACCTGATGCGTCATAACGGGCGTACCCCCCTGCTGGCCAGCGAGATGCGGCCTGAGCACCTGTCCCTCCGCGATGGCGAGCCCCGCCTCGTGGTCTGCCCCGACTGTCACACCTGGCACCGCCTTCAGCGCTCGATGATCCTGCCGCACCGCGCTCCCGACGCTGTCCGCGTCACCGAGCCCCGCCGTTACCACGGCGACAAGCCGTCCGGTGGCCGCCGCTGCCCCGGCAGCGCGCAGCGGATCACCGTCGACCTCACGCCCGAGCAGTGGGGCGAGCGGCTGCTCGCTGCCGACAGCACGGCCGCTGGTCGCCGTTCGACCCGTGTCACCCGCAAGCCGCGCACCGCGGCCGCGCCCGCCGTCGTCCACATCGCCGCGCAGAAGCAGGCGGAGGACCGGGCCCCGTGGCTGTTGCGGGAGATGAAGTGGGCGTCGACGGCGCCGGCGGTGCGCGAGGCCGACCTCCGGCGTGCGCAGCGACCCGCCGGTGACGCCCCGCTCGACAGCCCCCCGGTCCCGATGACCACGCTCCGCCCCAAGCAGCCCGCTTGCTGAACCACATACAACCGACGAACGACCGAGGCCGCCGCCATCCCGTCCGGGATGGCGGCGGCCTCGGCTGCTCGTACCGCAGCCGAACGAGAACGCCCCCGGCGCTGACATCGCCGGGGCCAGCCGCTCATCCCCTGAATGCCCAGAGGAGACGACATGTCCAGCGTACGCAGCCGCACCCTCCGATTCGCCCCGCGCCGCTACTCGGCCGCCGAGCAGCTGGTCATCGACCACCAGGCGCAGCTCGTGAACTTCATCGCCGACTGCGCCGGCGTCGATCCTCACACCGTGGAGGACCTCGCGCAGGAGACCTGGCTGGCTGTTCTCGAAGAGGGCCTGCCCACGCCGCTGGCCGGGGACGAGGGTCTGCCGCTGGTCCTGCGCCGCGCCGCCCGAGACGTGATCTACCGCCACCTCACCGGCGGCTCCGCGCTGTGGCCCGAGGCGCCGGTTGAGTCGCCCGCGATCGAGGCTGATTGGCTGCCGCTGACGCAGCTGCTCGGTCACAGCAGCGGCTGGCCCGACCGCTGGCACCAGGTCCTGGCTGAGCATGGCCAGGCCGCGCTGCTGCGGCAGGCCGCCGCCGACATGGCCCCGCCGCCCGCCGCCGCGCGCTTCATCCCGGCCGAGACCGTGCTGCCGGCCGCTGCCTGACGAGCCGCCACGGGCGCCGCCACCCACCCCACCACAGAGGGGTGGCGGCGTCCGCGGCTGCTCATCCGTGCAGCCGAACGGCGACAGCCCCCGGGGGCGACCGAGGGCTGTCAGTACCAGGACCTGATCTAGGAGGACCTGATGAGCACGATCATTGCAGACCGGCCGCGCGCCGGTCTCACCGACGTCGCCGACGACATCGAAGACTGGGACAACAAGCGCGGCCCCGAAGCCGACGACCAGTTCACCGCGCTCGTCGCGCACCTGGTCGCTGACGGCGACCGTCGCGCCCTGACCGCCGATCGGCGCGTCCCGGTGGCGGAGATGCGCGGCCGCCAGCGTGCGGTGGCGCAGGTCTGCTGCGGCCGTTCGATGGAACAGGACGGCACCCAGCTCGTGTGCCGCACGTGCGGCGCCTGGATCGACCCTGGCACGACGGCTGCGGTGATGGGCGGCGAGCAGGACCACCAGCCCGAGCCGCAGCGCCGTGAGCAGGAATGGATCCTCGACCACCACCGTGCTGCTGCGGCCGCCGATGACGCGTGCCCGCTGTGCGGGTACTGGACGTGCCGCTGCCACGAGTTCGGTTCCGTCCAGTGGAGCGGGAGCGGTGCGCAGGCGATGACAGACGCCGAGCGCGAGGAACTGTCGGACAAGAACCGGCAGAAGAACGAACAGTCGAGCGGAAGCGACTACGGCAAGAACGGCTGACCGTGTCACTGCCTCACGACATACGACGGGCCCGTGCCGCCCAGCACGATGCGGCGCGGGCCGTCGCACGCCACGGGCTCAAGCACCCCTTGGCCCGCGCCCTCCTGACCGTCGCGGCTCTCGCGGCCGCGGCGGCCTGGGAGGCCGGCCACCACGTACATGAGCTGCACCGCACCTCGGTTCGGGCGGATCCGCCCGAACCGACGGGCCGCTGACCAGCACCCGTGATGAAACGCCTGATGAGGGGCTTGGCGCTTCTCGCCGACCGGCGAGAAGCGTTGCCGCCCCTGCCCGCTTGTGGCGGACCCGCCACAAGCGACGTGCCCCTGACCAGCATCGAATCTCGCAAGGAGAGCAGTATGCCGCTCGACACCAGCTTCCAGATCACCCCGGCCGAGCAGACGGAGATCTACTCCCGCATCGAGGCGTACTACCCGTCGCAGCTGACGCGGATCGAACCCAACCCGAGTGGCTGGGGGCTGCGCTTTGAGTTCAGGCCGTTCACCGGCCGGGAGGCGGAGCCGACCAAGCCCCAGGCCTACTACGACGACCCGCGCCTTACTTACGTCCGCGAAGACGAGGACCAGACGGAGCACGTGCTGCGGCTGAAGGCGCAGTACGTCCTGTGCGACCTGTACGACGCGGCGCGTGAGCAGTGGAAGATCGCCTCCTACGTCAGGGACTTGAAGTCCGTGATCGGGGATGCTCCGCAGCGCTGGAAGACCTACCAGCACGAGGCCAAGGCCCTGGACGCGGCGTATGACTACCTGCGCACCCCGGAGGCCGCGCGGGAGTGGCCGGCGGCGCTCTCCCGCCTGATCGACGCCCAGGACCGCACCAAGGCCGCCGCCGAGGCGTTCGATGCCCGGGCGGAGCGAATCGCCGAGGTCCACGACCGGCACCTCTACGCCGAGATGAGCCACAACGAGGCGCTGGAGGCGGCCGGCATCCCCGAGGCCAGGAACTGGCACATCGCCGACGCCAGCGACTACGGCAAGCGCCACTACTACAGCGACGTGGACACCTATCTGCCGCTTGAGGAGCAGGTGCGTCGCCTGGTCGAGCGGCAGGACGCCCACGTCGCCAAGGTCGGCCGGCTCTCCGGCACGACCGGCTGACCTGACGGTCGTCCCGCCCGGCGGGCAGCGGTTCGAATCCGTTTCCCGCCTCCCGGCACGCCCCGGCAGCGGCGTACCGCCGTGCGGGCTGCTGCCCAGCGCGGCTGGCGCAAGCCCTGCACGCTGAGCGGCCAAACCCCCTTGAGACCAAGACAGACAGGACCCCGTGATCAAGAAGCTGCGACACCGTCGCCTGATGACCATCGCCTCCCGGCTCGTCTTCGACGCCGAGGACAAGCGCGGCGGCGTGGAGAGCGTGACGGTCGACGACCTGATCAGCGCCGTGTTCGGCCGGACGGGAGAGCACATCGAGCCGGAGGAAGCCATCCACTTCCTCGCGGCCGCACTCGTCGGCCGCCGCCACTCCCCCCAGCACCTGCGGCAGGCCGTCGATCGCCGTGCCGCCCAGAACTCCGCCACCGCCTGACGGCCGCACGCCGCCCGGCCCGGAACAAATAAGAGGAGGAAGAGATGACGAACCTCAAGAAGAAGTTCAAGAAGAGGAAGGCAGCTCCCGAAGAGCCGGCGGCCGACCCGCGCGGTTCGCGCGAGGTGCTCCGCTCGCCGCGGGGGATGATCCTCGGCGCGCTGGGAGTGGTGACGCTGGGCGTCGCGGTGCTGTCGATGTACGCGACCTACGGCATCCTCACCCCCCGCTTCGGCGGCTGGTCGATCCCGACGGTCGGCGCACTGGACACGCTGTGGCTGGTGTTTCAGGCGACGGAGGTCCTGGCCGGCAACAACGCCCGACGCGCCGGGCGGGTCCGGTGGGCGGGCCTGGCCCTCACCGCGACCCTCGCGGCCATCCCGACCACCGACCTGATCCTCACCGGTGACGGCTCCTTCGACCTGGCGGTGGTGCTCACCCCCATCGCCATCGTCGCCACGAAGATCGCCTGGTGGGTGACCCTGCCGTCGCTGGGACGGAAGGTCTCCACCAGTACGGCCGCGGCTCTGGCCAGCGAGCGGCAGAAGGTCGCCGACCAGCTGGAGGAGATGGAGGCCAAGGCCTCCCACCGCATCGAACTGCTCACCGCCGCCCGGGACCTGGAGCAGCGGGTCGCGGTGGCGGAGACCGACTACCGCCTGTCGGTGCTGACCATGCGGCAGGAGATGACCGAGGCGCTGCACGATCAGGCGCAGCTCACCGAGCAGACCATGGCGGAGAAGGCGCTGCCGGCCTCCGTCACGGCGATCGAGCTGCCGGAGCTGGGCACGTGGTCCCCCGTCGCACCTGCCCTCACCTCCGTCACACCCACCGTCACGCCTGCGCTGCCTGCCGTCACGCAGGTCAACGGCGAACCGCCTGCCCAGCCGTCACACCCGGGCGGCACGCAGGAAGACGCCGTCACACCGGGCGTGACGGACACGCACGAGACCGGCACGGACACCGAGGACAGCGCCTTCACCCTCGATGAGCTCGCCGCCGTCGCAGGCGTGGCGGTCCCGCGCCCCGGCGAGCAGCTGGACGACGCGCAGCTCGACGTCGTCCTGCGGCACCTGCGCTACCGCGAGGACCCGCCGGCCTCCTACCGCCAGGCCGTCGCCGCCTTCCGCGCCCGCGGCTTCATCGGCTCCGAGGACCGCGTACGCCCGGCCTGGCGCGCGCTGACGTCGAACGAGGCCAACACCAGGACCGAGGAGGAGGTCGAGGAGGAAACCGAGGACACAGGCGCCTGAGGAGTGTCCGGCACCACCAGTGACGCCCAGCCCGGCCAACGGGCTGGGCGTTGCTGCGACTGCCGGAACAACAACGCAGTCGACACGGGTGCAGACCCGGTGAGTGACCTGGCGAGCGGCCTCTCGCAGACCCAGGAAGCAGACCCGGCGAGCACCCAACCACCGGAAAACCCATACGCCCGCGGCCCGTGCTCGCGCGCTCAGCCAAGGAGGGGGTTTGGCGAAAACCAAGCAGAAACAGAAGCAACAGGCCCAGGAGGAGACCTACGGGCAGGCCGCCGGCGCGATCGGCGTCCTGGTCATCGCCTTCGGCGTCCTGGCAGCCATCAAGGACAAGCTCGGCCTGTCCTGGCCGGCCACCGTGCTGGTCACCGTCGGCGCGCTCATCGCGCTCGGCTACCTGGCCTGGCGAGTCAAAACGGGCGTGAAGCAGCTGTGGGCGCGCGACGGCTCCGCTGAGGTATCCGTGGCCTTGCGGCAGGACGCACCCGCCAAGGCCGACGAGGTCGAGGGGCAGACGCCCGCGGAAGCCTCCCAGCGCGAGGTTCACCTGGAGCTGACCACGGCCCTGAGCAGGGCTGGGGCCATCGGCAAAGACGAGGTGGTCCTCGCCGATGACGTCAAGGTCGAGCTGCTGGACGTCGGCAGGCTTTACGACTTCCTGGTTCCCGAAGGACGCACGCACGAGGACGTCGCGAAACGGCTCGGTCCCATCGCGTCGATGCTCGGGGTGACCCGGCTGCATCTGAAGCTGGAGACCAGCCGGCAGACCGAGCGCCGGGTGCGGCTGCTGGTGCTCAACGAGCCGCCCTTCAGCCGCCTGTTCCGCCCACCGACCCGACAGGAGATCGAGGCATTCGGCGGGGTGCCGCTCGGCCATGAGGTGACCGGGAAACTCGCCGGTGTGCCGACGTTCGACAAAGCCTCGCTTTTGATCGGCGGCATGACCCAGATGGGCAAAACCACGCTCGTCAACGGGCTCATTACCTGCCTGCTGATCGCGTACGGAGATTTCGACCTGTATCTGCTCGACGGGAAACTGTGCGGGCTGACCAAGTTCGAGAAAATCGCCGTACGTTACGAGGCCTCGGATGATCCTGCCGTTTTGGAGGACATGCTCGATGAGCTGAACGCCCGCGTCGACGGCCGGTATGTGAAGCTGCAGAACGCCATCCGTGCACGGCAGCCCGCACCGCAGTTCAAGCCGGTGTTCTTCATCATCGATGAGGCCGCCGACTTCTACACCGATGACGGCTCCAAGGAATCCAAGGAGCAGGTACGCCGGGTCGTGGACAAGTCACGGTCCCTGGTCGCGAAGTCCCTGGAATCGGGGATTTCCACGGTGATGCTCACGCAGCGACCGGCCAAGGATGCAATTCCGGTGAAGGTACGGGATCAATTCCTGTACCGGATGTGCCTGTATGTGGCGTCGGAGGGCAGTGCGAAGGTCGCCCTAGGCGACTCGTATTTCGACACGGTCGCTCCGATTCACCCGGCACTCCTTGACCCGGACATCAAGGGCCAGGCGGTGCTCTTCGCGAACGGCGCATCCACTCTGATTCGCGGGTTCAGCTTCGAGGATGAGTTCATCTGGTCCGTCGTTGATGAGGTCATCGCCCGAAAAGAAAAGGCGATTCCTCAATCCCCGCTCAAGCAGGCGATCGACCTGATGCGCAGCAAGGGCGTGGATTTCATGCCCACACCCGAGCTGGCCCCCGCACTCGGAATCACGGAAACCGACCCGACCGAGCGCGGAAAGCAGCTTTCCCGGCTGCTCGGCGTCTCCGCGGACAAGGGCGCCAAGGGCGTGCGGGGCTACCGGCTGGCCGACCTCACCGCCGCCGCTATGTCCGCTTCGTGACCGCCAACCGGCACCGCCCGGCCACCGCCACCCCACCGCCACCCGGCACCGTCGGGTGGCGGTCCCACAGGTACGGGTGGCGGTGCGATGGCGGACACGGGTGGCGGTCCTGACCAGCACAAACACACGAAACCCCAGGAAGGAGGGAAACCCTTGATTCGGGCCTCTACAGCCGTCGCGATCGGCGTCGGAGCCACCGCGGCCGTCGCGGTGGCCGCCCTCGTGCAGACCGTGGGCGACGACCCCGTCGGCGCGGCAGCAGCACTGAGCGTGTCCGTACCCGCTGACTACAAGAATCTGGTCGAGGAGGCGGGCAATACCTGCTCCGAGGTCAGCCCGAACCTCCTCGCAGCTCTGCTCACACAGGAATCTGGTTTCAATCCCAAAGCGAGCTCGGGCGTCGGCGCCCAGGGCATAGCCCAGTTCATGCCGTCCACATGGGAGACCCACGGCGTCGACGGAAACGGCGACGGAAAGCGTGACGTGTGGGACCCCCAGGACGCGATTCCCGCCGCTGCGAAATACCTGTGCGGCATCGCGAAGGACGTCAAAGGCGTTCCCGGCGATCAGCAGAACAATATGCTGGCCGCCTACAACGCCGGAAGCGGCGCCGTGCGCAAATACCGGGGCGTGCCGCCGTACAAGGAAACACAGAACTACGTCCAATCCATCACCGCCCTCGCCAAGCAGCCTGCACCCGGCGGCAGTGAAGGGAAATCCGCCACCACTCAGCAGGCCCGCACCGCAATACAGGCGGCCGGGAACATGCTCGGTACGCCCTATTCGTGGGGCGGCGGAAACGCGGACGGAGCCAGCACGGGAACCTGTTGCTCCCCGAGCGGAAAGTCCGGAGAGTCCATCAAGGGATTCGACTGCTCCGGCCTCACCCTCTACGCCTATGCGCGGGCCGGAATCATCCTCCCGCGTACCGCAGCCCAGCAGTACGCAGCCTCCGAACCGGTAAAGCCGGGAGATGTTCGCCCCGGTGATCTCGTCTTCTACGGCAAAAGCGCTAAAAGCATTCACCACGTCGGCATTGCTCTCGGAGGCGGCTGGATGATCGACGCGCCCCGCCCCGGCACCCCGGTTCGCATTTCTCCCCTGGGCACGATGCCCGACCTCTTCGGCGTCGCCCGCCCCGTCACTCAGCACAGCAAGGAGATCTGACATGTCCAAGTTCCTCATTCTCGCCAAGCCCGTCGACATGTCCGGCGGCTTCAAGGACTTCTTCGACACCATCGGCCTGACCGGCGGCGGCCTGGTCACCAAGGGCATCGCCGCAGTGATCGCCATCATCGCGGTGCGGATGCTGCTGCAGCTGTCCAACGACCCCAAGGCCGCCCTGCGCAAGGGCTCGATGGCGGTCGGCACGCTGTTCGTCGCCGTCATCCTCGCCCTCTACGGCGACACCCTCTTCTCCACCGTCACCCAGGCCAAGGGCTGATCACCGTGCCGGAACTTCGCTCCGCGTGCCGCCTGGCCACCGTGCTCCTCGCGGTGCTGCTCGGCGGCCTGGCGCTCGCCCCGGCCGCATCCGCATCCACCGCGGACACGGCCGGGGCCCGGCCCCAGGTCATGGCGGCGCCGATGGCCCCCGCCAAGGACAATCCCTGCGACCTGATGAAGGAAGACGGGAAGGAGACCAAGGCGTCGAAGCTGTGCGAGGAGAGGGGGAACAAGGCCGAAGACCCGTGCGACTCACTCGACCACTACGGAAAGAAGTACTGCAAGGAGCACAGCGATCCACGTGAGGACAGTGGCGGCATCCTCGGCGACGGGGCCGCCGGCGGCATCACCGACGGGGCCTCCGACCATGTCCAAGAGCTCGCCGGGTATCTGATCACAAAGCTTCAGGGGCTGGTCGCCCCGGACCAGGGATGGGCGCCGGAGAAGCCCAGCAACTGGCTGTACAGCCAGTTCTTGTGGCTGGGACAGCACCTGGCCGTGGCCATCTTCTTCTGCATCGTCGTCGTGTGCGGCCTGACCGCCTGGCAGGGCGCGCCGCGGATGCGGCAGATGGGCGCCTCGACCGGGTGGACGCTGGCGGCCGTCGCCGGCATGGCCTCCATCCCCGGAGCGGTGATGCTGCTGAACAAGGCCGTCAGTTCCGCGTTCCAGGCCGCGTTCGACAGCAGCGAGTCCACCCTGTTCACCGTCCTCCGAGTCGACATGGGCAAGGCTGCGGACTCGGGCAACCCCCTGGCCATCCTGATCATCATCTCCGCGCTCGTGGTCGCCCTTGCCTTCGCGGCGCTGGTCTTCATGACCCGCAGCCTGGGGATCCTGGTGTTCGTGTGCATGGCGCCGCTGGTGCTGGCCTCCCTCGCCCGCGGCGGTGACACCTCCGCGGTCAAGACATGGGCGATGCGCCTGCTGGGCCTAATGTTCGCCCCCTTCGCCCTGCTGCTGGTCTCCCCGTTCGTGCAGATGGCCAAGGGCTCGCTGGTGGTCGACGCCGTGCTCCTGGTCGCGGCGGACGCGCTCATGCTGCGGATGATCTTCCACGGCATCCCCTACTTCGGCCCGCGGATCGCCGGGGCCGCCAGGGCGGCGGTGGAGCGGCGTACCGACAACCCGCTCGCACGGGCGGTCGTCCGCGCCGGCGCCCCCACCGTCTACGAGCAGGAGAACACCCCCCGGGGCCCGCGCACCGTGGACACCCCGGGCCGCGCCATGACCGAAGACCGCGGCGTGCTGTTCGCCGCCTACGGCATCAACCGCCCGCAGCGGCCGGGACGCCTGACCACCGCCTCCGCCGTCGCCAACGCGACACGGGAGGAAACCGAGCGCGGAGCCCGCGCCGGACAGATCCGCCAGGCACGGCAGCAGGCACGCGCCGCCACCCGGCCCCCCTCCCCCAACCCGCAGCCGGGGCCGGGCACCGGCCCGTCCAACACGCCCTGAGGCCAGCCCATGGCCTCCTTCGGGCCCGACTCGCCTGGGCCGCGCCGAACCGGTCGGCGCGGCGCAGCCCGCACAGTTGAGGAGACCTTCTCGTGTATTCCCTGACCCCCGGCTACCGCGTTCCCGCCCTCCAGCGCGGACTGAGCCCCGTAGAGACGATGCTGACGAAGACCAACGCCGGGGTCGGGGGCGCGGTGCTGATGTCCGCAATGCTCACCCCGCCGCCCGGTTGGATGTTCGGCGCGGTCGGCGCGGCCGCCGCGGTGCTCAACCTCGCACCCGGCCCCCGCTCGCTCGCCCGGTGGGCCGCGGTCGGCTACCGACACCTGCGCGAACACACCCCGCCACCGCAGGCCTTCGACCAGCCCGGGGCGACCGCGAGCTGGGCGCTGTACCCCGAGCACGGCACCATGCAGGACACCCACCGGCGCGCGGCATTCCACGAGGCGCTCTCCCGCGCCCTGGCCTTCGCAGGGGGCCAGGCCCGGCGCGCCGGCATCCAGGTGCACCTCACCCACCACGCGGCGGCCGGCGACTACACCGACCACACCCAGACGCTCTCCGTCCACGTCCCCAAAGGCTTGGCCGCCGCTCCCGAGCGACTCCTGGACACCCTGGAAGGCGAGTTCGCCGGCCTGGGCATCCTGAGCCCCCTCACTCCCGAGCCGGTCCCCGCCGTCGTGCAGCGGGATGCGGGCTGGGTGGAGCTGGAGGACGGCCGGGTCGCGGCGACCGCGCGAATCACCGGATGGCCTGAGGAGACCGGCGGCGACCTGATGCCCAAGCTCCTCCTCGGCCAGGACGCCGACCGCTCCGTGGCGGTGCTGTACAGGCCGCTGCCGGCGGGCCAGTCCCGCCGCTCGGCGAAGTGGCAGCGCGCCGCCAGCGAGGCCTTTACCACCGACAAGGTCAAGCAGGACGCTCACGACCTGGCCTCCGGGACGGCGCACGGCGCGCTCGTCCAGGGGGCGACGCTGGTGGACCTGGACGCCTACCTGACCGTGTGGGGCACCAGCCCCGCGGCCGTCACCGACGCCCGCTGGCAGGCCTCATTGGCCGCCGACCGGCACCGCATCCAGCTCGACTGGCTCCCCGGCCAGCAACACCGCGCCCACCTGATGACCACCCCGCACGGCGCCTCCACCCAGAAGGGAGTGATCCTGTGATCCGCCTGCCGAGCAGCCACGCCGCGATCACCGCACCGCTCGTCGCCTCCAGCACCGCCTTCCCCGGCATCCTGATCGGCCGCTCGCTGCTGGATGGGCGCCCCTTTCACCTCTCCCCCGTCCTCACCGACGACGCGGTGCTGCCCGCCACCAACAGCCTCGCCCTGGGCGGTCTTGGCTCCGGCAAGAGCACCACCGCCAAGACGCGAATCCGGCGGGAGCTCCTCTCCCACGATCACCAGGCCGTCGTCATCGACTCCTTCGGCGAGGAGGAGTCCGGGGAATGGGCGCCGCTGGCGCACTCTCTGAGCGGCCAAGTCATCAAGGCCGGGGACTTCACGCTCAATCCCTGCAGCAGCCTGTTCCCGCCCGAGGTCCGCGAGCAGCTGGTCCGCTCGCTCATCGCCGCGGTCGAGCCGGGCGCGCTCACCCACCAGGCCACCCATGCCCTCCAGCACGCCCTGAACCACCCGAAGGCGACATCGCTCAACGGCCTGGTCGACGCACTGGTCATGCCGGAGGACGGCCGGTGGTCGGCGGCGAAGCTCACTGACTGGGGCGAGGGCGCCGCCATCGCGCTGAGCCGGTACACCGAAGGAAGCCTGCGCGGCCTGTTCGACGGCCCGGACGCCGGACTGCCCGACACCGACCTGCCGATCATCTCCTTCGACTTCACCAGCCTGGACCGCAACAGCCCCGCGATCCCGTCGCTGATGGCCGCGGTCTCCTGCTGGGTCGAGCACGTGTGGTTGCGGCAGTCCACCGCTGCCCACCGGCACCTGGTGATCGAGGAGGCCTGGCAGATCCTGCTCTCCCCCGCCACCAGCGAACTCATCCAGCGCTTGCTGAAGAACTCCCGCAAGGCCGGGCTGAGCCTCGATGTGGTGATGCATACGCTCTCCGACCTGGGCGAGGGCAAGGCCCAGGACTTGGCCAGGTTGTGCGAGGTCGCCCACATCGGCCGTCTGGGCCCGGAGGAGGCCGCCATCGTCGGTGCGTTGCTGAGTCTCCCGTCCTGGGCCATCGACAAGATTCCTGCCCTGGCCCCGGGGCAGGCCGTGTGGAAGGTCGGCCCGGACTATGTCGACATCGTGCAGACCGTCATCGCCGAAGACGAGGTGGCCCTCACCGACACCTCCTCCCGCCGCCGCACGGCACAGCAAGCCGTCGTCCTGGAGAAGCACGAAGAGCTGACCGAGACGGAGACGGAGGAAGTGGAGGCGGTAGAGCTGGACGGCCACGCGGCCGACCTGGAGGCCGCGCCCGGCGAAGGTCGGGGCGTCGCTGACGGTCAGGCCGCCGGCGGCGGCCAGATCGACGGTGGTGAGGGCGAGTGGGCCTGGGAGCTTCCGCCCAACGTCATCGACTGGCACCACGACAACCGGCACCACGAGGTCCTCCAGGCCGCCCGCGAAGGACGCGTCAACGAGGCCGCGCAGCTGGCAGCTATCGGAGAGCGCGAGGACATCCACGCCCACGGCCTCAACTCCGCGCAGGCCACGGCCTGGCTGACCACCCGCGCCGAGGTTGCAGAGCTGTCCGGAGCCGCGGACCAGGCCGCCCGCCTGCGGGCGACCGCCGCCCGCCTCAACACTCCCGCCCCCGTCGATCACATCGATGCCGACGCAGCTCCGGCAGGGCACCAGACAGGGCGGAGCACGCCCCTCAGTGAACCGCTCGTGCCGTACGAGATGGCCGTCGTGACGAAGCCGGGACGGCGGCGTGCATGGTCCTATCTCGCGGGCGCTGCGGCCCTGTCCGTCGCTGTCGCCGGCATCTGGCAGAACGCCGCCAGCGACGGTGCGGAGCGGCCCCAGGAACGCCCGGCCAAAGCAGCTGCCTTCACCGGCCGGTCCGATGCCGCCCTGAAGGTCGACGGGGTGCGCGCGACGGTCCAGGCCCGGTGGAGCACCGACAAGGATCACGTGATCATCCAGCTGCGCTCGTACCTCGATGCCAACGCCCGGTATCTGCGGCTCGACGGAGACGGCGACCGCAGTGCCAGCAGCACTCGCGAGAGCGGCCAGTACCCCAAGGATCCCGAGATCGTGATGCCGGTCGACGATCCGATGGCGGAGGTGACGGTGCGGGTGGCCATCGGCGGGCGGAAGTGGAAGGACGGCGATCGTGCCGCCTCCCGCACCATCCGGCTCTCCCCCACCGGCACCGCGCACGACGCCGAGACCGGCAAGGCCCTCAAGGCTGCCTGACGTCTCGTCCGACCGCTGGTGGCCCGCATCCAGCCGGATGCGGGCCAGCGCGAACTCCGGGGGCTCCGCCCGGTCCTCACCTGCGCAGACGACACAGCGGTGAGGGCCGGACAGGCCACCCGGCCACCAAGCCCCACAACAGCCCGAAGGAGAGATCTTGACCGACACCAACACAGAACCTGCCGGTCCGCAGCAGTCGGGTACGGAGATCGATCTGCGGGAAAGCCCCGCCCCGCCCGCCCGGACGCAAGCTACCTTCACCCCCATGGGCAACGACGACTGGTTCGACAAGCCGGCCGAGAACAACGGAACGCCGCCGTGGCACCAGATGGGGCCGGCCGCTCCCGTGACCGCGCCGCAGCCGGCGTCCCCGGCCGCGCAGGAACGCCGGCGGCGGCTCTGGCCCTACCTCGCCGCCATCGTCGTCCTGGGGCTCACCATCGTCGGTGTCCGGCAGCACGCAGCCGACGAGGAGAAGGCCGCGGCCTACAAGGGCGCATCAGCTACAGACCTGAGCGTGGACGGAGTCACGGTGCAAACCCTGGCGTCCTGGAATGACGATGGCCGGTCCGTCCTGCTGGAGGCCTTGGTCGACAGGGAAGACAGGCCAAAGGCCATCAGCATCGGCTCAGGCCACCACACCGCGACGAAGAAGATCCAGCCGCTCAAGCCCGGCCAACTCCCCGGGCTCATCCACCTCGAGGTCAAGGTGCCGGTCAAGGACCGCTACCAGGCAGCCCGGCTGACAGTCGTGGTCCGTGGTCCTCACTGGCAGCCAGGATCCCAGGGTGCGTACCGCATCATCGAGTTCCATCCGGACCGGACCGCCATCGACACCAAAACCGGAAAAGAGCTCCCACAGGCGTAACTCACACCTGCGCTGACCTCTGCAGAGAAACTGGGCCGCACGCAGAACTGGGTGCGGGCCAGCGCGTTAAGCCGTGGCTGTTCTGCCTGGCCCCCTCCTGGACCGGCAGGCCGCCGGCCTACCACCCGCGCCCCGCCGACGCCCGTACACCCGTCGGCGGGGCGCACTGCGTACCGCCCGTGGCAACCGTCCACACAGGCCGCCACACCCCCCTCGATCGACAAGGAGCACCAGTCTTGGCGAAACCACCGACCGTCATAGGTGTGCTGACCGAGCCCCCAGCGCCCACCTGGTGGAAAGCCAACCGGCACAAGGTCTATGGCGCCCTCGGACTGCTGATCGGCTACTGGATCGGCACCCACCTGCACGGCGCTCCGCCACAGAAGGAGGACAAGCTGCACCCGGACCATGCCGCGCCGGCCACTCCCGGCCTGTACGGCACGCACATGGTCTTCGGTCTCTCCGCCTAACACTCCCCTCAGCGCTGACGTCTGCCTGTCCGCCCCGAGCCGCGCCCGCGGTCCGGGGCGGGCCGAGAGACGGCCACCGCACGCGCCCGCCACCCACTCCAGGGCGGCGGGCGCTGTCCATACCGCCCCCCTCGCTTCAGCCCAGGAGGCACACCGTGCTCACCCCCTCCCCCGCGCGGCCGACGCACCAGAAGAAGAACCTGGTCGACGTCCACGCCACCGGCCGGGCCGGTGCGCTCCCCGTCTACGACTGGGGCACCGTCGATGTCAGTCGGCTGGCCACTCGTCGGCAGTTACGCGCGGCCGGCCTGCGTCCCGGCGGCCACGACCCCGTCGCCCAGCTGCGCTGCCGCAAGTGCCTCGGACTGACCCGCCCCTGCAGCCGTATGGCGCTTCTGTACCGCGTCGACCTGGCCCTGCCGAAGCGCACACCGACGCTTGCCCAGGAAGCCGCGCTGGACCGGGCGATGGCCGCGCGGCAGACCTGCCCGCTCTGCCTGCGCCGGTACATCCACTGCTTGCCGCTGCGCACGCTCGGCAGCTGCTTGGAATGCGCAGATGGCACACCCGCCGACCCCACCACGTACATCAACCCGCCCGCCGGCCACCGGCTGGCGGCCTGACAAGGAAGGCTTCTCATGACCCAGTCTCGTACCGACATCGACGCCCGGCTCGATGCGGCCACCGACCAAGTCCTTGCCGAACTCAGCCGCACCGACGCCAAAAGCGGGGTGTTGCTCACCGCTTTCTCGTTACCGCTTGCCGCTCTCGTCGCCGCCGTCCCCGGCCGCGACCTCCCCGCCTCCGCTGCCGTACTGATCGGCACCGGCACGGTCGGACTTGTCACCGCGATGCTCGTCGTCCTGCTCGTCGTCCGGCCCCGCATCACCGGCCACGCTCCCGGCTCCTACCTGCAATGGGCCGAGTGCGCCACGGAGGACGAAGTCCTGGCCGACCTGGCAGGCGCAGGAGGCCGAGCCTCTCAGGTCATGCGTCTCTCGCGGATCGCGAAGAAGAAGTACCGGGGGCTTAGGGTCGCAGGCGACATCACCGCAGCCGCCCTCGTCGCTCTCGCGCTGGCGCTGCTCACTGCCCTGTGAGGCATCAGCGCTGATCCCTTGCGACCAGACCGACCACGGGGCGCGGATACTCGGCGGTCAGCCGGGCACCCGAGCCTCTTTCGAATATGGACCGCACTGCGCCAGGAGGACCGGATCGGGGTCGTGGAGAAGTAGTCGGCGGCCGGAAGGGAAGGTGGCACCCCCTTGTCCTCCTGGTCAGAGGGCCCCTATGGCGCTGACGGCGCGGTTGCCGGGGCAGCCTGAAAGGCAATCCGAGGGACAACACGAAGGGCAACAGGAGAGGCGATACGGAGGGCAACACGAGGGGCAACCTGCGCACTCCGCAAAGGCCTCCGGTCATCCACGCGGGATGACCGGAGGCCTTTCGTCGTTTCCGGAGCGTTCCGCCACGCCACCCGAGGCGGGGTGGACGCAATGCGGGGCGCCGCGCACTCTGACGAGATGGCTGAGGAGACGGCACCACACACCGCTGCCTTACGAGCTGTCGAGCGCGCCCAGAAGCACCTGGCGGACCGGCCCTGGCGACCAGTGGATGCGGAGGCGCGGCTCGGCCGGCTCCTCGCCGAGACACTGGACGCCGCGCCCGAGCGTCAGGACGTCGCCGGCCTGCCGAGGGCACCGCGGCTGCTGGAGTCCCTCCAGCGCCTGGTCCACATCGGCGCGGTTCTGCACACCGTGCTCGATGACGTCGACCACCGCGCGGTCGACAACCAGCTGCTGCATGCACTGGAAGCCACAGCAGTTCTGTGCGGCAGCTTCCGCGAGCAGGCCGAGAAACTGGAAACGGTGCTGCGCGACCAGACGATGGCCCCGGCCGCCGCCGAGCCGCATACCGTCGAACGGGTATGGAGCCCGCTGGGCAGCCCGCTGCGACGGGAGCTCCAAACTGCCTTCCAGGTCCTGGCCGTACTCCGGTACGGCGTGCTGGCCCCGCTGCAATAGGCGTCAGGCCCTGGGCTGATCAATGCGAGCTGCGTAGTCCTCGGCCTCGTTAGGGTCCAGGATGATCGAGGCGCCGAGCTGGGCAAGGGGGTCCTTCTTCGTTGCCTTCACGAAGTTCCGGTCGGACGTGACGTACACGTCCCCGCCAGCCTGAATGTGTGTGTGCAGGCCCAGTCCGTCCAGGCGCCGGTTCCGCCACTTGCGCAGCGCTTTCTTCCTTTCCTCATCGCTCATCGAGTCATCTGCCGTGAAGGTAAACGGCCGTTCAGGGAACAAGATCTCGTGGACCTCCCGCAATTCCCTATCTGCGGACTCGCCTGCGAACACGGCCCAGTCCAAGTACGCGAAGTCCAAGACCAGAACGGGCTTCAGGATGGGCAGGTGCCCCATGCCGGCCGCCTGCAAGCGCCTCTGGAAGACGGCGAAATTGGTCGAAGGCTCGCCATCGGACTGGTTCTCGGCAGCAGTCGTCGCGGCGAGTCGTACGAGTGCCGATCCGGCAGCATGCCTGCTCAGGAGCGCCCGGACTCCGGGTGCGGTGTCCCGTTGCTCTTCGAGCGCAATCAGGCAGTTGGTGTCCAGCGTGAAGCTCAGCACGGCATCCTCCGGTCGATCGCGGTCCCGTCGCCAGGAAGCTAGTCGATTCAGGAAAGACGGCGGCGCATCGCGAGCCCGTGGGACATGTCAGACGGCCCCACCTGCATCCCCCAGGAAAAGACGCCATGCTCGATGACGACGAGACCCCGCTGATCGACCGGGCAGTGGTGAGCAAGACCTATGTCATCGCCAACGGCAAGGACGGCGGCGTCGGCAAGACCACCGTGGCATCCAATCTCGCAGGCTTAGGCGCCGCTGGTGGAGGCAACGTCCTGCGCGTCGACGTCACGGCCGAGGCATTGCCGACCCCGGATGAAGTCGAGGCCGCGTAGCTCGGCTCGGTCGCAGAATTTGTTGTCCGCGGACAACAAAGAAGAAGCTGGTGTCGTCATCGCCTCGCCCGCTTGGGTGGTGTTGTCCGCGGACAACACCACCCAAGCCGATGGAAGCGAGCCAACAGAAGAATGTGTGCGAACTCAAAACAGCCCCTGGCCCCAACTGGGCGGGGCAGGACCTGAGGGGGGCCTTCAGGCATCGGCGGCCATGTCCTGAGCACGGCTTCGTGCGTAGATGGCCTGAAGAGCGGCGGCATTGGCTGCTTGCGCGCGGATAGCGGCGACTTCGAGAACCTTGCCGCGCAGATCATCGATGGGCGTCGACGGGGCTGGCTGGCACATGTCGATCGACTCGTACCTGAGCGAGCACGAGAGGTCGTACATCTCGTCAGCCTCAAGGAGCCATTGGTGGGCAGTCTGCTCGGTCTCGTGAGCGGCCATCGTGCATCTCCTCACAACAACGGTTTTGACGTCTATGAGCATGGCGCCCCTGCCGCTGCGAGGCTGACGAATACGGAGATGAGATCGATCAGGAGAGTGGTGGACGTGCCGTCGGGGTCCGGTCTGGACACGTCCGCGGCGAAGGGCTTCATTGCGTCTGTTGTCCGCGGACAACACGTGGTCTCGGAGGCTGCCTCAGCCGGCTGGAGGCTGTTGTCCGCGGACAACAACCCAGCGACACGAAGCAAGCCGCAAGACCCCCGCTCTCAGAACGCCCGGAAGCGGGGGCCTGTCGCGTTGCCGCGCCCACGTTAGACGTACGCGTGCAGCTCTTCGATCAGTGCGGTCAGCGCCTCGCCGGACAACGCCTCCGCCAGGGCGGAGGCCTGGTCTCTCGGGCTATCGGCGAGGCGGAGCACAACGGAGCCCCTGGTGGGGGGCGTCTGATTAGGCACTACAGGGGCGTTGTTGTCCGCGGACAACACAGGCGCTGTCGTCTCCGGCTTCGCCTCGTTCGGCTGCGTGGTGTTGTCCGCGGACAACACGGTGGCTCCCGCCTCGGGGTCTGCCTCAGTCGACTGGAGACTGTTGTCCGCGGACAACAGAGTCTCGTCCTTCTGAGCTGAGGGCTCTGCAGCGGGCGAGGAGGGAGCGGCGTTGTTGTCCGCGGACAACACGGGCGTCTGCGTGCGGCCTACCTTCGCCGCCTGCAGTATCGCCTTTTCCTCCTCGCGCGCGGCGGCCTGCTTCTGGCGAATCTCTTCCAGGATGGCCAGCAGCTGGGGGGCGTCGAGACCGGGGTTCTCCTTAGCGTGCCGAGCCAGCAACCGGCCGTCGCGCTCCGGCATGTCGCCCGCGCTGAGCAAGGCCTGGATGGGCTCCGGAAGCGTGAGCAAGGAGAGCTGGTTGGTGATCCAGGACCGGTCCCTGCCCAGCCGCTGCGCGGCGCGAGTGCGGGCACCGGAAGCGCCGTCCTCGGCACAGGCATCAACCAGCTGCTGGACACCCCGGGCCCGCTCGATAACGTCGAAATCCTCGCGGGCCAGATTTTCCTTCAGCAGGTGGTCGATGAACTCCTCGCGGGAGGCGGCGAGGTCATCACGGACTACGAAGTCGAGAGCCTCCAGCCCGGCCTGGTCGGCAGCCCGGTACCGGCGCTCGCCGTTGACCAGCACATGTGCCGCGGGGCCGATGTGCTCGGCGTGCTCGGGCCACAGGCGAAGATAGACGTCGCGGGTGACCGCGACGCAGGCGGCGAGCTGGGCGGCGCGCAGTTCCTCACCGAAGCGAGCAAGCTGCGCTTTGGTGCCGAAGTTCCGCCGAGGGTTGAGGGGAGTGGGAGCGACCTCGGCAAGGTGGAGACGGACAAGGTCGTAGGAGGGGACGTCGCCCTGGGCGATGGCCTTGGCCCGGCCGCGGGCAGTGCGGGCGCGGCCGGCCGAGCCGAAAGAGGAGCCGGTGCCCAGCTTGTCTGCGGCCTTCATGCGTTCACCGCCAAGGCGATCCCGCGCATGACCTCAGCCTGCTCGCTGTCGGGGGCGTAGATCAGCAGTGGCTGCTTGAGTCGTACGGCCTCTCGCTGGTCCTTGCGTTCGGGGATGACGCCCACGACCGGGGGTTCTCCGATGGCCTTCCAGCTGTCCAGGGAGGAGGTGGCGATGTAGCCCTTGCGGCTGTCGTACATGTTCACCAGGAATCCGAGCTTGGTGATGGTGATGTCGAGGTCCTCGCAGAGGTCCTCGATCTGATCGAAGAGCATGTCGTAGGCGTCGGCCGAGGAGTCCTCGGACAGCACCGGAATGAAGATGCCGGACGTGTTCTCGTGCTCGCCCTCGCGGGTGCGGCCGTAGTACAGCGCGGTGTCCATCGAGTAGCCCAGGCTGGGCGGGCAGTCGATGATGATGTAGTCGAAGTCGCTTTCCAGTGGCTCCAGCGCCTTCTCCAGGGCGGTTTCCTTGATGCGGACGTGGCGGGTCGTGGCCAGCTTCGCGTCCAGCAGGAAGGCGTCCTTGCAGCCCGGCAGCAGGAACAGCCGGCCTCCGAAAGTGCCCTCCTCTATCGGGGTGAGCAGATCCCGGATCTGTCCTTTGCCGTCACCGAGCATGTGCTTGGCCAAGCTGGGCTCGTCGATGTCGAGCATCGGATACCCCAGCTGGCGAGTCAGGTGACACTGCGGATCGAAGTCCACCAGCAACACCCGCTGGCCCAGCTCTGCCAGGGCCGTCGCCACGCCGGCCGATGTCGACGTCTTGCCGACTCCGCCCTTCTGGTTGCCGAACACCAGCCGCCGCGCCCCGGAAGCACGCGGCACACGCCGGGGCGATGGGTGACTGTCCAGCCATAGACGGATGGACTGCGCGAGGCCTTGCACCGCAGGCAGCCCACGTTCCTTGCTCTCTGCCTTCAGCTGGTCGTACAGCCCGGTTGGCAGATACGTCGCGAAGCTGATGCCGCCGGCCGTATCGACTGGCGGCCGCGGCGCGGGATCGCCGCGCCAGGCGTGGACGCCCTCTGTGACGGCGTCTTGGATGTCGATGCCGAGCTCTGCGGCGCGGACCTTCAGTTCCTGCCGTAGGAGCGCCGGCAGCTTGGCTACTACCTTTTCCCGGTCGTCCGGACTGTAAGGGGCGGTCATGATGGCACCTTACTAACCCCGAGTGTCGTGAGGAGACACCTCCCTCCCTAAAACGCCAAAGTCCCTTCGGATGCAGCGATGCACCACCCATTCCGGAACGCACCATGAGGCTCGGGTGAGGGCTTGACCCGGCCTAGTGGGCACGGGACGGTCGTGGCGCAACTGTGCGCAACGGATTCGACAGTGGAGGCGGGCATGGGTTTACGGTTCGTCGGGATGGACCCGAACACCGGCGGCGAGGGATCTCCGACGGTGTGGGTGGAGGAGGAGAGCGCCGACCTGGTCCTGCAGGGCGAGGAGGCCGACGACCTCCTCAAAGCGCTGGTCGGCGAAACCGAGTGGGTGGCCGGGCACGCGCGAGGGATCCCGGCCCATGAGCGGGTGATCCGGATTCCGGCCCGCATGGTGCCGATTCTGAGGGAGGCGTGCGATGTCGCTGAACGAGACACCCTTCGCTGACCTGCTCGCCGCCACCCGCCACAGCGCCGTCCATCTGGAAATGCGCGACCAGTACGCGGTCGGGGACGAGGCCGAGGACTTCGCGGCCTTCCTGCGCACCGGGGTCGCCAACACCGACCCGGCCCGCTCGTTCTGGCCGCAGTGGCTGCCGCTGGTGACCGACGCGGTCGCCCGGGGCGTGGCGATGCGCCGCGCCCGGATCGTCTCCGAGCCGGTGACGGACTACATCCGCTACGAGCACGCCATCACCGTGCTGAACCTACAGGCGGGGGAGAACGTGCGCTGGCTTCCCCGCCCACGCGCCGCCGACCTCGCCCTGCCCGGCGCGGACTTCTGGCTCTTGGACGGTCGGCTCGTGCAGTTCAACCACTTCACCGGGAACGGCGATTGGGCAGCTAAGGAACGCACCGAGAACCCGGATGTCGCGGCGCTGTGCGCGACCGCGTTCGAGGCGGTGTGGGAGCGGGCGACCCCGCACGAGAAGTACACCGTCTGACGCCGGCCGCCGGAACAGCTCATGCCCGCCTCCCCCTCCTCCAGCGCCCAGGCCGCCCGCGAGGCTCTCGCGGTACGCCTCGCGCACCTGGTGCGGGATGCGGGGATCAACGGGCGTGAGCTGTCCGCCCGGTGCGGCTGGCACCCGGCCAAGACCTCCCGCATCCTGACCGCCAAGGCCGCCCCCTCCGACGCCGACATCCGCGCCTGGTGCACCGCCTGCGACGCCGAGGACCAGGCGGCCGATCTGGTCGCCGCGGCCCGGGCGGTGGAGTCGATGTATCTGGAGTGGCGACGCCAGCACCGCAACGGCATGCGCCGCACCCAACAGGAGGTTCTGGTCCGCAACGCCGCCGCCCGCCTGTGCCGCGCCTACACCTCCAACGTCATCCCCGGCTTCTTCCAGACCGCCGGCTACGCCGAAGCCCTGATGCGCGCCATCACCGACTTCCAGGGCACCCCCGACGACATTCCCGAAGCGGTCGCCGCCCGCTTGGCACGCTCCCGTTTCCTGTACGAGGGCGGGCACCGCTTCGTCGTCCTGATCGAGGAATGGGTGCTGCGCGTCCGGATCGGCTCGCCGGAGACGATGGCCGGTCAGCTGCGGCACCTGCTCACCGTGATGCCGCTGCCCTCGGTCTCCCTGGGCATCATCCCTCAGGGCGCCGAACGTACCGTGTGGCCGCTGGAGGCGTTCTACCTCTACGACGACCACGCCACCGTCGTGGAGACGCTCACCGCGGGCATCAACATCCGCCAGCCCCGCGAGCTCGCCGACTACGCGAAAGCCTTCACCGGCCTGGCCACCATGGCCGTCCACGGCGACGCAGCCCGCGCGCTCATCCGAGCCGCGATCAACGCCCTGGAGTGAATCCGCGCAATCCTCCGCAATTCCGTTGAGAGCCGCCCCGCCGCCTCCGTAGCCTCAACACCCCTGAACGAGACGGCCCGAGAGGCGGACTGATGGGCGCACCCACAGACGTCGGCGCCACCGGACGCCGCCCAGAACCCACCGGATACGGCACCCTCTCCCCGGCGCTGCGATCCCGTGCCGACCGCGGCTTCGCTCGCTTCCTCGCTGTCCACGACCAGCCCGGCGACCTCGCCAGCGAGACCGAGCTCCCCCTGGATCGCGTAACCCACAAACGCCTGGTGGCCGCCGTCCTGTCCTGGAACGGCACTGAGCCCGTCATGGATCAGGACGCCTGCCGGCAGGCTGCGCTCCAGCTCACCGGTGCCGCCCGCCTCGTCGCCGACGATGTCCGCCAGGCTGCAGACCGCCTGCCCACCCAGCACGCCGCCCGGGCGCTCGCCGACTACGTATTGGAGGAAACCGACCGGCACCTGGCCGAGGCACTGGAAACCACGGTGGGCTGCGCACAGGGGCGCGCCCGGTTGGTCCGCGCCTTATACGAGCGTTTGGACCGCTTGGACGGCCTCGCTTCCCAGCCCGTGAAGACTGTCTGAAGCTGCCGCACATTCACCCAAGCCCGGCACAGAACGCCACTGGTGATCCAGGGCAAGATGCGCTTATGGATGCAGGGATAGCAGCAGTTCTGGGTGCCACTGTCGCGACCGTTGGGCCGGTGGCTACCGCGATCGTCACGCATGCGACTACGCGTCGCCAAGGACAGGTCGACCACTGGCATTGGTTACGTGACCAGCGCCAGCAGGCATACGTGGATGCACTGGACAAGAACGCCGAGCTCACACGGCTCTTTGGTGTTCAGCAGGATGCCGGTGAGAGCCAGGAGAACAGAGCCAAGGCGGTCACGGACGCGGAGAAGGCCCTGCGAGAACTGAAGGCTGCGCTGCTCCGGGTAAAGGTGGCGGGCCCGGGAAGCGTCTCAGCGAGCGCCGACGCCCTGGTTCTGCGGGCCGAGGAGTGTTTGCGAACGATGTGGGACCAGGGGACCGAAGTAAGCATGGCGTTGGCGACCTCCAATAGTCTCAGGAAGTACAAGGACGCCACCAACTCGTTCGCCGTCGACTTGCGGGAGGCGCACGAAACGCCGCCGTGGCACGATCCGGCGCGCATCCCGATAAGAGCGATGGTCCGCGCGTACTTCTGGAATTGACCTGAGCGAGCGCTGTTCGCGGAGTGCTGCGCCGGTATGACTGTTACACCCTCCGGAGTGATCGTCAGGAAAGACCATTCCGGCGCGCCGAGGGGGCCCGCTACTTCTTCCTTATGCTGAAGAAGACCGTGGTCGCCGCGCTCGGCGCCGCCCTCGCCCTGCTGCCCCTGACCGCCAGCACCGCCGCCCCGGCTGGCGCAGCCGAGTCCCACGTCCTTTCCCTCCAAGAAGGCATTGAGGTCCTCCCGTCCGCGGCAGAGAGCCGCGACGGCTACCAGCGCACCAGCTTCAAGCACTGGATCGACGAAGACCATGATGGTTGCTCCACCCGCAACGAGGTGCTCATCGCCGAATCCCGCGTGCCGGCCGAGACCGGCCCCGGCTGCAAGGTCCTCTCGGGCCAGTGGTTCTCCTACTACGACCAGCAGACCGTCACCGCCCCCCGCGGCCTGGACATCGACCACATGGTCCCGCTCGCCGAAGCCTGGGACTCCGGTGCCTCCCAGTGGACCAAGGAGCGCCGTCAGGCCTACGCCAACGACCTCACCGCCGAACGCTCCCTGGTTGCCGTGACTGCCAAGACCAACCGGTCCAAGGCCGATCAGGACCCGGCGCAGTGGATGCCGCCCTCGGCCGATGCCCGCTGTACCTACCTCTCGGACTGGGTGTCCACCAAGCTCCGCTGGGAGCTGACCGTCGATCGCACCGAGCAGGACACGTTGCGCCAGTACGCACGCGGCTGTGGCCACACGGAGGTCGAGTACACCCTCGCGTGAGAGGAGCAGCCCTGCTCTGCGTCGTCCGGACCGGCCGGCCCGGGCGATGCAGAGGCGGTGAGGAGCTGCAGGCTGTCCGTGGTTCGGTCCGCTCCGGTTGGCGCGCGGCGTGCTTGTGGGACGTGAGTGAGGCGTTTCCAGGACGTCAGTGGCTGCGGGAAGGGTGGTGTGCACACCGCGGGAACGATCGCAGAAGGCTCCCGCACGGACAGCAGGGGACCCGATCATGCGTACTGCCCGGATTCGTACCGCCGCTCTGGCCGCCGTGACCGCCGCGTTGGCGCTGGGCCTGACGGCCTGTGGTGGCGCCGATGACAGCGGTTCGAAGGCGGCGGGTGGCGAGGGCGCCTCCGGTACGGCGCAGAGCCGGTCCGCGTCGGGCGGGGAGGGCAAGGGTGGTGCGGAGGCAACCGGCGGTGGCACCAAGGAGGGCGTGCGCTCGGAGGCTGCCTCGGGCGGCACGGAGGAGGCGGCGGGCAAGGGCACCACGGCCGGCGCCGCGCAGTGCCGTGGTGATGAGTTGCTGCTGACCGCGGTGCATCGGTTCGCTGGGCAGCAGGGTGACCATCTTCTGGTCACCGCGTCGAACGAGGGCTCCAAGCCGTGCTGGGTGACCTCCTACCCGTCGGTGAAGCTCGGTGGCGACGTCGACGTGGCCGCGCTGCCGCACTCGAAGAAGGACAGGCCGGGCGGCACCAAGCGCCTTACGCTCCAGCCCGGGGGCAAGGTGTACAGCGCGGTGAACCTCTTCGACTACGGCTCCACGCACCACACGGAGCAGTCCTTCTCCCTCGCGCTGCGCGGCGCGGACGGCCAGGCCGGCCCCTCCTACTCTGTCGCCCTCAAGGGCGAGAACCAGCAGTTCAGCTGGAATGAGGCTGACGTGCTGAACTGGAGCACGACGAAGCCGTACAACTTCTGACGCCCCGCCAGCCCTCCCAGACCCGGTATGGGCGACCGTGATTGCCCAGTGCTGACCGGCAGCCCACCTCGATGGGCTGCCGGTCCTGTGTCGTTGTGTCGCCCCTATGAGCTGGGGTGGGCGAGGGCGGGGATGGGGGCGGGGAGGATGCGTCGGGTGTGGAAGAGGCGGGTGGTGGTGGTCTTCAGAGTGGCGTTGTAGGCGGCGCACAGGTCGGAGACCCGGCCGTGGGTGGGGGCGGTGGAGGGGATGGCGGGCGGTGCGCTGCGGACGGGCTGGGCGGTGACCGGCTGATGGGCGGCCGCGGCCTGCCACAGTGGTTCGAAGAAGGCCGGTTCGCCGTCCAGGACGTGGATCAGGCGCTGGGTGTCCTCCCAGGAGAGCAGGATGTTGCCCTCCAGCACGGCGGTGATGGCTTCCTGGTTGAGGGTGTGGCTGCTGGAGACGGCGATCGCCCAGGGGGAGGGGCTGCCTGCGCGCTGGTGGAGGTAGCGCAGGGCGGGCAGCAGGGCGTGCGGGTCCTCCTTGCGGTCGCGGCGGGCGCCGGCGTCCTCCCAGACGCGGCGCAGCACTTCGGGGTCGGCGCCGCAGGCGCGGGCGATGAGCGCGGTGGCCCGCCAGGTGGGGAACCGTTCGCCGCTCATGATGCGGGAGAGGAAGGAGGCCGACAGCCCGGTCTCTTTCCCCAGGGTGCGCAGGGTGTGGTCGGAGGCGCGCTGGAGGCTGCTGAGCACGCTGGCCAGGTCGCCGGCCCCGGACGGGCGCACCTCGGCCGCCTCGTCGTGGGCTCCCTCGTCGTCCGGGGCCGTGGTGGGGGCCGTGGGCTGGGGGAGGGGGGCGGTCGGGCGGGGGCCCGGTGGCCCGGCGTCGGATCCCGGTGCGGCGGGGGGACTGGGCGGGCGGCGGCCAAGAGCACGGGCCACGGCCTCGGGGCCGTACTTCTTGCGCGCGTGGTCCTTGCTCATGGCCAGCAGTTCGGCGACGGCCTGCCAGGAGGCGCCGCGGTGCCGGGTGCGGCCGACCGCGACGGCGCACATCTGCTCCACGTGCTGCCGCAGGGCGACCAGGCGCCGCAGCGGCTCCTCACACTGTGAGGATGCGGCCAGCCCCTCCCGCAGGCGGCGGATATCGTTCTCGGCGGCGGCCAGGTTCTCGCGCAGCCACTGGTCATACCGCTCGGTGTCGCAGCTGTTTTTCTTCCGGGCGCGGTAGGCGGCCTGCCGGCATTTGGTGTCGCAGTATTCGCCGGGGCGGCCGGTGTCCTGCAGCTTCAGCGGCTTGTCGCACCACTTACACTGCTGCCTCGAAAAGGCGTTCCACCTCATTGTGGTTCCCCTGTCTGAAACCGGGCGGCCAAGCGCTGCGGCCGCCCGGGAAACGTGACGGATAACGGTGTGGGTGTCTCCGTTTCGTAGGGAACGAAAGCGCGGAGACGACACTCGGGGGCCGGCTCCCGGCCGGCCCCCGAGGCGATCACTGACCGGGGCGGCGACGGGTGTACAGCCAGAACGCTGTTGCCCACAGCAGGCCCGTGACGAGCAAGACCGTCAGGCTCTGCCCGCCGGCCGCGTCCGGCAGGAGCACCACCGCCGGCATCGGGGCACCGCCGCCCGGCAGCGCCGGAAAGGCGTTGCCTGCCGGGGGAGCGCTGTTGCCAGGCATATCCAGGACCGGGGCCCCTTTGTTACTGTCACGACGCACGGATCGGCACCGGAGGTGTTTGATCCGGAAACGAGTTGGGGAGTAAGGCATCGAGCCTCCTGAGCTTGTTGACTCAATTACAGGAGCGCGAACCCGATTCCGGCCAAGGTCCTGGGTTCGCGCTCTGTGAGCGTAGTGACACCGACAGGCTCGAAGCTACTCGGTCAAATGTGGCTTCTTCCGGGGCATTTGATGTCCGAACGGACAGTTTCGTAGAGGATCTGCGGGTAACTCGGGGCACCTTCCGGAAAATCGCCCGACAATGTCGTGATCTTGGTATTACGAGCCAAACCCGACACGTCGCCGGCCCCCGGAAACCTGGTAGCCACGACGCGGGCAGGCCAGCTGCCGACCCGGCTCCGAGAGCAATAGACCAGCTCATACCGCTGATCCACTCACCGGTACCCACGAAACGGCGAGTCGGCCGACCCGTGGAACCGGACTACTCGTTTATGCATCACTGGCGTGTCCCCATACGTTCGCCCTCCTCGTCCTGGCATGGACCGGCCAAGGGCTAGCCAACACGGGCAGCACCTGCTGCGCCTTGACGCGCCGCACGACGCCTGGAGCAGCCCGCTCGCCCAGGCCGGGGCGGGGCCATGAACGCGGCTGCGCGCCACGTCTCCTGCCCCCGGCCCCAGTCGGGTGGGGTGGCTCAGCGCCGCCGGATGCGCAGGAAGCGGCGCCAGCGTGTGCGCAGGGCAGTCGTGCGGCCGGTGCGAGGCTCGGGAGCCGGGGGCGCAGCGGCCGGTGATGCGTCGTGGGTGGTGGTGTGCTGCGGTGCGGAGCGGTCTGTGTCGATTGCGCCAAGCGGCGACATGACGGTGGGTGTTGAGGGGGTCTCGGCGGCAGTCGCGGACAGGTCCGACTGGTCGGAGGGGGCGTGGTCGCGGGCGTGGGCGCGGGCCTGCTGCCTGCGGTAGCGTTCGCGGCCCTGTTCGGCTGCGGCGAGGTCGGTCATGACGGTGAACGCGGTGACGGGGCGCAGGGCGCGGTGGCGGGCCCAGGCAGTGAGCGGTACGGGGACCAGGCCCCACCAGTCGGCGTCGCCTGCGGGCTGGGGGTGGGAGAGGTGCCAGTCCCGCCGCCAGGAGGCCATCTGCCCGCTCCAGTCCTCGCCCTCGCGTATCGAGTGCAGGTGGGAGCGGCCGCCGTAGGGAACGAACAGGCGGTTGCCGGTGAGCCAGTACACGTGCGCGCCGCCGGCGGCGAGTTTCCGCTGGGCGGGGGTGGGGTGCACCTTGAGGTGAGTGGCCTCCTGGCCGCGGATCCGCACGGTGAGGTGACCGGCCAGGTCGTGGTGCACCGGGTCGTCGTGGTCGAAGAGCCACCAGTGCTGCACCTGGGCGCCGTACTGGGCGCGCACGGCGCGCAGCCGGTCCTCCGCGCAGGCCGAGGTGAGCGGGCGGCGGGGCCGTTCGATGACCGCGGTCTCCTCGCCGCGCTGCACGATGAGGGCGGGCGGCAGGGACCAGCTGTGGCCGAGCCGGCCGGGGTCGAGCTGCAGCCACGCGCTCGTGCCGGGCCAGGCGGCCATCCGGTCGCGCAGGTCCAGGACGCGCGTCAGGTCGGCTTGGACGTCGGCCTGCTGCTGCGCGGGGGCGCTGCAGTAGTCGCGGCCGGGCCGGCTGCTGGCGTGGCGGAAGCGCGGGGTGAACTGTGAGGCCTCGCTGGCGGGGCCGGCCAGGAGCAGCGGGGCGCCGCAGGCGCAGCAGCGGTAGCGGCCCTCGGCGCGGCCGCGAGGCAGGCGGCGCACCGCGTCCGGGTCGCGGCGCAAGTCGATCAGGCAGCCGTTGTCGCGGCGGTCGACGGCCAGCTCACTCATGCGAGGCAGCGCGGTGCGGCGCCGGCCGTACCGCGCCGCAGTCACGGCCGCGGGGCTGGACGGGCGGGAGCGGATGCCGGTGTGGGGGCGGGTGGGGACGGTGGAAGCGGGGCGGGCCATGACGACTCCAGGCGGGGACGGGGATCAAGGGGAGCGGGACTGGTCACAGCCTGGCCGCGCAGAAGTTGTCCGACACGTTGTCCACGCCTTTGACCTGGTGAAGTGCGGACAAGGCCCTGCCGGATCGGACAACGCACAGCCACCGTGCCCCCGCCGTGCGCCCTGCCGCTCCCGCCGGAAGATCCTTACGCTGATCACCAGTACAGGAGGCACCAGAGGGGTGCAGCGAGCATGAACAAGGGGAGCCATGGCGGGGAAGAAGACCGGCCGGAGATGGAGCGACTTACAGGCCGACACGGTCGAGGGCCAGGAGCTGGCCCAGTACCTGCGCGATCTCCTCGATCGCGCGGACAAGGGATTGCGTGATCTGGAGGGGCCCGTCGGCTACAGCCGCAGCAGGATCTCAGATTTCTTCAGCGGCAAGAAGCTTCCACCCCAGCAGTTCGTCGTCAAGACCGTCGACGTCCTCACCGCACCGCTCGAACGCGAGATGCGCCGGCGAGCGGCGCTCGCACTGCTGGAGAAGGCAACCCACCCCGCGCCGCCCGCCGCCCACCTGCCCGCCCCCAGGCCGGCGGAGGAGGCCGCTACCGCGGCGCTCGCCAGCGTCGCCGCCACCGCTCAGGACCACGCGGCCCAGGCCCAGGCCCAGCTCGCCCAGGCGCAGGAGCGCAACGAACGCCTCGCGGAGGAACGCGACCGCTCCCAGCAGATGGTCACGGCCCTGAGCATGCTCACCGTCGACCTCCAGCACCGCATCACTGGCCTCGAAAATCGGCACGACACCCGCGCCCAGCAGGAACTGGGCGAGCTAACCCACCAGCTCCACACCGCCCAGCAGGACCTGGAACGCGCCCGGGCCAGCCGGGAGGAGGCCGAACAGCTCAGTCGCCGCCTGCGCCGGCGCAGCGACCAACTCGAGGAACAGCTCGCCCGCCTGCAAGCCGCCTCCCGCACACCACAGGCGGACACCAACGCCTTGCCGCCCATGCCGGAGGACCTCAAGGAAGCCTTCTTCCGCGCCGACTTCGAACAGATGCTCGCTACCGCGCAGACCTTCCTCGACGACGGCCAGTCCCTGCGCGACGAGACACGCGAGACCTTCGGCCTGACCCCACCCCGGCGCACCGCCACCCAGAGCCTGCAGCACTGGCAGACCGCCACCCACCTCCTGGGCCGCGCCCTGGGCTGCCTGCTGATGATGACCACAGCCGTCGCCCACCTCTCCCTCAGCGGCACAGCCGCCGCCGGATGGGCCGCGCCGCTGGACCTGCTCGGCATGGCCGGACTGCTGCTGACCGCCGACCCCTGGGAACCGGCCCGCCGACTGTGGCCCTGGGCGAGCGCTCTCCTGCGAGGACAGCCGCCCACCCAGCAGATCCACTTCAGCGCCCGCGGCGCCACCAGCCGCCTGGTGCGCTGCCTGGCCGGCATCCTCGCCGCCGCGGCCGCCGTCTTCAGCCTGTACACAGCCACCCGCTACAGCCCCTGGTGGCTCCTGGCCCTCCTGCCGGCCACCGCAGCCCTCGCCGCCTACACCGTCCTGGGCAACGACCGGCGCATCCTGCCGATCGTCCAGGAAGCCATCGGCACCCTCGCCGCCGACCTCAAAACCCCCCGCACCCAGCCTGCCCCCACCACGCCGCGCCCCCTGGCCGTCCTCACCGACGCCGACTGGCTCGCCGCCCGACGCCACGAGCTCGCCGAGACCCTGGCCGGCAACTGGCGCACCGCACCACTGTGGATCAAAGCAGCCACCCTGGTACCTCTGGGCCTGCTGGCGATGTCCGCGGCAGGCGCGCTGGTGAGTGCTCTCCTCCACCACTTCGGCAGAGCCTGGGACACCAGCGGGCTCGCAGACGTGATCGACCAGCCCATCCGCGCCTACCTTGACGCACACACGGCCGGCCTGCCTGTCACAGCGGACACTGTGCATCTCGTCTGGCTCGTCTCCGGCGCCGGACTCCTGTTCTTCTCCCTCAGCGGCACCTTCGGCGCACGGCTGACCTGGATCCTGTGGGGAGCAGCCACCACGGCCATGGTGTGGACCGGCACCCCCGGCCCCGCCCGCCAAGTCGCCACCGGACTCACCGTCATCGCCTGGGGCACCGCCTCCATCCTCGCCCTGCACGGCCTGAGCCTGCGCCCACGCGTCACCAACAACGCCACGGTCAACAACACCCTGGAAGAGGCCACCTCGTCACAGCCGTAGACGGCAGCAGGCATATAGCGCGGCGGACAGGAACCGCTGCGTCACCTGTTTAAGTCGGGTACGCAGGCGGCCCGGCGTTCATCCATCCAGCGCACGACGGCGACCGCTGCCGCGCTGCGGCCCGACGTCGCCTCAGGCGGGTGCCGGCTGCGGCTCCTCCAGCACGTCGGCGACCTTGCGCGCCATCTGAGCGATGCGGGGCGGAAGGAAGCTGTCCAGGGAGTCGACGTCGTCGCTCAGCCGGGCATACAGCCCGTGCAGGCACGCCTCGGTCAGCAGCCTCTCAGGGGCGTCCTCGGGCGTGAGTGCGTCCTCGGCGTAGTGCTGGCCCCATGCGTACTGCAGCCGTTCCCCGCTGTCGTCGGTGGTGGGGGCGGGCTCGCCCAGGAGGCCGGCGACCTCGGCGTGGTCCGCCTTCTGCGGCCCGGCCGCGCGGTTGTGCTGCTGGCCGGCCTGGAGATAGCGGTGCGTCACATCCGACATGCCCATGCGCTGGCAGTACGCGGCGATCAGCAACGCGGCCATGTCCATCGTGTCCGCTGCGTCCGTGGTCCGGTAGAGCGTCATCCGCTTCCAGGAGTGCGCCTGGTCGGGCTCGGTGTACCGCAGCACCTCCTGGCAGCGCATGACTGTCTCGGAGACGAGCTGATGAACCGCGCGGCGCAGCGGCTCCGGCATCGGCGTGGAGTCCATCCCCGCACGCTAAAGGCGCCGCGGCCCCGAACACGGCAGTCGCGGCCCGTCGCTCACCTGCACGGACCAGACCGTCCCACCCGGCTGCGCGGGAACAGGCGGCCACGCCAGGCGCCGCGGCTGTCGCCGGTGGCGGGGAAGCGGTACATGTACCGCATGGATGGCAGGGTCCGGTGGCCGGCGATCGTGAACCGGGCGCGGCAGATCGTGCAGAGCTACCAGGGCGACGTCACGCTGCGGCAGCTGATGTACCGCCTGGTCGCCGCCGGCCTGCTGCCGAACACCCCGCCCATGTACCGCCGCCTGTCCTCCCAGACCGCGCGCGCCCGCCGCGAGGACCGCTTCCCCGACCTGATCGACACCCTCCGCGACGTCCACGTACCGCCGTCATGGCCCGACGCCGGCGCCTTCCTCGACGAGGTCCCGGGCTGGTTCCGCCTGGACCGCACCCGCGGCCAGAAGCACGCCCTGTACGTCGCGGCGGAGAAGGACACCTTGCGGCAGCTGCTCACCGGCTGGCTCGCCGAGTACGGCATCCCCGTCCTGGTGGTGCGCGGATTCGGCAGCCAGTCCTACGCCGACGTCGTCCGCCGCCGCCTCGCCCAAGAGACCCGCGAGGTGATCCTCCTCTACGTCGGCGACTTCGACTGCTCGGGCGCCGACATCGAACGCGACTGGGTGCAGCGCACCGGATGCTGGGCACGCGTGGAGCGGATCGCGCTGACTCGCGAGCAGGTCCTCGCGTACGGGCTGCCGGCCGCGGAAGGCAAGAAGAACGATCCGCGCTGGCCTGGCTTCGCCCGGAGGCACGGCTTTGACGTCGACCGGCCCGTGCAGTGGGAGGTCGAAGCCCTGGAGCCGAACGAGCTGCAGCGCCTGGTCCTCGATGCCGTCGCCCCGTACCTCGATCACCAGGCGCTCGCTGAGGTCCTTGCCGAGGAACGGCGTCAGCGTCGGCAGCTGACCGACCTCCTCGACGGCTGGGAACCCACCTCACCACCTGCTCTGTAGGGGGAGGAAAGCACCCCCATCCCTATTAGGCGAAACCCATCCACACCTATGCATGTCGGGAGCAGGAGTGCATCCGCACCCCTTATCGGTGAGACAGAAAAGACCCAACCCCCTATCTGTGGAAGCTGGAACCCATCAGACCCCCTCGGGCATGACGCACCGGGCGATGGTTACCGCGGCCGGAGGGGGTCACGTCAGCCCCTCTCGGAATGTTCTCCCTAGTTAGCCAACGGTAGTTGCTTTCAAAGGGTTGTACCGAACGGAGTCTCGATAGATTTTTCGCACTCTGGCTGGCCTTCCAGGGGGCGGCGGCCGCTATCGCGCACTGCAGCGCCGCCGTGATCAGGGATGGACATGCACGCGCCTCCGCAGCAGGACACTATGGCGCCTGCTGCGACCTGCGAAAGGCCGTCACCCGACCGCGCCATCGCGACACGCGGTGTGTGCATTTTTTTACCCGGCACCAGATGTAGTGCTTGGATGGGCCGCAACCACCAGAAGTTGTGGTCCATGGTCTTCTGCCGCGGGAACCGCCCGTATTCTGGTGGTAGTTGTTCAGCCACGGAGATGGAGAGCGGCGCGAACTCTGGCCGGCAAGCAAGGTGCCGCGCCGCCTCTCCGTCCGACGTAGCAGCGTCACCTCACGGGAAGAGCCATCTTCACGACCGAAAGGGCACCACTATGTCCATCGCCAACGGTACACGCCCCTCAACTCAGCCCGAGCCCCCGTTCATCCCGACGCACACCGCCGTGGTCCTCCTGACCGCGACCGTCATCGGCTTGATAGCGGGCTCCCTCACCTTCCTGCACAGCGGGCAGGCGCCCGCCGCTGTCCTCGCGGGCCTGACTGCAACAGGGGTGAGCATCCCGGTGCTCCGCTCCCTCATCGGCTGAGCACGCCAGCGGGTCGGGGAGAACCTGCTGCCCGGCCCGCTGACGTGGCCCAGGAACTGTGCCCCATGAGTCACAGTTCCCATCTTCCTATGCCCACTCCATACCGAGCTCGGCGAGTTGGGCGAGCTGGTCGGTGCTGAGCTTGGCGCGCCTAGATTTCGTGTTCGATAGAAATACGCCCAGTCGAACCTCTGCGGCCGCGCCGCCGTCGCCGTCCCAACCGTCTTCCAAAACCTCAATGTGGGAGCGGCTGATGGGTCCCACGGAGCCCGTACGGGCCTTGTACTGGCGCAGGGCCGCTACACCCCGTTCGAACGCTCCAGAACCGCTCCTGCGACCCTTCGCGGGCGCCTTCTCCGGGGCGGGCAGCGGTTCGACGCCGAGCTGCTCCAGGCGCTCGCGCTGCCCGGCCGACAGCTTCGTCCAGGCGGTGTGTTCGCGCTGCCGGGCCAGCCACCGCCCGATGTCAGCGCCGCCGACCGTGACGCCGGGCAGCAGGTCCTCCACCCGGGCCCCGCCCGTCAGGCACTCCCGGACGGCGGCGTAGTGGCGCTGCCAGTCGAGGGGCCAGGCCGGGTTCCAGTCCGGATCGATCGCCGCCAGCGCCGCGGCGCGTTCGGGGTGTCCGTCCAGCGCGCCCGGGCGCCTCATGTTCGACAGCCACTGCCCCACCGGCTTGTCCAGCATGGTGGCCGGCCGCGGCGCGGCGAGCGTGCCGTACTGCCGCGCGTACTCGCGCGCCGCAGCAAGGTTCTCCTCGAAGGCGGCATCGCCGGCGTCCCAGACCATGCCGAGCTTCTCCAGCCGCTCCGCCCGCGCACCCGACATGGTCCCGGCCCCGTACGCGCGCCGCTGCTCTGCCGTCCACTGCCCTAGCGGATACGGCCCGGGAGCCTCCTTGTGGTCATACGGCACCCGGGCGTGGCCCTCCCGCTCCACGAACCGCTTCAGCGCGGCGTACCCCCGAGCCCAGTCCTGCCGCTCGGTGTCGATGACGTTGAAGCTGACCCACTCGGCGACCATCACCGGGTCCCGTGGCGCCGCAAACCGCAGCAGAAGGCGGGATTCCTCTTCCCCTTCCTCCGGCGCCGGGCCGATACTCAAAGACGGATCCACGACCCGCTTCTGATTTTCCTGAGGAATGGCGAGCAGCTCAATGGCCTGTTCATCGTGTGCACGGAGCCCTTGCAATACCTTGATCAACGGGCGGTAACTGCCGGAGGTGAACATGTCCTCCGGCCGCTCGTCGGGCGCCAGGAAGACCGGGACGATGAGAGAGGCGAGTTTCCCCTCCCCAGGCTGCTGCCGCAGCGCCCGGCCGATGGCCTGCACGATGTCGTGCGGCGCGCCCTTGGGATCTAGGAGGGCAACCGAGTCCACTGCTCGAATGTCGACGCCCTCCCCCAGTACGCGACAATTCGAAAGGATCGCCCGGTCGGCGCGGGTGGCGAACTCACCCAGTACGCGCCGCCGCTGTTCGGCTTCGTGCTCGCCGCACAGCCAGTCCGCCCAGATACGGCGGGGGTATTTCTCCGGATCATCCGCATGCAGCTTCGCCGCCACCGCCGGCAACCCCTCCGCATACGCCTGGGCCTCTATCGTCCGGTGATGGAACGTGATCATCGTCTGCAGCCGGTGCTCCGCCGCAGTGCGCAGCATGGCGGCCTGCAGCGCCCCGAGCCGCTCCCCCCGCACCTGCTCCTCATACCGCTGCTCACCAAACAGCCGCTCGGGCGTGACCACCGGGTCTTGAAGCTCGACCACGATGATCTGGTACCGCGCCAGCAAGCCACGGGACACCGCCTGGGCCAGGGTGAGCCGGTACAGCACAGGCCCGAAAATGCTCTCATCATCCATGGAGGCCGCCAGCTCCTCCGGCAACGGATCCCGCCGCAACCCCTCCCGCTGCTCCCAGGAAGCCGGCCGCTCCTGCCAGATCCTCGGCGTCGCTGTCAGGTACAGCCGGCGCACCGCGGGGATGACGTCCTGGTGGTGGATGTCCGCCCACGCCTTCCCCAGAGATCCACTTGTCCGGTGGGCTTCGTCCACGCAGGCGAGGTCCATTGGCGCGAGCTGCTGTCCGTAGGCGCCCTCGAAGGCTTCGGCGAGGACGCCGAGGGAGGCGTAGGTGGCGTAGATGGTGACCGGCCCCTGGCCGTGCCACAGGGCGAGCTGAACGGGGCTGGTGGTGACGCGTACGCCCATGCTCCACAGCGCGCCGTCGTCCTGGAGTGAGCAGACCGCGACGGCCGGCCCGGTGTGCCCGGCCTCGCGCCAGGCCCGCACCGTCTGCGTCAGCAGGTCCAGCGTGGGCACCAGCACCAGAACCCGGCCGTTGGGCACCAGACGCCGCGCCGCCGACGCGGCGATGATGGTCTTGCCCGTCCCGCACGCGGCGATGACCTGCCCGCGCAGGCCATTTCGGGGAATCTTCCTGCCCGGCGGAATGTCGAGGCCGCGCACGATGGCATCCACGGCCTCGACCTGATGGTCACGCAGTTTCACGGGCATTTCCCGTACTCCTTCAAGAGAATGAGAAGCGCTTTTTGAGAAGGGTTCCCGGGTGCGGTGCGGGTCCGGGGTGGTGCTGCAGTACGATACCAAACTCTACACACTGCATCAGGTGTGATGCATCTTGTTCGGCGAGATTGATTCGTTGAGGTGATGCACAGCCAGTTGCCGTGTAGCAACGGAGTATTGGGTGTATGCTGATGGATGTTGCAGGGGCTCGAAGAGAGATCGCGGGTGTGAGACGGAGCGCAGCGGAGCCCGTTCTCTTCGGTGGTGCCGGCACCGGTCCGGGCCCCGGGCCACGGTGGGGGTGTGGCCCGGGATTCCAGGGTTTACACGGGCCCGGACGCGATGCACCCTCCCTCGTAGCCAGCTTTGAAGCCCCCGCTTGCGGGGGCTTCCCCATTCCCGCGAAGCGGGAATGGAATCGCTTTAGAATTCCGCTTGCGGAATTCAATTCCCGCGCTTGCGCGGGAATTTGACGGAGCGTCAGCGGAGTCATTTCACTGCCCAGCGCGCCAGCGCTGGGGTACCCGCTCCGCGGG
>NZ_JBVJIF010000017.1:35929-73612 GCF_055586425.1 Streptomyces sp. NPDC050806 | reverse complement strand
GCACAACGGAGACCGAGGGGTGCAGCTCCAGGACGGCACGCAGCTGGGGCCCCCCCCCCCCCCCCCCCCCCCCCCCCCGCCCGGCGGGGGGGGGGGGGGGGGGGGGGGGGGGGGGGCGGGGGCGGGGAGCCCCCCCAACCCTCACCCCACCCCCACCCCCATCGACAACCTGTCAGACCCTCCCCCCACACCCATACACACTGTCGGTACCGGCGCCGGTGCGGTGATCCTTAGGCTGGTGAGCGTCCGCCGCCCCACGTTCCCGCGTTCTCGCAGTACGGCGTGGTCCTCGCGCAGGTGGTCGCAGTGCAGCGTCTCGCTGATCAGCGCTCCGGCAGCGCATGCAGCGTCTTCGCGGTACGGCGTCCCCGCAGCGCAGCGTCACCCGGTACGGCGTTTTCCCGCGTTCCCGATGTCCTGGCGGCCCGAAGCGATCCGAGGTAGTGACCGTGACCACGACGCAACCAGACCCCGCCGCCGGCGCGGCCGTGAAGGCCGCCGACCGTGCCCACGTCTTCCACTCCTGGTCGGCGCAGGGCCTGATAGACCCGCTGCCGATCGCGGGCGCCGAGGGCTCGTACATGTGGGACTACGAGGGCAACCGCTACCTGGACTTCACCTCGCAGCTGGTCAACACCAACATCGGGCACCAGCACCCGAAGGTCGTCGCGGCCATCCAGGAGCAGGCCGGCAAGCTGTGCACGCTCGCCCCGGGCTTCGCCGTGGACGTGCGGTCCGAGGCCGCGCGGCTGATCGCCGAGCGCACGCCCGGCGATCTGGACAAGATCTTCTTCACCAACGGCGGCGCCGAGGCCGTGGAGAACGCCGTGCGCATGGCCCGGCTGCACACCGGCCGGTCCAAGGTGCTGTCGACGTACCGCTCGTACCACGGTGCCACCGCGGCGGCGATCAACCTCACGGGCGACCCGCGGCGCTGGCCGTCGGACACCGCGTCGGCAGGCGTGGTGCACTTCTGGGGCCCGTTCCTGTACCGCTCGCCCTTCCATGCGGAGAACGAGCAGCAGGAGTGCGAGCGCGCGCTGCGCCACCTCGAGGACACCATTGCCTTCGAGGGCCCGCAGTCGATCGCCGCGATCATCCTGGAGACCATTCCGGGCACCGCCGGCATCATGGTCCCGCCGCCCGGCTACCTCGCCGGCGTCCGGGAGATCTGTGACCGGTACGGCATCGTCTTCATCCTGGACGAGGTCATGGCGGGCTTCGGCCGGACGGGCCGCTGGTTCGCCGCCGACCACTTCGACGTGACGCCGGACCTGATGACCTTCGCCAAGGGTGTGAACAGCGGTTATGTGCCGCTGGGCGGTGTCGCGATCTCCGCGGAGATCGCCGCGACCTTCGACAAGCGCCCGTACCCGGGTGGTCTGACGTACTCCGGTCACCCGCTGGCCTGCGCCTCCGCGGTCGCGACGATCAACGCGATGGCGGAGGAGCGCATCGTGGAGAACGCGGCGGAGATCGGCGAGAACGTCATCGGCCCGGCGCTGAAGGACATCGCCGAACGGCATCCGTCGGTGGGCGAGGTGCGCGGCATGGGTGTCTTCTGGGCACTTGAGCTGGTCAGGGACCGTGAGACGCACGAGCCGCTGGTGCCGTACAACGCGTCGGGCGCGGACAACGCCCCGATGGCGCAGTTCGCGGCGGCGTGCAAGGAGCGGGGCATGTGGCCGTTCCTGAACATGAACCGTACGCATGTGGTTCCGCCGTGCACGGTCACGGAGACGGAGGCGAAGGAGGGCCTGGCCGCCCTCGACGAGGCCCTGACGGTGGCGGACGCGCACACGGTCTGACGCCCCGCGGTACCGCACGAGGCGGGACGTCGGACACGCCCCGACGTCCCGCCGCCCATATTTCGGGTACGGGCCGCCCCTCCCCCTTTCGTCGCTCTCCCCCTCCTTCCTTGCGTCGTCCACCCCCATCCCTCACCACCGCCCCCACCCCTTTTCACCACCACCGTCCCACCCGTCCCGCACGCCGCTCGCCTATCGTGAGAGCGAGGGCTGCGCTTCTGCCGCGCGGTCGCGGAAGGAGACGGACACGATGCCCGCCGGGCCGGTCAGCGGAGTCATCCAGCGCAGCACGCTCCGCCAGCAGATCGCGGATGCGCTGCGTGACGAGGTGCTGGCCGGACGGCTGCCCGCGGGCCACCAGTTCACCGTCAAGGAGATCGCCGAGCAGTACGGCGTGTCGGCGACGCCGGTGCGCGAGGCGCTGCTCGACCTCGCCGCGCAGGGGCTGCTGGATGTGGAGCAGCACCGCGGTTTCTGCGTGCACACGTTCACGGCGGCCGATTACCGGGCCATGGTCGAGGCCCGCACGCTGGTCGTGGAGGGGGTCTTCCGTACGCGTGCGGAGGAGCTGATGCACGGGGTGACGTCCGATGCGCTGGTCTCCCTCCGGCGCCGTGCGGAGGAGGCGGAACGGTCGGCGCGGTGCGGGGAGCTGGACGTACTGATCGGCTATGACCTGCGATTCTGGCGTGAGTTCGGCAATCTCGTGGGAAATCCCTGTATTGCCGATTTCCTGGACCGGATGCGGGTACAGGGATGGGTGTTCGCGGTGCCGATGCTGCGCGCCGAAGCGGACCTGCGCGGCCATCTGTGGCAGGGGCATCAGGAGTTGGCGGACGCGGTCGTGCACCGCGATGTGAGCACGGCGCAGCGCCTGGTCCGCGAGTACAACGCCCATGCCCTCGCCCTCGTCGAGAACCTCGCCTAGCACTACGCTGTCCCGACCATCGGCTTCGTCTGCCGGACCCGAACGGAAGCGAGAACTTGTGGCGTGTGACCTGTGGCTCGTCCCCCTCGTCGACGTGCTGTGCCACAGCCCCGACAATCCCTTCTCCGAAGAGCTCGCCGCCTACGACAAAGCGCTGGACGAGGCGGGTCTTCCGCCCGTACCGGTCTTCAACTACATGCCGGGCCTTTCCGGGGACGTCGCGCCGGTCGCCGGGTTCGACTATGACGCGCTGCACTTCCTGCGCCGTGCGTACTTGCTTCAGATCTGTGGTCTCGCCGTGTCACCCGTGGACGAACTGGGCGGTGATTACGAGCAGTTGCTGGAGATGTTCGAGAGCACGGCCCAGGAGTCGCATCTGGTGTGGCATTACGACCACGCGGGTGCGTACGTACCGGTGGACTTCCCGCATCCGCTGGCGAATGAGGAACTTCTCGCCGGGGGCGGCCCGTTGGGTTCTTCGCACGGGTTGCTGAGGGAGCTGGAGCTGGTCGCGCCGGCCATCGGTATCGACCCGGCCAATCCGCCGGCCGCGCCGACGCCGCCGGAGCGGCCGACGAAGCTGGAGGAGCGGGTGGAGGGGGCGGTCGCCGACGACGGTCCGTTCGCCCGGGAGCGTCATGTGTGGCTCGGGCTGCACGGGGCGGCGACCCGCAGTCTGGGCCAGGGGTCGATGATCGTCTTCAGCTGATCGCCGTCAGGTGACCGTCTTCAGCTGATCATCTTCAGATGACCGTGTTCACGCGATCGTCCTCAGCTGATCGGTGCGGGGCGTAAGGGCCGGGAAGCCGGGCGTACGGGCCGGGGCGCGGGGCCCCGGGCGGTCACCGGGGCGGCTCGGGCGGTCGCTGACGCGGCATGTTCGGGCGGGTGCCCGGGGGGAGGACGATGCGGCCCGTACGGTCCGGGACGGTCTCCTGGCGTTGCGGTCCCCACGGGGCGGGTGCCGTCTGGTTGCCCGTCGGCACCTGTCCGGTGCGGAACGCCATCATCCAGTCGTTCGTCTCGGAGCGGACGAGTTCCGCGATGTCCTCGTTGAAGCGCCGCAGTACGGAGAGGCAGCGTTCCGCGGCCTCGGAGGCGGTGCCCTCGGTGGGGCCGAGGACTTCTCGTACGCTCTCGGACGCCCAGTCGAACTGCAGTGCCTCCAGTCGTCGCTGTACGGCCTGGGCGGCGGCCACGTCCCGCATCCAGCCCGCCGTGACGCCGAAGAAGCGGTCGCAGCCGACGCAGACGGCGGCGAGCAGCAGCGCGAGGTAGCCGTACTGCGTGCCGTCGTCCAGCGCGCCGGTGAGGCCGAGGAGCGGCAGCAGCGCGCCCGCCGAGACGCCGGCGGCGGCGCCGGCGCGCAGGATCCGTGCGGTGCGCCGCTTGGTGACGCGGTCCGCGAGGTACCAGTCGATGACGTGCAGCGCGCCGGTCTCGGCCCATTGGTAGAGCTCGTCCAGGCGCTCGGCCGGTTCACCCCAGTCGCCGAGCGGGAAGGCACGGCCGGCGAGATCACCGCGATCCCGTCCTTGCGCGTCCTCGCCTTCCTCCCGAGGGGGCCCCTCGGGAGGCCTCTCGGGCTGCATCTCCGGCTGGCTCACCCGTGCACTCCCTGTTGAAGATACGTGCGGTGCGCGCGTGGCGATGGAGACGGCCGTGGCGCGCGACACCCTTCCTACCGCCGAACGGCTGGCGTTGCCGCCAGGATCGAGCTATTTCCGCCCGGAAGTGGCGCGGGATCAGGTATAGGCCTGTTCCCGGCCTCACTCGAAGGAGTTGCTACACCCCGCGACCCCCACCTAGGTACCCAGGATGGGGACGCGCGCGCGTCCCTCGATCAGCTGTACCCGTTCGCCGGGCTGTACCTGTTTATCCCTGTTCGTCCGTACGTATGCGCATGTTGGACCAGCCGTGCCCGGTTGTGTTCGTTCGGGTGGTCGAAGAGGCTGCGACTTCGACCGATCTCGTAGCCGTTCTTCCGTACGGTGCGGGGCCGGAGGGCCTCGCGCTCAGGGGCGCGACCGTGTGCCGTCACCCGGGACGACTAGGCTGCTCCTGTGAAGGTCCTCGTCATCGGCGGCGGCGCCCGCGAACACGCCCTGTGCCGCTCCCTGTCCCTCGACCCCGACGTCACCGCGCTGCACTGCGCTCCCGGCAACGCCGGCATCGCCGAGGTGGCCGAGCTCCACCCGGTGGACGCCCTCGACGGCGCGGCCGTTGCCGAGCTGGCCCTGAGCCTGCGGGCGGAGCTGGTCATCGTCGGCCCGGAGGCACCGCTCGTGGCCGGTGTCGCCGACGCCGTGCGCGACCGCGGCATCCCGGTCTTCGGCCCCTCCGCCGACGCCGCGCAGCTGGAGGGCTCCAAGGCCTTCGCCAAGGACGTGATGGCCGCCGCCGGCGTGCCGACGGCCCGCAGCTACGTGTGCACCACCCCCGCCGAGATCGACGAGGCCCTGGACGCGTTCGGTGCGCCGTACGTGGTCAAGGACGACGGCCTCGCCGCCGGCAAGGGCGTCGTGGTGACGGACGACGTGGAAGCGGCCCGGACGCACGCGCTGGCCTGCGACCGCGTAGTGATCGAGGAGTTCCTCGACGGTCCCGAGGTCTCCCTCTTCGCCGTCACCGACGGCGAGACCGTCGTACCGCTCCAGCCCGCCCAGGACTTCAAGCGCGCCCTGGACGGCGACGAGGGCCCGAACACCGGCGGCATGGGCGCGTACAGCCCGCTGCCGTGGGCGGACCCGAAGCTGGTCGACGAGGTCGTGCAGTCCGTGCTGCAGCCGACCGTGGACGAGCTGCGGCGCCGCGGGACCCCGTTCTCCGGTCTGCTGTACGCGGGTCTGGCGATCACCTCGCGCGGCGTCCGCGTGATCGAGTTCAACGCGCGCTTCGGCGACCCGGAGACCCAGGTCGTGCTCGCCCGCCTGAAGACCCCGCTGGCCGGCCTGCTGATGGCCGCCGCGACCGGCAACCTCGCCGCCCTCCCGCCGCTGCGCTGGAACGACGGCGCGGCCGTCACGGTCGTCGTCGCCTCGCACAACTACCCGGGCACCCCGCGTACGGGTGACCCGATCACCGGGCTGGACGCGGTCGCCGAGCAGGATGCCCCCGAGGCGTACGTGCTGCACGCGGGCACCCGGTACGACGCGGACGGCCGGGTCCTCAGCGCCGGTGGCCGAGTACTGTCCGTCACCGCCACCGGCACCGATCTGGCCACCGCGCGCGACCGCGCGTACGCCGCCGTCGGCCGGATCTCGCTCGACGGGTCCCACCACCGGACGGACATCGCAGCCAAGGCCGCGGAGCAGGCCGGCTGAGGAGACGCAGCGGGACCCGTCCGCCCCTGGTGGCGGCCGGGTCCCGGCCCATTTCAGGAACCGGCCGTCCGACGGCCGGTTCCTTGCTTTACCCAAAGCCATTCCATCGAGTGACCAAACCGGTTAACGGCTGACGTGCGGCGGCGCCCCAACTAGGGTTCCGCGCAAGCGTCCTGTGGTGACCGTTCCGCTCCCCGGCCCGGCCGCCTCCGAGACGTCCGGCAAGTGGCTCACCGGCATTGCGATGTCAGTGGCCGGTGCCAGAGTGGTGGAGAACGAGCAATGCGCCGACGGTCGTGACCGGCCGCCGGCAGGTTGCCGGTCTCTTCCGTCCCGTGTTCTCTCCGTCCCGTTCAAGCAGGACAGCAGGGGGTGTACAGGCTCGTGGCAGGTCCGGAGGCAGGCGAACAAGCAGCACGCGCCCGAGCGCTCGCGGTGCTGCGGATCCGCGGCGCGGCGCTGGGCTTGGCCGTGCTGCCGGCCGCGCTGGCCGTGGTGCTCTTCGCCGGGGCCGCGACCGGTGGGCTCGGCTCCTGGGATTCCGGTGGCTGGGCCCTCGCCCGATGGATCGTGGCGGGGCTCGCGGTGGTGGCGCTGCTGCTGGCGGCGCTGGTCGCCGCGGTGGTGGCCCGGGCCCGGCCCGCGCTCAGCCCCACGGTCCCGGTCGCCGAGGAGTCGGCGCCCGATCTGTACCGCCTGGTGCGCGACCTCGCGGACCGTCTGGAGGTCCCGGCGCCCTCCGCGATAGCGCTCACCCCCGACTGCGACAGCTGGCTGGAGGACCGCACGCACCGTGCGCACGCCTCGCCCGGCGGCCCGTCGGCCGGCCCCGCCCCGGCCGCCTCCCGCGCGGGCACCGGATCGGGGGCGGCCCGGCAGGCACCGGCGCCGGTCCTGGTCATCGGCTCGCCCTTCCTGTGGTGGATGCGGGTCGGCGAGCTGCGCGCCCTCCTGGCCCCCGTCGTCGCGGGTACGGGCCCCTCGGTGCACCCCGACATAGCGGCCGCGCGTCGCTTCGTGCGCGGCCTGGACGCCGCCGTGGCGGTCGCCGCCCGCGCCCGCGGCACGCTCCGCGGGGTACCGCTGCGCTTCGTGGGCCGGGTGTCGCGCCTGCTGCTGCGCGCCTGCGGTGAGCACGCCACCCAGATGGAGCGGGGCGTCGCGGCCGCGGCGTCCGAGCGCGCCCAGGGCGTGGACTACGGCCTGCGGATCGTGGCGCAGGAGCAGGTGGGCCTGGCGTACGCGGGCTGGGACCGGCTGCTGACCCGGGTCGCGCTGCCGGCCTGGCGGATGGGCCGCTGGCCCGCCCGGCTGGACGCCGGCGTGGTCTCCGCGCTCACCGAGCTCTCCCGCCGCGACCGCCTCGCCGAAGGCTTCACCTCCCGGCTCGGCGAGCGCCCGGCCTGCGACCTGCTGGAGGAGCCCGGCGCCATCGACCGTGCCGCGTCCCTGCTGGCCGCCCGGCTCTTCCACGGCGGCCCCGCCGAGACCGGCCCCGACTGGGCGCCGATCGCCTGGGACCGCTATCCGGAGGAGGTCGTCGACCGCAAGTGGCGGCTGGAGGCCGCCCGCCTGCACCGCGTCCTGGACGACCTGCCCGCCCTCCCGCCCGCCGCCGACCCGGCCGAGGGCGCCGCGGCACAGCCCGTACGGACGCCGGAAGCGGTACGGACGGAAGCGGTCAGGGCGACGGAAGCGGTACGAGCGACGGAGGCCGTACGGGCCGCAGAATCCGTACCGGCGGCGGAAGCCGTACGGGCCACCGAAGCCGTACGGGCGAAGGAGCCGGTGGGCACCAAGGGGCCCGTGGGTGAGCCCGTGGGGGCGGCCGATGCGGCAGCGGGCCGGAGCCTCGGCGAGGCGCCCGCGGAGACCGGCGAGCGGCCCGGCGGCCGGGCGCGGGTGGCCGGTGCCGTGAACGGCGGCGAGCCCGCCGTGGCCGGGCCCACGCTGACCCGGGTCATCGAGCGGCTGGCGCGGGACGACGCGGCGAGCGAGCTCGTCGCCGCGCGCCTGGTGACCGAGCTGGAGCGGGAGGAGCGGGCCACCGCCGACCGCAGGGCGGCGACGCCCGCATCGGGACCGGCCCAGGAGGCCGCGGAGTTCGCGGGGCCCGGAGTGTCCTGGGGAGACGGGCTGGTCGACGGCGGCGTTCCGCTGTTCCCGCTGCAAGCGCCCCGTACGGGCCGTGAGCTGCTCGCCGACCACGTCATGGCGATGGTGTGCTGCGCCGCCGTGGACACCGCCGGCGCCGCCCCGGGCCTGGACTGGCTGGACGGGCCCGCGCTGCTGGTCGACGGCGCCCGCCGGGCCGACGTCGGCCGCACGGTCCGCAGCCTGGTGGACGACGGCGACGACGAGCCGCTGCGCGACTGGCTCGGCGAACTGGGCGTCCGCCCGGACAAGCCGGTACGCCTCGTCTGACCGCGGTCCCGGACCGCGGACGGCGGACCGCAGCCCGCAGACCGACCGCCACCCGCACCCCGGACCGCCGCCGACGGGCGCCCCGCACCTCCCCACGCCCTCCGCCCCACCGTCGTACCGGACGCCCCGCCGTACCGGACGCCTCCGTCGTATCGAATGCCCAACCGGTCACCCTGGCCCGGAACGTCGGAAGGTATGCGCCTCCGGTTCACCTTTCAGTCGTTTTCGCGAGTAAATTCACGACGAAGGGTGACGGTCCAAGTGCGTAATGTGATGTGCTGGGGGTACTCGCCGTGTCTCTTACGAACGAAACGTGTACCCGCGAGCCCGTGACCCGGGCTCGTACACACAGTCCGTACGGGCGACCGCGTACGGGCGACAGCACAGGCGGACCGAACGGTGGGTGTGGGAGGGGAGTGGGAGCGTGGGCACACAGCAGATCCGGCGGTGGGAGTCCGGTGCGCTCGCGCATGCCGTGACGGACCCGTTCGGCCAGGGGCCACTTCCCTGGCTGCGGGGGAGCGAGAACTACTTCGACTCCGGCCGGGTGGTCCCCTGGTACGTCGATCCGGTCCTCACCCATGACGGAGCGCCCGTGCCGCTGCCCCGCTCCTGCGCGGGCCCCCGCACGGCCGACGACGTGCACCGCCAGATCAAGGGCTTCGCCACGACCGGCGCGGTCGCCCCCGGTGCGGCCATCGACTTCCGGATCACCGTCGACCCGCCGCAGCCGTTCAGCATCGACGTCTACCGGATCGGCCACTACGCGGCGGCCGGCGCTGCCAAGATCACCACGAGTCCCCGGCTCTCCGGCATCGTCCAGCCCGCCCCGCTCACCGCCGACCGCACGGTCTCCTGCCATCACTGGTGGCTCTCCTGGCGGCTGCAGATCCCGGAGTACTGGAACGTCGGCGCGTACGTCGCGGTGCTGACCACCGAGGACGGCTACCGCAGCCACCTCCCCTTCACCGTCCGCGACGACCGCCCCGCCGATCTGCTCCTGCTGCTCCCGGACGTCACGTGGCAGGCGTACAACCTCTACCCCGAGGACGGCCGGACGGGCGCCAGCCTGTACCACGCGTGGGACGAGGAGGGCGCGCTGCTCGGCGAGAAGGACGCGGCCGTCACGGTCTCCTTCGACCGCCCCTTCGCGGGCGCGGGACTGCCGCTGCACGTCGGGCACGCGTACGACTTCATCCGCTGGGCGGAACGGTACGGCTACGACCTCGCCTACGCCGACGCCCGCGATCTGCACGCCGGCCGCGTCGATCCGTCGCGCTACCGCGGCCTGGTCTTCCCCGGCCACGACGAGTACTGGTCGGTCCCCATGCGACAGGCGGCCGAGCGCGCCCGGGACAGCGGCACGTCCCTGGTCTTCCTCTCCGCCAACACCATGTACTGGCAGGTCGAGCTGTCCCCGTCGCCCTCGGGCCCGGACTCCCTGCTGACCTGCCGCAAGCGCCAGGGCCCCGGGCGCCCCGCGCTCTGGCGCGAGCTGGGCCGGCCCGAGCAGGAGCTGATGGGCATCCAGTACGCGGGCCGGGTGCCCGAGCCGGCGCCGCTGGTGGTCCGCAACGGCGACCACTGGCTGTGGGAGGCCACCGGGGCGCACGAAGGAGACGAGCTGGCGGGGCTGGTCGCCGGCGAGGCGGATCGGTACTTCCCGCGCACGAACCTGCCCGAGAGCACCAGCCGGGTGCTGCTGGCGCACTCCCCGTACCGCGACGGCGAGGGCGTCCGCCGCCACCAGGAGACGTCGCTGTACCGGGCGCCCAGCGGGGCACTGGTCTTTGCCTCCGGCACCTTCGCCTGGTCGCCGGCGCTGGACCGGCCCGGCCACATCGACGAGCGGATTCAGCGGGCCACCGCCAATCTCCTCGACCGCATCTGCAAACGCGATTGAGCGGCCTCCGGCCCGCGCGCGGCGGCGCGGGCCGGGGTCTCGCGCGCCGACAGGTGCCGGCCGTACCGGCGCCGGAAGGCGTGCGGGGCCGGGCGTGCGCCGCGTCGGCCCACCCTGAAGCGCTGCCGGGCCCCCGCATGCGCGAGAATCGGAAGGACTCCTGGATCAACCTACGCGGAGGCAGCGTGTCCGGATTCGTTGAAAAGCCCGAACCCGTGGAGGTGCCGGGCCTGGTCCATCTCCACACCGGCAAGGTGCGCGACCTCTACGAGAACGCCGACGGCGACCTGATCATGGTCGCCAGCGACCGCACTTCCGCGTACGACTGGGTGCTGCCCACCGAGATCCCCGACAAGGGCCGGGTCCTCACCCAGCTCTCGCTGTGGTGGTTCGATCAGCTCGCCGATCTGGCGCCGAACCACGTGCTCTCCACCGAGGTTCCGGCCGGCGCCCCCGCCGACTGGGCGGGCCGCACCCTGGTCTGCAAGTCCCTCGACATGGTCCCGGTCGAGTGCGTGGCCCGCGGTTACCTCACCGGCTCCGGCCTCAAGGAGTACGAGGAGTCCCGTACGGTCTGCGGACTCGCGCTCCCCGAGGGCCTGCAGGACGGCTCCGAGCTGCCGGGCCCGATCTTCACCCCGGCCACCAAGGCCGCCGTCGGCGAGCACGACGAGAACGTCTCCTACGAGGAGGTCGCCCGGCAGGTCGGCGCCGACACGGCGGCGCAGCTGCGCCAGGCGACGCTCGCGGTGTACGGCCGGGCCCGGGACATCGCGCGCGAGCGCGGCATCATCCTGGCGGACACCAAGTTCGAGTTCGGCTACGCGGTGGCCGCGGACGGCACGCGGACGCTGACCCTTGCCGACGAGGTGCTGACGCCGGACTCCTCGCGGTTCTGGCCGGCCGACCAGTGGCAGCCGGGCCGCGCCCAGCCGTCCTTCGACAAGCAGTTCGTCCGGGACTGGCTGACGTCGCCGGACTCCGGCTGGGACCGGAAGAGCGAGCAGCCGCCGCCCCCGCTGCCGGCGGAGATCGTGGCGCAGACCCGCGCGAAGTACGTCGAGGCGTACGAGCGGCTCACCGGGCTCAAGTGGTCCTGAGCGTCCAGGGAAACGGAAAGGGCCCCGGTCGATGACCGGTGCCCTTTCGTATGGAGCGGACGACGAGGCTCGAACTCGCGACCTCAACCTTGGCAAGGTTGCGCTCTACCAACTGAGCTACGTCCGCATCTCCGGCGCCGAAGCGCTCGGTGCGTGCACCACTATAGCCAACCGCGCGGGGTGCTCGTGCCCCTCCGGTGGCGGGCGGGGAGGATTGTGGCCACGGCCACAGATCGTTTTCCCCGTCAACAAGGCGAACGTATGGGGAAAAAGCAGAAGACCCCGGTCGCGAGGACCGGGGTCTTCTTTCCTGAGCGGACGACGAGGCTCGAACTCGCGACCTCAACCTTGGCAAGGTTGCGCTCTACCAACTGAGCTACGTCCGCATGCATCCACCCGGCTTTCACCGAGCGGCGCGACAGCTACTCTACCTGATCCAGAGGAGTGGTCGAGACTGTCAGAGCGGGTGACAGGGATTGCACACTGCGCCTCCCTCTTGGAAAGAGGGCGCTCTACTACTGAGCTACACCCGCGTGACTCCTCGGGGCCCGGCCTTCCGGCCTCGCCCCTCGGCGTGCTCCAGACTTTAGCTGATCAACGGGGGTGCAGCGCAAGTCCGCTGCCCACGCGGCCTCCGGAGCCGGCGCCGGACGATGGCCCGCGACCCCGGAAGGTCCCGCCGCCCGCGACCCCGGCAGGGACGCGGGCGGCCGCGGACCGTCAGCTGTTGGCGGCCTCGAACGCCTCGTAGACCTTCTTCGGGATCCGGCCCCGCGGCGGCACCTCCATGTGGTGCGAGCGGGCCCACGCCCGTACCGCAGCGGGATCGGCCGCCACCGAGGTGTGGCGGTAGGCCTTGCCGGACTTCGCCCGCTTGCGGCCGGCCTCGACGTACGGTGCGAGCACCTCGCGGAGTTTCTCCGCATTGGCGGGATTGACGTCGATCTCGTACGTCTTACCGTCCAATCCGAAGGTGACCGTCTCTGCGGCTTCTCCGCCGTCGATGTCATCGGAGAGCGTGACCACTACGCGCTGCGCCACGGATATCGGTCCTTTCGTGCAGCATCTCGGTGCTGACATGGGGAGATGCGGCAGATCCGGATGTCAGGGATCAATGCTTTTTCATTTGTACAGCGATGGGCAATGCATTGGGAAGCCCAGTTAATTTCCTCAGCGTGTCACCGCGCAATCCGGACTGCCGATCTTTTCGAGGATTTTTCCCGGCTGTTCACAACCGTCGATACCGGAACGTGATCGGTCGCCTACAGTTCTATGCGCGTAGATTTTTCGGCAAGGTACTGTGAAGGAACCGCCTTCAGCACCACACAACCGGGAGTGCCAGTGGCACGCGTCGTAGTCGACGTCATGCTCAAGCCCGAGATCCTCGACCCGCAGGGACAGGCGGTGCAGCGTGCACTGCCGCGTCTGGGCTTCGAGGGCATCTCCGACGTACGTCAGGGCAAGCGTTTCGAACTTGAGGTGGAGGGCCCGGTCGACGACGCCGCCCTCGCCCGCATCCGCGAGATGGCAGAGACCTTCCTCGCCAACACCGTCATCGAAGACTTCGTCGTACGGGTCGACGAGCCCGTCGAGGCCGGCTCATGAGTGCTCGCGTCGGAGTCATCACCTTCCCCGGCACGCTGGACGACCGCGACACCCAGCGCGCGGTCCGGCTCGCCGGCGCCGAGGCCGTGCCGCTGTGGCACAAGGACAAGGACCTCAAGCAGGTCGACGCCGTGGTCCTGCCCGGCGGCTTCTCCTACGGCGACTACCTCCGGGCCGGGGCGATCTCCCGCTTCTCGCCCATCATGGAGACCGTCATCGAGCAGGCGAAGGCGGGCCTGCCCGTCCTGGGCATCTGCAACGGCTTCCAGGTCCTCACCGAGACGCATCTGCTGCCCGGCGCGATGCTGCAGAACAATCATCTGCACTTCATCTGCCGTGAACAGAAGCTGCGCGTGGAAAACGCGGACACCGCCTGGACCGCGGACTACGAGCAGGGCCAGGAGATCTCCGTACCGCTGAAGAACATGGACGGCCGGTACGTCGCCGACGAGCGCACGCTCGCCGAGCTGGAGGCCGAGGGCCGCGTGGCCTTCCGGTACTTGGACGTAAACCCCAATGGCTCGCTCAACGACATCGCCGGCATCACCAATGCGGCCGGCAATGTCGTCGGCCTCATGCCGCACCCGGAGCACGCCGTCGAGCCGCTGATCGGGGCCGGTGGCACCGACGGCCTCGGATTCTTCACCTCGATCCTGAAGAAGTTGGTCAACGCATGACGCTGGACACGGTCAAGCACGCGGCCGAGACCCCGGACACCGACCTGCCGTGGGCCGAACTGGGCCTGAAGCCGGAGGAGTACGAGCGCGTCCGCGAGATCCTCGGCCGCCGTCCGACCGGCGCCGAGCTCGCCATGTACTCGGTCATGTGGTCCGAGCACTGCTCGTACAAGAGCAGCAAGGTTCACCTCCGCCAGTTCGGTGAGAAGGCTCCGGAGACCGACGCGCTGCTCGTCGGCATCGGCGAGAACGCCGGTGTCGTGGACGTCGGCAACGGCTACGCGGTCACCTTCAAGGTCGAGTCGCACAACCACCCGTCGTACGTCGAGCCGTACCAGGGCGCCGCGACCGGCGTCGGCGGCATCGTCCGCGACATCATCGCGATGGGCGCCCGCCCGGTCGCGGTCGTCGACCCGCTGCGGATGGGCGCCGCCGACCACCCCGACACCAAGCGCGTCCTGCCGGGCGTCGTCTCGGGCATCGGCGGCTACGGCAACTGCCTCGGCCTGCCCAACATCGGCGGCGAGCTCGTCTTCGACGCCTGCTACCAGGGCAACCCGCTGGTCAACGCCGGTGCCATCGGCGTCATGCGGCACGAGGACATCCACCTCGCCAAGGCGTCCGGCGCGGGCAACAAGGTCATCATGTACGGGGCCAGGACGGGCGGCGACGGCATCGGCGGCGCCTCGATCCTCGCCTCGGAGACCTTCGACGACTCCAAGCCTTCGAAGCGCCCCGCCGTCCAGGTCGGTGACCCCTTCCAGGAGAAGCTGCTCATCGAGTGCACCCTGGAGGCGTTCGCCGAGAAGCTCGTCGTCGGCATCCAGGACCTCGGCGCCGCCGGCATCTCCTGCGCCACGTCCGAGCTGGCCTCGAACGGCTCCGGCGGCATGCGCGTCGAGCTCGACGACGTACCGCTGCGCGACTCCACGCTCTCGCCCGAGGAGATCCTCATGAGCGAGTCGCAGGAGCGCATGTGCGCGGTCGTGGAGCCGGAGAAGGTCGACCGCTTCCTGGAGATCTGCGAGAAGTGGGACGTGACCGCCACCGTCATCGGTGAGGTCACCGACGGCGACCGGCTGGAGATCTTCTGGCACGGCGAGAAGATCGTCGACGTCGACCCGCGGACCGTCGCCCACGAGGGCCCGGTCTACGAGCGCCCGTACGCCCGTCCCGAGTGGCAGGACGCCCTCCAGGGTGACGACGCCGCGAAGCTGGCCCGTCCGGCGGGCGGCGACGAGCTGCGCGCGCAGGTCCTGAAGCTGGTGGCGCACCCGAACCAGGCGTCCAAGTCCTGGATCACCTCCCAGTACGACCACTTCGTGCAGGGCAACACGGTGCTGGCCGGCCCGGAGGACTCCGGGATGATCCGCATCGACGAGGAGTCGGGCCTGGGCGTGGCCATCGCCACGGACGGCAACGGCCGCTTCGCGAAGCTGGACCCGTACCACGGTGCGCAGCTGGCGCTCGCGGAGTCGTACCGGAACGTGGCCGCGACCGGCGCCAAGCCGCTCGCCGTCTCGGACTGCCTGAACTTCGGTTCGCCCGAGGACCCGGCCGTCATGTGGCAGTTCGCCGAGGCCGTCCGCGGTCTCGCGGACGGCTGCCAGCAGCTGGGCACGCCGGTCACCGGCGGCAACGTCTCGCTCTACAACCAGACGGGCGAGGCCGCCATCCACCCGACGCCGGTCGTCGCCGTCCTCGGCGTGATCGACGACGTGGCCCGCCGTACGCCGGTCGCCTTCGCGGAAGAGGGCCAGCTCCTCTACGTGCTCGGCGACACCCGCGACGAGCTGAGCGGCTCGGCCTGGGCGCAGGTCGTCCACGACCACCTGGGCGGCCTGCCGCCGGAGGTGGACCTGGAGCGCGAGCGGCTGCTCGCCGAGATCCTGATCTCGGCGTCCCGCGACGGCATGATCGACGCGGCGCACGACCTGTCCGACGGCGGTCTCGTGCAGGCGCTGGTGGAGTCCTGCCTCAAGGGCGGCAAGGGCGCCCGGGTCGTGATCCCCGACGGCCAGGACCCGTTCGTGACGCTGTTCTCCGAGTCCGCCGGCCGTGCGGTCGTCTCCGTGCCGCGCAGCGAGGAGCTCCGCTTCACCGACATGTGCGGTGCGCGCGGTCTCCCGGCGACCCGGATCGGTGTCGTCGACGGCGACTCCCTCGATGTGCAGGGCCAGTTCAGCATCGCGCTGAGCGAGCTGCGCACGGCGCACGAGGACACGATCCCGGGCCTCTTCGCCTGATCGTCCGCGCTCGTACGGCAGTACCGCGGCCCCACCGGAAATTCCCGGTGGGGCCGCGGCGCGTTGCGATTAGGCTCGCGCTCATGTCTCCCGCGAAGAAGCGCCCGCGCAGTTACGACTCCGACCGGACCCGCGCCGCGGTGACCGCGCAGCTCGGTCACGTACGGGACGCCGTGCGGGAGTTGTCCCCCGAGGACCTGGCCCGCCCGACCCGGCTCGGGGACTGGACCGTGCGGGAGCTGGTCGCCCACTTCGCCATGGCGGTCGACCACGTCCCCGCCGGTCTCGAACGCCCCGCCGCGCAGAAGCAGGAAGTGGCGCTCGTCGAGTGGCCGTTCGCGCCCGCGGCGTACGCCGCCTCCGTCGACGAGTACGTGCGGACCCTGGCGGCCGAGCAGGACCCGGTCGCGCTGCTGGACCGGGCGGCCGAGCGGTACGCCGCGCTGGTGCCCGGGGCCGCCGACGACCGGCTGGTGGCGGTCCGGCGGCCCGGGGCGATGCGGCTGGGCGACCTGCTGGTGACCCGCTGCCTGGAGCTGGTCGTGCACACCGACGACCTGGCCGACGCGCTCGGCAAGGAGCTTCCGGTCGACCGGCAGGCGCTGGCCGCCACGGTGCGGCTCCTCGCCGACTCGCTGGCCACGAAGGCGCCGGGCGGGTCGGTGGAGGTGCGGATCCCGCCGTACGCCGTCGTGCAGTGCGTCGAGGGCCCCCGGCACACCCGCGGCACCCCGCCGAACGTCGTGGAGACCGCCCCGCTGACCTGGGTGCGGCTGGCCACCGGCCGTGCGGACTGGGCGGCGGAGCTGGAGAACGCCACGGTCAGCGCGAGCGGCGAGCGCGCGGACCTCGGCCCGTACCTGCCGGTGCTGTCCTGACGGGTACGGGCCGGGGCGCCGGCTGTCAGGCGGCCGGGTACGGCAGCAGCGTGGCGTCGACGCGCTCCCAGGCGGTGCGCAGCTCCCGCAGCAGCTCCTGCTCCGCGCCCGCCCGGTCGGCCTGCTCGCGCGGGTCGGCCGTCACGTCGAACAGCTGGTCGGTGCCGCCCTTGCCGCGGTAGTACTTCCAGTCGCCGCGGCGCAGCGCCCGTTCGCCGCGTACCCGCCAGAACAGGTCGCGCTCGGGGAGCCGCTCGCCGCGCAGGAGGTGGCCGGCCAGGCTGGTGCCGTCCAGCGGGTACCGGCGGTCGGGGCGTGCACCGGCGATCTCCAGCAGGGTCGCGGTCCAGTCCGGCGTGTACACCGGCTCGTGGCTGACCTGGCCGGCGTCCAGCCGGGCGGGCCAGCGGACGAGGGTGGGGACGCGGATGCCGCCCTCCTGGAGGGATGCCTTGTTCCCGGACAGCGGCCATTGGTGTGACCAGCGTTCGCCGCCGTTGTCGCTGGCGAAGAAGACCAGCGTGTCGCGCTCCTGCCCGGTGCGCCGGAGCGCGTCCAACACCTGGCCGATGGAGCGGTCCAGGTCCTCGACCATCTCCTTGTACTTGGCCAGCGATCCACCGTCGCGGTGGTTGAGCGCGCCCTTCTCCCCGGCCCGGATCCGGGCGGTGATCCTCGCGCTCTCGGCCTCGTCGCCGTCCGCGATCCACGGCCAGTGCGGGGTGGTGAAGTTCAGGTTGAGCAGCCAGGGAGCCTGCTTCCCGGCGCGTTCGGTCACGTGGTCGACGGCCCGCTCGGTGAGGATGCGGGTGTAGTACCGCAGGTCCTTGTACTGGGCGTCGCCCTCGTACAGGTCGTACTCCCCGGCCAGTCCGAGCTTGGAGTAGTACTCCAGCGCGCCGCCGAGGTTGCCGAAGAAGGTGTCCCAGCCGGACCGGGTGGGGCTGTAGTCCGGCAGGTAGCCGCAGTGCCACTTGCCGATCAGGGCGGTGGCGTAGCCCGCGTCGCGGAGCAGCGAGGCGAGGGTGGGGTGGTCCGGGTCCAGGCCGGCGCTTCTGTCGGCGATGGGCTCGGCGAGGCCGCCCTTCGTCCGGCCCGGATACCGCCCCGTGTAGAGCGAGAAGCGGGTGGGGGAGCACGTCGCGGAGCCCGAGTAGGCCTGGGTGAAGCGGACGCCCTGGCGGGCCAGCCGGTCCAGGTGGGGGGTGCGGATGTCCGGCGAGCCGTACGAGGAGAGGTCGGCCCAGCCCAGGTCGTCGCCGAGGACGAACAGGATGTTCGGGCGGCGCGCGGACCGGCCGGGCGCGGCGCGGAACGGCCGCTCCTCGTGGGCGGCCGGGGCGGTGGGCTCCGCGGCAGCGGCCGTACCGGCGGCGACGGTGCCGAGTCCGCCGAGCGCGGCGGCGGCACCGGCTCCGGTGAGGCCGCCGAAGGTCCGGCGGGAGAGGGGGCGACGGGCGGTGTCGGACATGTCGGGCTGCTGGGTGTCGGGCGACGTCACGAAGGGGTCCTTTGCTTGAGGAAAGTGGCGACCGTGTGCGCCGCGTCCTCGGCTGGGAAATCCCGATAAATGCCGCCCAAACCCCCTGGCCGGGTGTGTGATGGCCGGGAAGTGACGCTTCTCACCCCATGTAAGGCGGTGATCAAGAGGGTGCGGACCGCCCCGACCGCCGGCGATGACGCCTTACGGCGAGCCGTCCTGCCTGGTCAGAGTGGGTACGCCGACAGGCGTGCGGGGCCGGGGGAGGCGGGGGAGCGGCGGCGCGGCGGTGTACGGGACGTACAGAAAGGCGCGCGGCGGAGAGGAGGCGCGAGAGGCGCGCTCAGAGGCAACGACAGATGGCGCTCGCGACGCGACCGAGGTCGACATGGCGGCGCTGCACCAAGAGTTGCGGGGTCTGCACGGTCCCGGATCCTGGCGGTGATCAGGTGTTCACGTCAAGCACATGTCCAAGCTCGGCGACCATCCCCGGTTCGGATGAATCCCGTACCTGCCCTAGACTTCTTGATGTGCGTGGTGACGGACGACTCAACCACGACCTGCTCCCTGGTGAGAAGGGTCCCCAGGACGCCTGCGGCGTCTTTGGTGTCTGGGCCCCGGGAGAAGAGGTCGCCAAACTCACTTATTTCGGGCTGTACGCGCTGCAGCACCGCGGGCAGGAGTCTGCGGGCATCGCAGTGAGCAACGGCTCACAGATCCTGGTCTTCAAGGACATGGGTCTCGTCTCACAGGTCTTCGACGAGACCTCCCTCGGCTCTCTCCAGGGCCACATCGCCGTGGGCCATGCCCGCTACTCCACCACCGGTGCGTCCGTGTGGGAGAACGCCCAGCCGACCTTCCGTGCCACCGCGCACGGCTCGATCGCGCTGGGTCACAACGGCAACCTGGTGAACACCGCCGAGCTGGCCGAACTGGTCGCCGACCTGCCCCGCGAGGGCGGCCGGGCGACCCAGGTCGCGGCCACCAACGACACCGACCTGGTGACGGCCCTGCTGGCCGGGCAGGTCGACGAGGACGGCAAGCCGCTGACCGTGGAGGAGGCCGCGCCGCGCGTCCTGCCCAAGGTCATGGGCGCCTTCTCGCTGTGCTTCATGGACGAGCACACCCTGTACGCGGCACGTGACCCGCAGGGCATCCGCCCGCTGGTCCTCGGCCGCCTGGAGCGAGGCTGGGTGGTCGCCTCCGAGACCGCTGCCCTCGACATCTGCGGCGCCAGCTTCATCCGGGAGATCGAGCCCGGAGAGATGGTCGCCATCGACGAGGACGGCCTGCGGAGCACCCGCTTCGCCGACGCCCGCCCCAAGGGCTGCGTCTTCGAGTACGTCTACCTGGCCCGCCCCGACACCGACATCGCCGGGCGGAACGTCTACCTCTCCCGCGTGGAGATGGGCCGCAAGCTGGCCGCCGAGGCGCCCGCCGACGCGGACCTGGTGATAGCGACTCCGGAGTCCGGCACGCCGGCCGCGGTCGGCTACGCCGAGGCCAGCGGCATCCCGTTCGGTTCCGGACTGGTCAAGAACTCCTACGTCGGCCGGACCTTCATCCAGCCGTCGCAGACCATCCGCCAGCTGGGCATCCGCCTGAAGCTCAACCCGCTCAAGGAAGTCATCCGCGGCAAGCGCCTGGTGGTCGTCGACGACTCGATCGTCCGCGGCAACACCCAGCGCGCCCTCGTCCGGATGCTCCGCGAGGCCGGCGCGGCCGAGGTCCACGTGCGGATCTCCTCCCCGCCGATCAAGTGGCCGTGCTTCTTCGGCATCGACTTCGCCACCCGCGCCGAGCTGATCGCCAACGGTCTCTCGGTCGACGAGATCGGCAAGTCCCTGGGCGCCGATTCGCTCTCGTACATCTCCATCGACGCCATGGTCGAGGCGACCACGATCGCCAAGCCGAACCTGTGCCGCGCCTGCTTCGACGGCGAGTACCCGATGGACCTGCCGGACCCGGAGCTGCTGGGCAAGCACCTGCTGGAGGCGGAGACCGAGGGCCGGACGACGTCCGACGTGGACGGCGTCCAGACGCTCACCGCCGGGGTCGGCGGCGCCGACGCGCTGCGTCGCCCGTAGAACCCCTGCAAGACGACACGAAAGCTCTCAGCCATGTCTGCTGAAACTCCTGCCGGTGCCAGCTACGCGAGCGCGGGCGTCGACATCGAAGCGGGCGACCGCGCCGTCGACCTCATGAAGAAGTGGGTCAAGAAGGCCACACGCGCCGAGGTCGTCGGCGGGCTCGGCGGCTTCGCCGGCCTCTTCGACGCCTCGGCCCTCAAGCGGTACGAGCGCCCGCTGCTCGCCTCCGCCACCGACGGCGTGGGCACCAAGGTCGACATCGCCCGCAAGCTGGGCGTGTACGACACGATCGGCCACGACCTGGTCGGCATGGTCGTGGACGACCTGGTCGTCTGCGGTGCCGAGCCGCTGTTCATGACCGACTACATCTGCGTCGGCAAGGTCTACCCCGAGCGGGTGGCGGCCATCGTGAAGGGCATCGCCGAGGGCTGTGTGCTGGCCGGCTGCGCGCTGGTCGGCGGCGAGACCGCGGAGCACCCGGGCCTGCTCGGCGAGGACGACTTCGATGTCGCCGGCGCCGGTACGGGCGTGGTCGAGGCCGACCGCGTCCTGGGCGCGGATCGCATCCGTAAGGGTGACGTGGTGATCGCCATGGAGTCCTCCGGTCTTCACTCGAACGGGTACTCGCTCGTTCGCCACGTGCTCTTCGACCGGGCGGGCATGGCGCTGGACCGGGAGGTGCCGGAGTTCGGCCGCACCCTCGGCGAGGAGCTGCTGGAGCCCACCAGGATCTACTCGCTGGACTGCCTGGCGCTCACCCGCACCACCGAGGTGCACGCGTTCTCGCACATCACCGGCGGCGGCCTCGCGAACAACCTCGCGCGGGTCGTCCCGGACGGGCTGCACGCCACGATCGACCGCTCCACCTGGACCCCCGGCGCGGTCTTCGACCTGGTCGGCAAGGCCGGCTCGGTCGAGCGCCTGGAGCTGGAGAAGACCCTGAACATGGGCGTCGGCATGATGGCCGTCGTTCCGCAGGAGTCGGTGGACGTGGCGCTCGCCACCCTCGCGGACCGGGGCATGGACGCCTGGGTCAGCGGAGAGATCGTCGAGCGCGGCGACCACGCCGAGGCCGTGGCCCTGACCGGTGACTACGCGAGCTGACGCCCGCCCCCTCCCGCAGGGCAGCACAGAACCCGGTCCGGGCAAAGCGCCGGACCGGGTCCGTGATACTGCTGTGGCTGCCTTGAGCGCGCGGCGGCGTCAGGCGCGACGACGCTGGTCGGACGAGTTTCCCTCGTCGTCCTCATCGTCATCGTTGTTGTACAGGTCGGCGTACCGTGCGTACGGGTCGTCGTCCTCGTCATCCTCGAACGGCTCACCGTTCGGCGGCTGCTGTGCCGGCTGTTGCGGCGATGCACCCAGCTCTTCGGCCAGGCGTGAGAGATCAGTCCCACCGCTGTTGTACTTCAGCTGGCGGGCGACCTTCGTCTGCTTGGCCTTGGCCCGGCCGCGCCCCATGGCTCGACCCCCTCAACGACGGGGCTCGACGGCCCCAGAGTCTTGACACGCGTTCATGATTCAGAGCGGACTCTCGACGGAGAGTCCGGCCCGTAGGGCTTTAACGGTACCTGCTTCCGCGGCCATACGGTACGTCGCCCGCACCACCGGCCGCCCGGCATGACTCGCGGGACGCCCCGTACCCGCTGGTCAGCTGCGATTTTAACGTGTCATGTCCGGCGACCCGCCGGTGGGTGGTGAGGGATGTCTCCTTCACCAGCCACCGAGCGTGTCGCTGTAGGAACTCCACGGTCGGCGCCGGGACGCCTACGGGGTGGCGCGGATCACGCCGAGCGCGCCTCCGCCATCCTCAGTTCGGCCAGCCGGTCGGCCGCAGCGGCCGGCGGAATGCCGTCCGCCTTCGCACGAGCGAATATTGAAAGTGTCGTGTCGAAGATCTTCCCGGCCTTCATCCTGCACCGGTCGAAGTCGAACCCGTGCAGCTCGTCCGCCACTTGGATGACACCGCCCGCGTTGACCACGTAGTCGGGTGCATAAAGGATTCCGCGGTCGGCGAGGTCCTTCTCCACACCCGGATGGGCGAGCTGGTTGTTGGCCGCGCCACAGACCACCTTCGCGGTCAGAACCGGTACGGAGTGGTCATTGAGGGCGCCGCCCAGCGCGCACGGCGCGTACACGTCGAGGCCCTCGGTGCGGATGAGCGCCTCGGTGTCGACGGCCGCGCGGACCTGCGGATGTTTGGCCAGAATTCGATCCACGGATTCGGACCGTACGTCCGTGATGACCACATCTGCCCCGTCTTCGAGCAGGTGTTCGACCAGGTGTTGGCCGACCTTTCCGACCCCGGCGATGCCCACCCGCTTCCCGCTCAGGCTCGGGTCGCCCCACTGGTGCTGGGCGGCCGCGCGCATGCCCTGGAAGACGCCGTAGGCGGTGAGGACGGAGGAGTCGCCGGCGCCGCCGTTCTCCGGCGAGCGGCCGGTGGTCCAGCGGTTGATCCGGGCGACGACGTCCATGTCGGCGACGTACGTACCGACGTCGCAGGCCGTGACGTAGCGGCCGCCGAGAGAGGACACGAAACGACCGTAGGCGAGCAGCAGTTCTTCGGTCTTGATCGCTTCGGGATCGCCGATGATCACGGCCTTGCCGCCGCCATGGTCCAGGCCCGCGAGCGCGTTCTTGTACGACATGCCGCGGGAGAGGTTCAGCGCGTCCAGCACGGCCTCCTCCTCGGAGGCGTACGCGTGGAAGCGGGTGCCGCCAAGGGCCGGGCCGAGCGCGGTGTTGTGGATCGCGATCACGGCCTTCAGGCCGCTGGCGCGGTCCTGGCAGAGCACGACCTGCTCGTGGCCGCCCTGATCGGACCGGAACAGCGTGTGCAGCACTCCGCCGTCGGCGTGGGAAGCGGGGATCCCCGGCACGGAGTGTGCGGAGACGGGACGTACGTCGGTCACTGTGGTGACTCCCATAGTCGCGGTGGACGCCCTCGGGTCGTTCCCCCCGCTTGTGGCAGGGGAAGCGGGGGGAGGGCCGGTCGGGGGAAGCGTATGACCTTCGGCAGCCGTTGATCGGCACAGTGCGGAGGATCACCCCTTAGTGGGGTACGGGCATGGGACGATTTGCGCATGCCGGGCCGCTCGCGGGGAGGCAACTCCCGGCCTCGCGCCCCTGCTTGGCACACTCCCCAGTGGCGGTTTTCCCTCGCGGTCCACCTCCGGCGGACCCACAGAAGAATGGAGCGGGCGTGGCCCAGGCGTCATCGGTGATGGTCCCGTACGCGGCGTATCTACGGGTCTACGAACCGCTGGCAGCGTTCCCCGAGCCGGAGCGCTCCCACTGGGCGCGCTACGCCAAGCGGGAGTCCATGCCCACCGCCCAGGACGAGCTGCGGCGCTCGCTCGCCGATCTGCTGCCGACCCCGCCGGTGGCGGTGCCCGTGCACGAGAGCGGCGACGCGTTCATCGCCGATGTGGACGGCGTGACGTGTGTGTGCCCCTGGCGGACGCGGCTGCGCGGCTGGCAGGCGCTGGAGGAGCTGCCCGAGCGGCTTCCCGGGCCGGTGCTGGACGCCGCCCTGCCGCCGGTGGTCCGCCGGCAGGCCGCCGCCGACTACGAGCGGTGGCTGGACCGCAACCCCGACGCGCGCCCCTGGATCCGTACGGCGACCTGGCACGTACCGGTGCGCTGGTTCGTGCTCTTCACCGACGCCGAGCGGGAGTACACGAAGAGTGACCAAGGGCTCGTGCTGCGTTACCGCACGCCGATGGTCGAGGCCAGGCGCCGGGTCGCACGCGGACTGCGCACGCTCCGTGACGCCCTCGAAGAGGGGCCGCTGATCGACGGCCTGGTAGATGTGGGGCGCTGGCTGGAGGAATTCCACCCACGCGCCCTCGTCGAGCTGGACTACGGAGGACTGGTGCACGCCGTCCCCGAAGGCCGGCTGGCCGAGGACCGCTCCGCCGCGGAAGTGGCGGAGGGACTCGCGGCACTGCGCGAGGGCGACGGGGAGCGGGCCGGCGCGGCGTACGAAAAGCTGTCGGACCGGTGGCGTGAGGTCCGGGAGCGGCAGTACGCCAGCTGACCGCCGGACATTGGGTGATCATTTTCGGAGGCACGCGTTGTGACGACGCGCGCCCCCGTTGTGCGCCTCCGGCGGGCGCGCCGGCGCATGCCTGAGGGCGGCGGGCGGCAGGCGGTCCCTGAGCGGTGATTGAGGGGTTTCTGTGCCGTGCCGTCGGTTTACGGTGTGCTGGTTCGGATGTACGGGACGTAGGTCCCGATCCGGACCAAACCGTAAAACAGTGACCTAAAGCACTGACTTCGGGCCTTGCCACCAACTACCACCCTCGTGCCAAAATAGGACAAGGAGCCTGACCGGGGCTCCTTCCGTCCAACTAAGGGCGGATAGATCGGTATTGCACTCCTTGGTGGGACTGGTGACGCCTGATCACGTTGTGACTGATCGTCACAGAGGCGTGACTGTCCGCTATGGCACGGTCCATCGGCTTCCGCCGAGGTTGAACACCTGAGAGGGCAATTCCATCGGTTTGGCCGACGCGGCTGGACAGATGGTGTAGTTGTAGTGCCGAGGACAAGCCGTTCGTCCTATAACCGACTCGGCCCGCGTCCGCCATTTCGGGCAACGCGGGTCAAGGTGCAGAATTTAGAGGAAAGAACCGTGATGGTTCGGTTCTCCCGAGGAGGCCGCTCATGACCGCTCGCACCCCTGACGCCGAGCCGCTGCTTACCCCTGCCGAGGTTGCCACGATGTTCCGTGTCGACCCGAAGACGGTGACCCGCTGGGCCAAGGCAGGCAAGCTCACGTCCATCCGTACGCTCGGTGGACATCGGCGCTACCGCGAGGCTGAGGTCCGCGCACTGCTCGCGGGTATCCCGCAGCAGCGCAGCGAGGCCTGAAAAACCGCATAACCGGGCATTTTTGGGTCCCCCAACCCGTTCGATGCCCATAGAGCACCACATAGCTCCTTATGACGGGGTGCCTGCCCCAACAGGCCCCATGCCCGCAGCACATGGGTACGTCATTGATCGCGCTGGACTCCGCCGGGTCCAGCGCGATCTTTTTTGTGCGCTCGTGCGCTCTCCCGTCCGCCGCCCCGCGCCGGCCGGACCTGCATCTTGCGCCGGATCCGCGGCTCCGGCGGTAGCTCTTGGTCACCGCCCACAGGGGACTCTCAGGTAGCGATCCCGGTACTCGCCGGTACAGCCGTGGGACTGCCGGGTGGGCGGTGCAATTGCACATATTAAATTGACCGCCTGTAGGCGGGGCGTAAGTTCCGCTGATCCCAAAATTCGTACGGTGACACCCGTCACAGGAGCCACTGGTTGTCCCTGTGGCACCCGCTGGGGTAGTGCACAGCGGCCTGTTTCCGCACCAACAGCCTCTCACCGCACGGGCGCTGACGGAGGCGCCATTGGTCATCGGGGGAGCGGACTTTCGTCCCTGCTCCGCAGTACGCGCACGGAGATGACGACACGAGGGGTCGCCCGGAGCGCCGACGGCCGCGAGGAGGGCGTCAGGCGCCGCGTACGGGCCGCGGCGGCGATCCTGGGCGATGAAGAGAGCGCGGCGGCGGGAGAGGCCGCAGAAGGCCCCGCAGAGACGATCTTGGTCTGCGGAGGGTCCGGAATGCGCTCCAGGGCCAGCCGCAGCAGCCGGCGGCACACCGGACAGCGCAGGGTGGCGTGCCGGAAGCGCGCGGCGGCGGACAGGTGCGCGCGGAGCAGCGCGCCGGTCGCGTGATTCCCCGCTGCCGCCATCGCCGCACCTCCCCCGGCTCTCCTTTGTGAGTACCGGCGGCAGGTGCCGTGGTCAAGGGTCCGGGGGATGGGGCGCGAGGCGGCGTCCGCCGGAGTGCGGGGGCCGGGATCCGAACGTGTCCGGTCACCGCGTACGACAGAAGGGCCCGCATCCTGATCGGATGCGGGCCCTTCGCTTGCGGTCCTGACGGGATTTGAACCCGCGGCCTCCACCTTGACAGGGTGGCGAGCACTCCAAACTGCTCCACAGGACCTTGCTGCCGGCGCCCTCTCGGGTGCCTGCGAAGCAAGACTCTACAGCAGGTCAGGGGGTGCGGTCGAACTCGCTGCCGGGGGAGGCCCCGGTGGGCGCCGGGACGTGACCCGGCGCACAGCGCGCGGGGGCGCGGAGCCCTACGGGGCGGCCGCGTCCACCGCCTTCACGATGCGCTTGTCGGAGACCGGGTACGCAGTGCCCAGCGCGTGCGCGAAGTAGCTCACCCGCAGCTCCTCGATCATCCAGCGGATCTCCAGCGCCTGCTGCGGCACCGGCCGTCCCGCCGGGAACTGCTCCAGCAGCCAGCCGAATTCGTCCTGCATCTCCTTCACCTTCGCCATCCGGGAGCGGTCCCGCTCGGCGTTGGTGGGCATCTGCTGGAGCCGGCGGTCGGCGGCGACCAGGTACCGCATGAGGTCCGGCAGCCGCTTGGCGCCGTGCTCGGTGACGAAGCCCGGCTTGATGAGCGCGGTCAGCTGCTCCCTGACGTCCGTGACCGAGGCCAGCAGCACCGGGGAGGAGGTGTCCTTCAGCCGCCGCTCGCACGCCTGCCAGGCCGCCAGCACCTCGCGCACCTGCTGCACGGTCTTCATCGTGGCGTCGACCAGGTCGGCCCGCACCGCGTCGAAGAGCTTCCGGAAGCCCTCCTCGTCCCAGGCCGGACCGCCGTGCGCGGCGATCAGCCGGTCGGCCGCCGCGGTCACGCAGTCGTCGAAGAGCGACTGGATCGAGCCATGCGGATTGCTGGAGAGTGCCAGCTTCTGCTGGTTGCTGAGCTTGCTCTGCGCGAACTTGGCCGGGTTGGACTGGATGTTGAGCAGGATGAGGCGGCGGGTGCCGGCCCACATCGCGCTCCGCTGCTCCGCCTCGGTGTCGAAGAGCCGTACGGCGACCGAGGAGCCCTCGTCCACCAGCGCCGGGTACGCCTTGAGCGGCTGGCCGGCGCGCCGCGTCTCGAAGGTGTGCGGCAGCGTGCCGATGGTCCAGGCGGTCAGGCCGGTGCGCTGCTCCGGGCCCGTCGGTCCGGCGTCCGCCGCACCCTTGCCGGGCTGTCCGCCCTTCTTCTGCGTCGCCTGCTTCTGGGCCGCCTGCTCGAAGGCCCTGGAGATGGCCTCCCGGGTCTTGGGCTTGAGCTTCAGCCGCAGCGCTTCGAGGTCCTTGGCCTCGGCCAGCTTGCGCCGCCGCTCGTCGACCACACGGAAGGTGATCTTCAAGTGGTCCGGCACCTTGGACAGGTCGAAGTCGGCCGCCTCGAAGGGCACGCCGACCATCCGCCGCAGCCCTGCCGCCAGCGACGTCGTCAGCGCGCCCTGCAGGGGAACCGCCCCGTCCAGGAAGCGGGCGGCGAAGTTCGGCGCGGGGACGTAGTTGCGCCGGATCGGCTTGGGCAGGGACCGGATCAGCTCGGTGACCAGCTGTTCGCGCAGGCCGGGGATCTGCCAGTCGAAGCCCTCGGCGGAGACCTGGTTGAGCACCTGGAGCGGGATGTGGACGGTCACGCCGTCCGCGTCGGCCCCCGGCTCGAACTGGTACGTGACCTTGAACTTCAGCTTTCCCTGCCGCCAGGAGTCCGGGTAGTCGTCCTTGGTGACGGCCTCGGCGGTTTCGTTGATGAGCATCGAGTGCTCGAAGTTGAGGAGTTCGGGCTCCTCAGTGCGCTTCTTCTTCCACCAGGAGTCGAAGTGCGCACCGGACACGACGTGTTCGGGGATGCGCTGGTCGTAGAAGTCGAACAGCGTCTCGTCGTCCACGAGGATGTCGCGGCGCCGGGCGCGGTGCTCCAGCTCCTCGACCTCGCCCAGCAGCTTGCGGTTGTCGTGGAAGAACTGGTGGTGGGTCCGCCAGTCGCCCTCGACCAGGGCGTTCCGGATGAACAGGTCGCGCGAGATCTCCGGGTCGATCCGGCCGTAGTTGACCTTGCGCTGGGCCACGATCGGTACGCCGTAGAGCGTCACGCGCTCGTACGCCATCACCGCGGCCATCTTCTGTTCCCAGTGCGGTTCGCTGTACGTCCGCTTCACCAGGTGCTGGGCGAGCGGCTCGACCCACTCGGGCTCGATCTTCGCGTTCACCCGCGCCCAGAGGCGGGACGTCTCGACCAGCTCCGCCGACATGATCCAGCGCGGCGGCTTCTTGAAGAGCGCCGAGCCGGGGAAGACCGCGAACTTGGCGCTGCGGGCGCCCAGGTACTCGTTCTTCGCGTCCGTGTCCTTCAGCCCGATATGCGAGAGCAAACCGGCGAGCAGCGACGTGTGGATGTGCTCGGGGGCCGCGTCCTCCTCGGCGAGGTGGATGCCCATCGTCTTGGCGACCGTACGCAGCTGCGTATAGATGTCCTGCCACTCGCGTATCCGGAGGTAGTTCAGGAATTCGTTGCGGCACATACGGCGGAACGCCGACGAGGACAGCGCCTTCTGCTGCTCCCTGACGTACCGCCAGAGATTCAGATACGCCAGGAAGTCGCTGGTCTCGTCCTTGAAGCGGGCGTGCTGCTGGTCGGCCTGCTGCTGCTTGTCGGCGGGCCGCTCGCGCGGGTCCTGGATGGACAGCCCCGCGGCGATGACCATGACTTCGCGTACGCAGCCGTTGCGGTCGGCCTCCAGGACCATCCGCGCGAGCCGCGGGTCCACCGGCAGCTGCGAGAGCTTCCGGCCCATCTGTGTGAGCCGTTTCTTCGGGTCCTTCTGCTTCGGGTCGACCGCGCCCAGCTCTTCGAGGAGCTGCACGCCGTCCTTGATGTTGCGGCGGTCCGGCGGGTCGATGAAAGGGAACTTCTCGATGTCGCCGAGGCCGGCCGCCGTCATCTGCAGGATGACCGACGCCAGGTTCGTGCGCAGGATCTCGGCGTCCGTGAACTCCGGCCGGGACTCGAAGTCCTCCTCCGAATACAGCCGGACGCAGATGCCGTCGCTGAGCCGTCCGCAGCGGCCCTTGCGCTGGTTGGCGCTGGCCTGCGAGATCGGCTCGATCGGCAGCCGCTGCACCTTCGTGCGGTAGCTGTAGCGCGAGATGCGGGCCATGCCCGTGTCGATGACGTACCGGATGCCCGGCACGGTCAGGGACGTCTCGGCGACATTGGTCGCCAGCACGATGCGGCGAGTGGAGTGGCGCTGGAAGACGCGGTGCTGCTCGGCGTGCGAGAGGCGCGCGTACAACGGCAGCACCTCGGTCTCGCGCGCCAGTGCGCCGCCGCGGTTCAGGCGTTTCGTCAGCGCGTCCGCGGTGTCCCGGATCTCCCGCTCGCCGGAGAGGAAGACCAGGATGTCGCCCGGCCCCTCGGCCTGCAGCTCGTCCACGGCCTCGCAGATGGCGCTGACCTGGTCCCGGTCGGCGTCTTCGGCGCCCTCTTCCAGCAGCGGGCGGTACCGCACCTCCACCGGGTACGTGCGGCCGCTGACCTCGATGATCGGCGCGTCCCCGAAGTGCCGGGAGAACCGTTCCGGGTCGATCGTCGCGGAGGTGATGACGACCTTCAGGTCCGGGCGCTTCGGCAGCAGCTGCGCCAGGTAGCCGAGCAGGAAGTCGATGTTGAGGCTGCGCTCGTGCGCCTCGTCGATGATGATCGTGTCGTACTGGCGCAGCTCGCGGTCGGTCTGGATCTCGGCGAGCAGGATGCCGTCCGTCATCAGCTTGACCAGCGTGTCGCCGCCGACCTGGTCGGTGAACCGGACCTTCCAGCCGACCGCCTCGCCCAGCGGGCTCTGCAGCTCCTCGGCGACCCGCTCGGCGACCGTACGGGCGGCGATCCGGCGCGGCTGGGTGTGGCCGATCAGGCCCTGCACCCCGCGGCCCAGCTCCAGGCAGATCTTCGGGATCTGCGTCGTCTTGCCGGAGCCGGTCTCACCCGCGACGATCACGACCTGGTGGTCGCGTATCGCCTCCAGGATGTCGTCCTTCTTCTGGCTGACCGGCAGCTGCTCCGGGTACGTGATCTCCGGAACGGCGGCCCGGCGCTGCTCGACGCGGAGCTGCGCTTCGTCGATGCCCTGGGCGATCTCGGCCAGCACCGCGGCCCGCGCCTCGGGCTTGCGGATCCGGCGCGCGCCGTCGAGGCGGCGGCCGAGTCGCTGCTGGTCACGCAGCATCAGCTCGGGCAGCTGCGCCAGGAGTGCGGGCAGGGCGGGAGCACCCTCGGGCGTGACACCCCTGGGCGCGGCGGAGGCAGGCTGACTGGACATACGCGATCCAGGATCTCACCTCGCCGAAACGCCTGGCGAACGAATTGCGGCCGGGCGGCCCCCAGGAGGGGCGATCGCGGCCGGATCCGGGCGTTCGGAGGGCACCGGCGCAGCCCGTAGGGAATGTCCGCGATGGGTGCTTTAGCGTGTTCGTATGCCCGATGATCACGACGCCGATCCCGCCGATCCCGCCGATCCCGCCGACCGTGTCGCATCCGCCGACCGTGCGTCCGCCGACGATGCGGCGTCGGCCGCTCGTGGCGCGACCGCCGGCCACGAAGCGCACGGGGCGCACGCCCGGCCCCGGACCGCGGCCGAGAAGTGGGCGGCCTTCAAGAGGTCGCCGTTCCTGCCCGCGACCGTCCTGATCTTCATCCTGGCGGCCGCCGCCGGTCTCTTCGCCGGCTCGTACACCTTCTCCATGGCCAACCCGACGCCGCACCGCATCCCCACGGCGCTCGTGGGCGCCCCGGACGACGCGCGCGGCAAGGGGTTCGTGCAGGGCATGGAGAAGGCCCTGAACGCGTCGCTGGAGCTGCACGAGTACCGGACGTACGCACAGGCCCGCGAGGCGGTCGACGAGCAGAAGGCGTTCACGGTGATCAGCGTGGACGGCTCGGGCGTACGCATGGACCTCGCCAGCGCCTCGGGCGCCTCGGTGAGCCAGCTGCTCCAGCAGGCCGCGCCGCAGGTCGGCAAGGAGACGGGCGTCCCGGTCACCATCAAGGACATCAAGCCGGTGCAGCCCGGCGACCCGCGCGGCCTGGCGCTCTTCTACGTCTCCCTGGCCGCGGTGATCATCGGCTTCGTGGGCGCGATCCAGCTGAGCGTGCACGCCCGCGCGCTCAATCCGGCCGAGCGGATCGCGTTCACCCTCGCCTACGCCCTGCTCGGCGGGTTCTCCATCGCCGCGGTGGTCGACTGGCTGCTGGGCGCGCTGACCCTGCCCTTCGTGCACTCCTGGCTGATCCTCGCGTTCACCATGTTCACGTCCGGCATGGTCTTCACGATGTTCAACACGTTGATCGGCCGCTGGGCGATGGTGCCGACCTGGGGCCTGATGGTGCTGCTCGGCAACCCCTCGTCCGGCGGCGCCGTCTCCTGGCCGCTGCTCCCGTCCGTGCTCGGCCGCATCGGCCAGTGGCTGCCGCCGGGCGCCTCGGTGAACGCCCAGCACACGGCCGTCTACTTCCCCGGCCACCAGCACGTCTTCCCGTACCTGGTGCTGGCCGGCTGGTCCCTGCTGTCCTGCACGGTCTTCTGGCTCTGGCGCCACCGCCACCCGGGTGGCCGCCCCACGGCCCCGGCCCACGCGGCGACATGACCGGGCCCCGTCCCCGCGCCCGGAGCCGGGCACAACGAAAAACCCCGGGAAGCGAACTTCCCGGGGTCTTCACGGAGTGGCTGGGGCCGGGGTCGAACCGGCGACCTTCCGCTTTTCAGGCGGACGCTCGTACCAACTGAGCTACCCAGCCACGCAACCTCGAAAGGCTGCAGCGGTCCTGACGGGATTTGAACCCGCGGCCTCCACCTTGACAGGGTGGCGAGCACTCCAAACTGCTCCACAGGACCAAGCTTTGTGCGAGCACTAGTCTCGCACAGGGTGTTGCGTGCCCCCAACGGGATTCGAACCCGTGCTACCGCCTTGAAAGGGCGGCGTCCTGGGCCACTAGACGATGAGGGCTGATGGCCCACCTGGGCGCTTTGTCGGCGCCGTCGGGGACGTGAGAAGCATATGGGATGCGGGGACGGTTCGCCAAAACGGTTTACGAAGAGGGGCTCGGTGAGGTCCGCGAAGGCGTGGGCGACGGGGTGGCGCCGGGCCGGTTGTCGGCCGGGAGATGGCGGCTGACCTGGGCTTTCGACAGGCCCAGCCCGCCCAGGGTGATCTCGTCCCAGGCCTGGAGGCGCCGCGAGTCGCGATCCATGTAGAGCACCGAGGCCTGCACCTGTTCGGGTGTCGCGCCCTCGACCGCGCGCAGCCCGCCGCCTCCGGTGGAGCCCTCGATCATCAGCCGGGTGCCCTTCGGCAGGACGCGCGTGTCGCGGTGGTGGACGTGGCCGGAGAGCGCCAGCGGGACCAGCCCGTCGGTCTCGGTCGCGGCCACCGGGTTGTGGGCCAGCGCGATGTCGGCGGGGGTACGGGCCCGGGTGAGCGTGCGCAGGGTGTCGGCCAGGCGCCGCCCCGAGGCGCGCTCCACCCGGTCCCCCGATGCGGCCACCGAGCGGTCCGGGGTGAACTGCGGGTCGCCGATGCCCACGATGCGCAGCCCTCCTGCGCGCACGGAGGTGCCCTCGTCCACGACCTTCACGTTCTTCAGCTTCTTGTTCTGCGCGAGGTACTTCTGCGTCTTCATCGAGTCGTGGTTGCCGCGCACCCAGACGTACGGGGCGCCGAGCTTGCCGATCGGGTCGAGGAACTTGTTCTCGGCGGCCGAGCCGTGGTCCATGGTGTCGCCGGTGTCGATGATCACGTCGATGTCGTACTGCTCGACCAGGGACCTGATGATCTGCCAGGCGGCGGGGTTCAGATGGATGTCGGAGACGTGCAGGACGCGGACCGTGGAGGGGTCCGGCTGGTACGCGGGCAGGGTGGAGGTCGCGTCGTAGAGCTTGGTGACGTTCGTGACCAGCCGGGCCAGCTCCTTCTGGTAGACGTCGAACTCGCTCACGATGGAGCGGGCGCTGCCCACCACGGAGGGCGCGGAGGACAGCAGCCCCGAGAAGCGCGGCTCCAGGACGGACTTGGGGTTCCAGGTGGCGTACGCGACGCCCCCCGAGGCGGCGAGCAGCACGAGGGCGAGGCCGCCGGCGGCCAGCGCGCGGCGCGGCCTGCGGTACACCGCGAGGCCCAGTGCCGTCGCCCCGGAGACCACCGCGACGCAGGACCGCAGGGCGAGGTCGGCGGTGCCGCGCTCGACGTCCCGGGTGACCTCGGCCTGGAGTCCGGAGAACCGCTCCGGGTGGTCGACCAGCTCCTGGGCGCGTGCCGGGTCCAGCTGGTCCACGTCGACGTCGAGCCGTATCGGGGCGTGGTGGCTCTGGAGGTCCAGCGCGCCCAGCGGGGACACGTTGATCTTCGTGCCGCCGCTGACGGACGGGCGCAGCGCCATGGTCGTGTCCACGGGCCCGACGGGGGTCCGGACGCTGCCGACGATCAGCAGGCCGAGCCAGGCGCCGAGCAGCGTCACGGCGATCAGCCCGAGGGCGCGGGCATACGGGTGCGGAGTGTGCGTCAGGGCGAAGGTGGGGGCCTGGTGGTGGGCGCGGTAGTGCCGCAGGACGGCGGCGGGGGCGCTCCGGACGCGGTGGTACGCGGTACGGAGCAGCCGGAGCACGGAGGAGTCCGGGGACGGCCCCCCGGACGGCGCGGTGCGGGCCATTGTGCGCGTATGCCCGTCCGTGCGGCCCGTTATGCCGGGGGTTGCGGCATACGTGGGTGAGGACGCGTAATTCGTGGGCGTACGCGGTGGGCGTGTGCCGGAGCGCGTGCGGGGGCGGGGTACGGGGGTGCGTGCGGGAACGCGAGGGGCGCGTCCGGCGTGAGGGCGGGGCCCCGAGCGGGCCCGTGACCCACAATGGGCGCGTGCTGGAGATGACGCGCGAGGAGTTCGAGGAACTGGTCGGCGAGGCGCTGGACCGGATCCCGCCGGAGCTGACCCGCTTGATGGACAACGTCGCCGTGTTCGTCGAGGACGAGCCGCCGGCGGACGACCCCGACCTGCTCGGGCTCTACGAGGGGACGCCGCTGACCGAGCGGGGCGAGTGGTACGCGGGCGTACTGCCGGACCGGATCACGGTCTACCGGGGCCCGACGCTACGGATGTGCGACAGCCGGGAGGACGTGGTGGCCGAGACCGAGGTCACGGTCGTGCATGAGATCGCCCACCACTTCGGCATCGACGACGAGCGGCTGCACGCCCTCGGGTACGGCTGAGCGGACGGCGCCGCCCGCGCCACCGGACATCCGTCCGCGCCGCGCAGACGGACGTCCGCGCAGCGCCCCGGCAGGGCGACACGCCGTGCCCCGGGGCGTGCGGGGTCGGTGGGCCGGGGTGCGTCCCGGGCGTGTCCTCCGGTGGGCGGCGGGAGTTGGGCAGGGCATCAGTCCCGCGTGTCCGCTCCGGATCCGGAGGTCCCGTCCGTGCGTCGCCCGCTCCCCGCCAGTCGCCCGTCCCCGCCAGCAGCCCCGGCCGCCGTGCCGCCCGTCCCGCCCCTGCCCTCCGTCTCCTCCGCCTCGTCGCCCGCTTCGGCCGACGGGTCCGCCTCGCCCCGTACGGCGCCGCGTACGGCCCGCTCCCTGGCCCGGACGGCCGCCGTGGCCGCGGCCGCCTCCGCCTTCGCCATGTCGCTCACCGGCTGCATGAGCGTCAGCGACGACGCGCCGAAGCCCAAGCCCTCCGGTTCGGCCGCCGGGCACCACGGCAGCGACGCCCAGCCCGACGGCGGCTCGGCCGAGGCGCCCGGCGCCGGACCGCGCCGCATGGGCCGTTCCGGGGCGCCCATGGAGGACCGGGACCGCGCCACGCCCTCGGACGGCGCGGAGCCGTCGGCCGACGGGAAGAGCTCGCCCGGAGAGCCCGCGGGCAGCGGCACCCCGGACGGCGGCCGGCCGGGATCGGAGAGCCCCACGGAGGACAGCCCGCCCCGCCCGGCCCCGCCGCGCCCCTCCGGCCACCCGAAGCCCACGCCCACCCCCTCCCGTACGGCCCCGGCGCCGGACCCGACGCCCACCCCGAGCCAGGACCCGCCGCCGAGCAGCCCCGAGCAGACCGGCCCGCAGTCGGGCTCCCCGGCCTCCGCCTCGGAGTCCGGGAGCGGCGGCTCCCAGTAGGGCGCGCCGCGCCGCCCCGGAGAGGGCGCCGAGCGGCCACCTACAGGGGCGAGGATCGGCCTTCGACCGGCGATAACCGGACGACCGACGGCGCCGGGAGAGCCCTGTCGGCACCGCATTTGCCTTCAGGGGTACCGGGTGCGTATGGTGGTAGATCGTTTGATCCCATTTGCCCGGCGCCCACCGGATCCCCTTCACCGAAGAGGACGAAGCGCGCCGCGAGGCGCGTTCTCTCCTTACCGTGGCTGACCGCATTGAGGCGGTCTTTTGTGAAACAACACGGAGTTTGGGCGCGTGCCGAGACTCCGGAAGGTTTCGCATTTCGCATGTCCGTTTCCACTGATCAGTCCGCCATGCCCACGCACGACGAGCAGGCCCCCGTCGACGTCGAGCAGGTCCTCGGCCACGCCGAGCAGGCCACGGCCCCCGAGGCCGTCACCGAGGAGCCGCAGGCCCCCGAAGAGCCGCAGATCACGTTCGCCGACCTCGGCCTGGACGAGAAGATCGTCCGCAAGCTGGCGCAGAACGGTGTCACCACCCCGTTCCCGATCCAGGCGGCGACCATCCCGGACGCCATCTCCGGGCGCGACATCCTCGGCCGCGGCCGCACCGGCTCCGGCAAGACGCTGTCCTTCGGTCTGCCGCTGCTGACCCGCCTGGCCGGCGGCCACACCGAGAAGAAGCGCCCGCGCGGCGTCATCCTCACCCCGACCCGTGAGCTCGCCATGCAGGTGAGCGACGCGCTGCAGCCGTACGGCGACGTCCTCGGCCTCAAGCTGAAGGTCGTCTGCGGCGGCACCTCGATGGGCAACCAGATCTACGCCCTGGAGCGCGGCGTCGACATCCTCGTCGCCACCCCGGGCCGGCTGCGCGACATCATCAACCGCGGCGCCTGCTCCCTGGACAAGGTCGAGGTCGCCGTCCTGGACGAGGCCGACCAGATGGCCGACCTGGGCTTCCTGCCCGAGGTCACCGAGCTGCTGGACCTGGTGCCGACCGGCGGCCAGCGGATGCTCTTCTCCGCGACGATGGAGAACGAGATCGGCACGCTGGTCAAGCGCTACCTGACCGACCCGGCGACCCACGAGGTCGACGCGGCGCAGGGCGCGGTCACCACCATGACCCACCACGTGCTGGTCGTGAAGCCGAAGGACAAGGCGCCGGTCACCGCCGCCATCGCAGCCCGCAAGGGCCGCACGATCATCTTCGTCCGTACGCAGCTGGGCGCCGACCGCGTCGCCGAGCAGCTGTGCGACTCGGGTGTGCGCGCCGACGCGCTGCACGGCGGCATGACCCAGGGCGCGCGTACGCGGACCCTGGCCGACTTCAAGGACGGTTACGTCAACGTCCTGGTCGCCACCGACGTCGCCGCGCGCGGCATCCACGTCGACGGCATCGACCTGGTCCTGAACGTGGACCCGGCCGGTGACCACAAGGACTACCTGCACCGTTCCGGCCGTACGGCCCGCGCGGGCCAGTCCGGCACGGTCGTCTCGCTCGCCCTGCCGCACCAGCGTCGGCAGATCTTCCGCCTCATGGAGGACGCGGGCGTGGACGCCTCGCGTCACATCGTGGGCGGCGCCGGCCAGTTCGACGAGGACGTGGCCCGGATCACCGGCGCCCGCTCGCTCACCGAGGTGCAGGCCGAGTCGGCCGCGAACTCCGCCAAGCAGGCCGAGCGCGAGGTCGCCGACCTGACCCGCGAGCTGGAGCGGCTGCAGCGCCGCGCCGCCGAGCTGCGCGAGGACGCCGACCGGCTGACCGCCAAGGCCGCGCGCGAGCGGGGCGAGGACCCGGAGGCCGCGGTGCAGGCCAAGGCCGAGGCCGAGGCCGCTGTGGAGGCGGAGAGCGCCGCGCAGCCCGAGGTGTCGCTGCCGGCCCAGACCGCGCGCGCCGCCGAGGACGACGACACGCAGCGCCGCTCCACGTACCGCGACGAGCGCGGCAACTACGAGCGCCGGGACCGCCGTGACGACCGTGGTGGCCGTTCCTTCGACCGGAACGACCGCAACGACCGTGGTGACCGCGGCGGCGACCGTGGCGGCTTCAACCGTGACCGTCGTGACGACCGCGGTGGCTTCCGCCGCGATGACCGCAACGACCGTGGCGGCTTCCGTCGTGACGACCGTGGTGGCCGTTCCTTCGACCGGAACGACCGCAACGACCGTGGTGACCGCGGCGGCGACCGTGGCGGCTTCAACCGTGACCGTCGTG
>NZ_JBVJIF010000017.1:0-35832 GCF_055586425.1 Streptomyces sp. NPDC050806 | reverse complement strand
GTGACGACCGCGGTGGCTTCCGCCGGGACGACCGCAACGACCGTGGCGGCTTCCGTCGTGACGACCGTGGTGGCCGTTCCTTCGACCGGAACGACCGCAACGACCGGAACGACCGTGGTGACCGGGGCGGCGACCGAGGTGGCTTCAACCGCGACCGTCGTGACGACCGCGGTGGCCGCTCCTTCGAGCGCCGGGACCACCGTGGCGGCGACCGCCCGTTCAACCGCGACCGCCGGGACGACCGCTTCGGCCGCGACCGCGACGACCGTCGTCCGCACAACCGCCGGGACGACCACCGCAGCGGCAACGCCGGCGGCCGGTCCTTCGACCGCCGTGCGGACAAGCCGCGCTGGAAGCGCAACGGCTGACCGGACGCGGCGCACAGCGCTGAGCCTTCCGCCCGCGACTGAGCCGGCGGAGCCGCGCTGAGCAGCCCGTACGCGATCGCCGTAACGGTGGGCCCGTCCTCCCCGGGACGGGCCCACCGGCACGTTCACACCGCCCGCAGCAGGCCCGCATCGGGCCACTTCGACCCCGCCGAGCCCTAATGCCTTCCAGGTGTGGGACGAGCGCGGGCTATGCTGCTCGGTGCGGGCCATTAGCTCAATTGGCAGAGCAGTGGACTTTTAATCCATTGGTTCAGGGTTCGAGCCCCTGATGGCCCACCGTCCGGCGCCCTTCGTGGGGCGCCGATCCGCGCCCCACGCCCCGGCCGGGCTCCCCGGTCGGGGCGCTTCTGTTGGTCGGGACCCTTCCGTTGCCGGGGCCGCGGCGGCGGCCGTGTCACCTGTCGGTTCACCTGCGGGTTCACCTGTCGGTCGGCGTTTGGCAGGGCCGGTCCCCGGTTGCGATCATGGTCCGGCGAACGACCATGCGAACGACCATGCCGTCGGGCTGCCGGCGACACCGGCGGCTCCCCGGTGTCGGGATGCGGAGAGTGCACGGATGACGGGGCGGGAGCCGCGGCCGCGGAACAGTCGGAGCGAGCCGGGCACGACAGGGGCGCGGTCGGTATGAGGATCGAGCTGAAGCCCGATCAGATCCCGCAGTTCACCGGCGACCTGGTGCAGCTGGACAAGGACCACGCGGCGCTGAAGTCGGACGCCGGGCACCTCCGCGGCACCGGGTCGGACGTGCACTCCCACTTCCAGGGCCTGTCGGCGTACTACAAGGCGCCGGAGGCAGAGCAGCTGTTCGCCACCACCAAGCCGGTCAAGGACCGCGCGGACGCCTTCGCCGGTGACCTGGAGACGGTCGCCTCGGCGCTCTCCTCGTACGCCGACGAGATCCGCCCGCTGGTACCGAAGCTGGCCGGGCTGAAGTCCGAGGCGCAGAAGTTCATCCGGGACCACAAGGACGACGAGGACGGCGACTACGACGGGGACCTGATCGCCGAGCACAACCGGATCCTCGACGACATCACCGCCACCGTCGCCGCGTTCTGGGCCGCGGAGCGTACCTGCCACAACAAGATCACCGCGTTGTGGGGCGGCACCCAGATGGTGGCCGGGGACGGCTCCGGCAAGGAGAACCAGTACGGCTTCGCCGCCGACGACATGAAGAAGTCGAAGGAACTCCCCTGGGGCGAGCCGGTGGAGGAGAAGCACCACTGGTGGGAGATCGGGTACTGGCTGAAGTCCTTCTTCTGGGACGGCCTGATCGTCGACGGGATCTGGGGCACGATCAAGGGCCTGGGCACGCTGCTCGGCTTCAACGGCTGGGAGGCGGCGGGGCGGGCCTGGAAGGGCCTGGGGCAGCTGATCACCGGCCTGGCGATCAGCGTCGTGCCCGGCGTGAACGTGGCCTTCTGGTCGATGCCGGACGACCAGCTGCCGTCCTGGTTCCGGGACTCGCGTACGGCGATGAAGGAGACCGGCAAGGCGCTGGTGGCCTGGGACCAGTGGGGCGAGAACCCCGGCCGGGCGGCCGGTGCGGTCACCTTCAACGTCCTCACCACGGTCTTCACCGGCGGCGCCGGCGCCGCGGCGGCCGGAGTGGGCAGGGCCGGAGCCGTGGCGAAGGTCCTCTCGGCGGCGGGCAGGGCCGGCCGGCTCATCGACCCCATGACCTACGTGGGCAAGGCGGTCGGGGCCGGCCTGTCCCGGATCGGCGACGCCGTCCGGGGCCTGCGCGGCATCGGCAGGGTCGAGGTACCGGAGCCGGCGACGGACGCGGCGCGGCTCCCGGAGGACGCCACCCGGCTGCCCACCGCCCCGGGTGAGCCCGTCCGGTACTTCGACGGCAACGGCCGTCTGCTGGACGCGCACGGCAACGTCGTCGACAGCGCCGGCCACGCGCCCAGGGAGGGCGTACCGGACGTCCGCCCGGCCACGACGGCGACGGCGGACGCCCCGGGGGCCACGGTCCACGCCCAGGAGCCGGCCCTGGTCGGCGCGGGCGCCCGCGGGGGCGCTGCGGCACCCGGCCATGTGGGCGGTGGGGCACCCGGCCCCGGCCACGCGGGCGATGGCGTACCCGGCCGTGCCGGTGGCGGTGCCCCGGCGCCGGCCGACGGCCTCGTCGGCGACGCCACACGGCAGGGAGGCTCCCTCCCGGGCCGGCCCGGCCCGCACGAGGGCGGAGCGCCTCCGCACGGGGGCGACGTACCTGCACACGGGGGCGACCCGCTTCCCCATGGGGGCGAGGGGGCACCGCCGCACGAGGGCGGCGCGGGCTCGCCGCACGGGAGCGATGCGGGCTCGCCGCACAGGGGCGACGCGCCTGGCCATGGGAGCGACGGGGTGCCGCCGCACGAGGGTGACGCGCCTGGCCATGGGGGCGAGGGGGCACCGCCGCACGAGAGTGACGTGGCTCCGCACGATCGTGGCGCCGAGCCGCACGGGAACGACGCGCCCGGACACGAAGGCGACGGGGCTCCGGACGCCGGCGACGGCGCGCCCGGGGCGGAGGGCGGCACGCCTCCGGGGGAGGTACCGCCCAAGCAGCCCGGGGGCGACGAGCCGGAGGTGATCCGGCAGGACGACGACTTCGGGGCCACGCACAACACGTTCGGCCTGCGGAAGTCCCGGTTCGATCCGGACGTCGGCATCGTCCCGGCCAAGCCCGACGGCACCATCACGCCCCTGGAACACGTACTGGGCGGCGCGAACAAGGACGCCAAGGAGGCGAGCCAGTTCACGTCGTTCGCGCCGAAGGACGGCACCGGCAAGGTGTACGGCGCCCAGGAAGTCAGCATCGACTACCGGCGTCTTCAGCAGGACATCGACGCGGGCCGGGTGCCGGGCGTGGAGATCTGGCGCCCCGAGCGGATCCAGCGGGACATCTCCGGGGAGATCAACAAGGTCGCCGGCAAGGAGATCGACGTCCCCACGACGCTGAAGCCGTCCGACACCGACGCGGTGACGCAGTTCGTGAAGGAGCAGGGCCTCAGCAAGAGCAAGGCCAGCAAGGTGCAGCGGCGGGTGATGGCCCTGCTCAACACGCGCCGTGATGGAGAATGGCTGATCAGCGGAATCGTGCCCAAGGAGTACGTCAAGGGGCCCTACCCCACGGCGCGGGCGTGACCACGACTCGGGCATGACCACGACGCGGGCGTGAGGCGACGTCCGCCACGCGCACGTCCGCAGCATCCGAGAGCAGTACGGGAGCAGAGCACCGAATGGCCGAGAGCACGCGTTCCGGGGAGCCCGACGAGAAGATCGTGCGGCTCCTCTTCACCGACTTCGACGGGGACCGCGCCGACCCGGACGACGTCATCAGCGACGGACTGGACGGCGGCTACGCGGACCGTACCGAGGCCCTGGCCGCGATCCTGCGGGACCCGGACGAGGGGCCGTACGAGCGCTTCCTCGCCTGCCTCGCGCTGACCAGGTGGGGCGACGCTCTCGGCTACGCGGCCGTCGCCGAGGCCGCGTCGGACCCGGAGGCGGTGGACTGGCGCGGCGCGTCGTACGACCGGCTGCACACCCAGGACGACACCTTCGCGCTGCTGGCCGAGGCGGTGGGGGACAGCGCCGACATGGTCGAGGAGCGTGCCACGCCGGAGGCGCGCGTGCGGGCCGCGCGGGCGCTGCTGGCCATCGCCGACCGCGTCCAGTTCGACCGGCGCATCAGTGCCCTGCTCCGCAGGGACCTGCTGTCCGCGTGCCTGCCCGCGCTGCGGGACGCGGTGGACCGCGGTGTTCGGCGGCTCGCGGAGCACGAGCGGCTCGGCTTCGATCTCGGCGTGCAGCTGGCGCTGATGATCGTCGCGGCCCGTGCCGCCGACCCCGGCTGGGCCGCTGCCGCCGCCGGGCGCCTCGCCCTGGCCGAACCGGGCGAGCGCGCGCTGCGGGAGCTGCGGGAACTCCAGGAGCCCGGGGGCGCGTGAGAGGTGCGCACGGCGCGCGTTCGCGCTGTGCGCACCGATCGGCCGTGCGTCTTTGCCCCACCGGGAACACCCGTGCTCTCCCCGGGAGTTGAAGGAGTGTCCGGTGAGGCTCTTGCCGCTTCCAGGGGGAGTGCATGACGCACGTACGGCTGACACTGCACGGAACAGAGAGCACCCAGGAATTCCGTTCGCTCCACCGGTGGCTGCGGGACGGCGGGCCGGAGTTGCGGGCCGCCGGCGTCACCGTGCGGGACGTGGGCGAGGACCCGGCGCCGGGGGAGATGGGCGGCGCCTTCGAGGTCGTGCAGCTGCTGGTCGAGCACGGCGCCGGCTGGGGCAGCCTCGCGCTGGCGGTCGCGGCCTGGTGGGAGGCGCACCGCCCGCGCTCCTCGGTCACCTTCGAGCGGGACGGCATCAAGGTCACGCTCACGGGTGCCGAGCTGCGGGACGAGGAGACCGTACGGCGGGCGCTGGCCCGGCTGGGGCGGGAGGACGCGGCATGACCGCGCCGGTCTCGGGGGAGCCGGAGGCGTCGGGGGCCGGGCAGCAGCCGGCTCCGGCCGCGCCGGCGGCGGGCCGGCCGCTGGACCCCGCGAAGTCCGCCTGCGTGCTCATCGGCGTCGGGTCGTACGAGCACCTGGAGGACCTTCCGGCCGTCCGCCACAACCTCATCAAGCTGCGCGAGCTGCTCACCGACCCGGACGTGTGGGGCGTGCCGCACAAGCGGGTGCACGTCGTGTCCAATCCCGATTCGCAGGGCCGGATGACGGACCCGATCGTCCGGGCGGTCGACGAGGCCACCGACACCCTGCTCGTGTACTACGCGGGCCACGGCCTGCTCGACGCCCGCGACAACGACCTGTACCTGGCGACCCCCGCCTCCCGGCGCGGCCGCCGCGAGACCGCCCTGGGGTACCGCGTGCTGCGCGACCTCATGGAGGACGCCAAGGGCTCGGTGCGCCGCCGGATCGTGGTGCTGGACTGCTGTTACAGCGGCCGCGCGGCGAACGGCGTGATGGCCGCCGACGGCACCACGGTCCCCGGCGAGGACCTGGTCGCCATCGAGGGCTCGTACGTCCTCACCTCGACCACGGAGAACCTCAAGGCGGAGGCGAAGGGCGACGCCGCGTACACCGCGTTCACCGGTGAACTGATCCGTCTCCTGGAGCGCGGCGACCCGGCCCGCGCCGGTGAGCCGCACCTGACCCTCAACCAGATCCACGGCACCCTCCGGCAGACCCTCGCGGCCAAGCGCCTGCCCCGCCCGCAGCGGCTGGACAACGGCGGCGTGGGCGACCTGCCCTTCGTACGGAACAGACAGCCGGCCGACCCGGTCGGGGCGGCCGCCCCGGCCCGCCGCGGTCCCGGCCCGCTCGTCCTCGGTGCCGCCGGGCTCGCCCTGCTCCTCGTCGGGGCGGCGGCCGGGACGGCCGGGACGCTGCGGTGGGGCTCGGAGCGGCGGCCCGCCACCGATGCCGCCCCGCCGATCCCGGGAAGCTGCGGCAAGGACGGCCGGGCCACCCTGCTGGACGTCTCCGACCGCCTCAGTGAGCAGCCGCACAACGAGTACCTGGGCGACGAGGTGGCCGGCCTGTCGGCGCTGGCGCTGACCGGCGGCGCACAAGGCGACGGGAAGGGCGCCGAGGGGAAGGGCGGGGGCGGTGTCTCCGGGGCGGCGGGCCCGCAGGCTCTCGCGCTGCGGGACGGGGAGCCCGCCCAGGTCTTCAGCATCGCGCTCGGCAGCCCCGAGAAGCTGCGCCCCGAGGTCACCGGAGTGCAGGGTCTCTACCGGTCGGACCGTTCGAAATTCCCGGAGTTCGACGGCGAGGGGCTGGTGGTCGAGAAGGGTGGCGGGACGGTACTTGCCAGCTCCGAGCTGGGCCCCGCGATCCGCCGTTTCAGCCTCGCCGACGGCAAGCAGAAGGGCCCGGACCTCCCGGTGCCCGATGCCTTCAAGCCCCCGCCGAAGGGCGCCGCCGACAACACCCGCAGCCTGGAGTCGCTCGCGGTCACCCCGGACGGCAAGCACCTCTTCGCGGGCATGGAGGGCCCGCTGCTGGGCGACGACGACGTGCACGGCCGCCACCAGATCCGCATCGAGCGCTACAAGGGCGCCGCGGGCAAGGCGTACACCCCCGAGAGCCAGTACGCGTACCAGACCGAGGAGGGGCTCTTCCTGTCCGAGCTGGTCGCCGTGGACGAGACGCATCTGCTCGCCCTGGAGCGCGGCTACATCAGCGGCCTCGGCAACGGCATACGCGTCTACGAGGTCGACCTCACCACGGCCGACGACGTCACCGGCCACACCTCCGTCACCAAGCACGACAACGACCTCATCGCGCCCAAGCAACTGCTCTTCGACCTCTCCCGCTGCCCGTGGGGCGGCATCAGCACCGAGGAGCCGCAGCCCAACCCGGTCCTGCAGAACGTCGAGGGAATGGCGCTGGGCCCCGCGCTGTCCGGGCGTTACGCGGGCCACCGGGTGCTGTACATGGTCGCGGACGACAACGCCCGCACCGCCCAGGCGACCCGGCTGTACTCCGTCGCGGTACGGCTCAGAAGCTGACGGGCCGTACTGGCCGGCGGCGCCCCGGCCGACTCCGAGGGGTCGCCCGTCCGGCCCCCGCCGGGTCGCCGTACCGTTCCAGGGCGGTCACCCTGGGACGGCGGTGGTGACGGGAGCGCGAAGAGGCACACGGGAAGCGGCGCGGGAAAGAGGCCGGTGCGGATGGGGCAAGGCGGAACGGGCATGCCGGGAGAGCGGGAGCGGCAGGCCCGTCGGGACGGGCTGCCGAGGTTCGGCCGCCGGCTGGTGTGCTGGCTGCCCGCCATCTTCCTGATCGGCGGCCTGGCCTTCGACCTGCTGACGCCGACCCGGTACACCGCCGCGCCCTTCTTCTCGGCGGCTCCCCTGGTGGCGGCGCCGCTGTACTCCCTGCGGCACACCGCGCTCACCGCCGCGCTCGCCGTCCTGGCGGAGATCGGCGTGGTCGCCTTCCACGGCCGGATGGGTGGCTACGAGTCGTACACCGAGGCGGTGACCGTCCTGGTCGTGGCCGTCCTCGCGCTCGGCATCAACCGCGTCGTACGGATCAGCGACGCCCGGCTGGCCTCCGTGCGGGACGTGGCGGAGGCGGCCCAGCGCGCCGTGCTGCCGCTGCCGCCGGACCGCATCAGCGGGCTCGACGTGGCGGCGCGCTACGAAGCGGCGCAGGCGGATGCCCGCATCGGAGGCGACCTGTACGCCGTGCAGGACACCCCGCACGGCGTACGGCTGATCGTCGGCGACGTACGGGGCAAGGGGCTGGAGGCCGTGGAGGCCGCCGTGATCGTCATCGGGGCCTTCCGGGAGGCCGCGGAGCAGGAGGCCACGCTGGAGGCGGTGGCCGGGCGGCTGGAGCGGGCGCTGCAGCGCGAGGGCAGCAGGCGTGAGGGGCTGGACCAGTTCGAGGGGTTCACCACGGCCGTCCTCGCCGAGGTCCCGTCCGAGGAGCGCGGGGTGCTGCGGGTGCTGAACCGCGGCCACCCGGCGCCCCTGCTGCTGTGCGCGGACGGCACGCTGAGCGAGCTGGCGCCGCGGACCGCGGCGCTGCCCCTCGGGCTGAGCGAGGTGGCGGGCTGGCCGGACCGCGCGGACGAGTCCCGGTTCCCGCCCGGCGCGATGTTCCTGCTGTTCACCGACGGGGTGACCGAGGCGCGGGACTCCAGGGGCGTGTTCTACGAACCGGCCGTCCGGCTCTCCGGCCGGGTGTTCCCCGGCCCCGACGCGCTGCTGGACGCCCTCGTGGACGACGTGGCACGGCACACGGGGGGCGAGACCGAGGACGACATGGCCCTGCTGGCGCTCCGTCGACCGGAGGGGTGAGTCTCGGAGTCTCCGTGGGCCGGGGGGAGCCCTCGGAGCTTCCGCAGACCGGCGGGGGGAGTCTTGGCCGTGGGCCGGCTACATCGGCTCCGGCTCCGGCTCCGCGAGCCACTGCACGCTCCGCCCGTGCTGCTCCGTGAGCGCGACGGGCCGGCCGTCGACGGCGAGCGTGAGGAGGCGCGCGTCGGCGGGGCGCGGGCCGGGCAGCCACGGCAGCACGCTGTGGCGCTCCTGGGAGACCCAGTGGCCCGGCCGGTCCACGAGCAGCGACCGTACGACCCGGACGAACTCCTCGCGGCGCTCCAGGGGCAGGTGGGTCAGTGCCGCCGTGTGGAAGACGACCAGCGTCGCCTCGGGCGGCGCCTGCGCGGCCAGCGCGGGCAGCTCGTGCAGGAGGTCGCCGCGTACGAGGGGCACCGGCGGCGCGTTCCGTACCGCCTCGACGGCGGCGAGCTGCCGGCCGGCCCGGTCCGCGACGGACACACCACCGTTCCCCGTACGACGACCGTTGCCCGTACGACCACCGTTCCCCGTACCGCCGCCGTACCCCGTATCACCGCTGTTCCCTGTGCCGCCGCCGTTCCCAGTACCACCGGGCCGGGCGCCCCCCGTGCCCGTACCGGCACTCGTTCCGAGGGCCGTGTCGTCCCGCGGGCCCGGCCAGGCCAGGGCACGGAGCCAGCGGATGTCGTCCGGGTCGGACAGGTCGAGCGGGTCGAGGCCGAGGCCGGCCCGCCAGACGACCCGCGGCGGCGCGGCCGGTACCGGCGTGCCCGGGGACGTGCGGCAGGGAAGGACCACCGGGCTGCCCGGGTCCCCGAACTCCGGCCCGCCGTCGTACCGGTAGCGGTACCGGTCCGGATGCAGGCACAGCCCGGCCGCCGCGCCGACCTCCAGGAGCGCGAGCGGCTGGGGGAGACGGGCGAGGACGGGCAGCAGCGTGGCGCAGCGCGCGGGCTCGTCGGTCCGGGCGAGCCGCTGCCTCATGACGTCGCGTACGTCGTCCCAGTGCCGGATCGTCCACTCGCGCCAGCTCCGGTACGCGAAGACGCCGCGCGGGCCCTGCTCGGCGTGCGGGCCGTCGAGGTAACGGACGGCGGCGAGCAGGAGGTTGGGCTGCTGCTGGTTGCCGTGCGGCAGCGAGACGGCCAGGAAGTCGCAGAAGTCCGGGTCCTGGCTGATGCGGGCGGTCAACTCCTCGTGGGCGTCGGACTCGCCCCGCGCCTGCTGCCACGCGAAGTCCGCGTACCGATCAGCCACTGCCTGCGCGCTGTTGACGACCATGATCAGACGCTACTGCTCTCACTTTCCGTAGCCGAGGCGCACCCCTCCGCATAACAAGTGACAAACGATCAGTCCGGTTGGGGTTTCCGATCCACGGCCAACTCGCCCCAATTTAGCCGTGGCTGCGTGTATAAGTCCTGGTCAGCGGTCGTACGGATTCCGGGGAACGCTTGGAATCCAGCCGTCGCGTCCATTACTGTCCGATAACGGAGCGCGGTCGTTACAGCCGTCGCAAGAGACGGCAACGCGCGCCGACGCCGAATCCCAACAGCGCACTTCATTACCGCACCACCCGCCAAGGGAACCGGGGAACCACCACCTTGGGGTGAATCGGGCGACTCCCCCGGAGCCGCCCGTAGGAGACCTTCCTGCTCCGAACCCGTCAGCTAACCCGGTAGGCGAGAAGGAAGGAAAGGAGTGCGCCCCCGTGGCGTCCAACAAGCCTGCCCCCGAACCGTCCCGCCGGACCGCGTACGAGCCGTTCGCGACGCACGAGGGCGCGGTGCACGACCCGCACGCGTACCAGGATTCTTCGTCTCCGCACCCGTACTCGCACCCGTATCCGGGTGGCCACGAGGCCCCCGGGGCCCACACGGAACCGGCGTTCGCCGACACCGCGGCCTTCCCCGCGGTCTCCGACACGGCCACCTTCCCCGCTGTGACCGCTACCGGTCCTGTGACCGCTACAGGCCCGATGGCCGGTACGGGCCCGATGACCGGTACGGGTGCCGTGGCCTTCGGCGGTGCCGTGGCCTTCGGCGCGCGCGGCGGCGCCCACGATGGCGTGCCGTACGGCGCAGGCGCAGGTGACGGCGTGCACGACGGCGCGTGGGAGGAATGGAACCCCACGGAGGAGTCCGTACGCCCCGTACGCGGCCGGCACCGTGTGGCCAAGCAGCGCGGCGGCGGCCTCGCCCGCAGCAGCACGGTACTGGGCGTCGGCGTCATGGCGGCGGTCGGCGCGGGCGGCATCGCCACCGCGCAGGGCAAGCCGCAGGTCTCCATATCCATGCCCGACCTGGGCGGCATGGCCGAGCGCGTGTCCGAGAAGCTGGGCTCGCACGACTCCGCCGACACGGCGAACGCACAGGGCGGCCCGTTCACGCAGGCGGCCGGCGCCGCCGGGGGCGAGCACTCCCAGGGCGGCGACGCCCTCCGCGCCCGCATCATGGAACAGGCCGAGCAGGCACAGAACTCCGCCGACCAGGAGGCCCGCGAGGCCGCCGAGAAGGCCGCCGTCGAGCAGGCCGAGGCGGAGGCCGCCGAGCGCCGGCAGCAGGCCGAGGCCGCGAAGAAGAAGGCCGAAGCGGCAGCCAAGGCCAAGGCCGAGGAGGCGGAGCGCAAGAAGGCCGAAGCGGCCCGCGCCGCCAAGCTCGCCGAGCTGGCGAAGAGCTACACCCTCCCGGTCTCCTCGTTCACCATCACCGCCACCTTCGGGCAGGGCGGCGACCGCTGGGCCGCCGACCACACCGGCCTCGACTTCGCCGCGCCGACCGGCACCCCGGCCAAGGCGGTGCACGGCGGCACGATCACGCAGGCCGGCTGGGCGGGTTCGTACGGCTACCGCATCGTCGTCACGCTCGACGACGGCACCGAGCTCTGGTACTGCCACCTCTCCTCGATGGTGAAGACCTCCGGCAAGGTGAACTCCGGCGACGTCATCGGCCGGGTCGGCGCCACGGGCAACGTCACGGGCCCGCACCTCCACCTGGAGGTCCGGCCGGGTGCCGACTCCCCGATCGACCCGCTGCCGTGGCTCCGCGACCACGGCCTGAAGCTCTGACCCGGTCCGACCCGGCCTGACCTGGTCTGATCCGACAGTCGACGGCCGACGGCCGACGGCCGACGGCCGACGGCTAACGGTCGACGGTCAACGGTCGACGGCCCCGAAAACGGCCCATTCTTCGCCCGGCGGGCTTCCGTTCGCCCGTTCCGGGCACTTGTCCGCCGTCGCCGCCGCCTCGTGCGCCCCGCCCCGCAGGGCGCACACAGCAGGAGGGGAGAGGCGGTGGCCGACGGCCGGGTCTCCGCGTGCCCACGGACCGTCCCGGCCCTCCGTACGCGGACCCGCACTCTCCGGCGGCCCCGATGCCCCACACACCGGGGCCGCCGGCTTCCGTACGCCCGTAGGCCCGTGCGTCCGTACGCCCATGGGCCGATACGCCCGTGGGCCGGTACCCCCATAGGGCCGCCGTGCGTCCGTACGGTCAGGCGCCTGGTCCTGGGCCGCGCGAGGTCGCACAGGTACGCGGTCGTACAGGTACGTGGTCGTACAGGTACGTGTACGTGGCACAGGCGCGCGTTTGAGGAGCGGAAGCCACGCCACCCGCGCAGAATGGGAGGACCCGCCGCAGGGCCCCCGCAAGGGACCCCATCTCGCGCCGGTCACGCCGACGGCGCGCCGACCGAAGGACGGACACCGTGGAGTGGACCCTCGAAGTCATCACCGTCCCCGTCACCGACCTGGACCGGGCGAAGGAGTTCTACGCGGACCGGTGCGGCTTCAAAGTCGACACCGACGCGCAGATCGCCGAGGGCGTACGGATCATCCAGCTCACCCCGCCCGGCTCCCGCTGCTCGATCGCCCTCATCCAGGGCATGCCCCCGGCCCCCGGCCAGACCGATATGGCGCCGGGCTCGCTCCAGGGCCTCCAACTGTGCGTGGTGGACATCGAGGCGGCCCGTGCCGAACTGATCCAGCGGGGTGTCGACGTCGGTCCCGTCCAGCACCTCGGTGCCGACGGCTGGACCGCGGGCCGCGGCGAGACCTGGAACGCCTTCATGCTCTTCAAGGACCCCGACGGCAACGGCTGGATCGTCCAGGAGGCCCCGTCCCCCTTGAGCGAGCGTTAGCCCGCTGCCCGTGAGCGACCGACCGTCAGCCCGCCCGAGTGACCGACCGTCAGCCTGCCCGGGCGGCTGACCGGAATGCCGACCGGTCGACGGAATACCGACCAGCCGAGGGAATACCGACCGGTCGACGGAATAACCCTCACACTCGCCCCGCTGAACGGAAACATGGCCACTTCCACTCCTGCTTCCGTTCCCGGCCCGGTGCCCTCCTCCAAGCCGCTCGGCTCGCTCTCCGTCTCGCCGCTGTCCCTCGGTGGCAACGTCTTCGGCTGGACCGCCGACGAGGCGACGTCCTTCGAGGTGCTGGACGCGTTCACCGCGGCCGGCGGCAACTTCATCGACACGGCCGACGCGTACTCCTTCTTCGTGCCCGGCAACAAGGGCGGCGAGTCCGAGAAGATCATCGGCGACTGGCACACCGCCCGCGGCAACCGTTCCGACCTCGTCATCGCGACCAAGGTCGGCGCACTCCCCGAGCGCAAGGGCCTGTCCGCCGCCAACATCAAGGCGGCCGTCGACGACTCCCTGGCCCGTCTCCGCACCGACTACATCGACCTCTACTACACCCACTACGACGACGAGTCGGTCGAGGTCTCCGAGATCATCTCCGCCCTGGACGAGCTGGTGAAGGCCGGCAAGATCCGCGAGATCGGCGCCTCCAACATCTCCCCGGAGCGCCTGCAGGAGTCCCTCGACTTCTCCACCCGCGAAGGTCTGACCAAGTACGTCGCCCTCCAGCCGCACTACAACCTCGTCTCCCGCGACACGTACGAGGGCCCGCTGCGCGATGTCGCCGCCCGTTACGGCCTGGGTGCCATGCCGTACTACGGCCTCGCCTCCGGCTTCCTGACCGGCAAGTACCGCCCGGGCACGAACGTGGACAGCGCCCGCTCCGGCAAGGCCGCCGAGCACCTGGCCACCGAGCGCGGCCGCCGCGTCCTGGCCGCCCTCGACAAGGTCGCCGAGCGCCACGAGGCCGACCAGGCCACCGTCGCCCTCGCCTGGCTCGCCGCCCAGCCCACGATCACGGCCCCCATCGCCAGCGCCCGCACGGTCGCCCAACTCCCGGCCCTCATGGCCCTCGGCACCCTCACCCTCCCCGACGAGGACCTCAAGCTCCTGACGGCCGCCTCGGCGTAATCACCATCCCCCGCCCCCGAAGGGGCGCAGGGACCATCCACCATCCCCTGAACTCGAGGGGAGCAGGAGCCACCCTCGGGCCCGAGGGGCGCAGAGACCATCCCCCGGGCCCGAGGGGCGCAGGAGACAGGCACACAGAGGGGCGGACGTACATCCTCGCGTACGCCCGCCCCTCAGCCGATGCGGCACACAACCGCTCAGGCTCGGCTCACCTGTGCTCACTTCCGGTCGACGACCGCCCACGACGTAGCCGCCACGGCCCCGGCCGCCGCGAACACCGAGGGCCAGGCGCCCACCTTCTTGGCCAGCGGATGCGACCCGGCAAAAGCGGCGACATACAACCCGCTCAACGCCGCGGCCGTACCGTTCCCACCCTTCCGCTGCCACTCCCGAGCAGCCACGGCCCCGGCCGCCGCCAACGCCACCCCACCGAGCGGCCGCTTCTTGGTCCACCGAGCCACCCCATAGCCCCCCACCAGCCCAGCAGCCGCCACCACACTCGCCGGAACCCGAGCCATCGTCACAACCTCCACATCATGGACATCTCTCCGCATGACCTTACGCTCGGTCGTACTCGTCCATGCCGCTGCCTCCACCCGCCTCGCGGGTACGGGCAGGCGTCGGACGCCGGACTCAGTCCGGTGGGTCGGACGGGCCGGTGGCGGTCTTCCCGGCCCGTTTGGCGGCGAACGCCGAGGCGATGCGTGTGGCGACCTCTGCGGGGTCTTCGTGCTCCCAGAAGCGGAGCACCGTCCAGCCGGTGGCGGTGAGGTGTTCGGTCGTCTCCAGGTCACGCGCCATGTTGCGGTCGAGCTTCTGCCGCCACCATTCGGCATTCGCCTTCGGGTGGGTCGCGTGCTGAGGGCAGCCGTGCCAGAAGCACCCGTCGAGAAAGACCGCGACCTTGAGGCCGGGGAAGGCGATGTCGATCGTTCGACGTGGCATGTCGGGCACGCGTCGCTGCAGCCGGTAGCGCATCCCGGCGGCGTGGAGCAGGCGGCGGACGGCCATCTCCACAGAGGTGTCCTTGCTGGCCTGGCGACTCATGCGCGCCGATACACCGGGGGAGGAGGGCGTGACAGGCACGGTGCCCATTGTGCCGGACAGCCGGCGAGTACTTGGATCGCGATGTCCTCCGCGAAGTCGCAGTCAGGTGCGGGGGAGGGGCCGCCTGTTCGGTGTTGCTGTTGTCGAGCAGGCGGGGGTCCCACTCTCCGACGCACGTGCTCGGCTACGGGACACGGTCGTGGCCCCAGGCCCTCGTACAAGTTGGGGGCGGAGCGTTCTGAGGTTCCCAGGTGCGTTCACGAGCGCTCGGCTCCTCTTGGACGACTGACGTAGCGCCAGCAGCCAAGAGCGTTGAGTCGAGGAAAGCGAAGCCAAGGACGTCGCTTGCGGACGGCATGAACTGATCGATATCAGACCTAAGTTGCTGCCTTGAGCGTATGGTTTGTCCATGAGGTTACGTGTGTTGCTCAGTGAGATTGCGGAGGCGCACGGTGCTGCACAGCGGCTGGACGGGCTCGGCGCAAGAGCTGCGGGGGCCTGTGGGGAGCGCCTGGCGCCGGCGCCCTCGAACCGGCTCGTTGTCGCGGAGTTCAACCTCTCCACAGTCAAGATCGATCGCACCAGGGTGGCCCATGACGAGCGCATATGAATCGGACCCCATCTTTGAAACGGTCCCGCGGCAGCTGTCGAATCTGGTAACGCGAATCCATGGGCGCGAGATTGCCTTGCCTGATTTTCAGAGGAATTTTGTCTGGGATGCGACCAGGACTGAGGAATTGATCCAGTCCATTGTCTCAGAGTTTCCAATCGGCACCCTACTTCTCTGGAAGCAAGGGGATACTGAAACATTCGCCAGCCGGAACTTTGAAGGTGCTCCAGAACTGGCTGGCAAGAAACCTACGGAACTCGTTCTGGACGGTCAGCAGCGTCTCACTGCTCTATATCAAGCTCTTACAGGTTCGGGTGACGAAAAATTTTACCTCAAGGTCGACGAGTTTGTCGATCTGCATAAAGACAGCGTGCGGGAATTTCATGAGGTGAATTTCGACGATGCGGTGATATCCGTCCCGGTGGCTGCGAGTAAGGCGCAAGCGAAGAAGAATGACGAACTGCTTGGCATGTCTCACTTTCCAGTGCACGACGTCGGTAGCTTCGACGACTGGCTGGATGACTACGTAGATGAACTCACAAGCATCAGTGATGAGTTCAGTGCGAAGTTCTTGAAGTCGCTCTACAGGAGGATGCGAGATAAGTACATCGTTCCATTGCGTTCGTACGGTGTGCCGGTTCTGACGCTACCTGAGACGACGCCCATTGAAGCCGTTTGTACTATCTTTGAGACGCTCAACCGTACGGGTAAGCCGTTGGGCCCATTCGAGCTTCTGACGGCTCGATATTACCCCCAGGGAGTAAACCTGCGGGATTTGTGGGTTGAAGCTCAAGAGGGCTATAAAGCCTTGGTCGACTTCAAGGTGGACCCTTACAGCGTTCTTCAGTCGGTATGTCTCCGATCGCATGGATCCGCTCAGCGGTCGGATGTGCTCAAGAAGCTCACCGCTGCAGATATATCCGAGCACTGGACGTCGGTAGTAAAGGGCATAGCCGGTGTCATCGACATGCTGCAATCCGACTGCGGTCTCGTAGCGCCGAAGTGGCTTCCTTACGGCATGCTGCTGATACCGATGGGTGCCGTCTGGGCGGACATACAGAAACTGGAACCTCTCGACCGAGCTTCTTCCTACTCCAGGCTCCAGCAGTTCTTCTGGTGCAGCGTCTTCACCACCAATTATGACCAAGGAGCCAACAGTCAGGCTGGCGCTGATTATGCGCGCCTGAAGAACTGGGTCATCTCTGGTGCAGGTCAAGCGCCGGAAGCGCTGAATGAACTTCCGCTGAGTTCTTCCACGCTTCGGTCTGCCTCCGTTCGGAGGAAGGCGCTTTATTGCGGGTTGATGTGTCTACTGGCCACAGCCAGGGCTGAGGACTTTCATACCGGGCAGGCCATGACGCCTTACCGGGTTGGTGAGGTGCAGATCGATTCGCACCACGTTTTCCCAAAGGCCTACCTCACGCGCGTGAGAAGCTCGGAGAGCCCGGAGCTACTGCTCAACAGAAGTCTTATAGATGCCGAGACAAATCGCATCATCAAGGACAAGGCCCCAAGCCAGTACTTGAAGGAAATGATTGAAACTTACGGGGAAGAGAAATTGGAGTCCGTCCTGGCGTCTCACGCGATCAAGAGTGATGCGAACAGCGGAATAAAGACGGACGACTACCCCGTGTTTCTTGACGAGCGCCTCAAGACGGTTGTGCAACTGATCGAGAGGGTGACGGGGCGCAGTCTTGAGGACGAATAGGTCAGGTGGTGAGCGATGATTTAGGCCGCGTCTCTTGGGGGTGATGCGCGTCAACGGGCGCCTATGTCAGCGGGGCGCTGAAGTGCCTGAGTCGGGAGCGTGCCGACTGTGATGCGCGTGGGTCAACGCCGGGTGGGCCAAGGCTTTGGTTTGCCAGAGGTGGTGGAGTAGGGCGCGTTCGCGGGTGTGGAAGTCGGGGGTGGGGCCGGTGCGGTGGGCTCGGCGGCGGAGGAAGGCGAGGGACGTGGCCAGGGCCGCGTATTCGGTGACGGCGCGGGCGGCGGCGGGGCCGTGAGTGCGGCGGGCGATCGTACGGGCGAGGGCGCGCGTCCTGAGCGAGGAGAGGGTGAGCGGGTCGGTCGGGGTGAGCCAGCCGGCGGCCGCGTACGGCGGGAGGTAGGTACGCAGGGAACGAAGTTCCTCGCGGCGCGACCAGACGGCGAGGCAGGAGACGGCCGCGAAGACCGGGACCATGAAGAGCCCGTAGACGGCCAGGAAGCCGAAGCTGCCGAGGGAGGACGCGCTGTTCCATATGGAGTGGAGCAGGATCGCCGTCGTCAGCCCCAGGGCGGGAAGCGCCAGGCGCAGCGGGCGGTGGTGGGGGAAGCGGGTCGCGGCGATGCCGAAGGCCAGGCCGGTGAGGACCGTGAAGAGCGGGTGCGCGAACGGCGACATGATGACGCGTACGAAGAAGGTGCCCGCGGTGAGGGAGTCGGCGAGCCCGGCCAGTGAGTGCAGGCTGAGGGAGCCGAGGGAGAGGTCGCGGCCGACGGCGTTGCCGAGGTAGAGGACGTTCTCGGTGAAGGCGAAGCCGGTGGCTGTGAGGCCGGCGATGACGATGCCGTCCGTGATGCCGTCGACGTGCCGGCGGCGGAAGACGAAGAGGAGCAGGATCGCGGCGGCCTTCGCCGACTCCTCGACGACGGGCGCCACCACCGTGCTGCTCCAGGTCTCCGCGTCGGTGGGGGAGACGCTGGCGATGTTCGTACTGAGCCAGTGGGTCGCGAAGCCGTTGGCGACGATCGCGACGAGGGTCGCGGCACAGGCGCCCCAGGCGAAGGCGAACGCGAGGTTGCGCCATGGCTCCGGCTCCACGCGGTCGAGCCAGCGGAAGGCCGTGACCAGTACCGGGACGGGGAAGACGGCGAGCGCGAAACCGACCAGGAACCCTTCGGTGCCGGTCTGCCGGCGGACCATGGTCAGGATGGCTATGCCGGACAGGGTCAGCAGGGCTACGAGGGTGAGGAGGGACAGGGCGCGGAACAGCGCTCTGCGGGGGCCCGGCCCGCGGGATATCCGTCCGCGGGAGGTCGGTCTGCCGTCGGGAGCCGGAGGCATGGCCGGAGGCCCGCTCGGCGGTCCGTACGAGGGACCCGAGGGGCGGTCCGGTGACGGCTGCGACGGGTGCACTCTTCGACAGTAACCACCAGGTGGCGGCGGCGCGCGCAGTCGCCCACCGGGGCCGATTGGTGTGGGTGGAAGGGGTGGTTACGGGCCAGATGCCCAGGAGGAGGCCCGTACGAGGAGGCCCGTACGAGGAGGATGCCCGTCCGAGGAATCCGAGAAGCACGAGAAGGGGCCCGGTGCGCCGCGGCGGCTTTGCTCGGTGCGCCGCGGCGCTCGGTACCGGTGTCGCCGCGTCAGTCGGCGCGGCGGCGGAAGAGGAGGTCGTGGACGACGTGTCCCTTGTCCAGGCCCTGGCCCTCGAACTTGGTGAGGGGGCGGAAGTCCGGGCGGGGCGCGTAGCCGTCGTGGCAGTTCTCCAGCGTCGGCTCGGCGCTCAGGACCTCCAGCATCTGCTCGGCGTACGGCTCCCAGTCGGTCGCGCAGTGCACGATCGCGCCGGGCGCGAGCCGCGTCGTCACCAGGGAGAGGAACTCCGGCTGGATCAGGCGGCGCTTGTGGTGGCGCTTTTTGGGCCACGGGTCCGGGAAGTACACGCGCAGACCGGCCAAGGAGGCGGGGGCGAGCATCTCGCGGAGCAGGATGATCGCGTCACCGTTGGCCACCCGGATGTTGGAGAGGCCGTTGCGCTCGGCGAGGGCGAGGAGGTTGCCCTGGCCGGGGGTGTGGACGTCGCAGGCGAGGATCCCGGTGTCCGGGTCGGCGGCGGCCATCTGGGCCGTCGCCTCGCCCATGCCGAAGCCGATTTCGAGGACGACGGGTAGGCCGTCGAACAGCTTGTCGAGGTCGATCCGGGACAGGCCGTCGATGTCGAGGCCCCACTGGGGCCACCGGCGGCGGATCGCGTCCGCCTGGCTGGGGGAGACGCGGCTGCGGCGCGGCTGGAACGAGCGGATGCGTCGCTCGTGGTGCGAGCCCGCCGGGTCGGCGGCCGGGCCTGTGCCGTGGGGGAACATCGGCTCGCGCCCGTAGGGCCGGGGGGCGGCGTCAGCGTCGGCGCCGGTGCCGGCGCCGGCGTGGGGCCTCTGCGCGGACGGCGCCTGGATCGCGGCCTGAGCTGCGGCCTGGGTTGCGGCCTGGGGCGCCGTCTCCGTGTCGGCCTTCGTGTCGGCCTTCGGGGTTGCCTCCGGCGGGACGGGAACGTCGCCCACGTGCTGCTCGGGGGCGGTACCCGCGGCCCGTCCGGGTACGGAGGGGGCGGGCTCGGCTGGGGTGGCGGGGTTCTCGGACACAGTGGGTCGATTCTACGGGCGGGTGAGTGGGGCCAGCCGGACGCCGGGGCGGGGCCTGGCTGCCTTTGTCGGGGCCACCGGCTGCTGGCGGGGGCCGTCGCCTGCTCGTGGGGCCGCCGGTCGCAGGCGGTCCTGTCTGCCGCCGGTCCCGGCCGCCCAGCCTGCCGCCGGTTGCCGACGGCCCTGTCTGCCGCCGGTCGCCGCCAGCCCTGTCTGCCGCCTGGCCGCCTGCCTCCGAAGCCGGCCAAGCGGCGTGGGACCAAGCCCCCGCCCAGGCGCGTGCCCGCCAGCCCCCCGGTGCGGCCGCGTGCCCGCAAGCCCCCGTGCGCCCGCGTGCCCCAAGCTCCCCGCAGCCCGCAGCCCGCAGCCCGCAGCCCGCAGCCCGCAGCCCGCACCCGCAGCCCGCACCCGCAGCCCGCAGCCCGCCACCCCATCACCCCAGCAGTCGCACCGCGCGTTCCGCTATCTCGCGGCCGATGGGGAGGGAGGCGGTGGCCGCGGGGGACGGGGCGTTGAGGACGTGGACGGTGTGCGGGCCCTCGGTGATGAGGAAGTCGTCGACGAGGGTGCCGTCGGGGAGGACGGCCTGGGCGCGCACCCCGGCCGGGGCGGGGGTGAGGTCGTCGGCCGTGACGGCCGGGAGCAGGCGGCGGACCGCGTCCGTGAAAGCGCGCTTGGAGAGGGAGCGGTGCAGCTCCCCTGTGCCGTACCGCCAGTGGCGACGGGCTATCTGCCACGCGCCCGGGTACGCCAGCGTGCCCGCCAGCTCGCCGGGCCGGACCGTGCGCCAGTCGTACCCCTCGCGCGCCAGGGCCGGCACGGCGTTCGGCCCGACGTGCACGTCGCCGTGGATACCGCGGGTCAGATGGACGCCGAGGAAGGGGAAGGCCGGGTCGGGGACGGGGTAGACCAGGCCGCGTACGAGGGAGTCGCGCGCGGGCGAGAGGGAGTAGTACTCGCCGCGGAACGGGACGATGCGCATCCCGGGGGCGTCGCCGGCCAGCCGGGCGACGCGGTCGCACTGCAGCCCCGCGCAGTTCACCAGTGCCCGGGCGCGGACGACCCGGCCGCCGGCCGTACGGACCGCGACGCGGCCGGCGCGGCGGCCGATCGTCCGTACGTCGGCGCCGTACTCGATGCGCGCGCCGGCCTCCGTCGCGAGGCGGCCCAGGCGGGCGGCGACGGCGCCGAAGTCCGCGATGCCGGTCGTGCCCACGTGAATGGCGGCGAGGCCGCGCACCTCGGGCTCGTACTCCAGGATCTGCGCGGGGCCCAGCTCGCGGACGGGCAGGCCGTGCTCCCGGCCGCGCTGGATGAGGGAGTGCAGGCGGGGCAGCTCGGCGCGGTCGGTGGCGACGATCAGCTTGCCGGTGATCTCGTGCGGGATGTCGTGCTCGGCGCAGAACTTGGTCATCTCCGCCGAGCCCTCCAGCGCGAAGCGCGCCTTGAGGGAGCCCGGCGGGTAGTAGATGCCGCTGTGGATCACGCCGCTGTTGCGGCCCGTCTGGTGGCGGGCGGGACCGGGCTCCTTCTCCAGGACGACGACGCGGGTGCCGGGCGCGGCGCGGGTGATCGCGTACGCCGTCGAGAGGCCGACGATGCCGGCGCCGATGATCACGACATCGCAGTCGGAGCGGCGAGCCGGGCCGGTGGCCCGGGGCCGGGCCTCCGGGGTGGTCGGGTCGGTGGGACCGGTCAGTGCGCTCGCGGATTCGGGAGTGGACCGGGGAGCGGAGGGGGCGCCGGCGGGGCGCGCGGCGGCTCGTCCCGCGCCGGTGGGCTCCTTCGCGCCTGCTTCCGCACGCCGCGCGGCTGCCGCGGACCCCTCGGGCGCCTCCCCCTCGGGCCGCCCCTCCGCCTGCTCGAACGCCATCGCGGCAGCACCTCCCCATCACGAGCAACGTCACGTCACGACCGACATACCCATCATGACGGGGGGCACTGACATCCGATCGGCACCGGGTTCGTCACCCGTACGGCGGACAGCGCGGTGACCAGCGCCGGTCCGCCGGGAGCAGTCGCGGGACGAGCCGCAAAAGCCACCGAAAGAGCGGATCACGAACCGGTCAGGGGCGGACAGAAGCCCGCTCACGGCGTAGGACCGGCACGTACGGCACCTGGCGGGGCCGCGCACGCCCCGAGCCCGAGCGCACGCATGACGAAGCCGAGCGCCCCGGCCCGGCCGCGCACCCCGAAGCCGACGCCCACCGCGTACGGGCCGGACGCCCGCCCAGGGATCGGACCCCCAGCTCCTAGACCGGCGCCACCAGCAGCGGCCGGGCCCGTTCGCGCAGCTCCACCACGCGCGGCTCGTCGCCGTACGGCTCCAGCCGGTGCAGCAGGTCGCGGACGTACTCCGTCGTGCGGGCCGAGGAGATCCGCCCGGCCACCTCGACCGCGCGGGTGCCCGCAGCGCAGGCCGCGTCGAGATTGCCTGATTCCAGCTCGGCCACCGCCGACACCACCAGCCGCAGGCCGTGCGAGCGCACGAATTCCTCGGTGGGGCGGGACAGGGCCTGTTCCGTGAAGCGCCGTACCTGGCGCGGAAGTCTGAGGTCGCGGTAGCACTCGGCGGCGTCTGCGGCGAAGCGCTCGTACGAGTAGAAGTCCAGCCAGGACGGGTCCGGGTCGCCCTCACGCGACCGTTCGAGCCAGCCCTCGGACGCCTTCAGCGCGACCTCGCAGGCGCGGCCCTCGCCGGCCTTGGCCTGGGCCCGCGCCTCGACCAGCCGGAAGAAGCTCATCGTGCGGGCCGTGGCCAGTCCGCGGTTGCGTTCCAGCGCGGCCTGGGCGAGGTCGACGCCCTCGTCGGCGAAGCCGCGGTAGGTCGCCTGGAGCGACATGGATGCCAGGACGTAGCCGCCCAGGGGTACGTCGGCGGCGGCGCGTGCCAGCCGCAGCGCCTGGATGTAGTACCGCTGCGCCGCCTCCTGCTGGCCCGTGTCGAACGCCATCCAGCCGGCCAGCCGGGTCAGTTCGGCGGTGGCCCCGAACAGCGCGCGCCCCACCTCGTCGCTGTACGAAGCGAGAAGTAAGGGCGCCGCGTCCACCCGGAGGCACTCGGGCACCATCGAGGAACGCCAGTCACCGCCGCCGTACTTGGAGTCCCAGCGGCGGGCGTCCTCGGCGGCCTCGCGCAGCTTGGAGACGTCGCTGTGGCCGACGTGCTGGGGCAGCGGGTCGCCGCCGGATGCCGGGTCCTTGGAGTCGTCCTTGCCGGCGGCTCTGTCCCTTGCGGAGACGCCCACGACGCCCGGGGTGCCGACGGCCGAGACGGTCGGCCCCGAGGGGCCGCCATCGGGGCCGGCGTCCGCCTCCGTGTCGTGCGGGCCGCCGCGTCCGGTGTCCGCTTCGGGGACGCCCCGCGCCACCGAGCTGTCGGCGGGGGATATGAGCCAGCGGGAGGCGGGTGTGGCGTATGCGCTGACGGCGAAGGAACCGGCCAGGCTCTGCCAGATGCCGCCGCCGCCCGCGCGCCGTCCGGCCAGATCCAGCCGGTACAGCTCCGTCGCGGACCGTACGGCGGCGTTCACGTCCCGGGGGAAGGCCAGGCCCACTTCGGGCGCGGGGTCGGCGTCGGCCAGCCCGATCTCGTGCAGCGGCACCGGGCGGCCGAGCTTGCTGCCGATCGCAGCCGCAATCAGATGCGGCGCCGCACCCTGCGGGACCATGCCTTTCGACACCCACCGGGCGACGGACGTCTTGTCGTATCGAAGCGTCAGCCCGCGCTGTGCACCGAGGTCGTTGACCCGACGGGCGAGCCCGGCGTTACTGATCCCCGCGAGGGCGAGAACGGTGCCGAGTTTTTCGTTCGGCCCGCGAGTATCCCTGGACATGCGCACCCCTCGACCAAGCGACGGCCACCCCGTACTCCCCGGGGCATGCGTCCACCCAGAGTAGTTCGCTGAATCCCGACCGTTAAGGGCCGGTGTCCCGGATGGCGAGATTCATGTCCGGAGGGGAGGACGGACGTGGGCATGTGCTCCGGGTACGTGTTGCCGTGCGCCCGTCCGTGCGCGCTGGCCGGTCCGTGGCGGGCACGTTTCCATGGAACCTGCGTGGGTCGGCCCGCTGCACTGGATCCAGTGGGCTGGGGGACACCGCCACCTCATTCCCCGCGGGTGGCGGTCCGGTCCGGGGGGTGAGTCCCACCTCCCGGACTGTCGCGATCACTTACGCAACGGAGGGAAACGGGACCGCCGGGCGGACCGTTCGGTCCGTGGTACGGAGCACGTACTCGGCCGGCCGCCCCTGAATGCGCCGGAACTGCGCCGAGAGCGCTCCCCTCCGCAACGTATCGGTACGGAACGGACTTTGGCTGAATACCGCCACCCGACGGTTTCTCGCCGCGGGCGTCGCAAGGGCTTTCGGGATGCCGCGGCGGCACACGCACACGCCGCCCCCATGCCGCCTCCGAGCGGGTCCTGTCGTGGCAGAGTGGTCCGCACAACAGCTGTGCCATGCGCCGTACGGGGCGGCCGAGCGCCCCCGTGACCGGTGTGCGGAGCGACGGGGAGACGGCGGGGAGGCCGCGATGCGCTGGTTGGTGGGGTGGAGCAGTACCGCCACGGGCCCGGACCTCACCGATGACAGCCGCGCGGTGCTCCCCGTGGGTGCCCAACTCCTGTGGGGCGACCCCGATCCCCTGTGGGCGGTGGGCGACTGGCGCCCCGATGAGGTGCGCGTCGTGCAGGCCGACCCCGAGACCAGGATCGCGGTCTTCGGGGTCTGCGGCGCGACCGACGACCAGTTGCGGGTGGGCCTGCTGGCCGCGCGCGGCGGCGCGCTGCGCCACCTCACGGCCTGGCCCGGCAGTTACACCGCCGTCGCGCAGGTCGGCCGGCGGCTGACCGTCACCGGCGACCTGGCCGGCGCCCGCCCGGTCTTCCACACCCGGTGGGCCGGCGGTACGGCCTACGCGACCGCCGCACTGCCGCTCGCCGACCTCGTCGAGGCGAGCCTCGACGTCGGGCACCTCGCGGCGCTGCTGGCCTGCCCGGACGCGCCCGAGGCGCTCGGCCACGGGACGCCGTACGCGGGGGTGCGGCGCGTCCCGCCCGGCCACTCCCTCGTGCTGCGCGGCGGGTCCAGCGAGATCACCTCGTACGAGCAGACCCACTCGCTCGCCGTCTCCGCACCCCAACTCGCTCCCGAACAGGCCGTGGACGGCGTCCGGGAGGCGCTGGTGGAGGCCGTACGCGCGCGTCTGGCGGCCCCGCGGCACGCGCCGGACCCCCGGGGCGGCCCGGGCTCTCCCGGCGGCCTGGACCCCGGCCCGGTGCCCGGCATGGGCCCCGCCGACCGGCGGGCCGCGCGCGGCGCACCGGCACCCGGCGTCGGCGCCGACCTCTCCGGCGGCAGCGCCTCGGGCACGCTCGCACTGCTCGCGGCCGGTCTGCCGGGGCAGCCGGGCCGGCTCAACGGGCAGGGCGAGCGGCTGCTGGCGGTGACCTTCAACGACCGGGCCACCAACGGCGGCAGGGCGTACCACGAGGCCGAGCTGGAACGTGCCCGCACCCTCGCGGACAACCCGCGGCTGCACCACGTGGTGGTCGCGGCGGGCGAGGAGGCGCTGCCGTACGCGGACCTCGGGGCGGGCCCGCTCACCGACGAACCGGGGCCCTCGATGGTCGCCGCCGAACGGCACCGCAGGCGGCTGCTCTCCGGGAGCGCCGACCACTTCGTGGGGCACGGCGCGCGGCAGGTCCTGGACGCTCATCCGGCGCGCCTGGCGGACCTGTTGCTGGACCGGCGCCGGCGGCATCTGCTGCGGCCCGTCACGGCGCTGGCGAAGGCCGACGGTGCGGCGGCGCACTCGGTGTTCATACCGTTCACCGTCTACCGGGCCGCGCGCCGGCTCGCCCGTACGCCCTACGGGGCGGGGGTCTCCGAGGCCGCCGGACGGCTGCTGGGACGGGAGTTCGCCGACGAGCCGGTGGCGGGCAGCGCCGTGGACGCCTCGCTGGCGGCCCTCACGTGGTGCCGGCCCGGCCCCGCCGCGCGCTGGCTCACGGGCGAGGCGCTCGCTGAAGTATCGGTTCGGCTGAGCGACGCGGCGCTCCGCTCACCGGCCGTCGGGCGTCCCGGCGAGCGCAGGGCGCGCGCCGCGCTCGCCCGGCACGCCGCCGACCACCGGGTCTTCGAGCAGGCCGCCGAGGTACGCAACCAGCGGCTGCACGCGCCCTTTCTGGACAACCAGGTGGTACTGGCCTGCCGCGCGCTCCCGGACACGCTCCGGGTGCAACCGGGGGCACGCGCTTCGGTGCTGCGCGCGGTGCTCTCCGGCGCCGGCATCCGCGACCTGCCCCCGGGGTGGGGCGCCACCTCGCACGTGACGCACGCGGCGGCGGTCCGGGCCGGGCTGCGCGCCGCCCTGGACGACCTCATCCGGCTCTTCGACGCGCCCCTGCTGGCCGACGCCGGGCTCGTGGAGGCCCGCGTCGTACGCAAGGCGCTGCGGGCCGCGGCCGACGGCGTGCCGCTGCCGCTGGACGGCCTGGCGGAGCTGGTCTCCACGGAGCTGTGGCTGCGCCGCCTGCTCGCCCGGCGGGGCACCTGCTGGACCGGCGCAGCGGCCCCCAGACAGCGCGCCGTGGCGAGCGGCGTCGAGCGGCTCGCGCTCTGAGCCGCGCGGGCCGTACGGGCGCCCTCACGAGCTGCCGGAGGGCGCCTCGCGGGGCCGCCGGGGCGCGCACGCAGCCCCGGCGGACGGCCGGCGGACGGTCACCGGCAGCTGATCTGTGACTGTGCCCAGTCGCTGAACGCCAGCGTGTCGGCGGGCGTCCGCGGCTCGGCGACCAGCCGGAGCGTCGTACGGCCGCTCAGCGGCACGTGCACCGGTACGGCCGCGTCACCGCCGCGCACCACGCCCGAGCTCCACTGCCGCACCCCGTCCGCGTACACCGAGAAGCGCACGGCGCCGCGTCCGAGGCCCAGGTCGTCCACGCCCGCGTAGGCGTCGAACGCCGTGCACTCGCGGTTGAGGTCGATCGTCACCGAAGAGGGCGCGTGGGTCGTCACTCCGTGCGCGTAGTGCTTGCCGCCGATGCTGACGCCGCTCTGGCGCTTCCACAGGAAGCTGCTCTCCGTGGTGCGGACCTCCGGCTTGCTGTCGTCGCCCGTGAAGTCCCAGTCCAGGGTGTTGACCGGGTACGGCGCCGCCGGGGGCGGCGGCGTGGGCTTCGGCGCCGGCTTCGGGGGCGGCGTGGGCTTCGGCGCCGGCTTCGGGGGCGGCGTCGGCTCGGGCTTCGGGGCCGGCTTCCTCGGCTCGGGGGTCGGCTTCGGCTTCGGAGGCGTGGGCTTCGACGGCTCCGGCTTCGACGGCGCGGGCTCCGGAGCGGGCGGCTCGGGCTTCGGGGTGGGCTCCGGCTTCTGCGACGCCGGTCTCGACGGGGCGGGCGGGGGCGGCTCGGCGTGCGTCTTCGGCGGGTCCTGGAGACCTGCCAGCGCCATGGCCACCCCGGCGGCGGCGACCGTGAGCCCGGCCCCGATGCCGACCTTCGCGGGCGTCCCGAGCCCCTCGGCGGCCGCTCCCGCGCCCGCGGAGTGCCCCGAGCCACCGGCGGCCGCGGCCGCGCCGGTACCGGCCGCAGCGCCCGCTCCGGCGGCTCCGACGACCCCGGCCGCCGCCTTGACCGCGTACCCGGCGGCGAACCAGCCGATGACCGCGACCGGCAGCACCGCGCCGATCCGCTGATTGACGTCCGCGACCTCGTGCGCCGCCAGCCGGCAGCGCGCGCACTCCTCCAGGTGCTTGCGGAGCCCGCGCTCGGCCCGCACCCGCAGGCCCCCACGGGCGTACGCGCCCAGCCGGTCCGCGTACCGCGCGCAGTCGCCGCCGGACGTCAGCGACGCGCTCACGTGCGCCTGGAGGTACGCCTGCTTGAGGCCCTCACGGGCCCGGTGCGCCAGTACGGCGGTGGCGTTGGCGGACAGTCCGAGGAGCGGCGCGACCTCGCTCGGCGACTCCTTCTCGACGGTCGTGTGCCACAGCACCGTCTGATAGCGCTCGGGCAGACTGCGGAACGCCCGTACGGCCATGGAACGCTCCGCCTCGTGCATCGCGCGCACGTCCGCTCCGAGGTCGAGCGTGTCGTCGTCCAACGAGGAGCCGGCCGCCGAGGACGCGAAGACCGCGAAGTCCTCGACCAGCTGTTCGCGCTTGGCCGTCCTGACCCAGTCGGCGGCCGCGCGGCGCACGGTGGTGAGCAGGTACGCGCGGACCGCGGTCTTCGGCCCTGCGCCCCGGCGCACCGCCTGCAGCGTGCGCGCGAACACCTCGCCCGTCAGGTCCTCGGCGGTGTGCGCGTCCCGGCAGCAGGTGCGGGCGTAGCGGCGTACGGCCTCTGCGTGCCGGCGGTACAGCTCCTCGTAGGCGCTGTCGTCACCGGCCCGCATACGGGAGACCAGCTCGGTGTCGGACGGCGGCGCCCCGGGCTCGGTGCCGGGCGGCGCCTGATCGGCCGCGCCGGACGTGTCGGCGCCCGGTATGCGCTGCTGCGGTACGGTCTCCGGCCGGCTCGCCCGCGGACCGGCGCCATGGCCGGAGCCGGCGACGCCGCCCGCGCCGGCGCCGCGGTCGTCGCGCTCGTCGCGCCCCTCAAATGTCATTGCCGAGGCCCCCGGAACTACGCCACCAGTCTGACCATCGCGCAAGACTGCCACAACGATGGCTGAAGCCTTACGGGGGTGTGGCGCAATCACTCGTCCGGGGCGACTTGCCGCGCAGCAGCTCTAGGAGTCACCCGCACGGGGCATGATCCCTGTTTCGGGGGACGCCGTGACGGCCCGTGACACGACAGTGGCCGGGGCAGAAGCCCCGGCCACGCCGTACGAACCGTCCGCTCAGACCACCGTCCGCTCAGACCACCGTCCGCTCAGGCCACCGGCCGCGAGCGCAGGCCCTCCAGCAGGATCTCCAGGAGCCGCGCCGAGGCGGCCTGCTGCTGCGCGGCGTCCGGGAGTGAAGGCGCGCCCGTCGCGATCACCAGCAGCACGTCGGAGACCGTCACGTCCGCGCGCAGCTCCCCGGCTTCGCGCGCCCGCTCCACGAGCTGCCCGACGACGTCCAGGAGGGCCTGTGCGCCCCCGCTGTCGGCCGCGGACACCTCCGGCCCCTGCCCGTTGGAGTGCGGCTGTGCCGGCTCGTCGTCCGGCGATGTGCGCTGGGCGACGATGCGCAGCTCACCGGGCGCCACCGGGGGCTCCGGCGCGGTCCGCTGCTGCGGCACCCGTGCCTCCGCGAGCCCGTCGGCCCCGTCCACGCCGCTGCCGACCCGCAGGATGCTCGGCGGCAGCAGCCGGCCGGCGCCGGACGCCACGGACGTGCGCAGGAAGCGCGAGAGGGCCGACCACGGGTCTTCCTCCTGCCCGAGCGCGGTGCGCGCCTGGTCCGTCAGCCGTGCGGTCTCCTCCTCCGCTATGCGGCGGACCAGCACGTCCTTGCTCGGGAAGCGGCGGTAGACCGTGCCCACCCCGACCCGGGCCCGGCGCGCCACGTCCTCCATGGGCGCGCCGTATCCCAGCTCGCCGAAGACTTCACGGGCAGCTCGCAGAACATGTTCCAGGTTGCGCTGTGCGTCCACCCGGAGCGGTGTGGTCCGGCCGGGTACGCCTGCCTCGCTCACGCCGCCGGTCCGGTCGCCGGCGGACGCCACCGCCGCCGGCCAATGAGAACTCTGCATGTGCATAGATGATCCCCCGGTAATGACGTCTCCCCCCGGAGACTCCCCGCCCTGACTGCCGGGGCTGCCAGCTTCCGGCTCCACCCCGACGAAGTACGAACATAGTTGAGCGCAGGTCAAGAATGAAGGGGGCAGTTCCGTACAGTCCGCCCCTCGAACGGAGTACGGGCCCGATCCGCCCCGTTTCCGTACACTCCCGCCATCTCGTACCCCCGCCTGACCTGCGGACCTCATTCCACACCGGCGGAAGCGGGGGTTCCAACGGGGGGCCCGGCCCACCGTCCGTATTTCGCCTTCCCTGTGGACAAAGAGACGGCGGGGGTGCGTCATGGAGAAATGCTGTGTCCCGGAGCGGGTACACGGCTACTTGATCGTGGCTCCGCCGGGGCCGGACCGACGCCCCCGGACGCACCCCACGGGCCACGGGCGACGTCGCGAGGAGATCCTCTGTGAAGCACCCGGCGCGCATTCTCGTAGTCGGCGGCGGATACGTCGGCATGTACACCGCCCTCCGCCTGCAGCGGAAGCTGCGCAAGGAACTGCAGGGCGGCACGGTCGAGATCGTCGTGGTCGATCCCGACCCGTACATGACCTACCAGCCGTTCCTGCCCGAAGCGGCGGCCGGCTCCATCTCGCCCCGGCACGTCGTCGTCCCCCTGCGCCGCGTCCTGGACCGGTGTCATGTCGTCATCGGCGAGGTGACCGGCATCGACCACGCCAAGCGCACGGCCACGATGAAGACGCTGGCCACGGAGGAGGAGGGCGCCGGCGGGGTCGAGATGGAGTACGACGAGCTGGTGCTCGCGCCCGGCTCGATCTCGCGCACGCTCCCCGTCCCCGGATTGGCCGATTTCGGTATCGGCTTCAAGACCGTCGAGGAAGCCATCGGGCTGCGCAATCACGTACTGGAGCAACTCGACATCGCTTCTTCCACCCGCGACCCCGCCGTCCGGGACGCCGCGCTGACGTTCGTCTTCGTGGGCGGCGGCTACGCGGGCGTGGAGGCGCTCGCCGAGCTGGAGGACATGGCCCGGTACGCGGTGCGGTACTACCACAACGTCCGGCCCGAGGACATGAAGTGGCTGCTGGTCGAGGCGACCGGCCGCATCCTGCCCGAGGTGGGCGCGGAGATGGGCGAGTACGCCGTACGGGAGCTGCGCGGCCGCAACATCGATGTGCGGCTGAACACGCGCCTGGAGACGTGCGAGAACCGCGTCGCCGTCCTGGACGACGGCGCGCGCTTCCCGACCCGCACCCTCGTGTGGACGGCGGGCGTCAAGCCGCATCCCATCCTCGCCGCGACCGGCCTGCCGCTCACCGAACGCGGCCGCCTGAAGTGCACCGCCGCGCTCCGTGTGGAGGGCGTCGAGCACGCCTGGGGAGCCGGCGACGCCGCCGCCGTACCGGACGTCACCGCCGACACGCCCGGTACGGAGTGCGCGCCCAACGCCCAGCACGCCGTGCGCCAGGCCAAGAAGCTCGCGGAGAACATCGCCGCGGCCCTACGTGACGAGCCCGTCGAGGACTACGCCCACAAGTACGTCGGCTCGGTCGCCTCCCTGGGGCTGCACAAGGGCGTGGCCCACGTGTACGGACGGAAGCTGAAGGGCTATCCGGCGTGGTTCATGCACCGCGCCTACCACCTCAGCCGCGTCCCGACCCTGAATCGCAAGGCCCGTGTGCTCGCCGAATGGTCGCTCGCCGCGTTCTTCAAACGCGAGATCGTCTCGCTCGGGTCGCTGGAGAACCCCAGGGCGGAGTTCGAACTCGCGGCGGGCACGGGGCGGCCCAACGGGGCGAGTTGACGCCGCACGGGGCACGGGGTTGACGTCCCTCCGGGGCCGGGCGTCCGCCGCGGCGCGGCGCCCTCCGTACGGTGTGCGGCACCGCGCATGCGGTGCCGACCGCTGCATACCCCTGGACCATATGCCGTCGTCGGTCATACGTTCACCGTTGCGTTCAGTCGAACGGGCGGTGCTCTACCAGGCCAGGAACTCCACCCGCCACTCCGGCGTCTGACGGATGTCAGTCCGGTCGGTCACACTGGACGTGTGACCATGGGTGGGCTCGTATTTGCAAAGAGTGACAAGCGCGAGGAATTGGGACGTTTGCTGCATCACGCCAGAGGGCGCTCGGCGCGCCTCCGCCCGACCTTCCGCCGGCCAACGGCCGGGAGGCACTTCCCGGCCGCCGGACCGGCTCGGCGCCGCGTCGCGATCTAAGAGGTACACCTCCGTGAACTTCACTCGCTGGAGCGCCCGCTTCCCCGGTACGCAGCGCCGTGCCGCGCGGGCAGACCACGGTGCGGCGCCGGACGCGTCGTCACCCAAGCCGTCCCGGAGAACCCCTCCCTCGACCGGGCAGCCCACCGGGCCCTCCGGCGCCGCCACCCCGCCCGCCGACGCCGCGGACCGGGCCGAGGCCGACCCGGCGACCCCCGCCGGGAGCACCGCGACGGACACCGCGGGCACCTCGCCGGAGGCCGCCGGCGGCTCGGTCCCCGCCGCCCGCGCCGGACGCCCCGAAGGGCACGGCCCCGCCGCGTCCGGTACGCAGCCGCCCACGGTCGACGCGCTCTCCGCCCACGAGATCCTCGGCACCATCCCCGCCCTCGTGGCCGTCGTCTACGGCCCCGAGCACCGCATCGCGTACGTCAACGGCGCGTACGCCAAGGTCTTCGGCAGCCGCCCGGCCGGCCTGACCGCCCGCGAAGCCCTCCCCGAGCTCGACGAACTGGGCCTGCTGCCGCTGATGGACCAGGTACTGCGCAGCCGCAAGCCCCGTACGGTCAAGGCCCGCAAGGTCCCCGGCGGTGCCGGCTCCGACCTCAGCCGCGACGGCTACTACACGTTCACCTGCACCCCCATCGAGGTCGCCGCCGCCAGCACCCCGGCCCCCGACCCGGAGATCGCCTGCGTCGCGCCGCACAAGGGCGTCCTCGTCTTCGCCGCCGACGTCACCGACCAGGTCGAGGCCGCCGAGCGGCTGCGCGCAGCGGAGCGCCGCCAGCGCGAGGCCGCCGTCACCCTCCAGCGCTCCCTGCTTCCGCAGGAACTGGAGCAGCCCGACGACCTCCGGGTCGCCGCGATCTACCACCCCGGCGGCACCGACGCCGCGGTCGGCGGCGACTGGTACGACGTGATCACCCTCGGCGCCGGCCGTACCGCGCTGGTCATCGGCGATGTCATGGGCCGCGGGGTGCGCGCCGCCGCCGTCATGGGGCAGCTCCGTACGGCCGTCCGCGCCTACGCCCGGCTCGACCTCCCGCCGCACGAGGTCCTCCAGCTCCTGGACGGCCTCGCCGCGGAGATCGACGCCAGCCAGATCGCCACCTGCGTGTACGCGGTGCACGACCCCAACGAAGGACGCCTGGTCTACGCCTCGGCCGGGCACCTGCCGATCCTCGTCCGCGACCGGGACGGCACGGTCCACCGCGCCGGGGAGCCGACCGGCCCGCCCCTCGGCACGGGCGGCTGGCTGCACTCCTCCGGCAGCCTCCCGCTGAGCCCCGGCTCCACGGCCGTCCTCTATACGGACGGTCTGGTCGAACGCCGCGACAAGGACATCGACGAGGGCGTCGCCGCCCTGGAGGACGCCGTCGCCGGCGCGACCGGCGCCCCCGACATCATCTGCGACCGCCTGCTGCGCTCGCTGGGCATCACCAACGACCACGACGACGACGTGGCCGTCCTCGTCCTCCAGCACCCGGACCGCACGGGCCCCGAGGCCGAGCTCTTCCACAACGCCGCGCTGGAGCTGCACGGCGGCACGGAGGCGGCGCCGCGCGCCCGTGCCTTCGCCTCCGGGGTGCTCGCCTCCTGGCGCTTCTCACCGGAGCTGCACGACCTCGGCGTACTGGCCGCGAGCGAGCTGGTCGCCAACTCCCTCCAGCACGGCACGCCGCCCATGCGGCTGCGGCTGCGGCGTACGGACCGCCGGCTGATCGTCGAGGTCACCGACGGCGACGACCACCTGCCGCGCCGCCGCCGCGCCGAGCCGGTGGACGAGGCGGGCCGCGGCATCTCGATCATCGCCACCATCGCCTCGAACTGGGGCTCGCGGCGTACCCCCGGCGGCGGTAAAGCGGTGTGGTGCGAGTTCGCCCTGCCGAGTGAGTAGTGCGCGAGTGAGTAGCGCGCCGGCACGACGACGCGGCACGAAGACTCGACGCGGGAACGCGACGCCTACGAAGCGGCGCGGGGCACGACGCATACGAAAGGGGCCGGGCCCGTACAGAAGTACGGACCCGGCCCCTCCCGGACGGGCTACGCGACGCAGGCCACCTCGTCCCTGACCGGCACCTCGACCGGCGTGGCCGTGGCACGCGGGTTGTCCTGCGCGGGGGTGAGCAGCCGGCCCAGCCGCAGGGCCAGCGCCGAGATGCCGAGCGCGCACAGGATCAGCATCACGATGTACGCGGCCGACGCGCCGTGGCCGACCAGCAGCGCGCCCACGGCCGGACCGATCGCGAGCGCCAGCTGCTTCACCAGGGCGAAGACCGAGTTGTACTGACCGATCAGCCGGCTCGGCGCCAGGTCGGCGACCAGCGGCGACACCGTCGGCGACAGCAGGGACTCGCCCACGCCGAACAGCATGTACGTGGAGATCAGCAGCCCCGTGGCCACCGCCTGCGCACCGTGCACCAGGCCGGACAGCCCCGCGGCGACCCATGCCACGGTCCAGATGAGCCCGACCACCGCGATGACCCGGCTGCGACGGCGCCGCTCGACCAGCTTCAGGACGACGAACTGCGCCATCACGATGGCCGCGGTGTTGGCCGCCAGCGCGATGCCCAGCGTCGAAGGCTGGATGCGGGTGACCTCGGTCGCGTACGCGGCGAGACCCGACTCGAACTGCCCGTAGCAGGCGAAGAACAGCACGAACCCCAGCAGGCAGAGCCACAGCATCCGGCGGTCGGCGAGCAGCGCCCGCCAGGAGCCCTCGGCCCGCGCCTCGACCGGAACCTCGCCCTCGACCTTGGGCGCCTTGGGCAGCCGTACGGTCGCCACGGCGGCACCGAGCACGAGGAACATCACGGCCTCGATGGCGAAGAGCCGCACAAAGCTCGCCGGGTCGCTCTCGTCGACGAGCATGCCGCCGATCAGACCGCCGATGCCCAGGCCCAGGTTGTTGAGGAAGAACTGGGTGGCGAAGGCGCGCGACCGGGTCACCGTCGTCGAGCACCACACGATCATCGTGGCCAGCGCGGGCTGGATGACCGCGATTCCCGCGCCGAGCGCCACGGTCGAGGCGATCACCATCGGCTCGTTGTCGGACAGCCCGAGGCCGAGCGCGCCGAGAGCGGCGGCGAACGTGCCCACCACGGCCACCGGCAGCGGACCCCGCCGGTCGATGGCACGACCGGTGAAGGGCAGCACGACGAGCGCGGCGACGGCGAGCATGGCGAGCACGACACCCGCCGTACTCGCACCAAGATCACGCACCTTCGCCACGTAGACGTACAGATACGGGACCGTAAAGCCGTTGCCGAACGCGCTCAGTGCGTTGCCCAGCTGGATCCGGCGCAGCGCGGCGCCCATTGCGGTGGTCACACTCACCTACCTAGGTCGAGAAGGTCGTCGAATACGGATGTGTGCAGGGCGGGGTAAGGCGCACGCGGGATGTGGTCCCCCGGAGCAGGCTCAGGTGCCCCCCCAGCACTGGCGGACTTCAGAGGAAGAGGAGAGCCGCAACGTGTTCGGTCCGTCCCGGACAGTCACAAGCTCAAGACTTCAACTCTAAAGTTCGAAGCTAAAGAGTACATGGCCAAGGACTTCAACGCCAATCAGTTCCGTGCCATACTGCGCCGCATGTCAGAGCCCTCAGATGCGGTCCAGAGCCCGGCCGAGCCGAGCCTCGAGGAACAGATCGCGGCCTACCAGCGCGAGTTCCAGGACCTCGATCCGCAGGTGGAGAAGGTCGTCTCCGCGCTGCAGCGCCTCAACCGCCGGATGAACGTCGCCTACGGCCGGCAGACCGCCACGCTGGGGATCAGCAATGCCGAGTGGGAGGTGCTGAAGGCCCTCGTGGTCTCCGGCGCCCCGTACCGCCTGGGCCCGGGCGAGCTCGCCAAGCGGCTCGGCCTGACGCCGGCCGCGATGACGCACCGCATCGACCGCATGGCGAACGAGGGACTCGTCAACCGGGAGCGCGACGAGAACAACCGCGTACGGGTGATCGTCGAGCTCACCGACGAAGGCCGGGGGAAGTGGCTGGAGGCCATGCGCCTCGCCTCGGTATTCGAGGAGGACCTCCTCCAGGACCTCGATTCCCGCGAGCGGGGGCTCCTGGGCGACGTACTGACCCGGCTGCTGCGCCGCGTCGAGGACGCCCAGCCGGACGCGGACGGCCGCCTCACCGACCTCGACTGAACACCCCTGTCACGACCGCGAGGGACGGGCCAGACCCCGGTTGACACGGCCTACCCCGGTCCGTAGTGTTCTCCGAGTTGCCACACAGCCGTAACGGTTTTGCGGCAGCCACTCACGCCGCACCGGCGGCAACCCACTACTGCACGACCTCCCCTCGGGAACAATTTCGGCATGCCGAAATTCGAACCGGCCGGCTCGATTATGAACCGACAGGGAAAACCGCTAAAGTAGTGACCACGCCGGAAGGCGCAAAACCCCGCCGACGGGGATCGGAACCAAATTCGAAGAACGCTTCACGAAGCGGG
>NZ_JBVJIF010000016.1:0-111391 GCF_055586425.1 Streptomyces sp. NPDC050806 | reverse complement strand
AATCACCGTCTGGATATTGCCCTGCGCATCCGCCGACGCACCCGTGTCGTACGAACGACGATCCTGACCCGCAGCACCCATCAACACTCACTCCCGTCACACCGTCAGGCACCGGCCCGCACCGAACGGGCCGCTGGATGAATTGATTCAGCGGCCGCCGAACCGGGCCGCGTCGAAATTGGCCGACGACATCTGCTGGCGGGCGTTGTCGCCGTGCTCCTGGTCACCCGAGCTGAACGCCGAATCCATGCCGGCCTGACCGCCGAGAATGCCCGACAGCGAGCTCTGCAGCGAGGACGCGATCTCGTCGGAACGGGCCTTGAACTGGTCGAAGGCCGCCTTGCCCGAGCCGTTGAACTTGCCCTCCAACGGCGCCGCGGCGTCCACCAGCTGGCGGATCAGCCCTCCGAGGTCCTCGCTCGACCCCCGCGACTTCGACTGGAGATTCGACAGCACCTGCGAACCCATGTCGAACTTCATCAGGTTCCCCCTGCCACGAACTGAACGGTTGTTTGCGGATACATCGTGGCAACTCAGGGGCATCGGTGCCAACAGTGGGCACACCGCTGTGACACACGCGTGACGCGGCGCGGGCGCCGGGCGACAGAAGCGGCAGGTCGTAGCCTTTGCGGTACCGGGCGGGTCCGCCCGAACAGTCCGTGGAACGGGAAAGGGGCCGGTCATGGCGGAACGGCTGGTGGTCATCGGCGGGGACGCGACCGGGATGTCCGCCGCGTCGCAGGCCCGCAGGCTGCGCAAGCCCGACGAGTTGGAGATCGTCGCGTTCGAGCGCGGGAACTTCACGTCGTACTCCGCCTGCGGAATCCCGTACTGGGTCGGCGGGGTCGTGGACGACCGGGACGCGCTCGTCGCGCGGACGGCGGAGCAGCACCGGGCCCGCGACATCGATCTGCGGATGCGGACGGAGGTCACCGAGCTCGACGTCGACAAGCGGCGGGTGCGGTCGCGCGACCTCGAAAGCGGCGCGGAGGAGTGGACCGGGTACGACAAGCTGGTGATCGCGACCGGCGCGACTCCGCTGCGGCCGCCGCTGCCGGGCATCGACGCGCCGGGCGTGCACGGCGTGCAGACGCTCGACGACGGCCAGGCGCTGCTGGAGACGCTCTCCCGTACCGAGGGGCGGCGCGCGGTCGTGGTGGGCGCCGGGTACATCGGCGTGGAGATGGCCGAGGCGCTGATCCAGCGCGGGTACGAGGTGACCGTCGTCAACCGCGGCGCGGAGCCGATGTCCACGCTCGACCCGGACATGGGCTGCCTGGTGCACGACGCCATGAAGGGGCTCGGCATCGAGATGGTCAACGGCGCCGAGGTGACGGAGATCCGTACCGGTGACGACGGCCGGGCCTGCGCGGTGGTGACGCCGGAGCAGGAGTTCCCGGCCGATGTGGTGGTGCTGGGGCTCGGCGTACGGCCGGCGACCGGGCTCGCCGAGGCGGCCGGGCTGCCGCTGGGCCCCTCCGGCGGCATCCTCACCGACCTCGCGATGCGGGTCCGCGGGTACGAGGACATCTGGGCGGGCGGCGACTGCGTGGAGGTGCTGGACCTGGTCTCCGGGCGCACCCGGCACATCGCGCTCGGCACCCACGCGAACAAGCACGGGCAGGTCATCGGCTCGGGCGTGGGCGGCGGCTACGCCACCTTCCCCGGCGTGGTCGGCACGGCCGTCAGCAAGGTCTGCGACCTGGAGATCGCGCGGACGGGGCTGCGCGAGAGGGACGCGCGGGCGGTCGGGCTCCAGTACGTGGCCGTCACGATCGAGTCGACGAACCGGGTGGGGTACTTCCCCAACTCCGCGCCGATGACCGTGAAGATGCTCGCCGAGCGGCTGACCGGACGGCTGCTGGGCGTGCAGATCGTCGGCCGGGAGGGCGCGGCGAAGCGGGTGGACATCGCGGCGGTGGCGCTGACGGCGAAGATGACCGTCGAGCAGATGACGGCGCTGGACCTGGGGTACGCGCCGCCGTTCTCACCAGTGTGGGACCCGGTGCTGGTGGCCGCGCGGAAGGCCGTACAGGCGGTACGGGCGGACGCGGCACCGCGGTGAACGGGATCGCGTCGCGGTGAGCGATGCCGCGCGGGGCGCCCGCCGTGTGCGGGCGCCCCGGGCCGGCTCAGCGTGCCGTCTGCTCGTGGACGTACTCGACCAGGCGGGTCAGCGCCTCCGGGTCGGTGTTCGGGAGGACGCCGTGGCCGAGGTTGAAGACGTGGCCCTCCAGGCCGGCGGCGGCGTCCAGCACCTCGCGGGCCTTGGTCTCCACCGCCTCGCGCGGGGCGAAGAGGACGGCCGGGTCGATGTTGCCCTGCAGGGCCTTGCCGGGGCCGACCCGGCGCGCGGCCTCGTCCATCGGCACCCGCCAGTCGGCGCCCACGACGTCGGCGCCGGCCTCGCCCATGAGGCCGAGCAGCTCGCCCGTGCCGACGCCGAAGTGGATGCGCGGTACGCCGTACCCGGAGACGGCCTCGAAGACCTTCGCGGAGGCCGGCATGACCGAGCGGCGGTAGTCGGCCGGGGCGAGCGCGCCGACCCAGGAGTCGAAGAGCTGCACGGCGCTGGCACCGGCCTCGATCTGCACCTTCAGGAAGGCGGCGGTGATGTCGGCGAGGCGGTCCAGCAGGTCGGCCCAGAGCTGCGGGTCGCCGTACATCAGCGCCTTGGTGTGCTCGTGGTTGCGGGACGGGCCGCCTTCGACGAGGTAGCTGGCGAGCGTGAAGGGCGCGCCGGCGAAGCCGATGAGCGGGGTGGTGCCCAGCTCGCCGACGAGCATGCGGACCGCCTCGGTGACGTACGAGACGTCCTCGGGCGTGAGGTCGCGCAGCCGCTCCAGGTCGGCGCGGCTGCGGATCGGCTGCTCGACGACCGGGCCGACGCCGGGCTTGATGTCCAGGTCGATGCCGATGGCCTTGAGCGGGACGACGATGTCGCTGAAGTAGATCGCGGCGTCCACGTTGTGGCGGCGGACCGGCTGCAGCGTGATCTCGGTGACCAGGTCCGGCCGCATGCAGGAGTCGAGCATCGCGATGCCCTCGCGCAGCTTGCGGTACTCGGGCAGTGAGCGCCCGGCCTGCCGCATGAACCACACCGGCGTGTGCGGGACCGGTTCGCGCCGGCAGGCCTTGAGGAACGCGGACTCCCGCGTGCTCTCCGGGGCGAAGGACGCGGTCTGCTGGCCCGTCATCGGGGTCTCCCCGGCTCGTACGGAGTGGAGAGCTCGGGGGAAGTCGTTGGCACTCACGCCCCAAATCTTCGCACGCGCGGGGAGACACCTCCGAACGGGCGACCCGCCCACCGGGTGTCCTCCGCATATGAACGCCGCATTGCGCCTAACCTTCCCAGCATGGCAGCGGCTCACGAACACCTCGCGGACAGCGCGGACGAGACCCCGATCGCCTTCCGTCAGGCGGTCGAGGCACTCCATGCCGCCCGGCTGCGACCCGAGATCGACATCGCGCCGATGCCCGCGCCGAAACGGCTCGCGCCGTTCGCGCACGCGCTGGAGGCGACGGTCCTCGACCGGGAGGCGGACGGCGAAACGGACCTGGCCGACGGGCGGCTCGTCCTGCTCCACGACCCCGACGGACACGACGCCTGGCAGGGCACCTTCCGGGTGGTGACGCTGGCCCGCGCCGAGCTGGAGCCGGAGATGGCCACCGATCCGCTGCTGCCGGAGGTGTGCTGGTCCTGGCTGACGGGGGCGCTGGAGGCGCGCGGCGTGCCGTACGGGGCGCCGAGCGGCACGGTCACGCGCGCGGGCTCGTACTACTTCGGCGGGCTCGGGGACCGGGCGCCGGACAGCCAGATCGAGCTGCGTGCCTCGTGGACACCGGCCGAGGGGCCGCACGGGGTGCGGGACGCGGCGGTGCATCTGACGGCCTGGTGCGACCTGCTGTGCCAGGTGGCCGGGCTGCCGCCGGCGCCGGTCGAACCGGCGGGACGGGGCGGCGTGGTACCGCTCCCCCAGCGACGGGGGCCGCAGCCCCGCTGAGCTTTCCGTTCACGTCACAGCCCGGACCGCCGCGGGTCGGTTCCGGGCTGTACGCGTGCTGCCCGGACCCTCGATCACTCATCCGATTTGCCCGAATTGGTCCCAATTAAATCGTGATCAAACTCTAAAGTCCGGCCGGATTACTGCCGAAGAGGTGGGTGACCCTTCAAACACGGAAGCACCCCGGCTCACTCTCCCCTGAAGCCGGCTTCCGTCCCCCGCCACTCCCCAGGAGGCCCGGTGTCTGTTCTCCTCGAGCAACCTTCCAGCCTGGTCGCCTACCGCCCGAACAAGCCGACGGCCATGGTCGTCGTGGCCGACCCGCGCGTCCGCTCCACCGTGACCCGCCACCTGTGGGCCCTCGGAGTACGCGACGTGATCGAGGCATCGTCCATCGCGGAGGCCCGCCCCCGCGTCGGCAACCCGCGCGACATCTGCGTGGCCGACGTACATCTTCCCGACGGCTCCGGCCTCACCCTGCTGTCCGAGACCCGGGCGGCGGGCTGGCCGAACGGCCTGGCACTGTCCGCCGCCGACGACATCGGCGCGGTACGCAACGCCCTCGCCGGCGGCGTCAAGGGCTACGTCGTCACCGGCACCCGTACCAACCTCGGCATCCCGGGCCGGCCCGGCGCCGCGCCCATCGGCGCGGGCGCGGCCCGCATGCACCGCCGCCCGCCCGGCGCCCCCGGCCACCCCGGCGGCTACCGCGAGCTCTCGGGGCGCGAGGTCGAGGTGCTGAGACTCGTCGCCGAGGGCCAGTCCAACAAGGCCATCGGCGTCTCGATGGGCCTGTCGGCCCTGACGGTCAAGAGCCACCTCGCCCGCATCGCCCGCAAGCTCGGCACGGGCGACCGGGCCGGCATGGTCGCGGTCGCACTGCGTACCGGGATCATCCACTGAGCACCGGGACCGGCCACTGAGGCCGCCCTGCCGCCCACCCGTCCCCCTTACCGCGCCTTTACACAGGCGCAGCGTCCGTCGAGGGAACGTTCCCTCGGCGGACGTGGTGCATACACCGATACCCTTGACTGGTGACCGACGCCCAAAAGACCGCAGAAGACTCGACACTGCGAACCCCCGGGGACGCAACGGAAGACCCCCGGCCGGCACCGGTCCCGCTTCTCGAACCCCGCGAGGGCATCCCGCCCGTGACCGCGACCGACGAGGACCTCGCGCAGGTCGTCGCGGCTTTCGCGGCCGGCAGTGGCCCGGTCGCCGTGGACGCCGAGCGGGCCTCCGGGTACCGCTACGGCCAGCGCGCCTACCTGGTCCAGCTGCGCCGCGAGGGCGCCGGCAGCGTCCTGATCGACCCGGTCGCGTGTCCCGACCTGAGCGCGCTCGGCGAGGCCATCGCCGGCGCCGAGTGGGTCCTGCACGCGGCGACCCAGGATCTGCCCTGCCTCCGTGACATAGGGATGCTCCCCGCCTCGCTCTTCGACACCGAGCTGGCCGGCCGGCTGGCCGGCTTCGCGCGGGTCGGCCTCGGCGCGATGGTCGAGAACGTCCTCGGCTACGCGCTGGAGAAGGGCCACTCGGCGGTGGACTGGTCCACCCGCCCGCTGCCCGAGCCCTGGCTGCGGTACGCCGCGCTGGACGTGGAGCTGCTGGTCGACCTGCGGGACGCGCTGGAGGAGGAGCTGGACCGGCAGGGGAAGCTGGACTGGGCCCGGCAGGAGTTCGCGGCCATCGCCGCCGCTCCGCCGGCGCCGCCCCGAAAGGACCCCTGGCGCCGTACGTCCGGGATGCACAAGGTGCGGCGACGGCGGCAGATGGCAGTGGTACGGGAGCTCTGGACGGCCCGCGACCGGGTCGCGCAGAAGCGGGACGTCTCGCCGGGCAAGGTGCTGGGCGACGCGGCGATCGTGGAGGCCGCGCTGAACGTCCCGCCGAACGCACACGCGCTCGCCGCGCTGCCCGGCTTCGGGCACCGCATGGGCCGCCGGCAGCTGGAGCAGTGGCAGGCGGCGGTCGACCGGGCGCGGGCGCTGCCCGAGTCCGAGCTGCCGCAGCCGGGCCAGGCGCTGAACGGTCCCCCGCCGCCGCGCGCCTGGGCGGACAAGGACCCGGCGGCCGCCGCCCGGCTCTCCGCGGCCCGTACGGCGGTGACCGCGCTCGCCGAGGAGCTGCACCTGCCGCAGGAGAACCTGATCACGCCGGACACGGTGCGGCGGGTGTGCTGGGAGCCGCCGGAGTCGACTTCGTCGGCGGTCTCCGAGGCGCTGGCCGGGTACGGTGCCCGGCCTTGGCAGGTCGAGCTGGTGACGCCGTTGCTGGTGAAGGCGCTCGGTACCAGTACGTCTGCGGGCTGACGCCTGCCGGACGTCTTGTCCTCCATCGCCGGACGGGCCGGTTCTGCCGGCCCGTCCGGCGTTCCCGCCCCGGCGGGCCGTACTCAGTCCTTGTCGACGTGGGTGCGGAGCACCTTCTTGTTGGTCGCGTCGATGTCGTACGTCGTCTTGTTCCAGTCGTTCTCGGTGACGACGTCGACGGACCAGATCGCCTTGCCCTGGTCGTTGTCGTCGAGCTCGATCGAGCTGACCGTGCCCTTCTTCTTGCCGGTGGCCACCTCGGCCGCCTGCTGGGGCGTGACCGTGGCCTTCTTCAGCCAGTCGGCGAGCTTCTTCTTGTCGTCGGCGTCCTCGTCGCTGTCGGTACGGGGCTTGGCCGCCTTCCCGGAGACCGCGTCGACCGTGACCATGCTCTTGGTGCCGTCGGTCTTGGCGACCGTGGTCTCCCAGACCGGCTTGTTGCCGGAGCCGTTCTTCAGCTCGGCCGAGACCGGCTTCGCGCCGGAGACCGCGCCGGTGGCGGCCGACAGCGCCTTGTCATACGTGATCTTGGCCTTGGGGATCAGCGCCTTGCGCTCGGCCTGGTCCTCGGTGAGCTTGCCGCCGGGGGACGCGGTGGCGGCCGCGGACTTTCCGCCGCCGGAGGCCGACGGGGACGAGGAGCCGTCCCCACCACTGCTCTTGTCGTCGCCGCAGCCGGTGATCAGCGCGCCCGCCATGGCGACGGCGCACACCAGGCCGGCCGCGCGGAGCCCCGCCGTACGGTTCCGCTGCGCGAGCATTCCGCTTCGCTTCGTATCCATGGGGGCAGAGTAGGCCCGGTACGTCCCTGTACGTCCGCGACGCAGCGAAGACCGGCCGAAGCCACCCGGATCGCGGGAAGCCCCGGAAGTCACCCTTGACCACAGCCGGCGAATGTGATGTTCGCCGCTCCGGCCGAGGGGGGTGGGCAGGCTGGTTACCCGCAAGTAGCATGACGGTGGGCAGCGCGCCATGAGCGCGCCCCGCAGCAGTGCCACCCCGCACCTGGAGGAGAGCCAACGTGCCTCGTACCGCTAGGGACGTCGTCTTCGTCGACGGCGTCCGCACCCCGTTCGGCAAGGCGGGCCCGAAGGGCATCTACCACGAGACCCGCGCCGACGACCTGGTCGTCAAGTGCATCCGGGAGCTGCTGCGCCGCAACCCGGACCTGGACCCGGCCCGTATCGACGAGGTCGCGCTCGCCGCGACGACGCAGATCGGTGACCAGGGCCTGACCCTGGGCCGGACCGCCGGAATTCTGGCCGGTCTGCCGCAGTCCGTGCCCGGCTTCTCGATCGACCGGATGTGTGCCGGTGCGATGACCGCCGTGACGTCCATCGCGGGCGGCGTGTCCTTCGGCGCGTACGACATCGCCGTGGCCGGCGGCGTCGAGCACATGGGCCGCCACCCCATGGGTGAGGGCGTCGACCCGAACCCGCGGTTCGTCAGCGAGAAGCTGGTCGACCAGTCCGCGCTCTTCATGGGCATGACCGCGGAGAACCTGCACGACCGCCTGCCGCACATCACCAAGCAGCGCGCCGACGAGTACGCCGTGCGCAGCCAGGAGAAGGCGGCCAAGGCGTACGCGGACGGCAGGATCCAGGCCGACCTGGTGCCGATCTCCGTCCGCCGGACGAACGAGGAGGCGGGCGAGACCGGTTGGGGTCTGGCCACCGCCGACGAGCCGATGCGCCCGGGCACCACGCTGGAGAACCTGGCCGGCCTCAAGACCCCGTTCCGCGCGCACGGCCGGGTGACGGCCGGTAACGCGGCGGGTCTGAACGACGGCGCCACCGCCTCGCTGATCGCCGCCGAGGACGTGGCGCGCGAGCTGGACCTGCCGGTCAAGATGCGCCTGGTGGACTACGCGTTCGCCGGTGTGGAGCCGGAGGTCATGGGCATCGGCCCGGTCCCGGCGACCGAGAAGGCGCTGGCCAAGGCCGGTCTGTCGATCGACGACATCGGCCTGTTCGAGATCAACGAGGCGTTCGCCGTCCAGGTGCTGTCGCTGCTGGACCACTACGGCATCGCCGACGACGACCCGCGCGTCAACCAGTACGGCGGCGCGATCGCGTTCGGCCACCCCCTCGCCTCCTCCGGCGTGCGTCTGATGACGCAGCTGGCGCGGCAGTTCGAGGAGCAGCCGCACGTCCGCTACGGCATCACCACCATGTGCGTCGGCTTCGGCATGGGCGGCACCGTGATCTGGGAGAACCCGCACTTCGAGGGGGCAGGCAAGTGAGCACCGCAGAACTTCTCAAGGGGGCGGCCGAGCTCTTCCCCGACGAGGTCGTGACCCAGGCGCACGTACGCCACCTCGACCTCCCGTACGGCGCCGGGCGCTTCGCGCTCATCACGCTGGACAACGGCCTGGACCACACCAAGCCGACCACCTTCGGGCCGCAGTCGCTCGCCAACCTGAACGTGGCGATCGACCAGGTCGAGAAGGAGGCGGCCGACGGCTCGGTCGTCGGTGTGGGCATCACCGGCAAGCCGTTCATCTTCGCGGTCGGCGCCGACCTCAAGGGCGTCGAGCTGCTGAAGAAGCACGAGGACGCGCTCGCCATCGGCAAGGGCGGCCACGACGTCTTCAAGCGGCTGGCGAAGCTCGCCGTGCCCACCTTCGCGTACTACAACGGCGCGGCGATGGGCGGCGGCGTCGAGGTCGGCCTGCACTGCTCGTACCGCACCGTCTCCAAGGCGCTCCCCGCCTTCTCGCTGCCCGAGGTCTTCCTCGGCCTGGTGCCCGGCTGGGGCGGCTGCGTGCTGCTGCCGAACCTCATCGGCCCCGAGCGCGCGGTCTCGGTGATCATCGAGAACTCGCTCAACCAGAACAAGCAGCTCAAGGGCCAGCAGGTCTACGACCTGGGGATCGCCGACGCGATCTTCGAGGGCGCGGACTTCCTGGAGCAGTCGCTGCTGTGGACCGCCTCCGTCCTCAAGGGCGACGTCGAGGTCGTCCGCCCGGAGCTGGACCGCGGCGACGCCTGGGACCAGGCCGTGGCGCGCGGCAAGGCCATCGCCGACAGTAAGGTGCACGGCGCGGCCCCGGCCGCCTACCGCGCGCTGGACATCATCGCCAACGCCAAGAGCGGCGACCTGAGCCGGGGCTTCGACGCGGAGGACCAGGCCCTCGCGGACCTGATCATGGGCGGCGAGCTGCGCAGCGGCATCTACTCGTTCAACCTGGTGCAGAAGCGCGCCAAGCGCCCGGCCGGTGCCCCGGACAAGAGCCTGGCCCGCCCGGTCACCAAGGTCGGCGTGGTCGGCGCCGGTCTGATGGCCTCCCAGCTGGCGCTGCTCTTCGCCCGCCGTCTGGAGGTGCCGGTCGTGCTGACCGACATCGACCAGGCGCGCATCGACAAGGGCGTGAAGTACGTCCACGACGAGATCGACAAGCTGCTGCTGAAGGGCCGCGTCAACCAGGACAAGGCCAACCGCCTCAAGGGCCTGGTCTCCGGCGTCCTGGACAAGGCGGACGGCTTCGCGGACGCGGACTTCGTCATCGAGGCCGTGTTCGAGGAGATCGGCGTCAAGCAGCAGGTGTTCGCCGAGGTCGAGGCGGTCGCTCCGGCGCACGCCATCCTGGCGACCAACACCTCCTCGCTGTCCGTCTCGGAGATGGCGTCGAAGCTGAAGCACCCCGAGCGGGTCGTGGGCTTCCACTTCTTCAACCCGGTCGCGATCCTGCCGCTGCTGGAGATCGTGCGCGGCGAGCAGACCGACGACGCATCGCTGGCCACGGCCTTCTCGGTCGCCAAGTCGCTGAAGAAGACGGCCGTCCTGTGCAAGGACGCCCCGGCGTTCGTCGTGAACCGGATCCTGACCCGCTTCATGGGCGAGATCCAGAACGTGATCGACGAGGGCACCCCGGTGGCCGTGGCGGAGAAGGCGGTCGAGCCGCTGGGCCTGCCGATGTCCCCGCTGGTGCTGCTGGAGCTGGTCGGCCCGGCCATCGGCCTGCACGTCTCGGAGACCCTGAACCGCGCCTTCCCGGAGCGCTTCACGGTCTCGCCGAACCTGAAGGCCGTCGTGGACGCCGGCAAGCGCGGCTTCTACGTGTACGACTCGGGCGCGCCCGAGCTGGACCCGGAGGTCGCCGCGCTGCTCCAGCAGGGCGACACGGTCCTCACCGAGCAGCAGGTCCGCGACCGCGTCCTGGACGCCGTCGCACAGGAGATCGGCCTGATGCTGGACGAGGGCGTGGTGGCCGAGGCGCAGGACATCGACCTGTGCCTGATCACCGGCGCCGGCTGGCCCTTCCACCTGGGCGGCATCACGCCGTACCTGGACCGTGAGGGCGTCTCCGAGCGGGTCAACGGCAAGAAGTTCCTCGCGCCGGGCGTCGCGAGCGTCCCCGCGTAACACCCCAGTGGGCGGTCCTGCCGCCCCCACGGGTCACTGTCCCGGCACCATCCCTCAGTGGTGCCGGGGCAGTTCCGTATGTGCGGAAGCGACGGTTTGCTGTGCCGTTCCCGGGCCCCGGGGACGGCCGTGAGCGCCCTTCAGTGGTGCCAGGGCAGCCGTACCGGCCCGGCGGGCAGCCGGTCCGCCAGGATGTCCGTGAGGAGGCCGGCGAGGCCGTACGGGTGGACCTCCTCCGTCGCCGCCGCCAGCTCCTCCGCCGTCCACCACCGGTGGGCCACGATCGTCGCCCTCTCGTGGGCCTCGAAGCCGCCGGTGTCCACGTCGTGCCGGGCCACCCGGTACACGTAGAAGACGTCCTCGAACATCCCCGAGTGCCAGCCCAGATCGGCATGGCCGGAGGTGCGGGCCACCGGCCCTGTCAGCGCCGTGTGCGGCACCGACAGGCCGGTCTCCTCGGCGAGTTCGCGTGCCGCGGCCCGCGCCGTGCGCTCCCAGCGGCGCACTCCCCCGCCGGGCGTGAACCAGCAGTACCCCTCCTCGGGCCTGCCCGGGACCTGCTGGGACCGGAAGAGGAGCGTCCGGCCGTCGCCGTCGATGAGCAGGACCCTGGCCGAGCGCCGGGTCCCGGACCGTCCGAGCAGTGGCATCCGCGCAGCCTACCGCCGCCTGCGACCCGCCGGCACGGCCGTCATCGCTGACGTTCCGTCACTCGGTCGCGCGGTCCGCCACGATGGCGTCCAGGGTGTCGGTCACCCATGCCTCGGTGGCCTCCTTGGTGACCCCGAGACCGGTCAGGACGCCGTCCCCGTCCTCCTGTTCCAGCAGGGCGAGCAGCACGTGCTCGGTGCCGATGTAGTTGTGGCCCAGCCGCAGGGCCTCGCGGAAGGTCAGCTCCAGCGCCTTCTTGGCGCCCGCGTCGAACGGGATGAGGGCGGGCAACTCGCCCTCGGCGGCGGGCGGCAGCGCGGCGGCCACCGCCTCGCGCACGGCCTCGGCCGGCGCGCCCTGGGCGGCCAGCGCCCGCACGGCGAGCCCTTCCGGCTCGGCGAGGAGGCCGAGGATCAGGTGCTCGGCGCTGATCTCGGCGTGGCCGCCCGCCCTGGTCTCGTTCTGGGCGCTGACGACGACGTTGCGGGCGCGCGGTGTGTAGCGCCCGAAGCCCTCGTTCGGGTCGAGGTCGGAGGTCGTTGGCCCCTTCGGGACGAAGCGCTTCTGGGCGGCCTGCTTGGTGACGCCCATGCTCCTGCCGATGTCCGTCCAGGAGGCGCCCGAGCGGCGCGCCTGGTCCACGAAGTGGCCGATCAGGTGGTCGGCCACGTCGCCGAGGTGGTCGGCGGCGAGGACCGCGTCGGTCAGCTGGTCCAGCGCGTCGGTGTGGACCTTCTTGATGGCCTCGATCAGGTCGTCGAGGCGTACCGGATGCGTGTTGCGTACGGGTTCCACGGAATCTGCCATGCGTCAACCATAGGTTGACGGGCAAGCCATCGTCAACCCCGGGTTGTCGATTCTGAGGCACCGTGAGCCCATGGCGTCCCATCGGTGCCACGATGAACCCATGACAGCGACAACCACCCTCATCGTCGACGGCGCCAACGTCGTCGGCTCGGTGCCCGACGGCTGGTGGCACGACCGGCGGGGCGCGGCCGAGCGGCTGCGCGACGGACTCGTGGCGTACGGCGGGACGGGCGTGCCCGGGATCGCCGACCCGCCCGTGGAGCTGGTGCTCGTCGTGGAGGGCGCGGCCCGCGGCGTGGCGAGCGTCGACGGGGTACGGGTGGAGTCCGCCGACGGCAGCGGCGACGACCGCATCGTGGAGCTGGTCGCCGCCCTGCCCGCCGGGCAGCCCTGCGTGGTCGTGACCGCCGACCGGGGCCTGCGCGCCCGCGTCGAGGCGCTGGGCGCCCGGGTGGCGGGGCCGCGTTCCGTGCGCCCGGCCGGCACCGGAGGCGGCCGGGCGCACGGCCGCTGAGGGGGCGTCAGCGCTCGCGACGGCCCATCCGGCTGTGCGACCGCCCGTACACGAAGTAGAAGACGAGGCCGAAGACCATCCAGGCGGCGAACCGCAGCCAGGTCTCCGCGGTCAGGTTGATCATCAGCCACAGGGACGCCAGCACCGACAGGACCGGCACCAGCGGCACCAGCGGGGTACGGAAGGAGCGCGGCAGGTCGGGCCGGGTGCGGCGCAGGATGATCACGCCGATGGCGACCACGACGAACGCGAACAGGGTGCCGATGTTGACCAGTTCCGCCAGTACGTCGATGGACGTGAACCCCGCCACCACCGCGACCACCACGCCGAGCACGATCGTGGACCGGTAGGGCGTGCCGAAGCGGGGGTGGACCGTGGAGAACACCCGGGGCAGCAGTCCGTCACGGCTCATTGCGAAGAACACCCGGCTCTGGCCGAGCAGCAGGATCATGCAGACCGAGGTGAGGCCGACCGCCGCACCGAAGCTGATCAGCCCCGCCCAGAACGGATGCCCGACGTCCTTGAAAGCGTCGGCGAGCGGCGCGTCCGTGGAGAGCTTGCTGTACTTCTGCATCCCGGTGACGACGATGGACACCGCGACGTAGAGCACCGTGCAGATCAGTAGCGAGCCGAGGATGCCGCGCGGTACGTCGCGCTGCGGATTGCGGGCCTCCTCCGCCGCGGTGGCGACGATGTCGAAGCCGATGAAGGCGAAGAAGACCACGGCGGCCGCCGCGAAGATGCCCATCACGCCGAAGCTCGCCGGGGTGAAGCCGAACATCAGCTGGACCAGCGGCGCCTGCCAGCCGCTGCCGCCCTCGCTGGGGACCGACTCCGGAACGAACGGCTCGTAGTTGGCGCCGTTGATGAAGAACGCGCCGACGATGATGACGAGCAGCACGACGGTCACCTTGACGCCGACGACCACCGCGGTCACCCGCGAGGACAGCTTCATGCCCGCGACGAGAACGACCGTCAGGACCAGGACGAGGAGGCAGGCCAGCAGGTCGAACCCGAACTGTCCCTCATGCGTTCCGGAGAGGCTCTGCGGCAGGTGGAACCCCGCGGTGTCCAGCAGCGAGCGGATGTAGCCGGACCACCCGACGGACACCACGGCACAGGCCAGCGCCAGCTCCAGCACCAGGTCCCAGCCGATGATCCAGGCGGGGAACTCGCCCAGCGAGGCGTAGGAGAACGTGTACGCGGAGCCGGCCACCGGGACGGTGGAGGCGAACTCGGCGTAGCAGAGGGCGGCCAGCGCGCAGACCGCACCGGCGACGACGAAGGCGAGGGCGACCGACGGGCCCGCCGACTCCTTGGCGATCTTGCCGGTGAGGACGAAGATGCCGGTACCGATGATCACGCCGACGCCGAAGACCGTGAGGTCCAGTGCGGACAGCGACTTCCTGAGCGCGTGCTCGGGCTCCTCGGTGTCGCGGATCGACTCCTCGACCGTCTTGGTCCGGAAGAGGCCGCGCCGGCGGCCCTCCGGCTCGGGCAACGAACTGCTCATGTGCGAACCTCCGCCTGGGCGACCGTGTATGAATCCCCAACTGACCGAGTTTCATCAATTGGCGGAAAAGGCTCATTCACGGCTTGCCCGGACGGGCCCGAGATCACTCGATATGCGGAGGGGCCGGCACTCACCCGGTGGAGTGAGCGCCGGCCCCTGGGCCGCGTACTGGGTCAGTCCCGGGCTGCCCGGGCCGGCTCGGCGGCCCGCCCGTCCCCGGTGTCAGCGGCGTCGTCGTAACGCCCGTCGATCTTCGCGACCAGGCCGGTGACCTGGCGCGCGATGTCCGGCGCCGTGAGTCCGATCTCGGCCATGATCTCCTTGCGGGAGGCGTGGTCGAGGAAGCGCTCGGGGATGCCGAAGTCGCGCAGCGGCACGTCCACGCTCGCGTCCCGCAGCGCCTGCGCGACCGCGGAGCCGACGCCGCCGGTGCGGATGTTGTCCTCGACGGTGACCACGACGCGGTGCCGGGCGGCCAGGCCCGGCAGGGCCGCGTCGACCGGCTTGACCCAGCGCGGGTCGACGACGGTGGCGGAGATGCCCTGCTTGTCGAGCAGATCGGCGATCTCCAGGCACATCGGGGCGAGCGCGCCGACGGAGACCAGCAGCACGTCCGGCCGGTCCACGCCCTCGGGGGCCTTGCGCAGCACGTCCATGCCGCCGATCCGCTCCACGGCCTCGACGGCCGGGCCGACCGCGCCCTTGGAGTAGCGCACCACGGTCGGCGCGTCGTCGACGTCGACGGCCTCGCGCAGCTGGGCGCGTACCTGGTCGGCGTCGCGCGGCGCGGCGATCCGCAGGCCCGGGACGACCTGGAGGATGGACATGTCCCACATGCCGTTGTGCGAGGCACCGTCGGTGCCGGTGACGCCGGAGCGGTCCAGGACGAAGGTGACGCCGCACTTGTGCAGCGCCACGTCCATCAGGATCTGATCGAAGGCGCGGTTCAGGAAGGTCGCGTACAGCGCGAAGACCGGGTGCAGGCCGCCCGTGGCCAGGCCGGCGGCGGAGACCGCGCCGTGCTGCTCGGCGATGCCCACGTCGTAGATGCGGTCGGGGTAGGCCTGCGCGAACTTCTTCAGGCCGACCGGCTGGAGCATCGCGGCGGTGATCGCGACGATGTCCTCGCGCTCCTTGCCGAGCTTGACCATCTCCTCGCCGAAGACGGAGGTCCAGTCGGCGCCGGAGGCGGAGACCGGAAGGCCGGTGTCGGGGTGGATCACGCCGATGCCGTGGAAGCGGTCGGCCTCGTCCTGCTCGGCGGGCTCGTAACCGCGGCCCTTCTCGGTGAGGCAGTGCACGATGACCGGGCCGCCGAAGCGCTTGGCGCGCTGCAGCGCGGACTCCAGCGCCTCGATGTCGTGGCCGTCGATCGGGCCGACGTACTTCAGGCCCAGGTCCTCGAACATGCCCTGCGGGGCGATGAAGTCCTTCAGGCCCTTCTTCGCGCCGTGCAGCGTCTCGTACAGCGGCTTGCCGACGACCGGCGTGCGCTCCAGGAGGTCCTTGCCGCGGGCGAGGAACCGCTCGTAGCCGTCGGTCGTGCGCAGGGTGGCGAGGTGGTTGGCGAGGCCGCCGATGGTCGGCGCGTACGAACGCTCGTTGTCGTTGACGACGATGACCAGCGGGCGGTCCTTGGCGACCGCGATGTTGTTCAGCGCCTCCCAGGCCATGCCGCCGGTCAGCGCGCCGTCGCCGATCACCGCGACGACATGGTCGTCCGTACCGCGGACCTGGCTCGCCTTGGCCAGCCCGTCGGCCCAGCCCAGCACCGTCGAGGCGTGGCTGTTCTCGATGACGTCGTGGTCGGACTCGGCGCGCGAGGGGTAACCGGAGAGGCCGCCCTTGGCCCGCAGCTTGGCGAAGTCCTGGCGCCCCGTGAGGAGCTTGTGGACGTACGACTGGTGGCCGGTGTCGAAGAGGACCTTGTCCTTGGGCGACTCGAAGACGCGGTGCAGGGCGATGGTCAGCTCGACCACGCCGAGGTTCGGGCCGAGGTGTCCGCCGGTCTTGGCGACCGCGTCGACCAGGAACGTACGGATCTCCGCCGCCAGCTGGTCCAGCTGCTCCGGGCCGAGCCGGTCCAGGTCACGCGGTTCCCTGATACGGGTAAGCAGAGCCACCCGTGCCTCCTTGCGTTCGAGCGTTGTTCGAACCTGGTCGCCGGTTCGAGCTTGATCGAGCTTGCCGATCAGTCGAGTCTAATGTTCCGCTCAGAGCACCGGTGCCCGGGCAGTGCGATCTATGTCACCCGAACGGCCCCGCCGGCGGTGTCATGCCAGGCAGGGCCGTACGGGTCGGACGGAAATGACCAGGAAGGGCGCCGTGCTGCGCCGCGCGTGTCAGTTCCGCGGCGGAACTGCCGGGCGGCAGAACCGTGGCAGAACCGTCACGTGCGGCCGGCCGTCTTCTGGGTCCGGCGGGAGACCGAGTCGATGACGACGGCGGCGAGCAGCACCGCGCCGGTGATCATGAACTGGATCTCGCTGGCCATGCCCAGCAGGTTCAGGCCCTGCTGGATGGACTGGATGACGAGCATGCCCAGCAGCGCCGACCAGATCTTGCCGCGGCCGCCGAAGAGGCTGGTGCCGCCGATGACCGCCGCGGCGATCACGTTCATCAGCGTGTTGCCCGCGCCGAGGTTCTTCGTGGCGCCGCCGGAGAGGCTGGCGATGAAGAGACCGCCGAACGCGGCGAGCATCCCGGAGATCGCGAAGACCGTGATCCGGACCTTGTCGACGTTGATGCCGGCCCGGCGGGCCGCCTCCGCGTTGCCGCCGACCGCGAAGATCTGCCGGCCGTAGCTCGTCCGGCGGACCACGAAGTCCGCGATCACCAGGACGGCCAGGAAGAGCACGAGGGCCAGCGGCAGACCGCGTGCGCCCGCCGGCTCGTTCAGCACGTACGCGACGACGAAGGCGATGACCGCGACCACGGCGGTCCGCAGCCCCACCTCGCTCAGCGGCCGCGCGGGCAGCCCGGCGGCCTTGCGCCGCTTGGTGTCCAGCAGCAGCGAGCCCGCGTACGCCAGGACGGCGATCAGCGCCAGGCCGTACGCCGCGGCCTTGTCCTCGAAGTAGTAGCCGGTGAGGTAGGCGACCACGCTGTCGTCCGGCGTGTTGATGGAGCCTTCCTTGCCCATCATCCAGATCTGCAGGCCGCTCCAGCCGAGGAAGCCGGCCAGGGTGACCACGAAGGCGGGCACGCCGATCTTGGCGAAGAAGAAGCCGTGCAGCGCGCCGATGAGCAGACCGCAGCCGATGGCGATCAGTACGGACAGCCAGTCGTTCAGGCCGTTGGTGACGCTGAGCACGGCCCAGGCCGCGGCGCCCACGCCGGCCACCGAGCCGACCGAGAGGTCGATCTCGCCCAGCAGCAGGACGAAGACGATGCCGACGGCCATGATGCCGAGGCCGGAGGTGTAGACGCCGATGTTGGCGAGGCTGCCGGCCGACAGGAAGCTGCTGGTCTGGAGCTGGAAGATGACCGCGATGACGATCAGACCGAGGACGACCGGCAGCGAGCCCAGCTCGCCGCCGCGCATCCGCCGGGTGAAGTCGGTCCAGTACCCCTTGAAGCCCTGCTCGCGGACGAGCAGCCGGGGGTCGACGGCCGCGGCCGGGACGGCGCCCTGCTCCGCCGGGGCGGCCGCCTCGCTCTTGGTGAGGTCGCTGCTCATGACGCGCCCTGCTCCTTCTTGACCTGGTCCGTACGGGCCTTGCGGCGGGTGACGGCGTTGTCCGAGGCGCCGGTGATCGCGGCGATGATCTCTTCGTGGGAGGTGTCCGCCACGGAGAAGACTCCGTTGTTGCGGCCGAGCCGCAGCACCGCGACCCGGTCCGCCACGGCCTGCACGTCGGCCATGTTGTGGCTGATCAGGATCACGCCGTGGCCGCGCTCGCGGAGCCGCTCGACGAGGTCGAGGACCTGCGCGGTCTGCTCGACGCCGAGCGCCGCGGTGGGTTCGTCGAGGATGACGACCTTGGGGTCGCCGATCAGCGCGCGGGCGATGGCGACGACCTGGCGCTGACCGCCGGAGAGCGCCGCGACGGGGATGCGGACGCTGGGGATGCGGATGGACAGGGTGTCCAGCAGTTCCTTGGCGCGCTTCTCCATGGCGATCTCGTCCAGGACGGAGGCGCGGCGCAGCTCGCTGCCGAGGAAGAGGTTGGCGACCACATCGAGGTTGTCGCAGAGCGCGAGGTCCTGGTAGACGGTGGCGACGCCGAGCTCCTGGGCGTCGTGCGGCCGGTTGATGCGGACCGGACGCCCCTCCCACTCGATGACGCCCTCGTCGATGGGGTGGACCCCCGCGATGGTCTTGACGAGGGTCGACTTGCCGGCGCCGTTGTCGCCGACCAGGGCGACCACCTCACCGGGTTCGATCTCCAGCGTGACGTCCGTGAGCGCCTGGACGGCGCCGAACCGCTTGGAGACCGAGCGCAACGCCAGCACGGGCGCAGCGGACACGTGAATCATCTCCTTCGCCGCCTGTCGGGCGGGAATGGTGCGTACGAGGCTGCCGGGGCCCGCGCCGCTCGGGGCGCGGGCCGCCGAGGGGTTACTTGATGCCGGCTTCCTCGCAGGCCTTCTTGTAATCCGCGGTGCAGAGCTGGTCGGCCTTGTAGACCTTGTCCTTGATGATCGTGTCCTGGATGTCGTCCTTGGTCACGATCCGCGCGTCGTACAGCTTCGCCGGGATGCCCTTGACCTCGCCGCTGAGGCTGTCGACCTTGTCCGGGGCGACGGAGCCGAGCTTCTCGCCCTTGAGGAGCTTGACCGCGACCTCGGCGGTGGTCTCCGCCTGCGGCTTGATCTGCTTGTAGATGGTGAAGGACTGCTCGCCCTTCAGGATCCGCTGCAGACCGGCCAGCTCGGCGTCCTGGCCGCCGACCGGGACGTCGATGTTGCGCTGCTTCAGGGCGGTGAGGATGCCGCCGGCCATGCCGTCGTTGGCGGAGTAGACGCCCTGGATGCCGTCCTTGCCGAGCGCGTCGATCGCCGAGTTCATCTTCTTGTTCGCCTCGTCGGACGACCAGTCCGGGATGTCCTGCTCGTAGGCGATCTTCTTGACCTGCTTGTCCAGGACCGAGTGCGCGCCCTTCTTGAAGAACGGGGCGTTCGGGTCGGTCGGCGAGCCGTTGATCATGACAACGTTGGCATTCTTGGCGTCGCTGCCCAGGGCCTTGACCAGGCCCTCGCCCTGCAGACGGCCGATCTTCTCGTTGTCGTAAGAGACGTATGCCGAAATGTCGCCCTCGGCGAGTCGGTCGTACGCGACGACCTTCACGCCCTTCTTGGCGGCCTGGTTCACCCAGGACTTGGTGGCCTTGTAGTCGACCGCGTCCAGGATGATCACCTTGACGCCCTGCGTGATCAGCGCGTCGAACTGCTTCTTCTGGGTCTCGGTCTCCTGCGCGGCGTTGTTGTACTTCACCACGCAGTCCGAGCACAGCTCCTTGATCTTCGCCTCCATCAGGGGGCGGTCAAAGGTTTCGTAGCGCGTGGTCTTGTTCTCCGGCAGCAACAGGCCGATGGTCTTCTTGTCACCACCGCTGTCGTCACCACCGCCGGCCTTGCCGCAGGCGGCCACGGTCGCGGCCATGGAGACCGCGGTGGTGGCTATGACGACGCGACGCACAAATGCGTTCATGGGGATGGCCCTCCCTGACATGGCCGCGTCCTTGCGGCCGAGGTGCTTGGAGTCAACTCGGCCGCTCGCAGGGCGTCAAGGAGTAAATCCTTAACGAGATGACAACGGTGCCATCCGTTAGCTGTGTGAACTCAGAGTGCGCCCCAGCAGTGCTGGGGCGCCCTTTTGGTTTCAGGCAATGGCGTGCTTCAGGCAATGGCGGCAGTGTCCGGGCTCAGGGAGCCGTCCAGCAGCGTGGAGTCCCCCATCTCGCTGAGCACCAGCGCCAGCGCGCCCAGCACCTCCGCCCGGCCGCCCAGCGTGCCCGGTACGACGCTCAGCTGCCGCGCCGCGCTGGGGATGGCGTACCGCGAGACCGACTCCCGGATCGGCGCCAGCACCAGCTCACCGGCCTCCGCGAGGTCCCCGCCGAGCACCACCCGGCTGGGGTTCAGCAGGTTGCACAGGTTCGCCACGCCGCTGCCGATGTGCCGGCCGACGTCGGCGATCACCCGGCGGCAGCCCGGGTCGCCGTCCCGGGCCAGCTGGACGACGCCCGGCATGGTCAGATCCGGGCCGTGCCCCGGCTGGAGCAGTGGGAGCACGTACCGGGCCGCGGTGAAGGTCTCCAGGCAGCCGCGGTTGCCGCAGCGGCACACCGGGCCCGACTCGTCCAGCGTGATGTGCCCGATCTCGCCCGCGGTGCCGCCGGGGCCCCGGTAGATCTGTCCGCTGATCACCAGCCCGGCGCCGACGCCGCTGGCCACCTTGATGTACGCGAGGTCGGCGGCGCCCCGGCCCGCGCCCCACACCAGCTCGCCGAGCGCGCCGAGGTTGGCGTCGTTGTCGACATGCACCGGCACACCCAGCCGGGCGGACAGCTCCTCGCCCGGGTTCGTGCCCGTCCAGCCCGGCAGGATCGCGGTCGAGCCGAGGGTGCCGGACACCACGTCGATCGGGCCCGGCACGCCGAGGCCCACCCCGACGACCTTGGACCGGTCGATGCCGGTGGTCTCCACCAGCCGGCTGACCAGCTGCTCGGCCCGGTCGAAGCCCTCGGCGGCCGAGGCGTCCACGTCGATCGGCTCGGACTCCTCGGCGAGCACCTGGTGCGCGAGGTTGCCCACCGCGACCCGCAGGTGGCTGTGGCCGAAGTCGACGCCGACCACCACGCCGGCGTCGCCGGACAGCGAGACGCTGCGGGCCCGGCGGCCGCCCGCCGAGGTGGGGGTGACCTCGACGGTCCCGCCGTCCTTCAGCTCCCGCACGATGTTGGAGACGGTGGCCGCCGACAGTCCTGTGGTCCGGGCGATCTCCGCCTGGGTGAGCGATCCCGCCATCCGAACGGCACGTACGACCCGCTCAAGATTGGCCCGGTGCAGCGAGGACTGCGACCCCGGAGTCTCCATCGACTCATCCACTCCCGCCTGCCGCGGGCGGCACGACGACCGCCCGCCGGCCGGGCCGCTTCCATGAGGCCCGGCTTGTCTCCAACATGTGAATCTAAGTCGAGCCGCCCGGGTCCGCTCCCGTCAAGTCCTCGACCGCAGGAGGGCGGATATCCACGCACGACGGCCGATGCTTCACGTGGACACGGCTCGGGGCCTTCCGCCGTCCGGCGGCGGAAGGCCCCTGGGAATCCGGCCCGGCGGCCGGCCGCTTCACTTCACCGAACCCGCCGTCAGGCCCGAGACCACATGCCGCTCGATGAAGGCGAACAGCACGACGACCGGAACGATCGCCACCACGGACGCGGCGAAGAGGTAGTTCCACTCGACCGTGTAGGCGCCGATGAAGTTGTTGATGCCGACCGTCAGCGGCTGCTTGTCCGGCTCGGTGGTGAGGGTGAGGCCCATCACGAACTCGTTCCACGCCGAGATGAACGTGAAGATGACGGTGGTGACGACGCCGGGCAGGGCCAGCGGCAGCGTCACCTTCACCATGGCGCCGAAGCGGCTGGTGCCGTCCACCATGGCGGCCTCCTCCAGCTCCGGCGGGATCGAGCCGATGTAGGCCGTCAGGATCCACACCGCGAACGCCAGGTTGAACGCGGCGTTGGCGAGGATCAGCGTCCAGACGGAGTTCAGCATGTCCAGCTGGTGGAACTCCCGGTACAGGCCGACGAGCAGAGCCGTGGGCTGGAACATCTGGGTGACCAGGACCAGCAGCAGGAACAGCTTGCGGCCCCGGTAGCGCATCCGCGCCGTGTAGTACGCGGCCGGCAGCGAGACCAGCAGCACGAGCAGCGTGGCGCCGCCCGCGACGACCAGGCTGACCTGGAGGTTCTGCCCGAGCGTCGACTCCTTCCAGACCTCGACGAAGTTCGCCCACTCGAAGTGCTGCGGGAGGTACGTACGGTCCCGCAGCTCGCTCTTGGGGCGCAGCGCGGTGACGATCATCTCCAGGTACGGGGCGAGGAAGACCGCGGCCAGCGCCCAGGCGCAGACCGCGATGACGAGGGTGCGCGGCCGGAACGTACGCCGGGGCGCGCGGGCCGTGGGGCGGGCCGCCGTCGCGGTGGCCATCAGTCCTCCTCGTTCCACCGGCTGACCTTCAGGAAGATCAGCACGAGCACCACGACCATCGCGAAGTTGACCACCGACATGGCCGCGGACTCGCCGATGTCGGTCTCCTTCAGCTTGTACATGAACACCATGGTCGTGGAGGTGTCATAACCCGGGCCGCCCTGCGTCATGGCCCAGATGATGGGGAAGGAGTTGAAGACGTTGATGAGGTTGATGACCACGCCGACGAGGAACGCCGGCCGCAGCAGCGGCAGCGTGATCCGCCGGTACGTCTGCCAGGTCCCCGCCCCGTCGATCCGCGACGCCTCGTAGACGTCCCGCGGGATGGTCTGCAGCCCGGCGAGGAGGGTGTACGTGGTGAACGGCAGGGAGACGAACACCGCGACGGCCATCATCCACGGCCAGGCGGTGCCCGGGGAGCCGAGCCAGTCCCGGGAGCTGTCGATGAGGCCGAGGTCCAGCATCAGCGTGTTGAGCACGCCGGCCGTCTGATTGAGCATCCATTTGAAGCCGACCGCGGTCATCAGCACGGAGGCCGCCCAGGGGGCGATGAGCGCCCAGCGGGTGATGCGGCGGCCGGGGAAGTTCTGGTTGAACAGCTGGGCGAGGGCCAGCGAGAGCAGCATGGTGACCGCCACGACGACGACGGTCCACACCGCCGTCCACAGCAGCACCGCGCCGAAGTCGCTCTCCGCGAAGAGCTTCGCGAACTTGTCCGTCCCCGCGCCGCCCCGCACCTTTCCGGCGATGGAGATGTTCAGGAACGAGGTGCGGATCAGCTCGACGACCGGCCAGACGACCACGGCGAGAATCAGCAGGATGACGGGCGCTATCCAGGGCAGCGGGCCGAGCCTGGCGAGGCCGGCGCGGCGCCGCGCCGGCCCGGACACGCGCCCGTCCCGTCCCCGGCCGGCGGCCGGGGACGGTGGGGCCTTCAGTGACACGGAAGCTCCTTGCGAAAAGGTGGGCGCTGCCGGCTACTTGGCGTCGGCCGCCGCCGATTCGGCCTTCTTCTGGAGGTCCCCGAGGACCTGCTTCGGACTGTCGGTGACCGCCTTGCCGCCGGTCTTCTTGATCTCGGCCGAGATGACGTCCCAGGAGGTGTCGCCCAGCGGGTAGAACTTGGCCTTCGGCAGCACCTCGAAGAACGGCTCCAGGTCCTTGTGCTTACCGTTGCTCTGCATCTCCTTGAGCACGTCCTGGGTGACCGGCATGAGGTTGTACATCTCGTCGAACTGCAGCATCTTCTGGGAGTACGTGAAGTCCAGGAACTTCTTCACGCCTGCCTTGTCGGCGCCGCCGTCCTTGAATGCCATCATCCAGTCGGCCACGCCGAGGGTGCTGTCCAGCGGACCGTCCTTGCCCGGAATGGGCGCGACGCCGTAGTCGACCTTGCCCTCCTTCGCCATCTGGATGAGGCTCGGGTGGCCGTTGAGCATGCCGACCTTGCCGGCCGCGAAATCGGCGAAGGCCGTCTTGCGGTCGGTGGACGCCGGGTTGGCATAGGTCAGGCCGGGGTCGACCAGGTGGGACTTCAGCCAGCCGAACGTCTCGACGTTCTTCGGGCTGTCGATGGTGTACTTGCCGCTCGCGTCGGTGTATCCGCCGCCGTTGCCCAGTTCCCACATCATCGTCTCGCCCTGGGCCTCTTCGGGCCCGAGGGGCAGCGCGTAGGGGGTCTCCGCGGCCCGGGCGGACTTTATCTTCTTCGCGGCATCGGCGAGTTCGTCCCAGGTCTTCGGGGGCGTCTTCACCCCCGCCTTCTTCAGGACCTCCTTGTTGTAGAACAGCACGCGGCTGGAGGATACCCACGGAATGCCGTACTGCGTGCCCTTGACCTCACCGGCCTTGGCGAAGGTCGGGATGAGATTGGCGCGGGTCTTCGGCGACAGCACCTCGTCCGCCTTGTAGAGCAGATCGTCCGCGACCTTGTCGGCATAGCCGCCGGTCTGCAGCAGGTCGGGCTCGTTGCCCGCCTGGATCATGTTCTTCACGGTCTTGTCGATCTCGTTCCAGTTGACCACCTGGACATCGACCTTGTAGCCCTTGTTGGCCTTCTCGAATTCCTTCTTCACATCCGCCCAGTAGACCTTGGACGCATTGGAGGCCTTGTCCCCGTAATCGGCGGCGACCAGCTTGATGGTCTTGCTGTCGCCACTGTCTCCCCCACCGCCGCAGGCGGCGAGCGCCAAGGACATGGCACACATCGCCGCACCCATGGCGATCATCCGATTCCTCATGTGTTCAACCCTTCGAAATTCATACCGGTAAAGGACCGGAAAAAACGTGGTACGAGCTCACTTCAGGGCGCCCGCGGTCAGTCCCGCCTGTACCTGCCGCTGGAAGACCACGTACACGACGAGCACCGGGAGCATCGCGATCGTCAGGCCGGCGTAGAGCGCTCCCCAGTCGCCGTGACTGCCCTGGGAGATCGCGAGCGACGCGAGTCCCTGCGGCAGCACGTAACTGCCCTCGCTCTCGTTGTTGAGCAGCAGCGGCAGCAGGTACTGATTCCACTGGCCGAGGAAGTTGAAGATGCCGATGCTCACCAGGCCCGGCTTCGCCATCGGCAGCATGATCTGGAAGAACGTGCGGGTGTGCGAGGCGCCGTCCACCATCGCCGCCTCCTGCACCCCGGTCGGGAGGGTGCGGAAGAAGGAGGTCAGGAAGAAGACGGTGAAGGGCAGCGAATAGGCGATGTACGCGATGATCAGGCCCGGCCGGGTGTCGAGGAGGCCGAAGTTCTCCATCACGGCGTACAGCGGGACGAGGGCGAGGATGACCGGGAACATCATGCCGCCCGCGAACAGCAGGAAGATGACGCGATTGCCGGGGAAGGCGAACCGGGCGATCACATAGGCGGCCATCGAGCCGAGCAGCATGGTGCCGGTGAGCGAACCCGCGAGGATCAGCAGGGAGTTCAGGGCGTACCGGCCGATGTTCGCCTCTGCCCAGGCGTGCGAGAAGTTCTCCCAGTGCAGCGACAGGGGAATGCCCATCGGGTCGCTGAGGATGTCGCCCGACGTGCGGAACGACGTCACCGCGACCCAGATCAGCGGGCCCGCCGCCATCACCACCCAGAGGATGAGGAAGGCGTGCGAGAAGACGTTGAGGGTGGCGCTCTCGGAGGAACGGCCGCGGCCGGGGGTGCGCCGGGTGGGGGTCTCCCGCGACTGCTCCGCGGTTCCGGATGTGGTCGTCATGGCGGTATGGCTCCCGCGGTCAGTATTCGATCCGGTCGCGGTTCCCGAGCCTCATGATGATCAGGGAGAACACCACGCTGAGGACGAGGAGCACGACACCGATGGAGGTGGCATAGCCGAACTGGCCGTCACGGAAACGCTCGTAGAGGAAGACCGGGGTCACCTTCAGGGCGTTCCCCGGCACCATGACGAGGACGATGGCGAACGAGTCGAGGGCCTGGATGCCCATGTAGATCCAGCTGGTCCGCACCGTGTCGTAGATCAGCGGGAGCGTGACGTGGAAGAAGGTCCGGGACCGGCCCGCGCCGTCCAGCAGCGCGGCTTCGTAGATGTCCTTGGGGATCGCGCCCATCGCCGCGGAGAACAGCACGACGTAGAAGCCGACGAAGCTCCAGGACAGCACGGTGAGCACCGCGATCAGGGCGAGGGTGTGATTCCCGCCCAGCCAGGCGGGGCCGGCCACGCCCGCGCCCTTCAGCGCGCCGTTGAGCAGGCCGCTGTTGGTGCTGAATACCCGTCCCCAGACGACGGCGATGATGGCGACGGAGAGGACCTGGGGGAAGAAGTAGACGACCTTGTAGAACGCGGATCCCGCGACGCCCGCGACGGCCTGTCCCCTGCGGTGCCGGCCGCCCGCCGTGAGCATGTAGGCGAAGAACATGCCCAGCACGAGGGTGATGAGCGGGGCGATGACGAGCAGCGAGAGGCTGGTCGTCAGCGAGTCCCAGAACCGCTCGTCGTGCCACATCTTCTCGAAGTTGCCGAGTCCGATGAAGTTCGCCACCGGGCCGCCGGACCAGTCGGTGAACGAGTAGTAGATCGCCTGGATGAAGGGCGAGACGACGAATACCGCGTAGAAGACGAGTGGCAGGACCAGGAAGCCGGTGATGAAGCGGTACTTGTCGAGCGTGCGGTATCTCCGGTCGTTCCGCACGCTCTCGGGCGTGAACCGGGGCGGCAGGAAGACCGCCGCGAGAAAGGCGAGCCGCCCCGGTGCGGCGACGTCGTGCGTCCGGTGGTCACTCGTCGTGGAGGGCGGAGACTTGTCCACCCGTGCTTGTGCGATCACGCCGCCCCGCTTCAGATCTGTGGTACCCGTGCTCCGTACTGGTCCGTGCCGTGCTTCGTCGTGCCGTACTTCGCCGTGCCCGTGCCACGCCCCCGTCGCGGCGTCTTCAGGCCTTCTCGACCTTGCTGATGTCGGGGTCCTTGGCCACTCGGTCGGACGCCTTCTGCATGGTGTCCATCACGCCCTTCACCGACATGTCCCCCACCATGAACCTGGCCATGGCGCCGTCGAAGTCGTTCTCGAACAGCTCCTCGTACCACTCCTTGAAGTACGGGATGACGATGTTGTCGCCGGCCGCCGTGATGGCCTTCTGGGCGCTGTCGACGCCGGGCGGCAGGTCCATGCCGTCGATCGCGCCCTTGAGCGCGGGGATCGACGAGACCTCCTTGAAGAAGTTCTGCGCGGCCTTCTTGCTGTACATCATCCGGAGCCACTCCATGCCGCCCTGGACGTTCCTGGCCTTGGCCGGTACGAGGAAGGGCTCGCCCGGCGGGGCGTAGAGCGTGCCGAACGGCAGCTTGTCGCTCTTGTCGAGCGAGGGAGTGGCGCCGACGGTCATGCCGAAGCCCTTCGGCACGGTGTCCTTGGCCTCGCTCTCCACCCAGGAGCCGTCGGGGATGAAGACGCACCTGCCCTTGGTCCAGGCGGTCTGCATCTCGGTGTGCGCGTCCTGGCCGTCGAAGCCGCTGAGCACGTACTTCTTGGCGACCAGCTCCTCGAACGCCTCCAGGACGGACTTCACCGCGTCGTGCTTCCAGGCGTTCGGCTCCAGGTAGTCCATCGCCTCGATGACCTCGCGCCCGCCGACCTGCGCGAACATCGCGTACATGCTGAAGAGCATGTAGCGGGCGTGGCCGCCCGGGTAGCTCCAGCCGTGGATGCCCTTCGCCTTGGCCTTGCGGCAGACGGCCAGCATCTCGTCCCAGGTCTTCGGGTACTCCATCTCCAGCTCGTCGTTCAGCAGCCGCTTGGAGTACCAGTTGCCGTACGCCGTCATGGCGATGTTGAGCTGGTAGCAGCCGTCGGTGCCGAAGCTGCCCATCTTCTCCATGCCGGGGACGAGGGTGTCCCGCACCTTGACCTTCGGGTCGTCCCAGGACGGGGCGTCGAGCAGCTCGGTGAGGTCGGCCACCTGCTCGTTCTTCACGAGCTTGCCGATGTTCATGTCGTCGGCGCCGGAGTTGTTGATCACGTCTGCCGTCGGATTGCCTCTGATGATCTTCGGCTGCACCTGCGTCGCGATGCGCTCCGTGGCCTTCTGCACCGGCTTGGCCTTGGGGTACTTCTCCGCGTACATGTCGGTCACGTACTGCGCGTACTTGTCGCCGTAGCCGCCGTTGAAGATGTAGACCGCGAGGCCCGCGTCCGCCTTCACGCCGAGCGGATTGTCCTTGCTCTTCTTACCCTTTTCGGCCCGGTTCTCATCACCGCCGGCGCTGGCGCACGAGCTGAGAGCGCCGACCGCGGGCACCGTGAGGATGCCTGCCGCCGCCGCCCTCTTCATCACGTCACGACGGTTGAGGCTGGTGGATCCCATGCTCAAGTCCTCGCTCTCTCCGGGACTCAGGCGGTGAACCGGACCCTCCCCGGCACCGCGGTGGTGTGAAGCTGGGGTCGTACGGTGCTGCTGTGGCGCTCAGCCTGTAATGAGCGTGACGGCATGGGAGGACACTCAAGTCCTTTTCGCAGCCCGGGCGTTCGCCCGGCCCCTCCCGCCACGGGTCGGCATCCGGCCGAACGGCGATGCTGACGCCGACAGGTATAGTCCTCTCCACACGAATCGGGCAAGATCGAAAGCAGGTTTGGGCGCCGGTCTTTTCCGAGTTGAGACCTCCGGACCACGCGCGTCCCCGGCGCCCCCGTCCGCAGGGGCGGCCCGCCCGTCAGGGGCGGCCCGGCGCCCGGTACTGCCACCCGGCCCGCCGCCACGCGGCCGGGTCGAGCACATTGCGCCCGTCGACGATCCCGCGCCCCGCCACCACCGCGCCCAGCTCCACCGGATCCAGCCGTACGAACTCCTGCCACTCGGTGAGCAGCAGCACCACCCGCGCCCCGCGGGCCGCCTCCGTCGCCGAGGTGGCGAAGCCCAGCTCCGGGTACGCCTTGCGCGCGTTGTCCAGGGCGACCGGGTCGTACACCGACACCAGGCCGCCGTGCTGCTGGATCTCCCTGGCCACGTGCAGGGCGGGCGAGTCGCGGATGTCGTCGGAGTCCGGCTTGAAGGCCGCCCCGAGGACGGCCACGGCACGGCCGTCGAACGAGCCGCCGACCAGGTCGCGGGCGAGCTCCACCACCCGGTCCCGGCGGCGGAGGTTGATCGCGTCGATCTCGCGGAGGAACGACAGCGCCTCTCCGGCGCCCAGTTCGCCGGCGCGGGCCATGAAGGCACGGATGTCCTTGGGCAGGCAGCCGCCGCCGAAGCCGAGCCCCGCGCTGAGGAAGCGTCCGCCGATGCGGTCGTCGTGGGCCAGCGCCTCGGCGAGCCGCACCACGTCCGCACCGGCCGCCTCGCACACCTCGGCCATGGCGTTGATGTACGAGATCTTCGTGGCCAGGAAGGCGTTCGCGGCCACCTTGACCAGCTCGGCGGTGGCGAAGTCGGTGACCACGACGGGGACCTCGCCGAGCGGCGCGTAGAACGCGCGCAGCACCCGCTCGGCATACGGGGTGCGGACGCCGAGGACGACGCGGTCCGGGGTGAGGGTGTCCGCCACCGCGAAGCCCTCGCGCAGGAACTCGGGGTTCCACCCCAGGTCGGCCCGGTCACCGGCGGGCGCGAGCCCCTGCAGCCGGCCGGCGAGCCGCTCGGCCGTGCCGACGGGCACGGTCGACTTGCCGACGACCAGGCACGTCCGCGTCAGATGCGGTGCCAGCGCGTCGACGGCCGCGTCGAGCTGGGACACGTCGGCCGCGTACCCGTCCGCGCGCTGCGGCGTGCCGAGGCACAGGAAGTGCACGTCACCGAAGTCGGCGGCCTCCCGGTAGGAGGTGGTGAACCGCAGCTTCCCGGCGGACAGCCCCCGGCGCAGCAGCTCGCCGAGGCCTTCCTCGTGGATGGGCAGCTCGCCGTCGTTGAGCCGTCTCACCTTGTCCGCGTCGACGTCCAGGGCCAGGACGTCATGGCCCAGTTCGGCCATGCACGCGGCGTGGGTGATGCCGAGATAGCCACTGCCGATCACCGTGGTGCGGTACCGCATGGACGAGCCCCAATCATGTGACGGTCGGGTCGAGGGAGGGAGAGCCGGCCGCCGGCGCCGTTCGCTCCGGGGCGCGCGCAAGACGGCGGACGGGGGTGACGACGATCAGGGCCGCGGCGCAGCAGAAGCCGATCACCGTGGCGACCATCAGCATCCGGTGGACGCCGACGACGGTGCTCGCGGGGCCCGCGATCATCTGCCCGAGCGGGACGGCCAGGATCGAGCCCGCGATCTCGTAGGCGGACACCCGGTTGAGCCGGTCCTCGGGGATCTGGGTCTGCATCGTGGTGGCCCACTGGACGCCCCAGAACGCCCAGCCGATCCCGCTGATCCCGTACCCGAGCATGAGCAGCGGCTGGGCCGGCACCAGGGACGCCGCGAGCGGCATCAGCGGGAACAGGAACATCGCGATCCCGCCGCCGAAGAGCGGCCGGGACGGGCGGACCCGGATTGCGATGACGCCGCCGAGGACGCAGCCGGCGCCGAACGCCCCCTCCGCGTAGCCGAACGCGGCACTGCCGTGCGCGTCCGTGATGGAAGCCGCGCCCAGCGGGGTGATGGGGCCCCAGACGAACATGCCCAGCATCCACCAGATGAGGATGACCGCCACCAGCCAGGACCGGGACCGGAACTCGTGCCAGCCGGTCAGCAGGTTCTCCAGCGTGGAGGCCGACCGGTCCACCACGAAGCGCTGCAGCCGCAGCGCCACCAGGCACAGGCCGCTGACCGCGAAGGTCCCCGCGGTGACCGCGAACGCCACGGCCGCCGAGGTGGTCGCGACGAGCGCCCCGGACAGCGCGGGCCCCGCCATCGTGGACATCCCCTGGGCCACCCGCAGCACGCCGTTGGCCTGCTGCGGGTCGGCCGCGACCTGGGGCACCAGGCTGGTGACGCCCGGCTGGAACATCGCGGTCGCGGTCCCGCCCAGCGCGGCCACGCCCACCACGAACCACAGCGGCGGGTGCCCGAGCAGGAAGTAGCCGGCGAGCGCGCCCATGAGCAGGAACCGGGCCGCGTCGGCCGCGATCATCTGCGGCCGGGGGTGGAACCGGTCGGCGAAGACCCCGCCGAACACGACGAAGAGCGCGAAGGCCCCCATCCAGGCGCCGAGCGCGAACCCGACCGCGCTCACCCCGTACCCGAGCGCGAGCATCGCGACCGACAGCGCGACCGGGAGCATCGCGTCGCCCAGCATCGAGGCGATGCGGGCGATGAAGTAGAGACTGAAGTTCCGGGTCCACAGACGGGACGGCGCTGCGCCGGACAGAACCATGCGGCTTCCTTCGATCGTTCCGTTACGGGGGCTTCGGACCGCTCAGAGGTCCACCCGCACCCCGTAGGTCCGCAGCCAGCTGTCCAGCTGCAGCGCCGTCTCCAGCACCGCCCGGCTCACCCCGTCCGTCAGGGCCGCGGCCCCGTCCCGTGCCACCGCCGCCGCGAGACCGGCGGAGAGCAGCGGGCCGACCGGGCTCTCGGGGGACCGGACGACGGCCACCAGCCGGTCCCGGAGCACCCGGTCGTAGGCGGTGTCCCGGAGGTTGGGGTACGGGGTCTTGACCCGCATGGCGACCGGCTCGGGGAGCAGGTCCTTCATCGCCGCGCGCAGCAGGCTCTTCTCCCGCCCGTCGAAGCCCTTCATGGACCGGGGGATGTTGAAGGTGTACTCGACCAGGCGGTGGTCGGCGAACGGGACCCTGATGTCCAGCCCGGACGCCATGCCGAGGCGGTCCAGCCGGTCGAAGAGGACCCGGGAGTGGCGGGTGTGCGCCAGGTACGTGACCTCCCGGTAGCGGGCCTCGTCCGCGTCGTCGAGCCGGTCGGCGGCGATCTCCGCGACGGCGTCCCGGTGACAGTCGTGCTCGTACCCGGCCAGGTCGAGCTTGGTGAGCAGGCCGGCGTCGAAGACGGCGGCGTTGCCCCGGAAGCGCGGCCTGCCCTCCGCGACCCAGGGGAAGGTGGGGGTGGCGATCCATTCGGGCAGGCGGTTCCAGTTGTACCCGCCGAAGACGTCGTCGCCGCACTCCCCCGAGAAGGCGACGGCGGCGTGCTCCCGCGCGGCGCGGAACAGCAGGTGCAGCGAGGCGTACTGGTCGCCCTTGTTCAGGGGCACGTCGTAGGCGGCGAGGACGGAGGCGCGCAGCTCCGGGTCGAGCAGGTCCAGGTCCTTCAGGGAGATCTCGCCGTGGTCGGTGCCGACGTGCTCGGCCAGCTGCCGGGCGTAGAGGTGGTCGTCGTTGCCCCGTTCACCGGCGGGCCGGCCGGGGTCGTGGTCGTTGACCGCGAGGGAGCGGACCGGGCCGAGGCCCCTCTCCCGGGCCACCTTGGCCTCCAGGGCGGTGAGAGAGCTGGAGTCCAGCCCGCCGGAGAGCAGGGCGCAGGGCGGCGCGTCGCCCGCCATCTGCTCGGTGACGACGGTTTCGAGGAGGTCGCGGACGGCGTCGACGGTCCCGTCGAGGCTGTCGTGGTGGTCGGCGATCCGCAGTGCCCAGTACCGCCGTTCGGCCGTGCCGGCCCGGGTCACCCGCACCGTGTGGCCGGGGCGCACCTCGTGCATGCCGCGGAAGATCGCGTGGCCCGGCACCCGGGCGACGGAGAGGATGTCGCGAAGCCCCTCGGCGTCGACGACGGGGGTGAACTCCGGGTGGGCGAGGATCGCCTTCGGCTCGGAGCCGAAGAGCACGCCGGCGGGGGTGACCGCGTAGAACAGCGGCTTCACGCCCATCCGGTCCCGGACCAGGAGCAGTTCCTCGCGGCGTACGTCCCAGAGCGCGAAGGCGTAGGTGCCCTCGATGCGCGTGACGCAGTCGGCGCCCCATTCGAGGTAGGCGTGCGCGACGACCTCGGCGTCGCTCCCGGTCCTGAGGTCGTGGCCGAGCGAGCGGAGCCTGCTCCGCAGCTCGCGCGCGTTGAAGACCTCGCCGTTGAGGGTGAGTGCCGCGCGCGGCCCGGAGCCGTCCGGCACGACGAGCGGCAGCGCGCCGCCCTCGGGTACGGCAGCGGACCGCCGCCGGTGGCCGAGCGCTGCGTGCCCCGACAGCCACAGGCCCTCGCCGGCCGGGCCGCGGCGGGCCAGCGTGGCCGTCATGGCCTGCACGGTGTCCCGGTCGGGGGCCACGTTGCGGGAGAAGTCGACCAGGCCGGCGATACCGGACATGCGGTACTCCTTGAGAAGTCGTGAGCGTGGGGTGGGTGTGCGGCGCGCGGCCGCGTACGCGGAGTTCTCGCGTACGCGGCCGGCAGCGGGCGGGCGGCTACGGGACGTCGTAGTCGCCGTGGATGTCGCAGGCGTACCACTGGGCCATGGCGCGCATGCCCTCGAAGACCGACGCGGCGGGCCGCCACGCGAGTTCGGCCGTGATCAGGTCCGTCGACATGGTCCACCGCTCCGCTCCGGGCTCCCGGCTCTCCTCCCGGGGCGTACGGCGCGAGACGTCGGAGACCAGGTCGGCCAGCTCCTCCTCCGTGTACGTCGCCGAGGCCACGTTGAGGACCGGCTGTGCGGCCGGGGCGGCGAGGACGGCGCCGATCGCGTCGGCCATGTCCCGGTAGTCCAGCACCTGGTGCGCCCGCCGCTCGTTCAGGGTGAGCGAGTGGCGGGTCCACGCCAGGTGGACCCACTCGACGGGGGCGCTGCCGGCGGGCGCGTGCGGTCCGACCGGCGCGGCGAGGCGCAGCACCTGGACCGGGATGCCGGCCCGCTCGCCCCACTGGCGGCAGCGCTCCTCCTCCTGCCACCAGCCCAGGGCGACGGGGTCGGCCGGCGGCCCGGCGAGCGCCGTCTCCGGCACGGGCCCTTCGGGGCTGCCGCGGTAGACGGCCGCCGAGCCGGCGAGGACGAACCGCGCCACCCCCGCCTTGCCCGCCGCCGCCAGCACGGCGTCGGTCCGGTCGGCGTCGGCCGGGGAGCCCAGGTGCACCACGCACGGGACGCCGTCCAGGTCATGGGCGTCCGGCACGCCCGGCACGTATTCCGCGCGGTGGCCCAGGTCGCCCAGCAGCCGCGCCAGTTGGCCCCCGAAACGGGCGTCGCCACCGGTGACGGCGAGGCGGACGGCGCCGGGCCCGGGGTCCACCGGGCGCGCCTCCGCACGGCGCCCCTCCGCCAGCGCGGCCAGGGCCAGGTCCCGTGCCTCGGGGGCCATGGCGAGCAGCTCGGCGGCGGTGTACTCCTCGCACAGGCCGCCCGGAACCAGCGTCTCCAGCACCGCGGCCGCCACCGCCGGGTCGGGCTCCGGCGCCCCGGCGGTGACGACGCCGAGGGCGAAGCCCGTCGCCCACACGGCCCGGGTCACCCGCTCGGGCAGCGCGCCCGGGCCGGCCGCCGCGTAGGCCGTGCGGCACTGGTCGAGCAGCCCCTCGCGCCGCAGATACCGCTCCGTCTCCAGGTACTCCCACTCCGTGCCGCGCCGCACCGCGCACCGGGCGTCGCCGTACTGGTAGAAGGGGACGACCGGGAAGCGCGGGCAGTCGTACGTCGCCGGCTCCTCGGCCCGGTCGGCGAAGAGCGTCGCCTGGCGGAAGCCGTGGTAGCTGTTGCCGGCGATGCTGGGCACCTCGTCGTGCTGCACCGTGCTGGGCGTGGTGAACCTCACGGGTATGCCGAGGGAGTTGAGGTACTGCTGCATCACGACGTCGTAGGGCCAGCCCTCGCCGTGCTCCTCCTGGAAGCGCACGTATCCGCGGGCGACGTCGGCGGGCAGCATCAGTGCCTGGCAGGGCACGTGCTCCTGGAGGGTGTACGCCCACGGGGAGCCGGTCAGCGCCGCGAGACGGGCCACGGCGCCGTTGCGCGCCTCCCATCCGGCGTAGAAGGAGACCGCCTCGTCCGGGACCCGCGACGCGACGCGCTCGACCTGCTCGTAGAACCCGTCGGCCAGCAGGACGTCGTCCTGGAGCACGAGGTGGTGGGTGGCGTCCGGCGCGACGCAGCCCCAGGAGACGAGCGCGGTGCGCAGGGCCGTCGGCCGCCCTTCCGGCTCGGGGTCGGTGGTGACCCGTATCCGGCCTTCCGGGTCGGCTTCGGCGAGGAGCCGGGCCTCCTTCAGGCGCTTGGGGTGCGCCATCACGGCACCGCTCAGCGTCACCGGTCGGCGGGGGGAATCCATGGCATTACCTCACAGGCGTGGTCGGGGCGGTCGGCGGACGGTCAGCCGGCGGTGGTGGCGGCGTCGGTGTTGCGCACCTTGCGCACGTTCTCCTGCAGGCCGTGGTCCGCGCCCCGCTCGCGTTCGAGCCGGATCATCCCGGCGGGGCGGTAGTTGAGGATGTAGGCGCGGCGCACCCGGTCCGTGGTGTTGCCGCGGGAGTAGTGCAGGGTGTGGCCGTCGTGCGCGACCCCTTCGCCCGCCGACACGGGGACCGCGGTGGCCCCGGGCTCGTCCTCGGCGCAGTCGGTCTCGATGTTCTTGCCGTCGCTGGTCGGGCGGTGCGGGCGCAGCGGCTGCCGGTGCGAGCCCTTGACGTACCACATGCAGCCGCTGTCGAGGACGGCCTCGTCGAGCGCCACCCACACGGTGACGGCCCGGGTGTCGGGGAGATCGATCCAGTAGGCGGCGTCCTGGTGCCAGGGCGTCGGTACCCCGGTGTGCGGGTCCTTGTGGATCAGCATGTCGAAGTCCAGCTCGGCGTCGTCGCCGATGAGTTCGCGGGCCACCGCCAGCGCCCGGGTGTGCAGCGGGAGGTCCAGCAGCGGCTTGTACAGCGCGGAGGGCCACATGATCTGGGTGATGTTCTCCCGCACGCCGTCCCGGCGCGGAACGTGGGAGCCGAGGTCGGAGCGCTTGTCGCCGCTCTCTATCTCCCCGCTCAGGAAGCGGTCGTAGATGTCCCGGTACATCTCGACCTCGTCCGCGGAGAGCAGCGGCCCGGTCGCGGCGAAACCGTCCTGCCGGAACACCTGCGCCACTTCGAGATGAGCGCTCACTGTCATGCCGAACCCTTCCCCATGAGCGGTCGCACGGCATGCCGCATTCAGCCCTGTGCAGGGCGGAAACGTCGGCAGAGAAAGGCGACCACGCCGAATCTGTGATGATCTCGGTGATGCTTGAACGCGAACCGGGGAACGGGCGGAACGATTGATGCCCGATTCGGTCGGGGCACGAATACGGAGTCAGTTACTCCACGTACTCGGCAGCGGGAAAATCATGATGATCCCTGAACACCCACGATCCGATCGCCCCCCGTTCGACCTTCGTTCTTCGCAGCGCCGAGCAATCTAAGGGGCGACCGTCCCGCCGGTCAAGCATTTCCTGGAGCGCTTCCGTTTTCCGCCGGAACACCGCACCGACCAGCGAGAATTCCAAGGGACAGGCCTCCGCGACAATTATTCAGCGTCCTTGCGTAATGGGCAACGGCCCGCGCTTCGACGGGAATTCCGGGCTTTCCCGGGGCAGCGGGCGAATCCGGATCTATGATCTGCGACGGCCCGCACGCCCTGTCGTTGCGATCACGGCCGGTCCATCCTCGAAGGAGACGACAATGAGCGTTCAGGAGACGGTCTCGGAGCACGGGCTGACGGTGCGCGCCCGGCATCGCCGGAACCCCTACGACTACCTCTTCGACGGCGATCGGCTCGACGCCCTCCTGCTGGAACTCGGACGGAAGCGCGCGGCGAGCATCCACCGCCACCACACCGCCGATCCGTCCACCGCACCCCTCGGCACCTACCCCCGCGCGGCCATGGGCTTCGTCCTCCTGGACCCCACGGCCGGCCCCTGGACACCCAACGAGGCCGCGGTGCTCGGCGTGATCACCATCGGCGAGGACGCCCACCGCTTCCTGCCCAACGCGGCCGCCAAGGCCGCCGGCCACCGGCGGCTCGGACGCAACTACGGCGAGGCGGTCCTCGTCGACACCCATCTGTGCGGCAGCGCCGGCTTCCGCTACGGGCACTCCGCCGAGGTGCGCGGGCAGATCGTCGGGGCCAGCTCGCAGTCCCCGGACCAGGACCTGTTCGAAGCCGGGCAGCTGGCCAGGGACTTCGTCGAGGCCGTCACCGAGGCGCACCGCGAGTGGGAGGAGCGGGTGGGGCCGGGCGACTGGCTCGCCGCTGACGACGCGCCGCACCAGGAGTACGTCGACATGGTGAGCTTCTTCTCCCCGGTGTCCGCGCCCGCCTGAGCGGCTGTTTCCCGGCGGTTGCCCTTGACACCCCTTGCCGCTTGCCGCCCTACTGGTCCTTTGCGAGCACGCTGACAACGTTGTCCAACTCGTAGGGAGGCACCACGCGGATGGGGCACAGACCTCGACACAGACGCCGGCCGGCGGCCGTGGCGATGACCGGAGCGCTCTCCTTCGCCCTCGTCGTGGCGGGCCAGGGCGCGGCCGTCGCGAAGCCGGACGCGGCAGCCCGTACCGACCGGGCGTTCAGCTCCTCCTTCGAGGAGCGCGACGCGGCGCCGGACTGGCTGAACACCGTGGAGACCGGCCCGGACGGCAAGAAGAAGGCCGCCGGCGTCAACGGCGGGTACAGCTCCGGCATCCCGGGCAATGTGACGGACCATGTCACCGACGTCCGGGCAAGCGCGGAGAACACCGACGGCGGGGAGGTGAAGGAGAACCTCGCCGACGGCGACCCGGGCAGCAAATGGCTCACCTTCGAGCCCACCGGCTGGGTGGAGTTCGACCTCGACAAGAGCGTCAAGGCCGTCACCTACGCACTGACTTCGGCCAATGACCACGCCGAGCGCGACCCCGCGGACTGGACCCTCAAGGGGTCGACGGACGGCAAGGACTGGAAGGTCCTCGACAGCCGGGAGGACCAGTCGTTCCCGGAGCGCCACCAGACGAGGACGTACGACATCGGCGACGCGGGCGACTACGCGCACTACCGCCTGGAGGTCACCGCGAACAACGGCGCCGACGACGCGCTGCAACTCGCCGAGGTCCAGCTGTCGGTGGGCGGCGGAGACACCCCGGCCCCCGGTGACATGCTCTCCCTCGTCGACCGGGGCCCGAGCGGCTCGCCGACCGCCAAGGCCCGGGCAGGCTTCACCGGCACCCGCGCCCTGCGCTACGCCGGGACGCACACGGCCGACGGCCACGGCTACTCGTACAACAAGGTCTTCGACGTGAACGTCGACGTCCGGCGCGACACCGAACTCTCCTACCGCGTCTTCCCGTCCATGGCCGACGGCGACCGGGACTACGCCGCCACGCACGTGGCCGTGGACCTGGCCTTCACCGACGGCAGCTACCTCAGCGACCTGCACGCCGTCGACCAGCACGGCTTCGCCCTCACCCCGCAGGGCCAGGGCGCCGCCAAGGGCCTGTACGTCAACCAGTGGAACCACGTCGCCTCGCGGATCGGGCAGGTCGCGAACGGCAGGACGATCGACCGGATCCTGATCGCGTACGACTCCCCGAAGGGTCCGGCGGCCTTCCGCGGCTGGCTGGACGACGTCAGCGTGCGGGAGAAGCAGCCCGAGAAGCCGCTCGCCCACGTCGCCGACTACGCCTCGACCGTCCGCGGCACGAACTCCAGCGGCAGCTTCTCGCGCGGCAACACCTTCCCCGCGACCGCCGTGCCCAACGGCTTCAACTTCTGGACGCCGGTGACCAACGCCGGCTCCCAGGACTGGCTCTACGAATACGCGCGCAAGAACAACTCCGACAACCTCCCCACCCTCCAGGCCTTCGGCGCCAGCCACGAACCCAGCCCCTGGATGGGCGACCGGCAGACCTTCCAGGTGATGCCGTCCACCGCGGCCGGCACCCCCGACGCCTCCCGCACCGCCCGCGCGCTCCCCTTCCACCACTCCCGCGAGACGACGAAGCCCCACTACTACGGCGTCACCTTCGACAACGGGCTGAAGACCGAGATCGCTCCCGCCGACCACGCCGCGATGATGAAGTTCACCTTCCCGGGTGACCACGCGAGCCTGATCTTCGACAACGTCAACAACAAGGGCGGGCTCACGCTCGACACCGACAAGGGCGTGGTCAGCGGCTTCTCCGACGTCAAGAGCGGGCTCTCCACCGGCGCCACCCGGATGTTCGTGTACGCGGTCTTCGACGCCCCGGTCGCCGGCGGCGGCAAGCTCTCCGGGGGCGGCGGCCCCGACGTCACCGGTTACCTGCGGTTCAAGCCCGGCGCCGACCGCACCGTCACCATGCGCATCGCCACCTCCCTCATCAGCGTCGACCAGGCGAAGGCGAACCTCGGCCAGGAGATCGCGCAGGACGCCTCGTTCGCGTCCGTCCGGAACCGGGCCCGCGCGCAGTGGGACGACATCCTCGGCCGCATCGAGGTCGAGGGCGCGAGCCAGGACCAGCTCACCACGCTCTACTCCAACCTCTACCGGCTCTACCTCTACCCCAACTCCGGTTCCGAGAAGGTGGACGGCAAGGTCCGCTACGCCAGCCCGTTCTCCCCGCAGACCGGCCCCGACACCCCGACCCACACCGGGTCGAAGATCGTCGACGGCCAGGTCCACGTCAACAACGGCTTCTGGGACACCTACCGGACCACCTGGCCCGCGTACTCCTTCCTCACCCCGAAGCGGGCCGGCGAACTGGCCGACGGGTTCGTGCAGCAGTACAAGGACGGCGGCTGGATCTCCCGCTGGTCCTCCCCCGGCTACGCCGACCTGATGACCGGCACCAGCTCCGACGTGGCCTTCGCCGACGCCTACGGCAAGGGCGTGCGCTTCGACGCGAAGGCGGCGTACGAGGCGGCGCTGAAGAACGCCACGGTCGCCCCGCCCAGCCCGGGTGTCGGCCGCAAGGGCATGGAGACCTCCCCCTTCCTCGGGTACACCTCGACGAAGACCAAGGAGGGCCTGTCCTGGGCGCTGGAGGGCTACCTCAACGACTCCGGCATCGCCCGCATGGGCCAGGCGCTCTACAAGAAGACCCACGAGAAGCGCTACAAGGAGGAGTCGGCGTACTTCCTCAACCGCGCCCGGGACTACGTGAAGCTCTTCGACGACAAGGTCGGCTTCTTCCAGGGCAAGGACGAGAAGGGCGACTGGCGGCTGTCGCCCGACAAGTACGACCCGCGCGTCTGGGGCAACGACTACACCGAGACCAACGGCTGGTCCTTCGCCTTCACGGCACCGCAGGACCTGAAGGGGCTCGCCAACCTCTACGGCGGCCGCGCGGGCCTGGCGAAGAAGCTCGACACGTACTTCGCCACCCCGGAGACCGGCAGCAAGGAGTTCGCCGGCAGCTACGGCGGCGTGATCCACGAGATGACCGAGGCCCGCGACACCCGGATGGGCATGTACGGCCACAGCAACCAGCCGTCGCACCACATCGCGTACGCCTACGACGCGGCGGGGCAGCCGTGGAAGACCCAGGAGAAGGTCCGCGAGGTCCTCTCCCGGCTCTACCTGGGCAGCGAGATCGGCCAGGGGTACCCGGGCGACGAGGACAACGGCGAGATGTCGGCCTGGTACGTCTTCAGCGCCCTCGGCTTCTACCCGCTGGTGATGGGATCGCCCGAGTACGCCATCGGCTCCCCGCTCTTCACCAAGGCCACCGTCCACCTGGAGAACGGCCGCGACCTGGTCGTCAAGGCCCCGAAGAACAGCGCGCGCAACATCTACGTGCAGGGCGTGAAGGTCAACGGGAAGACGTGGAACTCCACGGCGCTCCCCCACTCGGTCCTGGCCCGCGGCGGCACGCTCGACTTCACCATGGGCCCGGAGCCGTCCCGCTGGGGCACCGGCAAGAACGCCGGCCCCACCTCGCTCACCAAGGACGACAAGGTGCCGGCCCCGGCCGGTGACGTGACCTCACCGGGCGGCTCGGCGCTCTTCGACAACACCTCGGACACCGAGGCGTCCTTCGAAACGGCCGCCGCCGACCTCACGAAGCCGGCGCGCGTCACCTCGTACACGCTGACCTCGTCGGCGAAGGCCGGGGCACCGAGCGGCTGGACGCTCCAGGGCTCCCGTGACGGCAGCCGGTGGACCACCGTCGACCGCCGCTCCGCCGAGTCGTTCACGTGGGACAAGCAGACCCGCGTCTTCTCGGTGGACCACCCGGGCACGTACCGGCACTACCGCCTGGCCCCGTCCGGCCCGGCCACCCTCGCGGAGGTGGAGCTGATCTCCTGACCCGCTCCACCACAGCACCGGGGCCGTACCCCTTCCTCCAGGAGGTACGGCCCCGGGCGCATCCGACATCGCGTCAGAGGAGAATCCTCAGCAGGTCGGTGAGCAGGCCACCGCCCCAGTGACCCCAGCGGCCCCAGTCGTCGTCGTGGTGGCCCTTCTTGCAGTCGCACTTGTGCTTCGAGGCCGCGGCGGCCGGGGCCTTCGGGGCGGCCTGGGCAGCGCCTGCGACCGGGACGATGGTGACTGCCGCGAGCACCGCCGCCGCCACGGAGCGGCCGATGGTCTTGCGCATGTGTTTCTCCTACAAGCAGGGAATAACGACGAGCGAAGATCTACCGCGGAACGACAGCACCCCATCCTCCCCGCCCCGTACACCACTCCCCCGGCCGAACGGACCCCCCGTCCGGCCCCACCCCGTTGCGCCTTCCGGGCCGGCCGCACCCCGGGCGGGCAGCGCACGCGCGAAGGGCCGCGCCCCGGGAGTGGGGTGCGGCCCTTCGGGCTGCTGCGGGCAGCCGGTGAGCGCGTGCGGCGCTGTGCTTACTTGCGGATGAGCGAGCGCAGCACGTACTGCATGATGCCGCCGTTGCGGTAGTAGTCGGCCTCGCCGGGGGTGTCGATGCGGACCTTGGCGTCGAACTCGACGTCGCCGGCCTGCACCTTCACGGTCTCCGGGATGCCGCCGTCGTTCAGGGCGGTGATGCCGGTGATCGAGAAGGTCTCCTCGCCGGTCAGGCCCAGGGACTGCGCGGAGGCGCCCTCGGGGAACTGCAGGGGCAGGACGCCCATGCCGATCAGGTTCGAGCGGTGGATGCGCTCGTAGGACTCGGCGATGACGGCCTTGACGCCGAGCAGCGCGGTGCCCTTGGCGGCCCAGTCGCGGGAGGAGCCGGAGCCGTACTCCTTGCCGGCCAGGATGACCAGCGGGATGCCGGCGGCCTGGTAGTTCTGCGACGCGTCGTAGATGAAGGAGACCGGGCCGTCCTCCTGCGTGAAGTCACGCGTGAAGCCGCCCTCGGTGCCCGGCGCGATCTGGTTGCGCAGGCGGATGTTGGCGAAGGTGCCGCGGATCATGACCTCGTGGTTACCACGGCGGGAGCCGTAGGAGTTGAAGTCGCGACGCTCGACGCCGTGCTCGGTGAGGTACTTGCCGGCCGGGGTGTCGGCCTTGATCGCACCGGCCGGGGAGATGTGGTCGGTGGTGACCGAGTCGCCCAGCTTGGCCAGCACGCGGGCACCGGCGATGTCCTCGACCGGGGTGGTCTCCATCGTCATGCCCTCGAAGTACGGGGGCTTGCGGACGTAGGTGGACTCGGCGTCCCACTCGAAGGTGTTGCCGGTCGGGATCGACAGGGCCTGCCACTGGGCGTCCCCGGCGAAGACGTCGGAGTAGGACTTGTTGAACATGTCCTCGCCGATGGCGTTCGCCACGACGTCGTTCACCTCGGCCTCGCTCGGCCAGATGTCCTTGAGGAAGACCGGGTTGCCGTCCTGGTCGGCGCCCAGGGCCTCCTCGGTGATGTTCACCTTCATGGAGCCGGCGATGGCGTACGCGACGACCAGCGGCGGGGACGCCAGGTAGTTCATCTTGACGTCGGGGTTGATCCGGCCCTCGAAGTTGCGGTTGCCGGAGAGCACCGAGGTGACGGCGAGGTCTGCCTCGTTGACCGCCTTGGAGATCTCCTCGTCCAGCGGGCCGGAGTTGCCGATGCAGGTGGTGCAGCCGTAGCCGACCAGGTTGAAGCCCAGCTTGTCCAGGTACGGGGTCAGGCCGGACTTGTCGAAGTAGTCGGTGACGACCTTCGAGCCGGGGGCCAGGGTGGTCTTGACCCAGGGCTTGCGGGTCAGGCCCTTCTCGACCGCCTTCTTGGCCACGAGCGCCGCGGCGACCATGACGTAGGGATTCGAGGTGTTGGTGCAGGAGGTGATCGCGGCGACGGTCACGGCGCCGTGGTCGATCTCGTAGGTCGAGCCGTCGGCGGCGACGACCTGGGTCGGCTTGCTGGGCACGCCGTTGTGGGCGGCCGGCGCGTCGGAGGCCGGGAAGGACTCCTTGCCCGCCTCCTCGTCGTCCGCGACGTAGTTGCGCACGTCGATGGCGAACTGCTCGGCGGCGTTGGCCAGGACGATGCGGTCCTGCGGGCGCTTCGGGCCGGCGATCGACGGGACGACCGTCGAGAGGTCCAGCTCCAGCTTCTCGGAGAAGTCGGGCTCGGCGGCCGGGTCGAGCCAGAGGCCCTGCTCCTTGGCGTACGCCTCGACCAGCGCGACCTGCTGCTCGGAGCGGCCGGTGAGCTTGAGGTAGTTCAGGGTCTCGTCGTCGATCGGGAAGATCGCGGCGGTGGAGCCGAACTCCGGCGACATGTTGCCGATGGTGGCGCGGTTCGCGAGGGAGGTGGCGGCGACGCCCTCACCGTAGAACTCGACGAACTTGCCGACGACGCCGTGCTTGCGCAGCATCTCGGTGATCGTGAGGACCAGGTCGGTGGCGGTGGTGCCGGGCTGCAGCTCACCGGTCAGCTTGAAGCCGACCACGCGCGGGATCAGCATGGAGACCGGCTGGCCGAGCATCGCGGCCTCGGCCTCGATGCCGCCGACGCCCCAGCCCAGGACGCCCAGGCCGTTGACCATCGTGGTGTGCGAGTCGGTGCCGACGAGGGTGTCGGGGTAGGCCTGACCGTTGCGGATCATGACCGTACGGGCCAGGTGCTCGATGTTCACCTGGTGGACGATGCCGGTGCCGGGCGGGACGACCTTGAACTCGTCGAACGCGGTCTGGCCCCAGCGCAGGAACTGGTAGCGCTCCTTGTTGCGGCCGTACTCCAGCTCGACGTTCTGCGCGAACGCGTCGTTGGTGCCGAACTTGTCGGCGATGACGGAGTGGTCGATGACCAGCTCGGCCGGCGCCAGCGGGTTGATCTTGTCGGCGTCGCCGCCGAGCTCCTTCACGGCCTCACGCATGGTGGCGAGGTCCACGACACAGGGCACGCCGGTGAAGTCCTGCATGATCACGCGGGCCGGGGTGAACTGGATCTCCTGGCTGGGCTGCGCCTGCGAGTCCCAGCTGCCCAGGGCCCGGATGTGGTCGGCGGTGATGTTCGCGCCGTCCTCGGTGCGGAGCAGGTTCTCCAGCAGCACCTTCAGGCTGTACGGCAGGCGGGCGGCGCCCTCCACCTTGTCCAGCCGGAAGATCTCGTACGACTCGTCGCCCACCTGCAGGGTGCTGCGGGCGTCGAAGCTGTTCGCCGACACGACAGTCTCCTTCATGCATGAATTCGCGCGTACCACCACGATCCTGCCGTCACCGGCCCCAGCCCATCAGCTAAGGTAAGGCTTAGTTAGGTGAGCCTTACTAGCGCGGCAGCGGTACGCCTCTCGGCAGATATCTCGATGTCGAGATAACTCTAGTACATCGCTGCCGTGCGGTCATGCTCTGCCCGCCCGATGTCCACTTAGCCCCATGCTGGGCGGGGATAATCACATATGCCACTGTCACGCCGGCGCTGCCGGGAGGGCGGACAGCCGCGGGGCCGAGAGGTGAAGGACCTCGTAGCGCTCGGTGCCGTCGCCACTGCCGTCACCGGCCTCGGGCGCGGCGTCCGTTCGGAGGACGAAGCGGAGCAGGGTCCAGTGGTGGGGGTCGACGGCGAGGGCCGCGGTGTGGACGGCGGGGTGCCGGGCCAGCTCTCGGAGCGCCTCGGTCTCCGCCTCCAGGAGGCGGCCGAGGGCCAGGCCGTCGAGGTCCGGGCCGAGGTCGGCCGGGATCGGGACGAGACGGCGGGAGGCGGTACGCGGGGGTGTGCCGCGCGCCGGGCCGGCCACGACGGCGGCGCCCGTCCAGTGCCGTACGGCGGGGCGGCCGAAGTCGCGCAAGATGTTCTGGAAGCCGCCCCCGCGCAGGAGGAAGTCGCCCATCGCGCCCGTGTCCTGCCAGAGGTAGAACGGCGCGTACTGATTGACCGGCGAGCCGTGCACGCCGCGCTCGCGGACCAGATACGCCTTCAGGGCCAGCCCGGCGCGGTCGTCGAGCAGATGCCCGGTGGCCGCCACCCGCTCGCGGATGACGCCCATGTCGTAGTCGGCGGGCAGGGTGATCTCGTACTGCGCGGCGTACATCAGCGGTTCCCGCCCGCCGCGTGGCCTTCGATCAGGCCGAGCACGCCGGTGACGGCCCGGTCGAAGGCGGCCGGCGAACCGGCGGCGCGGGCGAGGACGTAGCCGCCCTGCACCACCGCGACCACGCTCGCGGCCGTCGCCTCCGGGTCCAGCCCCGCGTCCACCTCACCGCGTGCGCGGCCCTCGGCCAGCACCTCCGTGAGGCGGCCGCGCAGCCAGTCGAAGGTCTCGTCGACCGGCGCGCGCAGCGCCGGGTCGGCCATCACGTCCGGGTCCTGGGTGAGCCGCCCGACCGGACAGCCCCTGAGGGCGTCGCGCTCGCGGCGCAGGTACGCGCCGACCCGGTCCAGCGCCGTACCGGGCCCGTCGAGCAGCCGCGCCACCTCGGCCCGCATCTCCTCGGCGGTCCGGCGGATGGCGGCCAGCGCGAGGTCCGGCTTGCCGCTGAAGTGGTGGTACATGCTGCCCTGGCCCGCGTTGGCGCGCTGGAGGATCGCCTTCGGGCTGGTGCCGACATAGCCGCGCTCCCACAGCAGTTCGCGGGTGCTCTCGATGAGGCGTTCGGCGGCGCTGCTCGCGGTACCGCTCGCGCGGCCGTCCGGCGCGCCCTCCGGCCTGGTCACTGGGGTCATGCGGTCAGCATACATACCAGTAGGTACAGAGGAAGTGGACGCGGAGGTGACGAGGTACGTGGTCGCGTCGGCCCGGCGGGGCTCAGTCGGTGCCCAGGGGCCTGCTCAGGTTCGTGCGGACCAGGGTGACGATCTCGTCGTCCGAGAGGCCGAGGGCGCGGGCCTGGGTGATCAGGCCGGCGGCGGCGTCGGTGAGGCGGACGCGGGCCGGGGAGGCGACGCCGGTCACCACCGCGCCGCGGCCGCGCCGCAGTTCGATCAGGCCCTCCTCCTTCAGGCGCTGGTAGCCGCGGAGGACGGTGTGGACGTTGACGCCGAGGGAGCCGGCGAGGGTGCGGGCGGCGGGCAGCCGCTCCCCCGCGTGCACCGAGCCGTCGGCTATCGCGCCCCGGACGGATGCGGCGATCTGGTCGCCCAGGGGTACGGCGGAGGCCGGGTCGATTCGGACGAGCATCAGGCGGCGCCCTCCGGGTCGCCCGCGCCCCTCGCGGGCCCCTCCGGGCCGTGGGCGCGGCCGCTCCCGCCGGCGCCCGAGCGGTCGACGAGGGTGTTGAGCAGGGCCGCGGCGGTCGCCGCTCCGCCGACCGTCACCACGAACTCCTTTCCGCTCGCCAGCCGCAGCGACAGCGCCTCGCCGGAGCGGAGGACGAATCCGCTGCCGCCGGGCCGCATCCGGTAGCCCCAGCCGCCGAACTCGCGCAGCGCGGCGATCTCCCGGCTGTCGGCCTCCCGGATGCGGGCCAGCGGGATGCGCATCCGGGGGTACGGGAGGAGCGGCGGGGTGACGGTGAGGCCGTGCCGGTCGGCGGTCACCCGCAGCCCCGCGAGCGCGAGGACCAGCAGCCCGCCGACGAACAGGCCCGGGGCCGCGGACCAGCCGGCGGCCGGGCCCGTGATCAGGCCCGCGAGGAGGAGCGCGGCACCCAGGCCGTACAGGAGCGGCGAGGTGACCGTCCGGGACCAGCCGGCGACCTCGGAGGCGGCGAGGGCGAGCCGGGGCGCGTCGCCGCCGGCGCCGTCGTCGGGCAGCGGCGTGTCCTTGCCGGCCAGCAGCCGGCCGAGAACGGCGGCCACCACACCCGCGCCCAGGGCCGCGGCGAGCTGCCACAGCGGGAGGCCCGCCGCGGCGCTGCCGCCGGGGGCCGCGGCGTTGGCGTACAGCGTGGCCGCGAAGGCGTACCCGAGCAGGCCGGCGACGCCGTAACCGAGCGTGATGAAGGCGCGGGCCCCGCCGAGCCCGGAGCGCGGCGTCACCCGGGCGGTCGCACGGCGCGGGTCCGCGCTCCGTACGCCGTCCGCACGACCCCCGTCCGCCCCGCTCCGCACGGCACCCGTACGCCGACCGGCGGCCGGCGCGAGGACAAGAATCCCGAAAAGAGCACCGCATACCAGGAGCGTGCCGAGCGCGACGGAGAGGAAGCCGCCGGCCGAGGAGAAGCCGTCGGCGCGACCGTCGGCACGGAAGTGCGTGGCCAGCGTCTCGGGCAGCCGTTCGGCGAGGCGCGCGTACGCCGTTGCGACGATTACGGCGGCCACCGGAAAGGGTGCCGCCGCGACGATCACCCGGCGGAGGTGCGGCCGCCCGCGCGCGCCCGCCCCGTCACCTCGCTGTCCTGCGGTAATGCCCCAGTGTCCGGTCATTTCCGGCTCCCCTCCGGTCCGTCCGCAGCCGTCGCGACGCTTCTGTCACTACCGCCGTACGGCCTATTGTTCGCATAGTAGTAGAACAATAGGCGATTGAACATCCATCTCATATCTGAGATACCGTTTTCCTCATGGCAGACGACTACCTCGTACGCATCGGCAAGCTCATCCGTGATGCCCGCCAACACCGGGGCTGGACACAGACGCAGCTGGCGGAGGCGCTCGGCACCAGCCAGAGCGCGGTGAACCGCATCGAGCGCGGCAACCAGAACATCAGCCTTGAGATGATCGCCCGAATCGGCGAAGCGCTCGACAGTGAAATCGTCTCCCTCGGGTACGCAGGACCCATGCATCTCCGCGTCGTCGGCGGCAGGCGGCTGTCCGGCAGCATCGACGTCAAGACGAGCAAGAACGCCTGCGTGGCCTTGCTCTGCGCGACGCTGCTGAACGCCGGCCGCACCACGCTGCGTCGCGTCGCCCGCATCGAGGAGGTCTACCGCATCCTCGAAGTCCTCGGCTCCATCGGCGTCCGCACCCGCTGGATCAACGACGGGAACGACCTGGAGATCGTGCCGCCGGCCGAGCTGGACCTGGACGCCATGGACACCGAGGCGGCGCGGCGCACCCGCAGCGTCATCATGTTCCTGGGCCCGCTGCTGCACCGCATGGAGCACTTCAAGATCCCGTACGCGGGCGGCTGCGACCTCGGCACCCGTACGGTCACCCCGCACATGACAGCCCTGCGCCACTTCGGCCTGGAGGTCACCGCCACCGAGGGCACGTACCACGCGCACGTCGACCGGTCCGTGGCCCCGAAGCGCGCGATCGTGCTGACCGAGCGCGGCGACACCGTGACCGAGAACGCGCTGCTCGCCGCCGCCCGGCACGACGGCGTCACGGTCATCCGCAACGCCTCCTCCAACTACATGGTCCAGGACCTCTGCTTCTTCCTGGAGCAGCTGGGCGTACGGGTCGAGGGCATCGGCACCACCACCCTCACCGTGCACGGCGTCGCGCACATCGAACGCGACGTGGACTACGCGCCGTCGGAGGACCCGGTCGAGGCGATGAGCCTGCTGGCCGCCGCGGTCGTCACCGAGTCCGAGCTGACGATCCGCCGCGTCCCCGTCGAGTTCCTGGAGATCGAGCTCGCGGTCCTGGAGGAGATGGGCCTGGACCACGAGCGCAGCGCGGAGTACACCGCCGACAACGGCCGCACCCGCCTGATCGACCTGACGGTCCGTCCGTCCAAGCTCAGCGCCCCGATCGACAAGATCCACCCGATGCCGTTCCCGGGCCTGAACATCGACAACGTGCCGTTCTTCGCGGCGATCGCGGCCAGCGCCCAGGGCCAGACCCTGATCCACGACTGGGTCTACGACAACCGCGCGATCTACCTGACGGACCTCAACCGCCTCGGCGCGCAGGTCAAGCTGCTCGACCCGCACCGCGTCCTGGTCGACGGCCCGACCCGCTGGCGCTCGGCGGAGATGATGTGCCCGCCGGCCCTCCGCCCCGCCGTCGTCGTCCTCCTGGCCATGATGGCCGCCGAGGGCACCTCCGTCCTCCGCAACGTCTACGTCATCAACCGCGGCTACGAAGACCTCGCCGAACGCCTCAACTCCCTGGGCGCCCAGATCGAGATCTTCCGCGACATCTGACCGACGGAACGGCACCGGCCCCCCGTTCTCCACGGAGAACGAGGGGCCACCTCTTGTCCGGGGGCGTCTACCCCGCGCCGGCCACGGCGGTGTGCTCCGGCCGGGCGCCCCGGGGTGGGGTGACCAACTCCCGGCGGACGAAGTCGATCAGTAGCTCCCGCATCACCGAGACCGTCATGCGCGGCGCTCCCGTGAGGACCTGGATGGCGGCGCCGTCGGTGAGGGCGGTGAGGCGGAGGGCCACGCCCTCCAGGTCGACGTCGGCGCGGAAGACGCCCTGCCGCTGGCCGCGCAGCACGATGCGGATCACGGCGTCCTGCCAGCGGGCGTAGAACTCGTTGTGCGCGGCGCGGAATTCGGGGCGTACCACCGCCTCGGCCCAGTACTGCAGCCAGATCGACCACTCGTCGCGCACCCGGCCGAGCCGCGGCAGCTGCATGTCGATGAGTTTCAGCAGCCGTTCGTGGGCGTCGTCGACGGCCCGCAGCACCTCGCTCTGGCGGACGAACGCCTGCTCCACGCAGAACTTGAGCGCCTCGGCCAGCACATCGCTCTTGCCGGGGAAGTAGTAGTGCACGGTGCCCGTGCTGGTGCCGCAGACGCGGGCGATGTCGGCGATCCGTACGGAGTGGATGCCGCGCTCGGCGATGAGCTGCCACGTGGCTTCGAGTATCGCCTGCCGGCGGTCCTCGTCCGTACGTGACCGGTCGGTCATCCTGCCTCCTGCGTCCGACGACATGGGCCCCGCGCCGGGTGCCGGCGGGTGCGTCCCGGTCGGCCAACTGACGCGTCAGTCAAAGACAAGACCACTCTCCGGCACCCTCGTCAACCCCCTTGGGATTACCGCTGCGTACCCCTTGACGGTCCCCCTTGTGATGAGGCTGACTGACGCATCAGTCAGACGAGTTGTCCGCAATGAGGAGGGCTCTGTGGTGAGCACATCACCCCCGTATGCCGGGCGGACCGTGCTGCGGCCCGGCATCCACGAAGGCAAGGTCGCACTGATCACCGGCGGCGGTACCGGCATCGGCCGGGCCACCGCGCTCGACCTCGCGGCGGGCGGGGCGAGCGTGGTGGTCTGCGGGCGCCGCCCCGGGCCGTTGGCCGAGGTACGCAAGGAGATCGAGACGGCGGGCGGCAGCTGCCTGGAGACCGCTGCCGACATCCGCGACGAGGAGCAGGTCACCGCGGTCGTGGACCGGGCGCTGGAGGCGTACGGGCGGATCGACGTGCTGGTCAACAACGCGGGCGGGCAGTTCACCGCGCCCGCCGAGGAGATCAGCGCCAACGGCTGGCGGGCGGTGCACCGGCTCGCCGTGGACGCCGCCTGGAACATCACCCGCGAGGTCGCGCGGCGGGCGATGATCCCGCAACGGTCGGGGGCGGTGTTCTTCCTCGCGTTCTCGCCGCGTCGCGGCATCCCCGGCATGGTGCACGCCACCGCGGCCCGCGCCGCCGTGGAGAACCTGGCGGCCGGGCTCAGCCTGGAGTGGAGCCGGTACGGCATCCGCACGGTGTGCGTCGCGCCCGGCACCATCGCCACCGGCGGCCTCGAAGAGACCTACGGCGAAGCCGATCGCGAACGGTGGGCGCAGGCCGTGCCGCTGGGGCGGCTCGGGCGGGCCGAGGACGTCTCCGGCCTGCTCTCCTTCCTCGCCTCGCCCGGTGGCGCGTACGTCACCGGCACCACGGTCGTCGTCGACGGCGGCGCCGACGCCTGGGGCGCCGGGCACCCCGCCCCGGCCCTGTCCCCGCTGCGCTCCGAGGAGGCCAACCCATGACGGTGCTCGCCCCCGATGAGGGACAGGTCCGGGCACGCGACCTGTCCGCCCTGTTCGCACCCCGCGCCGTCGCCGTGGTCGGGGCCAGCAACGACCAGTCCAAGTACGGCAACTGGCTCTCCGTGCAGGCGCTGCGGATGCAGGGCCGGCGCGCGGTGTACCTGGTCAGCCGGCGGGGCGAACCGGTGCTCGGCGAGCCCACGTACCGGACGCTCGCCGAACTCCCCGGGCCGGTCGACCTCGTCGTGATCGCGGTGCCGGCCGCCGGTTTCGAGGTGGCCGTGGAGGACGCGCTCGCCGCCGGGGCCGGGGCGATCGTCGGGATCACCGCGGGCTTCGGCGAGCTGGGCGCCGAGGGCCGGGCGCGGGAGGCGGCACTCGTCGCCCGGGTACGCGCCGCCGGTGCCGTGCTCCTCGGCCCCAACTGCCTCGGCGTGCTGGACAGCACCACCGGACTGTCCCTCGCCTCCAACCCGCTGCCCGCCGGATCGGTGGCGCTGATCTCCCAGAGCGGCAACATGGCGCTCGAACTGAGCCGCTTCCTCACCGACCGCGGCCTGGGCTTCTCCCGCTTCGCCTCGCTCGGCAACCAGGCCGACCTGGGCGCCGCCGACCTCATCCGCAGCTGCGCCGAGGACCCCGGCACCGAGCTGATCGCCCTGTACTGCGAGGACTTCGGGGACGGACGGGCCTTCGTCGCGGCGGCCGCGGACGCCGTGGCGGCGGGCAAGCCGGTCGTGCTGCTCACCGTGGGCGGCAGCGCCGCCTCCGTACGCGGCGCCAAGTCCCACACCGGGGCGCTGACCAGCGACAGCAGCGTTATCGACGCGGCCTGCCGGGCGGCCGGCATCGACCGGGTGACCAGCCCCCGGCAGATGGCCGATTTGCTGGCCGCGCTGCACCGGTTCGGCCGGGCCCGCGCCGACCGGGTGGCCGTACTGGCCGACGGCGGCGGGCACGCGGCCGTCGCCTGCGACCTGGCCGAGGCCCAGGGCCTGTCCGTGCCGGAGTTCGGCCCCGGGCTGGCCGGTGCGCTGCGGGCCGGACTGCCGCCCTCCGCCGGCGTCGGCAACCCCGTCGACATCGCGGGCGCCGGCGAGCGGGACATCGCCTCCTTCACCCGCACGCTGCGGCTGCTGCTCGCAGCGCCGGACGTCGACGCGGTGCTGCTGACCGGCTACTTCGGCGGGTACGGCAGCTACGGCGAACGACTGGCGGCGGCGGAACTGGCCACCGCCACGGAGCTGGGCGCGCTGGTCCGCGAGTACGGCAAGCCGGTCGTGGTGCACACGATGTGCCCCGGCACCACCACCAGCGAGGAGCTGCGCCTGCAGGGCGTACCGGTGTTCGCGGCGGTGGAGGACGCCGCGCGGTGCCTGGGCATGCTCGCCCGCCGCGCCGAACCGGCGGAGCGGCCGGACCGGCCGGACGGCTCCGGCGGCGGGGCGGTCACCGACGACGGCTACTGGACCGCGCGCGAGCTGGTCCGGGCGGCGGGCGTGGCGTTCCCCGACGCGCGGCAGGCGGCGTCCCCGGACGAGGCGGCGGAGGCGGCCGGGGCGATCGGCGGCGGCCCGTTCGTCGTCAAGGCGCTCGGACTGCTGCACAAGTCCGACGCGGGCGGCGTGGCCCTCGGGCTCGCGGACGCCGACGCCGTACGGGCCGCGGCACAGGACATGACGGACCGGCTGGCCCCGCCCGGCTTCTGCGTCGAGGCCATGGCGGACCTGAGCGGCGGCGTGGAGATCATCGTCGGGGTGCGGCGTGACCCGCGGTTCGGCCCGGTCGTCATGGTCGGCCTCGGCGGCATCACCACGGAGGTGCTGCGGGACGTCACCTTCGCGCTCGCTCCGCTCGTCCCGGCGCAGGCCGGGGAGTTGCTGCAACGGCTGGGCGCGGCCCGGCTGCTGCACGGCGTACGCGGCCGGCCCGCCGTCGACCTCGACGCGCTCGCCGGTGCCGTCGCCGCTGTCGCCGGCCTCGCCGCCGCGCACCCGGAGATCGCCGAGCTGGAGGTCAATCCGCTGCTGGCGACGCCGGACGGCTGCCTGGGCCTGGACGCCCGGATCGTCCTCGCCGACTGACGACCCCACCCATCCACTTTCTGGGAGACACCGTGCAGTTCGCATACACCCCGCGCCTGGCCGAGCTGAAGGAACGTGCCGCCGGGCTCACCGCGAAGATCATGCCGTACGAGGAGGAGTGCGAGGCCCACAACGGCCTCACGCCCGAGGCGCTCGCCGCCATCCGGGACGAGGTGCTGGCCAGTGGCCTGCAGGCGATCAACATGCCGGTCGAGTGGGGCGGCGCCGGGCTGACCGTGCTGGAGCAGGTCGTCGTCCAGGAGGAGCTGGGCAAGCTGACCGGCGCGCTGTGGGACACGGTCTGGCGCCCCGCCAACTGCCTGCGCGCCGCCACCCCCGAGCAGCGCTCGCGCTATCTGCTGCCCGGCATCCAGGGCCGCTGCCGGGACGCGGTCGCGATCACCGAGGCGGACGCCGGCTCCGACCCGTCGGGGATCCGCACCACCGCCGTACCGGACGGCGACGGGTACGTCATCAACGGCGAGAAGTGGTTCGTCACCGTCGGCGACGCGGCCGACTTCCTGATCGTGCTGGCCAACGTCCAGCCGTCCGGCGCCCCGACGCTCTTCCTGGTCGACAAGGACACCCCGGGCGTCTCGGTCACGCGCACCCCCCGCTACACGCACACCTTCGTCTACGAGCACCCGGAGTTCCGCTTCGAGGACGTACGCGTCGGCTCCGGTGCCGTGCTCGGCGAGGTCGGGCAGGGGTACGAGCTGACCCGCGACTGGTTCACCGAGGAGCGGCTGATGATCGGGGCGCGCACGACCGGCGCCGCCGAGCGGGCGCTGCGGCTCGCCACCGACTGGGCCAGGGACCGGGTACAGGGCGGCGAGCCGCTGATCAACCGTCAGCTCATCCAGGGCATGCTGGCCGACTCGGTCGTGGACATCACCACCAACCGGGCCTTCACCCACCAGGTGGCCTGGGAGTTCACCGAGGGCGGCGACCGCAAGCTGCTGCACGCGCGGGCCGCGACGGTGAAGCTCGCCGCGTCCGAGGCGTCCAACCGCGTGGTGGACCGCTGCCAGCAGATCTTCGGCGGCCGCGGCTACATGCGGGACCAGCCCGTCGAGCGGCTCTGGCGCGAGCTGCGCGTGGACCGCATCTGGGAAGGCACCTCGGAGATCCAGCGGCTGGTGATCGCCAACGAGATCACCAAGCGCGGGCTCGACGGGCTGCTGTCCTTCGCGACGGAGGACTGAGCGTGGCCGCCGAGGGCCGCGCCGAACCGGCCGGCGAGGTGGAGACCGTACGGGACGGGGACGTCGCCGTGCTCACCGTCCGCCGCGAGGCCAAGCTCAACGCGCTCTCCACGCACCTGGAGTCGCGGCTCCTGGACGCGCTGCGCTCCCCCGAGGTCCGCGGCAGCCGGGCCGTGGTGGTGACCGGCGGGCCGCGGGTCTTCTCGTCCGGCGCCGACACCCGCGAGCTGCGCACGATGACGCCCGCGGCGATCGCCGCGTACTACCGCTCCTCGGGCGCGGTGTACGAGGCGCTGGCGGCGCTGCCGCAGCCCACGGTCGCCGCGGTCGCGGGCCACTGCCTCGGCGGCGGCTTCGAGCTGGCGCTCGCGGCGGACTTCCGGATCGCCGACGAGACCGCCGGGTTCGCGCTGCCGGAGGTCGGCATCGGCATCCTGCCCAGCTCCGGCGGGGTGACCCGGCTGGTCCGCGCGGTCGGCCCGGCCCGCACCCGTGACCTGGTGCTGCGCGGCCGCCGGATCGCCGCGGCCGAGGCGTACGCGTGGGGGCTGGTCACCGAGGTCGTGCCGGGCGGCGCGCACCTCGCGAGAGCGTGCGAGCTGGCCGCCGAGCTGGCCGGGCAGCCACCACTGGCGGTGTCGCTCACCAAGCAGGTGATCGGCGCCGCGGCGGAGGCGCCCCGCGAGACGGGGCTGCTGCTGGAACGGCTCGCGTACACGGCACTGCACCGCACCGACGACAGATGAGAGCCCGGGGGCGGGCCGCGGAGTGGGACCGCGGCCCGCCCCTTCCGTTTCCCTATCCGAGGAGTCGCACTGTGAAAGCCAGCCGGGCCGGTACCCCTTCGCAGACCCCGCCGGACGGCGGTGGCGGGGCCAGGCCCGTCATCGAGTCCCGGTCCATCGACTACGTGCCGCTGGCCGAGCGGCACGGCAAGGTGTGGCACCTCTTCCCCGTGTGGTTCGCGGGCGATGCCCACCTCGCCACCATCGCGACCGGCGCCATCGGCGTCGCGCTGGGCGGCAACCTCATCTGGACCGCGATCGCCGTGGTGCTCGGCGGCGCGTTCGGCACGTTCTTCATGGCCTTCCACTCCACCCAGGGCCCGCAGCTGGGGCTGCCGCAGATGGTGCAGTCCCGCCCGCAGTTCGGGTACGTGGGCGCGCTGCTGGTGTGGGTGGTGGCCCTGACGACGTACGTCGGGTACACCGCGTTCAACCAGATCCTGATCGCGCAGACGATGGACCACCTGGCCGGCACCCCGGCCGGGGTGAGCTACATCGGGTACGCGGCGCTGGCGATCGTCCTCGCGATCGTCGGCTACGACGTCATCCACCGCGCCTCCCGCTGGCTCACGTTCCTGGTGATCGCGGTGCTGGTGGTCTTCTCGGTGGGTGTCGTGGCGGCCGACCCGTTCTCCGCCGCGCAGCTGGACCTGGGCGGCTTCGTGCTCGCGCCGTTCCTGGTGCAGTTCTTCACCGCCGCCGTGTACCAGATGTCCTGGTCGATCTACGTCTCGGACTACTCGCGGTACCTGCCGCCGACGGTCGGCGTGCGGTCGTCGTTCTGGTGGACGTACCTGGGCGCGTGGGTCGGCGGGGCGTGGATGATGCTGATCGGGACGGTCGCGGCCGGGCTGTTCCCGAAGGCCGAGCTGGTGGATTCGGTGATCTCGGCGGGCGACGAGCTGTTCCCCGGCTTCGGCGTGACGCTGCTGCTGGTCTCGGTGCTGCCGCTGATCTCCATCGGCACGCTCAACTTCTACGGCGGCAGCCTGACCCTGCTCTCCAGCATGGACTCGGTACGGAAGATCCGGCCGACGCCCGCCAAGCGGGTGGGGGCGCTGCTGGTGCTCGGCGTGCTGTCCACGGTGATCGCGTTCGGCTCCGACCGGGCGTTCCTGACGGACTTCGGACACTTCCTGACCGTACTGGGCTACCTCTTCACGCCCTGGACGGCGATCAACCTGGTCGACTTCTACGTGGTGCGGCGCGGCCACTACTCGATCCGGGAGATCTTCAACCCGCGCGGGATGTACGGCCGGTGGAGCGGGCGCGGGCTGCTCGCGTACGGGACCGGCTTCCTGTCGATGCTGCCGTTCGCGGAGATCGGCGACCTCAGGGGGCCGGGCGCCGCCTGGGTGGGCGGCGCCGACATCACCATGCTGATCGGCCTGCCGGTCTCGGCCGGGGTGTACCTGCTGGCCTGCCGCGGACTGGACCTGACGGCCGAGCGCGCCGCGGTGGCCGCGGCGGACGCGGGGCTGGAGGACGCGGGACCGGAGGACGGCGGCGCGGACGGTGGCGGGGCGTCCGACGGCGGGGCGTCCGTCAGCGGTACAGCTCCCGCGCGATGATCGTCCGCTGCACCTCCGTGGCGCCCTCGTAGATGCGCGGCGCGCGCACTTCCCGGTAGAGGTGTTCGAGGAGGTGGCCGCGGCGCAGGGCGCGGGCGCCGTGGATCTGCACCGCCGCGTCGACGGCCTCCTGGGCGGTCTCGGTGGCGAGCAGCTTGGCCATGGCGGCGCGCTTGGCGATGCCGGGCGCGCCCGCGTCGTAGGCCGCGGCCGCCGCGTACACCAGCAGCCGGGCCGCCTCGACGCGGGTGGCGAGGTCGGCGAGGCGGTGGGAGACGGACTGCAGGTCCTTCAGGGGGCCGCCGAACGCGGTGCGGGTGGCGGCGTGTTCGAGCGCGGCGTCCAGCGCCGCCTGGGCCATGCCGATGGCGAAGGCGCCGACGCTGGGCCGGAAGAGGTTCAGGGTGCGCATGGCGACGCCGAAGCCGTGGCCCGGCTCCCCCAGGACGTCGTCCCGGGCCACGGGGACGCCGTCGAAGACCAGCGTGCCGATGGGGTGCGGGCTGAGCATGTCCAGGTGCTCGCCGCTCAGTCCGGGCCGGTCCGCCGGCACGAGGAAGGCGGTCACGCCGCGCGCGCCGGGGGCCTCGCCCGTGCGCGCGAAGACGGTGGCGAAGTCCGCCTCGGGCGCGTTGGAGATCCAGCACTTCTCGCCGCTGAGCCGCCAGCCGCCCGCGCCGTCCGGCTCGGCGGCCAGGGTGAGCGCCGCCGCGTCCGACCCGGCGTCCGGCTCGCTCAGCGCGAAGGCGGCGACCGCGCGCCCGGCGGTGACCTCCGGCAGCCAGCGCGCCCGTTGCCGCTCGCTGCCCGACTGGAGTACCGGACAGGCACCCAGCCCCTGGAGGGCCAGCGCGGTCTCCGCCTCCGTGCACTCCTGCGCCAGCGACTCCCGCAGGAGGCACAGGTCGAGGGCGCGGACGGTGCCGCCGTCGGGGAACATGCGGCGGAGCAGGCCCAGCTCGCCGAGGGCCGCCACCAGGGGGCGGTTGACCCGCCCCGGTTCGGCCTTCTCGGCGAGCGGGCGCAGCCGGTCGGCGGTCAGGGCCCGGAGTTCGGCACACCACGCCACGTCGTCGGTATCGAGCGCGAATGCGGTCACAGGGCGGCTCCCTTGTTGCAGTCTGCCTTATCGCGATCTGTTGACTGCCGTCACGAACACGTTACGCTGACGAAGCGTCCGTACGGCAGCCCCCGGCGGCCCTCGGACACCACGGCCGAGCGTCACGAGGGGGCGCATGCGTCATGGATCTCCAGCCAACGGCCCACACCGACACCTTCGCCCGCGACCATCTCCCGCCACCCGCGCAATGGCCCCTGCTGGCCGATGCGGGCTACCCGCCCCGGCTCAACTGCGGTACGGAGCTGCTGGACGGCTCCCTGCGCCGATTCGGGGCCGGCCGGCCCGCCGTACGCCACGGTGACGGCACGGTCTGGACGTACGAGGACCTGCGCGCCCACGTCAACCGGCTCGCCCATGCGCTGACCGACGACCTCGGGGTGCGGCCCGGCGAACGGGTCCTGCTGCGCGGCCCCACCTCGCCCGAACTGGCCGCCTGCTGGCTTGCCGTGATGAAGGCCGGCGCGATCGCCGTGACCGTGCCGGCCGCGCAGCGCGCCCACGAACTGGCCACCCTCTGCGACATCGCGCGGGTACGCCACGCGGTGTGCGACATACGGACGGTGGACGACCTCACCAAGGCCGGGGTGCCCGGCCTCGCGGTCACCGCGTACGGCGGCGGGGGCCCCGACGACCTGCTGCGCCGGGCCACCGGCAAGCCCGTCGACTATCCCGCGGTGGACACCGCGGCCGACGACGTCGCCCTGATCGCCTTCACCTCCGGCACCACGGGCCGCCCCAAGGGCTGCATGCACTTCCACCGCGACGTGCTCGCCATCGCCGACACCTTCTCGGCGCACGTGCTGCGGCCCGAGCCGGACGACGTCTTCGCCGGCACCCCGCCACTGGGCTTCACCTTCGGCCTCGGCGGGCTCGTCGTCTTCCCGCTGCGGGCCGGGGCCTCCACCCTGCTCACCGAGCCCGGCGGCGCCCGCGGACTGCTGCGGCACATCGGGACCCACCGCGTCTCCGTCCTGTTCACCGCGCCCACCGCCTACCGCGCGATGCTGCCCGAGCTGGCCGGACACGACGTCACCTCGCTGCGCCGGTGCGTCTCGGCGGGCGAGAACCTGCCCGCCGCCACCTGGCACGCCTGGCACGCCGCGACCGGCCTGCGGCTCATCAACGGCATCGGCGCGACGGAGATGCTGCACATCTTCCTCTCCGCCGCCGACGAGCGCGCCCGTCCGGGCGTCACCGGGGTGCCGGTGCCGGGGTACGAGGCCCGGGTGGTGGACGCGGCGGGCCGGCCCGCGCCGGACGGCGAGCCGGGGCTGCTGGCGGTGCGCGGCCCGACCGGCTGCCGCTACCTCGCCGACCCGCGCCAGCAGGAGTACGTACGGGACGGCTGGAACCTCACCGGCGACACCTACGTGCGCGAGGCGGACGGGTACTTCCGTTACGTCGCACGCGCCGACGACATGATCATCTCGTCCGGGTACAACATCGCCGGGCCCGAGGTCGAGGAGGCACTGCTGCGGCATCCGGCCGTGACCGAGGCGGCCGTGGTGGGCCGGCCCGACACGGACCGCGGACAGGTCGTCGTCGCCCATGTGGTGCTCGGCCCCGGCCTCCCCCGTACGGAGGAAACCGTCGACGCCCTACGGGAGTTCACCAAGGCCGAGATCGCGCCCTACAAGTGCCCGCGCGAGTTCGTCTTCCACGACGCGCTGCCCCGGACACCGACCGGCAAACTCCAGCGCTTCCGGCTGCGCGCGCCGGTTCGGGAAGTGCCTTGAAGCAGCGCCACCGGGCGCCCGGGGCTCCGGCGGCACGACTTAGAGTGACGGCGTGAGTGACCCGCAGCCGCAGCGCACCCCACGGTCCCTGATCGTCACCTTCTACGGCGCGTACGGACGCGACGCGAAGGGCGCGCCGCTGGGCCCCGTACCGGTGGCCGCGCTGATCACACTGCTGGGCGTGGCGGGCGTCGACCCGCCGTCGGTGCGCTCGGCGGTCTCCCGGCTGAAGCGCCGCGGACTGCTGGTGCCCGCGCGCACGTCGTCGGGGGCCGCGGGGTACGCGCTGTCGGCGGACGCCCGCGAGCTGCTGGCCGACGGCGACCGGCGGATCTACGGACGGCCCACGCCGCGCGCGAGCGACGGCTGGGTGCTCGCGGTGTTCTCCGTCCCCGAGGAGGAGCGCCACAAGCGGCACCTGCTGCGCTCCCGGCTGGCCCGGCTCGGCTTCGGTACCGCGGCGCCGGGCGTATGGATCGCCCCGGGGCACCTGTACGAGGAGACCCGGCACGTCCTGCGCCGCCTCCAGCTCGACCCGTACGTGGACCTCTTCACCGGCGCGCACGCCGGCTTCGCGCCGACGGTGGAGGCGGTGGCCCGCTGGTGGGACCTGCCAGCGATCGCCGCCCGGCACCGCGCGTTCCTCGACGCCCACGAGCCGGTGCTCGGGCGCTGGAGCCGCCGGCGCAGCACGGACCTCGAAGCGGCGTACCACGACTACCTGATGGCGCTGGACGCCTGGCGTCGTCTGCCGTACGCCGATCCCGGCCTGCCCGCTGCGTTGCTGCCGGAGGACTGGCCGGGCGGCCACGCGGCCGCCGTCTTCGGCCGTCTCCACCGCCGGCTGCACGCGGCGGGCGCGGAGTTCGTGAGCGGGGCACTGGGCGAGCGGGGGACGACGGGCCCGGAGTGAGCGCCGTGTGACGGCCCCGCAGGGTCGTGCGTACGCGGTCGGCTGGTCGGTTGACCGGTCGGCTGGTTCGTCGGCTGGTCGGTCGGCCGGGTTCCTCGTACGGGTACGGGCCGGGGCCCGGCGAGCCGGCCGCCGCATGGGGGGCCGGCGTGCCGCGCAGCTGAACGGCCGCGGGTGGCGGGGCTTTCCGCCGTGGACACGCCGTGCGGAGCAGGCGTTGACGGTCGGGTGACGAGCACCGGTGACGGTCCGGCGCCGACCGCCGCGGACGGACGGGCGGACGGACGGGCGGACGGGCGGACGGCGAGCGCATCGGGCCCCTGCGGGCAGGGGTCGTGCAGGGCCGCGTCTTCCGGACGCGCGGCCCTCGACGGGTGCCTCCTGGGTGTCGGTGCGGCCGCAGGGCGACGGGCGCCGACGGCGCGGGACGGGCCCCGTCCGGCGCCGGGAGCGCGGTACCAAGGTGTGCGCTCCATGCATGGGCGCGCTTCAGCGCATCCGCGGGTACCCCGCGGCCATTTCGACCGGGCGGGGGCGGGAGGCCGCCACCGCGGCGACCACGTCCCGGAAGGAGCTGCACATCCGGGTGCCGGCCACCGCGGCCAGCTCGCCGAAGCGGCCGACGCCGTAGGTGACGGCGATCGGGGCCATGTGGGCGGTGACGGCCATCCGCATGTCGCCGACGGTGTCGCCCACGTAGGCGCTCTCGCGCGGCGAGACGCCGAGCTGTGCGACGGCGCGCAGCGCCATCTCCGGGTGCGGCTTGCCGCGCCGCACCATGTCGTGGCAGATGACCGGGCCGACCAGGTCGCGGATGCCCATCACGTCCAGCAGCGCCTCGGCGCTGCGCGAGACCTTGGAGGTGGCGACGGCCAGTTCTATGCCGTGCGCGCGCAGCGCCGACAGCCCCGAGGAGACGCCCGGGAACAGCAGACGCGGTCCCTCGCGGAGCACTTCGTGGGCGAACAGTTCGCGATAGCGATTCATCGCGGTGAGCACCGCCTCGTCCGTCTCGGGACGGCCGAGCAGCTGCCCGAACGCGGCCGGGGCCGGCTTGCCGACCGCGGCGGCCGCCTGTCGCGGGGTCACCCGGCGGCCCTGTTCGGCGACCACCTTCGACAGCAGCCGGCCGATGGCGGGCAGCGTGTCGGCGAGGGTGCCGTCCAAGTCGAAAACGACCGCCCGGATCGGGACCGTACCGGCACCCCGCGGCGCCCCCCCGATGCCTTCGCCGACGTCCGCTGAATCGCGCATTGCTCGATACCTTTCCGATGCGTTGACGGGCCGGTCGGAGTCCGCGACTCCCGCCGGCCGCGGGGGAATCAAATCGATGGCATGTGTGAAGTGTGAAACGGTTCCGTCGCTCCGCAACGCCGCGGGGGCCTGGCAGAGAAGCGTTACAACGGCTTTCATGGAGGCAACGCGTCCCGTTGCTCGCCTTTGCAGATTTAAAAACCGCCTGCGCTGTTTGTCAATGCGCTGAGCCACACCTCACACACAACCCGTACACGGCCGCAACGTCTGAGGCGCCCGGGACGAGCCACTGTCACCTGCGTCACACCGCGCGGATCATGGGGGTGTGGCTTCGGCCACTGCCGCCCGGGCGGAGCGGCCGGTATCGGCGCCTGTTCGAAACGAGTCGTACGATATTGAAACCGCATGGTTGGTTTTCTCTATAGTCTTTGACCATCGAACCACCGAGCCGATGGCCCGCCCGGCGGCCCAGCGGCTCGACCGGCCCCGGCCGGACGAGAGACAGGACGGACACAGTGCCCACGCAGCACCGCGCGATCCAGAGCCGCCAGGCGCTCATCCGCTCGGCCGCCCAGAGCTTCATCGACAAGGGCGTCTCCGCGTCCGGCATGGTCGACATCAGCCGGCGCGCGAGACTCAGCAAAGGCGCCCTCTACTTCCACTTCGAGTCCAAGGAAGAGCTGACCCTCGCCGTACGGGACGAGGCGCTCGGCGCGCTGCGCGAGCTGGAGGAACAGCTGCTGCGCGCCCCCGATCCCGTACTGAGCGCGTCCCGGGACTTCACGGTCGCCCTCCTGGAGCGGGTGGACCGGGACATCGTTGTCCGGGCCGGCCTCCAGATCCGCCCGGAGAGCGATCCCGAACCCAGCGGCGCCCGTCTGCACCGGCGGTGGTGCGCGCTCTTCCTGGAGAAGGCCGCCACCGACCGGTCGACGGGCCGGCTGCCCCTGGACACCGATCCGCAGCGGCTGGCACGGGCCCTGACCACGATGGTCGTGGGGCTGCTGGAGCTCGGCCGCGCGGACCGCACGTGGTGGAGCCGGGAGGCCGTGACGGACATGTGGCGGCAACTGGCGCCGGCCGCCCGCACGGTGCCCGCCCCCGGTGCGGGACGCGCGTTACGCGCCGCCGGTGCACCGCGCGCCGGTGCCGTACCGCAGCCCGCCCTGCGCGGCGCCGTACGCGACCCGGCCGGCTACGGGCCGCGCCGCACGCCACCGCGCTGACAGGCCACGGGGAGCGGCGCGGCCGCTCGACATCCGTAGCGCCGCCGGTATCGATACTCGTAGCGATGCACGGGTGGACACTCGCATCGACGCCCACGTGGACTCCCGAATCGACGCCCCTGCAGGCGCCCGCATCCACGCCCACGTAGGCGCCTGCATCCACGCCCACGTAGACACCCGAATCGACGCCCCCGTGGACGCTCGCATCAACGCCCACGTAGAGGCCCGTAGCGACGACGCCCACGTGCACGCTGCTCGTGCGTCCCAAGGGTGCGCACCCTCTCCGCCGTTCCTGTACGGGCGCGGTGGCCGTCGCCGGTACGACGGCCGCCGCGCCCGTGTGCCGGCGGGGCCCGGTCAGGGCGGGCTCCGCCGGCTGCCGCCCGGCCCGCCCCCCGGCGGGCCGCACGGAGCTCACAGCTCGACCAGCACCGACCCGGTGTGGTCGCCTGCCACGAGTTCGCGCAGCGCCTGCGGGGCCTGGTCCAGGCCCCGCAGGCGGCTGTGCGCGAAGATCAGCGTGCCGTCGCGCAGCCCGCGCCCGAACTCCTCGGTCCACTCCTGCACGAGGGCGTGGTGGTCCCGTACCGAGAAACCGCGCAGCGAGACCCGCCGGGAGACGATCAGCCCGGCGTCCAGCTCGACCGGCGCGGTGATCCCGTCCCCCTTGCCCAACTGCGCCGACAACGCGCCCACCAGCGCGAACCTGGCCCCCGTGCGGGCCGATTCGAGGGCCGCCGTCAGCTGCTCGCCGGCCACCATGTCCAGCAGGACGTCGATGCCGTTGGGTGCTGCGCGGCGCAGCTGCTCACCGATCGGCCCGGCGCCGCGCAGCACCACCTCGTCGTAGCCCAGCTCCTTCACCAGGTACTCGGCCTTGCGCTCGGAGCCCGTGGAGCCGATGACCCGGCGCGCCCCCAGGCGCCGGGCGATCTGGCCCGCGATGCTGCCGACGCCGCCGGCCGCGCCCGTGATGAACACGGTGTCGCCGGGGCGGACCTGCGCGATGTGCACGAGGGCGCCCCAGGCGGTGGCGCCCTGCGAGAGGTGGGCCGCCGGGTCCGGCAGCGCGTCGGGGTCGATGCGGTGGGCCCGCGCCGCGTCCACCAGGGCGTACTCCCGCCAGCCGAGGTCGTGCCGGACGAGGTCGCCGGGCGCGAAGCCGCCGCCGGGCGCCTCGACCACCTCGCCGATCGCCGCGCCCCACAGCGCGCGGCCGGGCAGGAACGACGGCATGGGCAGGTCGGCCGAGCCCATCATCGTGCGCATGGCCGCGGTCACGGCCATGACGCGGTTGCGTACGAGCACCGTGCCCGGAACCGGCACCGGGATCGGCGCGTCGGCCACCGTGAAGTGGTCCGGGGTCAGGGCGCCGTCGGCGCGTTCCGCGAGGCGGACTTCACGGTGGGTCGTGGGATGGACGGGCGCGGCCATGGGGGGAGGCTCCTGGGGGTAGAGGGCTGCCGGGACGCGGTCCCGACCGCACGCGCCGCGTCCGGGATCGCCGGCCGACGGCTGGTAAGCGGTACGACCGGAACGAAGCTTTCCCAAATCTCCACGACAGATCAATACCGTCTGGTTGGATTATTGTTTGCACCGTCAATAGAATTCGGCCAGATCCGCTGAAGGCGGACCGCATCCACGAGCGAACACGCGGAGGACGGCCGGTGGCCAAGCAGGAACGGGCAGTGCGGACTCGACAGGCCGTCCTCGTGGCGGCGGCCGAGGTCATCGGCGAGCGCGGTTACGAAGCGGCCACCATCGCGGAGATCATCCAGCGGGCCCAGGTGACCAAGGGGGCGCTGTACTTCCACTTCCCGTCGAAGGACGCCCTGGCCCGCGCGGTCATCGCGGAACAGACGGAGATGCTGGTGCCCCCGCCGAGCGAGTCGCGGGTGCAGGACGTCATCGACTTCAGCCACCAGGTGGCGCAGGCGCTGCGCGAGGACCCGGTGCTGCAGGCCGGCACCCGCATCGCGGTGGAGACCACCTTCAACTCCGAGCCGCTGGTGCCGTACCAGGACTGGATCGACATCGTGACCCGGATGTTCACCGAGGCGCACGAGCGCGGGGAGCTGCTGTCGGCGGTGAACCCGGCGAAGGCCGCGGAGTTCCTGGTGTCCGCGTACATGGGCGTACAGCTCTTCTCGCAGGCCGTCACTAACCGCGCCGACCTGCACGAGCGCGTCACCAACCTGTGGCGGCACATCCTGCCGGGGCTGGCCCCGCCGGGAGCCATGAGTCATCTGGACCCCGGCGGCCGATGGATGCGCCGCGCAGCCTGACCTGTCCCCCCCTTCCGACGGCGGCCTCCGGCCGCCGTTTTTCGTTGCCCCGGGCAACCCGCCGTCCCGTGCGGCACGGCCGAAAACGGCTCTGACTCCATCCATGTACGTCACACGTAACACTTCTAGCCAAAGTTTCACTCTGAGACACTAGAAAACAAACCAGCCGGTTCGTATCTTGGGGCGGCAGGCGCTGAGTACGGGCGCACTCCGCGCCCGCCCAGGGAAGGAACCCGCATGACCGTCGTTCTGACCGTGCCGCCCCCCATGCCCGGCAGACGCACCGCGCCCGCGGGGTACGACGCAGACCTCACCCCTCTACGGGCACTGACCACCACGGTCCCCCGGGAGTACGTCCACCGCAGCGCGGTCACCGAGGTGTTCCTCACCGGCTGGCGCGGCGACGGCACCGACGCCTGGACCGTCGACGCCCAATGGCCGCGCGCCCACAGCTTCTACGGCCCCGCGTACGGACTGCACGACCCCGTGATGATGGTGGAGACCGCGCGCCAGGCCGGCCTCCTCCTCAACCACGTCGGACACGGCGTGCCGCTGGGCCACGCGGTGATCTGGGGCAGCGTGCGGTACACCGTCGCCCCCGAGGCCCTGAAGGTCGCCGGCACGCCCGCCGACGTCGAAGTCCGCGTGCGCGACCACGACGCCGTCCGCCGGGGCAACCGGCTGTCCGGCATGCGGCAGACCTTCGACGCCTACCGGGACGGCCGGCGCCTGGGACGCACCGAGTGCACCTTCACCTGCCAGACCCCGGCCGTCTACCGGCGACTGCGCGGCCCGTACGCCGACCTCGACCACGCCCTCGCGCGCGTGCTCCCGCCGGCCGAGCCCCTCCGCCCGGCACTGGTCGGCCGGGACCGGGAGGCCGACGTGGTGCTCTCCCCCGCCGACGAGACCGGCCGGTGGCGGCTGCGCACCGACATCACGCACCCGGTGCTCTTCGACCACCCCGTGGACCACGTACCCGGCATGCTGCTGGTGGAGGCCGCACGGCAGGCCGCGTACGCCACCGTCGGGCCCGGCCGGTGGGCGGCCACGGCGATGGACTGCTCCTTCGCCCGCTACGCCGAGCTGGACGCGCCCACGTGGATACGCGCCCGGGCACTGGGCCCGGACTCGGCCGGCCTGCCCCGCGTGGCGATACGGGCAGAACACCACGGCCACCCGGTCTTCACCGCCACGGTGACCTGCGCGCCGGTCTCCTGAGGCGCCGCTCCGCCCGGTCCGTCCGCCGGGCGTCTCAGCTTCCCAGTGAGAGCCGCTGCTTGGGCCCGTCCGTCCGCCCCGTGGGCGGGGTGCGGCTGCCCGCGCGGTACGGCGCCGGCCACGGCGCTCCGGGGCCGGCATACCCCTGTTCCGCGGCGGCGTGCAGGGTCCAGTGCGGATCGTAGAGGTGCGGCCGGGCCAGCGCGCACAGGTCGGCGCGCCCGGCGAGGACGAGCGAATTGACGTCGTCCCACGACGAAATGGCACCGACGGCGATCACCGGAATTCCCACCACGTTGCGGATGCGATCAGCGAACGGCGTCTGGTACGAGCGCCCGAACGCGGGCTGTTCGTCGGTCACGACCTGCCCCGTGGAGACGTCGACGGCATCGGCCCCGTGCGCGGCGAAGGCCCGCGCGATCTCCACCGCGTCCTCGGCCGTGGTCCCGCCGTCGGCCCAGTCCGTCGCGGAGATCCGTACGGTCATCGGCCGCCCCTCCGGCCAGACGGCACGCACCGCGTCGAAGACCTCCAGCGGGAAACGCAGCCGCCCTTCGAGGTCTCCGCCGTAGGCGTCCGTGCGGTGGTTGGTGAGCGGCGAGAGGAAGCCGGAGAGCAGATAGCCGTGCGCACAGTGCAGTTCGAGCAGGTCGAAGCCGGCGCGCGCGGCCCGCTCCGCGGCGCGTACGAAGTCCTGCCGTACGCCGGCCAGTTCCTCGGGCGTGAGGGCGTGCGGTATCTGATTGACGCCCGTGCGGTACGGCAGCGCGGAGGCGGCCACCACCGGCCAGTTGCCCTCCGGGAGCGGCCGGTCGATGCCCTCCCACATCAGCCGGGTGGAGCCCTTGCGGCCCGAGTGGCCGAGCTGCACACCGATCGCGGTGCCGGGCGCACCGGTGTGGACGAAGTCGGTGACCCGGCGCCAGGCGGCCTCGTGCTCCGGCGCGTACAACCCCGTGCACCCCGGCGTAATACGGCCCTGGCGGCTGACGCAGACCATCTCCGTCATCACCAGGCCCGCGCCGCCGAGTGCCCGTGCGCCGAGGTGGACGAGGTGGAAGTCGCCCGGCGTGCCGTCGCCGGCGGCGCTGTACATGTCCATCGGGGAGACGACGACGCGGTTGCGCAGGGTGAGGTCGCGGAGCCGGAAGGGCGTGAACATCGGCGGCGTGCCGGGCGCCACCCCGGCCTCCTGCTCGACCGCGGCCACGAACCCGGGGTCGCGCAGCCGTAGGTTGTCGTGGGTGACCCGGCGGCTGCGGGTGAGCAGGTTGAAGGCGAAGCGGCGGGGCGGCTGGTCGACGTACTGCCCGAGATTCTCGAACCACTCCAGGCTGGCGCGGGCCGCGCGCTGGGTGGACTCGACGACGGGCCGGCGCTCGGTCTCGTACGCGGTGAGCGCGTCGGGCAGCGCGGCGTGCTCCTGGAGGCAGGCGGCGAGCGCGAGGGCGTCCTCGACGGCGAGCTTGGTGCCGGAGCCGATGGAGAAGTGCGCGGTGTGCGCCGCGTCGCCGAGCAGCACGACGTTGCCGTGCGACCAGCGGGCGTTGGTGACCGTACGGAAGGCCGTCCAGGCGGAGTTGTTCGAGATCAGCGGCCGGCCGGCGAGCGAGGCCGCGAAGACCTTGGCGCACTGCTCGACGGACTCCTCGACGGGACAGGCGTCCCACCCGGCCCGCCGCCAGACGTCCTCGTGCGCCTCGACGATGACGGTGCTGGCCCCGTCCCGCGGAAGGGCGGCGCCCCCCGAAGGGGCTGCGGCATCGAGCCGGCCGCCGCCGAGGGGCGGGCGGGAGTACGGGTAGCCGTGCAGCTGCATGACCCCGTGCTCGGTCTCCGCGATCTCGAAGCGGAAGGCATCGAGGGCGAGGTCGGCGGAGAGCCAGATGTAGCGGCAGCGGTGGGTGGCGAGCCGCGGGCGGAAGACGTCGGCGTGCGCGCCGCGGGTGGCGCTGTGCACGCCGTCGGCCGCGATCACCAGGTCGTGGTCGCGGGCGAGGTCGGCCGCGGGCGGCGCCTCCGTACGGAAACGCAGCCGTACGCCGAGCTCGCGGCAACGCTCGTGCAGCAGCTGGAGGAGACGGCGGCGCCCTACGGCGGCGAAGCCGTGGCCACCGGAGGTGAGGGTGTGCCCGCGGTGCACGATGTCGATGTCGTCCCAGCGCACGTACTCGCGGCGCAGCGCTTCGTGGACCACCGGGTCGGCCTGTTCGATGCCGCCGAGGGTCTCGTCGGAGAGGACCACACCAAAACCGAACGTGTCATCGGGCGCGTTGCGCTCCCAGACCGTGACCTCGCGGGCCGGGTCCAGCCGCTTGAGCAGCACCGCCGCGTAGAGACCACCGGGGCCGCCCCCGACGACCGCGATCCGGCCGCCGGGCAGCGCCCCTCCCCCCGGGCTCATTTCCCCTGCCACTTCGGGCTGCGCTTGGTGGTGAACGCGGCATGGAACTCCGCGTAGTCCGCGCTGTTCATCAGCAGCGCCTGGGTCGCCGCGTCCATCTCGACCGCCGCCGCCAGCGGCATGTCCAGCTCGGCGGTGAGCAGCGCCTTGGTCTGGGCGTACGCGAGCGCGGGCCCGGCCGCGAGGCGGCGGGCCAGCGCGGTGGCGGCCTCGTGGGCCTTGCCCTCCTCGGCCAGCTCGCTGAGCAGCCCGATCCGCTCCGCCTCGGGGGCGCGTACGGCCTCGCCCAGCATCAGCAGCCGGGTGGCGTGCCCGAGGCCGACGACGCGGGGCAGCAGGTACGCCGCGCCCATGTCGCCGCCGGACAGGCCGACCTTGGTGAAGAGGAAGGCGAAGCGCGCGGAAGGGTCGGCGACGCGGAAGTCGGCGGCGAGCGCGAGGACGGCGCCCGCGCCGGCGGCCACGCCGTGCACGGCCGCGATCACCGGGAACGGGCACTCCCGCAGCGCCCGTACGACCTGCCCGGTCATGCGGTTGAAATCGAGCAGCTGTCCGGTGTCCATCTCCAGGGTGGCGCCGATGATCTCGTCGACGTCGCCGCCGGAGCAGAAGCCGCGGCCCTCGCCGCCGAGGACGAGGGCGCGTACGGAGCGTTCGCGGGAGAGCTCGGCGAGGAGGTCACGGAGGTCGGCGTAGGCGCCGAAGGTGAGGGAGTTCAGGGTGTCGGGGCGCGCGAGGGTGACGGTCACGACGCCGTCCTCCCTGGTCACGCGGAGGTGTTCCCATGCGTCGGTGGCGTGCGCGGAACCGGTGAACGGGCTCATGGGCGTCGGGCCCCCTAAGGCCGGAGGGCTGGTGCCTGCCTCGCGAAGCTATCACGGGGCTGTGACTGTCGTCACGAGTACGCGATAGAACTCCGCTCCCCGCCGCCCGGCATCGCCACGGTCGGTGACGAGCCGTTTGCGTCGGAGATTCGTACCGTTATAGGAGGACATCAAGCTCTCTGTGAACGGACCACAGCCTTGTCGGAGCCAGCTGCCCCGTCGTCCTGGCGGATCACGCTGCCGCACACCACAGCCGCGGTGCCGATCGCGCGTGCCCTGATCCGCAAGGCCTTCGCCGACATGCACGTGCCGGCGGACAGTGACACGGCCGAGCTGCTCACCGCCGAACTGGTCGCCAACGCGGTCGAGCACACCGCGGGCGACAAGCCGATCGAGCTGGTCATCGAGGTACTGCCGAGCGGCCACCAGCACGTCGAGGTGCACGACAACGACCCCGCGCCGGTCGAAGGGCTGGGCGATGACGCCTTCCCGGAGGCGGACCCACTGGACGAGGGCGGCCGGGGCCTGCTGCTGATCCGCACCCTCAGCGTGGACTCCGGCTACCGGCCGACCGAGCAGGGCAAGGTGGTGTGGTTCCGGCTGCCGGCGGGACCGGCGGGATGAGGGGTGAGGGCGGTTGGGGGCGGGGGCGCGGGGTTCGGTGGGGGGTTCGGTGGGCGGTGCGGTGGGGGTTATCCACAGGGGGTGAGGAGGGGTGGGCGGGGGCGGTACGGTCTGGGGAGTGCGGTGGAGGTGGGGGAGGGGCCTTACCGCTGGTGGTTGGGGAGGGAGGGGCCCATGCCAGGGAAGTTCACCCCTTCGGCGTCACTTCACCCACAGATTCCAGCGCCCCCGCCCCCTGGCCCCCGCCCCCTTGGTCCCCCGCACCCCAGCACCCCAGCCGCGAATGCCGGCGCCCGTACAGCGCGTACACCACCGCGCCGACGGCCAGGAACACGGCGACCTGCAGCCACGTCGCCGGGCCCGTGCCGTAGATCAGGTACGCGCAGAACGCGATGCCGAGCAACGGGCCGACCGGCGAGCGACACGCGTCGCCCCGACCAAGCGGGCGGCGGTGATGCGGTGGCGCGGGTCAGCGGCCCAGCGTGGCCACCATGACCGCCTTGATCGTGTGCATGCGGTTCTCCGCCTCGTCGAAGACGACGGAGTGCTCCGACTCGAACACCTCGTCCGTGACCTCCAGCGACTCCAGGCCGTGCCGGGCGTAGATCTCCCGCCCCACGGCCGTTCCCAGGTCGTGGAAGGCCGGCAGGCAGTGCAGGAACTTCACGTCGTCCTTGCCCGTGGCCCGCAGCACGTCCATCGTCACCGCGTACGGGCTGAGCAGCGCGATCCGCTCGTCCCAGACCTCCTTCGGCTCGCCCATCGACACCCAGATGTCGGTGGCGACGAAGTCCGCGCCGCGCACGCCCTCGGCGACGTCCTCGGTGAGGGTCACCCGGGCGCCGCTCCGCTCCGCCAGCTTCCGGGCGCTCGCGATCACCGACTCCTCGGGCCACAGCTTCTTCGGCGCGACGATACGGACGTCCATGCCGAGGAGGGCGCCGGTGACCAGGTAGGAGTTGCCCATGTTGTACCGGGCGTCGCCCAGGTACGCGAAGGCCAGGTCGGCCGGCTCGCGGCCGGGGCTGTGCTCGACCATGGTGAGCACGTCGGCGAGCATCTGGGTGGGGTGCCACTCGTCGGTGAGACCGTTGTAGACGGGCACGCCGGCGTGGGCCGCCAGCTCCTCGACGTTCGTCTGCGCGCTGCCCCGGTACTCGATCGCGTCGAACATCCGGCCGAGCACGCGAGCGGTGTCCTTCACCGACTCCTTGTGCCCGATCTGCGAGCCCGACGGGTCCAGGTACGTGGTGTGCGCGCCCTGGTCGGCGGCCGCCACCTCGAAGGAGCAGCGGGTGCGGGTGGAGGTCTTCTCGAAGATCAGGGCGATGTTGCGGCCCTTCAGGTGCTGCTCCTCGGTGCCCGCGCGCTTGGCGGCCTTGAGCTCCGCGGCAAGGTCGATCAGGTGGCGGAACTCCTCGGCGCTGAAGTCCAGCTCCTTGAGGAAGTGGCGGCCCGTGAGGTCAATCGCCATGGCAGGCTCCTAGGTCGCGGCGTACGGGGACGGTCGAATCGAATATTGGAAGTGTATACGACTAACCGCATTCCTATACGAAGAGTGCCTCCGGGACGGAAGCCAGGGCACCCGGACGGAATCCACGGGCACCTCCACGCCGGAGACCACAGGCAGCGCCGGGCACCGTGACAGGTGGGTACCGGCGCCGCGTCCGTCCGCCCCCTCCGCTAGCCCAGCCCGTCCCGCTGGACCGGGCAGCTCATGCAGCGCGGGCCCCCGCGGCCCCGCCCCAGCTCGCTGCCCGGGATGGTGATCACCTCGATGCCGCGCTTCCGCAGGAACGTGTTGGTCGTGACGTTCCGCTCGTACGCCACCACCACGCCCGGCTCCACCGCCAGCACATTGCAGCCGTCGTCCCACTGCTCGCGCTCCGCAGCGTGCACGTCCTGGGTCGCGGTCAGCACCCGCACCCCGTCCAGCCCGAGCGCCGCCGCGATCGCCCGGTGCATGTGCTCCGGCGGATGGTCGGTGACCTTCAGCTCCTGCTCGTTCGCACCGGGCTCGATGGTGTACGAGCGGAGCATCCCCAGCCCCGCGTACTGCGTGAACGTATCGCCGTCCACCATCGTCATCACCGTGTCCAGGTGCATGAACGCCCGCCGCTTGGGCATGTCCAGCGCCACGATCGTCTGCGCCGAACCGGCCGCGAACAATCCGCGGGCCAGCATCTCCACCGCCTGCGGCGTCGTCCGCTCGCTCATCCCGATCAGCACCGCGCCATTGCCGATCACCAGCACGTCGCCGCCCTCGATGGTCGACGGATACGCCGCCTGCCCCTCGGACCACACATGGAAGCGTTCGTGCGTGAACAGCGGATGGTGCCGGTAGATCGCCTCGTAATGGATCGTCTCGCGCTGCCGCGCCGGCCACCGCATCGCGTTCACCGATACCCCGTCGTACACCCAGGCGGAGGTGTCCCGCGTGAAGAGATGGTTCGGCAGCGGCGGCAGCAGGAAGTCGTCCAGGTCCATCACATGGAAGCGGACCGAGGTCGGCTCGGGATTGTGCTCCAGGAACTCCCGCTTCGTCATCCCGCCGATCAGCGCCTCCACCAGCTCCGCCAGCGGCAGCTCGGCGAACGCCGCCCGGATGTGGTCGGTGGCCAGCGGCCCGTACTCCTTCTCGTCGAAGACCCGGTCCAGGACCAGTTCGCGCGCTTCGGGGACCCGCAGGCTCTCCGCCAGCAGCTCCCCGAACAGATGCACCTCGACGCCGCGATCGCGCAGGATGTCGGCGAAGGCGTCGTGCTCGGCCCGCGCGCGCCGGACCCACAGCACGTCGTCGAAGAGCAACGCGTCCTTGTTGGACGGGGTGAGCCGCTTAAGCTCCAGGTCGGGGCGGTGCAGGATGACCCGGCGGAGACGACCGACCTCTGAGTCGACATGGAATCCCATCCCTCCATCCTGGCCGGATTCGACGATGATCACTCGATATCCGCCCACCCGGTGCGGCGCGAACACCGGGTGGGCGTGACGCGAGCACCGAGTAGGAGCGGCGTGGGCACCAAGCCGGAGCGGCGCGGAGCGCGGCGGGGGTGGGGGGCTGGTGGGGGGCGGCAGTCCTGAGGGGGCCGGGAGCCGGACCACGGCCCCTGCCCCCTGCCCCCTCATCGGGTCCGACCCCTCCCCCCTCAAGCCTGACCCCCGCCCCTCAGGCCTGGCGCCTCACCCCAACTGGCTCTGCACCTGCGAGGAGATGATCTCCAGGTGGTCGAGGTCGTCGAGGTCCAGCATCTGGAGGTACACACGCGAGGCGCCCGCCTCCGCGTACCGGCCGATCTTGTCGACCACCTCGGCCGGCGAACCGGCCAGACCGTTGGCCTTCAGCTCCTCCACCTCACGCCCGATCGCCGCGGCCCGGCGCGCCACCTCGGCGTCGTCCTTGCCCACGCAGGCGACCAGCGCGTTGGAGTACACCAGGTCGTCGCCCTTACGGCCGATCTCCTCGGCGGCCGCCCGCACCCGGCCGAACTGCCGCCGGGTGTCCTCCAGCGAGGCGAACGGGATGTTGAACTCGTCGGCGTACCGCGCGGCCAGCCGCGGCGTACGCGTCGCGCCGTGCCCGCCGATCAGCACCGGCACCTTGGTCTGCGCGGGCTTCGGCAGCGCGGGGGACTTCTCCAGCTGGTAGTACGTCCCGTCGTACGAGAACTCCTCGCCGACCGGCGTGCCCCACAACCCGGTGACGATCGCCAGCTGCTCCTCCAGCCGCCCGAACTTCTCCTTGGGGAACGGGATGCCGTACGCCTTGTGCTCCTCCTCGAACCAGCCCGCGCCCAGCCCCAGCTCGACCCGGCCGCCGGACATCTGGTCCACCTGCGCGACCTGAATCGCGAGCACGCCCGGCAGCCGGAACGTACCGGCGGTCATCAGCGTACCGAGGCGGATGCGCTTGGTCTCGCGGGCGAGCCCGGCGAGGGTGATCCAGGCGTCGGTGGGGCCGGGCAGCCCGTCCACCGTGCCCATCCGCAGATAGTGATCGGACCGGAAGAACGCGTCAAAGCCGAGGTCCTCGGTGGCCTTGGCGACGGTGAGCAGGGTGTCGTAGCCGGCGCCCTGCTGGGGCTCGGTGAAAATTCGCAGATCCATGGCCCCATCTTCCCCCTCCCCCCTCCCCCACCCCCGCACCACCACTCCCGACGCCCGCACCGAGGCTGAACCGCCAGGACCACACCACCGCAGGACCACCGCCCTACCCGCGCGGACGCGCCGTGCCCGGGATCGCGCGTGATCCGTGCCGTGGCCAGGGTCGCGCGTGGTCCGTGCCGTGGCCGGGATTGTCCGCGACCCCGTCAGTGAGCGTGCGACGCGCGAGCGCCTGGAGATTCTCAAGATCTGCCCCGGTCTCAGGCCGGACGGTGGGGAGGTGCTGTCCGGTCGGCACGGCGACCCCAGGAGAAGTCGACGGCGGATGGAGGTGGGGGATGGTGGGGGTGGGGGGTGGGGGGAGTCGTCGGAAGGGAATGGGAGAGAGGTCGGGGCAGTCGGAGGGGAGTTGTGCCTACGCCGGGTCGTGGTCGTGCAAGCGGTCTCGGACGAGGAGTTGCTTGAGGATTGCGGCGGCGCGGTCGCGGGACTCGTCGGCCGCGTCCATCGCCTCCACACAGGTCCAGTAGAGTCCGTCCTCCTCCGCCGCGCAGACCACGCTCACCAGTGCCTCGCACACTTCGGCCAGCAGTCCGCACAGGTCCGTCAACGCGACCTTGCTGTCCTGTACTTCGGACAGCTGGGCCGCCCTTGGGCCGTAGGTTCTCGGCACCGGGCACAGCACTGCTGCGCCCGACCGGCCTCCTGCCTCGCCCAGCCTTCGTGCCTTGGCCCGCACCTCGAACGGTCCCGATATCGCCAGGAGGCTGCCGACAGCCTCCGCCAAGGCCTGCGCCTGCCACGCCTCTATGACGATGTCCTGGACCGTCCGTGCCTGGGCCAGACCGTGCCGACTGGCCGCGATGATTCGCACCGCATCCATGCACGACCCCTTCCCTTGCCCCTCGTCCACTGTCTTGCGCACACCTTCCACTACCCAGAGTGAACTGGAACCGCCAAAAGCGCTAGAGTAATTCGCAAATCTGTGGACAACTAAGGCGAGTTTGCGAGGATCATCACTCCGGAGAGTGACGGTCGGGGCGATTCGCGGGGAATCGTTCCTCATTGCGCTCGATCTTCGCGGCCAGTGCCGCCGCCGCGTCGATGCCCAGTACGCCGCAGAACTGGAGCAGGTACGCCAGCACATCGGCCACTTCGTCCTCGACGCGTGCCGCGGACCGCGGATCGGTCATGATCTTGGCGGACTGTTCGGGAGTCAGCCACTGGAAAATCTCGACCAGTTCGGATGCCTCGACGCTGAGTGCCGCGGCGAGGTTCTTGGGGGTGTGGTACTGCTGCCAGTCGCGGGCGGCCGCGAAGTCGGCCAGGCGGCGCTGCAGGGTGGGAAGATCTTCACTCATGCCCCCAGGTGTAGCACTCTGATCCCCGGCAGCCGCTCGGCGGCCGGGGCGTCCGTCACCGTGCCCAGCAGCCGGATGTGTCCACGCGCCGCCATCCGTACGGCCAGCTCGAACAGTGCGGCCGACTGCCGCCGGTCCAGGCACCGGTCCAGTCCGTCCGCCACCACGGTCAGCACCTGACGGGCCGGCAGCACCTCGGCCACCGGGTCGACGGCCAGCACTCCGGGGCCGGTCAGCAGGACCAGCGCCAGCGCGAGGTAGCGGAGTTCGCCGTCGCCCAGCCAGTCCACCGGGAGCGCGCCGAGCGCCCCGCCGCGCTCCAGCACGGCCCGCACCGCCGCCCCGTCGCCCCTTGCCCGTACGCCCGCGGCCGCCCGTGGGCCGGTCTCCGCACGCACCTCGTCGTGCGTGCGTACGTCGCCACCGGCTCGTACGCCCGTGTCCGCCCGTACGTCGTTCCCCTGGGGCGAGCAGCCGATGCGTACCGCTTCGAGCAGCAGTGCGTGGCGGGTGGCGCATTCGTGGCCGGTGCGTTCCAGTACGGCGGCGAGGTTGCCGCAGTCGGGGCGGAGCCGGGCGGCCTCGGGCCGCTGCTGCGAGGCCGCGGGGCCCCGCGCGAAGGCGCGTACGGCCTCGGGGCGCGGGTCGCAGGGGAAGGACGAGCGCAGCGCGATCAGTATCTGCTCGGCGGCCGCCAGCACGAGGCGCTGGCCCGCGGTCGTCCCGGCGACGCGCAGGGGCAGCAGGGCGGTGCCCAGCCGGTCGTCGGGGAGCGGCGCGCGGGTGACCGGTGCGGGCCCGGCGGTGTGCCATGCGGCCTGTACGGTGCGGCGGCCGGGGTCGGTGAGCGCTGTGGTGAACAGGGTCCGGCCGCCGCCGGTGAGCCGTTCGCCGGCGATCCGCAGGTCGGGTTCGGTCTGTACGGCGACATCGAGGCGTACCGGGCCTGCCGGGCCGTCGACCGTGCAGCCGATGCGGAAGCCGCGCCGGCCCTGTTCGTCCGGTGCGGCGCGATCCGGTGCGCAGGCGGCGGCGCCGCCCGGTACGGCGGCGAGTGCGCGTTCCAGCGGGTCGCCCGCGCCCAGCCGGACGAGCAGCCCGTACGCCTGGAGCGCGCTCGACTTGCCGCTGCCGCTGGGGCCCGCGAAGAGGGTGAGCGGGCCGAGCGGATAGGTCGCGCCGCGGTGCGACTTGAAGGCGGAGAGACGGAGTTCGGTGATGAGGGGGCGGGTGGGCGGCGCGGTGGGCCCCGCGCCCTGTGCGGTCGGCTCCGCGTCCTGCGGGCTGGGCCCCGCGTCCTGTGGGGTGGCCGCTGTGTGGGCGGTGGCCGGTCCGGCGGGGCCGGGCGGGTGGGGGCTCACCGCCACGGCCGGGCCCGGGCCCGCCGTGCGGAGGGTGGTGTCCTCGTCGGTGCCGTCTGTGCCGTCGCTGCGACTCCAGGGGTCCATGCCAGGCACGCTAGAGAGGCCGGGGTGCGGAGAACCGTTACGCCGGAAAGCCCTTCCTACGAACGGGGGACCCCGCGCGGCGCCCGCGCGGCGCTCACGGGTGCTGCGCCCGGCGCGGGCCCCCTGGGGCGCGCGTACGGCTCGCCCATGGCTCCCGCGCTCGACAACACGTTCCGGTCTCGCGCATGCGGCCCGGCGCGCGGCAGTACGGCTCGATTTCGGCGCCCGGCCGCAGGACCCGGCCTCGAATGTGCCGGCCCGCCCCCAAGCAGCGCGGCGCGCCCCTCATCACCGCGCGCTCCATCCCCCTCAGACCCCCGAAGTCCGCCCCCTCAGGCCCGTGCCCTCACCCCTCACTGATGCGGCACAGTCCCGGCGCGGGGTTCGTCGACCTCGGTGCCGACCGGGGCGAGGAGGAAGACGTTGGTGTCGACGCGGTGCATGCCGCTGCCGATGCCGAAGACGACGCCGCTGGAGAAGTCGAGGATGCGCTTGGCCACGTCGGTGTCGGCGCTGCTCAGGTCGAGGAGCACGGGGACCTGTGCCATGAGGTGTTCGGCGACCTCGCGGGCGTCGGCGAAGGTCTGGACACGGATGACGATGAAGCGCCGGGAGGCCTCGCCCGGCTCGTCGTCCGGGAGAGCCCGGTGGTCGGGCCATGAGGGCCACTCGCGGCCACCTCGCAGCGGGACGACCTCGGCGAGGCCCTCCCACTGTTCATCGGTGGCGTCGGGGCGGGTCACCGGATCACCTCGCTCGCAAGGGCGCTGGGCATCTGCGATATCTGCATCGAGCAATTCTAGGGATATACATACAAACCTGACCGCGCGTGACACGCGTTCGGCGTCATCCGCTGCCCCCATCCTGCACCATGACGCCTGGCCAGCGCATACTCTGCGACATTTGTCCGAGCTGCAGGAAGCGTTCGGACCAGTGGAGAGGAACCCCCCTGAACACCCCCTTCGCGGAGGCCCTCTCCGCGGTACTGCTCGTCGTCGTGCTCGTGTGCGCGGTGGTACGGCCGTTCCGGCTGCCGGAGGCGGCCGTCGCGGTGCCGGCCGCCGTCGCCGTCATCGCGGCCGGGGCGATTCCCCTGGCGCACGCGCGGGAGGAGGCGGCGCGGCTCGGCCCGGTGGTCGGCTTCCTGGCGGCGGTGCTGGTGCTGGCCCGGCTCTGTGCCGACGAAGGGCTCTTCGAGGCGTGCGGTGCCTGGATGGCCCGCGCGGCCGCCGGCCGGCCCCGGCGGCTGCTGGCCGCGGTCTTCGTGCTCGCCTCGGCGATCACCGCCGTACTGAGCCTGGACGCCACCGTCGTGCTGCTCACGCCGGTGGTCTTCGCGACCGCGGCCCGGCTGGGCGCCCGTGCGCAGCCGCACGTCTACGCCTGCGCGCACCTGTCGAACACCGCGTCGCTGCTGTTGCCGGTCTCCAATCTGACCAATCTGCTCGCCTTCACCGCGAGCGGGCTGAGCTTCACACGGTTCGCCGCGCTCATGGTGCTGCCGTGGCTGGTCGCCATCGGGACCGAATACGTGGTGTTCCGGCGGTACTTCGCCGCCGACCTCGATGCGGAGACGCCTGCGGAGAGCGTGGCGGAGGTGCCGGACGTGCCGATGTTCGCGCTGGTCACCGTGGTCTGCACGCTGGCGGGCTTCGTCGTCGCCTCCGCGTTCGGCATCGAGCCGGTGTGGGCGGCGACGGCGGGCGCGCTGGTGCTCGCGGCCCGTACGCTCACCCGTCGGCGGACGACCGTACGGGCCCTGCTGGGTTCGCTGTCGCTGCCGTTCCTGGCCTTCGTTCCGGCGTTGGGCATCGTGGTGCGCGCGGTGGTCGACAACGGGCTCGCCGGCGCGCTCGGCCGGCTGGTGCCGGACGGTTCGTCGCTGCCGGCGCTGCTCGGCGCCGCGGCGCTGGCGGCCGTACTGGCGAACGTGATCAACAATCTGCCCGCCGTCCTCGTGCTCGTGCCGCTGGCCGCCCCTGCCGGTTCCGGCGCGGTGCTCGCGGTGCTGCTCGGGGTCAACATCGGTCCGAATCTCACCTACGCGGGGTCGCTGGCCACGCTGCTGTGGCGGCGCATCCTGCACGCGCACGACACCGACGTCGTGCTCAAGGACTTCACCCGCCTCGGCCTGCTCACGGTCCCCGCCACGCTGTCCCTGTCCGTGGTGGCGCTGTGGGGCTCCTTTCAGCTCCTCGGCGGCTGAACCGGCCCGGCCCGCTCGGCACGGGGCAGCCGCTCGAAGCTCGCAACCGGGCTCGCCGCCGACCTCACCACCGGCCTCGCCCGGTACGTAACAAGATCACCGCCCCGTGCGCTCCGGGCGACCACCGCGCGGAGGTCCCGTGCCCCGCATGTGCCGGTGCCGGACAGGGTATGGACAGGCCGTTGTCATGAACGCTTAAAGTGACTCGCCATCAGCGCGCCGGTGAGCCCTCCGCCGGTCGCTGCCCTGCCGTCCGAGGAGTCCGATGAGATCGAGACCGCGCCTCGTCACCAGCGTCATAGCCACGGCGGCGGCCGCTCTGGTCGCCGCCGTTCTGCCCGCCTCCGCCACCGCCCAACCCTCCCCCGACCGCGCGGAGGCAATCCGCAGTGCCGACTCCGCCCTCGCCGCCCACGCCGCCGACCTCGCCGTCACCGCCGCTCAGGGAACCTCCGTACGCGACGTCGTCATCGACCCCGACGGCAGCCGGCACGTCCGCTACGACCGGACCTCCGGCGGACTGCCCGTCCTCGGCGGCGACCTGGTCGTCCACCTCTCCCCCGACGGCACCTACCGCGGCGCCTCCCGCGCCACCCGCAGCGACCTCTCCGTGCCCACCGTCAAGCCCCTGATCAGCGCGGAGAAGGCCGCGGGCCTGGGCACCGCCGCGCTGCGTGCCGCGCGCACCGGCACGGTGCTGAGCAAGGTCACCGCCAAGCCGCTGCTGGTCATCGACGCGCTGCACGGCGCTCCCCGGCTCGCCTGGCGCACCACGGCGGCCGGACAGGACTCGAAGGGCAACCCCGAGGCACACGTCGTGCTCTCCGACGCCCGCACCGGCAAGGCGATCGACTCCTGGGACCGGCTGGAGAGCGTGACCGGGGACGGCAAGTCGCTGTACGGCGGGACCGTGCCGCTGGAGACCAGCAAGGCCGGCGAAACGTATCAGCTCAAGGACGCCACCCGCGGCGGCACCTACACCGGTGACGCGCAGAACAAGACCGACTCCTGCATCCTCGGCATCTGCTGGGGCCGCGCCCCCGCCGTCCTGTTCACCGACGCCGACAACCACTGGGGCAGCGGCACCACCGCCGACCGCTCCTCGGCCGCGGTCGACGCCCAGTACGGCACGGACACCACCTGGGACTACTACAAGAACGTGCACGGACGGAACGGCATCGCCGGGGACGGCAAGGGCTCCTACAACCGGGTGCACTACGGGAACGGCTACAACAACGCCTTCTGGGACGACAACTGCTTCTGCATGACCTACGGGGACGGCGACGGCAAGGTCTTCGGGCCGCTGGTGGCGCTGGACGTGGCCGGGCACGAGATGTCCCACGGCGTCACCTCCGCGACGGCGAACCTCACGTACAGCGGTGAGTCCGGCGGCCTCAACGAGGCGACGTCCGACATCTTCGGCACGCTGGTGGAGTTCTACGCCGAGAACGCGAGCGACCCCGGGGACTACCTCATCGGCGAGAAGATCGTCCGGCCGGAGTTCGGGCAGGCGGCGCTGCGTTACATGGACAAGCCGTCCAAGGACACCAAGTCGGCGGACTGCTGGAGTTCGTCGGTGAAGAACCTGGACGTGCACTACTCGTCCGGGGTCGCCAACCACTTCGCGTACCTGCTCGCCGAGGGCAGCGGCGCGAAGGAGATCGGCGGCGTCGCCCACAACTCGCCCACCTGCAACGGGACGACGGTGCAGGGCATCGGCAAGGACAAGCTCGGCAAGATCTGGTATCGCGCGCTGACGGTCTACATGACCTCCGGCACGAACTACGCCGCGGCGCGCACCGCGACGCTCGACGCGGCGAAGGACCTCTACGGCGCGGACAGCGCCGAGCAGAAGGCGGTCGCCGCGGCCTGGTCCGCGGTCTCCGTCGGCTGATCCCCGCGGGTTTCCCCTGCGCCCCGTACCGGCCGGCGGCCGTTCCCCGTCCGGCCGGTACGGTTGCCGACCATGGCCGAGAGCACGCTGTGGACCCTGTCGATCGCCGCCGTCACCGGCGGCACCGCCGTGCTGGCCAGCTGGGTCACCAGCCGCGGCAGCACCCGGGCCGCGCGCATCCAGGCCGAGACCGCGGCCGATTCCCAGCGCCGCGAGCGGCTCCGCGACAGCCGCCGTACCGCCTACCTCGACCTGATCGAACAGACGCACAAGATGGGTGAGTTGTTCTGGGAGGTCTCGGACGTGTTGCGGCAGCCGTACGGCGACGCGAGCACGGCGGCGCTGCGACCGCTCGGCGAACGCCAGACGGCGGAGTACGGCCGCCTCCGGCGGTGCGTACGGGTCGTGGAGCTGGAGGGGCCGCCGCCCGCCGCCGACGTCGCGCTCGTCGTCCAGAAGTCGACGGGCGAATTCCACGCCGCGATCCGGCAGGCGCTGCGCGACGGTGCGGGAGAGGAGGGCTGGGCCGCGGCCGGGGAGCGGTTCGACGCCGCGTACTCGCCGTTCTGGCGGACGCTGGAGACCTTCGTGGAGACGGCGCGCGACGCGCATCAGGGCCGGTGACCCCGCGGTGGAGTGCCCGTCAGCGGCGGTGCACCTGGGAGGGGAGCTTGCCGTAGCGGGACTGGTAGGCGGCGGCGAACCTGCCCAGGTGCGTGAAGCCCCAGCGGCCCGCGACCTCGGTGACCGAGACGGCCGGACCGAGGCGCACCAGGTCGTGGTGGGCGCGCTCCAGTCGCAGCCGGCGCAGGTAGCCCATCGGCGTGCTCTCCAGGTGCTGTTTGAAGCCGGCCTGGAGGGAGCGCGGGGCGACCCCCGCGATGCGGGCGAGCTGTAACACGGTGAACGGGTGGGCCGGGTCGGCCTGCATGGCGTCGACGGCCCGCTTGACGGGGCGCGGGCAGGTGCGGGGCGCCGGGTCGGCCAGCTCGTCCCGGTACTGGTGCGGGGTGGCGTAGAGCATCGTCGTGAGCAGTGCGTCCGCGAGGCCGCCGGCCACCGGCGGGTGCTCCAGCAGGCCGGTGGGCGCGTCCAGCTCGCGGGCGACGACCCGGGCCAGCTCGCTCAGGGTCCGCCCCCGGCCGTCGTGGGGGTCCAGGCCGCCGGGGAAGTGCAGCGGCCGTACCGGGTGTTCGAGGTGCTCCTCCAGGGCGCTCTCCACGGCCTGCCGGTCGAAGCTGAGGGCCAGCACCTCGGCCTCGGCGTCCAGTTCGCCGGTGAGGGCGCCGGTCGGCTCGAAGACCGGGACCCGGCCGCCGGTGGCGGTGGCCCGGAACACCTCGCCCCTGTGCAGCTGCACCGCCTGTCCGCTGCGGGGGACGTTGATGTGGTACGCCACGCCCAGGCCCTCGCTCTTGCTGAGCACGTCGGTGCCGTAGGTGGCGGTGGCGAAGGTGACCGGGCCCAGGCGTACCGCGTTCGTGGCGAACGCGAAGTCCGCGGGGTCGGCCAGCGGGTTGAGCGCCACCGGGTAGGACAGGGTGTCGGCGATCCAGGCGCGGGCCCGTTCGATGTCGCCGGTGCGGAACGCCGGCAGGCCGCCGGGCGCGGGGCCGCGGCCCGCCGCTGTGGTCCGTGCCGCCGTGCGGCCCGGCTCCCCCGTCATCGCCGCCCCCGTTCTCCGTTCGTCCGCGCTCAGTGAGCAGACGACTGCGCTTGGTGTCCATATGCTACGCAAAATGGATATCGGCAGGTGCGTCACGGGCATTGACTGTCTGAATGGAGGCTTTTCCCGCGCCGCGCCTGGCCAGGGACGCGGCACACCCGGCCGCCCCGCGACAGTCGCCCGCCGTGCCCGCTCCGCCCGAGCGTGAACGGCTGCTGACCCGTGCGCTGCTGGACCTCGCCTCGTCCGCCGACCGGGAGCCGGCCCGCCATGCCGCGTGTCTGATCGAGTACCTCGGGGTGCTGGGCGGCCGGCCCGCGCCGGAGGCGGTGGCCGTGGTGGCCGGGCGGCCGCCGGTCGCCGCCGTCTCGGGCCGGCGGGCCGAGGCGCTGCGGGAGCTGGAGGAACAGCTGGGCGAGGGCCCGCTGCGCGACTGCCTGGCCGGTGCCGCGGCGGACGAGATACCCCTGGAGGAGACCGGGGCCGCACGGTGGCCGCGGTTCACCGTACGGGCGCGGGAGCTGGGCGTGCGCCGGGTCACCGCGCTGCCGCTGCCGGCGGCGGGGCCCGAGGACGAGCCGGCCGCGTCCGGTACGGAGGCCGCGCTGGGCGCGCTGGTGCTGTACCACGACGCGGCCGGACCGCAGCCGCCGGAGCGTGCGGTACCGGCGCGGGCGCTGGCCGAGGCCGCCGCGCTGCACCTGCGGCACCGGCGCGTCCGGGAGCAGGTGCGGCAGCTGGAGCACGCGCTGCGCAGCCGGATCGTCATCGAGCAGGCCAAGGGCGTGCTCTCGGAGCGGTTCGGCGTCACGACGGACGGGGCGTTCGGGGAGCTGCGCCGGTACGCGCGTTCGCACCAGCGCAGCCTCCACGACCTGGCGCGTTCCGTGGTCGACGGGGCGGCCCCCGACCCGTTCCGCAAGGACGCCCGCCCGCCGGCGCGTTAGCGGGCCGCGTCCTCCTTCAGCAGGTCGGCGCACTTCTCACCGATCATCATCGTGGTGATGCACGGGTTGACGGTGACCAGGTCCGGCATGACCGAGCCGTCGGCGACACGCAGTCCCTGGATGCCCTTCACGCGGAGCCGGGCGTCGAGCGGTGCCATGGCGTCGTCGTCGGCGCCCATCTTCACCGTGCAGGCGGGGTGGTAGACGGTGTTGTGGGTCTTGGTGAGGTAGTCCAGCAGTTCGTCGTCGGTGCGGGCTTCCGGGCCCGGGGCCAGTTCGGCGCCCGCCCACTCCGCGAGCGCCGGCTGCGCGGCGATCTCGCGGGCGAGGCGCAGCCCGTGGGTCATCACCCGTACGTCGTGCTCGTGGGTGAAGTAGCGGGGGTCGACCCTGGGCTTGTCGCGGAAGTCGCGGGTGCGGAGCCGGACGGTGCCGCGGGAGCGGGCGCGGGTGACGTTGGGGGTGAGGCAGAAGGCGTTCTCGGAGGTGGGGTAGCCGTGCCGGGCCGTGTTCATGTCGAAGGGCACGGAGCCGTAGTGGAACATCAGGTCCGGGCGGTCCAGGCCCGGTTCGGTGTCGGCGAAGATGCCGATCTCCCACCACTGGTTGGAGCCGGCCACCATGGGTTTTTTCGCGTCCCACATGATGACGCCCTCGGGGTGGTCCTGGAGGTTCTCGCCGACGCCGGGCGAGTCCACGAGGACGTCCACGCCGGTCTCGCGCAGGTGTGCGGCGGGGCCGATGCCGGAGAGCATCAGCAGCTTGGGGGTGTCGATGGCACCGCAGGAGACGATGACCTCGCGGCGGGCGCGGACGGTGCGGGTGTGGACGAGGTCGGGGTCCAGGTAGGTCGCGCCGGTGCAGCGGCGTGCCTCGTCGATGACGAGCTGCCTGGCGCGGACGCCGGTGCGGACCTCCAGGTTGGGGCGGCGGCCGAGGATCGGGTGGAGGTAGGCCACGGACGAGGACTGGCGGATGTTGTTCTCGTCGGAGTTGATCTGGAACCAGTTGGCGCCGCGGAGGACGGTCTTGCCGGTGTTGAACGGCGTGGTGGGGATGCCGTTCTGGGCGCAGGCTTCCAGCAGCGCCGCACCGCAGGGGTCGGCGCCCTTGATCTGGCGCAGGGTGACGGGCCCCGAGCGGCCGTGGTGGTCGCCGGGCGCGTCGTTGGACTCCAGGCGGCGGTAGAGGGGGAAGGTGTCCCGCGCGCCCCAGCCGGTACAGCCGGCGGCTTCCCAGTCGTCGAGGTCCTCGGCCGGGGCCCAGAAGGCGATGCAGGAGTTGTGGGAGGAGCAGCCGCCGAGGACCTTGGCCCGGGCGTGGCGCATGTGGCTGTTGCCGTTCTCCTGCGGCTCGACGGGGTAGTCCCAGTCGTAGCCGGATTCGAGCAGGCCCATCCAGCGCTCCAGGCGCAGGACGTCGTCGTCGCCGACATCGGAGGGGCCGGCCTCCAGGAGGCAGACGGTGACGGCGGGGTCCTCGCTGAGCCGGGCGGCGACGACGTTGCCGGCCGTACCGCCGCCGACGACGACGTAGTCGAACTCTTCGGCTTCACTGGACATGGGTGGGCGTCCTCTCCTTCGTGTCGGTTCCGGGCTGCTGCTGGGCTGCGTGTTCCGCGAGTACGCCCGTACGGTGGCGCTGGACGAGCCAGTAGTAGGCGAAGCCGCCCAGTGCGACGGCGCCCACGAAGAGGACGGCGCCCCAGCGCAGGTACCAGTGGTGCGGCGGGGTGGCGTTGTAGACGGCCTCGCGGGGCCAGGCGAGGTTGATGATCATGCCGACGCCCCACAGGACGGCGAGGACGTTGACGGGCAGGCCCCAGCGGCCGAGGGAGAAGCGGCCGGGGGCCGGCTGCCAGCGGCCGCGCAGCCGGGCGATCAGCATCGGTGTGGTGACCAGCAGATAGGCGCCGTAGATCATGATGATGCCGATGCTGGTGACGACGGAGAAGATCTGCGGCTGGCGGATGTTGATCAGCAGGACGCCGAGCGAGAGCACGCCGACGAGCACGGCGGGCAGCACCGGGGTCCGGAAGCGCGGGCTGACCCGGGCGAGCAGCGAGGCGGCGGGCAGGTTGTTGTCCCGCGACATGGCGAACGCGAGCCGGATGGCGGCGGTGTGCACGGCCAGCGCGCAGACCGTCACGGCGATCAGCACGCACCACAGCATCGCCTTGCCGACGGTGTCGCCGAGGACGTCCAGGACGATGTACTGGAGGCCGTCGGTGGCCAGTCCCTCGCCGTTCAGGCTGCGCACGCTCATCAGGGCGAGCAGCAGGATCAGTCCGCCGAGGAGGAAGGAGGCGAACAGGGCGCGGAGGATGGCGCGGGGCGCGTTGCGGGAGGGGTCGAGGGACTCCTCGCCGAGCGAGGCCGCGGTGTCGAAGCCGTACATGACGTAGGCGGAGGCCAGCGAGGCGGTGAGGAAGGCGCCGAGGTAGCCGAAGCTCTGGCCGTTGCCGGTGTGGTGGGTCTCCAGGACGACGTCCGGTCCGCGCACCACGTGCACGGCGAAGAGCACGATCAGGACGACGGTGGCGACCAGCTCGATGAAGACGCCCGCGGTGTTGATGCGGGCCATCAGCTTCACGCCGAAGGCGTTGACCAGCGTGGTGAAGAGGATGAGGACCCCGGCGAGCAGTACGCCGTTGGTGGCGACGTCGTACCGGCCGCTGCCGTCCCCGATGATCTGGAAGGCGCTGGAGATCTGCGGCAGCGTCAGCTGGTAGGCGAGGGCCACCGCGGAGAGCGAGACGATGGAGGCGACGAGCATCATCCAGCCGGCGAGCCAGCCGATGTGCGGGTTGCCGAGCCGTTTCGCCCAGTTGTAGACCGAGCCGGCGACGGGGTGGCGGGCGGCCAGCTCGGCGAAGGACAGCGCGATCATCAGCTGGCCCACGAAGACCATCGGCCAGGACCACCAGTAGGCGGGGCCGCCGTGCCCGAAGCCGAAGTAGAAGAGCTGGAAGGTGCCGGTCAGGATGGAGATGTAGCTGATGCCGGCGGCGAAGGTGTGGAAATTGCCGAGGGTGCGTTTCAGTTCGGGGCGGTACCCGAAGTCGGCGAGGCTCTCGTCGTCCTGTGCCGATGCGGTGTGCGGTGCGGGTGGTGCGTTCCGTGCCGGTCTCTCGTCTCGGGGAGCCGTCAAGGGCGTTCTCCTCGCTCGGATCAGTCGAACCAGTGCAGCGGCTTCGGGGCGGTGTTCCTCCAGACGTGCTTGGTCTCGCGGTACTCGGCGAGCCCGCCGGGGCCTAGTTCGCGGCCGGTACCGGACTGCTTGAAGCCGCCCCACTCCGCCTGCGGCAGGTACGGGTGGAAGTCGTTGATCCAGACGGTGCCGAGCCGCAGCCGGGCGGCGATCCGGTCGGCGCGCGCGGGGTCGGTGGTCCACACGGCGCCGGCCAGCCCGTAGACGGTGTCGTTGGCGAGCCGCACCGCTTCGTCCTCGTCGGTGAAGCGTTCGACGGTGAGGACCGGGCCGAAGGACTCCTCGCGGACCACGGACATGCCGGCGGCGCACTCGTCGAGGACGGTCGGCAGGTAGTAGTGGCCGTCCGCGAGGCCCGGGGCGTCCGGGCGCGCGCCGCCGCACCGCAGGACGGCGCCCTCGGCGAGCCCGGCGGCGACGTACGCCTCCACCTTGTCCCGGTGGGCCGCGGAGATCAGCGGCCCGGTGCGGGCTTCGGGGTCGAAGGGGCCGCCGAGCCGGATGTCCCGGGCCCTGCGGACCACCTCGTCGACGAAGCGGTCGTGCAGGGAGTCCTCGACCAGCAGCCGGGCACCCGCCGAGCAGACCTGCCCGGAGTGCAGGAAGATCGCGGTCAGGGCGTGGTCGACAGCGGCCTCGAAGTCGGCGTCGGCGAAGACGATGTTGGGGTTCTTGCCGCCGAGTTCCAGGGCGACGCGCTTGACGGTGGCGGAGGCGGCGGCCATGATCCGCCGCCCGGTGGCCAGGCCGCCGGTGAAGGAGACCAGATCCACGTCCGGGTGGCCGGTGAGCGGGGCACCCGCCTCCGGGCCCGTGCCGAGGACGAGGTTGGCCACGCCGTCGGGCAACCCGGACTCCGCGAGCAGCCGCACCAGGTGGATCGCGGTGTGCGGGGTGAGTTCGCTGGGCTTCAGTACGAAGGTGTTGCCGGCGGCGAGGGCCGGGGCGACCTTCCAGGCGGTCTGCAGCAGCGGGTAGTTCCACGGGGTGATCAACGCGCAGACGCCCACCGGCTCGTGGACCACACGGCTCTCGACGGTGGCGCTGCCCGCGTCGACGTCCCGGCCGCCGTCCCCCTCCCCGGTCACCAGATTGCCGAAGTAGCGGAAGCAGGCCGCGATGTCGTCGATGTCGATCTCGCTCTCCACCAGGCGTTTTCCGGTGTCCAGCGATTCGGCGCGGGCCAGTGCGGCCTTGTCGCGCTCCAGGAGGGCGGCGACGCGCAGCAGTTTGGCGCCGCGCTGCGCCGCGGTGGTGTGCGGCCAGGGGCCGGTGTCGAAGGCGCGCCGGGCGGCGGCGACGGCCGCCCGGGCGTCCTCGGCGCCGCCCTCGTCGACCACCGCGACGAGGGCCCGGTCCGCGGGGCAGCGGATCTCGCGGGTGCCCCCGCCGGCCGCCGCCTGCCACCGTCCGTCGATGAACAGTTCAGGCACGCTCGTCCTCCAGCTGCTCGGTGACCCACTGGTGGAAGGCGCCGATGTGGTGCTCGCTGGGCACCAGGACGCCGCCGTCCCGGTAGCCGCGCGAGTCCATCGCCGGCTGCGTCCGCTCGCACGCGTCAAAGTCCTGCTGGTTGACGCGGTGGAACAGTTCGACGGACGTGTCGACGTCGGCGCCGGACTCGACCACCTCGGGGAGGTAGAGCCAGTCGCACTCCACGACGGTGCGGTCGGCGGCCATCGGGAACATCCGGTGGACGATCACGTGGTCGGGGACCAGGTTCACGAAGACCTGCGGCCGGACCGTGATCGCGTAGTACCGGCGGTCCTGGTCCTCGGCGATCTCCGGGAGCCGGCCGAAGCCGCCCTTGCCGTCGACCGTGAAGCCCTCGGCCTCCGGCGCGAACTCCGCGCCGTGCCCGACGTAGTACTGCGCGGCGAACCCGTCGGCGAACTCCGGCAGCACATCGGTGAGTTCGGGGTGGATCGTGGCGCAGTGGTAGCACTCCATGAAGTTCTCGATGATGAGCTTCCAGTTGGCCGCCACGTCGTAGGTGATGCGTTTGCCCAGGGCCAGGCCCTCGGTGCGGTACCGCTCGATGGAGGCGGTGTCGCCGAGCCGCTCCACGGCCGCGCCGATCACGGTGTCCTCGAACGACGGCGGCTCGTCGGCCAGGCAGACCCAGGCGTAGCCGAGCCACTCGCGCAGCGGGACGGTGATCAGGCCTCGTTCGGTGCGGTCGATGTCCGGCATCGACGTCAGGTTGGGCGCGGCGATGAGCTTGCCGTCGAAGTCGTAGGTCCAGGCGTGGTACGGGCACTGGAGGTTGCGGCGGTTCTCGCCGGACTCCTCGGTGCACAGCCGGGCGCCGCGGTGCCGGCAGATGTTCAGGAAGGCGCGCAGCTCGCCGCGGCGGTTGCGGGTGATCAGGACGCTCTCCCGGCCGACCTGCACGGTGCGGAAGGCACCGGGCTTGTCCAGGTCGGCGCTGCGCACCGCGCAGAACCACAGGCGCTCGAAGATCTTCTCCTGCTCCTGCCGGAAGGTCTCCGGGTCGGTGTAGGAGGAGCCGGGCAGCGTGGTGATGAGGGAGGAAGTGGGCGCGAGTTCGGGCGTGGTCGTCATGTGCTGGTCTCCTCAAGCGGTCCGGGTGGTCCCCTACTTGCGGATGCGCGTCATCTTCGGGTCGAACAGCGGCTCCTCGGCGACGGTCGCGGGGACCCGCTCGCCGAAGTACTCGACCTGCACGGCGGTGCCGGGGACGGCGGCCGCGGCCGGCAGCCAGGCGTACGCGACGCAGCGGCCGATGCTGTAGCCGTACGAGGCGGAGGTGACGTAGCCGGCGGGCGCGCCGTCGACCAGGACCGGTTCCTTGCCGAGGATCACGGCGGCGGGGTCGTCGAGGGTGAGGCAGGTGAGCCTGCGGCGGGCGGTCTCCGCGCTGCGGCCCGCCAGCGCGGCCCGCCCGAGGAAGTCGCCCTTGGCGGGGCGCACGGCAAAGCCGACGCCCGCCTCGTAGGGGTCGTGTTCGGTGGTCATGTCGTGGCCCCAGGAGCGGTAGCCCTTCTCCAGGCGGAGGCTGTTGAAGGCGGACCGTCCGGCGGCGATCACGCCGTGCTCCTGCCCGGCCTCCCAGAGCGTGTCCCACAGCCGCAGGCCCAGGTCGGCGGTGGTGTACAGCTCCCAGCCCAGCTCGCCGACGTAGGACAGCCGCATGGCGGTGACCGGGACGTGGCCGAGGTGGGTCCGCTTCGCCTTGAAGTAGCCGAACGCCCGGTGGGAGAAGTCGTCCCGGGTGAGCGGCTGGACGAGGTCGCGGGCGAGCGGGCCCCAGACGCCGATGCAGCAGGTGCCGGGGGTGATGTCCTGGATGTGGACCCCCTCGGGGGCATGGCGGAGGAGCCAGTCCAGGTCGGCCACGCTGTTGGCGCCGACCTGGAAGCGGTCGGGCGCGAGCCGGGCCACGGTGAGGTCGGAGCGGACGCCGCCCGTCTCGTCCAGGAGGAGGGTGTACGTCACCGCGCCGGGCTTCTTGTCCAGCTGGTTGGTGGACATGCGCTGGAGGAAGGCGAGGGCGCCGGGCCCGGTGACCTCCAGGCGGCGCAGCGGCGTCATGTCGTACAGCGCGACCTTCTCGCGGGTCGCCCTCGCCTCGGCCGCGGCGATCGGCGACCAGTAGCGGGCCGACCAGGCGTCCCGCTCGGGCAGGTCGAGGCCCTCGGCGAGCGGGGCGTTGGCCTCGTACCAGTGCGGGCGCTCCCAGCCGCCGCCCTCCAGGAAGTACGCGCCCAGCTCCTGCTGGCGGGCGTAGAAGGGGCTGACCCGCAGGGGGCGGGGCTGCTCCATGGGCTGGAGGGGGTGGAGGACGTCGTAGACCTCGACGAAGTTCTGGGCGCCGCGGTCCTCGATGTACGCGGGGGCGCGCTGGGCTTCCTCGAAGCGGTACAGGTCGCACTCGTGAATGTCGACGGACGGCCGGCCGTCGGTCATCCACTCGGCGACGGCCCTGGCCACACCGGCGGAGTGGGTGACCCAGACCGCCTCGGCGAGCCAGAATCCGCGCAGGTCACGGGCTTCGCCGAGGACGGGCATGCCGTCGGGGGTGAAGGAGAAGACGCCGTTGAACCCCTCCTCGACCTCGGAGTCGCCGAGGGCGGGGAGCAGTCCGACGCTGTCCTGCCAGCTCGGCGCGAAGTCCTCCGCGGTGAAGGGCAGCGAGGACGGCATGACGGGCGCGTCGTCGAAGGCGGGCACGGTGAAGGGGTCGACGGGCATCGGGCGGTGCGCGTAGGAGCCGATGCCGATGCGGTCGGTGTGTTCGCGGTAGTACAGGTCGCGGTCCTGGAAGCGCAGGATCGGCTTGCTCGCCTCGGTCCGCGGGTCGTTGACGCCCGCCAGCTCGGGCAGCGGCGCGGTCTTGGCGTACTGGTGGGCGAGCGGCAGCAGCGGCACGTCCACCCCGGCCATCTTCCCGATCACCGGGCCCCAGAAGCCGGCCGCCGAGACGACGTGGTCGGCGGGGAAGGTGCCGCGGTCGGTGACGACGCCGGTGACCCGGCCGCCCTCGCGTTCGATGCCGGTGACGGTGTGCCGCTCCAGGAAGCGGGCGCCGCGCGCTTCGGCGCGGGTGATCTGGGCGCGGCAGGCGAGGACGGCGCGGGCCAGGCCGTCGTCGGGGGTGTACAGCCCGCCGAGGACCTTGTCCTCGTCGAGCATCGGCCAGAGCTTCTTGCACTCGGCCGGGGTGATCAGTTCGCCGCGTACGCCCCAGGAGGCGGCGAGCCCGGCCTTGCGGTGCAGGTCGGCCCAGCGCTCGGGGGTGGTGGCCAGCTCCAGTCCGCCGAGCGGGTTGAAGCAGGGCAGCCCGTCCACTTCGAGGGAGTTGAACTTCTCGACGGTGTACGCGGCGAATTCGGTCATGGTCTTGGAGGGGCCGGTCTGGAAGACCAGTCCGGGGGCGTGCGAGGTGGAGCCGCCCGGGGCCGGGAGCGGGCCCTGTTCGAGGACGGTGACGTCGCGCCAGCCGCGTGCGGTGAGTTCGTCGGCGAGCGAGCAGCCGACGATGCCGGCGCCGATCACGACGACACGGGCGTCGGTGGCGGGGGTGCGGGACATGCTGCTCCTTGGGTCGGGCAGGGCGTACACGGAACGGGTGCGGGCCGCCGGTGTCAGAGGACGACCACGGAGCGCAGGACCCGGCCGGCGCGCATGGTGTCGAAGGCGGACTCCACCTCGTCCAGGGAGATCCGCTCGGTGACGAACCCTTCGAGGTCGAGCCGGCCGCTGAGGTAGCGGTCGATGAGTACGGGGAAGTCCCGGCTGGGCAGGCAGTCGCCGTACCAGGACGATTTCAGGGAGCCGCCGCGCGAGAACACCTCGATCAGCGGCAGGTCGAGGCGCATGTCCGGCTCGGGCACCCCGACCAGGACCAGCGTTCCGGCCAGGTCGCGCATCTCGAAGGCCTGGCGGTAGGTCTCGGGGCGGCCGACGGCGTCGATGACGACGTCGGCGCCGTGGCCGCCGGTGAGCTGGCGGACCGCCTCGACCGGGTCGGTGCCGCGGGAGTTGACGGTGTGGGTGGCGCCGAAGCGGGTCGCGCCGTCCAGCTTGCGGTCGTCGATGTCGACGGCGATGACTCTTCTGGCGCCCGCGACCGACGCGCCGGCGACCGCCGCGTTGCCCACTCCCCCGCAGCCGATGACGGCGACGGTGTCACCGTTGCCGACGCCACCGGTGTGCACGGCGGCGCCGTATCCGGCCATCACGCCGCAGCCGATGAGTCCGGCGGCCTCGGGGCGTGCCGCCGGGTCGACCTTGACCGCCTGTCCGGCCGCGACCAGCGTCTTCTCGGCGAACGCGCCGATGCCGAGCGCGGGGGTGAGCGGAGTGCTGTCGAGCAGGGTCATCGGCTGGGCGGCGTTGCGGGAGTCGAAGCAGTACCAGGGCCGGCCGCGGCGGCAGGAGCGGCAGGCGCCGCAGGGCGCGCGCCAGGCGAGCACCACGTAGTCGCCGGGCAGCAGGTCGGTGACGCCGGGGCCGACCTCCTCCACCACGCCCGCCGCCTCGTGCCCGAGGAGGAAGGGAAAGTCGTCGCCGACGGCGCCCTCCCGGTAGTGCAGATCCGTGTGGCAGACCCCGCAGGCCTGCACGGATACCAGCACTTCCCCCGGGCCGGGATCCGGCACCAGGATCGTCTGCACCTCGACGGGTGCGCCTTTTTTCGTCGCGACGACAGCACGGACTTCGTGTGGCATGCCCTACCCCTCAGTGTTGCGCACTGCACGACTCGTTGCGCGATGGGAGACATACTGGGAACGCCTTCTCGGCGGCGTCAAGAGGTACGAGTTAACCGTTGGTAAAAGCGCCGGTACTGTCGGCGCGCATGCGAACGGGGCCGGTGAACACCGGCCCCGCGTCGTCCCTGCGTATGATCGATTCCGCCTACCCGGCGGGCCTCAAGTCCCGTGGCCCATGCGGCGGGAGAGTTCCCGCGCCGCCTCGACCGTGCGCTTGGCGACCTCCGGGATCCGGTCGGGCTCCAGCCGGTACGCGGGCGCCGAGACGCTGATCGCGCCGATCACCTGGCCGTCGTGCGCGCGCACCGGCGCGGCGACCGCGTGCAGCCCCAGTTCCAGCTCCTCGATCGCCACCGCGAAGCCGTTGCGCACCACCTCGGCCAGCTGGGCCCGCAGCTCGGCGACGGAGGTGATCGTCCGCTCGGTCAGCCGCGGCAGCTTGCGGGCGAGCGCCGCGTCCTGGACCGGCCCTGGCTGGAACGCCAGCAGCGCCTTGCCGCTGGAGGTCGCGTGCAGCGGGGTGCGGCGGCCGAGCCAGTTCTGCGCGGTGACCGAGGCCGGGCCGCGGGCCTGCATGATGTTGACCGCGGCACCGTTGTCGAGCACCGCGATGTTGGCCGTCTCGCCCAGCTCCTCGGCGAGCAGCCGGCACATCGGCGCACCCTCCTGCGAGATGTCCAGGCGTACCGCGGCGGCACCGGCCAGCCGCAGCACCCCGGCGCCGAGGTAGTACTTACCGCGCTCCTGCTCCTGGGAGACCAGGCCGCGGTTCTCCAGCACGCCGAGCAGCCGGAAGGCCGTCGACTTGTGCACGCCCAGTTCGTCGGCGACCTCGGTCACCCCCGCCTCGCCGTGCCGGGCGAGGATTTCCAGCACGGTGACGGCGCGGTCCACCGACTGCACCGAACTCCCGGCCCCACGGGCCGTTTTCTCCGCCGACCTGCCCTCCGACGTGCTCTTCGCCTTGTCCGTCATCCGATCTCACCACCTGGCGCGACCCGATGCGGGCCGGCATCTGAAGGGAGGCGCTTGACGCGCGGGCTCCCGGCTTGGATTCTGTTGCGCAGAGCGCTTCGCCGTGCGCATCGCGGAACTCAACTATACCGAACAGTAATGAGGGGTGCCCCGTGATTCCCGTCTGCCACCTCACCGACCTGCCCGCAGGCGAGTCCGTCCGCATCGACACCGCACCTCCGATCGCCGTCTTCAACGCCGACGGCGAGATCTACGCCATCGACGACACCTGCACCCACCAGGACGCCTCGCTCGCCGACGGGTGGCTGGAGGGCTGCCTGGTCGAATGCCCGCTGCACGCCGCATCCTTCGACCTGCGCACCGGCAGGCCGACCTGCCTGCCCGCCCGCCGGGCCGTCCGCACCCACCACGTCACCGTGGAGGACGGAATGATCTACGTCCACCACGCCGCCGAGGAAGGCACCGCCGCATGAGGACGGTCACCGTCATCGGAGCGTCGCTGGCCGGACTGTACGCCGCGCGGGCGCTGCGCTCCCAGGGTTTCGAAGGCCGGCTCACGATCGTGGGCGACGAACACCACCGCCCGTACGACCGGCCGCCGCTGTCCAAGGACTTTCTCAAGGGTGAGACGGGCCAGGAGCACCTGGCCCTGGCGGACGCCGAGGAGGTGGCCGAGCTGGACGCGGAATGGGTGCTGGGCACCCGCGCCGCCGGGCTCGGCACCGACGGCCGGTCGGTGCTCCTGGAGGGCGGCCGGTCCCTGGAGACCGACGGGGTGGTCATCGCCACCGGCGCCACCCCGCGCCGGCTGCCCGGCCCCGAGCTGTCCGGCGTGCACACGCTGCGCACCCTCGACGACGCCCAGGCGCTCCGCGACGACCTGGCCGGCGGGCCGGTACGGGTGGTCGTCATCGGCGGCGGGTTCATCGGGGCCGAGGTCGCCTCCTCCTGCGCCGCGCTCGGCCATGACGTCACGGTCGTGGAGGCCGCGCCGCTCCCGCTACTGCCGCAGCTCGGCGAGGAGATGGCCCGGATCTGCGCGACGCTGCACGGTGACCACGGGGTGGCGCTGGCCACCGGTACGGGCGTCGCCTCGCTGCGGGGCGGGCCGGACGGCCGGGTCACCGGGGTCGAGCTGGCCAACGGGCGGCTGGTGCCCGCCGACACCGTCGTGGTCGGCATCGGCGTCCGCCCGAACACCGACTGGCTCGCCGGCTCCGGGATCGCCCTGGACGACGGGGTGGTCACCGACGCCGGGTGCGTGACCGCGCTCCCCCACGTCGTCGCGGTCGGCGACGTGGCCCGGGTCGACGGCTCCCGTACCGAGCACTGGACCAGCGCCACCGAACAGGCCGCCGTCGCCGCCCACAACCTGCTCGCGGGCGCCACGCTCAAGGCGCACCGCCCGGTCCCGTACTTCTGGTCCGACCAGTACGGCGTCCGGATCCAGTTCGCCGGCCGGCGCCGGCCCACCGACACCGTGCGGATCCTGGAGGGCTCCCCCGACGACCGCACCTTCCTCGCCGCGTACGAGCGCGAGGGACGCACCACCGCCGTACTCGCCCTGAACCGCCCCCGCCCGTTCATGAAGCAGCGCCGCGAGCTGATGCGGACGGCCCAGCCGGTCGCGAGCTGACCCGCCCCGCACCGGCACCCCTCCTCCGGCACCCCCTTCGGCAGAAAGGGGGTGCCGACGCATGTGCGCTCCGGGAGCGGCCCCGGCGCCGCCACGGGGCGGCCGCGAAACGGCGACGCGGCACTTCCGTGACCACCCAAAGGCCTTTCGTATACCGGCACTTGACGTCCTCTATACCTTCCACCCGATCGGCCGAAGATCGCCCGTCGGGCCCTGTTGACGGACGACATCCGCCTGACACATGCTCGAAACATAGGTGCTCGATACAAATGACCCTGGGTATCCGGCCGGTGACCCCTGCCGTCGTCCGGCCGCCCCCCGAGGCACCAGCCCGGGGTCGGATTGGGAGGAGCAGCATGTGCGGAATCACCGGATGGGTCGCCTACCAGCGTGACCTGCGGTCCGAGCAGGCCACCGTCGACGCCATGACCGAGACCATGTCCTGCCGGGGCCCGGACGACGCCGGCACCTGGGTCCAGGGCCCGGCGGCCCTCGGTCACCGCCGGCTCGCCATCATCGACCTGCCGGGCGGCCGCCAGCCGATGACCGTCGACACCGACGACGGCCCCGTGGTCATGGTCTACTCCGGAGAGGCGTACAACTTCACCGAGCTGCGCAAGGAGCTCGCCGCGCGCGGCCACCGCTTCGTCACCGACTCCGACACCGAGGTCGTGCTCCACGGCTACCTGGAGTGGGGCGAGGCCGTCGCCGAACGGCTCAACGGCATGTACGCCTTCGCCATCTGGGACAGCCGCGAGCAGAAGCTCGTGATGATCCGCGACCGGATGGGCATCAAGCCCTTCTACTACTACGCCACCGACGACGGCGTGCTCTTCGGCTCCGAGCCCAAGGCCATCCTCGCCAACCCCCGGGTCACCCCCACCGTGACGCTGGACGGCCTGCGCGAGCTGTTCGCCTTCGTCAAGACGCCGGGCCACGCCGTGTACGAGGGCATGCGCGAGGTGGAGCCCGGCACCGTCGTCACGCTCACCCGCAACGGCCTGCGCACCCGCGTCTACTGGTCGCTGGAGACCAAGCGGCATACGGACGACCAGGAGACCTCGATCGCCCACGTGCGCTCGCTGCTGGACGACATCGTGCGCCGCCAGCTCGTCGCCGACGTACCGCGCTGCACCCTGCTCTCCGGCGGCCTGGACTCCTCCGCGATGACCGCCCTGGCCGCCCAGCAGCTGGCCGCCGAGGACAAGACGGTCCGCAGCTTCGCGGTCGACTTCGTGGGCCAGACCGAGAACTTCGTGGCCGACGCGCTGCGCGACACCCCCGACACCCCCTTCGTCCACGACGTGGCGCGCGCCTCGGGCACCGAGCACCAGGACATCGTCCTCGACTCCGACCAGCTCGCCGACCCCGAAGTGCGGTCCAAGATGATCCGCGCCCGGGACATGCCGATGGGCCTGGGCGACATGGACGCCTCGCTGTACCTGCTGTTCAAGTCCATTCGCGAGCACTCGACGGTGGCGCTGTCCGGCGAGTCGGCGGACGAGGTCTTCGGCGGGTACAAGCAGTTCTTCGACCCCAAGGCGCGCGAGGCGGACACGTTCCCCTGGCTCGTGCAGTTCGCCGAGCACTTCGGTGACGACGGCAACATCCTCACCGACGGCGTCACCAAGGCGATGGACCTGGGCAGTTACATCCAGGACAGCTACGACACGGCCGTCGCGGACGTGCAGCGGCTCGACGGCGAGAGCGACTTCGAGTACCGCATGCGCAAGATCTGCTACCTGCACCTCACCCGCTTCGTGCGGGTCCTGCTGGACCGCAAGGACCGGGCGAGCATGGCCGTCGGCCTGGAGGTCCGGGTGCCGTTCTGCGACCACCGGCTCGTGGAGTACGTCTACAACACCCCGTGGAGCCTGAAGTCGTTCGACGGCCGGGAGAAGAGCCTGCTGCGCGAGGCCACCGCCGACGTCCTGCCGAAGTCGGTCTACGACCGGGTGAAGAGCCCGTACCCCTCGACGCAGGACCCGAAGTACGCCGTGGCGCTCCAGGGACACATCAAGGACCTGCTCGCCAAGCCCTCGCACCCGGTGTTCGACCTGGTCAGCCGGGACTGGCTGCAGCGCGCCGTCAAGGTCGACGTCCCGCAGATCACCCAGGCGTCCCGGCGCGGCCTCGAACGCACCCTGGACCTGGCCCTCTGGATGGACATGTACTCCCCGGCCATTACACTTTCTTGACCTGATCGGGGCAGTTCGATGGTCTAGAACGAGAGTGGATGGTGGCGTGGCGGTCGGCGGAGAGGCCGCGGTGAGCGCGGTCGGCGAGGAAGCCACCCTGGAGCTGGTCGTGACCCTTCACCGGCTGCTGCGCAGCCTGGGCAGGGCCGTCCCCGGCCGCCGCGTCCCGCCCACCCAGCTCATCGTGCTCGCCCTGCTGACCCAGCTCGGCCCGTCCCGCATCGGCGTGCTCGCCGAGCGGATCCCCTGCTCGCAGCCGACGGCCACGGCCGCGGTGGCGAGCCTGGAGTCGGCCGGGCTGGTCCGCAGGGAGCCGGACCCCACCGACGGGCGCGCGGCGCGCGTGGTCGTCACCGAGGACGGGGTCGGTGCGCTGAACGACGTGGCGCACAGTGAGGCCGAGGCGCTCGCGGGGCGGCTCGCCACGCTGGCCCCGGAGGACGTGCGGCGCGTCCTCGAAGCGGGCACGCTGCTGCGGCGGCTGGCCGAACCGGGCGACTGAACCGGCCGTCGTGCCGCGGTTCTCCCGCCCGCCCTGCGCCCTTCCGGCCTAATATCCGCGCGGCGCGCTGCCGGAATCCGCCTGCTGCACGCGGGAAATGTCGCCGTACTGGGACTTGATGTAATTCACCGCTGCCGCACAGTTCGCCACCGGGTCGTTGATGTCCCATGCCGTACCCGCCTGATGATGTGCCCGGAAAGTCGGCCAGGTCGTCTGGAAAAGTCCCCTGGACGGCTCACCGGCCACCGCATTCGCGTCCCATCCGTTGAAGGCGCGAGGGTCGAATCCGGATTCCCGCTGGGCGATCGTCCACAATCCCCCGTACCAGTGCCCCGGCACCCCGGTGACCCGCAGACAGGCCCGGATCCAGCCGGCCGGGCCCGCCGCCTCCAGCTGCCTCCTGGCCGCCTCGCGCCGCTGTGCGCGCCGCTCCGCCCGCCGCTCCTCCAGCGCCGCCGTCCGCGCCTCCGAGCTGGCTCTCGACGCCCGAGCCGCGGCCTCGTACCGCTGCTCCGTCAGGCCCGCCGCGACGAAGGTGGCGGCCTGCCCCTCCAGCGCGGCCGGGGAGACCCGGATCTTCCGGCGGGGCGCCGCGGGCGCCCGGCGGTCCGCACGCGTGGCGTGCGGCCGGGATTTCCCGGTGTACGCCACGGTTTCTTCCGTCCGTGTCCCGGCCTCACCGGGGCGCGTATCCGCCATTCCTTTGCAAGCGATCGCGGCAGGCATTATCAGCGCGAGGACAGACGAAAGGGCGGTGGTCGCAGTCCTGGCCATGTGCATGGGAAATCATCGCCTTCCCGTCGAGCCGCCGGCTCACTTGGAAGGCGTCATATCAACCGGTGGAAGGACTCGCCGAAGCGTTGCTCCGAACCGGGCGGGTCCGAGCGGACCGACGTTATCTTCGAAGATTTGCGTGCCGGGCGCGGGCGGAGCGGCGCCGGGCGGTCCGGCGGGCAGGGCGGGACCGGGCGAAGGGAGTGGCCGGGCGGGGCTATCGTGGCTTCATGTCCGCCCCTGAGCTGATCCGTATCGTCTCCCGCTCCTCCCCCATGGCCCTGGCCCAGGTCGAGCGCGTCCGTGCCGAACTGGCCGCGCTGCACCCGGGCGTCGTCACGGAGGTCGTGCCCGTCACCACCACCGGAGACCGCTGGATGGGTGACCTTTCCCAGGTGGAGGGCAAGGGTGCCTTCACCAAGGAGGTCGACGCCGCCCTTCTTTCGGGCGAGGCGGACGTGGCGGTGCACTGCGTCAAGGACATCCCGGCCGACCGGCCGCTGCCCGCCGGTACGACGTTCGCCGCGTTCCTGAAGCGGGACGACGTACGGGACGCCCTCATTCACCCCGGCGGGCGCACCCTCGACGAGCTGCCGCCGGGCACCCGCATCGGCACTTCCTCCGTACGCCGCCGCGCCCAGCTCGCCGCTTCCCACCCGCACCTGGAGACGGTGCCGATGCGCGGCAACGCCAACCGGCGGATGGAGAAGCTGCACGCCGGGGAGGCCGACGCGCTGCTCCTCGCGGTGTCCGGGCTGCACCGCATCGGGCGTCCGGACGTCATCACCGAGGTGCTGTCCGTCGAGACGATGTGCCCGCCGATCGGCGCCGGGGTGCTGGCCCTCCAGTGCCGCGAGGACGACACCGTCACCGTCGACGCGCTCTCCGGGCTCGGCGACCCGGGTACGCACCGCGAGACGCAGGCCGAACGCATGTTCCTGCACGTGCTCCAGGGGCACTGCAACTCCCCCATCGCCGGGTACGCCAGGGCCGAGCGCGGCGGCGACCTGTCGCTGCGGGCCTGCGTGTTCACCCCCGACGGCAAGACCGTCCTCAACGCCCACGAGTGGGCGGGCCGGCTCGACCCCGCCACCCTGGGCACCTCGGTCGCCGTCGCGCTGCTCCGCCAGGGCGCCCGCGAACTGATCGACGGTATTCCGCACTGACGCGCCGCTGCCGGGCGGCGCATGCTGCCCGCCCCGGAGCCGCCGCGCCGTCAGGGCCGCAGCTCTCCGTCGACGACCGCCTCGGCCGTGTCGCGCAGCTTGGCACGGTGGTGGCGCGCGTACCCGCGCAGCAGCTCGAACGCCTCGCGGGTCGGGATGCGGCGCTCGGCCGCGAGCATGCCCTTGGCCTGTTCGATGACGACCCTGCTGTCGAGCGCGTGCTGGAGCTGGTCCGCCACCCGGCGCTGCTGGTCCCGCTCGGCGGCCATCGTGAGGTAGGCGACGGTCATGTCGGTCAGCACCCGTACGCGGACGAGGTCGGCGACGGGCCAGGGCCGCGGCTCGGTGTGGTAGAGGTCCAGCGTCCCGAGCGCCTTCCCGTGGGAATGCAGCGGGAGGCTGGCAGTCGCTGCCACGCCCAGTTCGAGCACCCGCTCGCCGTAGCCGGGCCACCGCGCCGCGTCGCGCGCCAGGTCGGGCACGGTGACCGGCTGCGCGGTGCGCAGGGCTTCGGCGCACGGCCCGCGTCGGAGCGCGGCCTGGACGTGGCCCACCTCGGCCGCCATCCGGTCCAGGACGCCCACCGGGTGCAGCTCCCCGCCGCGTACGAGGGAGACGCCGGTGCTCCGTACGGCGAGCGCGGCGGCCGAGCACCGCGCGAGGCCCTGAAGTACGTCGCTGACGGAAGGGACGGTCGCGAGGACAGCCGCGAACCGGGCGACTTCGCCGAAGTCCCGCTCCTGATCCATCACCGCCCGGTCACCTTCCTTCCTTCGGGCGCCGGCCTCTCTCCTCGACGCTAAGCGCAGAACCGGGCGGCCGGGAACCCTCAAACGGTCCGGCCGGCCCCCCTCAAATGGGCCGTTCCCCCTCGCCGGGCAGCAGGCCGGCGCGGGTGGCCGCGACGACGGCCTCCAGCTGGCTGTGGGCGCCCAGTTTCGTCAGGAGGTTCTTCACGTGACCGCGGGCGGTGTGCCGGCTGATGACGAGGCGTTCGGCGATCGCCCGGGGAGCCAGCCCCTCCCCCAGCAGGCGCAGCACCTCCAGCTCGCGGCCCGTCAGGCGAACCCGCGGCTCCTCGTCCGGCCCGCCCCGGGCGCCGTCGCCCGGTTCGAGCAGCGCTGCCAGCGTGGCGCCCTCGACCAGCAGGGTCCCGCCCGCCGGTGCCCGCAGCGCGGCGAGGATGTCGGCCAGCGCGCTGGACTTGGAGAGGAATCCGGCGGCGCCGGCCGCCGTGGCGGCGGCGAGCACCGCGGGGTCGGTGTCCGCGGTGAGGATCAGCACGCGGACCTCCGGATGGGCCGCCTTGATCTTCGCGGTGCCCTCGATGCCGTCGGCGCCCGGCAGGTGAATGTCCATCAGGACGGCGTCCGTGCCCGCGGCGGCGAGCGGCAGCGCCGCCTCGACCGTGCCGACCGCGCCCACGCACTCCAGGTCCGGCTGCGCGGAGATGGCCAGTTCCAGCGCGTCGGCGAGTGCCCGCTGGTCCTCCACCACCAGCACCTTGGTCATCGCGGCCACCCCACACTGTCGGCCGGTCCAGCCTAGCCCGGTGCGCCGCCCGGCATGGCAACGCCGTCTTTCCCGCCCGGGCCTCCCGGCGCACCGCGGTACCGGTTTCCGCTCTGGTCGCGGGATGCCGTCCGGGGGACAGTGGTCCCGAAGGGCTGTTCTGCCCCGAACACGACGGAAGAGCGGGGGGGGGACAGGAGGCTGTCGCACGTGACCATTTACTCGTTCAGGCTCTTCGTGGCCGGACGGACGGCGCACTCCCAAGAGGCCGAACTCAACCTGCGTCTGTTGTGCGACACCAGGCTGCGCAATCGGTACGACATCCAGATCGTGGACGCCGTGGAGCGTCCGGAACTGGCGGAGGAGGGGCGGATCCTGGCCACCCCCACCGTCATCAGGCTCAGCCCGCCCCCGCCTCGCCGGGTGGTCGGTGACCTGTCCGACCATCACCGGGCCGCCGCAGCCCTGGGCCTGCCCCACACGGACGAAGACCCCAGGGAGGTACGACCATGACATCGGATGGCACAACGGTCCCGCGCGTGGCCACCGCGATCAACGGTTTCGATCAGGTCGCGCTCGGCGGACTGCCCGCGGGCCGGTGCACCTTGGTCACCGGCACGGCCGGCAGCGGCAAGACGCTGTTCGCCGTCGAATTCCTCGCCCGGGGCATACAGTTCTTCGACGAGCCGGGAGTCTTCGTCACCTTCGAGGAACCGCCCGTGGACATCCGCCGCAACGTCGCCTCGCTGGGATTCACCGTGGCCGAGTGGGAGCGGGCCGGGAAGTGGGCCTTCGTCGACGCCTCCGCCCGGAACACGGAGGAGGGCCCCGTCATCGGGGCGTACGACTTCCGGGCGCTGGCCGCCAGGATCGAACACGCGGTGCGCACGGTGGGCGCCAGGCGGGTCGCGATGGACTCGCTGGGCGCGGTCTTCCTGCGCTACCCCGGCCCGGCCACCGTCCGGCAGGAACTGCTGCGCGTGGCGGAGTCCCTGGAGTCGATCGGCGTGACCTCGATGATCACCACGGAGCGGGAGACGGAGTACGGCGGCATGTCGCGGCTCGGCGTGGAGGAGTTCGCGCTCGACAACGTCATCGTGCTGCGCAACAACCTGTTCCAAGAACGGCGGCGCCGGACCCTGGAGATCGTGAAGTTCCGCGGCGCTCCGCACCGCACCGGCGAGTGGCTGTTCACCATCGACCCGCGGGACGGCATCGTCGTCGTACCGCTGGCGTTCCTCGCCCCGCACGAGGGCGCCGTGATCCGCGAGCGGGTCTCCATCGGCATCGCCGAGCTGGACTCGATGTGCGGCGGCGGGATCTACCGCGACGCGGTCGTCCTGCTCACCGGCCCGACCGGCATCGGCAAGACGCTGTCCGGCCTGCACTTCGTGACGGCCGGTGCCGAGGCGGGTGAGCGCTGCCTGCTGTACACCTTCGACGAGACCCGCCAGCAGCTGGACCGCAACGCCGCGGGCTGGGGCGTGGACCTGCCTGCCATGGAGGCGTCCGGTCTGCTCCAGGTGGTGTCGGAGTACCCCGAGACCTCCTCCCTGGAGGACCACTTCATCCTGGTGCGGCGGGCGGTGGAGGAGTTCCGGCCCGCGCGGCTGGTCATCGACACCCTCTCCGCGCTGGAGCGGATCGCCACCCCGCGGGCGCTGCTGGACTTCGTCGTCGCGCTGGGCGCGGTGCTGCGGCCGCGCGCCATCACGGCACTGCTCACCTCGCTGCCCGCCGACCGTACGGGGCCGAACCCCGGCCCGAGCATCGCCGCGCGGGTCGCCAGCCTCACCGATGTGTCGATCCTGCTGCGCTACGTGGAGACGGCGGGCCTCACGGGCCGGGCCGTCGCGGTGCTGCAGACCCGCGGCTCGGCCCACGACCACCGGATCCGCGACGTCACCGTCGACGACACCGGGATGCACATCGGCAAGCCGCTGCGCGGCCTCTCCGCCGTGCTGACGGGATACGGAGTGCCGTTGCTCTCGGCCGACGAGCACGGCGCGCCCGGCAGTCGTATGCCGGCCCCACCGGTGGTACCCGATGGTTGACGAGGGGGTGCGCCCCGGCACCGCGGCCGGCAACGGGTCTTCCGGTGCCGGCCCCGACGCCATCGGGCGGGTGATCGTCTCGGCGGCCGCCGACGGCATCCTGGCCGTCGACGGGGACGGCCGTATCGTCTTCTGCAACCCGGCGGCCGCTGAGCTGTTCGCCCGGCCCGCCGCCGAACTGGTCGGCAGGGAATTCGGCTTCCCCCTCGTCGTCGGGGAGACCACCATCGACCTGATGCTCCCCGACCGGAGCGCGCGGGTGGTGGAGATGCGGGTCACCACCGCGCTGGTGGACGCGGACACGCTGCACGTCGCGGCGCTGCGGGACATCACCCGGCGGCGCCGGGCCCAGCAGGAGCTGGAAGCGGCGCTGGAGCGGCAGAACGTCGTCGTGGCGGTCGCCGCCCATCAGCTGCACAATCCGCTGGCCACGATCGGCGTGCTCGCCGACACGCTGCTCGACCGCCGGGCGGTGCTCTCGGACCGGGCGCGGGCCGCAGCCGTGCACCGGATCGCCGAGCGCACCGCCCATCTCCAGGCACTGGTGCGCAAGCTGCTCACCGCGGCGCGCATCGACGCCGCGGCGCCGCCCGCCGTCCCGGAGGACATACCCGTCCTGCCGTTCCTGATCGAACGGCTGGGCAATGTCACGGAACAGGTCGAGGCGGTACGGCTGTCGTGCGCGCCCGGGCTGGTCGCGCGGGTGGACCGGCTGGCCTTCTCCGAGATGCTCACCAACTGCCTGGAGAACGCCTTCACGCACGGCCGCCCGCCGGTCAGGGCCCGGGTGGTGGCCCGGGGCCGGCAGTGGCTGGAGATCTCGGTGTGCGACCACGGCGACGGGGTGCCGGAGGAGTTCGCACCGCGGCTGTTCGAGCGGTTCGCCCGCGGACCCGACGCCGAGCGGGCCGGTGACGGATCGGGGCTGGGCCTCTGGGTCGTCCGCGGTCTGGCCCGTGCCAACGGAGGCGATGCCTGGTACGAGCCGTCGTCCGCCGGCGGTGCGTGCTTCCGGCTGCGACTGCCGCGTGCACCGGACGGGTGAAGCGTGCCATGGCCGTAACGGGCCCGCCTGGATGGGGGGTTCCGGTCCGCCGCCGCGCGGAGCACGCTGACCGCACCGGACCCTGCCACGGCACAACGCCGCCGGCGTCCGGGGTCCGGGGAGCGACCGACGGCGCCGGAGTGGCTGCCCGTCCGGAGCCGCCGGCGGTGGCACTTGGCCGGGCCGTATTCACTCTGTTCCTATGAGAGCAGGTCACCGGCGGCCGGGCGATGGGCAGTTCTGCCCACGAGCCCCGAGGGGGGAGGGTGGCACCGGACCTGAGCGCGGCGGCGCACGCACTGGCCGTGGGGCGGATCGCGTCCACGCCCGGTGTGCCGGCGCCGCGTGCGGCCGCGGTGCTGGACCGGCTCCGCCGGCTCGTCCCCTACGACGCGGGCGCCGTCGTCCTGCTGGTACCACAGGCACGGAAGCTGGTCACGGTGGCGGAGCGGGACTGCGACGCACCACTGCGCGCGGCGGCCACCGGCCGGGCGGCGCTGCGGGACAGCGAGCGGATCGCCGCGTGCGGGCCGGAGTCGGCGGTGCACGTGTGCCGCAACGGTGACGGCCCCGGACAACTGCCCGGCTGGCGAAGCCTCGTGCGCCGCTCCGGACGGCACCATGCCGTGCTGGTGGGCCTGTTCACGAGCGGCCGGCGCTACCTCGGGTTCGTCGTCCTCCTCCGCGGCTCCGGCCCGCCCCCGCCGCCCGCCGTGCGCGGCCTGCTCCGCGGGCTCGCCCCGTCGATGGCCGACGCGGTCGACCCGCTGCGCCCGCCGGCCGCGGCGGCCGAGCTGCTGGCGGGGTGCACGGCCGGGGTCGCCCTGTGCCGCACGGGCCGGGCCCTGCCGCTGCCCGGACTGCCCGGCCACCCGTCGCTGCGGGCCGGTTCGGGGGTGCTGCTGCTCGCGTCGGCCATCGCCGCGCGGACCGCGCACCTGACCTTCCTCCAGCCGTCCACCGTCGAGCAGCGGTCCGCGTACACCCGGGTGACCGTCCTGTCCTGCGGGCCGTGTCCGCCGTACGACGTGGTGGCCGTCGTCCTGCTGTCGCCGGCCGGTGAGCTGTACGGGCTGACCCGGCGGGAGCTGCAGATCACCGGGCTGATCGTGGAGGGCTGCACCAATCAGCGCATCGCCTCCACGCTGCACATCGCCGAGCGCACGGTCGCCGCGCACATCGAGCACGTCCTGCCCAAGCTCGGGGTCGCCTCCCGCACCCAGATCGCCGTCCGGGCCCTCGCCCGGGGGCTCTACCTGCCGAGCCCCGCACGGCTCGACGCGGCCGCGGCCGCCGGCACCTGACGGGCTCCGGCCGCGCCCGTCAGGATGCGGTGGACCAGGCGCGCGCCGGTCCGGGCCGTGCGGTGGTCGGTGTCCAGGTCCGGATTGAGCTCCGCGACGTCGCAGACGGCCAGCCGGCCACTGGCGGCGACCTTGGCGCAGACGTGTTCCACCACCTCCAGCGGGACGCCGTACGCGGCGGGGGCGCTGACGCCCGGCGCCACGGCCGCGGGCAGCACGTCCAGGTCGATGCTGAGGTGCACCAGGTCGCAGCTCGCGAGGAAGTCGTCCACGAAGGCGTCGACGCGGTGCATGTGCAGCAGGCCGCAGGCGGTGTCGGGGAGGTAGCGCACGCCGAGCCGGTCGGCGGTGCGGTACAGCCGCTCGGTGTTGCTCGGCGCGCTCACCCCGAGCACCCAGTAGTTCGGTTCCCGGCCTGCGGCCTCCTCGTCCTCCGCCATCTGCAGGAAGGGCGTGCCGGAGCTGGGCCGGACGTCGTCGCGCAGGTCGAAGTGCGCGTCGAGGTTGAGCACGCCGAGGCGGGCGCCGTCGCGCAGCGCTCGGCTCCCGGCCAGCCCGAGGTAGCTGCCGTAGGCGACTTCGTGGCCGCCGCCCAGCACGGCCACCGGGCGGCCGTGGTCCAGCAGGGCGGTGACGGCGCGGCCCAGGCGCCGCTGGCCGGCCGCCAGGTCGCCGTCCCCGACCTCGATGTCCCCGGCGTCCAGGGCGCGCAGCGGGGTCTGCAGGGCCATGGGGGCGAGCGCGCGGCGCAGCGCGCCCGGGCCGTCGGCGGCGCCGGGCCGGCCCTTGTTGCGGCGTACGCCCTCGTCACTGCGGAAGCCGACGAAGGCGGCGTCCCATTCGCCGGCCGCGTCCCACGCGCCGCCCGTCGCCTGCTGCCGGCCGTCGGCCCGAGCGGCGGCCCGGTACGGCGTCACCGCGCGGTGCCAGCGCAGGTGCTCGGGGCCGGGGCCGTCGTCGCGGCCGGTCCACGGTTCGGCGGCGGTGTCCACGGCCGCTTCCGGGCGCGCCCCCGGGTCGGGGGCCGGTGCCGGGCCGGTGCCCCGGTCCGGGTCGGTGGCGCGGGCGGCCTGCTGCACGGTGCTCGTCACGGTTCCTCAGCTCCTCGGTGTTCCGCTGCCATCACACCCGCGCGCCGGGCTCCGGACCAGCGCGGGCGGCCCGGTTCCTCGGATCCGAGACCCACTAGGATTCCGGTGCCCGCGTCACCCGCGAGGAGCGTGTGACCACGAGTGCGAGGGACGGTGAACGGCTTGGCCGGGGAGGCTGCTGACCTCGCGCGGCGGTACCACGCGCAGGCGTCCCGTTCGGCGCCCGCGTACCAGCGCGTGAAGGACCTGGTCACCGAGCAGATCATGAGCGGGCGGTGGCGGGAGGGCGACGCGCTGCCCTCGGAGAGCCAGTTCGTGGAGTCGCTGGGCCTGTCCCGGATGACGGTCAACCGCGCGCTGCGGGAGCTGGCGGGCCAGGGCCTGATCCGCCGGGTGATGGGCGTGGGCAGCTTCGTGGCGCTGCACAAGGGAAGTTCGGCGCTGGTGGAGGTGCACAACATCGCCGACGAGGTGCACCGCCGCGGGCACCGGTACCGCGCCGAGGTGCTGTACGTACGGGCGGAGACCGCCGATCCGGAGGTCGGCGCGCAGTTCGGTCCGGGCGCCGGGCGCCGGGTCTTCCGGTCCCGGGTGGTGCACTTCGAGGACGACGTGGCCATCCAGCTGGAGGACCGGTACGTCCATCCGGACTTCGCGCCCGGCTACCTGGAGCAGGACTTCACCCGGCGGACCCCGTTCACGTTCCTGTCCGAGGTGGCGCCGCTGGGCCGGGGCGAGCACGTGGTGGAGGCGGTGCTGCCGTCGTCCGAGGAGTGCGCCGTCCTCGGCGTGCCCGAGTCCGAGCCGTGCCTGCTGATCCACCGCCGTACCTGGTCGGGCGACGCGCTGGTGAGCATCGCGCGGCTGCTGCACCCGGGGTCGCGGTACCGGCTCCAGGGCACCTTCGACAACCGCTGAACCGCCCCGGAGCACCGTCCGGGCGCTCCACGGCCGGGGCCCCTCGGGCGGACCCTGCGGCTGAGGGCGGGTCATCGGCGGGTGGCTACGGCCGGTCCGTGGGCGGGCGGCCCGAGACCGCGTGGGTGAGCCGGGCCGCGCCCTTGCGCAGCAGGTCGCGCACGTACGCCTCGTCGCGCGGGCGGTGGTTCCGGTACCAGGTACTGCTCAGCGCCGCCACCGGCCGCCCGTGGTGGTCGAACGCCGCCACCCCGACCGAGCGGAACCCCGCCGAGACCAGCTCGGTCTCCTCCGACCAGCCGCGCGCCCGGTCCCTGGCCAGCAGGTCCCGCAGCTCGCCCAGCGACCGCGGCCCCTTGCCGGTACGGGTGATGAGGTCGCCGGGGCGCGAGAAGAGCGCCTTGAGCTGGGCCTCGCCGACGTGCGCGAGGAGCGCCCGGCCACTGGCCGTCAGGTGGGCCGGGAGCCGCACGCCGACCTCCGTGACCAGCGGGACCGTGACGGTGCCCGGCCGCGCCGCCGCGGGCTGCTCCTTGAGCAGGTACACGGTCTCCGCGCCGTGCAGCACCCCGAGGTGCACGGGTTGCGCGAGGCGGCCGGCGAGGGTGCGCAGGATCGGGCGGGCCAGCCGTTCGAGCGGCTCGTGCCGGAGGTAGGCGGAGCCGATCTCGAAGGCGGCGACGCCCAGCCCGTAAGCCTGCTCGTGCGGGAGGTAGGTGACGAAGCCGCGCCCGGCCAGCACGGTGAGGATGTGGTACGCCGACGAGCGCGGTATGCCGAGGTCACGGGCGAGCGTCGCGACCCGTACGGGGCCGCTGCGCCCGGCGAGGTGGGTGAGGATGTCCAGCGCGCGGCCGACGGCCGGAGAGGCGCTGGACACGGCCGTCGTACCGGGCTCCCTCATCGCCGCACCCCCTTCCCCGAGGGCCTGCCCATTTCCCGGATCGACCCTTGACGGTCCTGTCTATACAGGCATATACATGCGGCGCCTGTGTTCAAGTGAGAGGCGGCGACAGCCGCTCCCGCCAGGCGACGGCCCATGTCGCACGTCAGGGACGGGCGTGCTGTTCCCGAAGGAGAGGGCATCTTGTGAGTACCGAAAAAACGACCTTGCACCGCGGGCTGAGGTCCCGGCACATCCGCTTCATCGCGCTGGGCTCGGCCATCGGCACCGGCCTGTTCTACGGCTCCTCGGAAGCCATCCAGGCCGGCGGGCCCGCGGTGCTGCTGGCCTACCTCATCGGCGGCGGCGCCGTCTTCCTCGTCCTGCGCTCCCTCGGTGAGATGGCGGTCAACCACCCCTGCGCGGGCTCCTTCGGCGAATACGCGACCCGGCACCTGGGGCGGCTGGCGGGCTTCACGACCGGCTGGACCTTCGCCTTCGAAATGGTCATCGTCTGTATCGCCGACATCACCGCGCTCGGCGTCTACATGGGATTCTGGTTCCCCGACGTACCGCGCTGGATCTGGCTGCTCGCCGCGATCGGCGTCATCGGCGTACTGAACCTCTTCAACGTGAAGGTCTTCGGCGAGCTGGAATTCTGGCTCTCGCTGGTGAAGATCCTCGCCATCTGCGCAATGATCCTGGCCGGCCTCGCCATTCTCGTGCTGGGCATCGGCGGCGGTGGCATGCATATCGGGGTGTCCAACCTCTGGAGCAACGGCGGATTCTTCGCGCACGGCGTCCAGGGCTTCATTCTGTCGTTCGCGGTGGTGATGTTCGCCTTCGGCGGTACCGAGATCATCGGCGTCACGGCCGGGGAGGCGGAGAATCCGGAGAAGACGATCCCGAGCGCGGTGAATTCCATTCCGCTGCGCATCGTCCTGTTCTACGTGCTGACCCTGGGCGTCATCATGTCGCTGAATCCGTGGCAGGACATCGGCTCGGACGCCAGCCCGTTCGTCCAGATCTTCGCCGGGCTCGGCATCAAGTCCGCGGCCGCCATCCTGAACGCCGTCGTGGTGGTCGCCGCGCTCTCCGCGATCAACAGCGACATCTTCGCCGCGGGCCGCATCATGTACGGCATGGCCGAGCGCGGCCAGGCACCGGCGGTCATGCGACGGCTCTCGCGCAGCGGCGTGCCGACCATGACCGTCGCCATCATGATCGGTTCGCTGCTGCTCGGGGTGGTGCTGAATTACCTGATCCCCGACCGCGTCTTCCTCATCATTTCCTCCATCGCCACCTTCGCCACCGTCTGGGTGTGGCTGATGATTCTGGCGACGCAGTACGCCGCGCGCCGCAAGATGTCCCGCGAAGAAGTGGCCGGGCTCGCCTACAAGGTCCCGTTCTGGCCCTACGGGCAGATCATCGCCATGGTGTTCATGACGGCCGTGCTGGTGCTGCTCGCCTTCTCCGCGAGCACCCGGATCGCCCTGATCGTCGGAGCCGTCTGGCTGGTTCTGCTGTCGGTGGTTCATTTCCTCTGGCTCCGTCCGCGATCCGCCGTCCCGGCCGCCGCGGAAAACGCGACGGCCGAGGTACGGGAGAGCGCCGGCACCTGACGGCCCCGGACGCAAAAGGAAAGGCCGCCGACGTCATTGGCGGCGGCCTTCCCGACGGGGAACGGTTACGCGGAGGGAGCCTCGCGCATCGGGATACGCACACCCCGCTCGTCGGCAACCGTGTCGGCGATGTCGTATCCGGCGTCGACGTGCCGGATGACACCCATCCCCGGGTCATTGGTCAGGACGCGGCGGATCTTCTCGCCGGCCAGCTCGGTGCCGTCGGCGACGGACACCTGGCCCGCGTGGATCGACCGGCCCATGCCCACCCCGCCACCGTGGTGCAGCGACACCCACGACGCGCCGGAGGCCACGTTGACCATGGCGTTCAGCAGCGGCCAGTCCGCGATCGCATCCGAGCCATCGAGCATCGCCTCGGTCTCCCGATAGGGCGAGGCCACCGAACCGCAGTCCAGATGATCCCGCCCGATCGCCAGCGGCGCCTGCAGCGTGCCGTCGGCCACCATCTCGTTGAACCGCTCACCCGCCTTGTCCCGCTCCCCATAACCCAGCCAGCAGATCCGCGCCGGCAGCCCCTGGAAATGCACGCGCTCCCCGGCCATCTTGATCCACCGATGCAGCGACTCGTTCTCCGGAAACAGCTCCAGCATCGCCTTGTCCGTCTTGTGGATGTCCGAGGCCTCACCCGACAGCGCCGCCCAGCGGAAGGGCCCCTTGCCCTCACAGAACAACGGCCGGATATA
>NZ_JBVJIF010000015.1:112799-151623 GCF_055586425.1 Streptomyces sp. NPDC050806 | reverse complement strand
CGCATCGACCTCCACCACAAGGACATGGGCATCGTCACCGACGCCGCCCGCACCGTCGGCGCCGCCCTCCCCGTCGGCTCCGTCGTCGCCAACCTCGTCGCCTCCCTGCGCGCCCAGGGCGACGGCGGCCTGGACCACTCCGCCCTCCTCCGCGGCGTCGAACGCCTCTCCGGCCTCCCCACCCAGGGCTGAGGGACGGGCCGAGAGGGGGAGCGACCGATGCCGACACCGAGGACGACCGCAGCGGCGGTGGCCGCCCGGATCGTCCGGGACGAGGGCGCCGACCACGCCTTCGGCTGCCCGGACGCGCCCGGCGGCCCGCTGTACGCGGCGTTCTCGGCGGCGGACCTCGGCCGCCTGACGGCCCGTCATCCCCAGTCGGCCGTGCACATGGCCGACGGCTGGGCCCGCGCGAGCGGGCGGCCGGGGGTGGTCGTCGCGGGCGCGGCGTCCGGCCCCGCACTGGTGCCCGGGCTGCACACCGCGCACGCCGACGGCGTCCCGCTGGTCTGCCTCGCGACCGGGCCCGGCGCCGCCGGACCGGCCCGGCCGGTGACCAAGCAGGTGCTGCCGGCCGTCGCCGCCGCCCGCCTGCCGTGGGCGCTGCGCGAGGCGTTCCGCACGGCCCGCGAGGGCCGGCCGGGACCGGTCCTGGTGGAGCTGCCCCCGGGGGCGGACGGGACGGAGATCGCGTACGCACCCGCGGCCGACGCGACGCTGCCGGTACGGAGCGGCGCGCCCCGGCCCGCGCAGGTCGCGGCCGCGCTGGAGCTGCTGCTGGCCGCGCGCCGGCCGCTGCTGCTGGCGGGCGGCGGGGTGCCGGAGTCAGGGGCCGGCACCGCGCTGCGCACGCTCGCCGAGCGGCTGCGGGTGCCCTTCGCCGACACCCCCGGCGGCCGCGGCTGCGCGGGGGACGGCCACGCCCTCCACGTGGGGAGCGTCGGGTGCCCGTCGGGGACGGGAGGCCGGGCGCTGGCCGCCGCGGACTGCGTCCTCGCGCTCGGCACCGGCCGGGGCGCCGACCTCCTCACGGGGGCGCGGACGGTGGTCCAGGTGGACGCCGACCCCGCGGCGCTCGGCGGGTACGGCACGCCGGGACTCGGGGTCGTCGCCGACGCGCGGCTGTTCCTGGAGGCGCTGCTCGGCGCCGCCGGGGAGCGCGCGGAGCGGCCGCCCCATCCGTGGGCCGAACCCGCCGGGGCCGCGGTCCGGGCGGCCGGCCCGCGGAGCGGCCCGGTACCCGCCGGGCAGGTGCACGCCGGAATCGACGCGGTCCTCGGCACGGGCCCCGGCACCTGCTTCGTGCTCACGGAGGAGGTGTACGCGGAGTGGGGCGCCGCGGCGTTACCGGTCCGCCGGCCGCGCCGGCTGCTGCTGCACGGCCGCGGCGGGCCGCCGGGGTGGGAGATCCCCGCGGCGCTCGGGGCCCGGGCGGCACTTTCCGCCACGGCGCCGGACGCCCTGCTGGTGGGCATCGCCGCGGGGCCCGGACTGCCACCGTTCGCCGAGGAGTTGGCGGCGGCGGAGGAGGACGGTGTGCCGTACGTGCAGCTGCTGCTCGACCGGGACGAACGCGGCCCGGACATCGTGCGCCTCGCCGGGGCTCACGGCTGCTCGGGGCGCCGGGTCACCGGCCGGGAGGACCTGCGCTCGGCACTGGAGTGGGCCCGCAAGGAGAGCGTCTCCACGCGGCGCCCGGCAGTGGTCTCCGTCCTGGCCGCACCCGAGGCGTGAGCCTCGCACACAAGCTTCCGGCGGCGGCGCCGACACCTGCCCTGTCGCGCCCAGGTGCCGCCGCCGGGACCCTTTTCCGGCCGCTGCGTGCGGTGGTAGAAGGACCCCAGCAAGTTTTCAACAAACTGTTGACGTTTGGTTGGAGCCCTCCATACGCTCCAACATGCGGAAGTCGGCTTCCGCGCTCTTCGTACGAAAGGTCACCATGTCGAAGCCCACGCTGACGGCGCGCACACTCACCACGGAGTCGGGCGCCCCCGTCGCCGACAACCAGAACTCCGCCACCGCCGGCGTCGGTGGCCCGATCGTCCTCCAGGACCAGCACCTCATCGAGAAGCTCGCCCGCTTCAACCGGGAGCGCATCCCGGAGCGCGTGGTCCACGCCCGCGGCTCCGGCGCCTACGGCTACTTCGAGGTGACCGACGACGTCACCGGCTTCACCCGCGCCGACTTCCTCAACACCATCGGCAAGCGGACCGAGATGTTCATCCGCTTCTCGACCGTCGCCGACAGCCTCGGCGGTCCGGACGCCGCCCGTGACCCGCGCGGCTTCGCGGTCAAGTTCTACACCGAAGAGGGCAACTACGACCTCGTCGGCAACAACACCCCGGTGTTCTTCATCAAGGACCCGATCAAGTTCCCCGACTTCATCCACTCCCAGAAGCGCGACCCCTTCACGGGCAAGCAGGAGCCGGACAACGTCTGGGACTTCTGGGCGCACGCCCCCGAGGCGACCCACCAGGTCACCTGGCTGATGGGCGACCGCGGCGTGCCGGCCTCCTACCGCCACATGAACGGCTACGGTTCGCACACCTACCAGTGGACCAACGCCAAGGGCGAGGCCTTCTTCGTCAAGTACCACTTCAAGACCAACCAGGGCATCCGCTGCCTGGACGCCGACCAGGCCGCCGAGCTGTCCGGCAAGGACGCCAACTCGCACCAGACCGACCTGCTCCAGTCCATCGAGCGCGGCGTGTACCCGTCCTGGACGCTGTACGTGCAGGTCATGCCGGCGGCCGAGGCGGCGGACTACCGCTTCAACCCGTTCGACCTCACCAAGGTGTGGCCGCACAAGGACTACCCGCTGCAGCGCGTGGGCCGGATGGTCCTGGACCGCAACCCCGACAACGTCTTCGCCGAGGTCGAGCAGTCCGCGTTCTCGCCGAACAACTTCGTGCCCGGCATCGGCCCGTCGCCCGACAAGATGCTCCAGGGCCGGCTCTTCGCCTACGCCGACGCGCAGCGCTACCGCCTGGGCGTCAACCACACCCTGCTGCCGGTCAACGCCCCCAAGGCGACCACGGCGAACAACTACGGCCGGGACGGCCTGATGGCCGCCAACGCCCAGGGCCGGGGCGCCAAGAACTACGAGCCGAACAGCTACGACGGCCCGGTGCAGACGAACGAGGCGCTGTCCTCCCCGTTCGCCGTCAACGGGCACACCGGCACCCACGAGGCGCCGCAGCACACCAAGGACGACGACTTCTTCCAGGCCGGCGAGCTGTACCGGCTGATGTCGGAGGACGAGAAGAAGCGTCTGGTGGCGAACATCGCCGGCGGCCTCTCGCAGGTCTCCCGTGACGACGTCATCGAGAAGAACCTCGCGCACTTCCACGCGGCGGACCCGGACTACGGCAAGCGCGTGGAGGCCGCGGTCCGCGAACTCCGCGAGGACTGAACTCCGGTCGCTGAACACCGGTTCAGAGGGAGGACCGAACACCGGTCCCGAAGACTGCGTGAGGGCTGACGGGAGGTCAGCAACCTTGCGCGTCCGTACCGTCCGACCCGTTGAGGGGTGGCCGGGCGGTACGGACCGGCCGGCGGCCTCGGTCGCCGGCCGACGGTGGCTCCGCGGTGCCGTGGGAGTAACCAGTGCGGTGGGACGGGCGCGTCTCATAGGGAAGGGCGCGTCCTCTCCCCCGTCACCGCGGAGCACGCCATCGTCACACCGGCCGCATCGGCCTCACCGGTCGCGCCTCGGCCGCACCCCCCTCCACCAGACTCCGTCCGGTGGCGCGTGTCCTGTCGCGCCTGTAACCCGTGTCACCGGACGGGCACCACCCGCAGGGCCCGGCACTCCGTACGGTCACGGAGCGCCGGGCCCTGTGTCGCTCTCCGCGCGTTTCGCCGCGCGAACGACGTATTCCGGGGGACCATGGGCGGTGATGAACCGACCAACCCGCCAGGAGCCGAACATGGCCGACAGCGTGCCGGTGCGCTGCCCTACGTGCCGCCGCGAGAACGCCTTCACGCCGCCGACCTTTCCGTGCGCGTGCGGGGCACCTCTGACCATGCCCGTGCTGCGCGGCGGGGTGCCCGTCGAGATCCAGCACCGCACCTGGCAGAGCTCCTGGGTCGAGGTACGGTGCGAGTCCTGCGGGCGGCTGGACGAGTGGCCGGCGCCGGAGTCGGCGTGCTCCTGCGGCACGGTCGCCCGGGTCCCGGTGATACCGGCGCCGGGGCCGCCGGCTCCGGAGACCACCCCGCCCGGGCGCGCGTCGCACCGCTACCGCTCCGCCGTGCCGCCGGCCGTGCTGCGGCCCGCGTTCCGGCCCGTGACGATACGGACCGCGCGGGACTGCGTCACCGCCGCCGTCCAGTACCTGAAGTGGCTGGGGTTCACCGAGGTCGTGCGGGCCCCTGAGCGCAGTTCGTCGGGGGTGGACGTACGGGGGCGCGGGCTGGTGGCGCAGGTCGACCCGACCACGCGGCCGACCCGGCTGCGGGAGATCGAGACGGTCTGGCTGAACGGGCTCAACGACTCGGCGCTGGCGGTGTTCTTCTCCCTGGCGGGGTACGCGAGGGAGGCCCGGGCCCGCGCCGACGCGCTGCATCTTCCGCTGTTCGTCATGGATCTCACGGGTACGCCGCAGCCTGTGAACGACGCTGCGGATGAGTTGATCAGGAGTGGGCCCTGAACGGTGTGGTTCGGGGGGCGCCGGTTGCGTTGTGGTGTCGGTTGCGTTGTGGTGCCGGGGCCGGGGGCTCCGGGGTGGGGTCCTGGACCCATGATTTACGGCCCGTTCGGGGCCGTCGCACGTGCAGCCCCCGTTGGGCCACAAATCACGGGCAGTCGTCCAGGACCCCACCCCTGCGCCCCCGTCCCCTCCCGTCGTCCTCCACAGTGCCGCCGGGGGGGCGTCACAGGACGAAGCCCTCGGGGAAGGGGTCCCGCGGGTCCAGTACGTAGTTCGCCGTGGCGGTGATCCAGGCGCGGCCTGCGAACTCCGGTACTACGGCGGGCAGTCCGCCGATTTTGGTGGTGGCGACCAGTCGGCCAGTGAATTGGGTGCCGATGAAGGATTCGTTCACGAAGTCGGTGTGGAGTGGGAGTTCGCCTCGGGTGTGGAGTTGCGCCATTCGTGCCGAGGTGCCTGTGCCGCAGGGGGAGCGGTCGAACCAGCCGGGGTGGATGGCCATGGCGTTGCGGGAATGGTGGGCGTTGGATCCCGGTGCGATGAACTGGACGTGTTTGCAGCCTGAGATGAGGGGGTCGGTGGGGTGGACCGGCTGGTTCTGCTCGTTGACCGCGGCCATGATGCGCAGGCCGGCGGAGAGGATGTCGTTCTTGTGGGTGCGGTCGAACGGGAGGGACAGGGTGTCCAGTTCTACGATTGCGTAGAAGTTGCCGCCGTATGCCATGTCGTAGTGGATCTCGCCCAGGCCGGGTGCCTTCACCTTGGCGTCGAGTTCCAGGGTGAAGGCGTCCACGTTGCGTAGTGTCACCTTTTCGGCGGCGCCGTCGCGTACCGTCACGCGCGCCTCGACCAGGCCGGCGGGGGTGTCCAGGCGGACTACGGTCTCCGGCTCGGTGACCGGGACCATGCCGGTCTCCACCAGGACCGTGGCGACGCCGATCGTGCCGTGTCCGCACATCGGCAGGAAGCCGCTGACCTCGATGTAGAGGACGCCCCAGTCGGCGTCGGGGCGGGTGGGCGGCTGGAGCAGGGCGCCGCTCATCGCGGGGTGGCCGCGCGGCTCGTCGACGAGGAAGCGGCGGAGTCCGTCGAGGTGTTCTACGGCGTACCGGCGGCGGTCGGCCATGGTGGCGCCGGGGATCGGGGCGACCCCGCCGGTCACCACCCGGGTGGGCATGCCCTCGGTGTGGGAGTCGACGGCGGTGAGGGTGCGGATCGATTTCATGAGGCGGTCGCCGGCTTTTCGAGGGCGGTGATGGCGCGGGCCATGTCGGCCCGGACCTGGGCGCGGTGTTCGGGGACGAGCGGGCCGCGGGGTGGGCGGCAAGGACCGCCGTACCGGCCCACCTGGTCCATGCCCGCCTTGATGGCCTGCACGAATTCGGTACGGGAGTCCCAGCGGAAGGCGGCGACCAGCGGCTCGTACAGCGCGCGTGCCTCCTCCAGGCGCCCGGCCCTGGCCAGTGCGTAGAGCTTCGCGGACTCGGCGGGGAAGACGTTCGGGAAGCCCGCGAACCAGCCGACGGCGCCCATCAGGAGGCTTTCCAGGACCACGTCGTCCGCGCCGCTGATGACATCCAGTCCGGGTGCTTGTTCCTTGATCTCCAGGACGCGGCGGACGTCGCCCGAGAACTCCTTGACCGCGATGATGTTGTCGATCTGGGCTATCTCGGCGATGAGTTGGGGAGTGAGGTCGACCTTGGTGTCGAAGGGGTTGTTGTAGACCATGACGGGGAGGCCGACGGCGGCCACCGCTTCGAAGTGGGCGATGACCTCGGTGGGGTTGGCGCGGTACATGGTCGGCGGCAGGCAGAGTACGCCGTCGGCGCCGTCCTCGGCCGCGAGTTCGGCCCAGTGGCGGGCCTGGTGGCTGCCCACTCCGTGCACGCCGACGATGACGGTGCCGTCGCCGTTCGCCGTTTCGACCGCGGTCCGGGCGACCGCGCGGCGTTCGGCGTCGGTGAGGGAGGAGTACTCCCCCAGCGAGCCGTTCGGGCCGATCCCGTCGCATCCGCTGTCCAGCAGCCAGCGGCAGTGTTCGGCGTACCGGTCCAGGTCGACGGCGAGGCCGGCGGGCGCTGCGGGGTCCGCGCGGTAGGGCAGCGCGGTGGCGACGACCACGCCGCCGAGGCCTGCGGGGCGGTGGGAGGCGGTGCGTGTCATGCGGTGCTCTCCTTCGGGTCGGTGGGGGTGCGGGCCAGTTCGCCGAGGCGGATGGGCTGGGCGAGGGGGCGGCGGTGCGGGGCAGCGGGCGGCAGGCCCTCCGCCGGGCGGCCGGGCGGGGCACCGCGCAGCCGGGTGGTGAGTTCGGCGACGGTGGGGCCGCAGATCCGGGCCTGGCAGGGGCCGAGGCCCGCGCGGGTGGCGAGCTTGGTGACGCGGGGCGCGGCACCGGACGCGTCGGTGGCGGCGCGGCAGAGCGTGCCGTAGTCCGTCTCCTCGCAGCGGCAGATCACCGTTTCCGGCCGTAGCCAGCCGGGCCAGGCGGGGCCGATGGGGTGGGCGGCGGCGAGCCGCGCGGCGAAGGCGCGGCCGCGGTCGCGGTTGCGGCGCACCCGGCGCAGTGCGGGGGCCGCGGGGTCGCCGCCGGCGGCGAGCCAGCCGGCGAGCGCTCCTTCGGTACGGGCGGCGGGCGCGCCCGCGATGCCGGTGGCCTCGCCGGCCGCGTAGATGCCGGGGACGCTGGTGAGCTGATCGTCGTCGACGGCGACGAACTCACCGGCCGGGGTGCGCAGCAGCGCGCAGCCCGCGGCGAGCGGCAGTTCCAGCTGTGGGCTGAAGCCGTGGCCGACGCAGAGCGCGTCCACGGGAACGCTGCGTTCGCTGCCGGGTACGACCGACCAGTCGGGGCGCAGACGGACGGTGACGGCCTCTTCGACACGGCCTTCGCCACGTGCCTCGATCACCGTCCTGCCCGTTGAGTAAGGGACTTGATGTCGTGTCAGGAGTGCGGCGTAGCGGATCAGTTCTGCGGCCTTGGTGGGGTGGGACGCCAGTTGCCAGGGGCGGCTCGTCCAGCCGCGGGCGATGGTCGCTGCCGGGTTGGCCTCCAGGACGGCCCGCAGGCCGGCGCCGGCGGACAGCAGGGCGGCGGCGACCGGCAGCAGGAACGGGCCGGTGCCCGCGAGCAGCACGGCGTCGCCGATCACCAGTCGCTCGCCCTTGACGAGCGCCTGCGCGGCACCGGCCGCGTACACCCCGGGCAGGTCCCAGCCGGGGAACGGCAGCACGCGGTCGTGGGCGCCGGGGGCGAGGACCAGGGCGTCGGGGGTGAGGACGCGGCGGTGCCTGTCGTTGCCGTCGGCGGGGCCGGTCAGGGTGTGGACGAGGGGTGGGCCCGGCTCCTGGGGGTCCGGCCGCTCCAGTGCCCAGACGGAGGTCTCCGCGAGCCAGGTGCAGCGCGGGTGGCCGAGGACGCGGCGGCGGAGGCGGTCGAAGCGGGACCTGTCGTCGCGCGGTCCGCCGAACTCCTCGGCGGGCGTGCGGTGGTACTGGCCGCCGGGCCGCTCCGCCGCGTCGGCGAGGGTGACCCGGGCACCGGCCGCCAGCACGGAAGCGGCGGCGGCGAGACCGGCCGGCCCGGCCCCGACGACGACCACATGGCGGCTGTCCGCGCGCGGTGCTGCCGTCATGCCTCGTCCTCCGGCGCGGTCCGTGTCTGCGTGGTCACCACGTCCCCGTCCGCGGCGCGGCGGCGGCAGGCCCGTACGTCGGGGACGCCGTTGACGGTCAGGACGCAGTCGAAGCAGACGCCGATGCCGCAGAACACGCCGCGCGGGGCGCCCGAGCGTGCGGTGCGCCAGGAGGTGCGGCCGGCCGCGAGCAGCACGCCCGCGATGGTCTGGCCCGCGACGCCGCCGGCCGGCTCGCCGTCCACGGTGATCCGCACGGGGCGTTCGGGCGGCTGTCCGGGGGTGCCGGCCGGGGCACGGAACAGTCGGGGGCTCATGCGCTCTCCTCACTCGGGGCGGTGGCCGAGGTGCCCAGTACGGCCGGGCGGTCCACCCGGAACGGGTCCGGGTCGAGCTCCGGGCCGTCGCCGCACACCAGGTCGCGGAGCAGGCGTGCGGTGCCGAGGGAGAGGCCGATGCCGGCGCCCTCGTGGCCGTTCGCGTGCCACAGGCCCGGCAGCCTCGGGTCGGCGCCGATGACGGGGAGGTGGTCGGGTACGTACGGGCGGAAGCCGCCGTAGGCGCGCATCACGGCCACGTCGGCGAGGCCCGGGAAGAGCCGCAGGGCCTTGGCGGCGATCGCGGACAGCACCTCGGGGCGCAGCCGGTCGTCGAAGCCGGCGCGGCGGCGGGAGGAGCCGAGCAGCACACTGCCGCCGCGGGTGGCCTCGACGACGGCCGAGGTCTGCAGGTCCTCGGCGCTGCTGCCGACCGCGCCCACGTAGTCGGCGTCGTAGACCTTGTGGAAGACGGTGGGCGGCAGCGGCGCCGTGACGAGGATGTCGCCGCGGCGCGGGCGGACGTCGACGGGCGCGCCGAGGCGGGCGGCGAGCCGCCCGGACCAGGGGCCCGCCGCGTTGACGAAGAGGTCGGCGGCGAGGTCGCCTTCGGTGGTGCGCACGGCGGTGAGGCGGCCGCCGCGGGTGCGGGCGCCGAGGACCTCGCGGCCGGTGCGGAGCGTGGCGCCGTGCGCGAGGGCGTCGCCGAGCAGTGCGGCGGCCGCGGCGGCGGGCTGGACCTGGGCGTCCTCGGGGTAGTGCAGGGCCGCGGCGTGGTCGCGGGTGAGGTGCGGTTCGGCCGCGGCGAGTGCGGCGGCGTCCAGCGGGTCGGCCCGTACGCCGGCCGTGCGCTGGGCGGCGGCGAAGCGGGTGAGTTCCGCGGCGCCGGCCTCGGTGGTGGCGACGACGATGCCGCCCTTGGGGTCCCATTCGACGGCGCGTACGGCGTCGGCGGCGCGGGGCGAGCGTCCGGCGACGGCGGCCAGCGTCTCCGGCCACAGGCGGCGGGAGAGCTGGGCGAGCCGGAGTTCGGGGCCCGGTCCCTTGTCGGAGACGAGGACGTTGCCCTCGCCGTGCGCGGTGGTCGCCTCGGCGGCGCCGCCCCGGTCCACGACCGTGACCCGGAAGCCGCCGGCCAGGGCGAGTTCGCGGGCGCAGGCCGCGCCGACGATGCCGGCGCCGATGACCACCACCCGCGTTCCGTTCATCGACCGCATGGGCCGCTCCTTCGTTCGCTTTACCGAACGATGCGAGGCTAGGAGGGGCTCGGGGGAAGGTCAATGGGGTGGGCATGGAATCTACGGAATCGGCCTGACGGTGCGTCAGAGCCGATTCCGGCCGCTTCGGGCTTCCGGCCCGTCAGGCGTGCGGCCCGGGCGCGGGGTGCGCGTCCCGGCCCTCCGGGCGCCGGCCCGGCCCGTAGCGGAGCAGCAGTACCGAGCGGACGGGGCCGCCCAGCGCGGTGTAGGCGTGCGGCCGCGAGGCGTCGAAGCCGATGTAGTCCCCGGGCCCGAGCTCGATGCGCTCGCCCTCGACGTCCACGGCGAGCCGGCCGGCCTGCACGATCGTGTGCTCGGTGCCGACGTGGCCCAGCGAGTTCTGCCGCGCCCCCTCGCGCACCTGCTGGTCGTACACCTCGAAGCCGCCCTCCCCCGGCTCGAAGCGGCGCAGCGGGCGCAGGTCCACCGCGTCGCCGCTGAGCACCTCCACCTCCGCGGCGCGCACCACGGTCGGGCCGTCGGCGGGACGGGTGTCCAGCAGTCCGGAGATCGACACCTCCAGCGCGCGCGAGAGGCTGAAAACCGTCTCGATGGTGGGGTTTCCGGTGCCGGACTCCAGCTGCGACAGCGTCGCCTTGCCGATCCTGGAGCGCCGGGACAGTTCGGAGAGCGAGAGCCCCCGCTGTGCCCTGGCGTGCTTCAGGTTCGCCGCCAGCATGTCCCGGATCGAGCCCTCGGGGACGCTCACCCTGCCCGCCCTTCCGCGGCGATGCGGCCGCACTACTGTTCCGTCAACCGAACGGGAACGACCGGCGCGCCGTTCGTCTTTCCGAACAGTTTACGGACCGCCGTGGCAGCACGAAGGGCGCACGGAACCAGCCGGTACCGTGCGCCCGTTCTGTCGCCCCATGCCCCCTTCGCCCCTGGCGGAACGGTGGGCGAGAGCTATCCCACAGCGGCCGCCTCGCCCTGTGGGGCGGCCGGCGGCACCGGGCCCGCCGACGAGCCGCCGTCCACGGCGATCTCGGCGCCGGTGAGGTAGGCGGAGGCATCCGAGGCGAGGAAGGCGACCAGGCCCGCGACGTCGTCCGGCAGGCCGATGCGGCCCAGCGCCACACCCGGCGCCGCGCCGCCGTTCGGCATCGCCGCCACCTCGGCCACCATCGGGGTGTCGATGACGCCCGGGTGCACGGAGTTGACCCGGATGCCGTACTCGCCCAGCTCCAGCGCGGCGATCTTCGTCAGGCCGCGCAGGCCCCACTTGGACGCGCCGTAGCCGCCGGTGCGGGGGATGCCGGTGAGGCCGCCGACGGAGGAGATGTTGACGATCGAGCCGCCGCCGGCCGCGATCATCGCCTCCCGGACCGCCTTGATGCCGAGGAACGGGCCGACGAGGTTGATCCGCAGCGTGCGCTCGAAGTTCTCCATGGTCTCGTCGGCCAGCGGCATCGAGCGCAGCACGCCGGCGTTGTTGATCAGTACGTCCACGCCGCCGAACTCCGCGATCGCGGTGGCCACGACCGTCTGCCACCCCGCCTCGTCGGTGACGTCGAGGTGGACGTAGCACGCCGCCTCACCGATCTCGTCGGCGACCCGCTTCCCGGGCTCGTCCAGCACGTCGGCCAGGACCACGCGCCCGCCGAGCCGGGCGAACAGCCGCGCCTCCGCCTCTCCCTGGCCGCGGGCGGCACCCGTGATGACCGCGGTCTTGCCTTCGAGCGTGAGCACAGGGCTCTCCTCCATCACCTCGTCAAGGGGCCTTTCAATCAGCCATATGACGAGTAGACAGGTCAATGGCGTTGCGCGATCTTCACCGAAGGACGCCGCCCGCTGTGACCTCCTCCTCCGGCCGGGTGAACTTGGCCGGTCATGTGCTTGCTGTTGCCGCATCAATTTCATCGCATCACAGGACGGGCTGAAATGTTCCTTGTGTGAGCATCCACGACGACACACGTAGTCAGCGGCCGGCGCCCGGGGCGGGGACGGTCGCCCGCACACCGGACCTCGGCCCTCCCCCCGCGCCGGAGACCGCCGACGGCCCGAACGTACCGGCCCAGCAGCCGGCCCACCGCTGTGCGACCGTCGCCGTGGTCGGCCTGGGGTACGTGGGCCTGCCGATGGCGCTCGCCCTGCGCGCCGCCGGGACGGCGGTCGTCGGCATCGACACCAGCGCGCCCCGGCTGCGGCAGATCCGCGCCGGCGAGGCCGATCTGCTCCCGGAACAGCGCCACGCGCTGCGGACCGCGGTCACCGACCCCGATTTCCGGCTCACGGCCGAACCCGCGGCCGTGAGCGGCGCGGACGCCGTGATCATCTGCGTGCCGACCCCGGTCGACCGGCACCTCGTCCCCGACCTCGGTGCCCTCTCGGCCGCCTGCGCCTCCGTGGTGGCCCACGCGGTGCCCGGGCAGCTGCTGATGCTCACCTCCACCAGCTATGTCGGCACCACCCGCGACCTGCTCGTCGAGCCGCTCGCCCGGCGGGGGCTGCGGGCCGGTACGGACGTCTTCGTCGCCTCGGCGCCGGAACGGATCGACCCGGGCAACACCGGGCACACCCCGGACCGCACGCCCCGGGTGGTCGGCGGGGCCGGCCCCCGCAGCACCGAACTCGCCGCCGCGCTGCTGGCCCGTACGGCGCCCGCCGTGCACCGGGTGGACAGCCCCGAGGCGGCCGAGATGAGCAAGCTGTGGGAGAACACCTTCCGGGCCGTGAACATCGCGCTCGCCAACGAACTGGCCGACCACTGCCTGGACCTGGGGCTCGCCCCGCTGTCCGTCATCGAGGCCGCCGCCACCAAGCCGTACGGCTTCATGCCCTTCTATCCGGGGCCGGGCGTGGGCGGCCACTGCATCCCGTGCGACCCGCACTACCTCCTGTGGCAGCTGCGCGGCAGACGCGCCGCCTCGCCGCTGGTGGACACCGCCATGACGGCCATCGCCGGCCGCCCCGCGCAGGTGGCCGGGCGGGCCCTGGCGGCGCTGGCCGCCCGGGGGCTGCCCGCGGCCGGCGCCCGCGTGCTGCTCGTCGGCGTCACCTACAAGGCGGCGGTGGCCGATGTCCGGGAGAGCCCGGCGCTGGAGATCATGGACCGGCTCGCCGCCGCCGGTGCCCGGGTGGAGTACGCCGACCCGCTGGTGCCCTGTCTGGAACACCACGGCACGGTCCGGCACAGCGTCGATCCCGTGACGGGCAGCGACTGGGACCTGGTCGTCGTCCACACCGTGCACCCCGGCACGGACCTGGCCTGGCTGGCCGGGAGCACCGCCGTGCTCGACGCGACCCACCGGCTGCCGGCGGTGCGGGCCGAGGCGACCGGAGCGGCCGGATGAGCGTGCGTACCGACACCGGTCCCGGGCGCGGCCGCGGGGCTCGGGCGCGCCGGGCGACGGCGCTCATGGACCGGCTGGACCCCGCCACCCGGCACGCCCTGCGCCGGGTCCTCACCCTGTGCTGCCTGCTGCCCGTACTCCTCGTCCTCGCCCGTCAGGCGGTACGGCTGCCCGACCAGGCGAGCCTGCCCGCGTTCTACGGCATCACCGTGCTGACCGGCACCCTCACCATGCTCTACCTCGCCTACACCCGCTACGACGACCCGGCCGTCCGCGAGCTGCGACGGCGCCCGCGGGCCACCGAGGAGTTCCCGCCGCTGCCCGCCGAACCCCGCGTCAGCTTTCTGCTCGCGGTCAAGGACGAGGTGCACCGCATCGAGGACTGCGTACGGTCCATGGCCGCCTCCGACCAGCCGCGCACGCAGATCGTCGTGGTGGACGACCACTCCGAGGACGGCACGGCCGAGGTGCTGGAACGCCTCCGCGACGAGCTGGGCGTGACCGTCCTGCGGCTGCCGGAGAACGTCGGCAAGAAGCACGCGCTGGTCCGGGCGTGCGAGATCGCCGACGGCGACGTCCTCGTCTTCACCGACTCCGACTGCGTCCTCGCCCCCGACGCGCTGCGGCGCTGCGTGGACGCGCTGGTCCGGCACCCGGAGCTGGGCGCGGTCAGCGGCCACTGCCGGGCGCTCAACGCGGAGAGCAGCCTGCTCGCGCGGGCCCAGGACGTCTGGTACGAGGGGCAGTTCAGGATCGCCAAGGCGGCCGAGGCGTCCTTCGGGTCGGTGTCCTGCGTCTCCGGCCCGCTGGCGGCCTTCCGCCGCGACGCCGTCTACAACTACCTGCCCGCGTGGGCGGCGGACAGGTTCCTGGGCGCCCCCTTCCGCTTCGCCACCGACCGCCAGCTCACCGGCTACGTGCTCGGCCAGCTCTGGCGCGGCGAGGCCCTGAAGCGGGCCTACCGGGACTCCCCCTTCGTCGCCGGCCACGACTACCCCGCACGCAAGTGGCGTGTGGGCTACGTCCGTTCGGCGCAGGTGTGGACCGACGTCCCCGCCCGCGTGCGGCCCTTCCTGCGGCAGCAGGTCCGGTGGAAGAAGAGCTTCATCCGCAACCTGTTCTTCACCGGTTCCTTCATGTGGCGCCGCGGCCCCGGCCCCGCGGCGCTGTACTACGGGCACGTCCTGTGGGTGGTCGCCGCCCCCGTCATGGCCGCCCAGCACCTCCTCTGGGCGCCCCTGCACGGCCTCGGCTTCCTGACCCTCCTCTACCTGTGCGGCGTCCTGCTGAAGGGCTGCGTCTGGGGGCTGGCCTACAAGGCGGACCACCCCGGGGACACCCGCTGGCGCCACCGGCCGCTGATGAGCCTGGTCTCCTCGGTGCTGCTGGCCTGGCTGCTGCCGTACTCGCTGCTGACCGTCCGGCGCGGCATCTGGTCCAGGGGGACGGCATGAGAGCCGCACTGCGCACCGCCGGCCGGGCGCTGGCCGCCGTCCTGGTCACCGCGGCGGTCGTCGCGGTCTACCTCCTGGTCCTCACCCGGGGACGGCCGCTGTGACGGCCGCGCCGCGCTCCGGGAAGCGCGCTCCGGCCCGCCCGTTCGCCCGGGTGCTGCTGTCCCTGCTGGCCGCCGTCCTGCTGTGCCTGCCGTTCGGCGCGGCCTGGCAGTACCACGCGTACCGGCAGGCCGTCGCCCGGCAGGAATCGGTTCCGGAACCGGCTCCGGAGGCCGGGAAGAACCCCGGCGGCCCGGCCGCCGCCCCGGCGCGGCAGCCGCGCCCCAACGGCCCCGTGGTGCTGGCGTACCACGACGTCCGGCCGCACGGCCACAGCCCGTACACCGTCTCGCCCGAGGCCTTCGACGCCCAGCTCACGGCGCTCGCCGACGCCGGCTACTCCACCCTGACCAGCGCGGAGTTCACCCGCTACCTGCGCGGCGGGCGGGTCCCGGCACGGTCGGTGTACCTCACGTTCGACGACGGCGCGCAGGGCCTGTGGCAGTACGCCGACCCTCTTCTGGCCGGTCACCGGATGCGTGCGACGGCCTTCCTGATCACCGGGCAGGTCGGCCGGCGCCACTCGTACTACCTCTCCTGGGACGAGATCCGGCGGATGGCGGAGTCGGGGCGCTGGGACTTCCAGGGCCACACCCACGACTCCCACCACCGCGCCCCGGTGGACGCGGCCGGGCACCGCGGCTCCGCCCTCACCAACCGGCTCTGGCTGCCCGGCGCGGGCCGCCGCGAGACCCCGGCGGAGTACCGGCGGCGGGTGGTCCGCGACCTGGACCGGTCGGTCGCCGAGATCACCGGGCACGGCCTGCCGCGGCCGACGGTCTTCGCCTACCCGTTCTCCGAGACGGCGGAGGACTCCAACCTGCGGCCGGGCGAACCGTCCCCGCAGCGCCTCCTGCGGCAGCGGTTCGCCGTCACCCTGACCAACGCCACCGGCGCCACGCTGCCGCCCGGCCCGCGGGCGGCGGCGGCCGGGCGGGTCCAGCGCCTGGAGGTGACCGCCCGCACCGGGGTCCGGGAGCTGATGGACGGGATCGCGGAGTGGACGCCGGTCGCCCCCGGCACGGTCCCGCGTCCCCTCCGGGACCCGGCCCGGTGGCGGCTCCGCGGCGACCTGGCCGCCGCGGGCGGCGTGCGCCCCGGCTCCCTCGCCGGCCGCGGCCCCCTCCCGGCGCGCCGCGGCTGCCTCGCGGCGGACTACCGGAGCATCGGCTCCGCCGACTGGGCCGATTACACGGTGGGGGCCACGGCGGCGGGGCTGCGCGGTACCGGCAACCACACCGTGCTCACCGTGCGGAAGGGCAGCCGGCATCCGCTGACGGTCTATCTCAGCCGGGACCGCGTCCGGGTCGCGACCGGCAGCCCGGCCCGCCTGCGTACGGTCGCGGAACGGGAGCTGGCACCCGCGCGCCGGCACCGGCTCCGGGTCCTCGTGAGCCCGGCCCGTACCGTCGTACGGGTGGACGGCGGCACCCGGATCACCGTGCGGACGGCGGCCGGAACGCCGGCCGCCCGGACCGCGGGCGGCATCGCCCTCGGCATCTGCACCACCGATGCCCGCGCGCCGTGGCCGCACTTCGCGGCCCTCACCCTGGCGGACCGGCGGCCCGCCACGGCTCCGGGCGGAGGCCGCTGATGGCCGGGCGACCGCAGGCGGACCGCCGGGATGGTGCCCGGGGGTCCGCGCTGTCCCGGCGGGCGCTGCTGACCACGGCGTTCGGCACGGCCGCCGGCACGCTGGCCACGGCCGCGCCCCTGTACGAGGCGCGGCCGGGACCGGCCGACGGGGCGGCGTCCGGGGCGGTGCGGGGCAGCGGCGGCACGCCGCCGGACCAGGAGGACTGCCGGTCCTGGCCGCGTCCGTTCCGCCCGGACTTCCCGCCGGCGGGGCTGGTGACCAATGAGTACGCGTACCGCCGTCCGGACGCCGCCGACGCCCGCACCACCGCCGACTGGCAGGTGACCAGCGGTTCGCTGTTCGCGCGCCGGGGCTGCGGCTGGACCGGCGTCCCCGACGGGGAAGCGCCGGGGCCGGACTCCGGGGACCACACGGGCTCGGCCGTCTTCCGGCTGGTCGGCCGCCGCCGGGACTTCGGGGACGCCACCGTGCGGTGCTGGGTGCTGCTCGACCGTCCCGGCAGCACCGCGCGGACGCCGGCCGTGGACTGGGACGGCGGGCACCTCTGGCTCCGGTACCACGGCCCGCAGGAGCTGTACGCGCTGAGCTTCCGCCGCCGGGACGGCGCGGTGGTCCTCAAGCGGAAGCACCCGTCAGCGGAGCGCACGGGCGGTACGGAGGGTGAGTACACCACCCTCGCCGAGGGCCGGCACGCTCTGCCCTACGGCCGCTGGCACCAGGTGACGGCGGCCGTGCGCACGGTCGCCGGGGACGCCGTCCGGCTCCGGCTGGCCCTGAACGGCCGTACCGTGCTGGACGCCGAGGACCGCGCGCCCGGCCGGCTGGTGGCGCCGGGCGGGGTGGGCCTGCGGGGTGACAACACCGAGATGCTGTTCGCCCACTTCTCGGCACAATGACCTCATGTTCGATCACCGCGCCCTGCGCGCCTTCTGCCTGGAATTCAACGGCGCCGTCGAAGAGTTCCCCTTCAACCCCGACCTGGCGGTCTACAAGGTGGGCGGGAAGATCTTCGCGCTCTCCGCGCTCGACGCGGCCGACCCGCTCACCGTCAGCCTCAAGTGCGACCCCGAGGAGGCGGTGCGGCTGCGCGCGGCGCATCCCGAGATCGTCCCCGGCTACCACCTCAACAAGCGGCACTGGAACACCGTGACGCTGACCGGTGCCCTCCCGGACCACCAGGTCAAGGAGCTGATCGAGGACTCCTACGACCTGGTCGTCGCGGGGCTGCCGCGCGCGCAGCGCCTCAGGCTGGACCGTCCCTGAGCTCCGCCGCCAGCCGGTCGCGGAGTTCGACCTTGCGTACCTTGCCGCTGACCGTCATCGGGAAGGCGTCCAGGAGGTCGAGGTAGCGCGGGACCTTGTAGTGGGCGAGGCGGTCGCGGCAGAAGTCGGCCAGCTCCGCCTGAGTGAGCGTGGTGTCCGGGTCCTTGAGGATGACGCAGGCGGCGATCTCCTCGCCGTACTTCTCGTCCGGTACGCCCACCACCTGCACGTCCGCGATCTTCGGGTGGGAGTAGAGGAACTCCTCGATCTCCCGCGGATAGACGTTCTCGCCGCCCCGGATGATCATGTCCTTGATGCGGCCGACGATGCGGAGGTAGCCGTCGTCGTTCATGACGGCGAGGTCCCCGGTGTGCATCCAGCCGTCCGCGTCGATGACCTCGGCCGTGCGCTCGGGCTCCTCCCAGTAACCGAGCATCACGCTGTACGCACGGGTGCACAGTTCACCCGGCTCGCCGCGCTCCACCGTCTCCCCCGTGGCCGGGTCGACGACCCGCACCTCGATGTGCGGCAGCACCCGGCCGACGGTCTCCGTGCGGTGCTCCAGGTCGTCGTCGCGGCGGGTCTGGGTGGAGACCGGCGAGGTCTCGGTCATGCCGTAGCAGATGGAGACCTCCGCCATGTGCATCTCGGCGACCACCCGCTTCATGACCTCCACCGGGCAGGGCGAGCCGGCCATGATGCCGGTGCGCAGCGAGCCGAGGTCGTAGGAGGCGAAGTCGGGGAGGTTCAGCTCGGCGATGAACATGGTCGGAACGCCGTAGAGCGAGGTGCAGCGCTCCTGCTGGACGGCGCGGAGCGTCGCGGCCGGGTCGAAGGCGGGCGCCGGGATCACGGAGCAGGCGCCGTGCGAGGTGATCGCGAGGTTGCCCATGACCATGCCGAAGCAGTGGTAGAAGGGCACCGGCAGGCAGACCCGGTCCGCTTCGGTGTAGCCGACGGCCTCGCCCACCCAGTAGCCGTTGTTGAGGATGTTGCGGTGCGAGAGGGTGGCGCCCTTGGGGAAGCCGGTGGTGCCGGAGGTGTACTGGATGTTGATCGGGTCGTCGGGCGTGAGGGTCGCCGCGACCTCCGACAGCCGCGCCGCGGGCACCGAGGTCCCGGCCGCCAGCAGCTCCTCCCAGGTGGGGTCGGCGATGTACACGACCTCGCGGAGGCGGGCCGCGTCCGGGCGCACCTCCGCCACCATCCGCCGGTAGTCGCTGGACTTGTGCGCGGTCGCGGAGACCAGCACCTCGATGCCCGACTGGTTCAGCACGTACGCCAGTTCATGCGTCCGGTAGGCCGGGTTGATGTTGACCATGACGGCGCCGATGCGGGCCGTGGCGTACTGGGTCAGCGTCCACTCGGCGCAGTTGGGTGCCCAGATGCCGACCCGGTCGCCCTTGGTGACGCCCTTGGCGAGCAGGCCGAGCGCGACCTCGTCGACGGCGCGGCCGAACTGCTCGTACGTCCAGCGCCGGCCGCCGGCCACGTCGACCATCGCCTCGCGGTCGCCGAACCGCTCGATGGCCAGCTCCAGGTCGGCGCCGATGGTGCGGTCCAGCAGGGGCCGGTCGCGTTCGCCGCTCTCGTAGGACAGCGGACGGCCGTCCGGCGCCGTGGTCTCGTGCGTGCTCATCGGTGGTCCTCCTCGCGGTACTCGGCGCCGCGGTCGCCGCCGGCGGTGCGCTCGCGCAGCTCGATGCGGCGGATCTTGCCGGACACGGTCTTGGGCAGCTCGGCGAACTCCAGGACACGGACGCGCTTGTAGGGGGCCAGCACCTCTCGGGAGTGCTCGAAGAGCGCCTTGGCGGTCGCCGGGCCCGGCTCCCAGCCGGCGGCCAGCACGATGTACGCCTTGGGCACGGCGAGCCGCAGCGGATCGGGCGCGGGGACGACGGCGGCCTCGGCGACCGCCTCGTGCTCCAGCAGGGCGCTCTCCAGCTCGAACGGGCTGATCTTGTAGTCGGAGGCCTTGAACACGTCGTCGGCGCGGCCGATGTAGGTCAGACAGCCGTCGCCGTCCCGGGAGCCGATGTCGCCGGTGCGGTAGTAGCCGCCGGCCATCGCCTCGGCGGTGCGCTCGGGGTCGCCGTGGTAGCCGGCCATCAGCCCGACCGGGCGGTTCCGCAGGTCGAGCGCGATCTCGCCCTCGTCGCCCGGCTCGCCGGTCACCGGGTCCAGCAGGACCACGTCGTAACCGGGCGTGGGGCGGCCCATGGAGCCGGGCTTGAGGGGCTGGCCCGGGGTGTTGGCGACCTGGACGGCGGTCTCGGTCTGGCCGAAGCCGTCCCGGATGGTCACGCCCCAGCTCTGCCGGACCTGCTCGATGATCTCCGGGTTGAGCGGCTCGCCGGCCGCGACGGTCTCGCGGGGCGCGGTCTTCAGCGCGCTCAGGTCGGCCTGGATGAGCATCCGCCAGACGGTGGGCGGCGCGCAGAAGGTGGTGACGTGCGCCCGGTCCATCTCCGCCATCAGCCGGGCCGCGTCGAACCGGGTGTAGTTGTAGAGGAAGACGGTGGCCTCGGCGTTCCAGGGCGCGAAGAGGTTGGACCAGGCGTGCTTGGCCCAGCCCGGCGAGGAGATGTTCAGGTGCACGTCGCCCGGCTTCAGGCCGATCCAGTACATCGTCGCGAGGTGGCCGACCGGGTACGAGGTGTGGGTGTGCTCCACCAGCTTCGGCCGGGCCGTCGTCCCGGAGGTGAAGTACAGCATCAGCGGGTCGTCCGGCGCGGTTCCGCCGGTCGGCTCGAACGTGTCGGGGCTGTCGTACGCGTCCTCGTACGCCAGCCAACCGGGGGCCGCGCCGCCCACCGCGATCCGGGTGTAGTCGCCGGGCACGCCGTCGAACTTGGCCGTGTCGGAGGACCGCACGATCACGTGGCGGGCGCGGCCCCGCTCGACGCGGTCGGTGAGGTCGGCGGGGCCGAGCAGCGGCGTCGCGGGGATGACGACGGCGCGCAGCTTCATCGCGGCGAGCGCGGTCTCCCACAGCTCGGCCTGGTTGCCGAGCATGACGATGATGCGGTCGCCGGCGCTTACCCCTTTCGAGGTGAGCCAGTTCGCCGCGCGGTTCGACCGGCGGCGCATCTCCTCGAAGGTCAGCCGGGTCTCCCGGCCGTCCTCCTCCACGATGTGCAGCGCGAGCCGATCGTTGTCCCGGGCGATGGCGTCGAACCAGTCCAGCGCCCAGTTGAAGCGCTCGGGGCGCGGCCAGCTGAAGCCCTCGCGAGCGGCCTCGTAGTCCTCCCGGTGCCGCAACAGGAAGTCCCGTGCTGCCCGGAACCCTTCCGTCGGGCTGGTACCGCGCGTGTCCGCCATGTGTCCTCCTCATTGCCCCGCGGCTTCCGGCCATCGTGTAATCAGTGACGCAGGTCTCACCACCCCCGAACGGGGGGAAGCGGAGGTTGACGCGTGCGGAACGATGCGGAGCGGAACGAGTCCGCCGAAGTCAGGGCGGCGCTGCTGCGGCTGCGCCGGGCCAGCGGACTGCCCGTGGCCTTCGGCGGTCTGCTCTCGGGCGGCGGCCGCTTCCGCATCGGCGAGATGACCGGCACCGCCACCACCGCGCTGCGCGGCCTGCGCATCGACTCCGGCAACGGGCTGGGCGGCAAGGCAGCGGCCCGCTCCCGGCCGTTCGCGGTGACCGACTACCACTCCTCCGTGGTGATCAGCCACGAGTACGACGCGGCGGTGGCGGCCGAGGGGCTGAAGTCCGTCCTGGCGGTGCCGGTCGTGGTCCGACGCCGGGTGCGCGGCGTGCTGTACGGGGCGCTGCGGCAGCCGCTGCAACTGGGTGACCGGCCCCTGTCGGCCGCGCTGGAGGCGGCCAGGGAGCTGGAGCAAGCGCTGGTGGTGCAGGACGAGGCGGAGCGGCTGCTGTCGGTGGCCCGGCAGCCGACCGCCGCCGATCCGGTGATGTGGGAGGAGGTCAGGGAGGCGCACAGCGCGCTGCGTGCCCTGGCCCACCGGGTCGGCGACGAAGCGCTGCGGCAGGAGATGCTGGCGGCCTGCGGCCGGCTCGCGGCGGCCTCCGGAGGGGCCCGCGGCGGCCCGGTGGTGGCCCTGGCGCCGCGCGAGGTGGACGTGCTGTCCTGCGTGGCCTCCGGCGCGACGAACGCGGCGGTCGGCGAGCGGCTGGGGCTGCGCCCGGAGACGGTCAAGGGGTACCTGCGCTCCGCGATGCGCAAGCTGGGCGCCCACACCCGGCTGCAGGCCGTGGTCGCGGCGCGCCGGGCCGGGCTGCTGCCCTGACGCGCCGGGCCGTGCGTACGCCACGCACCCGGCCCACCGGGCAGGCCGCGGTCGCGTTCCTGGGAGAGGCTGGAGGCTGCCGTCGGTCGGTGTGTGACGTCAGTGAGGAGGGCGGCCCGTGTCAGGACCCGCGACCGGGAGCGAGGGAGAGCCCGTGCTGCCGGCGGGGCTGGCGGCCGGGATCTACGTCCAGGACGGCTTCGGGCGGATCTCCTACGTCAACGCCCGGGCCGAGGAGCTGCTGGGCCGGCCGGCCGCCGAGCTGGTGGGCGGCGATCCGCACGAGCTGCTGCACCGCAATGCCGACGGCACCCGGCTGCCGCGCCCGAACTGCCCGCTGCTCCAGGCGTTCCTGGCCGGCGAGACCGTGGCCCTGGACGGCTGCCAGTGGTTCGCGCGCGGGGACGGCGAGCAGATCTGCGTCGGCGGGCTGTCCGTGCCGTACGAGGTGGACGGCGCACCGGCCGGCGCCGTCGTCCTCTTCTTCCGGCGGCCGCCCGAGGAGGAGCGCGAGCCCGCCGACGCGGCGAACGTCGCGGCCCTCACCGACCTCGCGGACCGGCTGACCATGGTCGCCGAGACCACCGCCGTGCTGACCTCCACCCTGGACCTGGACGAATCGCTGAAGCGGCTCGTACGGCTGGTCGTGCCCCGATTGGCGGACTGGGCGGTGGTGGATCTGCTGGAGGAGCGGAACTCGCTGCGCCGGGTCGCCGTCGTGCACCACGTGAACGGGCAGCACGTACGGGTGGACGAGCTGGCCGGTCCGATGCCGCCGGTGCTGGAGACCTCGCGGATGCCGCTGTCCAGCGTGCTGCGCGGGGCCGCGCCGCGGATCGTCTCGCCGGAGGTCTACGAGGGGCCGCCGGACTCCGGGATCGCCGTCCAGCAGCGCGAGATGTTCCGGGCGATCGGCATGCGCTCCGCGGTGATCGCGCCGCTGCGCGGCCCGGGCAAGGTGCTCGGCGCGCTGACCCTGGTCCGTACGGACCAGGAGAAGCCGTTCGACGCGGCGGAGCTGGCGCTGGTCGACGACATCGCCCGCCGGGCCGGGCTCGCCGTGGACAACGCGCAGCTGTACGAGCGGCAGCGGCGGGTCGCGGAGACCATGCAGCGTCACCTGCTGCCGCCGCTCCCCCGCATCGAGGGCCTGGAGATGACGGTGCGCTACCACCCGGCGCCGCACGCCTCCCGGGTCGGCGGCGACTGGTACGACGTCTTCGGGCTGCCGGACGGGAAGACGGCGCTGGTCATCGGGGACGTGGTGGGCCACGACCTGCAGGCGGCCGCCTGCATGGCCCAGGTGCGCAACATGCTGCGGGCGTTCGCCTGGGAGCACACCGAGGCGCCGTCGGTCACCGTCGACCGGCTGGACCGGGCGCTGGTGCACATCAGCGAGGTCCAGCTGGCGACCATGATCCTGGCGCAGGTCGAGCGGGACGGCGACTGGCGGCTGCGCTGGACCAACGCCGGGCATCCGCCGCCGCTGCTGGTGCACGACGACGGCCGGGTGCGCTTCCTGGAGCAGGACGCCGCCGACCTGGTGCTCGGTACGGAGCTGTCGCCGGGACGCACCGACTTCCTGCAGGTGCTCCCGCCGCGGAGCACGGTCGTGCTCTACACCGACGGGCTGATCGAGGCGCGCGGCCTGCCGCTGAGCGAGGGCCTGGACCAGTTGGCCGGCTTCGCCGCCGCGCTGGCCGACCGCTCGCTGGACGACTTCTGCGACCAGCTCATCAGCCGCGCCCTGTACGCCGCGAACGAGGACGACGTGGCGCTGCTGGCGCTGCGGGTGCCGGGGGACGGCTGAGGCGGGCCGCTACTGCGCCGACGGCGCAGGCATCCCGAAGTCCAGGACCTCGTTGGCTTCCCGCTCGGTCTTCTCGGCGTACTCGCGCGCCTCGGTGGCGACGTCACCCTGCTCGGTGATGAGCTGATCGTAGATCGGGGTGAGCGGTCTGTCCGGCGAGTTCATCGTGCAGTGTTCCTTCGTTCTCGGACATGGCGACAGCCGCCCACGAATGGCGCGGACGGCCGGCCGCCGATCTTATCGTCCGCCTACCGGGAGCAGTACCCGCTGTCTCAGGCAACGGACCCGATACGGCGTGCGGTGACCGATGTGTCGTGATGGATCGGGGTATGTGCGCCGGTGAGCGGCGTGCCCGTACCGCCGCGGCGGGCGGCGACGATCTCGGCGGCGATCGACAGGGCGGTCTCCTCGGGCGTACGGGCACCGAGGTCGAGGCCGATCGGCGAGCGGAGCCGGTTCAGCTCCAGGTCGGAGAGGCCGGCCTCGCGCAGGCGGCGCAGCCGGTCCAGGTGGGTGCGGCGGGAGCCCATGGCACCGACGTAGGCGACGGGGAGCCGCAGGGCCCGCTCCAGCAGCGGGACGTCGAACTTGGCGTCGTGAGTAAGGACACAGAGCACCGCACGGGGGTCCAGCTCCTGGGAGTCCAGGTAGCGGTGCGGCCAGTCGACCACGATCTCGTCGGCGTCGGGGAAGCGCGCCTGCGTGGCGAAGACGGGCCGGGCGTCGCAGACCGTGACCCGGTAGCCGAGGAATTTCCCGGCCCGGACCAGGGCGGCGGCGAAGTCGATGGCGCCGAAGACGAGCATCCGCGGGGCCGGCACGGACGATTCGACGAGCAGGGTCAGCGGGACGCCGCACCTGCTGCCGTCGGCGCCGATCTCCACGGTGGTGGTGCGGCCCGCGTCCAGCAGGGCGCGGGTCTCCTGGAGCGCGGTGCGGTCCAGCTCCGGGTGGCCGCCGAGGCTGCCGGTGCGGCTGCCGTCGGCGCGGACGAGCAGGGCGCGGCCGAGGAGGTCGGCCGGGCCGGAGACGATGCGCGCGAGGGCCGCCGCCTCGGCAGAGACGGCGGCGGCCACCGCGGCCGCGAGCGTCCTGGAGGTGCTGTCCACCGGGGCCGAGGGGTCGTCCGGCCCCTGCGATGGCTCCGGGGCGCTCGCGCGTACCGGGGTGACGAGGATGTCGATGATGCCGCCGCAGGTCAGGCCGACCGCGAAGGCGTCCTCGTCGCTGTAGCCGAACTGCTCCAGTACCGGCTCACCGGTCTCCAGGGCCTGTTGGCACAGCTCGTACACCGCGCCCTCCACGCAACCGCCGGAGACGGACCCGATCGCCGTGCCGTCGCGGTCGACGGCGAGCGCGGCGCCCGGTTGCCGGGGCGCGCTGCCGCCGACGCCCACCACGGTGGCCACGGCGAAGTCGCGCCCCTGCTCGACCCACCGGTTCAGCTCGTCGGCGATGTCCAGCATGTCCAGCTCCTTGTCTGCGATTGCGCGGAGGGCCGATGCGGCCTCCGCCCGGGCACCGTGCCCGGCTCGGGCGGGTCTCCCCTACCCGATGTCGTTGAAGGCGAAGTTGGCGATGAAGACCAGCGCCAGGACCCACATCAGCGGGCCCGGCTCGCGCCACTTGCCCTGCGCGAGCTTGATCGCGCAGTACGAGATGATCCCGACGGCCACACCGTTCACGATCGAGTAGGTGAACGGCATGATCACCACGGTCAGGAAGACCGGGATGGCCACGGACCGGTCGCGCCAGTCCACGTGCCGTGCGTTCTGCATCATCATCGAGCCGATGACGACCAGCGCGGCGGACGCGACCTGGGCGGGCACGATCTCCGCCAGTGGGGTGAAGAGCAGTGCCGCACCGAAGAGCAGGCCGGTGACGGTGGCCGACAGACCGGTACGGGCGCCCTCGCCGACGCCACTGGCGGACTCGATGAAGACGGTCTGGCCGGAGGCGCCGGAGACGCCGCCGATCGCACCGCCCGCACCGTCGATGAGCAGCGCCTTGTTCAGCCCCGGCATCCGGCCGAGGTGGTCGGCGAGCTTGGCCTCCTGGCCGACGGCGATGATCGTGGCCATGGCGTCGAAGAAGCCGGCCAGGACCAGGGTGAAGACGACCATCGCCACGGTGGTGGCCCCGAGCTCGGCGAAGCCGCCGAACTCGATCTTGCCGAACAGGCTGAAGTCCGGCGACGCGACCACGGTGTCCGGCAGCGACGGCGTGGCCAGGCCCCACTGCTTGTCGCCCAGCCCGAAGGCCGCGGTGACGATGAGCGAGAAGACCGTGCCGACGGCGATGCCGATCAGGATCGCGCCGGGGATGTTCCGGGCCAGCAGCATGAAGATGACGACGAGGGTGAGGCAGAAGGCCAGGACGGGCCAGCCGGACAGGTGGCCGTGGACGCCGAGGGTGACCGGCGCCGAGGCGTTGCCGATGCCGACGAACCCGGCCTTGACCAGGCCGATCATGGTGACGAAGAGCCCGATGCCGATGGTGATGGCGTGCTTGAGGCCGAGCGGGATCGCGTTCATGATCTTCTCGCGGAGCCCGCTGATCACCAGGAGCATGATCACGACACCGTAGATCACGCACATGCCCATGGCCTGCGGCCACGACATGTCACTGATCACCTGGGTGCCGAGCACGCCCGAGACGCTCAGGCCGGCGGCGAGCGCCAGCGGCACCTTGCCGACGACGCCCATGAGCAGCGTCGCGACCGCGGCCGCGAACGCGGTCGCCGTGATCACGGCGCCCGGCTGGAGTGTGCCGCCCACCGCGTCCTTGCCGCTGAGCAGGACGGGGTTGAGCAGGAGGATGTACGCCATCGCCATGAAGGTGGTGATGCCGCCGCGCAGCTCCCGGCCGAGGGTGGAGCCGCGCTCGGATATGTGGAAGTAGCGGTCGAGCCACGACCGGCCGGCGGGCTGGCGCGAACCCGCGCCTGCTTCCTCCGCCGTGGTCGGCTCGATGGTGGGCTGGGTCATGGTGCCTATCTCCCAAGGTTCATAGGGGCACTCACAAGGGGGGAAGTGTGAGATTTGGGATGGAGCGGGCCGCACGACCCGGGGGACGGCCCGAGACGAACGTTTTTCAGCCAATGCGGCGCCGGAGGGATCCTAGGAGCCGCCGCTGATGTGGGGGAAACTCCGGGCGGTACGAACCGCGGGAGGACGGACAGGACACCCCAAACCGTCCGTACCGCCCGGAGTGTCAGGTGCCGGTGAGGTGTTCGGGCCGCACCGGCGTTTTCGTGAGCGCCAGACCTGTCGCCGCCCGGATGGCGGAGAGGACAGCCGGGGTCGACGACAGGGTCGGCGCCTCACCGATGCCGCGCAGCCCGTAGGGAGCGTGTTCATCGGCAAGTTCGAGGACGTCCACCGGGATGGTGGGCGTGTCCAGAATGGTGGGGATCAGGTAGTCGGTGAACGAGGGGTTGCGGACCTTCGCGGTCTTGGGGTCGACGACGATCTCCTCCATGACCGCCACGCCCAGGCCCTGGGTGGTGCCACCCTGGATCTGGCCGACGACGGACAGCGGGTTGAGCGCCTTGCCGACGTCCTGCGCGCAGGCCAGCTCGATGACCTTGACCAGGCCGAGCTCGGTGTCGACCTCGACGACCGCGCGGTGCGCCGCGAAGGAGTACTGCACGTGGCCGAAGCCCTGGCCGGTCTCCAGGTCGAACGCCTCGGTGGGGCGGTGCCGCCACTCCAGCTCGACCTCCACGGCCTCCTCGCCCAGCACGTCCGCGATGTCGGCGAGCACCTCGCCGCCGTCGGTGACGACCTTGCCGCCCTCCAGGAGCAGCTCGGCGGTGGCCCACGCCGGGTGGTACGAGCCGAACTTGATCCGGCCCTTCTGCAGGACCTGCTCGCGCACGGCCTCGCAGCTGTTCTTCACCGCGCCGCCGGTGACGTAGGTCTGCCGGGAGGCGGAGGTGGAGCCGGCGGAGCCGACCTGGGTGTCGGCCGGGTTGATGGTGACCTGCTGGACGCCCAGCTCGGTACGGGCGATCTGCGCGTGCACGGTGATGCCGCCCTGGCCGACCTCGGCCATCGCGGTGTGCACGGTCGCGACCGGTTCGCCGTTGATGACCTCCATCCGCACCTTCGCGGTGGAGTAGTCGTCGAAGCCCTCGGAGAACCCGACGTTCTTGATGCCGACCGCGTAGCCGATGCCGCGGACGACGCCCTCGCCGTGGGTGGTGTTGGACAGACCGCCCGGCAGCGCGCGGACATCGGCGCCCTCGGTGGTCTCCCACTGGTTCTCCGGCGGCAGCGGCATGGCCTTCACGCGGCGCAGCAGCTCGGCGACCGGCGCGGGCGAGTCGACCGGCTGCCCGGTCGGCAGGAGCGTGCCCTGCTCCATGGCGTTGCGCTGCCGCAGCTCGACGGGGTCCATGTCCAGCGCCTTGGCCAGCTTGTCCATCTGTGCCTCGTAGGCGAAGCACGCCTGGACCGCGCCGAAGCCGCGCATGGCGCCGCACGGGGGGTTGTTCGTGTACAGCGCGACGGCCTCGATGTTCACGTCGTCGACGACGTACGGGCCGACGGCGAGCGAGGAGGCGTTGCCGACCACGGCCGGGGAGGCCGAAGCGTACGCGCCGCCGTCCAGCACGATGCGGCACTTCAGGTGGGTGAGCTTGCCGTCCTTGGTGGCGCCGTGCTCGTACCAGAGCTTGGCGGGGTGCCGGTGGACGTGCCCGAAGAAGGACTCGAACCGGTTGTAGACGATCTTGACGGGCTTGCCGGTGTGGAGCGCCAGCAGGCAGCCGTGGATCTGCATCGACAGGTCCTCGCGGCCGCCGAAGGCACCGCCGACGCCGGAGAGCGTCATGCGTACCTTCTCGGGCGGCAGGCCGAGCACCGGCGCGATCTGGCGCAGGTCCGAGTGGAGCCACTGGGTCGCGACGTACAGGTCGACGCCGCCGTCCTCGGCCGGCACCGCGAGGCCGGACTCCGGGCCGAGGAACGCCTGGTCCTGCATGCCGAAGTCGTACTCGCCGGTGACGATCACGTCCGCGCGCTTGGCGGCCTCGTCCGCGTCGCCGCGGATGATCGGCTGGCGGTGGACGATGTTCGGGTGCGGTACGTGGCCCGCGTGGTGGTCGTTGCGGCCCGGGTGGAGCAGCGGGGCGTCCTCGGCGAGGGCCGAGGCCTCGTCGGTGACGACCGGCAGCTCCGCGTAGTCGATCTTGATCTTGGCGGCGGCCCGCCGCGCGGTCTCCGGGTGGTCGGCCGCGACCAGCGCGACCGGCTCGCCGTGGTGCCGCACCCGGCCGTGGGCCAGTACGGGCGTGTCCTGGATCTCCAGGCCGTAGTTCTTCACCGCGGTGGGCAGGTCGTCGTAGGTGAGGACCGCGTAGACACCGGGCTGGGCGAGCGCCTCGGAGGTGTCGATGGAGCGGATCTCGGCGTGCGCGACGGTGCTGCGCAGCGTGAAGCCCCACAGCATGTCCTCGTGCCACATGTCCGAGGAGTACGCGAACTCGCCGGTCACCTTCAGCGTGCCGTCCGGGCGCAGCGTGGAGGCCCCGATACCGGCCGGCGTCTTGCTGCCCTGGGTGAGATTGGTGGGTGTCCGGGTGACTCCGGCCATGGTCAGGCCCCCGTTCCTGCGGTCTCGTTCTCGCCGCGGGCGGCCGCGAGGCGGACCGCGTCGAGGATCTTCTCGTAGCCCGTGCAGCGGCACAGGTTGCCGGACAGCGCCTCGCGGATGTCGGCGTCGGACGGCTGGGTGTTGCGCTCCAGCAGCTCGTCGGCGGCGACCAGCAGGCCCGGCGTGCAGAAGCCGCACTGGACGGCGCCCGCGTCGATGAATGCCTGCTGGATGGGCGAGAGCCGTGCCTGCTCACCCGTCCGGCCGTCGCCCGGACCGGCGGGCTTGGCGGCCCAGCCCTTGGCCTCGTCCAGCGTGGTGCCCTTGGCCCCGCCGCAGGCACCCGTGCCGCAGCCCGTGCGCTCGGCGCGCTGCTGGGCGAAGTCGGCAAGGCCCTCGACGGTGACCACGTCGCGGCCCTCGACCTGCCCGGCGGCGACCAGGCAGGAACACACCGGCACGTCGTCCAGCCGGACCGTGCAGGAGCCGCACTCGCCCTGCTCGCAGGCGTTCTTCGAACCCGGCAGGCCCATCCGCTCGCGGAGCACGTACAGCAGGCTCTCGCCTTCCCAGACGTCGTCGGCCGTCTGCTCGCGGCCGTTGACGGTGAACTTCACGCGCACTGTGCGCCTCCTTGTGCAGTGCGGCCGTTGCCGCGGTAGGACTCCCACACCCAGCCGAGCGTGCGGCGGGCCATCACACCGACCGCGTGCCGGCGGTACTTCGCGCTGCCGCGCACGTCGTCGATCGGGTTGCAGGCACCCGTCGCCAGCTGCGCGAACTGCTTCGCGACGGACACCGGGACCGGTGCGCCGGACTCCCAGAGACCGGCCTCCTCCAGCGCCGCCGCCAGGAAGGTCTCGGCCTCCTTGGCACGTACCGGGGTGGGCGCGGCCGAACCGATGCCGGTCCGTACCGTCCTCGTCTCCGGGTGCAGCGCGATACCGAACGCGCACACCGCGATGACCATGGCGTTGCGCGTACCGACCTTGGAGAACTGCTGGGCCCCGGTGGCCTTGGGCAGGTGGACGGCGCGGATCAGCTCGTCCTGCTCCATGGCGTTGCGCTTGACGCCGACGTAGAACTCGTCGATGGGGATCATGCGCACGCCGCGGGCCGCCGACTCCACCTCGACCTCGCCGCCCGAGGCGAGCAGCGCGGGGTGCGCGTCGCCGGCCGGGGAGGCGGTGCCGAGGTTGCCGCCGACGCCGCCGCGGTTGCGGATCTGCGGGGAGGCGACGGTGTGCGAGGCGAGCGCCAGGCCCGGCAGCTCGGTGCGCAGGTTCTCCATGATCCGGGTGTACGGCACCGAAGCGCCGAGCCGTACGGTGTCCGCTCCGGTCTCCCACTCCCGCAGATCACCGATGCGGTTCAGATCCATCAGGTATTCGGGGCGGCGGTGGTCGAAGTTGATCTCGACCATCACGTCCGTGCCGCCCGCGATCGGCACAGCGGTGGGGTGCTCGGCCTTAGCGGCGAGCGCCTCCTCCCAGCTGGCGGGGCGAAGGAAGTCCATGTGTGGCTCTCTTCTCGGAAATTCGTGCCGTAACCACTACGGTCGGCGGTGTCAACGGGCCCTACGGTGACGGGGCCGCCGCCGAAGCCATCCGGCCGCCGTCTCTCGGGTTGTTCATATGTCGTTCACGCGATGTGACCCAGTACACGCGCCCAGCGCCCGCCCGGTGCAGTCACCGAAACCATGAAGCGGTTGGCTGGCCAGGGCACCCGTCTTGTAGATTCGAACGAAAAGCGGGGCCCGGCAACCTCGCGGTATTCCACCGGCAACACGAGACGGAAAGATCGGCGGGCGAGGTCATGCGGCTCCGCGCACTTCTGGACACCGACTCCCTTGGCCTGCGGCTTCTCGGGGGCGAGGACGAGCTGGACCGCACGGTACGGGGGGTGATGACCACCGACCTGCGGGATCCCAGCCGCTACCTCTCCGGGGGTGAGCTGGTCCTCTCCGGCCTGGCCTGGCGGCGGGAGCCCGAGGACTCGGAGAATTTCGTCCGGATCCTTGCCACGGCCGGGGTGGCCGGGCTGGCGGCCGGCGAGGCGGAGCTGGGCTCCGTCCCCGAGGACCTGGTGCTCGCCTGCGTGCGCCACCGCCTGCCGCTGTTCTCCGTCTCCGAGGCGGTCTCCTTCGCCTCGATCACCGAGTACGTCGTACGGCAGGTCTCCGGTGAGCGCGCCGGCGACCTGGCCGCCGTCGTGGACCGGCACCGCCGCCTGATGACCTCGGGCCCGGCGGGCGGCGGCCCCGAGGTCGTCCTCGACCTCCTCGGCTCCGACCTCGACCTGCGCGCCTGGGTCCTCTCCCCCACCGGACGGCGGATCGCGGGCGCGACGCCCGGGGGCGAGCCGGCGGACGCGGGCGAGACCACCGGAACGGCGGACGGCGCACGGCTGGCGGGCGAGCACCTGGCGGCGGCCCGCAGCGGGCGCCGCAGCCCGCACCGGGTCCTGCTCGGCAACACCACGTACTCCCTCTTCCCGATCCGCAGCGGCGGCCGCGACCTGCGCGAGACACTGCTCTCGGACTGGCTGCTGGCGGTCGAGGCGGACGCCGGCGACTGGCCGGCGGAGCGGCTGGACCTGCTGCACGGCGTCACCCAGCTGATCGCCGTCGAGCGGGACCGGCGCGACGCGGCCCGTACGGTGCGCCGCCGGCTCGCCCAGGAGGTCCTGGAGCTGGTCCAGACGGGTGCGCCGCCCGCCGAGATCGCCGCCCGGCTGCGGGTCGCCGCGCCCGTGCTGCTGCCGGGCCTCGGCACCGCGCCGCACTGGCAGGTCGTGGTCGCCCGCGTGGAGTGGGAGGGCGGCGACCTCCCCGGCGGCCCGGTCGCCCAGTCCCTCCTGGAAGAGGTCCTGGTCGACCCCGGCGCCGCGGGGCCCGACCCGGCCGACCGGATCGCCGTGGCGCACACCGGGGACGAGGCGGTCGCGCTGGTACCGCTGCCCGCCCTGCACGACGACGACTCCGACACCAAGGCCGAGGGGCTGCACGCCGGCGCGCTGCTCGCCGCGGTCCAGGAGCCGCTCTCCCGGGGGCTGGCCGACGACGGCCGGCTCACCCTCGGCGTGAGCGCCGCCGTCCACTCGGCGGAGGGCCTGCGCGGCGCGCTGGAGGAGGCCCGGCACGCCCGCCGGGTCGCGGCGGCCCGGCCCGGCGCGGTGTGCGCCGCCGGCCACGAGGAGCTGGCCTCGCACGTCCTGCTGCTGCCCTTCGTCCCCGACGACGTGCGCCGGGCCTTCACCGCCCGGCTGCTGGACCCGCTCCGGGACTACGACCGGCGGCACCGTGCCGAGCTGATCCCCACCCTGGAGGCGTTCCTGGACAGCGACGGCTCCTGGACCCGCTGCGCCGGCCGCCTCCACCTGCACGTCAACACCCTCCGCTACCGCGTCGGCCGCATCGAGCAGCTCACCGGCCGCGACCTGTCCCGCCTGGAGGACAAGCTGGACTTCTTCCTGGCCCTGCGGATGACGTGAGGACCGGCCCCGCGGTGGGCCTGTCCTGCCCGGCGGCGAGCGTGCGCGGTCCTGCGGAGGGCGTGACCTGCCCGGCGGCGAGCGTGCGCGGTCCCGCGGAGGACGTGGGCGCGGGGTGGCGCCGGGGCCGCGTGCCGGGCCCCGCACACCCCGTGATCACGGCTCGATAAGGTTTTCCCATGGCGATGACGGACGGGCCGGAGGCGGCCGCCGAGCCGGGGCCGGCGGAAGCGGCGGCACCGGACTGGCAGGCGCCCAGCGAGGTCGAGCAGCAGCTGTACGACGCGAAGGCGCGCGGGGACTGGTCCGCGTACTTCGACGTGCTCGCCCGTACCGAGCTCTACATCGCCGACTCCCGGGCAGCGGCCGACGCGCATCCGGGAACGGTGCGCTTCCAGCCGTACTGGGACCAGCGGACCGGGACGCCCTGCCTGGCCGCCTTCACCACCGGCATGCTGCCCGCGCCCGTCGCCGACCCGGTCTTCTGGTCCGGCTCGCTGGACTGGTACGCGCGCAACTGGGAACCGCACGACCCGCCGTGGCTGGCCGTCAACCCCGGCAGCCCGTGCGAGGCGTACTTCCCGGCCTCGCCCGAGCACCGCGCCCTGTGGCAGCGGCACGCCGCGGCCGCCGCCTCCGCAGCGGAGGAGCCCATCAGGCTGCGCGCGCTGCACCTGGGCGGGCCGCTGCACGGCCCGGTGGCGCACGGGCTCGCCTGCGGGGCGCTGCTGTTCGTCAAGAACGGCCGGCCGTGGAACGCCATGGCCCACCACGGCCGGGGCTACTACCCGGAGAAGAAGCAGCTCGCCGAATTCTGGGGCGTCACCGACCGGGTCGGCTGGCAGCAGTCCCAGGAGCGGCTGATCGCCGCCGACATGGTCAGCGAGGTCTGGGAGTTCGCGCTCGCCGTCCGGCGCTCCCTCGCGCTGGACTTCGCGGGCGCCGTGAGCGTGGACCACTGGCGCGGGGTGGCCGAGCGGGTGCTGCGGCACAACGCGGCCAAGGGCGCCGAGGTCAAGATCGGCCCGGAGGGCGTGACGAAGACCGAGCCGCCCGGTGAGGCGGAGGTCGCCTCGCAGGTCGCGGGGGTGCAGCGGCTGATCGGCCGGATCGCCCGGTACGAGGCGCGGTTCCGCGCGGACGGGGTGCTGCCCGAAGGGAAGTTCGTCCGCTCCACCGAGGCGTGGGACTACGGGCGCGCCTCCGGCATGGCCCGCTGGGGGCTCGGCGCGCGCTACTGCGACCTCCAGGAGGCGGAGCAGGCCGTGCTGCGGGCCGGCCGGGCGAGCCGGAACGCCTACCGGTCCTGGGAGGACTTCTCGGCAGGTTTCATCCTCGGCCGCTGCCTGCAGTTCGATGAGGAGGAGTTCGGTCACTGGTACGGGGACATGGTCACGGCGCACCGCATCCTGACCACCGACCCGGCCAGCCCCTGGCGGAACATCCCCTGGGAGTGACCCCCGCCTCCGGTGACGCACGGCGCTCGACGCGCACGTCACCCCGCGCGCGTCCCCGCGCCCGCCGCGCACCCCCCGATCCGGTGGACCGGACCCCGCCAGGCGTCCACCGCCGCCTCCTGCAGCGGGACCGGGCGACGGGATCATGAGGCGGAGGGTGAGCGGCGGACGGCGCGCGGCCGGCGGCACGCAACCGGGTCACTCCTTCGAGCGACTTTCGCGCGACGCCCCTCGGGCGCTCGAAGCGCCAGGTCACGGCATTCCAGGACGGACCGCCCGGCCCGTACGCCCCACCGGAGAGCCGCGATCCGCTCTCCTAGCGGCTCAACTCCGCTCCGTACACGGCCGGCGGGAGATTGTGAAATCATTCACCCAGCCCCTTGGCCCCACGCCGAAATTCGTGCTGAGATTCGCCCACTGCTTCCAGTCCAGGCTCAAAGGTGCGCTCGGGGAGGGCAATGTGGCGGATACCGCCATGCCGGAATCTGCGGAATCCGACGGCTCCGAAGGGACCGTCGAACGACTGCCGGCGCCGGGGGCACCGGTGACGGGACTGCCGGCCGCACGGACGGCCGAGGGAGCCGCCGACGGGGACGGCCCACTGGACCGGGCCGTGTGGCGACTCCGCTCCCGCGGCTGCTGGGAGGACGCGGCCGCCCTGCTGGAACCGCACGCCGCGGAGCACGCGCCCGCCGCGCTGCGCCGCGCGGCGCTTCTCGTGGAGCGCTGCATGTTCACCTGCGCCGGCTGGGCCGAGGCCGAGGACGCCCTGCGGTACGCCGAGGCCCGCGCGGCCACCGACGACGAGCGCGGCGACGCGGCCTGCGAGCGCGGCCATCTCGCCTACGCCGCCACGGTCCTGGGCGTTCGGGACCGCGCCGACGAGGCGCGCGCCGCACTCGGCCGCGCCGCCGCCCTGCTGCCCCCGGCAGCGCCGGGACGCGCCCTGCTGGACTTCCGGCGCGGCCTCATGGCCGAGCACCTCGCCGACAGCCCGCAGTCCGCGCGCGCCGCCTACCGCCGCGCGCACGCCGCCGCCACCGCCCACGAAGACCCGCTGCTGCTCTCCTTCACCTGGCGGCACCTGGCCGGACTCGCCCTCCGCGACGGCGAGTTGGCGGAGGCCCGGCACGGCTTCGCCGAATCCCTGCGGCTCCGCGAGGAACTGGGCTACCTCATCGGCACGGCCCCGGCACTCGCGGCCCTCGCCGACGCCGCGCCGGAGGAGGAGGCCCCCCGCCTCCGCGCCGAGGCCGCCCGCCTCTTCCGCCTCATGGACGGCGTGCCCACCTGGCTCGCCGAGCACCTGCCGACGGCGGCATAGCCCGCCTCCGCCGGGCGCCGTGCGGGCGAGCCGGACGGCGCGGGCTCAGTGCGGGAAGCGCGTGCCCGTGAGGTGGTCGCGGAGGATGCGTTCGGCGAGGGCCGGGTCCTGGGCCGTGAGGGCGTCGAGGAGGGCCACGTGGTCGGCGGCGTCGGCCAGGAGATCGGCGACGCCCGCCGTCGCGCCGCCGCAGGGCCAGCCCGTACGCCGGTGCAGGTCGTCGGCGACGAGCATCAGCTGCCGGTTGCCGGTCAGGTCGAGGAGCGCGCGGTGGAAGGCGCGGTCGGCCTCCGCGTACGCCACGCAGTCACCGTGGCCCGCGGCCGTGACCGTCGCGGCGGCCGCGGGACGCAGCTCCTCCCAGCGCTCGGGCGGGAGCGCGCGGGCCAGCCGCAGTACGGCCGGCACCTCCAGCATCGACCGGACCTCGGCCAGCTCGGCGAGGTCGCGGGGGGTGCGCTCGGCGACCCGGAAGCCGCGGTTCGGCACCACCTCGACCGCGCCCTCGACCGCGAGCTGCTGCATCGCCTCGCGGACCGGGGTGGGGGAGACGCCGAAGCTCTCGGCGAGCGCGGGCGCCGAGTAGACGGCGCCGGGCGCCAGCTCGCCGGAGAGCAGGGAGTCGCGCAGCGCCGCCAGGACCTGCGCGCGTACGGAGTGCCGCTGGGGCTTGCGCACGGTCGCGGCGGGGGGCGGCGCGGCCACGGCGTGGGTACGGGCCGCCGGCTCGGCGTCCGCGCGGGGGCCGTCCGGCGCAGGCGTGGCCGGTATCCGCTGCGCGCCGTCCGCGTCGGCGGGATGCCGCCCGCGCACCGCCTCCGCGCGCCCCTGAGCGGGCACGCGGGCGCGTATCCGCGGGGGCTGCTCCGCCGCGCGCTGCTCCATGGGGTACCTCCTGATGTCCTTGTGCACCATAGGCGGCCCCCGTCGCAGGTCAAACCTCGGAGTCTTCCGCTAAGGTAAGCCTTACCTGCCAACGACAGCGATTCGGTGGTCCCCCGCATGGCTTCTTCCGCGCTCGCCGCCCCGCCGTCCCCTTCCCCCGTTACCGGCGCATATGCCCGGCTCACCGAGGTGTTCCCCGGCCTGCGGATCACCGAGCTCGGCCCGGAGGACCCGGCCCCGACGGGCGAGGGCTGGACCGGCGCGGCGGAGCTGGCGGCCGGCGGCGCGGCCCTGGACGCGTTCCTGGCCTGGGACGACGCACAGGTGCTCACGAACTACGGGAAGCAGGCGCGCCCCGACGTGGTCGCCAGCTTCGGACTGCACCGCTACGCCTGGCCCGCCTGCCTGCTGATCACCATGCCGTGGTTCCTGCACCGCCGGGTGCCGCGGCTGCCCGCCGGGGCCGTCTTCTTCCCGCGCGAGATGGGTCACGCGGCGGTCCGCATCACCTCCTTCGCGTGCCTGCCCGGCGACCCGGCGGCCGAGCTGCCGGGCGCCATGGTCGTCGCCGACGAGGAGGCGCTGCGCGCCGAGGTGCGGTCCGCCGTCGCCGAACACCTCGCGCCCGTACTGGACGGCTTCCGCCCCCGCGTGCGGCGCGGGCCACGCGCCCTGTGGGGCATGGCGACGGACGAGATCGTCGAGGGCATGTGGTACCTCGGTCACCTGCTCGGCGAGGAGCCGCGCGCGGTGGCCGAAGTCGAGCGGCTGCTGCCGGGCGCGACGGCGCCGTACGTGGGCGGCGCGGGCTTCCGCGAGCTGACGGGGCCGGCCGGGGAGAAGCTTCCGACGCGGGACCGCGCGAGCTGCTGCATGTTCTACACGGTGCGTCCGGAGGACACCTGCGTCACCTGTCCGCGTACATGTGACGCGGACCGGGTCGCGCGGCTGACCGCGAGCGCCTGACCCCGAGCCACTCCCCCCTCACCACCCGATCGAGTGGCGGTAATCGAACTCAACTGCCGTCCTTCTCAAGGGTGTACGAACAGTTCACCCCTCCCGGCGGGCCCTGGCGCCTCCTTGGCGTTCTCTTGCCCCGAAAACCCCTGCGGAACCGGCCGACTCCGCCAGGATGTCGCGCGAAAACGCGTACCGCGATGCAAGGGGTCCCAGATGGCAATGACGGACATATCGCTGGACTGGCTCATCCCGGGAGCCCTGCTGCTCATCGGTGTCTCGGCAGCCGTTGCCGTGGTCCTGCGCGGCAAGCGCGGGCCGGCGAAGACGACGGCCGACGACTCCTGGGAACGCAGCGAGGAACGCCGGCGCCGCAAGGAGGCCGTCTACGGCTCGGCGGCCTACCTGCTCCTCTTCTGCTGCGCCGCGGTGGCCGCCGCGCTCTCCTTCCACGGCCTGGTCGGCTTCGGCCGGCAGAACCTCAACCTCTCCGGGGGCTGGGAGTACCTGGTGCCGTTCGGTCTGGACGGCGCGGCGATGTTCTGCTCCGTACTGGCGGTGCGCGAGGCCAGCCACGGTGACGCGGCGCTCGGCTCCCGGATACTGGTGTGGACGTTCGCGGGCGCGGCCGCGTGGTTCAACTGGGTGCACGCGCCCCGCGGCCTGGACCACGCGGGCGCCCCGCAGTTCTTCGCGGGCATGTCCCTGTCGGCCGCCGTCCTCTTCGACCGGGCGCTGAAGCAGACCCGCCGCGCCGCGCTGCGCGAACAGGGCCTGGTGCCGCGGCCGCTGCCGCAGATCCGAATGGTGCGCTGGCTCCGCGCCCCGCGCGAGACCTTCGCGGCCTGGTCGCTGATGCTGCTGGAGGGCGTACGGAGCCTGGACGAGGCGGTCGACGAGGTACGCGAGGACCGTCGCGAGCGGGAGCGCACCCGGCGCCGGCGCCGTGAGCACCGGAAGCTGGACCGGGCCCGGGTACGGGCACTGAACCGGCAGCACCGGTGGGGCCGCGGCGCCCGTCAGCTGCCGGCCGTGGACGCCGGGCGGCCCGCAGCGCAGCAGTCCGAGACCCCGGCCATCGAGGTGCAGGCGGTCGGGGCGCCGGCAGCGGGGGGCCGGGCCGCCGAGAACCCCGCACTCGACGGCCCGGCGGCCGATGACGGGACCGCCGCCGGTGACACACCCCGGTCCCGTCCCACGCTGAAGGCCGTGGCCGGCCGTGCCGGCGGTGCCGAGCGGTCCGGCGGGCGGACCGTGGACCTCACCGCCGAGGACGACACGCAGACGCTCCCGCGGCTGGACTCCCTGGAGGAGAAGCTCGCCGAGATCGAGCGGCAGTTCGGCTGAGCGGACCGTGGCCCCGGGCCACGGCGGAGCGGCGGGGGGGGGCCGGGGGGGGCCGGCCCCCCCCCCGGGGCGGGGGGGGGGGCCCCCGGGCGGGGGGGGTCGCGAAAGGCCAGAAAGAAACCCAGCCCCCC
>NZ_JBVJIF010000015.1:0-112789 GCF_055586425.1 Streptomyces sp. NPDC050806 | reverse complement strand
CGGGTTGCATCGCTCCGGATTCCGTGCCGTCTTTTGTGGAGGGGCGCCGGGGCGCCCCGCCCGGGGTGGGCGGGCGGGGCGGGCTCGTGCTGGCCCGCCCCGCCGCCGTGTGCCGGTGCGCGGCCCGCGCGTACGGGAGGTACGGAGAACGGCCTTCAGATCCCCGTGCCGCCCAGTTCGAACCACACGCATTTGCCGACCCCGTGCATCCGTATGCCCCAGGCGTCGGCGAGCGAGCGCACCAGCATCAGTCCTCTCCCCGAAGTGCCTTCGGTGGTCGGTCTGCGGGACCGCGGCCGCCGGGACACGAAGTCCCGCACCTCCACCCGCAGACGGTCGGTCACCGTGGCGGTCACCACGGCCCCCCGGTCGGTGTGCACCAGAGCGTTGGTCACCAGCTCGCTGATGAGCAGCTCCGCGATGTCCGACCTGCCGGTCTCCCCCCAGTGGAGCAGCAGGTGACGCAGATCCTTGCGGACGTCCGCCACCGCCGTGAGGTCGGCGCGGCGCAGCCGGCGCCGGATGGCCCTCGGCCGCTGTCCCTCGGTCCATGTGTCGATGCAGGTGTCAACGGGCCCGGTGATCGGCCCGCCGCCCCGTCCGTGCACCTGCTCGCCCCGTACAGGCTGACGATTCATCCTCCCCGCCCCGAGCGTTCCCGTGTCGCCGATCTTCCGGACGACCTCACGGCGAACCATGCCCACCGGGAGAGATGCCAAGCTTCGCCCCGTGCTCCCGAATATGCCACGGGATGCCCGTTTGGTACCGACCAAGGTCCGGTCCGGCTGTCATGACAAGGGCGGCAGCCCGGCGGCGGCGCGGCCGTCCGTAGGGCCAATTCGCCCCGCTGCCGACCGGTCCGCTGCCGCAGCCGGTGCTCCGCCTCCCGGCGGGCCGTCGAGGGGGCGGGTCCGCCGAGTGGCCCGGTGCGTCTACGTCCGTGTCCGCGCGGCTACGGCGGGCCGTCGCAGCCCGGAAGCCCCTGACGTCTTGTGCCACCGCCGGGCACAGGTGCGGGGCATGTGCCCCGCTGGGCGGGGACGGCTCACATGCGCGGGATGTTGCGGAGATTGGACCGGGCCATCTGCACCATCCGGCCCACTCCGCCGTCCAGCACGATCTTGCCGGCGGAGAGCGCGAAGCCGGTCACCATGTCCGCGCTGATCTTCGGCGGGATGGACAGCGCGTTCGGGTCGGTGACGACGTCGACGAGCGCGGGCCCGTTGTGCTTGAAGGCGTCCCGCAGCGCGCCGCGGAGCTGCTTGGGCTTCTCCACCCGGACGCCGTACGCGCCGGCCGCCCTGGCGATGGCGGCGAAGTCGGGGTTGTGGTTGTCGGTGCCGTACGAGGGCAGCCCGGCGACCAGCATCTCCAGCTCGACCATGCCGAGCGCTGAATTGTTGAACAGTACGACCTTCACCGGCAGGTTGTGCTGCACCAGGGTGAGGAAGTCGCCCATGAGCATGGAGAATCCGCCGTCGCCCGACATCGAGACGACCTGCCGCCGGCGGTCCGTCAGCTGCGCGCCGATCGCCTGCGGCAGCGCGTTGGCCATCGAGCCGTGCGTGAACGAACCGATGACGCGGCGGCGCCCGTTGGGGGTGAGGTACCGCGCCGCCCAGACGTTGCACATGCCCGTGTCGACCGTGAAGACCGCGTCGTCCGCGGCCTCCTCGTCGAGCACGGAGGCGACGAACTCCGGGTGGATCGGCACGTGCTTGTCGACCTTGCGGGTGTACGCCTTGACCACACCCTCCAGCGCGTCGGCGTGCTTCTTCAGCATCCGGTCGAGGAACCGGCGGTTCTTCTTCTCCTCGACCAGCGGGGTCAGGCAGCGCAGGGTCTCGCGTACGTCGCCCCAGACGGCCAGGTCCAGGGTGGAGCGGCGGCCGAGGTGCTCGGGACGCACGTCCACCTGCACGATCGGCACGTCCTTCGGCAGGAAGGCGTTGTACGGGAAGTCCGTGCCGAGCAGGATCAGCAGATCGCACTCGTGGGTGGCTTCGTAGGCGGCGCCGTACCCGAGCAGACCGCTCATCCCGACGTCGAAGGGGTTGTCGTACTGAATCCACTCCTTGCCGCGCAGCGCGTGGCCGACCGGCGACTTGATCTTCTCGGCCAGTTCCATGACCTCGGCATGGGCGCCCGCCGTACCGCTGCCGCAGAACAGCGTGACCTTGCCGGCCCCGTCGATCATGCGGGCGAGCTGTGCGATCTCCGCGTCGCCGGGGCGGACGGAGGGCCGCGAGGTGACCAGCGCGTGTTCCTCGGCGCGCTCGGGCGCCGGCTCGCCCGCGATGTCGCCGGGCAGCGCGACCACCGAGACGCCGCTGCGGCCCACCGCGTGCTGGATCGCGGTCTGCAGGACGCGCGGCATCTGCTTGGTGCTGGAGATCAGCTCGCAGTAATGGCTGCATTCCTGGAAGAGCTGGTCGGGGTGGGTCTCCTGGAAGAAGCCGGTGCCGATCTCGCTGGAGGGGATGTGCGAGGCCAGGGCCAGTACGGGGGCCATCGAACGGTGCGCGTCGAAGAGGCCGTTGATGAGGTGGAGGTTGCCCGGCCCGCAGGACCCGGCGCAGGCCGCGAGCCGGCCGGTGATCTGCGCCTCGGCGCCGGCCGCGAACGCCGCGACCTCCTCGTGCCGTACCTGCACCCATTCGACGGCCGAGGTGCGGCGGATGGCGTCGACGACGGGGTTCAGGCTGTCGCCGACGACTCCGTAGAGCCGCTGGACCCCGGCCCGTGCCAGGATGTCGACGAACTGCTCGGCCACGGTCTGCTTCGCCATCGCGCGCACGCCCTTCGGGTGGGGATCAGTGGCTCGTGCCGCCGGCGGGGTTTTGCCCGTCTTTGCGGCATCGGGTCGGTTCTACCACTCCTCCCCGGAGCGGCCCCGGAAGGCGTACGGCGCGCTGCGGGGCCCGGCCCCCGCGTCCCCCGGCTGCCGTTTCAGCCGTCCCAGACCGCGGCGGCCGTACGGTCCTTCGCGTGCCCCTTGAGGCGCAGCTGGGCGTCGGCCAGGAAGGCGGTCAGTCCCGGCGGCTCGGTCTCGGCCCACCGCCCGGCCAGCCGCGCGGCGAAGTCGGGCGCCTCGCGCAGCGGCTCGGCGAGGCCCGCGCTGCACAGCAGCAGGGTGTCGCCGGCGCGGGCCACCGAGGCACGAAAACGGAACGGTTCGCCCGCCGCGCCGGAAGGCCCGCCGACCGTCGGACCGTCCGCCGTACCGGTCCCGTCGGCCGCCGTACCGGTCCCGTCGGCCGCCGTACCGGTCCCTTCGGCCGCCTCCCCGGCGCTCTCGTGGCTGCCCGGCGCCCGGGTGACGCCGAGGTTCATCGTCGGCTCCGGGTCGGCGAGGCCGCGCTGCGCCGGGATGCCGGGCGGCCGCGTGCCGTACCCGACGACCGGTCCGCCGGTCGCTGCCGCCGGTGGCAGCGGCGGCTCCAGGTCCTGCCAGACGCCGTCCCGGAGCCGGAAGAGGCCGCCCCCGCCGACGCCGAAGAACACCCGGGTGCGGCAGGCGGGGTCGGCGGGCAGCAGCAGGCAGCGCAGCGACGCGGTGTACGCGTGCGGCTCCAGGCCCAGCTCGGCGGCGCGGGCCCGCAGCCGGCCGTAGCCGCGGTCGGCGAGCCGCTGCAGCCCCGACTTGAGGGCTTCCCGGCGGCCGCTGCGGATGTCGTCGGCCAGCCGGGCACCGGAGCGGCCGACGGCGGCGCCGATCCACCGGCAGGCGTCGCGGGCTGCCCGGTGGCCCTCGGGCGAGGCGTGCGCGCCGGAGGCGACCGCGACCAGGATCAGGGTCTGCCGCCCGGCGCCGAAACGGGCGGTGAGCAGGGCGTCGCGGCGCGGGTCGCCGCGGTAGCGCGCGGAGTCGCCCCGTACGGAGGCGGCACGCAGCGTGAGCGTGCCGTACTGCGCGCCGTCCAGCTCGGTGTCCGGGACCAGCCCGGCGAGGTCGGCCGGATCGGCGGCGGGCAGCGCGACCGGCTCGGCCGCGTACGTGGGCGGCCGGTCCCCGACGAACTCCACGGCGGGCGGCGGCACGGGCGGCGCGAGGGAAGCGGCCTCGGCGACCGGCCAGGGCTCGCCGGGCGGCGGCGCGGTGGGCGGCGGCACGGCGGGCGCGGCCTCCGCGACGGGCTCGGCGCCGGCGGCACCGACCGCACGCAGGGCGGAGTCCACGCGGTCGTCGAGCGAGTCGGGCGCGGCCGAGGGGCCCGCGTCACCGGGCTTGCCGTCACCCGCTTCGTACAGTTCGTGCCACCAGTCGTCCTCGTGTCCGCGTGTGTCCCCCTGCTGGCTCATGCCCCGTATTGTCCATCGCGGGTGGGCCGGGAAACAGTGCACGAACGGGTGCTCCGCGAACGCATCAGCGGACCGCGGCGGCGCCCTCCAGCGCGAGCAGCGCGCGCTTGCGGTCCAGGCCGCCCGCGTAGCCGGTGAGCGAGCCGTCGGCGCCGATGACGCGGTGACAGGGGCGCAGCACCAGCAGCGGGTTGGCGCCGATCGCGGTGCCGATGGCCCGTACGGCGGGCCGCGCGGCACCGATGCGCCGGCAGATCTCGCCGTAACTGACGGTCTCGCCGTACGGCACGCCGTCCAGCGCCGCCCAGACGCGCTCGCGGAAGGCCGTGCCGCGCGCCGCCATCATCAGGCCGAACTCCCGGCGCTCGCCCGCGAAGTACTCCTTCAGCTGCCGCTCCGCCTCGGCGAAGGCGGCCGGTTCGCGGGTCCAGTCCGGCGCGGGCACGACGCCGCCCTTCTGCTCCGGGACGGAGAGGGCGGTCAGCACCGTGCCGCCCGGGGCGCCGGCCGACGCCTCGCCCACCAGGGTCAGCCGGCCGAGGGGGCTGTCAAGCTGCGTGTAGAGCGGCATGGTCGCAGATGTCCTTCTGGTCGTGGTCTTCGGATCCGGGTGCGGCACCGGTACTGAGGCCGGCGTGCCGGAGGTACTGGAGGGCGTACGAGCGCCACGGCCGGTGGTCGGCGCCGGCGGGGGCGAGGCCGGGCGGGCCCACGTCGGGGTCGCCCAGCGCGCGCCGCCTGATGACCGCCGCCGCGGCCGGGCCGACGCCCGGGAGCGCAGTGAGGGCGTGTTCGGCGGCGTCCCGGTCCGCGCCGGCTTCGAGGTCGACGGCGCCGTCGGCGAGCGCGGCGCACAGGGCCCGCACCCCCTCCCCCGCGTCGGCCGCCACCAGTTCGGCCGGGGCCGGGAAGAGGTGGGTGAGCGTGCCGTCGGGGGCGTCCAGGGGCTTGCCGTACGCCCGCACGAGGGCGGCGGCGCGCTCCGGAGGACCGCCGAGCACGGTCCGTACGGCCAGCTCGGCAGGGTCGGCGGCGCCCGGCGAGCGCAGCCCGGGGCGGGCGGCGACCAGCGGCCGGAGCAGCGGGTCGGCCGCCAGCCGGGCCGCGACCGCGTACGGGTCGGCGTCCAGGTCGAAGAGGCGGCGCAGCCGCTGGCTCGCGGTCGGCAGGTCGCGCAGGTCGGTGAGGTGCAGCCGGCTGTCGAGCCAGTCGGAGCCGGCCGGTCCGCCGGGCCTGCCGGGCCGCTCGTCGACCTCGGCGACGGCGGTGCCGTACGTGAGGCGGAGGGTGCGGCGGTACGTACGGGTGCCGGGCCTGCCGACGATCTCCTCGATGCCGGGCACGGCCGCTGCCGCCAGGTCGTCGAAGATCTCCCGGGCGGCGTACGGGCCGCGGAAGGCGAGCCGGAGCGGGACGCCGCCGGGCGTGCCGCCGTGCCCCGGCGCCGCGTGGCCGCGGGCGCGGGCGCGCAGCTCGCTTGGGGTGGAGCCGTAGATCTCCCGCATGGTGGCGTTGAACTGCCGGACGCTGGCGAACCCCGCGGCGAAGGCCAGTTCGGTGACCGGCAGCGGGGTGGTTTGGAGGAGGATCCGCGCGGTGTGCGCGCGGCGGGCGCGGGCCAGGGCGACCGGACCGGCGCCCAGCTCGGTGGTGAGCTGGCGCTGCACCTGGCGGGCGCTGTAGCCGAGCCGGTCGGCGAGGCCCGCGACGCCCTCGCGGTCGACGACGCCGTCGTCGATGAAGCGCATGGCGCGGCCCACGAGGTCGGCCCGGACGTTCCAGTCGGCCGAGCCGGGGACGGCGTCCGGGCGGCAGCGGCGGCAGGCCCGGAAGCCGGCGCCCTGGGCGGCCGCGGCGGACGGGAAGAACCGCACGTTGACGCGCTTCGGGGTGACTGCCGGGCAGCTCGGACGGCAGTAGATGCCGGTCGTCACCACGGCGAAGAAGAATTCTCCGTCGAAGCGCGCGTCCCGGCTCGCCACCGCCTCGTACCTGCTGCTTTCGTCCATCACACCGTCCAGTGTGCGGGATCCCGGCGACGGCTTCCGGCGGAAATCGGACATGGCGTCCGGGCCGCCCGCGCACGGGCGGCCCGGACCGCCCGGCTACCCCCGCGTCCCCCGCTTCCGCTCGCCCATGTGCCGGCCGAGCGCCTGCTTCTGCTTCCAGTCCCGGCGCAGCTCGGCGCGGAGCCGGGCGTCGGTCTTGGCGACCAGGCGCTGGTTCTCGCGGAGCAGCTTGCGGTAGCTGTCCAGGCGGCGCTCCGCCAGCTCGCCCGTGTCCACCGCCGCCAGCACCGCGCACCCGGGCTCGGACGTGTGCGCGCAGTCGTGGAACCGGCACTCGGCGGCCAGCTCCTCGACGTCGGTGAAGGTACGGGCGAGGCCGTCCTCGGCGTCCCACATGCCGACGCCGCGCAGCCCCGGGGTGTCGATCAGCACCCCGCCGGCGGGCAGTACCAGCAGGTCACGGGTGGTCGTGGTGTGCCGGCCCTTGCCGTCCCGGTCGCGTACCGCGTGCACGTCCTGCACGTCGGCGCCGATCAGGGCGTTGGCGAGGGTGGACTTGCCGGCGCCGGACCGGCCGAGCAGGACGGCGGTGCCGCCGGCCAGCGCCGCGGCGAGGACGTCCAGGCCCGCCCCGGTGGCGACGCTGACGCCCAGTACCTGCACACCGGGCGCCGCGCCCTCGGTGTCGGCGACGAGATGGGCCAGGCCCGCCCCGTCCGGCACCAGGTCGGCCTTGGTCAGGGCGACGAGCGGGGTGGCGCCGCTCTCCCAGGCCAGGGAAACGAAGCGTTCGACGCGTCCGAGGTCGAGGGGTTCGGCGAGCGAGACGGCGATGACGGCGGTGTCGAGGTTGGCGGCCAGGATCTGGCCGTCGGACCGCTTGGAGGAGGCGGAGCGCACCAGGGCTGTGCGCCGCGGGAGCAGCGCGCGGACGACGGCGTCCGGCCCGCTGCCGGGATCGATGACGGCCCAGTCGCCGGTGCACGGGACCTTCAGCGGGTCGCCGGTGGCCACCGGCGCGGTGGAGGCGAGGACGGTGCGGACGCCCTCGGCGTCGGGCACGACGGCGTCCACCCGGCCGCGGTCGATGCGCACGAGGCGGCCGGGCAGCAGGCCCTGCCCGGCAAAGGGGGCGAAGCTCGCCGCGAACCCGTCGTCCCAGCCGTACGGCGACAGCGGGCTCGACGAAGACGCGGCAGATGAAGCAGAAGAGAGAGTCAAGGGAAACCCTTCACAAGGGCGACCCCGGCACTGCGCGCCGCAGAGGGCGCGAGAAGAGAAGCCGAAAGTGTCAGCCGGGGATCGCGGAAGCGGAACTGATGATCGTCCGAGTGCGGGCAGCACCCATCGCAACGACAGCCATCGGTCACACCTCCTTCGTCATCCACAGCCGAACCACACGCCGGCGAACGGCAATCGGCCGGTCGTCGTGGCGTGCGGCCCCACCGTAGCCCTGCGGCCGACCGGCACGCCACGCAATTTCCGCCGGGAAGGCCGGCGGCTTCTCACCCGGGGCACCTGATCACACAGCGCACCTGAGGCGCCCCCAGGCCAGGTTCTCCCCTCGCGCCGCCACGAAACTCCGTCCCTCCGGTGGTCCGGTGTGCTCCGGTGTGAACACCTGGCCGTCCAGCGTGCGCAGTTCGGCCCCGGCCTCGGCGGCCAGCAACGCCCCGGCCGGCAGGTCCACCCCCTCGGCGCAGTACCCCACGAACGCGTCGATCGTCCCCCGCGCCAGCAGCACCCACCCCAGCAGCGGCGCCCACAACTGCAGCACCCGCCAGGACCCGCGCTCCAGCTCGGCACGTATCCGGGCAGCCGTCGGGTCCCGGCCCACGCCGTACCCCTGCGTCCAGGCGACCACGGGTCCGGACTCGGGGAGGACCGAGGCGGGCCCGGGGAGCCGGCCGGCGGGTCCGTATGCGCCCCGGCCTGCGACGGCGTGGAAGGTGGAGCCGGTCACGGGCTCATGGACGACGCCGAGGACGGGTTTCCCTCCGTCCATCAGGCCGATGCCGACGGCGTACGCGGGCAGCCCGATGGCCACGTTGTTCGTTCCGTCGAGGGGGTCCACCAGCCAGGTGCGGCCGCCTTGAGGCCCCTCGCCCCCGGCCTCCTCGGAGACGATCCGGTCGTCCGGAAATGCCTCCCGCAACCGCGTCAGGATGATCTTCTCGGCGGCGAGGTCGAGGTCCAGCACCACGTCCCGGCCGGCTTTGGCGTGCACGGTGTGCGCGGAGTTGAAGGAGGCGGCGAGCAGGGCGCCGGCCTCCTCGGCGGCGGCCATGGCGATGCGGCGTTCACGGTCCAGGTCACCCGGCATGCAGCCTCCTCAGGGCGGTGCGCAGCAGTCGCGAGGTGTCGGCTCCGGCGCAGCGGCGCCGGGTGGTCGTGCGGTCCCGGCCCCGGGCGTCGACCGGGCCGAGCGAGAGGTCCCGGCCGCCGGGGCGGGAGCGGCCCAGGACGAGGGTGGCGGCGGGCCCGTCCGAGCGGGAGGCGTGGAAGAGCCCCGCGGGGAGACGATACGTTTCGCCTGCCGTGCACACCTCGGGCGGGCACGGGTCGCCACGCACCAGGGTGTCGGTGGGGTGCACTTCGTCCCTGCCGTCGGCCTCGCTGAGCACCTCGTATATCCGGTGCGTCGGCTCCCCGGACTCGGCCACGTCCATCGGCTCGTGCGCGACACGCCCGTACAGGACGTGACTGGTCAGGTCCCAGCTGTGGGCGTGGTGCGGTTCGACACCCGGCTCGGTGTCGGTGCCGTGCCCGAAGAAGTGGAGGCAGACGCCGAGTTCGCCGTCGCGGACGACGGGCAGGCACACGAAGCCCAGCGGATGGTGGACGACGGGTACGTCAAGGGTCTCGGCCGACACCTGCTCCAGCAGGCGCGCGGAGTATGCGGTGGCAGCGGCGGCGGCCATGGGGCCGTCCAGCTGCTGCTCGAGGTCGTGGAAGTGCATGTCACCTCCGGTACGGGTCCACGCCGTTCAGGGCCAGTTCGATGATTTCGCTCACCTCGGAGTCGGAGTACGACGGCAGCGGCTTGCCCACCGCGTCGAAGAACGTCCGGGCCTCGTCGGCGGTCGGGTAGTCCGACAGCTCCGTGGCCCCCGAGAAGTCGATGCGCGGTGCGTGGTTCCGGCTCTGGTGGAGCTCGATCTCGAAGTACTTGTAGAGGAGGGACTCCCGCTCGATGAGGAAGTTCTCCCTCGTCGGGTCGTCCTGCGTGAGGATCAGGTACCTGTCGGAGAGGTCGTAGCGCAGGGCGCTGACGCGAGTGGTGGTGTGCACGCTGATGTCGAGCGTGGGGAGCCGGTTCAGGTGCCAGAACGCCGCCAGGACCGTGGCGTACGAGCCCTTGCGGGTGCGGTCGAGCGTCCAGGGACTGGAACTGCCCGGCGGGCTGAAGCTCTGGCGGAAGCGGGAGTACTCCTGGCAGGAGTCGGTCGAGCCCGGGTCGATGATCTCGATGTGGACGGTGAGCCGTGAGCGGCGTTCGCGGGCGGCCTGGACCAGCTCGGGCAGGGTGACCGGGCGGATGTGGGAGCCCGTGCCGCCCTTGAACTGCCACTGCGTGGTGTCCTGCCGGGCACGGCGGTGGACGTCGTACATCTCGTCGGGGCGAACGGTCCGGATGAGCGCGTTGTCCTCCAGGCTGCGGGCGGTCCGCTCGACCTGCTCCTCCAGCGGGTGTACGGACCGGGTGACCGCGTCCTCCACCGCCTTGCCGTGCCCGGAACGGTCCTTGAAGGTGGCGATGGCCATGATGCCGAGGACCGCCATGGTGAAACCGAAGCGCGCGTCCTCGGGCACCAGGTCGCTGGTGAAGTCGATGAGACCGACGCTGAAGGCCAGCGCGATGGGCAGCAGGACGTCGAGGTAGTCGTACATCCAGCGCAGCGCGCGCTGGATACGGCGCGGGCGCCGCTGGTCCGTGGTGGTCACGCGTTACCCCTGGTGGTGTCGAGGCCGGGCAGTACCTCGCCCATGGCCATGCGGCGGACCGAGGGCAGGTGTTCCTCCAGGTCGCCGGGTTCGAAGCGCGTCATGCCGATGACGTGCCAGAACTCATTGCTGACGGTGCCGTGGGACTTGTAGCGGCCGGTGGGCGAGAGGGCGGCCCAGCCCTCGGCGAGGCCGAGGAAGGTGCCGCGCAGGGCGGGCTCCCCGTCCAGGGTCCACAGCCGTGCGACGCCGTCCTCTCCGCCGCTGACCAGCAGTGAGCCGTCCGGGGAGAAGTCGAGGGACAGGACACTGCCGGTGTGCCCGGTCAGGGCATGGACCTCGGCGCCGGTCTCCGCGTGCCAGATGCGGATGGTGCGGTCGTCGCCCGCGGCTGCCAGCAGGGGCAGGGACGGATGGGCGGCCAGCGCCCAGAGACGCTCGCCGGAGCCGCGCATCCGCAGGGCCTCGGCGCCGCCGCGCCAGATGATGACGTCGCCGTCCCAGCCGGCGCTCGCCACCCAGGAGTTGTCGTGGCCGAACGCCACCCCGTACACCCGGTCCCGGTGGCCGCGGAGCGTGTGCCGGATGAAGCCGCCCCGCACGTCCCAGATGCGTACCACGCTGTCGTCGCAGCCCGTGGCGAGGCGTTCGGAGTCGTGGCGGAAGGCGATGGAGCGGACCCGTCCCGCGTGCTCGGAGAGGGTGGTGACGTGCCCTCCGGTACTGCGGAGGTTCCATACGCCGACGGTGTCGTCGTCGTTGGCGGTGGCCAGGAGTTCGCCGTCGCTGCCGAAGGCCAGTGCCCACACGTGCTCGGTGTTGGCGTCGAACTGCCGCTGGTACTCGCCGTCGGACGAGCTGAACAGGTACACGTCGCCGTCGTTGCTGGCAGCCGCCACCTGCCCCTCCGGCGCGGGACTGAACAGGGCCGACACCAGCCGGTCGCCACGCCCCTGCAAGGTGGACAGGCACTTGCCGGTACGGACCGCCCACACGCGCACCGCGCCGTCGTTGCCGCCCACGCTGATCCGCTCGCCGTCCGAGCTGAAGCTGACGGCGACGACCCGGCGGTTGTGCCCGTTCACCAGCCGCTTGCCGCGCCCGGCGGCGATCTCCCAGATGTGGGCCCCGCCGTCGTTGCCGACCGTGACCAGCTGGGACCTGCCCGGCGAGGCGTCGGCGGCGCGGGAGGACCGGAAGGCGACACACCAGGCGGAACCGCGGTGCGCCTCGGGCTGCTTCGAGTGCTGCCGCAGGTCCGGGGTCGACGTGCCTGACACCGTCCACAGCCTTACGGAGCCATTGCTGCCGCAGGCCGCCAGGTGCTTGCCCGCCGGATCGAAGCGGACCTGGTACACGCCGCCTCCCAGCGTCTCCAGGCAGCCCAGGGAGGCACCGACCGACACGTCCCACAGCCGCACCTGTCCGGAGGTGTCGCCGCTGGCCAGCCACTTGCCGTTCGGGTGGAAGGAGAGCGTGTACACACGCTCGGGGTGGCCGGCGAAGTCGTGCAGCAGCCGTCCGGTCCCCGTCTCCCAGACCCGGACGTGACCGCCTTCGCCGTCGCCGTTGTCCGCGGTGACGAAGCGCCGACCGTCCGGGGCGAACACGGCCCGGTACACCGAGCCGCGGTGCCCGTCGATCTCGCGGACGCACTGCCCGGTGGCCAGGTCCCACATCCGGACCCGGCTGGAGGTGTCGCCGGTGAGCAGCAGCGTGCCGTCCGGGCTGAAACCGGCGGTGTAGACCGGAGCCGCATGCCCGGCCAGGTGGTGGACCGGGCGGCCGGCGGCCGGGTCCCACACGGTGACCAGGCCCTCCTTGTCGCCGGTCACCAGCAGCTTGCCGGTCGGCTCGACGACGACGGGCCAGACGCCGTCGGGATGCACTTCGAGGCGGTGTCGCTCCCTGCCGGTGGCCGGGTCCCAGATGACCACATGGCCGTCGGCGCCGCCCGTCACCAGCAGGTCGTGTGCGAACTTCACGGCGTACACGCGCCCGTGGTGCCCACGCAGGGTGCGCAGCGGCCGCCCGTCGTCCGGGTCGCAGATGAGGACACCGCCGTCCTCGGTGCCCACGGCCAGCAGCTCACCGTCGCGCGCGTACGCCATGGGCTCGGGCAGCCGGACGTGGTTGAGGTCGAAGCCGTACGGGACGCCGACGGCCGCGGGCCGCAGGCCCACGTCGACGGGCATGCCCGGGGCGAGCGCGGCGGAGCGCAGCTCGGGCGCGGACTGCTGCTCGGCGTCCATGCGGGCGCTGACCAGGGCGGCTCTGGTCCAGCGGCTGCCGGACAGGCGCGCGCCGCGGAGGTCGGCGCGGATCAGGCGGGCACGGGAGAGGTCGGCGCCCTCCAGGCAGGCGCCGGAAAGGTCGGCGTCGTCGAGGTTGGCGGCCGTCAGGTTGACGCCGGTGAGGTCGGCTCCGGCGAGCTTCGCCCCGGTCAGTACGGTTTCGCCGAGGTCGGCGCCGGTGAAGTCGACGCCGGAGAAGTCGCGGTGGGAGAGGTTCTCCCCGCGCAGCACGACGCCGCGCAGGGCCACGTCGGTGGGGATGCGCAGCCGGTGGTTGACGCGCACCGCGTTCTGCCGGGCAGGGCTGTCCGGGGCGGTGGTGTCGCCGAGGACCCGGCGCACCCACTCCTGGCAGTCGCCCCGGTCGGCCAGGTCGCAGAAGAACTCCACGGCCAGCTGCGTCAGCGGCCGCGCCGCCAGCAGCGGCGGGGTGCCCTCCTCCGGTCCGGCCAGTTGGCGTGCGGCTTCGCGGGCGATCAGCCACTCCACGACGGAGGAGTGGATGAACTGGAACAGGTCGTCCTCGGTGCGCACCAGCAGGCTGCCCGCACCGACGGCCTGCGCCCGCTCCTCGGCCGTCATGTGCGACCGGGTCAGGCCGTCCAGGGCCCACCCGGTGGTCTCGGCCAGCTCGTCCAGCCGCAGCACGCTGCGCCGCGTCTCCCACAGCCGTACGGCCAGCGAGGACACGGCCTTCCACAGGTCCTCCAGCGACAGGCCCGGTGCCGCTCCCGGCCCGCCGCTGCCCCGTTCGACCTCGAACTCCAGCCACGCGGTGAGCACTTCCTCGTACAGTCCGGCAGCGCTCAGGGTCCGCCCGGCGCCTGCCACGGACTGCAGCTGCTCGTGGCTGAGGGCGGTGACGAAGGACAGCAGCCGCGGGTTGCCGCACAGCTCCAGCAGGTTGGGGATGCCGGCGAGGAGGTCGTACCGCTGCTCGGCCTTCTCCCGGGAGTTGTACGTGCGCTCCAGGTACTCCTTGATCTGCTGCGGCTGGAAGCTCTCCACGGTCAGCACGCGGCGCTGCGGCAGGGCGCCGACGCGCTCGCCGAGGGCGGTGAAGACCTGCTCGGTGGACTTGAAGTGCTGGGTGCGGCTGGTCACCACGATCTTGGTGTTGTCGACCGCGGCGTCCAGGAGCGCCTGCAGGTGGTCGGCGGCACGGTCGTAGCTGACGCGGTTGACCAGCTCGTCGAAGCCGTCGAAGAGCAGCACGATGCGGCCCTGGCGGATCATGTACTGCAGGGCGTTGGTGTCGATGCGGCTCACCCCGTGGTTGGCGAGGTGCGTGGTCACCAGGCCCATGAGGCTGTGCGCCCGGTCGAAGGTGTTGAGGGGGATGAACACCGGCGTCAGGTGCGCGGACTGCTCGGGCAGCCGCCGGGCCAGCTCCCGCAGGGAGAAGGTCTTCCCGTGGCCGAAGTCGCCGAGGAGCAGCACGAACCGGCCGTGCTCGGTGTCCAGGGTGTCCAGCAGTTCGTCCACGAGGCGGCCGTGCCCCCCGCCCTCGGACCGGGGAGTGACCTCTCGGTACCGCTGCGGCAGGTACAGCTCGGGCCGGTAGGCGCGGTCGGCACTCAGCCGCGCGGTCTGGTCGGCCACGTACGCGCGCAGATCGATCAGGCCCTGGAACTCCAGGAAGCTCCGTACCCGGATGCGGTCGCCGAAGCGCTCCGCCACTTCCCGCGGTGGCGCCTGGCCTCCGTACACCAGCACGTTCTCCGCCGTGGTGCCCTCGGCTCCGCGGACCTGTTCGGCGAAGCGCGCCAGGTCCTCCTCGCGGGGGTCACCGGGCAGCGCGGCGATACGGGACTGGAACACGAGGCCGTCGCGCTGCCAGGTGGCGACGAACTGGGTGGTGGGGTCGTCGCCGCGCCGCACGGTGACATCGCGGATGCCCACGTCCTGCCACTTGGCGCGGCAGATCTCCTTCACCTGGTCGGTGAAGGTGTCGCGGACCGGGTCGGGTTCCTGCCTCGGTGCCTGCGAGGGGAATGCCTGGGGGCCCAGCGGGGTGCGGACGCGCGCCCACTCCTCGCGGAACTCGGCGGCGGGGGCGGTGGGAGAGTGCCAGCGGGTGACCCCGGAGGCGGAGACCTTCAGCAGCTGGAAGCGGGCCGGTGCCGCGGCGCCGAAGACGGGGAGCGTGCCGAGGCGGGTGTCGACGGGGTCGCGGCGGGTGGTGCGCGGGTCGTTGACGGGGCCGTGCAGCAGCAGGTTGAGCCGGGGTGCGGCCAGCCGCTGGAACGCCTCGGCGTCGCGGATCGGGCCGACCCCCGGGCCGCCCGTCGCCGCGGGTGTCTCCAGCGGGTGCCGTATCGCGCCGATGCGCAGCCAGCCGTCCCGCTCGTACTGGTGGAGGGCCTCGGCGAACCAGGTGATCTGGTCCCGGCCCACGTAGCCGAACTGGTCCTCGGGCCGGTGGCTGTACGCCATCGTGGAGTTGAAGCCGGCGACGACGGTGTTGAGCTCCGGTACGGGGAACAGCGTCCAGGGCTGGTCGGCGGCGAAGACCCGGTCGATGCCCTCGTAGAACTCGTGGAACAGCTTCGCGTAGTGCCGCCACTTCTCCCAGTACGGCGGCTGCGGCGTGACCTCGTCGGCTTCGCAGGAGGAGAAGTAGGAACTGCACGCCTTCAGGCTGACGTCCTCCGCGCCCGGTACGAGGACGACCTGGTGGGGGCGGAGGTCGAGCTGGGCACGCAAGGAGGTCAGAAAGGAGAGCGCCTGCCCGCACTCGCGCGGAGTGCCGGAGGCCGTCAGATTGCCGGTGACCACGACGAGGTCCGGTCTGGGAGCGTCGGCGTCCTGCAGCTCCAGCAGGTCACCGCGCAGCTCGTGCAGCGTGTCGTCCGGCTCGTTGCCGCGCCCGAAGTCGGGCCCCGGCAGGTGCAGCACGCTGATGTGGTCGCCCTCCCGCTCCGGAGCGTTCAGCGGGAACACCGGGGCGGTCCGCGGCCGGAGCCGCCCGGGGAACCACGGGTCGCCGTTGCGGGTCGCCGCCGTCCGCTGCGGCGGCACCGGCGGGGAACTCGTCGCCGCTCCGGGGAAACGCGGCCGTCCCGACGCCTGCGCCCGCCCGTTCAGTGCGTCCCGCGCGCGGGCCAGCAGCATCTCCCGCGCCTCCGCCTCGCCCCGGGCAGCCACCAGGTCGATGTACGTGATGGTGGCGAGCAGCCCGTCGATCGGCGCCTCGTCGATCCGTACGGTGATCAGCCGCTGCTCCGGATTGTCCGGGGAGGCACGCAGGGCGGCCTGCCACTCCATCCGCCCGTACCGGGAGCGCGCGTAGTTCTGCGACAGCACGGCGATCACCGCGGCGGACTCGCTCACCCCGCGGTCCATGTAGTCGATGAAGTTCGTGCCGGCGGTGAAGTCCCATGCCTGGATGACCGTGCGGTACCCCTCGCGCTCCAGCGTCCACGCGATCCACGTCGCCCAGGCCTCGTCCGCGGGCGAATAGCTCACGAAGAAGAGCGGGCGCTCGCCGGTACTGTTCTGCGTTCCCCCCTCGGATAACATGCGCCCCATGGTAGGAGACCTGAGCCTCCGTGGCAGGTGGGCGAGTGCGATCTCCTCACCTGCCGTCACTTTTCTGCGGAGACGCGTCCTCAATCTCGACGGGCTGGCCGTGGCACTGCTCGCGGCCGGCCTGCTGCTGTGGGGCACCGGTGCCCTGCCCTCCGAGCGGGCCCTCGAAGTGGGCGAGCGCATCGCCCCGCTGCTCGCCTTTCTCCTCACCGCCGTGGTGCTGGCCGAACTCGCCGGCCGTGCGCAAGTGTTCGACGTGGCCGCCACCTGGGTCGCGCGCCTGGCGCGCGGCAGCTATCCACTGCTGTTCCTGTGGTGCGTCGCCCTCGCCTCGGCCACCACCATCGCCCTGAACCTCGATACGACGGCGGTGCTGCTGACCCCCGTCATGCTGGCCCTGGCCTCCCGCGTGGGCATCCGCCCGGTGCCGCTGGCCATGACCACCGTGTGGCTCGCCAACACCGCGAGCCTGCTGCTGCCGGTGTCCAACCTGACGAACCTGCTGGCCGCTCAGCGAGTGGTGCTGGTGCCCACGGAGATGGCAGCGGTGATGTGGGCCCCTCAACTCGCGGCCATCGCCGTGACGATGGTGTGCCTGTGGGGCTTCTACTGGCGGCGGTCGGCGCGCGGTGACGAGGCGTACGTGCCGCCGGAGCGCCCGGAGGCCGCCGACCCATGGCTGTTCGGGGTGTGCGCCGCGGCGTGCGGGCTGTTCCTGACCGCCATCATCGGCTTCGACGTCGCGCTCCCCGTCGCGTCCGCGGGAGCCGCTCTCCTCGCCGCCGCCGCGTTCTTCGTGCGCCGCCGGGGCGAGCTGCGCTGGTCGCTGGTGCCGTGGCGGCTGCTGGCCCTCGTACCGGGGATGTTCCTCGTCGTGGACTGGATCAGCTCGCTGGGACTGCGGGACCTGCTGATGTCCGCCGTCGGCAGTGACGGCGGCTTCGCCGGCCTGCTGCGTACGGCAGCCGTCGGTGCGGGCCTCTCGAACGTGCTGAACAACCTGCCTGCCTACCTGTCGACGGAGTCGGTGATTCCGGCCGACGCGCACACGCAGTTGCTCGCGCTGCTGATCGGTGTGAACGTCGGGCCGCTGGTGACACCGTTCGCGTCACTGGCCACGCTGATCTGGTTCGAGCGATGCCGCGCGCACGGCATCCGGATCGCGAAGTTGCCGTTCGCCGGGGCCGGACTGGTGCTGGCGAGTGCGGGAGTGGTGGCCGCCACGGGGGCCCTGCACCTGGTGGCCTAGGAGCCCACGGCGACCGGGGCTGCGATTCGGCCCACGGGGATACACGTCGCCGGGCATGCCCTGCGTCCACGGGCCGCATTTCATGGCCCCGTCGAACCCCGGCTTACTGACACATTGTTGACATGGTGTCGGAGAAAATCTAGTTGCTTGAGTGCATGGTTTCGGTCTGTGTGACACCTGAGTAAGGTGTGGCGTCAGCTGGGCCCTCGGAGCAATTCCGACCACGCCGCGGGCTCCGTAATTCCACATCGCTGGACGACGGGGAAAGGAACGGCACGCAGCATGGCCGCTGGCCTGTTCGAAGGGCAGTACGTATGGCATCCGGCGGCCGACGATCGCCGGCTGGCGAGCGCCTGTGTGGATGTGCGCGCCGGACGCTACTTCAGCGCCCGGGAGGTGTTGCGGGAGACCCGGCGCGATTTCGGGGTACGCGCCCACCGTTCGCTGGTTCTCGCCTCCGAAGCGGCGGATTCGGATCTGACCGAGCGCTGGCTCGCCGAGGAACCGGGCACGGAGGCGGCCCTGTTGTGGGCGCGGGTCGCGGCGCTGCGCGCCACCCGCGCCGCCGAGACCGGCGACCGGCACGCCACCACCCTGAGCCGGATAGCGCTGTCCGCCTGTGACCGGGCGGCGGAGCTGGCCCCGCTGGACCCGACCCCGTGGGTCGCCAAGCTCTCGCTGGCCCGCTTCCAGCGCCATCTGGACCCGGCGCCGGAGGGGTTGATCACCGCGCCGCCCGGCCCGTGGTCGCTGTTCTCGCACATCCTGCGGCTGGACCCCTGGCACCGCGAGGCCCACCACCGCTTCCTGGCCTGCTTCTTCGCCCGGCACGGCGGTTCGGCGGGCGCCGCCTGGGACGTCGCCGCGTTCCTCGCCCAGCGCGCGCCCGCGAACTCCGCGCTGCGGCTGCTGCCGTTGGTGACCGCGGTCGACGCGTACGACCCCGCGGCGCCGCTGGCCGACCACACGTGGGAGCAGCCGCAGTGGCGCACGACGGCGCTGCGGATCTACCAGCACTGGCTGCCGGAGGTGGCGGACTACCGCTTCACGCCCGTGCTGGACCTGGCGTATCTGGCACACGCGCTGTGCATGGCGCGGCACGAGTTCGAGGCGCGGGCGGTCTTCACGGCCATGGGCCCGTACGCCTCGCGGATGCCCTGGAGCGTGTTCGGCGACCCGGCCGAGCAGCTGAGCAGGGCACGGCGCCGGTGCGGGCTGCCGGTCCCGCACGCGCCGGACTCCCCCTGAACCGGTTCCGACCCGCCGGCTCCCCCCACTGTGCGGCCGGCGCGCACCGCCCGTCCCCCCAGAAAGGTACGTCCGTGTCCGACTCCGCGTCCGATTCCGCATTCCTCTCGCGGGTGCGTTCACCGAAGCCGGCGACCCCGCCGGCCGCCCTGGACGACGACGCCACACTGCACGCCATGGGATATCCGCGGAAACTCACCCGCAGATTCCGTGCGTTCGACAATTTCGCGATCTCGTTCACGATCATCAACATCATATCCGGGATCTTTTCGTCCTTCGGTTTCGGCATGAATGCCGGCGGGCCGCGGATCCTGGTATTCGGCTGGATCGCGGTGTCGATCCTCGTACTGTTCATCGGCGCCTCGATGGCGGAAATCACCTCCGCCTATCCCACGAGCGGCGCGCTGTATTTCTCGGCGGGCAAACTCGCCAAGCGGCACCGCGGCGCCTGGTCCTGGTACACGGGCTGGCTGAATTTCGTGGGCCAGGTCGGCGGAACGGCCGCCACCGGCTACGCGGCGGCCACTTTCATCCAGGCGTTCCTCGCGATGCAGTGGCCGTCCTACCAGGTGTCCGAGCAGCGCACGGTCCTCATCACGGCGGCGATCCTGCTGGTCCAGGCGCTGGCCAACACCTACACCGTGCACCTGGTCGCGATCCTGAACCGGATCTCGGTGTGGTGGCTGCTGGTCGGCATGGTGGTGATCGTGGCGGCTCTGACCGTGCTGCCCGAGCAGCACCAGTCCGCGTCGTTCGTGACGCATTTCGCCAACAACACCGGTTTCACGAACGGCCTTTACGGCGCGCTGCTGGGCCTGCTCGTCACCAGCTGGACGTTCACCGGTTTCGACGGCAGCTTCCACATGTCGGAAGAAACCGTGGGCGCCACCGTCAACGCGCCCAAGGGAATCATGCGGGCGATCGGCTACTCCGCGATCACCGGCCTGATCCTCATGCTCGCGCTGGTCTACGCGATCCGCGACTACGCAGCGGAAGCAAGCGCTGACGCGCCGCCCGTACAAATTCTCATCGACGCACTCGGCACCGGCACCGCCAAGTTCCTGCTGCTGATCGTGATCGGCGCGATGCTCTTCTGCGGCCTGGCCAATATGACGAGCAACACACGGCAGATCTTCGCCTTTTCGCGGGACGGCGCGATGCCCGGCTCGCGCTGGTGGCACTCGGTCTCCCCCCGCACCCGTACGCCCGTCAAGGCCGTCTGGCTCGCCGCCGCCTGCTCGCTGGTGCTGGTGATCCCCGGCTGGTGGTCGCACACCGCCTTCACCGCCATCGTCAGCGTCAACGTCGTCGGCCTCTTCCTGGCGTACGGCGTGCCGATCTTCCTGCGGCTGCGGCTGGACTCCTTCGAGCCCGGCCCGTGGAACCTGGGCCGCTGGGGCAAGCCCGTCGCGGCCGTCGCGGTGGTCTGGATCGTGCTGAGCAACGTGCTGTTCATGCTGCCGCAGGCCTCCCCCATCACGCCCGGCTCGTTCAACTACGCGCCGATCGCGCTGGCCGTGGTGCTGATCATCGCCACGGTGTGGTGGTTCGCCACCGCCCGGCACCGCTTCCAGGGCCCGGTCAGCTACGGCCGCCCCGACGAGGTCGCCGCGATGGACCTGATCTGAGCGACGCCCTGCGCGCACACCGCCGTGCCCCGCTCCGCCACCGCGGAGCGGGGCACGGCCCTTCTCCAAGCCGTTGAGGACGGTGTTCGCTCAGCCGTTGAGGACGGTGTACCCGATGATCTGCGCGCCGACATCCGTGCGCGGCTGGTGCCTGCTGCCCGGCGCGAACACCACGTAGGTGCCGGCCGGATGGCGTTCGTCGCCCTCGATGATCTCGCCGCTGAGCACGTAGTACCGCTCCTCCGTGGCATGCTCGTCGATCACGGGGAACTGGCTGCCCGGCGCGAAGTCGAGGAGCCAGCCACGGGAGTACGCGGTGCGCGGCAGCCGCCGGGCGGTCACCCCCGGGCCGATCTCCACAGGGTCGACGCCGTCGACGCGGACGGCGGTCTTCAGGTGCTGCGTCGTGGTGTGTTCGGTCATGGCACGACTCTCGCCCGGTGCCGCACGCCGCCACGAGAGTCAGGAAAGACACCGTCGGGTACTTTTCTGCCATGACCCCGCACCGTGTGGTGGCCCTGCTCCGCGAGCCGCAGGGCGCCTTCGAACTCGCCGGTGCCGCCGAGGTGTTCGGCGCGCCCCGGGGCGGCGATCCGCCGCGCTACGACTTCTCCGTCTGCGCCGAGCGGCCCGGCGCGCTGCGCACCACCGGCGGGTACACGATGTTCGTCGAGGCCGGGCTGGGCGCGCTGGAGACCGCGGACACCGTGCTCGTACCGGGCTGGCTGCCGACCGGCGTGCCCTCCTCCCCCGCCGTACGGGACGCGCTGCGCGCCGCGCACCGCAGGGGCGCCCGGGTCGCGAGCATCTGCAGCGGCGCGTTCGCGCTGGCGGAGGCCGGACTGCTGGACGGCCGCGGCGCCACCACGCACTGGCAGCGCACCGCACAGCTCGCCGCCGGGTTTCCCGCGGTGCGGGTCGAGGCGGACGTGCTGTACGTGGACCACGGGGACGTGGCGACCAGCGCGGGCAGCGGCGCCGGCATCGACCTCTGCCTGCACCTGGTCCGCACGGACCACGGGGCCGCGTACGCCGCCCGGATCGCGCGGAGCATGGTGCTGCCGCCGCACCGGGAGGGCAGCCAGCTGCAGTACGCGGCGGCACCCGCCGCGCCGGCCCGCGCGGACGCCTCGCTGGCTCCGGTGCTGGAGTGGGCGCTGACCCGGCTGGGCGACGGGCTGAGCGTGGCCCGGCTCGCCACGCGTGCCGGGCTGTCGGAGCGCACCCTCGCGCGCCGGTTCGCCGAGCAGCTCGGCGTCAGCCCCGGCCAGTGGCTGCTGGCGCGGCGCGTCGACGCGGCGCGGGTGCTGCTGGAGGAGACCGATCTCGCGGTGGACGCGATCGCCGACCGGGTCGGGCTCTCCTCCGCCGTCAATCTGCGGCGCCGTTTCCGGGCCGCCGTGGGGACGACGCCGGGTGCGTACCGGCGGGTGTTCGGCGCGCGGCGGTGAGCCCGGCCCGGGCGCCGCGCCGCCTCACCCCTGGTCGTCGCGGTCGTGCGGGCCCTGGCGCTGGGTGCCCTTCCTGAAGTGGTGGAGGCGGGCGCGTACGTGGTGCACGGGGTGGAACTTCGACCAGCGCTCGGGGAACTCCGACGGCGGCTCCGGCCCCGGTTCACCGTCCGTCGCGCCGTCCGCCCCGTCCGCGTCGTCCGCGTCCTCCTCCTCGTCCTCGTCGTCGTCCAGTTCGTGCGCCCGTTCGGCCTCCTCCCGGGCGCGGCGCAGCACTTCGGCCTCCTCCTTGCGGCGCTCCTCGCGTTCGGCGCGGCCCGCCGCGGTGGCGAGCGAGGGCCAGACCCGGTCCAGGGCCGCGTTGACCGCCGCGCCGACCAGCACCGCGAAGGCCGAGACGCCGATCCACAGCAGGACCGCGACGGGGGCGGCGAGCGAGCCGTAGATGGTCGGCCCCTCGACCGTGGAGGCGAGGTAGACGCGGAGCAGCAGGCTGCCCAGTACCCACATCGCCAGCGCGACCACCGCGCCGGGGATGTCCTCCTGCCACGGGGAGCGGACCGGCACGGACACGTGGTACAGCGTGGTCAGGAAGACGACCGAGAGCAGCAGGACCACCGGCCAGTACAGCACCCGGACGGCGTTCTCGCTGGCCGGCAGCAGCTGCACGACCGTGTCCGGGCCCGCGACCATCAGGGGCAGCGCGATGGCGCCGAGGACCAGCGCGATGAGGTACAGGAAGAACGCCAGCAGGCGGGTGGCGACGATGCCGCGCCTGCCCTCCAGGCCGTACATGATCGTGATGGTGTCGACGAAGACGTTCAGGGCCCGCGAACCCGACCACAGGGCGATGGCGAAGCCGATCGAGATGACGTCGGGGCGGCCGCCGCGGAAGACGTCCGCCAGCAGCGGCCGGGCGATCTGGTCGACGCCCTTGTCGGAGAGGACGGCGGCGGACGCTTCGAGGATGTTCTGCCGGATGGTCTCGATGGTGTCGCGGCCGATCCACGGCTCCATGTAGCCGAGCAGCCCGATCAGGCCGAGCAGCAGCGGGGGCAGCGAGAGCAGGCAGAAGAAGGCGGCTTCCGCGGCGAGTCCGGTGACGCGGTACTCCATGCAGGAGTTGACGGTGTCCTTGAGCAGCAGCCAGCCGAGGCGGCGTTTGGACACGTGGCGGTACAGGACGCGAGCCCTGTGCAGACGGCCCCGGGGGTGGTCGGCTGGTTCATTCGCTTGCTGCACCTCCTCACCGTATCCGGCACGAAAGGTACGACTCGCACTCCGTCCGGCCCGGTCGGGCCCCGTTCACGGGCCGGGGCGCACGGTGGCCGGAGGGGGCGCGGTGGCCGGGCCATGCCTCTGCTCGGGGGAGAGACGCGGCGTCCGGCCGCCGCGCCCCGGCGCGGAAGCGGTGCCGCGCCGACTCGGCACCGCTTCCGACGGGACAGCCGGGCGTGGCACGGGCGGACCCGCCGAACGGGCCCTGCCACCGGCGCACGGGGACGGCTCGCCCCCACCCTTTCCGCCCGTAACGGGGGAAGACAACCGTTGCACGACGTTGCAACGGATCTGCCGATTCCACACTCGGCGAAGGCTGTGCCCCGGCACGATGGGCCGCGGCGATCACCAGAACTGCACAAGCGGAGCGATGTTGAGCACACGGCACCACGACAGGACCCGGACCCCCGTCCTGGCAACGGCGCTGGACTCCCGGGAAGCGGCCCGCCGGCTGGCTTCCGTACGAGAGGCCACCCTCGCGGGGGACGAACCGCCCGACGCCCCCCGCACAGTGATCGGGGAATCCTGGCGGCGGATGCTCGGTACGGGACTGGACCCGGACCGGGACCGCCGCGAACGGCCGCTGTCCCGCACCGAGCTGGAGGAGCGCCGGCACCGCTCCGGGCTCGCGCGGCTGCTGCCGGTGCTGCACTCCCACCTTCTCCCCTCCGCCGAGGCCGCCCAGCAGATCCTGGTGGTGACCGACCCCGAGGGCCGCGTGCTGTGGCGCGAGGGCTCGGCGGCGGTGCGGCGGATGGCCGACCGGCACGGGTTCGAACCGGGCGCCGCCTGGACCGAGGACGTGGTCGGGACCAACGGGATCGGTACCGCGCTGGTCACCCGGCAGCCGGTGCTCGTGCACTCCGCCGAGCACTACGTCCGCACCCACCATCAATGGACCTGCGCCGGGGCCCCGCTGCACGACCCGCGCGACGGGCGGCTGCTCGGCGTGGTCGACCTCAGCGGCCCCGCCCACTCCTTCCATCCGACCACCCTCCCGCTGGTCTCCGCGGTCGCCCGGCTCGCCGAGTCCGAGCAGCGCACCCGCCACCTGGCGACGCTGGACCGGCTGCGGGCGAGCGCGACGCCGCTGCTGGCCCGGCTCGGCGGCCGGGCGCTGGCGGTGGACCGGGACGGCTGGACGGCGGCGGCCGTCGGCACGGCCCCGCCGGAGCGGGTGGCGCTGCCCAGGACCCCGCAGGCCGGGCCGGTGTGGCTGCCCCGGTACGGCAGCTGCGTGCTGGAGCCGCTGCCGGGCGGCTGGCTGGTGCGGATCGGCGACGACGGGCCACTGGACCCGGGGCCGAGCCGGGTGGTGCTCGACCTCAGCGGCCGGGACCGCTGGACGGTAACGGTCGCCGGGCCGGCCGGCAGCTGGTCGCACGAGCTGAGCCCGCGCCACGCCGAGCTGCTCTTCACCCTGGCCGCGCACCCGGACGGGCGCACCGCGGCGCAGCTCGCCCTCGACCTGTTCGGCGACGCCGGCCGCACGACGACGGTCCGCGCCGAACTGTCCCGGCTCCGCCGCACCCTCGGCTGCGTTCTCGCGCACCGCCCGTACCGCTTCGCCGACGGCATCCGGGTGGAACTCCTCCGCCCCGACCACCCGACCGCCCTCCTCCCCCACTCCACGGCCCCGGCCGTCCTGGCGGCCCGGGGCCACGCACCCCACGGCTGAACTCCGCTCCCGCGAAATCCCGGTTGCCGCGGCCGACGGCCCCGCTCGGGGCGAGCGGCTCGCGGACGTGGCGTTCGTGGCGGACGGGACCTGCTGACAGCGGGCGTTCGGCGTGCTTCCGTTACGCCATGACCGATCAACTCACCGATTCTGTCCAGCTGTTCACCTCCTCCTACTTCGCCGACCCGCACCCGGCACTCGCCGGGTTACGGGACGGCGAGCGGCCCGTCGTGCCGGTGGCCATGCCCGGCGGGTACCGGGCGTGGGCGGTGAGCCGGTACGCGGATGCCCGGGCGGCGCTCACCGACCCGCGGCTGAGCAAGGACGCTGACCGGCACTGGACCGCGTTCCGGGAAGGGCGCACGCCGACCACGGCCGAGGTACTCCTCACCACGGGTACGACAATGCTGACCGCCGACCCGCCGGAGCACTCCAGACTGCGCGGCCTGGTGGCCAAGGCGTTCACCGCGCGCCGGGTGGAGGCGCTGCGGCCGCGGATCGCCGAGCTGACGGCGGGGCTGCTGGACGCCATGGAGCGGGCCGCGGCCGACGGCGGGCCCGTCGACGTGGTGCGGGGGCTGGCGGCCCCGCTGCCGATGGAGGTGATCTGCGAGCTGTTCGGGCTGACGGACGGCGCGGACCGGGCGGTGCTGCGGCGGTCGACCGAGACGCTGTTCTCGGCGACGGCCGGGCCGGAGGCGGCGGCCGCGGCCCGGACGGAGGTGTACGCGGCGCTCGGGCGGCTGGCCGAGGCGAAGGCGGCCGCGCCCGGGGACGACCTGACGTCCGCGCTCGTACGGGCCCAGGAGGGGGGCGACCGGCTGTCGCCCGGGGAGCTGGTGGGCACGCTCGCGCTGCTGCTGATGGCCGGGCACGAGACGACCGTCAACCTGATCGGCAACGCGGTACTGGCCGTGCTCACCCACCCCGCGCAGCGGAAGCTGCTGGCCGAGCGGCCGGAGCTGTGGCCGCGGGCCGTGGAGGAGACACTGCGCTGGAACGGCAGCGTGGTCATGGCCATCTACCGCTTCCCGGTCGAGGAGGTGGAGATCGGCGGGGTGCGGATACCGGCCGGCGAGCCGGTGATGATCGCGCTGCCGGGCGCGGGGCGCGACCCGCGGCGGCACGCGGACCCCGACACCTTCGACGTCGCGCGCGAGGACCACGGCCACCTCGCCTTCGGGCACGGCATCCACCACTGCCTCGGCGCCCCGCTGGCCCGCCTGGAGGCCGCGGTCGCGCTGCCGGCCCTCTTCGCGCGCTTCCCGGGGCTGCGGCTCGACACGGAACCGGAACGGATCCGGTGGCACGAGTCGGTCGTCTCCCGCGGCCCGGCAGCGGTGCCGGTCCGCCTCTCCTGAGACGACGGCCCGGCGTGACCCGGGGACCGGCGGCCCGCGCCGGTCCCCGTCATGATTGGGTGACGGCCATGAGCGTCACTGTCACCACGTGGTACCTGGAGCAGACCGCCCCCGCCGACCTCGTGCCCGCCGCCGGGCCGCCCGCCGAGCAGGAGGTGCGGGTCGTCCGGTCCGGGACGCCGCTGCCGGAGTTCAGCCGGTTCCTGTACACGGCGGTGGGCCAGGACGTCACCTGGACCGACCGGCTGCCGTGGACGTACGCGGAGTGGGCGGCGCACCTCGGGCGGCCCGGTACGGAGACCTGGGTGGCGTACGAGCGGGGGACGCCGGCCGGCTTCATCGAGCTGCAGGCCGATGCCGCGGGTTCGGTGGAGATCGTCTACTTCGGCCTGATACCGGCGTTCCGCGGCCGGCGGATCGGCGGCCACCTGCTCTCGTACGGCCTCGCGCGCGCCTGGGACCTGGCCGAGCGGTGGCCGGAGTGCGCGCCGACGAAGCGGGTGTGGGTGCACACCTGCAGCAAGGACGGGGAGTACGCGATGGACAACTACCGGCGTCGCGGTTTCCGGCTGTACGACACCACCGTGGAGGAGGAGCCCGAGGTCGCCTCGCCGGGGCCGTGGCCGGGCGCCTGAACCTCCCGCCGCCCGCCGGTCACGTCAAACGGAACGTGACCGGCGCCACAATGTCTCACTCTCCAAGACATCTACGTCCGCATTCTGGACAATGGTGGACTGGCCCAAGAGCGTCGTGACACGCTTCCGTCATGTCTCGAGCTGGAATTGCCTTGGTGAGTCGGCGCCACGTCGACCTTGCGCGCGTGTCCAGCGCCATCTGTCAGGCGCGCTGACGCTGCACCCCACAGGGGCTCATCACCCCTGACAGCACCCAGCTCCACCGACTTTTCCTCGCCGTCCCCATCGTCGCGGACGTGCGACCACCCCTGATCCGGCAAGTCATGCCAAGACGCGCTCCGACGCATCGTGAACCGGCACGTCTTCGCAGGTCACAGTGGGTGCACCCCTGCTTGAATCCGCATCCCCTGCAGCCGCCGAGAAGGACGTATTCACCATGGCCGCCACTCCGGAACGCCCCGCCACGACCCGCCGCAAGGCCGGACGCCACCGCGGTGAAGGACAGTGGGCCGTTGGTCACCACACTCCGCTCAACGGCAACGAGCAGTTCAAGAAGGACGACGACGGTCTCAATGTGCGGACACGCATTGAGACGATCTACTCCAAGCGCGGCTTCGACGCGATCGACCCCAACGATCTGCGCGGGCGGATGCGCTGGTGGGGCCTGTACACCCAGCGCAAGCCCGGCATCGACGGCGGCAAGACCGCGGTCCTGGAGCCGGAGGAGCTGGAGGACAAGTACTTCATGATGCGGGTGCGCGTTGACGGCGGCCGGCTGACCGTCGCCCAGCTGCGCGCCATCGGTGAGGTCTCCGAGCAGTACGCCCGCGGCACCGCGGACATCACCGACCGGCAGAACATCCAGCTGCACTGGGTACGCATCGAGGACGTGCCCGCCATCTGGGACAAGCTGGAGTCCGTCGGGCTGTCCACGACCGAGGCCTGCGGCGACTGCCCGCGTGTGATCATCGGCTCCCCGGTGGCCGGCATCGCCGCCGACGAGATCATCGACGGCACCCCGGCCGTGGACGAGATCCACGAGCGCTACATCGGCAGCAAGGAGTTCTCCAACCTGCCGCGCAAGTTCAAGACCGCGGTCTCGGGCTCCCCTGTCCAGGATGTGGTCCACGAGATCAACGACGTGGCGTTCGTCGGTGTGAACCACCCCGAGCACGGTCCCGGCTTCGACCTCTGGGTCGGCGGCGGCCTGTCCACCAACCCCAAGCTCGCCCAGCGCCTGGGCACCTGGGTGCCGCTGGACGAGGTCGCGGACGTCTGGGCCGGAGTGGTCGGCATCTTCCGCGACTACGGCTACCGCCGGCTGCGCAACCGCGCCCGCCTGAAGTTCCTGGTCGCCGACTGGGGCGTGGAGAAGTTCCGCCAGGTGCTGGAGGACGAGTACCTCCAGCGCAAGCTGGTGGACGGCCCGGCGCCCGAGGAGCCGTCCTCGAAGTGGCGCGACCACATCGGCGTGCACGAGCAGCAGGACGGCCGCTTCTACGTGGGCTTCGCGCCGCGCGTCGGCCGCGTCGACGGCAAGACGCTCACCAAGATCGCCGAGCTGGCCGCCGAGCACGGTTCGGACCGGCTGAACACCACCGTCGAGCAGAAGATGATCATCCTCGACGTGGCCGGTGACCAGGTCGACTCGCTCGTCGCGGGTCTGGAGGCGCTGGACTTCCAGGTCAAGCCCTCGCCGTTCCGGCGCGGCACCATGGCCTGCACCGGCATCGAGTTCTGCAAGCTGGCCATCGTCGAGACCAAGGGCCGCGGCGCCGCTCTCATCGACGAGCTGGAGCGCCGGATGCCGGAGTTCCAGGAGCCGCTGACGATCAACCTCAACGGCTGCCCGAACGCCTGCGCCCGTATCCAGACCGCCGACATCGGCCTCAAGGGCCAGCTGGTCCTGGACGACGACGGCAACCAGGTCGAGGGCTACCAGGTGCACCTGGGCGGCGCGCTGGCGCTGGAGGCCGGCTTCGGCCGCAAGGTCCGCGGCCTGAAGGTCACCGCGGACGAACTCCCCGACTACGTCGAGCGGGTGCTGCGCAACTTCGAGGCGGAGCGCACCGACGGCGAGCGGTTCGCCCAGTGGGCGGCCCGCGCCGAAGAGGGTGCTCTCAAATGAGTGAGCGCGCCGCCCCGTTCTGCTGCCCGTACTGCGGGGACGAGGACCTGCGGCCCTCCGAGGAGGGGACCTCCCGCGGAGAAGGCGCAGCCTGGGAATGCCGGTCCTGCAGCCGTGCGTTCCGGCTCAAGTTCCTGGGCCTGCTGGCCCCGGGCGCGTCCGGCAAGTCCCCTTCCGACGGAGGTGAGTCGTGACCACCGCAACCACCGCAGCCGACCTGGAGCAGCTCGCCGAGCAGGCGGGCCGCGACCTGGAGGACGCTCCCGCGCTGGAGATCCTCAAGTGGGCCGCCGAGACCTTCGGTCCGCGCTTCTGCGTCACCTCCTCGATGGAGGACGCGGTCGTCGCGCACCTGGCCTCGCGCGCCTTCCCCGGCGTGGACGTGGTGTTCCTGGACACCGGCTACCACTTCCCGGAGACCCTCGGCACCCGGGACGCGGTCGCGGAGGTGATGGACGTCAACGTCATCACCCTGACGCCGCGTCAGACCGTGGCCGAGCAGGACGCCGAGCACGGCCCGAAGCTGCACGACCGCAACCCCGACCTGTGCTGCGCGCTGCGCAAGGTCAAGCCCCTCGAAGAGGGCCTGACCGCGTACGACGCGTGGGCGACGGGCCTGCGCCGGGACGAGTCGCCCACCCGGGCGAACACCCCCGTCGTCGGCTGGGACCCCAAGCGGCGGAAGGTGAAGGTCTCGCCGATCGCGAAGTGGACGCAGGCCGATGTGGACGCCTACGTCAACGAGCACGGCGTGCTCACCAACCCGCTGCTCCAGGACGGCTACGCCTCCGTCGGCTGCGCCCCCTGCACGCGGCGCGTGCTGGAGGGCGAGGACGTCAGGGCCGGCCGCTGGGCCGGGAGCAACAAGACCGAGTGCGGACTGCACGGATAGGGCCGCTGACCGCACGATGACGGACACTCAGGAGATACGAATGACGGGCGCCACGATCTGGCTGACCGGTCTGCCGAGCGCGGGCAAGACAACCATCGCGCGCGAGCTGGCCGCGACGCTGCGCGGCGAGGGCCACCGCGTCGAGGTGCTCGACGGCGACGAGATCCGGGAGTTCCTCTCCGCGGGTCTCGGCTTCAGCCGGGAGGACCGGCACACCAACGTCCAGCGCATCGGCTTCGTCGCCGAGCTGCTGGCGAGCAACGGCGTCAAGGCGCTGGTCCCGGTGATCGCGCCGTTCGCGGACAGCCGGGAAGCGGTACGCAAGCGCCACCAGCAGGAGGGCACGCCCTACCTGGAGGTGCACGTCGCCACGCCCGTCGAGGTCTGCTCGGAGCGGGACGTGAAGGGCCTGTACGCCAAGCAGGCGGCGGGCGAGATCTCCGGACTCACCGGCGTGGACGACCCGTACGAGGCTCCCGAGTCGCCCGATCTGCGGATCGAGTCCCACACCCAGACCGTGCAGGAGTCCGCGGCGGCGCTGCACGCGCTGCTCGCCGAAAGGGGACTGGCATGACGACGGCAGCAACGACCCGCACCGGTACCGGTCCGGTCCCGGAGGGCGACGACTCTCCGTACGCGCTGTCCCACCTGGACGCGCTGGAGTCGGAGGCGGTCCACATCTTCCGCGAGGTGGCGGGCGAGTTCGAGCGGCCGGTGATCCTCTTCTCCGGCGGCAAGGACTCCATCGTCATGCTGCACCTGGCGCTGAAGGCGTTCGCGCCGGCGTCGGTGCCGTTCTCCCTGCTGCACGTGGACACCGGGCACAACTTCCCCGAGGTCCTGGAGTACCGCGACCGCACCGTCGCGCAGCACGGGCTGCGGCTGCACGTCGCGTCCGTCCAGGACTACATCGACCGCGGCGCCCTCAAGGAGCGCCCGGACGGCACCCGCAACCCGCTGCAGACGGTGCCGCTGACCGAGGCCATCCAGCAGCACCGCTTCGACGCCGTGTTCGGCGGCGGGCGGCGCGACGAGGAGAAGGCCCGCGCCAAGGAGCGCGTCTTCTCGCTGCGGGACGAGTTCTCGCAGTGGGACCCGCGCCGCCAGCGCCCCGAGCTGTGGCAGCTCTACAACGGCCGGCACGCCCCCGGTGAGCACGTCCGCGTCTTCCCGCTGTCCAACTGGACCGAACTGGACGTGTGGCAGTACATCGCCCGCGAGGGCATCGAACTGCCGGGCATCTACTTCGCCCACAAGCGGCCCGTCTTCCGGCGCAGCGGCATGTGGCTGACGGCCGGCGAGTGGGGCGGCCCCAAGGACGACGAGACCGTCGAGACCCGGCTGGTCCGCTACCGCACCGTCGGCGACATGTCCTGCACCGGCGCCGTCGACTCCGACGCGACGACGCTGGACGCGGTGATCACCGAGATCGCCGCCTCCCGTCTCACCGAGCGGGGCGCGACCCGGGCCGACGACAAGATGTCCGAGGCCGCGATGGAAGACCGCAAGCGCGAGGGGTACTTCTAACCATGAGCACGATCACGATCGAGGATCTCGCGGAGACCACCCTGCTGCGGTTCGCCACCGCCGGCTCCGTCGACGACGGCAAGTCCACCCTGGTGGGCCGGCTGCTGCACGACTCCAAGTCGGTCCTCACCGACCAGCTGGAGGCCGTCGAGCACGCCTCCCGCAACCGCGGCCAGGAAGCGCCCGACCTGGCGCTGCTCACCGACGGTCTGCGGGCCGAGCGCGAGCAGGGCATCACCATCGATGTCGCCTACCGCTACTTCGCCACGCCGCGGCGCCGGTTCATCCTGGCCGACACGCCGGGCCATGTGCAGTACACCCGCAACATGGTCACCGGCGCCTCCACCGCCGAGCTGACGGTGATCCTCGTCGACGCCCGTAACGGCGTCGTCGAGCAGACCCGCCGGCACGCCGCGATCGCCGCGCTGCTCCGCGTCCCGCACGTCGTCCTCGCGGTCAACAAGATGGACCTCGCCGGGTACGAGGAGTCCGTCTTCGCGAACATCGCCGAGGAGTTCACCGCGTACGCCGGTGAGCTGGGCGTTCCCGAGGTCACCGCGATCCCGATCTCCGCGCTCGCCGGTGACAACGTCGTGGAACCGTCCTCGAACATGGACTGGTACGGCGGCCCGACGGTGCTGGAGCACCTGGAGACCGTCGCGGTCAGCCACGACATGGCGCACTGCCACGCCCGGCTGCCCGTGCAGGTCGTCATCCGCCCGCAGACCCCCGAGCTCCCCGACTACCGCGGTTACGCGGGGCAGATCGCGGCCGGTACGTTCCGCGTCGGTGACGACGTCACCGTGCTGCCGTCCGGAAAGAAGTCGAAGATCAGCGGGATCGACCTGCTCGGCACGCCGGTCGACGCCGCGTGGACGCCGCAGTCGGTCACCCTCCTGCTGGAGGACGACATCGACATCTCGCGCGGCGATCTGATCGTGCCGGCCCCGGACGCGCCCGCGACCACGCAGGACATCGAGGCGACCGTCTGCCACGTGGCCGACCACCCGCTCACCGTCGGCCACCGGGTGCTGCTCAAGCACGGCACCCGGACGGTCAAGGCGATCGTCAAGGACATCCCGTCCCGGCTGACCCTCGCCGACCTGTCGCTGCACCCGCACCCGGGTCAGCTCGCCGCCAACGACATCGGCCGCGTCAAGATCCGCACCGCCGAGCCGCTGCCGGTCGACTCCTACGCCGACTCGCGGCGTACCGGTTCGTTCATCCTGATCGACCCGAGCGACGGCACCACGCTCACCGCCGGCATGGTCGGCGAGTCCTTCGCCGCGCCGGAGCCGGTGAAGACCGAGGCCGACGACGACGGCTGGGACTTCTGAGCATGGCGGGCGAGGCGTTCTCGACGTTCGCGAAGGAGGGCGGCCGGATCGGTAGCGGCGCTCTCGGGTGGGGGTCCCCCCGAACGGAGTTCGGGGGAGGGCAGGGCGGAGTCGGCCGATGTGTGTGCTGACCACGCCCGAGTCCGCCCTGCCCGCCGGACCCTTCCGAAGACCAGCTGACCTGCCGGGCGCGCCCTAGAGGGGCGCGTACCGCCCCGGCCCACCGAGAGGAAACCCTCCCGTGCTGCCTGCCGCTCGCCCCCGCATCACCGCTCGCCGCGTGCTCGCGGCGGCCGCCGCCGTCCCGCTGCTGATCGGGGCGCTGGGGGCCTGCGGTTACGGGTCCAAGGCGCCGAAGAGCACCAAGGCGGTGGCGGCGAAGGGGCCGAAGACGGACGGGCTGGACGCGGTCAGGATCGGGTACTTCGGGAACGTCACCCACGCGACGCCCATGGTGGACCGGCAGCAGGGCTTCATCCAGCGGGAGCTGGGCGGCACGCAGGTCAAGCCGTACATCTTCAACGCCGGTCCCGCGGAGATCGAGGCGCTGAACTCGGGCACGATCGACATCGGCTGGATCGGTCCGTCGCCGGCGATCAACGGTTACGTGCAGTCGCACGGCAACAACCTGAAGATCATCGGGGGCTCCGCCTCGGGCGGCGTGTCGCTCGTGGTGAACCCCAAGAAGATCAAGTCGCTCAAGGACCTCAAGGGCAAGCGGATCGCCTCCCCGCAGCTCGGCAACACCCAGGACGTGGCGCTCCTCAACTACCTGCGCGAGAAGGGCTACCAGGTCGACCCGGACACCGGGAAGGGCGAGGTCGGGGTCTTCCGGCAGGACAACAAGGAGATCCCCAACACCTTCCGGCAGGGCGGGGTCGACGGCGCGTGGGTGCCGGAGCCGACCGCCGCCAAGCTGGTCGCCCAGGGCGGCCGGACGCTGCTGGACGAGAAGCAGCTGTGGAAGGACGGGAAGTTCGTCATCACGAACATCATCGTCCGCAAGCAGTTCCTCAAGGAGCACCCCAAGGCCGTCGAGGCCGTACTGCGCGGCTCGGTCAGGACCAACGACTGGATCAAGGGCCACCCGGGCGAGGCGGCCAAGGCGGTCAACACCTCGCTCGGCGACCCGAAGGTGTCCGGCACCCGGCTCCCTGACCAGGTCCTCACCAACGCCTTCCGGAACGTGCAGGTCACCGACGACCCGCTCGCCGCCACCCTCAAGGACGAGGCACAGCACGCGGTCAAGGCCGGGCTGCTGAAGAAGCCCGACCTGAACGGCATCTACGACCTCCGGCTGCTGAACAAGGTCCTCAAGGCCGAGGGCAGGCCACCGGTCGGCGCCGCCGGGCTCGGCGCACAGTAACCGATCGATCCGTACGGTCCCCAGGAGGTGACACCGATGACGACCCCTACCCTCACCCAGCAGGCCGCCACGGCCGGCACGACGGAGACGGCGGGCTACGCGGCGCGTATCGACCACGTCTCGAAGTCCTTCGGCCGCCCCGGCGCGCAGCAGCACGTACTGGACGGCATCACCGTCGATGTCGCGCCGGGCGAGTTCGTCTGCCTCCTGGGCGCGTCGGGCTGCGGCAAGTCCACGCTGCTCAACCTCGTGGCCGGGCTGGACAAGCCGTCCGCCGGGACCATCGACGTACCCGGCAGCCGGCCGGCCCTGATGTTCCAGGAGCACGCGCTCTTCCCCTGGCTCACCGCCGGCAAGAACATCGAACTGGCCCTGAAGCTGCGCGGTATGCCGCGCGCCGAGCGCCGTACCGAGGCCGAGCGGCTGCTGGAGCTGGTCCGCCTGAAGGGCGCGTACGGCAAGCGGGTGCACGAGCTGTCCGGCGGCATGCGGCAGCGGGTCGCGATGGCCCGCGCGCTCGCCCAGGACAGCGGGCTGCTGCTGATGGACGAGCCGTTCGCGGCGCTGGACGCCATCACCCGCGACGTGCTGCACGACGAGCTGACCCGCATCTGGGAAGAGACGAATCTTTCCGTCCTCTTCGTCACGCACAACGTCCGTGAGGCGGTCCGGCTGGCGGAGCGGGTCGTGCTGCTGTCCTCCCGGCCCGGGCGCATCGCCCGGCAGTGGGAGGTCGACATCCCGCAGCCGCGCCGCATCGAGGACGCCGCCGTCGCCGAACTCTCCGTAGAGATCACCGAACAGCTCCGTGGGGAGATCCGCCGCCATGGCCAGCACTGACACCACCACCGAGACCCCCAACGCGGCCGACGCCAAGGCGGCGGGCGCGCGCGGGGCCGAGACCGCCGGGCTGGAGGCCGGGCTGGACGCGCTGGAGACCAAGGTCGTCAGCCGGCAGCCCGTGCTGCGCACGCTGCTCTCCAAGGCGCTGCCGCCGCTCGTGGCCGTCGTGATCGTGCTGGCACTCTGGCAGCTCGCGTACCACTTCGAGGTCAAGCCGCACTACCAGCTGCCGAGCCCGGTGGACGTGTGGGGCTCGCTCCGCGAGAAGTGGCTGGAGGGCACGCTCCTCAGCTACGTATGGGAGTCCGTCTCGCGCGGCGCGCTCGGCTTCGTCGCCTCGCTGCTCATCGGTACGCCGCTGGGCCTGCTGGTCGCCCGGGTCCGCCCGGTGCGCGCCGCGATCGGCCCGATCCTCTCCGGCCTCCAGTCGCTGCCGTCGGTGGCGTGGGTGCCCGCCGCGATCATCTGGTTCGGCATCACCGACGCCACGATCTACGCGGTCGTGCTGCTGGGCGCGGTGCCGTCCATCGCCAACGGCCTGGTCTCCGGTGTCGACCGCATCCCGCCGCTGTTCCTGCGCGCGGGCCGGACCATCGGCGCGACCGGGATGGCGGGCGTACGCCATGTCCTGCTGCCCGCCGCGCTGCCCGGCTACATCTCCGGCCTGAAGCAGGGCTGGGCGTTCTCCTGGCGCTCGCTGATGGCCGCCGAGCTGATCGCCACCTCGCCCGACCTGGGTGCGGGCCTCGGCCAGCTGCTGGACCAGGGCCGGGTCGGCTCCGACATGTCCCTCGTCCTCGGCGCGATCCTGCTCATCCTCGTCGTCGGCATCGGCATCGAACTGCTGATCTTCGCCCCGATCGAGCGCCGCGTGCTGCGCAGCCGCGGCCTGCTCGCGAACGCCCGCTGACCCCTCCGAACGGAACCGCCATGCGACCCCACCTGCTCGCCCCCACCCCCGGCACCGCCTCGGCCGCCGGCCGGTGCGGGCTGCGCGCGCGGCCCGCGCTGCTGGTGATCGCGCACGGCAGCCGGGACCCGCGGCACGCGGCCACCGTCGGCGCGCTGTGCGCACGGGTCCGCGCCCTCCACCCGGAACTGCGCGTCGAGGTCGGCTACCTGGACTTCAACGCGCCGAGCGTGCCGCAGGTGCTGGAGCGGCTGCACGCGGACGGCGTACGGGACGTGGTGGCGCTGCCGCTGCTGCTCACCCGCGCCTTCCACGCCAAGACCGACATCCCCGGCGTGCTGCGCGAGGCGTGCGCGCGGCTGCCCCGCCTGACCGTCCAGCAGGCCGAGGTGCTCGGCCCGGCGCCCCTGCTGGTGGGCGCGCTGGAGCGGCGGCTGACCGAGGCGGGGCTCAGCCCCGCCGACCGTGCCTCGACCGGGGTCGTACTGGCCTCGGCGGGCTCTTCAGACCCGGAGGCGATCGCAGTGATCGCTGAAATCGCGCGGGAGTGGCGGCGCACCACTGGTTGGTGTGCCGTGCGGCCTGCGTTCGCCTCCGCATCCCTTCCCCGCACGGCGGACGCCGTGCGGGAACTGCGGGCCGAGGGCGTCGAGCGGATCGCGGTGGCACCGTACGTCATCGCGCCGGGCCGGCTGCCGGACCGCATCGTGGCCGGGGCCCGGGAGGCGGGCGCCGATCTGCTCGCCGACGTGCTGGGCCCGGCGCCGGAGCTGGCGCACCTGCTGGCCCTGCGGTACGCCGAGGCGCTGCGGCGCCCGGCGCCGGCGCTGACCGCCTGAGCCCGGGACGCCACCTGCCGGAGCCCGGGGGCCGTCACTCCTGCCAGTGCGCCGGCCGGACCAGCTGCTCGGGCAGGTGCGTCCGCGCGTCTCCCCCGGCCGCGTTCAGCTGGATCTGCGTGAGGAAGACGCTGCCGGTCAGATCGGCGCCGCTCAGGTCCGCGTCCCGGAGGTCGGCGCCGATCAGGTCGGCGGACCGCAGGTCGGCACCGCTCAGATCGGCCGCGACGAGGCAGGCGCCGCGCAGGCTCGCGCCCCTGAGGTTCGCGCCCCGCAGGCGGGCGCCGAAGAGGTCGGCGCCGCGGTGGTTCTTCGTCCTGCCGGGCACGGCTGCCCGTACCAGGTCCCCGGCGCGCAGCAGCGAGGCGTTGACCTCCTGGCGGACCGCCTCCGTGTCCAGCTCCGCCAGTACGTCGGCAGGACTGGCAGTGAGCCGTTCCAGATCCGCCAGGGCCGTACGGAGCCCGGCGTACGCCGGCCGGCACTCGGGCCTGTCCAGCGCCTCCGTCACGTACGCGAGCAGTTCGTGCAGCTGCCGCATCACGGGGAAGACCGCGAACATCTGCCGGGCGGTGTCCGGGTGCTGCCGCCAGTCCCGGCCGCCGAAGGTGACCTGGGAGACCTGCTGCCCCGCGCCGAAGCAGTCGTAGACCGTGCAGCCGCGGTAGCCCTTGTCGCGCAGCCGGTCATGGATGCCGCAGCGGAAGTCCGCCCGCAGGTTGGCGCAGGGCGTCCCGGCCTCCTTGTCCGCGGCGAAGTCGTTCGAGGCCGCGAAGGGCAGGGCGACGCAGCACAGGCCGAAGCACTGGGCGCAGTCCGCCTGGAGGTCGGCTGAGGGCATGCGGTTCGTTCTCCTGCTGCAGGGCGGGTGCGGCTCCCTGCCGCACCCGGGTCGATCCGCCATTCTCCCCCACGGCCGCCGGCTCAGCGCACCCCGAAGGAGTGCACCGTCGTCGTCCGGTAGGTCCGCCCGGGGCGCAGCACGGTCGTGGGGAAGGCCGGCCGGTTCGGTGAGTCGGGGAAGTGCTGGGTCTCCAGGCAGAGGCCGTCGGCCTGCCGGTAGAGCGCGCCCGAGGTGCCGCGCAGGGTGCCGTCCAGGCCGTTGCCGCTGTAGAACTGCACGCCCGGCTCGGTGGTGGCGATGTCCATGGTGCGGCCGGACACCGGGTCGGCGAGGGTCACGGCGTGCTCGGCGCGTGCGGTGACGCCCTTGTCCAGCGCGAAGTTGTGGTCGTAGCCGCCGCCGAAGACCAGCTGTTCGTGGCCCTTGCGGATGTCCTGGCCGATCGGCTTGGCACGCCGGAAGTCGAAGGGGGTGCCCGCGACCTCCGGCAGCTCGCCGGTCGGGATGAGGGTGTCGTCGACGGGGGTGTAGCGCGACGCGGCGATCCGCAGGGTGTGGCCGAGGACGTCGCCGCTGCCCTCGCCCGCGAGGTTGAAGTAGGTGTGGTTGGTGAGGTTGACGACGGTCGCCCGGTCCGTCGTCGCCTGGTACGAGATGCGGAGGTCGCCGCGCCGGTCGAGGACGTAGTCGACGCGGACGGTCAGGGTCCCCGGGTACCCCATCTCACCGTCCGGACTGACCCGCCGCAGTGTGAGACCGGTGCCGGAGTTCCCCGCGTACGGCTCGACGTCCCACACCCGCGTGTCGAAGCCCTTGTCCCCGCCGTGCAGGCTGTTCGGGCCGTCGTTGACCGGCAGCCGGTACGTCCGGCCGTCCAGGGTGAAGGTGCCACGGGCGATGCGGTTGCCGTAGCGGCCGATGAGGGCGCCGAAGTAGGTGCCGGCGGTCAGGTAGTCACCGAGATTGTCGAAGCCGAGCGACACGTTGGCCGGGCGGCCGTGCCGGTCGGGGATCTCCAGGGTCTGCACGATGCCGCCGTAGGACAGCACGCCGAGCCGGGTGCCGCCGCTCCGCACCGTCCAGCGGTCGACGCGGGTGCCGTCGGGGAGGGTGCCGAAGTGTTCCTTGCGCGGCCGGCCGCCGCCGGGTGCCGAGGCGAAGGCCGGCGCGGCGCCGACGGCGGTCGCCGCGAGCCCGGCCGCCGCCGCGGCCATCACGGTACGTCTGCTGGTCGTCATGGCGGTGTCACTCCTCATGGGACGCCTGGGGAAACGCTTCACGAACCGGCCTTGCGCTTGTTGTAGATGTCGAAGCCGACCGCGGCGAGCAGCACCAGGCCCTTGATGACCTGCTGGTAGTCGGTGCCGATGCCGACCAGCGACATGCCGTTGTTGAGGACGCCGAGGACGAGGCCGCCGATCACGGCGCCCATGACCGTGCCCACGCCGCCGCTCATCGAGGCGCCGCCGATGAACGAAGCGGCGATCGCCTCCAGTTCGAAGTTCAGGCCCGCCTGCGGGGTGCCCGCGTTCAGCCGCGCCGCGTACACACAGCCCGCGAGCGCCGCCAGGACGCCCATGTTGACGAAGACGAGGAAGGTGACGCGCCTGTCCTTGACGCCGGAGAGCTTCGCCGCTGCCTTGTTGCCGCCCAGCGCGTACACATGGCGGCCGATGACCGCGTTGCGCATGACGTACCCGAGGCCGAGCAGCAGCGCGCACATCACCAGCATCACGACCGGCACGCCGTGGAAGCTGGCCAGGGTCAGGGTGAAGGCGACGACGGCCGCGGTGAGCGCGACGCACTTGGTGACCCACAGCCCGGTGGGCAGCACGTCCAGCTCCAGGGCGAGCTGGCGGCGCCGGTCGCGCCACTCGCGCAGCAGCAGGAAGACGACGGCGGCGAGTCCGAGGAGCAGGGTGGGGTTGTGGTATTGGGTGTACGGGCCCATCTCCGGGATGAACCCCTTGGCGAGGTTCTGGAAGCCCTCGGGGAAGGGAGCGATGGACTGGCCCGCGAGCACGATCTGCGTCAGGCCGCGGAAGAGCAGCATGCCGGCGAGGGTGACGATGAAGGACGGGATGCCGACGTAGGCGATGAAGAAGCCCTGCCAGGCACCCGCGACCGCGCCGATCACCAGCGACAGCACCAGTGCCAGGACCCAGGGCACGTCCTGTTTCACCATCATCACCGCCGACATGGCGCCGACGAAGGCGACCAGCGAGCCGACGGACAGGTCGATGTGGCCCGCGATGATGACGATCATCATGCCCATGGCCAGGATCAGGATGTAGCTGTTCTGCTGGACCAGGTTGGAGACGTTGTTCGGCAGCAGCAGCGTGCCGTCGGTCCATATCTGGAACAGCACGACGATGAAGGCCAGCGCGGTGAGCATGCCGTACTGGCGCATGTTGTTCCGCACGCTCTGCACCAGCAGCGCACCGGCCGAGCGGACGGCGGCCGGGACCGGCGCCTCGGGGTCCTTGGGTGGGGTGGTCGTGGTCGTCATCGCGGGCCTCAGCTTCTGTTCATGGTCATCTGGCGCATCAGGACTTCCTGCGTGGCGTCGGCGCGTGCGACCTCACCGGTCAGCCGGCCCTCGGCCATCGTGTAGATCCGGTCGCACATGCCGAGCAGTTCGGGCAGTTCGGAGGAGATGAAGAGCACCGCCTTGCCCTGTGCCGCGAGCCGGTCGATGACGGTGTAGATCTCGTACTTGGCGCCGACGTCGATGCCGCGGGTCGGCTCGTCGAGGATCAGCACCTCGGGGTCGGCATGGATCCACTTGCTCAGCACGACCTTCTGCTGGTTGCCGCCGGAGAGCCGCCCCACCTGCTCGAAGACCGTGGGCGCCTTGATGTTCATCGACGTGCGGTACCGCTCTGCGACGGACCGCTCGTGATGCTCGTCGACGGCACCGCGGCGGGTCATGCCGCGCAGCGAGGCCAGCGAGACGTTGCGGTGGATGGTGTCGATGAGGTTCAGGCCGTACTGCTTGCGGTCCTCGGTGACGTACGCGATGCCGGCGGCGATGGCGGCGGGCACCGTGGCGGTGTTCACCTCGCGGCCGCCGACCGTCACCGTGCCGCCCTCGTGGACCCCGTACGAGCGGCCGAAGACGGACATCGCCAGTTCGGTACGGCCCGCGCCCATCAGGCCCGCGATGCCGACGATCTCGCCGCGCCGGACGGACAGGGACGCGCCGTCGACGACCTTGCGGGTCCGGTCGACCGGGTGCCGCACGGTCCAGTCCCGTACGGTCAGCGCGACCTGCCCGGCGTCCTCGCCCTCGTACGCGGTGCGGTCGGGGAAGCGGTGGTCGAGGTCGCGTCCGACCATGCCGCGGATGATGCGGTCCTCGGACAGCTCCGGCGCGGCCTCGGGGGTCGCGCGGACGGGCAGTGTCTCGATGGTGCGGCCGTCGCGCAGGATCGTCACCGTGTCGGCGATCTCCCGGATCTCGTTGAGCTTGTGGGAGATGATGATGCAGGCGATGCCCTGGTCCCGCAGTTCCCGGATGAGGCTGAGCAGGGTGGCGCTGTCCTCGTCGTTCAAGGCCGCGGTGGGCTCGTCGAGGATGAGCAGCCGGACCTCCTTGGACAGCGCCTTGGCGATCTCCACGAGCTGCTGCTTGCCGACGCCGATGTCGGCGACGGGGGTCTGCGGGTTCTCGCGCAGCCCGACCCGCCTGAGCAGTTTCGCGGCGCCGCTGAGCGTGGTGGGCCAGTCGATGACGCCGCGCCGGGCCTGCTCGTTGCCGAGGAAGATGTTCTCGGCAATGGACAGGAAGGGGACGAGCGCCAGCTCCTGGTGGATGATCACGATGCCGCGCCGCTCGCTGGCGTTGATGTCCTTGAAGGCCACCGGCTCACCCGCGAAGCGGATCTCGCCCTCGTAACTCCCGTGCGGGTGCACCCCGCTGAGGACCTTCATCAGCGTGGACTTGCCCGCGCCGTTCTCGCCGCAAATCGCGTGGATCTCCCCGGCCCGCACGGTCAGGTTCACCTCGGACAGGGCCGTGACCCCGGGGAAGGTCTTGGTGATGCCGCGCATCTCCAGTACGGGGCGGTCCTCGTGGCCCGTCACTTGAGCTGCCCCGCCGTGAAGTAGCCCTCGTCCACGAGGAGCTGGGTGTTGGACTTGTCGACGGAGACCGGTTCGAGGAGGTAGGCGGGGACGACCTTCTTGCCGTTGTCGTAGTCGGTGGTGTTGTTGACCTTCGGCTTCTCGCCGGTGAGCAGGGCGTTGCCCATCTGCACGGCCTGCTTGGCGAGCTTACGGGTGTCCTTGAAGACGGTCTGGGTCTGCTCGCCGCGGATGATCGACTTCACCGATGCCAGCTCCGCGTCCTGCCCGGTGACCACCGGCAGCTCCTTGCCCCGGTAACCGGCGCTCTTGAGCGCGGAGATGACGCCGATGGAGATCCCGTCGTACGGCGAGAGCACCCCGTCGACCTTCTGGTCGCCGTAGTTCTTGCTGATCAGGTCGTCCATCCGCTTCTGCGCGGTGCCGCCGTCCCAGCGCAGCGTGGTGGCCTGGCTCATCTTCGTCTGCTTGCTGCCGACGACGAGCTGCCCGGTCTTCAGGTACGGCGTGAGGACCTTCATGGCGCCGTTCCAGAAGTACTTGGTGTTGTTGTCGTCCGGCGAGCCGGCGAACAGCTCGATGTTGTAGGAGTCCCCGGAGTCCTTCTCCGGCTTCTTCAGGCCGAGCTTGTCCACCAGGTAGCGGCCCTGGAGCTCGCCGACCCGCTCGTTGTCGAAGGACGCGTAGTAGTCGACGCCGGTGGTGCCCATGATCAGCCGGTCGTAGGAGATCACGGGGATGCCGGCGTCCTGCGCGCGGCGGATCACGTCGGTGAGGGCCGAGCCGTCGATGGCGGCGACCACCAGCAGCCGGTGCCCCTTGGTGATCATGTTTTCGAGCTGCGCGACCTGGTTCTCGACCTTGTCGTCGCCGTACTGGAGGTCGGTCTTGTACCCGGCCTTCTGGAACTGTTCGGCCATGTTCCTGCCGTCGGCTATCCACCGCTCGGAGGACTTGGTGGGCATCGCCAGGCCGACGGTGCCGCCCTTGCCCGCTTCGGGCCGGTAGCGGCTGCCGCCGCGGGCCTCCTGGCCGCAGGCGGTGAGCGAGCCGATGAGGAGGACGGCGGCCAGGGCGGCGGCTCGTCTGCGGGTGGGCATGGGTGGGTCTTCCTTCCGGTGGTGGGGCGGAGCACGTCGGGGGCCGGCCGCCGGGCGGGGCGGCCGGGGTGGCGGTGCCTACGGGTGCAGCAGCACCTTCCCCGCGCCCGGCCGGCCGGCGGTCGCGATCGCCTCGGCGAAGGCGTCCAGCGGCAGGCGGTGGGTGACCAGTGGCAGCAGGTCGAGCAGCCCGGCGTCGAAGGCGCGTACGGCATGGGCCCAGGCGGCGGGCGGGGCGCCGAAGACGGTCCGCACCTCGGCCTGGCGGACCACCAGGCCGGTCGGGTCCAGGCCGGTGGCGCCCGCGGCCGGAAGGCCGGTGAGGACCAGCCGGCCGCCGCGCCGCAGCAGCCCCAGCGACGTGCGGGCCGCGTCGGCCGACCCGGCGGCCTCGACGACCACGTCGAAGTCGTCCGGCAGCGGTTCGTCCGCGGTACGGAAGGCCGTCGCCCCGAAGCCGAGCGCGAGCTTCTCCCGCTCCCGGCCCCTGCCGACGGCCAGCAGCTCGGCGGGCGAGGCGGCGGCGAGGAGCTGTACGGCGATCATGCCGAGCGTGCCGGTGCCGACCACCGCCACCCGGTCCCCCGGCCGGGCCTCCGCCTTGAGCGCGGCGGCCGCGACGCAGGCGGCGGGCTCCAGCAGCGCGGCGGCCGTGAGGTCGGCCCCGTCGGCGAGCGGGTGCAGCAGCCGGGCGGGCAGCACGAGCGTGTCGGCCATCGCACCGGGCTGCGTGAACCCGGTCTCCTCGTACCCGGCCGTGCACAGCGTGGTCTCGCCCGCGTGGCAGCGGGCGCACACCTGGCAGTTGCGGAAGCCCTCGCCGACGGTCCTCCGGCCGAGCAGGGCTTCCGGTACGCCGGCGCCGACCGCCTCGACCGTGCCGGACCACTCGTGGCCAGGGACCACCGGGTACCGCACGTAGCCGGCGGGCCGGTGGCCCTCCCACAGCTCGCGGTCGCTGCCGCAGATCCCGGAGGCGTGCACCGCGACGCGTACCTCGCCGGGCCCGGGTGCGGCCGGCGCGGCATCGGTGAGGCGGCAGGCGCCGGGCCCGTCCAGGACGAGCGCGCGGCCGGTCACCGGCCGGTCCCGGCGGGGTCGCGCTTCTCCCAGCCCTCCGCCCAGAGGTCGAAGCGGGCCTGCTGCTGCGGGAATTCGGCGGCCGCTTCGGTGTCCAGTTCGACGCCGAGGCCGGGTGCCTGTGGCAGCTCGAAGTAGCCGTCGACGACCTGCGGGGCGCCCTTGACCACCTTCTTGATCTCCGCGTCGGCGAAGTCGTTGAAGTGCTCCAGGATCTTGAAGTTGGGGGTGCAGCCCGCGACCTGGAGGGAGGCGGCGGTGAGCACCGGGCCGCCGACGTTGTGCGGCGCGACCAGGGTGTAGTGGGTCTCGGCGGTGGCGGCGAGCTTGCGGGTCTCCAGGATGCCGCCGAGGTGGCCGACGTCGGGCTGGATGATGTCGGCGGCCTGCGACTCGAACAGCTCGCGGAACTCGATGCGGTCGTGGATGCGCTCGCCGGTGGCGACCGGGATGTCGACCTTGGCGGCGACCTTCTCCAGCGCCTTGAGGTTCTCCGGCGGCACCGGCTCCTCCAGCCACGCGGGCTTGAAGGGGGCCATCTCGTGCGCGAGCCGGACGGCGGTGGACGGGCTGAACCGGCCGTGCATCTCCAGCATCAGTTCGCGCTCGGGCCCGATGGCGTCCCGTACCGCCTCGATCAGGGAGACCGCGTACACGGTCTGCTGGTGGTCGAGTTCGAAGTGACCGGTGCCGAACGGGTCGATCTTCAGGGCCCGGTAGCCGCGCTCGACGACCGCCTGCGCGGCCTTGTGGTACGCCTCCGGGGTGCGCTCGGTGGTGTACCAGCCGTTGGCGTACGCCTTCACCTTGTCGGTGACCTTGCCGCCCAGCAGCTGCCAGACGGGCACGCCCAGCGCCTTGCCCTTGATGTCCCAGCAGGCCATCTCCACGCAGGCGATGCCGGACATCACGATCTCGCCGGCCCGCCCGTAGTCGCCGTACTTCATGCGGCGCACCAGGTCCTCCACGGCGAACGGGTCGGAGCCCAGGACGTGGTTGGCCTCCGCCTCCCGGAGGTAGCCCAGCAGCGCGTCGGTGTGGCCGAGCATGCGGGTCTCGCCGACGCCGGTGAGCCCCTCGTCGGTGTGGACCTGGACGTACGTCAGGTTGCGCCAGGGCGTTCCGACGACATGAGTGGTGATTCCGGTGATGCGCACGGGAAGTGCCCCTTCACGGCTCGCGGTGTCCGACTGCTTCATGTTCGAGATTTCGTCAGACGTTCGAAATGCTGCGAGACAGGTAATGCCACGACGCGAGCGGTGTCAACGGTCACGGCACGGATTTCCCGGATACGCAGGGGTGTTGACGGGGCGACAGAGCTGACGCCATTCTCACCGGGCGATATCCCGAGCACTGTCCGGTATTTCGAACAGCCCGTCAGGAGCGCACATGCCCACCACGGCACCCGCACCCGCCGCCCGGCCCCGGCCACGAAGACGCGGCCGGCTCGCCCTCCTCACCGGGGCGCTGGCCGTCGCGCTCGCGGTGCCCGCCCTCGCCGCTCCCCCGGCGGCGGCGGACGTCACCGACTACACCCTGGACGTCGACCCGGGCAGCCGGGGCCCGGCCATCGACGACACCATGTACGGCGTCTTCTTCGAGGACATCAACCGGGCCGCCGACGGCGGTCTGTACGCCGAACTCCTCCAGAACCGCTCGTTCGAGTACGCCACCGCCGACAACGCCGCGTACACGCCGCTGACCTCGTGGGACACCAGCGGATCGGCGAAGGTCGTGAACGACGACGGCCGGCTGAACGCGCGCAACCGCACCTACCTCGCGCTGGGCGCCGGCTCCTCGGTCACCAACTCCGGCTACGGCACCGGCATCACCGTGCGCGCGGGCGAGCAGTACCACTTCTCCGTGTGGGCCCGCGCCGACCGCGCCACCTCCCTCACCGTCACCCTCCGGGACGCCGACGGCGAGCTGGCGCGCGCCCGCAAGGTCGCCGTCCGGGGCGGCTGGGCCAAGTACACGGCCGCGTTCACCGCAACCCGGGCGAGCACCACCGGCCGGCTGGCCGTCGCCACGGACGGGCCGGCCGCGCTCGACATGGTCTCGCTCTTCCCGAAGGACACCTACAAGGGCCGCCCGAACGGGCTGCGCAAGGACCTCGCCGAGAAGATCGCCGCGCTCGACCCCGGCTTCGTCCGCTTCCCCGGCGGCTGCCTGGTCAACACCGGCAGCCACGAGGGGTACGACGAGGCGTCCGGGTACCAGCGCAAGCGCTCGTACCAGTGGAAGGACACCGTCGGGCCCGTCGAGCAGCGCGCCACCAACGCCAACTTCTGGGGCTACAACCAGTCCTACGGCCTCGGCTACTACGAGTACTTCCAGTTCGCCGAGGACATCGGCGCGATGCCGCTGCCGGTCGTCCCGGCGCTGGTCACCGGCTGCGGCCAGAACAAGGCCACCGACGACCCGGCGCTGCTGAAGCGGCACGTGCAGGACACCCTGGACCTGATCGAGTTCGCCAACGGGCCGGTGACCTCGGAGTGGGGCAGGAAGCGCGCCGAGATGGGCCACCCGAAGCCCTTCCACCTCACCCACCTCGAAGTGGGCAACGAGGAGAACCTCCCCGACGAGTTCTTCGCCCGCTTCAAGGAGTTCCGCGCCGCCATCGAGGCGAAGCACCCGGACATCACGGTCATCAGCAACTCCGGGCCCGACGACAGCGGCACCACCTTCGACCGCGCCTGGCAGCTCAACCGCGAGGCCGGCGTCGCCATGGTCGACGAGCACTACTACAACAGCCCGCAGTGGTTCCTGGAGAACAACGCACGCTACGACTCCTACGACCGCGAGGGTCCCAAGGTCTTCCTCGGTGAGTACGCCTCCCAGGACAACCGGTTCCGCAACGCGCTGTCCGAGGCCGCGTTCATGACGGGCCTGGAACGCAACGCCGACGTGGTCGAGCTGGCCTCGTACGCCCCGCTGCTCGCACGCACCGACTCCGTGCAGTGGCGTCCCGACATGATCTGGTTCGACGGCCGGAAGTCCTGGGGCTCGACGAGCTACGAGGTCCAGAAGCTGTTCATGAACAACACCGGCGACCGGGTCGTGCCGAGCACCGCCTCCGGCACCCCGGCCACCACAGCCCCGATCACCGGCGCCGTCGGCCTCTCCACCTGGGCCACCACGGCCGCGTACGACGACGTGCGGGTCACCGGCGCGGACGGGAAGGCGCTGTTCGGCGACGACTTCTCGGGCGGCGCCGACAAGTGGACCGCGGCGGCCGGCCGCGGCAGCTGGCAGGTCGAGGACGGCGCGTACGTCCAGTCCGACGCCGCGGCCGAGAACACCCTCGTCACCGCGGGCGACACCGGCTGGCAGAACTACGACCTGCACGTGAAGGCCACCAAGAAGTCCGGCAAGGAGGGCTTCCTGGTCGCCTTCGGCGTCCAGGACACCGGCAACCACTACTGGTGGAACCTCGGCGGCTGGGGCAACACCCGCTCCGCCGTGGAGAAGACCACCGGCGGCGCCAAGCAGACGCTGACCGAGGACACCACGACGATCGAGACCGGCCGGGCCTACGACATCGAGGTCGAGGTGCGCGGCCGGCAGGTGACCCTCTACCTCGACGGCGAGAAGTGGGGCGAGTTCACCGACGACGCCGAGGCCGAGCCGTTCCGCCAGGTCGTGACCGAGGACAGGAAGACCGGCGAGCTGATCGTCAAGGTCGTCAACGCGCAGGACACGGCCGCCCGGACCCGCATCGACCTCGGCGCCCGGCCGGCGTCCCCGACCGCCCGCCTGACCACGCTCCAGGGCGACCCGGACGCGGAGAACACCGCCGAGGCACAGCCGATCGCACCCCGCACCTCGACCCTGCGCGGCGTCGGCCGGCAGTTCACGTACACCTTCCCGGCCGACTCGGTCACCTTCCTGCGGATCAAGAACCGCGGCTGACGTTCCCGGGGCGGCCGCCCGACCGGCGGCCGCCCCGCCGACCACGGAGGAGAGCACCATGCACGCACCCACCCGAAGAGGCGTCCTGCTGGGCACGCTGGCCGTGGGCGCCGCCGCGCTGCCGGGCACGGCACACGCCGCGGCCGCCGGCCGGCACCGCCCAGCGGCCCCGTACCCCAACCCCCTCGTCCGGCAGCACGCCGACCCGCACATCCACCGCCACACCGACGGCTTCTACTACTTCACCGCGACCGTCCCGGAGTACGACCGCATCGTCCTGCGCCGCTCCCGCACCCTGCGCGGCCTGGCGGACGCCTCCGAAGCGGTGCTGTGGCGCAAGCACACCACCGGCGAGATGGGCGCCCACATCTGGGCCCCGGAGATCCACCACATCGACGGCCGCTGGTACATCTACTTCGCCGCGGGCAGCACCGAGGACATCTGGAGGATCCGGATGTACGTCCTGGAGAACAGCCACCCGGACCCCTTCCAGGGGACATGGACCGAGAAGGGGCGGCTCACCACCGCCTGGGACACCTTCTCCCTCGACGCCTCCACCTTCACCCACCGCGGCGTCCGCTACCTGGTCTGGGCCCAGCAGGAACCGGGCATCGTGAACAACTCCAACCTCTACCTCGCCCGGCTGCGCAACCCCTGGACGCTCGGCAGCCCGCCGGTACGGCTCTCCTCCCCCACGCTGGACTGGGAGACCATCGGCTTCAAGGTCAACGAGGGGCCCTCGGTCCTCGTGCGCAACGGCAGGGTCTTCCTGACGTACTCCGCCAGCGCCACCGACAGCAACTACTGCATGGGGCTGCTGACCGCGGACGCGCGCGCCGACCTGCTCGACCCGGCCTCCTGGGCCAAGTCCCCGGTACCGGTCTTCACCAGCAACGACACCACCGGCCAGTACGGCCCCGGGCACAACAGCTTCACGGTCGCCGAGGACGGCCGCACCGACGTCCTCGTGTACCACGCGCGGCAGTACAAGGACATCACCGGCGACCCCCTGAACGACCCCAACCGGCACACCCGCGTCCAGACCCTGGGCTGGCGCGCCGACGGTACGCCCGACTTCGGCGTGCCGGTGCCGGACACGGCCCGCTGACCGGCCCGGCCGCGGCGGCCGCGGGTGCCTGCCGCGGCCGGTGCGGGCCGGGCGTCAGTCGCGGCGGGTGCGCAGCCCCGCGGACGCCGCCGCACTGTGCAGCGAGCGGAGCGCCAGCAGCAGGATGCCGATGTCGTCGAGGTACACGGGGTCCGGCAGCAGGTCGACCGGGGAGACGAGGTAGAGGACGGCGCCCCAGAACACCGCCTTGTTCTGCACGGGGATGCCGGCCTCACGCAGCAGCCCGCGGGCGCGGACGAGCCGCACCAGGAGGCGCACGGCGAGGACGAGCGTCGCCAGGGCGAGCACCCCCGCGACCACCACGACGACCCACGCTTCGGTGCTCATCCCGCCTCCTCGGTCCGTCACCGCCATGCCACGCCCTTCAAGCTTGGCACTTCGGCACGGCGGTCCGGGGCGCGGACGCTCAGGCGCGGCCCGGGAGGGTGGAAGCGCGGACCACCAGCTCCGGCGCGAGCACGACCTGGCGGTGCTCGTGCGCTTCCGCCTGGTCGCCGGTCTCCTCGATCAGCATCTCGGCCGCCGTCCGGCCCATCTGCCGGGCGGGCTGCCGTACGGAGGTGAGCGGCACGGCGGCGGCCGCGGCGAACTCGATGTCGTCGTACCCCACCAGGGCGATGTCGTCGGGGACCGCCACCCCGGCGTTGTAGAGCGCCTGGAAGGCCCCGAGGGCGAGCAGGTCGTTGGCGCAGAACACAGCGGTCGGCCGGGGCGACATGCCCAGCAGCCGGGCGGCCGCGTCCCGGCCCGCCGCCACGTCCATCCGCTCGGTCTCGATGTGCCGCAGCGCCGACTCGGGCAGACCCGCCTCGCGCAGCGCCTGCAGTGCCCCCGTACGCCGGTCCTGGCACTGGGTCAGGAACATCGGCCCGCTGATGTAGACCAGCCCTTCGTGGCCCTGCTCGACGAGGTGCCGGGCCGCCAGCGCGCCGCCGGCCACGTCGTCCACGGAGACCGAGCAGCCCTCGCCGCTGCCGAGGACGCGGTCGACGAAGACGAGCGGGATGCCGCGCGGCCGGAACCGTGCGAGCGTGCCGCCGGTCAGGTCGGCCGGGGTGATCATCACGCCGCGTACCTGCTGCTCGGCGAAGAGGGAGAGATAGTCCGACTCCTCGGCCGGGCTCTGGGCGCTGTTGCACAGCATCACGCCGAGCCCCGCCTTGCGCGCGGCGCGCTCAGCGCCCGCCGCGACGTCGACGAAGAAGGGGTTGGCCATGTCCAGCACGAGCAGCGCGATGATCCGGCTGCGGCCCGCGCGCAGCTGGCGCGCCGACTCGCTGCGGACGTAGCCGAGCGTCGTGATCGCCGCCTGCACCCGCTCCCTGGTCTCCCTCGCGACCATGTCGGGACGGTTGATCACATTGGAGACCGTGCCGATGGAGACGCCGGCCTGGCGTGCCACATCCTTGATACCCACCGTGTGCGCCACAGGCGCCATGCTACGCACTCCGCTTCCGGCACTCGACGCCGACGGCCGCCGCGCCCCGTGGGGGCGAGCGCGGCGGCCGGCGGCGGTGCCCGGCCGGTCTCCCGGCCGGGCGTCGTCGGAGAGAACCTACTCGACGATCTTCAGCAGCTTGTTCGGCGTGCCCTCACCCGGGTTGGAGATCTTGTCCGGGGTGGCGCCGTCGGTCAGCGCCTTGGCGACGTCGGCGGGCTTGGCGTCCTGGTGACCGGCCAGGTAGACCGCGGCGGCACCCACGACGTGCGGGGTGGCCATCGAGGTGCCCGAGATGGTGTTGGTGGCGTCGTCACCCTCGTTCCAGTCCGAGGTGATGTCGGTGCCGGGGGCGTAGATGTCGACGACGCTGCCGTAGTTCGAGTACTCGGCCTGCTTGTCGTCCTTGTCGCTGGCGGCCACCGTGATGGCCTCCTTGACGCGGGACGGCGAGCCCTGGCCGGCGTCGGTGGACTCGTTGCCGGCCGCGACACCGAAGGTGACGCCGGACTCGACGGCCTTCTGCACGGCCGTGTCGAGCGCCTCGTCCGCGCCGCCGCCGAGGGACATGTTGGCGACCGAGGGGCCCTTGTGGTTCTTGGTCACCCAGTCGATGCCCGCCACGACCTGCTCGGTGGTGCCGGAGCCCTGGTCGTCCAGCACGCGGACGGCCACGATCTTGGCCTTCTTGGCGACGCCGTGCGCGGCACCGGCGATGGTGCCGGCGACGTGCGTGCCGTGGCCGTTGCCGTCGTTCGCGTCGTCGTCGTTGTCGACCGCGTCGAAGCCGGAGGACGCGCGGCCCTCGAAGTCCTTGTGCGTGGTGCGCACGCCGGTGTCGATGACGTACGCGGTGACGCCCTCACCCGCGCTGTCCGGGTAGGTGTACTTCTTGTCGCCCGCGGTGTCCTCCTGGTCGATGCGGTCCAGGCCCCACGAAGGCGGGTTGTCCTGGGTACCGTCGATGGAGAACTTCTTGTTCTGGACGACCTTGTCGACGGCCGGGTCGGCGGCGAGCCGCTTGGCCTCGGTCTCGTTCAGCCCGGTGGCGGAGAAGCCGTCGATGGCCGAGCCGTAGGTGCGCTTGACCTTGCCGCCGTACTCCGCGGCGAGGTCCTTGCTCTCCGCCGTACGGGCCTGGTCCTTGAGCATGACGATGTAGCTGCCGCTGACGGCGGACTTGGCGCTCGCTCCGTAGATCTTCCCCTCGGCGGGGGAGGCGTCGGCGGTGACCGCGGTGACGGCCGCGATGCCGGTGGCGGCGACTACGGCGGTTATGCCGGTGATCAGCCGCTTCTTGCTGGAACGCTTGTGAGCCATGGCGAGGGTTCTCCTCGTTCGTGGTGTGGGGGGAAAGCGTTGCGTGATCGCCCGGAGAAACGAGAAGATCTCCGCCGGGCTGGCTCGAAACCCTGACTGATTGACGCGTCCAATTCAAGGGCCCCCCGCCGGTGTGACATAGGCAACAACCTTGCAAAAATGCAAATACCGTCACACTCGGTCAAATTGAGCGCTCGACTTGGCTCTGGTTGCCTCAACTCCCGTCACATTGCAGCAACATGAGGAAATAATTGCCTTCTGGGAGTGGACAAGGCTCAGCGCTGATACCGGGCGAGCACGAGGTTGCCGTCCTCGACGAGCCGGCCCCGCAGCTCCGTCATCCCGATCGCTCCGCTGTAGTACTCCTGGAGCCCCGGCGTGGCGATCTTGTCCTTCCACTCCGGGTAGCCGCGCACCGACTGGGCCGGCGCCGCGTGGAGCGAGCCGGCCAGCGCCGTACCGGTGGCCCAGCCGTACTTCCGCACCCGCAGCCGCGGGTCCCGGAGCGCGGTCGTGCCCGTGGGCAGCATCCAGTCGCCGAGCGCCAGGCGCGCCATGTTGGCCGGCTCCAGCAGGAAGGCGATGAAGGCCATCGCCGCTTCCTTCCGCGGACAGTCAGCGGAGATCGAGAGCGTCTGCGGGCTCACGCCCTGGGCCGGAGCGCCGTCCGCCGGGGCCGGGAGCACCGTCCAGTCGAACCCCTCGGGGGCCTGCTGAACGATCTGCTGCCGGTACGAGAACCCGAGCGGCACCATCGCGTACCGCCCCGCGAAGAAGCCGGGGAGGGTGTCCGAGCCGCCCATGCCCAGCGTGGTGCGTGCCGCGCTGCCGTCGACGTTCACCTGGTCGTGGATGGTCCGCGGGACGACCTGGTCGGCGGCGTCGAACCGGACCTCGGCCCTGCCGTCGGCCCGGCGGTGGAAGAGCCGGCCGCCGGTGGAGAGCGCGAGGTTGAGGGTGGCCGACACCGGTTCCTTCAGCGGCCAGGCCACTCCGTACCGGCGGTCTGCGCGGCCTTCTCCGCCGCCCCCTTCGCGGCCCTCGTCCCGGCCTCCCGTGCGGCCCCCGGCCCGGCTCAGCCGCTCGGCCGCCGCCCGGAACTCCGCCCAGCTCCAGGGCTCCTCCGGCGTGGGGACGCGCACCCCGGAAGCGGCGCGCAGCAGCTCCCGGTTGGCGATCAGGACGCGCGGCTCCTGGAGGAACGGCACGCCGTACACCCGCCCGTCGAACGTGCCGGTCCGCCAGCTGTGCCGCGGGATGTCGGCGGTGAGCCGGTCGGGCAGCAGGCCGGTGAGGTCGGCGAGGCTGCCGCCGTACGCGAAGTCCGCGAGGTCGTCGGAGGCGTCGTGGATGATGTCGGGCGCCTCGCCGCCCTCGAAGGCGGTCAGCAACTGGTCGTGCACGGTGGGCCAGGCGCCCTGCACGTACTCGACGCGGGTACGCGGGTGCCGCCGGTTCCACTCCTCGACCAGCGCCTTGTTGGCCGCCACGGACTCCGCCTGCCAGGCGAGCGACTGGAACCGCAGCGGCCGCCGCCCCGCCGCCGCGCCACGCCCACCGGAACACCCGGCGAGCAGGGCCCCCGCGCCGACGCTCCCCAGGGAGGCGGCCCCCGCGGAGGCGGCGGCGCTCAGGAAGGTACGCCGGCGCAGCGGGGCATGGGCGGGCGCCGCGGCGGCCGTCGTGGGCGCGGGCATCAGTGCTTCACCGCCCCGGCGAGCATGCCGCCCGTGATGCGGCGCTGGATGACGGCGAAGAGGACCAGACCGGGCAGGGTGGCGAGGAGGGCGGCGGCCGCGAGCGGGCCGAGGTCGGCGACGCCCTCGGCGCCGAGGAAGTGCGTGAGCACGACCGGCATCGTCTGTTTCTCCGGCGACTTGAGCAGAACGAGCGCGAAGAAGAACTCGTTCCAGGCGGTGATGAAGGCGAACAGCCCGGTGGCGACGATCCCGGGCACGAGGAGCGGCGCGGTCACGGACACGAGGGTGCGGACCCGGCCCGCCCCGTCCACGGCCGCCGCCTCCTCCAGCTCGGCCGGCACGGCCCGTACGTACCCGGTGAGCATCCACAGCGCGAACGGCAGCGACCACACGAGGTACACGAGGGTGAGCCCGCCGAGCGAGTCCACCAGGCCCACCGCCTTCAGCAGCAGGAACAGCGGAACGATGACCAGGACCAGCGGGAACGCCTGGCTGACCACCACCCACCCGGTCGCCGCCCGCGCCGCCCGGGTCCGGAAACGTGCGAGGACGTACGCCATCGGCGTGGCCACCACGACGGACAGCACCGCGGCCCCGGCCGCCGCGAGCAGGCTGTTGGCGGCGGAGCGCAGCAGCGGCTGCTCGGCGAAGGCGGCCCGGAAGTTCCCGAGGGTGGGGTCGTGCGGGATCCAGCCGGGGTCGATGCTGCCCAGCTCGCGCGGCGGCTTGAAGGCCGTGGACACCAGCCACAGGAAGGGCACCAGCAGAAAGACCAGATAGCCGAGCAGAGCGAGGTACTGGCCCGTACGGGCCGCGGCGGCACGCCGGCGACGGGCGGTCATCGGACCGGTCATCGGGCGTCCTCCTCGGTCCGCAGCCGGCCTGCCAGGTAGACGGCCAGCAGGACGGCGATGACGGCGACCATGGCGAGCCCCATCGCCGCCGCGTACCCGAACTGGCCGTACCGGAAGGCCTCCTCGTACGCGAACAGCATCGGCAGCCGGGTGCGCCCGCCGGGGCCGCCGTCCGTCAGCACGAAGACCAGCGCGAACGAGTTGAAGTTCCAGATGAAGTTCAGCGCGGTGATGGCCAGCGCCACCGGGCGCAGCGCGGGCCAGGTGACCGTACGGAACCGCCGCCAGGCGCCCGCGCCGTCCATGGCCGCCGCTTCGTGCAGCTCGCGCGGCACGTTCTGCAGGCCGGCGAGCAGCGGCACGGTGGTCTGCGGCAGACCGGCCCAGACGCCGACGACGATGACGGCGGGCAGCGCGGTCGCCAGGCCGCTCAGCCAGTCGTGGCCGCCGCCGAACCCGAAGGTGCGCAGCGTGTCGTTCAGCACGCCCGCGTCCGGGTGGTACACCAGCCGCCACATGATGCCGACCACGACCTCGGGCATCGCCCACGGCACGATGGCCAGCGCCCGGGCCAGCCAGCGCAGCCGCAGCTTCTCGTTGAGCAGCAGGGCGAGGCCCAGCGCGAGGAAGAACTGCGGGACGGTGACGCCCACCGCCCAGACCAGCCCGATCCGGAAGGACTCCCAGAACAGGGTGTCCTTCAGCAGGTCACCAAAGTTCAGCAGCCCCACCCAGCGGGTGGGTTCGGTACGCCCCGACTGCGCGTCCGTGAAGGCCAGCGACACTCCGTACAGGAGTGGGCCGACGCTCAGCACGAGGATCGGTATCAGCGCGGGCAGCACGAGGAACCACACGCCGTGGTCACGGCGCGGTCCCGCACCGGCCGGTCGGCGGGCGGACCGCCGTGGCGCGGTCACGAGGGTCACGGCGGGGGCTCCTTGACGCGGCTCGGCCCGAAACGACCGGTACATCCGATACGGAACGGCCGCGCACGCCCGTACGCGCGGACAGCCGACGTCATCGTCGTTACCCCCCCGCTCCTGCGTCAAGGCGTCGCGCTCCTGCGTCGAGGCGTCGCGTGGGCAGGTGGGAGGCGTCCCCGAGCGGACGGGGCTCGGATCGGGTGCCGGGGTACGGAGCCCTCCGGGGGGGCGGGCGGAGACGTCCTGAGGGAGCGTGGCCCACTGGGGATGGGGTGTCGGAGCCGTCCTGGACGGGGGGGGGCGGAGACGTCCTGGGGTGCGTGGCCCGCCGCGGGTGGGTTGTCGGACCCGCCTGAGAGACTGTGGGTGATCGAGACACCGGAGCGGTCGGAGCACCGGGGTGCTCACGGAGCGCAGGAGGCAGCAGCATGACCGAGGCGAGTGGCGGAGCCGGTTCCGTGCCGGGCACGCCCTTCACGGAGGCGCGCGCACGGGAGGTGCTGGCCACGGCCGGACGGCCGGAAGCCGCGGCGGACGCCAAGCTGCTCGCCCTCGGCGAGAACGCCGTCTTCGCGCTCGGCGACGGCGGCCCCGTGATCCGGGTGGGCCGCAGCGCCGAACTGCTCGCCCGCGCCGAGCGGGAGCTGCGGGTGGCCCGCTGGCTGGCGGAGTCGGGCGTGCCGGCGGTGCGCGCGGCCGAGCCCGGGGCGAGGCTGGTGGACGGCCACCCCGTCACCTTCTGGGAGCGGCTGCCCGAGCCGATACGCCCCGCCGGACCCGCCGACCTCGCCGAGCTGCTGCGGCGGGTGCACGCCCTGCCCGAGCCGCCGTTCGAGCTGCCCCGGCGGGAGCTGCTGGGCGGCGTGGAGCGCTGGCTGCGGCTGGCGGGGGACGCGGTGTCACGGGAGGACGCGGAGTACCTGCGCGGCCGCCGGGACGCTTTCGCCGCCGCGGCGACGGCCCTTGAGCCGCACCTGCCGCGCGGCCCCATCCACGGTGACGCGCTGCCGCGGAACGTCCATGTCGGCCCCGACGGCCCGGTCCTGGTCGACCTGGAGACCTTCTCCCGCGACCTGCGCGAGCACGACCTCGTGGTCATGGCCCTCAGCCGCGACCGGTACGGCCTGGGTGCCGAGGCGTACGACACCTTCGTACGGGCCTACGGCTGGGACGTACGGGACTGGGAGGGCTGTGCCGTACTGCGCGGCTCCCGCGAGACCGCGAGCTGCGCCTGGGTCTCCCAGCACGCCCCGGGCAACCCCGCGGCCCTGAAGGAGTTCCGCAGCCGCATCGCCTCCCTCCGAGAAGGCGACGCCTCGGTGCGCTGGTACCCCTTCTGACACCCCGGCGGTCTGACACCCCGGCGGAACGACAGGGCATCGCGGCCCCGGTGGAGCGACGCGGCACAGCGGTCCCAGCGGGACGAGGCAGTACCGCGGTCCCGCCAGAACGACGCGGTACAGCGGTCCCGGCGGAGCGGCGCGGTACCGCGGTTTATTCGGTACCGCCGGCGCCCTCCCAAGCACTAGCGTCCCGCCCCATGCCCGACACCACGCCTCCCGTGCGTCCCACACCGCCCGCGAACGCGACACGGCCGGCACCCTCGAACGCGACACCGCCGCCCCCCGCGGACGCAGCGCAGTCGGCCTCCGCAGACGCGACACCGCCGGCCCCCGCGGACAGGGCACAGCCGGCGTCCACGGCCGGTGACGGGCCGCCGCGACTCACCCGGCTCGACTTCCACGGACCGCTGTCCGAGGAACGCGCCGGGCGGATGATCCAGCGGCTCGCCGCCGCCCGCCCGGCCACCGTGCTCGACATCGGCTGCGGCTGGGGCGAGTTCATGCTGCGGGTGCTCGACGCCACGCCCGGCGCCACCGGGCTCGGCATCGACCTCGCCGCCGACGACCTCGCCAGGGGCCGGGCCAACGCCGCGGCCCGCGGACTCGCCGACCGCGTGGAGTTCGCCGAGGAGTCCGGGCACGGGACGGCCAGGGGCCCCGCCGACCTCGTACTGTGCCTCGGCGCCGGCCACGCCGTGAGCGGCCCCGAGACACCGAACAACTTCCGCACCGTACTGAGCGAACTGCGCCGCCTCGTCACCCCCGGCGGCCGCGTGCTGTACGGCGAGGGCTTCTGGCAGCGCCCGCCGGCCACGCCGGAACTGGCCCGGATGTGGCCGGGCGCCACCGCCGAGGAGCATGTGAGCCTGGCGGAACTGGTCGACCTCGCCGTCGACGCCGGCTTCCGGCCGGCCTGGGTGGAGACGGCGAACAGCGACGAGTGGGAGACGTTCGAGGCGGCCTACCGCAGCGACGTGGAGGAATGGCTGGCCGCTCATCCCGGCCACCCGCTGGCCCCCGAGACCCGCGAACGCGCCGACACGCACCGCAAATCCTGGCTCAGCGGCTACCGTGACCTCCTCGGCATCGCCTACCTGACCCTGGTCCCTACCGAGCCCCCGCCCCCGCTCCACTCGTAACGAACCTCTCCTTCCCTCTCCCCCTCCCCCTCGCCCACCCTCCCCGCCACCACCTCCGCCTCGCCCGCCCGCACTCCCCCGCTCCCCCGCTCCCCGTCGTTCGCTCGCCCTTTCACCCCCCCGCGTACTCGCGTTCCTCGCGTCCTCGCGTCCTCTCACCCCTCGCGTCCCCGCCGCATCCTCGCGTTCCTCGCGTCCTCTCCTCTGGAGTCATCGATGGCCGTTCGCCGTGTCGTGCCCAATGTCGCCTCCGAGGCGATGGAGGAGAGCCGGGATTTCTACGGGCTGCTGGGGTTCGAGGAGGTCATGAACCTGGGGTGGATCACGACGCTCGCCTCCCCTTCCCACCCGGCCGCACAGGTCAGCTTCATGACGGCCGACCGGACGGGACCGGTCGTCCCCGACCTGAGCGTGGAGGTGGAGGACGTGGACGCGGCCTACGAGGCCATGCGGGAGAAGGGCGCGGAGATCGTCCACCCGTTGCAGGACGAGGAGTGGGGCGTACGGCGCTTCTTCGTCCGGGACCCCAACGGCCGGGTGGTCAACGTGCTGAGCCACCGCCACTGAGCCCCGTCCTCGCTCGCGCTGCGCCTCACCCCCGCGGTATCAGCGGCCAGGCCGGTTCCACATGGGCCGTGGGGTTGCTCGTACGGCGCAAGTAGCGCTGGAAGGAGGCGGCCTGGTCCGCCGCCGCCTTGCGCTGGAGGGCGTGCAGGGCGGGCAGGGTGAGCCCGGCGACCTCCGGGTGCTTCGCGCCTATTCGGCGGGCCACGCCGACCGCGGCCACGGCATCCGCCCCCGCTTCGTGCGCCGCGTCCAGCGCCACGCCGTACTGCGCGCACAGCGCCTGGAGGGTGCGCTTCCCCTTCCGGTAGGGGTCGAGGTGCTTGTCGAGGACGAGCGGGTCGACGACCGGCGCCGGGTCCGTGCCGAGCCGGTCGGACAGCGGCTCCACGCCGTGCCGCCGGCACTCGCGGTCCAGCAGCGAGAGGTCGTACCGGGCGTTCATCACCACGAGCGGGAGGCCCGCGCCCAGCGCGGCGGCGAGCGCTTCGGTGATCTCCGCCAGGCCCACGGCGGCCGGACGGCCGTGCTGCCGCACGTAGTCGGTCGAGAAGCCGTGGATGGCCGAGGCCTCGGACGGTATCGGCACGCCCGGGTCGAGGACCCAGCTCAGTGCCGGTGCCGCCGCTCCCGTCTCGTCGAGCCGGACGACGGCGGCGGTGACGACCCGGTCGGTCTCGACGTCGGTGCCCGTCGTCTCCAGGTCGAAGCCGACCAGTGGTTCCTTGTGCCAGCTCATGCGGCCTCCTTCGGTGGTGCGTCCCCCGTGTCGCACGCGATCGTCCGCTGTTTCGCACGGCTGCGATCTCGTGTTCCCTCACTCTCCCACGCACCACTGACAACGCCGCCGGATCCCCTCGCCGGCTCCCCCCACCTCGCCGGGCGTCGCCTCCCGTCGCAGGCACCCGCCTCCCACAAGCCCCGGCCCTCCCCCGCCCCCGGCCCGTAGGGTCTCCCGTATGGATCTTCAACTGGCCGGACGGCGCGCGGTGGTGACGGGGAGCAGCGGCGGCATCGGGGCCGCGGTCGCCGGGATGCTGGCGGCAGAGGGCTGTGACGTGCTGGTGCACGGGCGGAACGCGGACGCCGCCGCCGAGGTCGCGCGCCGGGTGGCGGACCACGGCGTCCGCGCCGACGTGGTGCTCGGCGATCTCGGTGAGCCCGACGGCGTGGAGCGGGTGGCCGGCGCGGCGCGCGACTTCGGGGCGCACGTCCTGGTCAACAACGCCGGGCCGTTCGTGGAGCACGACTGGGACTCCGTACGGCCCGGTGACTGGCGGACGGCGTTCGAGGGGAACGTGTTCTCGGCGGCGCGGCTCACTCAGGCGCTGCTGCCCTCGCTCCGCGCGCACGGCTGGGGCCGGGTGATCAACATCGGTACCCAGGCGGTGCGGACCCCGCTGCCCAACATGGTCGAGTACTCCGCCGCCAAGGCCGCCGTGGTGAACATGACGACCAGCCTGGCCGGGCACCTGGCCGGCACGGGCGTCACGGCGAACTGCGTCAGCCCCGGCGTCATCGAGACGCCCTCGATGCGCCGGATGTTCGAGGAGCGCGGCGAGACCGCGGCGGACGCGGCGGCCCGGTACGCGCCCAATCCCGTGGGGCGGCTGGGGCGCGCCGAGGACATCGCGGGCGCGGTGCTGTATCTCGCGAGCCCCCTGGCCGACTACGTCAACGGCATCGAGCTGCGGGTGGACGGCGGCATCACGGGCACGCCCTGACCCGGCGCGGCCCGCGGGCCTCGGGCGGGCGGATCGCCTCAGGACACCGGCGGGGCGGAACTCCTCAGGACACCGGCCGCGCGTCCGTCCATACGCTCTCGAACTCCTCGCGGTACACCTCGAAGAGTCCGTGGTCGCTCTCCCGGCCGTCCTCGTGGCGCACGACCTCCCGGCCGCCGCCGCGCAGCACCAGCACCGGCACCTCCATGCCGCGGCTCTTGCGGAGGTAGGACTGCACGACGGCGATGCCGCCCGGGCCGTCGCCGTCGACGAGGTACGCCGTGAAGCGCGGGGTCTCGTCGAAGACCTGGATCTCGAACGCGCCGGGGTCGCGCAGCCTGGCCCGCACCCGCCGCATGTGCATGATGTTCATCTCGATGGACCGGCTCATCTCGCCCTTCTTCAGGCCCAGCTCCCGCTCGCGGCGGCGGACCGCGCTACTGGCCGGGTTGAGGAAGAGCAGCCGTACGCGGCAGCCGGACTCGGCGAGCCGGACCAGCCGGCGGCCCGAGTAGTTCTGGACGAGCAGGTTCAGGCCGATGCCGACGGCGTCGAGACGGCGCGCGCCGCCGAAGAGGTCCTCGGCGGGCAGCTGGCGCTGGAGGCGTACCCGGTCGGAGTGGACGCCCACGACGTCGGCGTAGCGGTCGCCCACGAGGTCCTCGACCGCGTCGATGGGCAGCCGCCCGGCCGTACGGGTGCCGATGCCGGAGCCCAGTATCTCCAGGAGGCGCGCGGAGGCGCGTTCGGCCTGGGCGAGCACCGTCTCGGAGAGCGCGCGGTTGCGGGAGACGATGTTCCGGGCCACCTCCAGCTCGTCCAGCCCCAGCTCGACGTCGCGCCGGTCGTCGAAGTACGGCTCGAAGCAGGGCCAGTGCTGGACCATCAGCTCGCGCAGCTGCGGAAGGGTGAGGAAGCTGATGATGTTGTCGTCGGCCGGGTCGAGGAGGTAGCCCTTGCGGCGGCTGACCTCGCGTACGGCGACGGCGCGCTGCACCCACTCCTGGCCGGCGGGCCCGGCCGCCGCGACCACCCATTCGTCGCCGTGCACCGGCTCGTAGATGGGGCGCAGCACGGCCGCGACCACGGCACGCAGCCGCTGTTCGACCAGATTCAGCCAGATGTAGGCACGCCCGGCGCGTCTGGCGCGGGTGCGTACCTCGCTCCAGGCCTCGGCGTCCCACTCCAGCTCCGCCCCGATCTCCAGGGGGCGTGCGAGGGACACCGCGCCGGGCGGTGCGTCGATGGAGCCGCCCTCATGACCATCGTCACCAGGAGGCAACTCCAACCCGCCCGAGCTCACCTGTACACCGCCTTCCGAACCTCCGTGCCAACGATCAAGGCACCCTACTGCGGGTCCGGGAGAGGGTGCAGCCGGATGCGCCGACTCTTCCACCAACTCCCCTTATTCGCCGTGCCCGTTGTGTCCGGAAAGGGAAGCGGGCGTGAGCGGAGTCATAGTCGTGCGGCGGGAAGCCGCACGGGAGTCCCGGGGGACTCTCCCCTCGTCACGTACCTCGTCAGGGGTACGGAGTGGTTCCGGAGGCCGCCGGGAACGAGGCCGAAAATGATTGCTCAGGAGTCGCGACACGCCCAGGAAGCACCTTCCAGCGCATTATGTCGCTATACATCGTGATTACGGTCGGACACCTGATCGTTCCCCCGGTCGGAGGACCCTCATTCGCGGCAGGTTGCCTGACTTTCGGCGAAGATCTCGCGAACGTCCCACTGTTTGGCGCTCATCGGGGAAGAATTCCGGTTCGGTCCGCGGTCGTCAGTCCGTCGCGGCGCCCCTCTAGGAAGTGGAAGAGTCGACGCATGCAGGTCTGGCCGGGACAGGCGTATCCGCTAGGTGCCACGTACGACGGTGCGGGCACCAATTTCGCGGTGTTCTCCGAGGCGGCACAACGTATCGAGCTGTGTCTGCTGCACGACGACGGTTCGGAGACGGCCGTCGAGCTCCGCGAGTCCGATGCCTTCGTCCGTCACGCTTATCTGCCCGGCATCATGCCGGGCCAGCGGTACGGTTTCCGGGCGCACGGCCCGTACGAGCCGGCGCAGGGTCTCCGCTGCAATTCCGCGAAACTGCTGCTGGACCCGTACGCCAGGGCGGTCAGCGGCAGCATCGACTGGGACGAGGCGGTCTACGGCTACCACTTCGGCAGGCCTGACAGCCGGAACGACCTGGACTCGGCGCCGCACACGATGGCGTCGGTCGTCGTCAATCCGTATTTCGACTGGGGTGACGACCGCCCGCCGCGTACGGATTACCACGAGACCGTGATGTACGAGGCGCACGTCAAGGGCCTCACGATGCTGCACCCCGAGCTCCCCCAGGAGCTGCGCGGTACGTACGCGGCGCTGGCGCATCCCGTGATCATCGATCATCTGCGCGAGCTGGGCGTCACGGCCCTGGAGCTGATGCCCGTACATCAGTTCGTCAATGACCACCGGCTGGTGGACGAGGGGCTGGCGAACTACTGGGGCTACAACACCATCGGCTTCTTCGCGCCGCACAACGCGTACGCCTCCTGGGGCGACCGCGGCCAGCAGGTGCTGGAGTTCAAGTCGGCGGTGCGCGCGCTGCACCAGGCGGGCATCGAGGTCATCCTCGACGTGGTCTACAACCACACCGCCGAGGGCAACCACATGGGGCCGACGCTGTCCTTCAGGGGGCTGGACAACCCTTCGTACTACCGCCTCACGGACGACCCGCGGTACTACATGGACACCACGGGCACCGGCAACAGCCTTCTGATGCGCAGCCCGCACGTGCTCCAGCTGATCATGGACTCGCTGCGCTACTGGGTGACCGAGATGCGGGTGGACGGCTTCCGTTTCGATCTCGCGGCGACCCTGGCCCGGCAGTTCCACGAGGTCGACCGGCTGTCGTCCTTCTTCGACCTGGTGCAGCAGGACCCGGTGGTCAGCCAGGTGAAGCTGATCGCGGAGCCGTGGGACGTGGGCGAGGGCGGCTATCAGGTGGGCAACTTCCCGCCACTGTGGACGGAGTGGAACGGCAAGTACCGCGACACCGTGCGTGACCTCTGGCGCGGCGAGCCCCGCGCGCTCGCGGAGTTCGGGTCCCGGCTGACGGGCTCCTCCGACCTGTACCAGGGCGACGGGCGCCGGCCGCTGGCCTCCGTCAACTTCGTGACCTGCCACGACGGCTTCACCCTGCACGACCTCGTGTCGTACAACGACAAGCACAACGAGGCCAACGGCGAGGACAACCGGGACGGCGAGAGCTTCAACCGCTCCTGGAACTGCGGCGCCGAGGGCGAGACGGACGACCCCGAGGTGCGGGAACTGCGGGCCCGGCAGATCCGCAACTTCATCGCCACCCTGATGTTCTCGCAGGGCGTGCCGATGCTCAGCCACGGGGACGAGTTCGGCCGCACCCAGCAGGGCAACAACAACGCCTACTGCCAGGACAACGAGCTGGCGTGGGTGCACTGGCCCGAGGCGGGCGAGGACGGCGGGGGCAAGGAGCCCTTGGAACTGCTGGAGTTCGTGCGCCAGATGGTGTGGCTGCGGCGCGACCACCCGGTGTTCCGGCGGCGCCGCTTCTTCCACGGGCGGCCCATGGAGGGCACGCACGACGAGCTGTCGGACATCGCGTGGTTCACGGCCGAGGGCGACGAGATGCAGCAGCGCGACTGGCAGGCGGCGCACGCGAAGTCGCTGATGGTCTTCCTCAACGGCAGCGCGATCTCCGAGCCGGGCAAGCGCGGGGAGCGGATCTCCGACGACTCCTTCCTGCTGCTGTTCAACGCGCACGGCGAGGAGAAGGAGTTCACCGTGCCGATCGACCACGGGCGGCAGTGGCAGGCCGTGGTCGACACCGCGAACCCGAAGGCGGTCGCCGAGGGCGGCACGAAGGTGCGCGCCGGGGACACGCTCACGCTGGTGGGGCGGAGTCTGATGGTGCTCCAGCGGCCCGCCTGACGGGGGCCGCGTCCGCTCCGGTGCCCGGCCGGACGCCTCCGTACGGGGGCATGGCGGGCCGGGTGCGGAAGCGGACGGTCAGCGTGAGGCACAGCACGAGGACGGCGGCGGCGACCGCCACGGCGAAGGCGGCGGCCGGGCCGTAGGACTCCGCCAGCCGCCCGGACAGGGCCAGCGCGAGGGCCTGCCCGCCGACGACCGAGCTGGTCAGGAAGGCCATCGACTCGGCCATCCGGCGGGCGGGGACCAGCCGTTCGGTGAGTGCGAAGATCGTGATGAGGTGCGGCGCGAAGGCCACTCCGAGCACCACGACCACCGCGTACAGCGCTCCGAGGGAGCCGACGAAGAGCAGCGGTACGGACAGCGCGGTCAGGCCCACGGCGGCGGCCCGCCAGCGCGCCGGCAGGCCGATGCGGGCCGGGACGAGGACCAGCGACAGCCCGGCCACGGCGCTCATGACGCCCATGGCGGCGTAGACCAGGCCCGCGTGGCCGGGAGCGCCGAGCCGCTCGGTGAGCGCGGTGATGCCGGCCTGCGAGGCGCCGAACATGGCGCCCTGCAGGGCCATGGAGACGCGCAGGGCGTGCGCGGCCCGCGGAATGCCGGGCCGGTCCCGCCGGGCCGCCCTGCGGCGTTCTCGCGCCTCGGCGTGTCGCTGCCGCCGGGAGAGCGGCCGGTCGGGGCGCGCGGTACGGCCGTACGCCGTGGGCGCGTCCGCCGCCCGCGCCCCGGGGGCGGTCAGCCGCGCCGTCGGGTGCAGCGCGAACGCCGAGCCGCAGCCGGCCAGGAGCAGCGCCGCCAGCCCCAGCGCGACGGCGGGGTGGGCGGCCGAGGCCGCGACGCCCACCAGGGCCGGGCCCAGCACGAAGGACACCTCGTCCAGCGTGCCCTCCCAGGACAGCGCGGCGTTCACCGTGCGCTCGTCGGCCCCGCTCCGCCGTACCAGCGCGACCATCCGGGTCCTGGCGAGCGGCCCCACCTGGGGGACGGTCAGCCCGGCGAGCAGCCCGAGGAAGGCCAGCGGAAGCATGGCCAGGTGGGACAGCGCGGCGAGCACGAGGGCGGCGACGGCGAGGGCGTTGGCCCAGCAGGCCGCCAGGACCACCGGACGCTGGCCGTGCCGGTCGGCGAGCCGGCCGATGAGCGGGCCGGCCACCGTCTGCCCGGCGGCCAGCGCGCCGCCCGCCACGCCCGCCGTCGCCAGACTGCCGCTGGTCTCGGCGACCAGCAGGACGCTGCCGAGCTGGCACATGGCGGTGGGCAGCCGCCCGAGGAAGGAGACGGCGGGCAGCACCGGGCCACTGGTGGCGAGCACGGTGCGGTAGGTGGCCAGGGCAGCGGTCATCGCACGACGCTATCGGGAGCGATGCCCGTGCCCGTATGGGCAGGACGTACGAAGGAAAAACGGGGCACACCCCGCCCGATCGGATGAAGCAACAAGGCACCGCGCGGGTACGTGTGTCCCCATGACGCCCGAATCCAGCGCGCCGCCCACCGCCACCTACCGGTTGCAGCTCCAGCCCGGCTTCCCGTTCGCGGCCGCCGAGAAGGCCGTGCCGTACCTGGCCGACCTGGGTGTCTCGCATCTGCACCTGTCGCCCGTGCTCGGTGCCGTCCCCGGGTCCACACACGGGTACGACGTGGTGGACCACTCCGTGGTGCGCGCCGAACTGGGCGGCGAGGAGGGGCTGCGCGCGCTGGCACGGACCGCCGCCGCACACGGTCTGCGGCTCGTGGTGGACCTGGTGCCCAACCACATGGCCCGGCCGGCCCCCGCCTCCTTGAACGGGCCGCTGTGGTCCGTTCTGCGGGACGGCCCCGCCTCGCCGTACGCCCGCTGGTTCGACATCGACTGGGAGGGCGGGCACGGCGGGCGGCTGCTGATGCCCGTACTGGGCGGCCGGCTGGCCGACGAGCTGCCCCTGATGCGCATCGAAGGGGACGTGCTGCGCTACCACGAACACGCGTTCCCCATCCGCCCCGGTACGGAGCAGCTGCCGCTCCCCCGGCTCCTCGATGCGCAGTGGTACCGGCTCTCCTGGTGGCGGCTGGCCCGCACGGAGCTGAACTACCGGCGTTTCTTCACCATCTCCGAGCTGATCGCGGTGCGCGTCGAGGACCCCGAGGTCTTCCGGGCGACGCACGCGACGGTGCTGCGGCTCGTCGAGGACGGCGTGATCGACGGGCTGCGCATCGACCACCCGGACGGACTCGCGGACCCCTCGGGCTACCTGGCGCGGCTGGCGCGGGCCACGGGCGGGCGCTGGACGGTCGTGGAGAAGATCCTCACCGGCGACGAACGGCTGCCCCGGAGCTGGGCGTGCGCGGGCACCACGGGGTACGACGCGCTGCGCCACATCGACGGGCTCTTCGTGTGCCCGGAGGGCGCCGACGTGCTGTTCGGGGTGTACCGGGACGCGGTGGCGCCCCTGGCGGACCGTGGCGGCGACTGGGAGGAAACGGTACGGCAGGCCGCCTGCGAGGTCGTCACCCACGAACTGGCGGCCGAGATCGACCGCCTGGTGCGGACGGCGACGCGCATCAGTGAGCGCACCCCGCACCACGGCGACCACGCCCCCTGGGCCCTGCGCCGCGCCCTGCACGAACTGCTCGTCCGGCTGCCCGTGTACCGCCCCTACGCGCAGGACCCGTGGTGCGCCGAACGGGACGCGGCGATGCTGGAGGCCGCCGCCGAGGGGGCGGCCGGCGCCTTCGAGGTGCGCGAGGAGGCCCGCTCCGTGGAGCTGGTGCGCGACCTGGCCCTGGGCCGCCTGGCCGACGAAGCCGAGGACGACGACGGCGCGGACCACGCCGACTTCGCCGCCCGCTTCGCGCAGACCGCCTCGGCGCTGCACGCCAAGTCGGTCGAGGACCGCGCCTTCTACCGCTACACGCCGCTGCTGTCGGCCTGCGAGGTCGGCGGCGACCCGGGGTGCCCGGCGGTCACCGTGGACGCCTTCCACGCCTTCTGCGGCCATCTCCAGGAGAACTGGCCGACATCCGGGACCGTCCTGTCCACCCACGACACGAAGCGCAGCTCCGATGTCCGCGCCCGCATCGCCGCGTTGAGCGAGTGCCCCGAAGGCTGGCGCGAGGTCCTGACCCGCCTGAACACCCGCACCGCCCTCACCCTTGACGGCCCGGAGCCCGACCCGCAGATGGCGTGGACGGCCTGGCAGACCGCCTTCGGGTTGGCGCGCCCGGGCCCGGAGACGGGCGCGGCGACCGCTCCGGGCACGGGCGCCGACACCGCTGCATACCGGCCGGACGGCACCGCTTCGTACGGGCGCGACGGCATCGCCTTCGAGAGGCTGGAGCCGGCGGTCCTGAAGGCCGTGCGGGAGGCCGCGCTGCACACCACGTGGACCGAGCAGGACGCCACCTACGAGGAGTCGGTCACGGACTTCCTGGAGGCGGGCCCGTGCAGCCCCACCGCCGCCGCCGAACTGGCCGCGTTCGCCGATGAGCTGTCCCCCTTCGTCCGCGCCAACGTGCTCGGCGCGGCGCTGCTGCACCTCACCATGCCGGGCGTACCTGACCTCTACCAGGGCACCGAGCGGGAGTTCACCGCGCTCGTCGACCCCGACAACCGGGCGCCCGTGCGCTACTCCCCGGAGTTCCTGGCCGATGTGGAAGGCGGTACGGACGGCGGCGCGCCGGCCGGCGACCCGCAGGGCTTCCCGGACCTCTCCGCCGAGAAGCTGCGGCTGACCGCGGCCGCGCTGCGGCTGCGCCGGGCGCACCCGGACTGGTTCGGCCCGGAGGGCACCTACCGGCCCCTGCACGCCGACGGCGACCCGTACCGGCACTGTGTGGCGTTCGCCCGCGCGGACCGTGCGGTGACCGTGGCCACGCGGCTCTCGCTGCGCCTCGCGGAGTCCGGCGGCTGGCACTCGGCCGCCCTGCGGCTGCCGGACGCGCCGTCCGGGGTCTGGCACGACCTGCTCACGGGCCGCGACTTCGAGGGCCCGTCCGTACCGCTGGCCGCGCTCCTGGACCGGCTGCCGGTCGCGCTCCTCGTGCTCAGCGCCCGGTGAGCACGTAGGCGACGCTGCCGAAGCCGACGTGGTCGCCGGGGGCCACGGCGACCTCGCCGAGGACCCGGCGGCCGTTGACGTACGTGCCGTTCATGGAGCCGAGGTCGCGCAGCAGCCAGGTGTCCCCCGAGGTGCGGAGCTGGGCGTGGGAACGGGAGACCGTGTCGTGGTGGAGGCGCAGCCCGGCCCCCGGGGCGCGGCCGATCAGGAGGGGGAACGGCCCGGGGTCGGGCAGCAGGAGCTTGGGGAGGCGCTCCGTGCGCCACGCCCTGCGGACCGTGAGGTGGAAGGAGGACGCCTTGCCGACCGCGCGCAGCACGGCGGCCTGGAATCGGCCGCGGGTCGCCAAGTCGCCGGTGGCCCGCTCCAGTTCGCTGCGCCGGCGGGCGGAGAGCACCAGCTCCAGGCGGCGCAGGAAGGTGTCCTGGGACAGCCGCCCGTCGGCCGCGCCCTCGCGCAGCAGCTCCAGCGCGCGGTCCCGCTCTGCATCCGACAACCGGGCCGGCCGAGCCGGGAATTCGAGCGATGACATGTCCATGATTCTCCGGCGGGCCCGCGTTCCTGTCCAGACGAGGCCCGGCCGTCGCCCGGCCTCCACCTCGGAGGACGGTACCGGGGCCCGATCAGTTCCGGCGGAAATTCCCTGGCGCCCCGCACGTGGCCCGGGATATGGTCCCGCCACAGCTTGGAACGCATGAGCGGAAGGAGGCGGAACGGCATGTACGGCACGGCCCATGACCTGTTCGCGCGCTCCCGCGCCGCCCGCTCCATACGCTGACGGGCCGTCGGGAGCGCGCCTCCCGAGAGGAACCCCACCCCATGACCGATCCGGTCATCCGCGCGCTCACCGAAGGCGACGCGCATCTCTTCCACACCCTGGACGACCCCACGGCCCCGCTCCTGGGCCACGAACTCTTCGGCCGCCCCTACGCCACGCGCGCGGCCGGCGGCGAGTACCGCCCCGACTGGACCTGGATCGCGCTGCGCGACGGCGTCGTCGTGGCACGCGCCGCGTGGTGGGCGGGCCCGGACGACGCCCGCCCGCTCTCCCTGGACCGGCTGGACTTCGCACCCGGCGAAGCGGCCGCCGCGACGGAGCTGCTGCGTACCGCCCCGCTCTCCGCCGAGTACGTGCTGATGCTGCCGCCCGGCTGGCGGGACCGGCCCGACGTACGGGCCGCAGCGGAGGCCCGGATCGCCGTCGTACGGGCCGCGGGGCTGCGCCCCGTGGTCGAGCGCTTCCGGTACGGCTGGACCCCGGAGTGCGGCGTGCCGGCGGATCCCGGGCGGCTGGTCTTCCGGCCCGAGCCGGACGACGAGGTGGTCCTGGACGTGCTGCGGCAGGTCGAGCGGGGCTCGCTGGACGCGCACGCCCGGCAGGCCGTCGCCGCGGGCGGCATCGAGCAGGCCGCCCGCGAGGAGCTGGAGTTCTTCCACTGGTGCCCGTCGCCGCGCGAGTGGTGGCGGATGGCGTACACGCCCGCGGGCGACGTGGTCGGGCTGCACGTCCCGGCCCGTAACCACGCCGCCCCGATCGTGGCCTTCATCGGGGTGGTTCCCGGCCAACGTGGCCACGGCTACGGCTACGACCTGCTGGTCGACTGCACACGGCGGCTGGCCTCGCTCGGCGTCGACCGGATCGTCGCCGATACGGACCAGCACAACACCCCAATGGCGGCGGCATTCGCCAAGGCGGGGTACCCGGTCACCCAGGAGCGTGCTTTCTTCGACAGGTAGGCGCACGCAGACGCACCGATGTCCGCGGGGGCGCGTCGCCGTGCCGTGGCGAGGAGGGAGAGGCCGTCGTGCTCTTCGAGGTGTGGGCTCCGGAGGCCGAGCGGGTCGCGCTCGAACGGTGGGACGGCGACGGGGGCCGGGAAGCGGCCCCCGTCGCCGTCCCCCTGACGCGCTGCCCCTCCCGTGCGGGCTGGTGGCAGGCGGACGCCGCGGCCAGCCACGGGGACCGGTACGCCTTCCGGCTGGACGGCGGCGAGCCGCTGCCCGACCCGCGCGCCGCCCGGCTGCCGGACGGGCCCGGCGGCCCGGCGGCGGTCGTGGACCACGCCCGGTACGCCTGGCAGCACGACTGGCCCGGCCGCGGGCTGCCCGGCGCCGTCCTCTACGAGCTGCACATCGGCACGTTCACGCCCGGCGGCACGTTCGACACCGCCATCGAGCGGCTGCCGCACCTGAAGGACCTCGGCATCACGCACCTCGAAGTGATGCCGGTCTGCCCCTTCCCGGGCACCCACGGCTGGGGATACGAGGGCATAGCCCCCTGGGCGGTGCACGAACCGTACGGCGGCCCGGACGGGCTGAAGCGCTTCGTGGACGCCGCGCACGGCCTCGGGCTCGGCGTCGTCCTGGACGTGGTGCACAACCACCTCGGCCCCGACGGCAACCATCTGTCCGCCTTCGGGCCGTACTTCACCGACACCCACCACACCCCCTGGGGCGCCGCCGTCAACCTCGACGCCCCCGGCTCCGACGAGGTACGCGCCTACTTCCTCGGCAGCGCCCTGTCCTGGCTGCGCGACTACCGGATCGACGGGCTGCGCCTGGACGCCGTGCACGCGCTGCACGACGGCCGGGCCCGGCACTTCCTCGCCGAGCTCTCGGAGGCGGTCGACGCGCTCGGCACGCAGCTGCGCCGGCCGCTGTTCCTCATTGCCGAGTCCGACCTCAACGACCCGCGCACCATCGCGCCCCGCCCCTACGGAGGGCACGGTCTGCACGCGCAGTGGAACGACGACTTCCACCACGCCCTGCACGCCGCGCTGACCGGTGAGTCGCAGGGCTACTACGCGGACTTCGCGCGGGCCCCGATGGCGGCCCTGGCCACCACTCTGACCAGTGGCTTCTTCCACGCCGGCACGTACTCCAGCTTCCGGGGGCGCACGCACGGCGCGCCACTGGACACGCACACCGTCCCCGCACACCGCCTGCTCGGTTACTCCCAGACGCACGACCAGATCGGGAACCGCGCGCTCGGCGACCGCCTCTCGGACCGGCTCTCGCCCGCCCTTCAAGCGTGCGCCGCGGCCCTCGTGCTGTGCGCCCCGTACACGCCGATGCTCTTCATGGGTGAGGAGTGGGGCGCGGGCACGCCCTGGCAGTTCTTCACCGACCACACCGACCCCGAACTGGCGGCGGCGGTGCGCAACGGACGCCGCCGGGAGTTCGCCTCGCACGGCTGGCAGGCCGAGGACATCCCCGACCCGCAGGACCCGGCCACCCGGGAGCGTTCCTGCCTGGACTGGGCGGAGCCCGGCCGCGCCCCGCACGCCGATCTGCTCGGCTGGTACCGCACGCTGCTCGCGCTCCGCCGCGACCACGCCGCGCTCACCGACCCGGACCTGACGCGGACGCGGGTGGCGTACGACGAGAACGGGCGGTGGCTGCGGCTGGACCGTACGGCCGGCCACGGCCCGGGCGGGGTACTGCTGGCCGTGAACCTGCACCCGTCCCGTACGGCGGCCGTGCCGGTGCCGTACGAGGGGGCACGGGCGCTGGCGGGGCGGCCCGCGCCGCAGGAACCCGGCGCGGACGGAGTGCTGCGGCTGCCCCCGGAGTCGGTGACGGTCCTCGGGACGTGAGACCGGCTCCGGGGCGCTCCCGGCCTCAGGAGGCGGCGGGCTCCGGCTCCGGCGCCTCCGCCGGCGCGCCGTCCAGCTCGCGCTCGCTGGTGGCCACGGCGGCCAGCTCCGCCTTCAGGTCCAGGTTGCGGGTGAGCAGGTAGTACAGGCCGCCGCCGATGACCAGGCCGGGCACGAAGGACAGGTCGGCGCCTCCCAGGGCCTTGGCGGCCGGGCCTTCGTAGGCGTGGGTGGCGAAGAACGGGATCATCGTGATGAAGCCGACGGCGTAGGAGACGATGCCGCGCCAGGACCAGCGGCCGTAGATGCCGCCCTTGGGGTCGAAGATCGCGGTGACCGCGTAGTGGCCGCGCCGCACGCAGTAGAAGTCCACCAGGTTGACCGCGGTCCACGGCACCAGGAAGTACAGCATCATCAGCACGAAGGTGTTGAAGCTCTCCAGGTAGTCCTTCGGAAGTGACATGGCGACGGCGAAGATGACGACGCCCACCGCGGCGATACCCGCGACCCGCAGCCGGACGGTGGGCTTGACCGTACGGAAGGCGTCCACGGCGCTGGTGGTGGTGAGCATCGCGCCGTACGCGTTGACGGCCGTGATGCCGATCAGGGCGACGGAGGAGACGACCACGGCGAAGGTGCCGAAGCCGGGCAGGACGGCGTTGCCGACCTGGCGGATACCGGTGATCGCGCCCGGCTCGGGCAGCGCGGAGGACAGCAGCGCGCCGAGCGACATCAGCCAGACGGCGGAGCCGGCCGCCCCGGCGTAGGTCCACCAGATGACCTTGCGGGCCGAGACGTCGCGCGGCAGGTAGCGCGAGTAGTCGGAGACGTAGATCGCGTAGCTGATCTGGTAGCCGGCCGCGGCGGAGAAGACGACCAGGAAGGACGTCCAGGTCGAGCCGGTGCCGGCCGCCGCGGCGTGCGCGGTGCCCGGGTCCAGCTGGACGATCGCGCCGATGGTGAGGACGCCGAAGACGGCGATCAGCACGTACGTCAGCCAGCGCTGCACGAGGTGCAGCAGGTCGTGGCCGACGACCGCGAGGACGATCGCGACGGCGATGATCAGGGCGTACCAGAGGGTGGTGCCGCCGGGGAGCACCGTCTGCAGGCCCTCGGTGGCCAGCACCACATTGAAGACGTTGAAGCCCACGTACACGAAGACCACCGCGGCGAAGGGCACGATCACGCCGCGGGTGCCGAACTGGGCCCGCGACTGGATCATCTGCGGCAGACCCATCCGGGGGCCCTGGTTGGCGTGGAAGGCCATGAAGAAGGTGCCGAAACAGGCGCCGAGGACGACGGCCAGCACGGACATGCCCAGGCCCAGCCCCAGCTCGGGGCCGAGGAAACCGGTGACCATCGTGGTGAGCACGAAGTTCCCGGTGAACCAGAACGGCCCCTGGTGCCAGACCTTGCCGTGGCGCTCGCGCACGGGCACGTAGTCGATCGAGCGTTGTTCGATGACCCTGGGGGCGGCAGCCATGGGTCCTCCTCGGGTGGTGCGGTGATCGGCGGGGGCCGTACGGGGACGGTGAAGCTGGGTGGGGAACGTGCGGCCTGGGGCCGGGCACGGTGGTGTGAACCTACGGGCCCGTTCGGAGCCGCTTCGATCGCCCGATCGTCCATCCGATAGATATGTGATGGACACTATGTCTATGCCGCTGTACCTCACCGACCTCCTGGCCCGTGCCGACCTGAACCTGTCGGTCACCGGCGCCCCGGCGCCCGGGCTGCTGGACCGCACGATCGAGGCCGCCACCGTCTCCGACCTGCTGCATCCCGGGGAGTGGCTGCAGGGCGGCGAGCTGCTGATGACCATCGGCCTGCTGCTCCCGATGGAGCCCGCCGACTGCCGGGCGTACGTCGCCGACGTGGCGGCCGGCGGGGCCGCGGCCCTGGCGCTCGGCCTCGGGCACGGCCTGCCGTACCAGGCGGCGCCGCAGCCCCTGGTGGACGCGGCGCAGGAGGCCGGGCTGCCGCTGCTCACCGTCCCGGACGAGGTGCCGTTCATCGCCGTCACGAAGGCGGTCTTCGAGGCGCGCGCCCACGAGGAGCGGCAGGTGCTCCAGCGGGCCTTCGCCACCCAGCGGCGGCTGACCGCGGCGGCCACCGACAACGGGCTGCGCCCGATGCTGGAGGAGTGGACGGCCGCCACCGGGGTCGGCGCCGCGGTCCTCGATCCCCTGGGCCGGCTGCTCGCCTCGGGCGGGCCGGACGCCGCCCCCGTGGTGGACGACGCCCGCGACCTCATCGACCGGGTGGCCTCCCGGGGGCTGCGCGGCAGCGCCGCCAGTACGGCCGGCGGGCTGCAACTAGAGGTGCAGCCGCTGGGCGCCCGCCGGCTGCGCGGTCTGCTCCTCCTCAGCGGCGGCCCCGACACCTCGGCCCGCGCCGTCGTGCCCGGCCTGGTCTCGCTCCTCTCCCTGGAGCTGGAGCGCCGCCACCTCATGGACGAGCCCGAGCGGCGCCGCCGCTCCGCGCTGCTCGCCGAACTGCTCGCCGAGCCGGAGGCCGGCCAGGAGCGTGCCGCGGGCCGCGCGCGGGACATCCTCGCCTCCGTGGGGCTCGCCGCCGACCGCGTGCGTGGCGTGGTGTTCGAGGCCTCACGAGAGACGGCCCAGGAGTCTGCCGCCGACCTCGCCCTCGCCGTACCGGGCGGACTGGTGCGGGTCACGGAGGGCGGCCTCGTCGAGGCGGTGGTCGGCGCGGAGCTGGACGTACGGGACGTCCTCGGCCGCTTCGCCCCGGGCTGCCCGGCCGGTCTCGGCCCGCTGACGGCCCCGGAGGCCGTCCGGACGTCCCTGCGGCAGGCCGGCGGGCTGCTGGGCCTCAGCCGGGCCACGGGCGAGCCGGTCGAGGCCCGGGAGAGCCAGGCCAGCCGGCTGCTCCTGGAGCTGGGCGACCGGCGTACCCTCCTCGGCTACGCGGACGCCGTCCTCGGCCCCCTGGACCTCACGGACAACGGCGAGGAGCTGATCTCGACGCTGGCCGCCTGGCTGGAGTCCGGCGGCTCCTGGGACACCACCAGCCGCCGCCTGGGCGTCCACCGGCACACCGTCCGCAACCGCCTCGACAAGGCGATGTCCCTCACCGGCCGCCGCCTGGACGACGCCGACGACCGCTTCGACCTGTGGCTGGCGACCCGTATCCGGCGCGGGGGACGGGTGTAGCCGGGACCGGACGGCGGGGACGGGTGCGGCCGGGACCGGGCACCGGGCCAGCCGGGGCGTCCGGTCAGTGCCGGGCGCGGCTCGGCTGGACGCGGGTGGGCTCGCCCGGCATCTTCGGGTGGTCGGGCGGATAGGGCAGGTCGCCGAGGTCGGCGTCGCGCTCGGCGAGTTCGAAGACGCGCTCCAGCCCGAAGGCGTGGTCGGCCATGTCGGCCTGCACGTCGCCCCGTTCCGCGTACCGGGCCGGCATCGTGCCCAGATCGAAGTCGAACGGCTCGGCGTCGTCCAGCTCGTCCCAGCGCAGCGGCGCGGACACCGTGGCCCGCGGCCGGGGCCGCACCGAGTACGCGGAGGCGATGGTGCGGTCCCGCGCCATCTGGTTGTAGTCCACGAAGACCCGGGTACCGCGCTCCTCCTTCCACCAGGCCGTGGTGACCCGGTCCGGCATCCGGCGGGACAGCTCGCGCCCGAGGGTGATGGCCGCACGTCGCACCTCGGTGAAGGTCCAGCGCGGCTCGATCGGCACGTAGACGTGCAGGCCGCGCCCCCCGGAGGTCTTCGGCCAGCCGCGCAGCCCCAGTTCGTCCAGGAGCGCGTGCAGCTCGTGGGCGGCCCGTACGGCGTCCTTGTAGTCGGTGCCCGGCTGCGGGTCGAGGTCGATGCGCAGCTCGTCGGGGTGGTCGGGCCGGTCGCGGCGGACCGGCCAGGGGTGGAAGGTCAGGCAGCCGAGGTTGGCCGCCCAGAGCACGGCGGCGACCTCGGTGGGGCAGATCTCGTCGGCGGACCGGCCACTGGGGAAGGTGATGTGGGCGGTCGGGAGCCAGTCGGGCCTGTTCTTCGGGGCGCGCTTCTGGAAGAAGGATTCACCGGTGACGCCGTCCGGGTACCGCTCCAGGGTCGTCGGCCGGTCGCGCAGCGCACGGATGATGCCGTCACCGACGGCCAGGTAGTACTGCGCCACGTCCAGCTTCGTGAAGCCGCGCTCCGGGAAGTAGACCTTGTCCGGGTGCGACAGCCGTACGGTACGGCCGCCGGCGTCGATCTCCGTGGCCGCACTCCTGGCGCCGCTCGCGTCCTCGGCCCCGCGCGCAGCTCCGGCGCCCCGCGCACCTCCGGTACCGCCTGCACCGCCCATGACCGCCACGGTAAGGGCGCGCGGCCGGGCGCGCTCGCCGGGCGACACAAGGGGCGTACGCGCACAATCAAGACATGGATCTCCCGGTGATGCCGCCCGTGAAGCCGATGCTGGCGAAGCCGGCGGCCAAGATCCCGCCCGGCATGCAGTACGAGGCCAAATGGGACGGCTTCCGGGCCATCGTCTACCGGGACGGCGACGAGGTCGAACTCGGCAGCCGTACCGGCAAGCCCCTCACCCGCTACTTCCCCGAACTGGTCGAGGCGCTGCGCGCCAACCTCCCCGCGCGCTGCGTCCTGGACGGCGAGATCGTGATCGCGCGCGGCGACCGGCTGGACTTCGACGCGCTCACCGAACGCATCCACCCCGCCAAGTCCCGGGTGGACCTGCTCGCAGAGCGCACCCCGGCCGGCTTCGTGGCGTTCGACCTGCTGGCGCTGGACAACGAAGCACTGCTGAACACGCCCCAGAAGGAGCGGCGAACGCGGCTCACCGAAGCGCTGCGGGGCACCGAGGCCCCCGTACACCTCGCGCCCGCCACCACGGACCGCGACGTCGCCGCCGAGTGGTTCACGCAGTACGAGGGCGCCGGGCTGGACGGCGTGATCGCCAAGCCGCTGGACATGCCCTACCGGCCCGACGAGCGGGTGATGGTCAAGGTCAAGCACGAACGCACGGCGGACTGCGTGCTGGCCGGCTTCCGCCACCACAAGAGCGGCCCCGTGGTGGGCTCGCTGCTGCTGGGCCTCTACGACGCGGCCGGGACGCTGCACCACGTAGGCGTGTGCGCCGCGTTCTCCATGAAGCGGCGCGAGGAGTTGGTGACGGAGCTGGAGCCGCTGCGCATGACGTCGGCGGCGGGCCACCCCTGGGCCGACTGGGCGAACGAGGAGGCGCACGAGTCCGCGCGGATGCCCGGCGCGCCCAGCCGCTGGAGCGGCAAGAAGGACCTGTCGTGGGTGCCGCTGCGCCCGGAGCGCGTCCTGGAGGTCGCGTACGACCACATGGAGAACGGGCAGCGCTTCCGGCACACCGCCCAGTTCCGCCGCTGGCGGCCGGACCGCACGCCGGAGAGCTGCACGTACGCACAGCTGGAGGAGCCGGTGCGGTACGACCTGGGGAAGGTGCTGACCCGTACGGTGAAGTGAGCCGTACGGCAGGCCCCGCGGCCGTCACGCCGGGCGCTACGCCAGGTCGGCGCCCTTCGCGACGACGACGCCGTAGAGGTCGCCGATCGTGGCGAGCGCGCCGTGGTGGATCTGCTCGGCGGACAGGGCGGTGCCGGCGCCCGTCAGGGGCCGCGTGGCACAGGCGTCGGCGACGACGGTGGGCGCGTAGCCGCGCAGGAACGCGCCCTCGGCGGTGAAGGTGACGCACATGTGCGTCATGAAGCCCGCGATGATCACGTTCTTGCGGCCGGCGGCCTCGACCTTCTGCTGGAGGTCGGTGTCGTGGAACGCGTTCGGCGCGTGCTTCACCACGACCGGCTCGCCGTCGGCCGGCGCCACGTCGGGGTGGAGGGAGCCGATCTCCGCACGGATGTCGTACGGGGTGCCGGGGCCGCCGTCGTGGGCGACGTGGACGACCGGTGTCGCCGCCTCGCGCGCCCGCGCCAGCAGCGCCGCGGCGGCGTCCAGCGCCGCGCGCCAGCCGGACAGCTCCAGCACGCCCCGGGTGTAGGTGCGCTGGAAGTCGATCATGATCAGCGTGGCGTCGGCGAGGGAAGCCGGGGCCTCGTCGAATCCGTTGAGCTGCCGCAGCGTCGTCGTAGCCATGGGAAAAGCCCTTCTCAGGCGGGGTGTTGGGGTGCCGGTCGCCTGGCGGCGCCGACGTGTTCGACGCTACGATCCGCTCGCCGATGTCTGCAATGTCATGCAACTTGCAGATCCGGACACGCTCGGCTGCTCCGGACACTCGGCGGCTCCGCACAGCCGGCAGCTCTGGACACACAGCAGTTCCCGTCACGCACAAGGAGGATGGGTGCCCGCACCCGAACGTCTCGTCGTCATCGTGGTCTTCGACGGCGTCGACCTGCTGGACATCACCGGGCCACCGGAGGTGTTCGCCCTGCTGCGGCGCGAGGTCGGCACCGATGCCGAAGCCGGTGCCGGTGCCGGCTATGAGGTGCTGCTGGCCGCCGAAACCGCTGAGCCGGTCACCACCGCCGCCGGGGTGCGGGTCCTGCCCGACATCGCCTTCGACGAGGTGGCCGGCCGGAGCATCGACACACTCCTGGTACCCGGCTCCGTACGCATCGACGCCGACCGGCGCGTGACCGCCCTGGCGGAACCGGCCGTCACCGCCCGCGTCGAGCAGCTCGCCGGCACCGCGCGCCGCGTCGCCTCCGTGTGCGTCGGCGCCCACATCCTGGCCGCCGCCGGCCTGCTCGACGGCAAGCGCGCGACCACGCACTGGTCGACCGCCCACCAGCTCGCCGCCGACCATCCGGCCGTCACCGTGGACGCCGACCCGATCTTCATCCGCGACGGCGCCGTGTGGACCGGCGCGGGCATCAGCTCCTGCCTCGACCTGTCCCTGGCCCTGGTCGCCGAGGACTTCGGCGAGGCCACGGCGCTGCGCGTGGCCCGCCAGCTCGTGATGTACCTCAAGCGCCCCGGCGGGCAGAGCCAGTTCTCCGTGCCCCTCGAACCCGTCTCCCCCACCCGCCGGATCGAGGAGCTGCGGCACTACATCAGCCGCCACCTGTCCGGGCCGCTCGGCCTCGCCGACCTGGCCGCGCACGCCCACGTCTCCGAACGCCAGCTCTCACGCATCTTCAAGGCCGACCTCGGCATGACACCGGCCGCCTACATCGAGTCCGCCCGCGTCGAACTCGCCCGCAACCGGCTGGAGTCCACTGACGACACGCTCGAACGCATCGCCGGGACCTGCGGCTTCGGCACCGTCGACACCCTCATCCGGGCCTTCCGCCGCCAACTGGCCACCACGCCGACGGAGTACCGCAACGGCTTCCGCTTCGCCGCGCGATGAAGCGCGCCGTGCGGCCCGCGCGCCCGGCGATCCGTCAGGCTCGGGCACCCGACTCGCGCACCCGCGCGACGGTCCCGGCGCACGCGAGCGAGGCCCCGCCTCCTGGGCAGGGCCTCGTCGCTCACCTACGTACTGCGGTTCCGTACCGGGGCCCGTGGCGCTCGGCCGGCCGACCGGGCTCAGCCCTCGTCGGCGGCCAGCCGCAGCGAGATGGAGTTGATGCAGTAGCGCTGGTCCGTGGGGGTGGCGTAGCCCTCGCCCTCGAAGACGTGGCCGAGGTGGGAGCCGCAGCGGGCGCAGCGGACCTCCGTACGGACCATGCCGTGGGAGCGGTCCTCCAGCAGCTCGACGGCGTCGGAGTCCTTCGGGTCGTAGAAGGACGGCCAGCCGCAGTGGCTGGCGAACTTCGTGTCCGACCGGAAGAGCTCCGCGCCGCAGGCCCGGCAGGAGTAGACGCCGGACGTCTCGGTGTCGGTGTACTCGCCGACGAAGGCGGGCTCCGTGCCGGCCTCGCGCAGGACGTGGTACTCCGCGGGGCTCAGCTCCGCGCGCCACTGCTCGTCGGGCTTGTCGATCTCGTAGGCCATGCTCTCGCTCCTTCGGGCCGGTGGGTGTCCGGTGGGTCCGCCTCAGGCGCCGAGGCGGGCCAGGATCTCGGGTCCCAGCTCCGTCACGTCGCCCGCGCCCATGGTCAGAACAAGGTCACCGGGGCCCGCCATTCCGGCGACGACCTCGGGGATCGCGGCCTTGTCGTGCTCGGCGGTCACCGTCGCGCCGGCCGCCTCGGCGGCCTTGACGATCATGTCGCTGGTCACGCCGGGAATCGGGTCCTCGCGGGCCGGGTAGATGTCCAGGACCACGGAGGCGTCGGCCAGCGCCAGCGCCTGGCCCATCTCCCGGCCCAGCTCCTGGGTGCGGGAGAAGAGATGCGGCTGGAAGACGACGAGGACGCGGGAGCCGGCGGCGGCGCCCCGGATCGCCTCCAGGTCGGCGGTCATCTCGGTGGGGTGGTGCGCGTACGAGTCGATGACCTGGACGCCCTTGGCCTCGCCCTTGAGCTGGAGGCGCCGCTTGACGCCGGTGTACGAGCCGAGGGCGGTGGCGAGGTCGGCGGCCGGAACCCCGAGGGCCACGCCGGCGGCCAGCGCCGCCACGGCGTTCAGCGCGTAGTGCCGGCCGGGGACGGAGACGGTGAAGGCCAGTCGCTCGCCGGTGCCGAGCACCACGGTGACCTCGCTGGTCAGGCCGTGCGGGGTGATGTCCAGGACGCGCAGGTCGGCGTCGTCCGCCTCGCCGTAGGTGACGACCGTGAGGCCGTCGCGGCCGCGGACGCGGGCGGTCAGCTCGCGGGCGCCCTCGTGGTCGGCGGAGACGACGAGGGTGCCGCCCGTGCGGACCCGGCCCACGAAGGTCTCGAAGGACTCGTGGATCTCGTCCATCGAGGCGTAGTTGGCGTGGTGGTCCAGCTCGACGTTGAGGATGATCGCGACTTCGGGGGCGTACTTGTGGAAGCTGCGGTCCGACTCGTCGGCCTCGGCCACGAAGATCTCGCCCGCGCCGTGCCGGGCGTTGGAGCCGGGCGCGTCGAGGTCGCCGCCGATGGCGTACGAGGGGTCGAGGCCCAGGGTGGTGAGGGCGACGGCCAGCATGGAGGTGGTGGTCGTCTTGCCGTGCGTGCCGGCGACGGCGAGGGGGCGGGCGCCGTCCATCAGGGCGGCCAGGGCGTCGGAGCGGTGCACGACCGGGATGCCGCGCTCGGCCGCGGCGGCCAGCTCGGGGTTGTCGGCGCGGATGGCGGAGGAGACGACGACGCTGGTGGCGTCCGCTGCGAGGTGCTCGGCGGCGTGGCCGATGTGGACCGTGGCGCCGGCCTCGCGCAGGGCCAGGACGGTCGCCGACTCCCGGGCGTCGCTGCCCGCGACGGCGGCGCCGCGCTGCGCCAGGATCTTCGCGATGCCGGACATGCCGGCGCCGCCGATGCCGATGAAGTGCGGTCGGTCCATCGTGGCGGGGATGCCGGGTGCCATCGTGACGTCTCCCTGGTCGGTGCGGTCGGCCGGCGGTCGCCGGCCGGCTTGTCGGTCGGGCTCGATTCTCGCACCCCGCACCGACAAACCCGGCCACGGCCGGTCGGCCCCCGCCACGCGGCGCGGATCAGCGCCGGATGAGTCCCTGCGCCGTCGCCGCCGCGACCGCGGACGTACGGGAGTCGACCCCGAGCTTGGTGTAGATGTGCACGAGGTGGGACTTCACGGTCGCCTGGCTGAGGAAGAGCCGCTTGCTGATCCGCGCGTTGGACAGGCCGTCGGCCACCAGTTGCAGCACCTCCGTCTCGCGGCGCGAGAGCACGGCCGCGGGGGTGCGCATGCGGTCCATCAGGCGCAGCGCGACGGCCGGCGCGAGCGCGGACTTTCCCGCCGCCGCGGTGCGGACCGCGGCGGCCAGTTCCTCGGGCGGCGCGTCCTTGAGGAGGTAGCCGGTGGCGCCGGCCTCGATGGCGGCGAGGATGTCGGCGTCCGTGTCGTACGTGGTGAGCACCAGGACGCGGGGCGCGCCCTCCTGGGCGGTGATCTCGGCGGTGGCCTGCGGGCCGCGCATCTCGCCCGCGAACTGGAGGTCCATGAGGACCACGTCGACGCCGAGCCGGGCCGCGAGCGCCACGGACTCCTCGGCGGTGGGGACGTCGGCGACCACCTCGAAGTCCGGTTCCGTCTCCAGTACGGCCCGCAGCCCGGCGCGTACCACGGGGTGGTCGTCGGCCAGGAGGAGGCGGATGCGGCCGCCTTCCGGGGCGGCGGGGCTGCCGGTGCGGGGGGGTGTCGGTCACGTGCAGGCCTGTTCGGAGGGGTCGGGCGGGGTGGTGGGCGGGTCCGCGTGGGGCGGGGCGACGCCGGACGGGTGTGCGAGGGGCAGGGTGACCGCGACGGCCGTGCCCTCCCCCGGCGCCGATTCGACCACGAAGGTGCCGTGCAGGGCGCGCGCACGGGCGCGCATCGCGGCGAGGCCGAAGCCCGCGCCCTCGGTGTCCGTACCGGGGGCCGGGACCGTGTCGGGCAGGAAGCCGGTGCCGTCGTCCACGACATCGAGGGCGACCTCGGTGTCCATGTAGCTGAGCGTCAGCTCCGCCCGTTGTGCCGCGGCGTGCCGCACCGTGTTGGCCAGCGCCGACTGGGCGATGCGGAGCAGGGCGACCTCCTGAGCGGTGGGCAGGCCCGTGGGCGTACCGGACACGTGGCAGTGCACGGCGAGTCCGGAGGCGCGTGCCGTGGTGGCGCACAGCCGCTCCAGGGCGGCGGGCAGCGAGCCGTGTTCCAGGCCGGGCGGGCTCAGGGCGCGGACGAAGCGGCGGGCCTCCGCGAGGTTGTCGACGGCGGCCTCGCGGGCGTGCCGTACGTGGCCGAGGGCGTCCCCGGGGCGTTCCGGCAGGGAGCGTTCCGCGGCGCGCAGGAGCAGCTGGATGCTGGACAGGCCCTGGGCGAGGGTGTCGTGGATCTCGCGCGCCAGCCGTTCCCGCTCGGCCAGGACCCCCGCGGTGCGCTCGGCGGCGGCCAGGTCGTTGCGGGCCTCCGTCAGCTCCTCGACCACACGACGGCGCTGCTCGCTCTCCCGGTACAGCGCCTGGTAGCCGAGGACGACGGCGACCGCGACGGCCGCTCCGAGGGCGGGCCCGACGACCGTGCCCACGGTGAGCGTGCCGGCGTGCCACCCGAAACCCCCGACGGCCACGGCGGTGGTGACCGCGACGAGCGGCAGCGCCCACTTCAGGGGCAGCAGGTGGAGCTGCACGAAGAAGAGCGGGAAGGCGAGCCACACGCCGTCCGGGGTGAGCAGGACCAGCGTCGCCCAGACGGCCAGTACGGCGGCGAGCCAGAGGGCGGCGGCAGCGGGCGCGGCGGAGACCTTCGGGAGGACGGGCCCGAGCGCGTACACGAGGGCGAGCACGGCCGCCGCCCCGATGACGGCCGGCGCGTCGGGCGCGTGCGCGGCGACCGCGCGGCCCGCGGCGAGCGCCAGCAGCGCGGCGACCATCAGGTGCAGGCAGAGCCGCAGCACACGGAGGACGGGGGTGAGGGAGTGCGGGTTCACGTGCTCATTCCGGGTCTCGCGTACTCGTATGGGTACGGGGCGCCGGTCCGCCCCGATCTCGTCGGGGCAGGGCGCTCCTCAAGGCTAGGCGGAGCCCACCCCTCCGGCATCAACCGAAAGATTGACCGATCCCGCTCTCTTTCGATCCGCGGGAACCCCTCCGCGGCGCGATGCCCGGCGCACCCCGCCCCGGCGAGATTGGGGGCAGCCGCCGGGCACCGGCCCGGCACCGTACGCAAAGGACGTCAGAGGGCCGTGTTCGTCGCCTGGAGAGACCTGAGGTTCGCCAAGGGCCGGTTCGCCCTGATGGGGACCGTCATCGTGCTGATCACCGTGCTGGTGGGACTGCTGTCCGGCCTGACGGCCGGCCTCGGCCGGGAGAACACCTCGGCGATCACCCACCTGCCCGCCGACCATCTCGTCTTCTCCGCCCCCGCCGGGGACGACGGCGTATCGTTCACCGACTCGCACATCAGCACGAAGACCGCCGAGCGCTGGGCCGCCGTGCCCGGCGTGGAGCGGGCCGATCCGCTGGGCATCGCCACCACGAAGGCCGAGTCCGGCGCACGAAGCGCCGCGGTGTCCGCCTTCGGAGCCCGCCCCGGCTTCTCCCCCGAGGCGCGGCAGGTCGCACCCGGCAGGGCGGTGCTCTCCCAGCAGGCCGCCGAGGAACTGGGCGTACGGACAGGCGACCGGTTCACACTGGCAGGGCAGCGACTGCGGGTGACCGCCGTGGCGGGCGAAGCGATGTACAGCCACACCCCCGTCGCATGGCTCTCCCTCGCCGACTGGCAGCGCGTGGGCGGCGGCCCGAACGGCTCGACCGTCCTCGCACTGACCACCCAGGACGCCACGCCCGGCGACCTGGCGACGGCCGACCGCCGACTCGGCACCAGAACGGTGAGCACCGCCGACTCCCTCCAGGCCATCGGCTCCTACACCGCCGAGAACGGCTCGCTCCAACTGATGCGCGGCTTCCTCTTCGCCATCTCGGCGCTGGTCATCGGCGCGTTCTTCACCGTATGGACGATCCAGCGCAGCGGCGACGTCGCCGTACTGAAGGCGCTCGGCGCCTCGACCCGTTACCTCCTCAGGGACGCGCTCGGACAGGCCGTCGTCCTGCTGGCCCTCGGTACGGGGCTGGGCACCGCGCTCGCGGCCGGAGTGGGCGCGGCGGTCGGCGGCACCGTGCCCTTCGTCCTGGAGCCGGCCACCGTGCTCGTACCGGCGCTGGTCATGATCACGCTGGGCGCGGCCGGCGCGGCCCTGGCCGTCCGCCGCATCACGTCCGTGGACCCCCTGACGGCCCTCGGGAGCGCCCGGTGACGCTCCACCACCACCCCCGCCCCCGTACCGCCCCGAACACCCCGTGGAGCGCCCGATGACCCTCACCCTGACCGACGTCACCCTCACCTATCCCGACGGCGACGCCCGGCTGACCGCACTGGACGCGGTGTCGCTGCACGTACCGGCCGGCTCGACGACCGCCGTCATCGGCCCTTCGGGGTCCGGCAAGTCCAGCCTGCTGGCGGTGGCCGCCACCCTGATCACCCCGGACCGCGGCACCGTCACGATCGACGGCGTGGCCACCACCGGGATGAGCCGCGCCCGGCTGACCGCACTCCGCCGCGACAAGGTCGGCACGGTCTTCCAGCAGCCCAACCTGCTGCCCTCACTGACCGCGGCCGAACAGCTCCAGGCATTGGCCCACGTGGCCGGCCGGCCACCCCGCAGGGCGGCGTCACGAGCGCGCGAGCTGCTGGCCGCGGTAGGCCTGGCGGACCACGCCGACCGCCGCCCCCATCAGCTCTCGGGCGGCCAGCGCCAACGCGTCAACATCGCGAGGGCCCTCATGAACGACCCGGCCGTCCTCCTGGTGGACGAGCCCACCAGCGCCCTGGACCAGGAACGCGGCGCAGCCGTACTGGAACTGCTGACCACCCTCACCCACGAACGCGCCACAGCCACCGTCCTGGTGACCCACGACCCGTCACACCTGAAATCGGCGGACACGGTAGTGACGGTCCAGGACGGCCGACTCACAACACCCACCCGCACCTGACAACGAGCAGAAACCCCCACCGCCTTTCCACCCCCCACCGACGGGAGGGGACGGGCCGGAGCGGCAGGGGGTCCGGACGTAAAGCGAAGCAGTCCGGACCCCCTGCCGCGGAGGCCCGGCACCGCAGCGTCAAGCCCCGCGCAGCGGCGCCGCCCGCCGCAGGCGAAACGGCGCCGCACTCGGCAACGTACGCAAACCCCTCGCGGCAGCAAACGGCGCCGCACCCGCCAGCGCCACCGCACCCGGCACGCACCGCTCCCCCCCAGGGCGTGGGCCCCACGGAGCGTCGGCCCCCACAGGGCGTCAGCCCCCGGCCGGCTCGTCCTGCTCCCCCGCCCGCTCCCCCGCGTGCGAGAACAGCTTCAGCACAGGCACGCCGACCTTGTGCCGAGCCCGCGAGGCCCAGTCACGGTGGAAGAACTCCTCCACGAAGTGCGGCGCGGTCAGCACGATCACCTCATCGGCCCCCGTCTGGTCGACGACCGACCGCAGCAGGTCCAGCGGGTGGTCCTCGACCACCTGCCCAATGGCCTCAGCGCCCGCGTTCCGCAGCTGCTGCAGGGTGTACGACAAGGCCCGCTCCGCGGGCGGCTCCGCCTCCTCGCCCTCGGGTTCGTCACCCTCCCGCACCGCCTCGTCGAACTCGCCGAGGGCGACGTCGTCGATGGCCCGCAGCAAGACGTCCTGCTCGCCGCGCGGCTGCATGAGGACGACGAAGGAGACCTCGTCGTCGCCGTGCAGCGTGGTCACGAACTCCACGTCCGCGGGCGCCAGAGGCTTCTCGATCATCAATACGCTCGTGAACACGACGCGTGCCCTTCTTCTCCGCTTCATGGACCGCCCCGGGGAACGGCCCGACAGAAACCATCCTGCCCCGCCGCGGGGCGGGACCTTTGTCCTTTAGTGTGCCCAATGGAAGCTAAGCGGAACGGAAAATTCCGCCGATCGCCGAGGACGCCGGGTGAAACGGTTCACGGCCTGCGGTAGCGAGTGAACAGGAAGCCGGCCTCCTCCAGCACGGAAGCCAGCCGGAACCGTTCCGGTACCGCCGAGCCGGGCGCGTTCATGATCCGCGGCGCGTCCCCCGCCACCACCAGCGGCGCCAGCGACAGACACAGCTCGTCCAGCGCGCCCGCCGCGGCGAACTGGCCGAGCAGCCGCGGCCCGCCCTCCGTGAGCAGCCGGGTGAAACCCCGGTCCGCGAGCGCGCCGGTCACCCGCGCGGGGTCCACCGCCGCGCCCTCCCCGACGAAGATCACCTCCGCACCGGCGGCGCGCGCCTCCCGCACGCGGTCGGCATCGGCGGCGGCACCGGTCAGCAGCACCGTGGGCGCCGGCGCCTGCGTGAAGAGCGGCAGCGAGAAGTCCAGCTCCAGGCTCGCGGTCACCACGGCGATCGCCGGGGCCGGCCCCTGTCCGGCCGCCGCCCGGCGCGCCGCGAAGGCCTCCCGCGCCTTCGCCGGCCGGTACCCCTCCCGGCGCACCGTCTCCGCGCCGACCACCACCGCGTCGGCCAGCCCTCGCAGCACTCCGAAGATGCGCATGTCGGCGTCGCTGGAGAGCGGCTGCGAGCGGCCTTCGTGGTGCGCGGCGCCGTCCACGGAGGACACCATGTTGGCGCGCAGCCATCCGTGTACCGCCGTGCCCGGCGCCGCCGCCCGCGTCCCCTCCGGGTACGCGTAGGCCTCCGCCAGCTCGTCCAGCGTCCATTCCCGGTCGTCCATCCACTCCCGGTACCCCTCAGGCGGCGATGACACCACCGCTTGGGCAGCTCCTTCGGGCGAAACATTTCCGGACGGCGCGGGCTGGGCTGGAGAAGGGAACAGACGTCGCATGGGCCGCAGTGTGGCACGGAGAAGGCCGTGTGACATGTCTCGCTCAGCGGCCCGGTCGCTGCCCCGCAGCGACTACCCTGGAGCGTTGTGTCACCTTCGAACCCCTCGTCGCCCTCGCAGCCCGCTCCGATAACCGGCCAGGCCGCCGCCGGCCCCTCGGACGACGCGGCTCCGGCCGCGCTCACCGCGCGTGCCCCGCACGTCCCCGCCGACCGGCTGGTCGCGGAGATGGTGCCGCCGCCGCGCTTCCAGAGCGCGCGCTTCGAGACGTACATCCCGGACCCGGCACAGCCCAGCCAGGCCGAGGCGGTACAGGTGCTCAGCTCCTTCGCGGCGAGCATCGGGGGCGCCGCGAGCCCTTCGGGGGGCAAGCGGCGCTGGTTCTCGAAGAAGCCCGAGGCGCCCAAGGGGCCGCGCGGCGTCTACCTGGACGGCGGCTACGGCGTCGGCAAGACCCACCTGCTGGCCTCCCTGTGGCACGCCACGGCGGCCCCGCCGGAGCTCAAGGCGTTCGGCACCTTCGTGGAGCTGACCAACCTGGTCGGCGCGCTCGGCTTCCAGGAGACGGTCCGCACCCTCAGCGGGCACCGCCTGCTGTGCATCGACGAGTTCGAGCTGGACGACCCGGGCGACACGGTGCTGGTCTCCTCCCTGCTCGCCAAGCTGGTCGAGCACGGCGTGGCGCTGGCCGCCACCTCGAACACCCTGCCCGGCAAGCTCGGCGAGGGCCGCTTCGCCGCCGCCGACTTCCTGCGCGAGATCCAGGGGCTGAGCGCACACTTCCGCCCGCTGCGCATCGATGGCCAGGACTACCGCCACCGCGGACTGCCCGAGGCGCCCGCGCCGTTCGACGACCAGACCGTCACCCGCGTCGCGTACGCCACGCCCGGCGCCTCCCTCGACGACTTCCCCGCGCTGCTGGACCACCTCTCGAAGGTGCACCCGAGCCGGTACGGCGCCATGTGCGACGGCATCCGGGCGGTCTGCCTCAGGGACGTACAGGCGGTGCCGGACCAGTCAACGGCCCTGCGGCTGGTCGTGCTGGCCGACCGGCTCTACGACCGGGAGGTGCCGGTGCTGGCGTCCGGCAAGCCGTTCGACGAGCTGTTCAGCGAGGAGATGCTCAACGGCGGCTACCGCAAGAAGTACTTCCGCGCGATCTCGCGTCTGACGGCGCTGGCGCGGGACGCCAAGCAGCTGACGGAGAACTAGGACCCGGCGCTCCCGCGAGGGCGCCGGAGACCCCGTCAGGGCTCCCCAGGGCACTTCTACGCGCGTGGTTCCCGGCGGACGTGTGGCGTGGTACACACATGCGGTCATCACCTGTCCGCCAGCAGGGAGTTGCCTCATGTCCGCAACACGACGTCAGATGCTCGCCAGAACCGGCGCGGTGGGAGCGGGGATCGTCTTCTCCGGCGCCGTCTCGGAGATCTTCGCCGGCACCGCCAGCGCCCAGGGCATGGGCCGCGGCGGTTACGGACCGCTGGTTCCCGACCCGGACGGCCTGCTCGACCTCCCCAAGGGCTTCCGCTACAAGGTGCTGTCCCGGGAGGGCGACCCGCTGCTCTCCGGAGAGGGCAAGGTGCCGAGCAACTGCGACGGCATGGCCGCCTTCCGCGGCCGCCGCGGCCACACCCACCTCGTGCGGAACCACGAGAACCGCCGCAAGTCGCGTGCCGCCGTGCCCACCGTGGACGGCATCACGTACGACCCCATGGGCGAGGGCGGGTGCACCGCCATCGAGGTCGACGCGCACAACGAGGTGGTCTCCGAACGGGTTGCCATCGCCGGCACCTCCACCAACTGCGCCGGTGGGCCCACCCCGTGGAAGACCTGGCTGACCTGCGAGGAGACCGAGTACAAGGCGGGCGAGGAGGGCTACACCAAGGACCACGGATTCATCTTCGAGGTCGACCCGTACGACCCGCGCCGCACCGGGGCCGTGCCGCTCGAGGACATGGGCCGCTTCCAGCACGAGGCGATAGCCATCGACCCGCGGGACGGCACGGTCTACGAGACCGAGGACGCCTTCGAGAAGCCGTTCGGGCTCTTCTACCGCTTCCACCCGAACAAGCCGATGGGCGGTACCGGTTCACTGCGTGCGGGCGGCCGGCTGCAGGCCATGCGCGTTCCGGGGGTGAAGGACCTCTCCGCCATCCAGGAGACGGGCGCGACGTTCGACCGCATCGAGTGGGTGGACGTCCCGGACCCGCTGGCCAAGCAGACCGCCATCCGCTTCCAGGACTTCGGGCGCAAGGGCATCACGCACGCCCAGAAGCTGGAGGGCTGTTACTGGGGCGGCTCCAGCGTGTACTTCGTGTCCAGCTTCGCGCACCGCGACGAGGGGTCGGCCGCCGACCACTACGGGCAGGTGTGGCGGTACGACCCGAAGGCGCGGCGGCTGACGCTGGTGGTCGTCTTCGGGCCCGACGCGGACCTCCAACTGCCCGGCGAGTCCCCGGACAACATCTGCCTCGCCCCCAGCGGCGGCCTGATGGTGTGCGAGGACGGCGAGGGCGCCCAGCACGTCTTCGGCGTGACGAGGAAGGGCTCGGTGTACCCGATGGCGCGCGGCCGGCAGAACATCGGGACGCCGGAGAAGCCGGAGTGGGGCGAGTTCGCCGGCGTCACCTTCGCGCCGGACGGGCGCACGATGTACGTGAACTGCTACACGCCGGGGACGACGTTCGCGGTGACGGGGCCGTTCTGACGCCGTTCCGGCCCCGGCGGCCGTGCGCCCGGAGTGACCGCGTACCGCCTGTCCGCTAGCCCGAGCAGGCGGTGCGCTGGGCCTCCTGCCACTCGCAGCGCGGGCACAGGACGATGCCCGGCGTGGACTCCGGGTACTCGGTGGGCGCACGGCACAGGACGCACTCCGCGAACGGCTCCTCAGGTGAGGCGACGCGTGCCTCCTCGTGGGAGGCGGCGGGTGCCTTCTCCCGGGAAGCACCGGACGTCTCCGCCCGCGACGCATCGGGGGTCTCCTCCCCGGGGCCCGCGGGCGGTGCGTCTTCGGGACCGGGGCGCTGGCTGTCGGTCGGCATGATCCCGAGCCTAAGCCCTGTGCCCGGGCCCCGGCCGCGGCTCAGGTGCGCCGGGAGCTGAGCGCGCAGGCCCCGGCCACGGCCGCCGCACCGATCAGTGCGGCGATGCCCAGCGGCAGCCAGGGCACCGTGACCGTGCCGTGCGGCGAGCCGGTCACCAGGCCGCTGACCGCGGCGTTCGCGGGCGATCCCGCGGCGACGAGCAGCAGCAGGGCGGCCAGCGCGCCCGTCGGGATCGCCCGGCCCGGGCTGCGCACCACCGGCCGGTTGGCCAGCGCCCCGACGGCCGTGCCCAACAGGACGCAGCACAGGGCCGTGAGCGCCCCGGCGAGGGTCGCGGCCCCCATCGGTACCGCGACGCGGTGATCGGCGCTGTGCGGGTCGGAGACCAGCGCGGTGAAGGCCGTACCCAGCGCGCCCAGCGCCGTCGCGGCCAGCGCGGCGACGGACACCGCCGCCAGGTGCGCGCGGCCGGGGCCGACGGCCGCCGCGGTGCAGGCCCGGGCGGCGGGCGGCTCGGCGGTCACGCCGGCCCGCACCAGCCACGCGGCCACGGGCAGCAGGGGCGCCGCGACGTACCCGAATCCGTCGAGCACCGGGTCACCGGCCCGGATGCCGATCGCCACGTACGCGGCGTACAGGACGGCGGGCGGCAGCCAGCGGTGCGAACCGATGAGCAGCGCGAAGTGGTAACGGAGCAGCGGGATCACGGGGATTCAGGCCTCGGTGCGGTCCGGTCGGGACGGGCTTCTTCGGGGGTCACGGCATGGATGTGCCAGGGCGGGCGGGCCGTCAGCAGGGCGTGCAGCAGCGTGTCGGAGTGTGGGGCGGGCACGGTGAACCGGGTCGTGCCGTCCGGGCCGGGTGCGGTGACGGGCGTCCCCGGGAGGCTCTCGGGCGGTACGGCGCCGGGCGGTCCCTGCGCCACGACGGTCACGCGCGGTCCCGACGCGGCGTCCGCCGCGCGCGTGGCCGTCTCCTGGGGCCGCAGGCGCGCGTCCGCGACCCGGTAGCAGGCATCCGCGGCACCGGCCAGGCGCGCCGGGTCGTGGTCGACGAAGACGACGGTGCCGCCCGCCGCGACGCGCTCGGCCACCGCGCGGTCGAGCGTGCCGCGCGCCGTGCGGTCCAGACCGGTCCACGCCTCGTCCAGGACCAGCAGTTCGGGCTCGGCGAGCAGCGCCTGGGCCACGGCGACCTTCTGGCTGGTGCCCTTGGACAGCTCCGCGAGTGGCGTACGGGCGTGGCCGGCTGCCCCGAAGCGCTCCAGCCACTCCGTGGCCCGGCGGGCCGGCGCGGCACCGCGCAGCCCGTGGACGCGCCCGAGGTGGCTGAGGTACCCGAGGGCGGTGAAGGGCAGCGCGGCGGGGAAGCGCTCGGGGACGTACGCGGTGCGCGGGCGTCCCGTGACACGGCCCATACTGGGCGCGTCAATGCCGGCGAACAGGCGCAGCAGCGTCGACTTGCCGCTGCCGTTCGTGCCCTCGAAGCGCAGCAGCACGCCGCGCGGCACTTCGAGGTCGACGTCGCGCAGCACCCAGGGGCCGCGCAGCCCGTACCGTCGCCCGACCTTGTGCAGCTTCATGCGGATCCGCCTCCGTGCCGGCCCTCGTTCCTCAGCCGTTCGAAGCCGCTGCGGGCTTGGCCTCGCTCGGGCGCACGATCACGAAGCCCTCGCCGTCGAGGCGCAGCTGTACGGCCTCCCCCGAGCCGCCTCGGATCATCGACCCGACGCTCTGCGAGCGGTGCAGCGAGGTCGTCAGGGCGGCGCTCCAGCCGACCACCGCGTCCGTGTCGACGTGGACCGGCAGCTGCGGGCTGACGGGGATGACGATCGGGTTGCCCTCGCACATCACGCCGAGCTGTCCGTGGCCGGTGAACACGGAGTTGAAGAGCCCGCCGCCGGTCATGCCGGCGCCCTTCACGACCTTTATCTCGTAGGACAGCGTGGAGTCGAAGCACAGGATGTTGCGCCCGTTGAGCGTGATGCTGTCACCGGGGGCGAGGTCCACGATGAAGCAGTTCTGCGCCTCGTGGGCGAACCACACCTCCCCCTGACCACGCACGGCCATGAGAGCCAGCCCCTCGCCGGTGACCGCGCGCTTGAGGAACTTGCCCACCCCCTGGCCCTGCTTCTCGAACTGGAGGTTGCCGCGGAAGGCGACCATGGAGCCCTGGCGCGCGTAGCACTCGCCGTCCACCGCGTACTTGATGGACTTGGCGTTCTGCAGCGTCATACCGGGGGCACTGGCCTGCGTGACCAAATGCTCGGACGAGAAGAGTTCGCTCTGCATGAGGAGGATGATCGCCCGGAACGTTCCCCTCCGCCAACAGCGGCCGGGCGCACGCCGGGCTCCGGCCGCCTCGCCGGGGGGTGTCGGTAGCGGCTGGCAGACTGAAACCGTGAGCAACACCGAGACTCCCCTCAGCAGCACCGACACCACCGTGAGCAGCACCGACGCCCCGGGCACCCCGGCCGCGGCGGACGGCGGGCCGCCGTCCGCCGCTCCGCGCCGTGCGGAGACCGACCGCGACGCGGCACCGCAGTTCGTGCTGCCGCTGGTCGTCCGCCTGGAGAAGGCCGCACCGCCGGCGCGTACGGACGCGCTGGAGACGGCCGCGCGTGCGGTTCTCGTGCTGCTCTCGGACGAGCGCTCGCTCGGCGAGGGCGAGTGGGCCGCGGCCGTGCGGGACTGGCAGGACGCGCGGATCCGCAAGGTCGTGCGGCGTGCACGGGGCGCCGAGTGGCGCCGCGCCGCGGCGCTGCCGGGCATCACGGTCGACGGCGGCTCCGCCGAGGTGCGGGTCTTCCCGCCGGTGCCGCTGGACGGCTGGCCCAAGGAGCTGGCCAAGCTCCAGGTCTCGGGGACCGAGCTGGACGACCCGGAGCCGCCTGCCGCGCCCGCCCCGGACGGCCCGGTGCTGTGGCTGAGCCCGGATCTGGAGATGTCGGCGGGCAAGGCGATGGCCCAGGCGGGACACGGCGCGCAGCTCGCATGGTGGGCGCTGTCCGAAGCCGAACGCACGGCCTGGCGCACGGCCGGCTTCCCGCTGGCCGTCCGTACGGCGGCCCCGGACCACTGGGCGAAGCTGACCCGCAGCGGCCTCCCCGTGGTCCGCGACGCGGGCTACACGGAGATCGCCCCGGGCTCCTGCACGGTGGTCGCCGACCACCCGGCGCTGCGGTAGCGCGGTGATCGCCGGCCGATCGGCGCTGCGGTAGCGCGGTGGTCGCCAGCCATGTGGCGCTGTGGTTGCACGGCGGTCGCCGACCACCCGGCGCTGCGGTAACGCCCGGCGCCGGAGCGGTGCCGGGGGTGGGCAGCTGCGGGACGTCAAGGGCTGCGTCCGGCGGTCGGCGGTCGTCCCGTGCCCTTCCGACGGTCACCCAGTGCCCCTCCGAAGGCCTCCCAGGGGTCTCACGGCGGTCGTCCAGCGACCGTCACGAGGGGCCCGGTTGTCGCCCAAGGGGCGTCCGCCTGTCGGCCGGAGGTGGCCCGCCGGCCGCGCTCAGAGGCCGTTCCACGTGCGGCGGTTGCGGGCGACGGTGTGGATGCGGTCGACGGCCGCCGGGGGCAGTACGCCGCCGAGCGCGCCGAGTGCCGTGACCGCCTGCGCGCCGGCCACCAGGCGCACCTCCGGCTCGCAGTGCGCGCCCGCCTCCTGCTCCTCCGGCAGCTGTTCGATGTGGCGAGGCCCGACGAGCACGAGTACGGGGCGGACGGGCACCGGGAAGCCGCAGCCACGGGTCAGCGCGTACGTCGCGCGCACGGCACGCTGCCGGGTACGGCGCACGTACGGCTGCGGGCGCCGGCCGTACCCCGGGCGCACATCGGTGGCGTCGGCCCGTACCCGCGCGCCGCGCACCGCCTCCGTGGCGAGGCAGAAGACGCCGCCCGGCCCGATGAGGAGGTGGCTGATCTCGCTCCCGGGCGGCAGCGGCAGGGAGTGCAGTACGTGCCAGCCGCCACGGCCCAGCCGTTCAAGCTCCGCGCCCACCGCGCTCTCCGCGGCGAGCCGGCGCCGCCAGTCGTCCTGCACGGGGTGGCGGCCCAGGAGCCTGGCCCCGAGGAGGGCGGGGCCGTCGAGCGGGTGTTCGGCGAGGAAGGTACGCAGCGTCTCCCCCGGGCGGTTCGGCGCGAGGTCGTCGTCCGGCGGGAGGAACAACCGGTCGGGGTCGCGCGGCAGGAAGAGCCGGTCCGGGGCGTGTGGCCGGAAGTGCCGGTCGGGGTCGTCCGGTGTCGGCTTCACGGACATCACCCCTTGCGGGACTCGCCTCCGGCGGGATACCGCCGCCCTGCGGGACCCGCCCCTCACCCATGGGACCAGCCGTGTACGGCGTGGGCAAGAGCGAGTGAGGCTACGCAGAAGGGGGGCCGGCAACGTCCGCAGAGGGGTGGGAACGGGCGTCCGCGCGTGGTACATCGTGATGATGCCGATGTCGACGTTGAAGGAAGCGGACCTCGCGGATCCGTCCCGGCTCGAAGCCGCGCTGCGCGCCAATCTGGCGGCGTTCGAGCGACGCGAGGTACCCGTACCGGAAGGCGTGCGGAGCGCCGCCGTGTGCCTCACCGTGGTCCCGTTCCGCGACGAGCCGCACGTCCTGGTGATCAAGCGGGCGCCGCGCGGCCGCAACGCCGGACAGTGGGCGCTCCCGGGCGGCCGCCTGGACGAGGCCGAGTCGGCACAGGACGCGGCGCTCCGGGAACTGGCCGAGGAGACCGGCGTCGAGGCCGGCCCGGAGGAGGTCGCCGGGCTGCTGGACGACTTCCGTACCGAGTCGGGCTTCGTGATCACACCGCTGGTCGTCGTCCCCCGGGGCCCTGTGCAGCCGCGCCCCGACCCGAAGGAGGTGCAGTCGCTGCACCACGTACTGCTGCGGCGGCTGATGAAGCCGGACCTGCCGCGGTGGGCGACGGCTCCGGACGGCGGGCCGCTGCTGCAGATGCCGCTGCGCGCGGGGATGGTGATCCACGCGCCGACCGGCGCACTGCTGTGGCAGTTCCGCGAAGTGGCCCTCCTGGGGCGGGCTACACGGGTCGACACAGTGGCCCAGCCGGAGTTCACCTGGCGCTGAGCCGCCGTGCGGTTGGCGAGAGCTGCCTCTTCGGGGCGGGCGCCCCGCGGCGGGCGAGCGCCACGGGCCAAGTACCGTTTTTACGTGCTCACCTCCTGGGCGTGGTCCGGCTCGGCGCGGTCGCACTCGCCGTCCACCGCGCGCGGGCCGTCTTCCGCCGCCCCCGGGCCCGCGGCCATCTCGAACAGCCCACCGGGACGGTCCTCTTCGGACTCGGCGCCGCGGTGGCCGTGGAGACCACCCGCTGACGCGACACGAGCCACCGGCAGGGCCGGACCGCGGGCCGCGCATCCGTACGCCGCGAGGGACACACCTCCGTGCGCCACGGAAGACACGCATTCGTGTGCAGCGGAAGGCGGGCCTTCGTGCGCCGAGGAGGCCGGTCTTCGTGTGCCGCGGGAGGCAGGCGTTCATACGCCGCGCCACGCGCGTATTCGTACGGCGTGCAAAGGCGGGGAAAAGCTCAGATCCGGCTCTGAACTCGGCGGACCGACGGTTCGTCCTCCTCAGAGGGGTGATGAGTACGGAAGCACCCGGGAGTCGGAGCGGAGGGGGAGCGATGGAGCAGCCAGGGCGAACCGGGCACACGGAGAGCCGCCGGGAGCGGCGTACCGGACCGGAACCCGGGTACCGGCTGGGCACCGGCATCGGGTGGCGGCCCGAGATCGCCGACGGGATCGCCGGGCTGCCCGGGATCGACTGGGTCGAAGTCGTCGCGGAGAACATCTGCCCGGGCCACCTCCCGCCCGCCCTCGAAGCCCTGCGGGCCCGCGGCACCACCGTCGTCCCGCACGGCGTCTCCCTCGGGCTGGGCGGCGCCGAGCGGCCGGACGCCGGCCGGCTGGCCGCGCTGGCCGAGCGCGCCGAAGCGCTCGCCGCGCCCCTCGTCACCGAGCACATCGCCTTCGTGCGGGCCGGCGGCGAGCTGACCGGCGGGCCGCGCATGGAGGCGGGGCACCTGCTGCCCGTACCCCGTACGTACGACGCGCTCGACGTGCTGTGCGAGAACGTACGCATCGCGCAGGAGGCGCTGCCGGTCCCGCTCGCCGTGGAGAACATCGCCGCACTGATCAACTGGCCCGGCGAGGAGCTGACCGAGGGACAGTTCCTCGCCGAACTCGTCGAGCGGACCGGCGTACGACTCCTCATCGACGTGGCGAACCTGCACACCAACCACGTGAACCGGGGCGAGGACCCGGCGGCGGCCCTGGACGCGCTGCCGGTGGAGGCGATCGCCTACGTCCACGTCGCGGGCGGTTTCGAGCGGGACGGGGTGTGGCACGACAGCCACGCGCACCCCGTGACGCAGCCCGTCCTGGACGTGCTGGCCGAGCTGTGCGCCCGCGTCACCCCGCCGGGCGTCCTCCTCGAACGCGACGAGAACTTCCCGCCCGTCGCGGAGCTCGCCGCCGAGCTGACTGCCGTACGAAGCGTCGTGAAGGAGGCCGGGACCCATGACCGAGCGACTGCCTGACCCCCGGCCCGGCGGCCGGAGCACTCGCGCCCGGCATGTACGGGAGGGGAACGCGCCCGACTGCCACGCCCTCGATCACCACGTATCGGAGGGAACCTCGTCCCCCCGAAGTGCTCCCGACGAGTACGCGCCCACCCGAAGCGCATCGGACCGCGGCGCGGCCGCCCGAAGCGCATCCGACCAGGACGCGGCCGATCGGAAGGCATCCGGCCGGGACGCGTTCGCCTCCCGAGGGACCGAGGCGGCGCGGCGGCGGCTGGCCGCGGCACAGGAGGAGCTGCTGGCCGCGCTGGTGGCGGACGGCGCCGATCCGGCGGGGTTCGACGCCGAGCGCCTCTCCGTGCAGCGGCGCGCGCTGGCCGCCAAGCGGGCGGACGTGATCGCCGCGGTCGCTCCGGAGCTGCCCGGCATACTGGGAGCGGACTACCGCAGCGCCTTCCTGGACTACGCACAGGGCCGGCCGATGCGCGGCGGCTACCGACGCGACGCACTGGACTTCGCCGGCCATCTGCTCGCCCTCGGCCTCCCGGCGCACCCCACGGCGCGGCGGCAGCTGACACAGTGGTGGCGCGACCGTGCGGGCCCCACCCCGCCGTCGAACCGTCCCGCGGCACGGCTGACCCGGCTGGCCCGCACGCTGACCGGCCTGCTGCCCCGACCCGGGGGCGAGCGGCCGGCCGGGGACGGCACGACGGGCGGGAACGGCACGGCGGGCGGCGGCCGGAGCGGGACCCCGCACGTGCCGGAAGGTGCCTCGCGGGTGGAGTATGTCGACAGACCCCGGAGTGGGAGGTAATCACGTTGTCCTTCGCGCAGTTGGTGTACCTGGCCGTCGCCGCGTCCTCAGTGGTGCTCATCGCCGGTACGGTCCACACCCGCCGCGCCGCGCCGTCCCCCCGGGCGGTGCTCGTCGACGTGCCCTCGCACGACCTCTGGGAGAACGCCTTCCTCGCCGGCGGACCCGGCCGGGTCGCCGACGCGGCGATCGCCGGGATGCACAGCGACGGCCGGCTGGCGATCGGCGGCCCGGGAACGGTCTCAGCGCGCCGTCCCGCCGTCTCGCACGACCCGGTCGAGTCCGCGGTGCTGGAGGGGCTCGCGCGGACGCCTGGCGGCGCCCTGGCGCGGTTGCGCCCGACGGTCATGCGCAGCGGGGCCGTCCAGCAGATCGGCGACCGGCTGGCGGACCGCGGCCTGCTGCACCGCCCGGAGACCGGCCGGCCGTGGCGGCAGCTGGCCCGGCTGCAGATCGGCGCGTGCATGTGCGTCTTCTTCCTCGGCATCTTCCAGTCGGTGACGGGGGCGCTGGACGACGGTGCTCCGCAGTACCCGCAGAACATGCCGTTCGTGCTCAAGGTGACGCCCGCGGTGTTCGCGGGGATCTTCATCGGCACGCTGTGCCGGAATGCCGTACGCCGTCGCATCACGAAGGACGGCAAGCGCGCCCTGAAGCGCTTCCGTACGGCGAACAAGGCGGCCGCCGCCGGCCCGGCGGGCCTGCCCGCCGCGCTCGCCGTGGCCGTCGGGGGCGCGGCGCTGCTGACCGACCGGGCACTGCGTGAGCACCTGCTGGAGGCGCAGCGGGCGGCGCGAGGACCCGCAGCGGCCAACGCGATGTCCGCCAACGGATCGTCGCCGGGAACGGGCTGGAGCGGCGCCGCCGACACCGGCGGCCTGTGGTGCGGTTCCTCCGGCGGCGGAACGGGCTGCGGCAACGCCTCCTGCGGAGGCTCCGCCTCAGGCACCGGCGGCTCCTCCTGCGGGGGCGGCCACTCCTCCGGTGGCCACTCTTCCGGCGGCCACTCCTCGTGCGGAGGCTCCAGCAACTGACCCCCAGTGCGGTGCGTCCGCAGGACCGAAAGGTCAGCACGCAGGCGCGCCCCCGAAAGGGGCATACGAGCTGCCCCCGGATGCGGACGCGCACGCCTTCAGGAGGGCGGGTGCGCAGGCCCTCGAAGGACAGGGGCGCGCACGGCCTCTCAAGGCGGCGCCCGCACAGCATCGGGAAGCACCACACGCAGGGCTCCGGAGACGGGGCACGCACCGTCCCGCTGCGGGGCGGCGCCCGCAGCGCCGAGTACGCGGCGCGCCGTGGGTACCTGTGCCCGGCGGTTCGGGAGGCTCCACATTGCGCCGGGCCCGTACCGCCCGAGGCGGGCCCGGAAACTCGTCAACGTACCAACGGGCGACGGACGTTGAGTTCGAGTTCGGGGAACAAGGGTGCGGGCCGGGGCGGGCGGATTAGCGTGCGGGAGCGCACCAGGAGGCACCATGCGATCCGTCACCGGAACCGGACTCGTCGTCGCCGCACTCGTCGCGACGGCAGCCGCACTGCTCTTCCCCATCCTGTCCTTCGCCGGGCTCTCGGCGGCCGGCACCGACATCAACGCGGGCACCGTGGCCACCCGTTTCGGCCCGCTCTCCGCCCTCGACCGCGACTTCGTCAACAAGGTCCGGCTGGCCGGGCTCTGGGAGCTGCCGGCCGGGCAGCAGGCGCGGGAACGCGGCACCACGAAGGCCGTACGGACCGCGGGCGATCACCTCGTGAGCGGCCACGCGGCCCTCGACCGCCACGTCCTGAGGGTGGCGTCACAGCTCGGCGTCGACCTGCCCAATCAGCCCAACGCCCAGCAGCAGGGCTGGCTCTCGGAGCTGGAGGCGGCGCGCGGCAGCGAGTACGACCGGAAGTTCGCCAACATCCTCCGGCTGGCGCACGGCAAGGTCTTCACGGTCGTCGCGCAGGTCCGCGCGACGACGCGCAATTCGCTGGTACGCGGGCTGGCGGACGATGCCAATACGACCGTGCTCGACCACATCACCGTGCTGGAACGCACCGGCGACGTGGACTTCGACGGCATCGCCCGGGACACCCAGGCCACCGGCTCGCCGACGCCGCCGGCCGCGCCCCCGCCCGCACCGCCGTCCCCGGCCGCTCCCGCGGCACCCGCGCCGCCCGAGCCCGCCACCCCGTCCGCGGCCTTCTCCCTGCCGCCGGCCGCCTCCACACCCGCGCCGGGCGCCCCCGGCCGCGGCGGACAGGGCCAGGGCGGAGGACAGGGCCAGGGGCGAGGACAAGGCCAGGAGGGCGGTCCGGAGAACCAGCAGCGGGGTCAGGAGGGCCGGGAGGAGCAGCAGGGGCAGCAAGGGGCGGAAGAGGACCGGCGAGGCCGGGAAGGGCGCCCGCCCCGGGACGAGCAGGCCCGAGAGGGGCAGGGCGGCCCGGGCGGGCCCCGGGGCGGCGCGGCGCATTCGGCGGCGAATGGGTGAGGTGACCGGTCCCGCGGAGGGGCGTGCGGGGGTCTTCGGGTATCCGCCGCGCGCCCCTTCAAGGTCTCTTCCGGGGCATCCCTTCCGACACCGGCGCCCGGTGCTTTACATCATCAAATTGCCGCTCAAGTATCCCTTTTGTCACACCCGATGACGCCCGGCCGGAGGCGGCACGGTGACCCACGAAGGGACGGCTTGTGAAGGCAGTAGCGTTGTTCGGCACCATCGGGTCACTGGTTCTGGGCACTCTGGCGGCCGCACCGGCGGCCGGGCTCCCCGCGCCCGCGGCCGCCCCCTCACCCGCGTTCCCGTCCACGTCCACGCTCCCCTCCACGTCCGCACAGCCGTCCGCCCCCGCGCCCGCGAAGATCTCCTGGGGGCGCTGCCCCGCCGCGGAGCACCTGCCGTCCGGCGTGGAGTGCGGCAAGGTCCGCGTGCCCCTGGACTACGCGCACCCCGAGGGCAAGAAGATCGACCTGACCGTCAGCAGGCGGCACGCCACCGGCCCCAAGAAGGAGCGGCAGGGCGCCCTCCTCTACAACCCCGGCGGCCCCGGGGGCAACGCGATGCCCTTCCCCATGTACGCCGAGCTGCCCGAGTGGCGGCGTACGGCACGGGCGTACGACTTCGTGGGCTACGCGCCGCGTGGCGTCGCCCGGTCGGCACCGCTGTCCTGCGAGGACCCGAAGGAGGTCGCCGGCAAGGCCCCCTCGGACAGCCCGGTGCACCCCTCGGAGCGCTTCAAGCAGAAGAAGATCAAGGAAGCGCAGGCGTACGCCGAGGGCTGCGCACGCCGGTCCGGGGCGGCACTGAAGCACTACAACACGCTGAACAACGCGCGTGACCTGGAGATGCTGCGGGCCGCGCTGGGCGAGAAGAAGCTCACCTTCATGGGCGCGTCGTACGGCACGTACCTCGGGGCCGTGTACGCGACGCTCTTCCCGGGGCACGTGCGCCGCATGGTCTTCGACAGCGTGGTGAACCCGGACCCGGACCAGGTCTGGTACCGCAACAACCTCCAGCAGAACATCGCCTTCGAGGGGCGCTGGAAGGACTGGCGCAGCTGGGTCGCCAAGCACCACAAGACCTACGGCCTGGGGAGGACGGCGGAGGCGGTCGGCCGGTCGTACTACCGCGCGGCCGCGCAGCTGCGGCGCAAGCCGGCGGGCGGCAAGGTCGGTCCGGCGGAGCTGCAGGCCGCGTTCCTGACGGCCGGCTACAGCGACCACTACTGGCCCATCCGGGCGGCCGCGCTGTCCCGCTACCTCAAGGGCGACCCGAAGCCCCTGATCGCGCAGGCGGCGCCGGACCCGGCGGACGCGGTGGCGGACGAGAACGGCGACGCGGTCTACACGGCCGTGGAGTGCAACGACGCGGTCTGGCCGCGGAACTGGTCCACGTGGGACCGCGACAACACCATGGTGGCCCAGGTCGCGCCGTTCGAGACCTGGGACAACGCGTGGATGAACCTGCCCTGCGCCTTCTGGCCGCGGTCAGCGCACGAGATGGGGCAGCGTCCGCTGGACGTCCGTACGGCCCCCGGGGCGCTGCCCCCCGTACTGCTGCTGGCGGCGGAGCGGGACGGCGCCACGCCGTACTCGGGCGCGCTGGAGCTGAAGCGGCGGCTGGCCGGGTCGCGGCTGGTCACCGAGCGCGACGCCGGGCAGCACGGCATCGCCTTCAGCAAGAACGACTGCGTGAACAAGTACACCGAGGACTACCTGCTCACCGGGCGGGTCCCGGCGCGCGACGCGTTCTGCAAGCCGCACGCGGAGCCCGAGCCCGGTGAGAAGTGAGCCCCGCCCGCAGCCGTCCTGAGCCGTACTGAGCCCTACTGGGGGGGCTGGGCGGGCTGCGGGGCTCAGGGCCGTCAGGCCAGTCCGGCCACCAGTTCCGCGACCGGCTTGCGGCGGCCGGTGTAGAACGGGACCTCCTCGCGGACGTGCATCCGCGCCTCGGAGCCGCGCAGGTGACGCATGAGGTCGACGATGCGGTACAGCTCGTCGGCCTCGAAGGCGAGGATCCACTCGTAGTCGCCGAGCGAGAAGGACGGCACGGTGTTGGCGCGCACGTCCGGGAAGCCGCGGGCCATCTTGCCGTGGTCCGCGAGCATCCGGCGGCGGTCCTCGTCGGGCAGCAGGTACCAGTCGTACGAGCGCACGAACGGGTACACGCTGACGTAGTTGCGCGCCTCCTCGTCGGCCAGGAAGGCCGGGATGTGCGACTTGTTGAACTCGGCGGGGCGGTGCAGCGCCATGTTCGACCAGACCGGCTCCAGGGCGCGGCCGAGCTTGGTGCGGCGGAAGAGGTTGTACGCCTCCTGAAGCGCGTCCGAGCTCTCCGAGTGCCACCAGATCATCACGTCGGCGTCGGCGCGCAGGCCGGACACGTCGTACGTGCCGCGGACCACGACGTCCTTGGCGGCGAGCTGCTCGATCAGCTCGTCGACCTCCTCGGCGTAGCCGCTGCGGTCCTCGGGGAGGGCGGCACGCAGCTTGAACACCGACCAGAGCGTGTAGCGGATGACCTCGTTGAGGTCCTTCGCCTTCTTGCCGGCGTTCGGGGTCTTCTCGGGCGCGGGCCCAGGGGTGGCGTCAGTCATGCGTCCATTCTCACTCGCTCGCCGGGGTGCCCGGCGCCGGGGTCGGCGCGCCGTGCGGCATCGGGGTCGCCGCTCCGTGCGGCGTCAGGGTGGCCAGGACGGCGTCGGCGGCCTTCGTGGCGCTCGCGACACAGGCCGGGATGCCCACGCCCTCGTAGAGCGCGCCGCACACCCGGAGGCCGGGGAGCCGGTCCACGGCCTCGTGGATGCGTGCCACCCGCTCCAGGTGACCCACGGGGTACTGCGGCAGGCCGCCGTACCACCGGGTGACCGTGGTCTCGACGGGCCGGGCTGCCAGCCCCACGGCCTCCCCCAGGTCGCGCAGCGAGAGGTCCACCAGCTCGGCGTCCTCGCGCGCCAGATCGGCGGTGTCCCCGTAGCGCCCGATGGACGTACGCAGCACGAAGAGGTCCGGATCGGCGGCTTCGACCCAGCCCCACTTGTTGCTCGCGAAGGTGGCGGCCTTGATCTTGTGCCCGTCCACCGGCGGCACGAGGAAGCCGCTTCCGGTGAGCCGGCCCTCGACGTCGGCACGGCGGAAGGCCATGGTCATCAGGGCCACGGAGGCGTACTCGACGCCGTCCAGCTCGGTGGCGGCGGCGGGGCTCTCGTGGCGGAGGATACGGGCGGCGTCGGGCGCCGGGCAGGCGAGGATGACGGCGTCGGCCTCCTCGATCCGGTCCTCGGCATGGACCTCCCAGCCGTCACCGCACCACCGGACCTCTTGCACGGCCGTGTTCAGTGCGATCTCGCCGCCCTTGGCGCGCACCGCGTCGGCGACCGCGCCCGGCAGTGTCCCGATGCCCCCGTCGATGCCCGTGAAGACCGGCCCGGCCGCCGCGGGCCCGGTCCGGTGCACGGTGGCGGCCGTGCGCGCCTGGATGGCCCGTACCCCCTCGGTCAGGGAGCGGTGGTTCCGCGCGGCTTCGAAGAGCTGCGGGACGGCGGCCCTCATGGAGATGCGGTACGCGTCGCCCGCGTACACCCCGCCGAGCAGCGGCTCGATGAGCCGGTCGACGACCTCGCGGCCCAGGCGCTCGGCGACGTACGCGCCGACCGCGACGTCCTCGCCGACCTCGGTGCGCGGCAGCTCCACGTCCTCCTCGATGCGCGCGAGGCCGGCCTCGGACAGCACTCCGGAGGCGGCGAGCGGCGCCGGGTCTCCGGGGACGCCCATGACGTGGCCCTTGGGCATCGGGCGCAGCGCACCGCGGGTCCAGAGGGAGGCGGTGGCGGTGGACGGCGGCTGCAGCCGGTCGCCGAGGCCGACGGCGCGCGCGAGCTCGACCGCCTCCGGGCGCCTGGCGAGCATCGACTCGGCGCCGAGGTCGACCGGTACGCCCGCGACCGCGCCGGCCTTCAGCTTGCCGCCGAGCCGTCCGGAAGCCTCCAGGACGGTCACCCGCGCGCCGCCGTCGAGCGCGCGGTGCGCGGCCGCGAGGCCCGCGATGCCGCCGCCGATCACGACGACGTGACCGGGCGCGTGGCTCGAACGACCGGGCGCCTGGCCCGTACCGGTATGCGCAGTGCTCATGCCCCCACTCTCTCAGAGCCCGCCCGGCGCCCGGACGGCACCTCGGCGGCGGTCCCCGGGACGAGCGGCCCACCGCACCAGCGATGCGGCCCGACGCGGACGGTTACGGCCGAGGGGGCGGGCGGATCCGGATGACGGGGCGGGCGGCACCGGCCTATACGCGGCCCCTGGGCACTGGTTCGGCCCTCAACTAGGCTCGCCGCGGCACGGACGGACCGACCGGAGGTGGGGCGCCATGGCCCTGCGCGACCCGCAGGCCGGACCCGAAAAACCCGACGCGCGCCGCGGCCCCGAGCGGTCGGCGGCCGACCGGGTGCTCGCGCTGCTCGGCGCCTTCGACGACGCGCACCGCAGCCTGACCCTGACCGCGCTGGCCCGGCGGGCCGGCCTGCCGCTCGCCACCGCGCACCGGTTCGCCGGGAAGCTGACGGAGTGGGGCGCGCTGGAGCGCCGTGCGGACGGCCGGTACGAGATCGGGCTGCGGCTGTGGGAGATCGCCGTACTGGCGCGGCGCGGCGTGGGACTGCGGCAGGCGGCGCTGCCCTTCATGGAGGACCTCTACGAGGCGACGCACGAGAACGTCCAGCTCGCCGTGCGGGACGGCCTGGAGACGGTGTACATCGAGCTGATCTCGGGGCGGTCCGCGGTCGGGGTGCGCACCCGGGTCGGCGCGCGCTGGCCGCTGCACGCCACCGGTGTGGGGCTCGCACTCCTGGCCTACGCGCCGCCCTCCGTGGTCGCGCAGGTGTGCGCCGCCCCGCTGCGCCGCTTCACCGAGCGCACGATCGGCGACCCGGCATTGCTGCGGTCGGTCCTGGCCGACGTACGCACCTCCGGGGTGGCGGTCAGCGAGCGGCAGATCACGATGGACGCGGTGTCCGTGGCGGCGCCCGTCCGCGGCCCGGACGGGCGGGCGGTCGCCGCGCTCTCGGTGGTCGTCCCGGTACGCGAGGGCCGCGCGGCGCTGCTGGCGCCGGCGGTACGCGTGGCGGCGCAGGGCATCGCGCGCAGCCTGCCGGTCCTCTGAACCCCTCCCGCGTCCGGAACTTCCGCGCACTCGGGACCCCCTTGCGCACCAGAACCTCCGCACGCTCGCGGCCCCTTGCGCACCAGCAGCCTCCGCACGCTCGTGGCCCTTGCGCACCGAAGCGCGGTGCGCAACCCCCGTGCACGCATGTTTCCAGCTGCTGGAAGGGGCCCTTGCCCGCTCCTGAGGCGCGCCGCACAGTCTGGTGGACCCCGGGGGCCGCCCGGGGCCCTGTGCGTCGAGGAGGCCGCGCCATGCCCGTTCCCACCGCATTCGCCCGCGACCAGTGGTACGTCGCCGCGTACGGCAGCGAGGTCGGCGGCGAGGAGGTGCTCGCCCGTACGGTCTGCGGGGAGCCGCTGGCGCTCTACCGCACGCCGGACGGCCGAGCCGCCGCGCTCGCCGACCGCTGCGTCCACCGCCGCTACCCGCTCTCCGAAGGCACGCTGGAGGACGGCCGGCTGGTCTGCGGCTACCACGGCTTCACCTACGACCGGGCCGGCACCTGCGTCTCCGTACCGGGTCAGACACGGGTGCCGCGCACCGCGCGCGTCGCCTCGTACCCGCTCGCCGAGCTGGACGGATTCATCTGGGTGTGGATCGGCGACCCGGCGCGCGCCGACGTGTCCGCCGTGCCGCGCGCCCCCTGGCTCGCCGATCCCGGCTGGACGGTCGTCCGCGGTATGGAGCCGCTCCGGGCCCGTTACGGGTTGCTGGTCGACAACCTCCTGGACCTCTCGCACGAGACGTTCCTGCACGCCGGGTACATCGGCACCCCGGAGGTCGCCGCCACCCCGATCACCACCGAGGCCGACGAGGAACGCGGCATCGTCCGGGTCGGCCGGCACATGGACGACGCCGAGTGCCCGCCCTTCTATGCCGACTCCACCGGCCTGAAGGGGCGGGTCAGCCGCTGGCAGGACATCGAGTACCACGCGCCCTGCCTGTACCTGCTGCACAGCCGGATCGCGCCGGTCGGCTCGGTACCCGGCGCCGACGGCAGCGACCCGGACGCGTTCCACACCGAGATCGCGTACGCCATCACGCCGTCCACCGAGACCACCACGTACGACTTCTGGCTGGTGGCCCGGGACTTCGCCCGCCAGGACGAGAAGGTCAGCGACTTCCTGCACGAGTTCAACCGCACCGTCGTCCTTCAGGACGTGACGGCGCTGGACATCCTGGAGCGGGTAACGGCCGAGGAAGAGGGCCGCCGCGTCCAGGAGCTGAGCGTCGGCATCGACACGGGGGGCCTGGCGGCACGGCGCATCCTGGAGCGGATGATCGCCCGGTCGGAGAGGCCGGACGCGGCGGCGCCGCCGGCCGGGGAAACGGGCACGCGGACGGCCGGGGCGCCGGGCACTCCGCCGGCCGGTACGCCGGGCAAACCGGGCACCCCGGAAACGGTGGCGGCCCGATGAGTGACGCTCACCTCGACCCCCTCGGCCAGCTCAGCCCCCTCGGCCGGCTCGCCCCCCTCGATCTCCTCGTCGTCCGCAAGCGGGCCGTCGCCGAGGGCGTGTGCGAGCTGTCGCTGCGCCGGCCGGACGGCGGCGCGCTGCCCGACTGGTCCCCCGGCGCCCACCTGGACCTGCGCCTCGCACCGGGCCTCGCGCGCCCGTACTCGCTGTGCGGCGACCCCGCCGAACGGACCGAGTGGCGGGTCGCGGTGCTGCGCGAAACCGCGGGCACCGGCGGCTCGTCGTACGTGCACGACCGGCTCGCGGCCGGCGACAAGGTCACGGTCTCGGCGCCCCGCAACCACTTTCCCTTCGAGCTTCCCTTCGAGTCACCGGCCGCCCCTGCCGCCCGCTGCCTGTTCCTCGCCGGCGGCATCGGCATCACCCCGCTGCTCCCGATGGTCGCCGGCGCGCGGGCCTCCGGGGCGGACTGGCGGCTGCTCTACGGAGGCCGCACCCGCGCCTCCATGGCTTACGCCGACCGACTCGCCGCATACGGGGAGCGCGTCACGCTGCGCCCCGAGGACGAGTTCGGGCTGCTGGACCTGGCGGGCTTCCTGCGCGCTGCCGACGCGGCAACACAGGTGTACGCGTGCGGCCCCGAAGCGCTGCTCGCCGCGGCCGAGGAGCAGTGCCGCGCGGCGGGCCTGCCCGACGGCGCACTGCACGTGGAACGCTTCCGCCCGCCGCCGGCCGCCCTCGGCGCCGTCGGAGACAACACGTCCGGAGACAACGCGTCCGGGGACGATGCTGCCGGAGACGACGCCGCCTTCGACGTCGAACTGGCCGACTCGGGCCGCACCGTACGCGTACCGCCCGGACGCTCGGTCCTGGAGGCGCTGGAGGACGCCGGTGTACAGGTGCTCTCGTCGTGCCGCGCCGGCACCTGCGGCACCTGCGAGACCGAGGTTCTCTCCGGCACCCCCGACCACCGCGACCAGCTGCTCACGGACGCCGAACGATCAGCGGGCGACACCATGCTCATCTGCGTCTCCCGCTCGCACGGCCCGCGCCTGAAGCTCGCCCTCTGACCGGTCCGGGCCGGCCGCCCGGCACCCCGCTGGGCACGCACCCACTTCCCACCGTTCACCCCCTGGTGCGTACCCCGCACACCGTGCAAGCTGTCATGCCCCTGCCGTACTGGCCGTGAAGGGATCACCGATGCCGCGCTTCTCCCCCGCTCCGGCCACCCGGCCCGCCGACGCACCGCCGACCGGGCGCGGCCGATGGCAACCGCACCACACCCTGTGGGCGATGCTGCTCGGCGGCTGGCTCTTCTCGTACGCCGACCGCTCGATCACCGGGCCCGTCGTCACCTGGCTGATCGACAACGATCACGGGATGCTCGGCTCCGCCACCCATCCGCACGCGCTCGGCGGCCTGATCGGCAGCCTCTTCTTCGCCGGGTACATGCTCACGCAGTTCCCCGGCGGCTACCTGGGCGACCGCTTCGGACACCGGTCGATGATCGCCATCTCGCTGCTCTGGGCGGGGGTCACCACCCTCGCCAGCGGGTTCGTCGGCGGGTTGCTGGCGTTCGTCGTGCTGCGGGTGCTGACCGGGCTCGGCGAGGGCGTCTTCTACTCCAACGACCGGACGCTGATCGCCCGGCACTCACCGCCCGAGAAGGCGGGTCTCGGCATGGGCGTGGCGATCACGGGGCTGGCGCTCGGCCTGACCGTCGCCACGATCGGCGCGCCCTACCTGATCGACTGGGGTGCCGGCACGTTCGGGACGGCGGGCGCGTGGCGCATGCCCTTCATCGTGCTGGGCGCGGCAACGCTGGTCTTCGGGCTGGCCATGACCGGTTACCTGCGACGGCTCGGCGGTCCGCTGAAGGCCGGCGGGCCGGCCCTGCGGCTGCTCGGCATCTCCGTGGTGCTGTGCGCCGCGGTGATGGCGGTCTACCTGATCGCCGACGGGCTCGGCCTGCCCGCCTGGGGCGTGGCGGTCGCCGAGTGCGCCCTCGCGTTCCTCCTCATCGGCGCGGTCTTCGCGCGCCGCGGCACCCGCATGGGCTCCGTCGCCCGCAACCGCAATGTGCTGCTGCTGTGCTTCGCGTTCATCGCGGTGATGTGGAACCTGTGGTTCTTCAGCTTCTGGTCGGTGTCGATCGTCGCCGACGCGGCGACGAGCTCCTTCGCCAAGGCGGCGCTGGTGGCCACCTTCAACGCGGGCGCCGGCATCCTCGGCTTCCCGGCCGGCGGCTGGCTCTCGGACCTCGCCAAGCGCCGCGGCTGGGGCCGCCGCCCGATGATCGTGGCCTCCGTCGTCGTGCAGGGGCTGCTGGTCGTGGTCTTCGGCGCCTACCTCCAGCTGGCCGGCAAGCCGTCCCTGGTCCTGATGTCCGTACTGCTCTTCGTCACCAGCCTGGTCTTCAACGCGCTCCAGCCGATGGTCCACGCGCTCCTCAACGACGTGGTCGACCCGGCCGAACGCGGCGCCGCCTTCGGCCTGTTCAACCTCGTCAGCGAGATCGGCGCGGTGGTCAGCCCAGCACTCGGCGGCGCCCTCTTCGACACGTACCGCACCTGGGTACCGGCGATCTACCTCGACGGCGCCCTGATGCTCGCCAGCGCGGCCCTGTACGCCCTGGTACGGGAAACCACCACACCGACACCGCACCCGGCCACCGCCTAGACCCCGGTCACCGCCTAGCCCCCGCGCCCACCCCGGCGGCCCTCGCGCCAGTCCTTCACGGACTGCCCCTGCTCGTCCCACCGGCGCTCTTCCAGCAGCGTCAGCCCGTGGTCGGAGAACACCTGCTCCGAGGCGAGCGTGCCGTTCGGGTGCCACGTCCTCGACACCCCGGCAGGACGGCCCGCGTGGGCAGTGCCCTCGGAAAGGAGCGTGCCGTCCTGGTGCCACTCACGGCAGTCACCGTGCAGCACTCCGTCCACATAGGAATCGCGGCTGATGACGACCCCGCCCATACGCTCCTCGACCTCGCCGGTGAACAGCTCTCCCCGGTACAGCAGCACATATCCCGCTTCCACCTCAGGGTCGTCTATGTCGATGCGCGGCACGTGAACGCCTTCCCGGTCAGCCCGTGGGCCGCCCGATTCCCGTCGGTTTCTCCGTCATCGATTCGATGAACGCAGCGGCTTCGACCTCGGTGATCCGGGCGAGGCCGATGCCGTCGTGACCTGATGCGTAGAGCTTGAGATATTCGGTCGGTTTCCAGCGGAGGTTGTGGGTGAGGGCCTCGTCGTACGTTTCGGACTCCCTGCCGACCAGTCGGCGCCGCAGGATTTCGCTCGGGCTGCTGCGCGGGGATCCCTCGCTGATCTTCGCGTAATACGAGATTCGACCATCGGCCCCGGAATCGAGAACGTCGAGCGTACTGGGGGCGAGCGAGAAAAACGGCTCGGCATCCAGATTGGATTCGAGGTTCCCGTGCGGAATCATCGCGCCGTACAGGTCGATGAACTCCTCAACGGAATAACCGCCACCCCGTTCGAACATCAGCAGCAGCGGCGCATACGGGTCGGGCAGCGCAGGCGGCCCTGCCGCACCCTCACGGAAAGCGGCCCAGCGCACGGCTCCCCGGCACACACGCTGAGTGGACGGCGTGCCGAGGTGCGACACGTACTCCGCCAGCTCGGCCGCGAGTCCGGGGGCGGGCTCGAAGCCAGGCGTGGCGTACTCCGTGACGTCAAAGAACGGCCACTCGGCCTCGGCACCGTACTCACGCGCCCAGAGGGCGGCACGACGCAGGTACTCCCGCATGAGCAGCGCACGCGACCGCCGGTGGCTGTTGGCCTTGCCCCAGTCGCCGTACCAGTCGACGGCCCGGAGTCGCTCCAGCACCTCCCGCGGGAAACCGGCACTCATTAGCTGTTTCCGGTGAGCCTTTCCGTCGTCGTCTCGATGAACGCCGCGGCCTCGGCCTCGGAGATCTCCACGTGGTCGACGTCGTTGTGCCCCAGCTCGTAAAGGCGCAGGTACTCGGTCGGCTCCCAGCGAAGATTGCGGGTGAAGGCCTCGTCGTGCGTCTCGTCCCCATTGCCGATGACGCGGCGCCGGACGATGCCCCGGGGACTGTTCCGCGGAAAGCCCTCACTGATCTTCGCGTAGTACGTGATCCGTCCCCGGCCGTCGAGAGCGTCGAGCGTGGCGGACGCGAGGGTGAGGAACGGAGTGGCGGAGATGTTGTTCTCCAGGCTCCCCCGCGGAATCGCCACCCCTTGCAGGTCGATGAACTGCTCGATGGCGTAACCACCGCCGCGTTCGAACATCAGCAACAGCGGCTCGTACATGTCGGGCAGGTCCGGCAGCTCCGCCTTGGTCTCCGCGCGCACCGCCGCCCAGTGCACGGCGCCCCGGCACGTCTTCTGGATGGAGGGCGTGCCGACGTGCAGTCGGATGTACTCGTCGAGTTCGGCCGAGATGCCGGCGTCCAGCTGGACGGAAGGGTCCACGAACTCCGCGACGTCGAAGAACGGCCACACGTCCTCGGCGCCGTACGCCCGGGCCCAGAGCGCGGCGCGGCGCAGGTACTCGCGCATCAGCAGGGCCCGGGAGCGGGCGTGCCCGAGCGACACACTGAAGTCGTCGTCCCAGGTGACGCCGCGAATCCGGTCGAGGACGACGCGTGGTTCCTGTGCGGTCACTTCAGGTTCAGCCCCTTCGAACGCAGCTCCTGTGCGACAGCCTTCACTACGTCGTCGATGTTGGACATGTCTTCGCGCAGCACGACGTCGGGTTCCTTGAGCCCCAGCGAGCCCCAGTGTTTGAAGCCGCCCTTGCGCTCATTCGGTGCCAGCTCGTGTGCCCCGGCGTCCCGAGGTGTCTCGGGCCACTTCCGATAGTACTTGCCGTCGTTCGGATCCACTTCCCACATGTGCGGGTGCGGCTGCGTGTACGGCATTCCCGACTGCATGAGCCGGCTTTCCACGTACTCGTGCGCCATCAGGGAACGGAAGCGCAGCATTTCGGCTTCCGAAAGGTCCCCTCGCTGTGCCTTGGGCCAGAGCTCGGCGATATCGTCGGCCGGCTCGAAAAGGCCGTGACGGACATCGTTGGGTCCGACGGTCACATCGTGCTGTGCCCGGAACAGATGCGTTTTCACCTGCCGCAGCACCGACTCGTCGACGCCGGTGTGCCGCGAAATGCTGGGCAGGTCCACCCGGTTCGGTGTCGCGCGGATCTCGTCATAGACGCGGCCCGCGAATTCCGAGGGTTCCGTCACCCAGTAGGCACCGCCGGGACCGCCGGGACCGCCCTCGCGAGGCAGGTCCGTATCGCCGGCGTCCGGCCCGTCGCCGCGGGCTTCGTCCGCACCGTCCGCCGCATCATCCCCCAGATCCCCCGCGTCGTCCGCCAGGCCTCCCGCGTCGTCGCCCGTTCTGCCGAGGTCGTCGGTGAGGGAGTCGGCGTCCTTGCCGAGTGTGGCGGCCAGGTCGTCGGGCGCGTGGCCGCCGAGCCTGATGGCGCCCGCGTCGTGCGGTACCGGAACCCTGCCGAACAGGTCCGTCTGCTCGGCCTTGATCGCGGCGAGCTCTTCCGGGGTGACGCCGGGCAGGCGCTCCTTCTCGTACAGCGCGTGGCCGTCCATCTTGGCCGCGAAGCTGTCCGCCGTGTGGAACTGCAGCTCGAAGACCTGGCCGCTGACCGGGTCGCGCCAGGTCGAGTTGATGCCCTTGTAGCCGGCGGAGTCCCAGGTGTTCTTGAACGTGACGTTCTCGAACCCCTTCGCCTGGAGGTCGTGGATCGCCTGCTGCACACCGTGGGTGTAGTTGTTGCCCGGTACCTCCATCGTGTAGCGGATGGAGTCCTTGATGTCGCCGAGCACCCGCCCGTGGTCCACGCCGATGTCCTCGAGCATGTCCGTGGCGAGCTTGCGCTTGAGGGAGTCCTCCCCCTTGAGGCGGTACTCCAGGCCGATCAGCTTGCCGTCGTCGACCTTGCCCGCGATGCCCTGCATCGAGTCGGTGATACGCGGCTCCGCCTCGGCGGACCGGCGCATGAAGTCGTCGGCGGCGGCGTTCGCCTCCCGGTCCAGGCGCAGGCCGTTCTCGCCGGCCCAGGAGCCGTCGGGGAGGTTGCCGCGAGGGCCCTCGGGCATGGCGGGACCGAGCCCGCCGAGGTCACCGCCGTGCGGCGGGGGCGGCAGGTCGGATCCCGGGCCGCCGGGCAGGTCGTCGCCGACGCCGCCCGGGGTGTGGTCCCCGCCGCCGGGCGTGTGGTCGCCGCCCGGGGTGTGGTCCCCGCCGCCCGGCGTGTGATCGCCGCCAGTGGGGCCGTCGCCGTGTCCTCCCGCGGGCGGTTCGTGGTTCGCGGAGGGGCCGCGTCCGAGGTCGTCGGCGTGGCCACCGGGGAGGTGGTCGGCCAGGCCGCCGGGGGCGTGGTGGGCGGGCACGCCGTCCCCGGCGTGGGCGCCCGGCGTGGCCGCGTCGTCGCCGATGCGGCCGGTGTCGCCGAGGGTGGTGTCCAGGCTGTCGCCCAGCCGGACGTGAGCGGCGTTGTCGGCGGCGTGCACGCCCGCGCCGACCAGCGACGGCTGCTGGGCGTGGGCCGGCGACTCCACCCGGGGGGTGTCGGCGCCGGTGGCGGGGTGGGCGGCCCTGTCGACGGTGTCGGTGGGCGCGTCGGTGAGCGTGTTGCCGTGTTCGTCGAGGTAGTTGCCCTGGCCGTCGAAGTACCGGGCCGGCTCGCCCGGGCTGGTGGGCAGCTTGGTGGCGTTCTCGGGGAGCGCGGGGACGTCGTCGGGCAGTTTGACGTTGCCGTCGGGCAGCCTGGCCGCGCCTTCCGGTACGGCCGCGCCCTCGGGGAGGCGCACGGTGCCGTCGGGGAGCTTGAGCGAGCCCTCGGGCAGCTTGATGGCGTCCGCGGGGA
>NZ_JBVJIF010000014.1:0-200942 GCF_055586425.1 Streptomyces sp. NPDC050806 | reverse complement strand
GTCCCCCCGTAGACGACGAGCTTGTCCGGATGCTCGGCCACCTCCGGATCCAGGTTGTTCTGCAGCATCCGCAGGGCGGCCTCCTGCTGCCACCCGAGAGCCGAGAGGTCGGTGCCGCGGGCCGCGCGGACGGGGCGTGCGCCTGTCATGTGAGTGCCTTTCATCGAATTCTCGAAATCGTCGTGAGGGGGCGGTCAGCGGAGCGGACCGGTGACGGACTCCGCGGCGCCGAGCGCCCGGCCGGAGGCCACGTACTGGACGGCCGCCTCGATCTCGGGGGCGAGGTAGCGGTCGGTGCCCGGACCCGGTACCTCGGTACGCAGTTCGGCGACGACCGCGGCGGAGGCCGGGGCCGGCGTCAGCGGCGCGCGCAGGTCGAGGGCGCGGGCCGCGGTGAGCAGTTCGATCGCGAGCACGCGGGTGAGGCCGTCGACCGCCTTGCGCAGCTTGCGGGCCGCGGCCCAGCCCATGGAGACATGGTCCTCCTGCATGGCGCTGGAGGGAATGGAGTCCACCGACGCGGGCGCGGCGAGCCGCTTGAGCTCGGACACGATCGCGGCCTGGGTGTACTGCGCGATCATGTGGCCGGAGTCGACGCCGGGGTCGTCGGCGAGGAACGCGTTGAGGCCGTGGTTGCGCGCCACGTCCAGGAAGCGGTCGGTACGGCGCTCGGCGATCGAGGCGACGTCGGCGACGGAGATCGCGAGGAAGTCCAGCACGGCGGCGACGGGGGCGCCGTGGAAGTTGCCGTTGGACTCCACCCGGCCGTCGAGGGTGACGACGGGGTTGTCGACCGCGGCCGCCAGTTCGCGGGAGGCCACCAGCTCGGCGTGGCCGAGGGTGTCCCGCGCGGTGCCGTGCACCTGGGGCGAGCAGCGCAGCGAGTACGCGTCCTGGACGCGGGTGCACTCCGGGCCGCGGTGGCTGGCGACGATCGCCGAGTCGGCGAGCACGGCGCGCAGGTTCGCGGCGCTGTCGGCCTGGCCGGGGTGCGGGCGCAGGGCCTGGAGGTCGGCGGCGAAGACGGCGTCCGTGCCGAGCTGGCCCTCGACGCTCATGGCGGCGCTGATGTCCGCGGTGGCGAGCAGCCGGCGCAGGTCGTGGGCGGCGAGGACGAGGGTGCCGAGCATGCCGTCCGTGCCGTTGATGAGGGCCAGGCCCTCCTTCTCGTGCAGCGTGACCGGCTCGATGCCGGCGGCGGCGAGCGCCTCGGCGGCCGGGCGCAGCTCGCCGTCGGCGTCGCGGACCTCTCCCTCGCCCATGACGGCGAGCGCGCAGTGGGCCAGCGGCGCGAGGTCGCCGGAGCAGCCGAGGGAGCCGTACTCGCGGACGACCGGGGTGATGCCCGCGTTGAGCAGCGCGGCGTACGCCTCGGCGGTCTCCAGGCGGACGCCGGTACGGCCGGTGGCGAGGGTGGAGAGGCGCAGCAGCATGAGCGCGCGGATCACCTCGCGCTCGACCTCGGGGCCGGAGCCCGCGGCGTGCGAGCGGACCAGGCTGCGCTGGAGCTGAGCGCGGAGCTCGGTGGGGATGTGCCGGGTGGCGAGGGCACCGAAGCCGGTGGAAACGCCGTAGTGCGGGGTGACGTCGTCGGCCAGGGCCTCGATGACCTTGCGGCTGCGAGTGACCTCCTCGCGGGCGGCGAGGGAGAGCTCGACGGGAGCGCCGTGGCGGGCGACGGCCACGACATCGTCGGCGGAAAGCGCGCCGACATCGATAACAACAACAGGTGACATGCCTCAATGAAGCACCAGGTCAGGCCGTCTGTTCCATAAGCCGCAGGGGCTTTCTGTCTGGTATCCCAGACACCACGAAGCGGAAGCGCCGCCGGAGAGATGGTCCGCAACAGGCGCCCCGCCAGGGGCGCGGGGAACTGCGCGGGCAGCCACAACGGCGCGGCACCGGGCCGCCGGGCCGCACTCCGAAGGCGGTTAATCTCAGCCGCATGGCAATCGTCCCCGCAGCCGCCCAGGTCCTGGCGATCCTCCGGTACCTCGCCGGCCAGCTCGGCCCCGCTTCCGCGGCCGCGATCAGCCGGGACGTGGGACTGCCCCGCTCGACGACCTACCACCTGCTCGACACGCTCGCGCGGGACGGTTTCGTGGTGCACCTGGCGGACGAACGGCGGTACGGCCTCGGCGTCAGCGCCTTCGAGCTGGCTTCCGGGTACAGCCGGCAGGCCCCCTTCCAACGGCTGGCCCGCGCCCCGCTCACCGCCCTGGTCGACCGCACGGGCCACAGCGCGCACCTCGCGGTGCTGCACGGGCGCGAGGTCATCTACGTCATCGAGGAGCGGGCGCCGGGCCGGGCGCCGCTGGTCACCGAGGTCGGCGTACGGCTGCCCGCGCACCTGACGGCCAGCGGCCGGGCCATGCTCGCGCGGCTGCCGCACGCCCAGGTGCGCGCGCTCTTCCCCGACGCGTCCGCCTTCGTCGTCCGCCACGGGCACGGGCCCGGCTCCCTCTCGGCCCTGCGCCATCTGCTGGTGGAGGTGCGGCGGCGCGGCTTCGCCACGGAGGAGGGCGAGGTCACGCCGGGGTTCTCCTCGGTCGCCGCGCCGGTGCTCGATCACAGCGCCCACCCGGTCGCGGGGGTCGCCGTGACCTACCCGGCCGTGGAGGTCACGGCGGAACAGCAGACGGCCATCGCCGAGCAGGTCCTCCGTACCGCCCGCGAGCTGACCCTGCGCATCGGCGGCACGCTGCCGGCGCCGTAGCGGCGGTGGGCCCGCTCGGGCCTGCGGGGCCTGCTCACGGGTGCATGCGCGCGCCCTTGACGATCTTGTCGACGGCGTTCTTCGGGCCGTACACGGCCAGCCCCACCAGATCCAGCTGGTCCCGGCCGACGGCCCGGACCGCGGCGCGGTTGGCCCCGTCGTGACCGGTCGCGAAGAGGTCGGAGGTGAAGACCGACAGGGCGACGCCCCGGCTGAGCGCGCGGCCGTGCGCGCTGGTCAGCGTTTCCTTGGTCCCCTCGAAGACCAGCACGGGCTGGCGGAACATCCGCAGGTAGTCGTTGCCGTCGGCGTCCGCGTACGGCTCGCCGATCACGTCGGGCACCTCGGTACCGATGCCGCTGACCAGGAAGGCGGTGACGTTCAGCCGCTGCCAGGTCTCCAGGTCCGCGCGGAGCAGGACGGCGATCTTGGTGTCGAAGCGGACGGGTGCGGACGCGGGCGCGTCCGGGACGGCGGGGTGTTCAGCGGTGTTCGGGGTTTCCATATCGTGGATTCTTCCGAGCCGCCCCCGGCCCCGTCTTGTACGTTTTTTGCATGGTCAGTCGTCCTCGCCCTCAGGTCAGGGCCTGGCGCCCGGCGGTGACCGGGATCGCCGAGGTCTACCACGCACACCTGACCGGCCATGCGTATCCGCTGCACACGCACGGCGCGTGGACGCTGCTCCTGGTGGACGACGGCATGGTCCGCTACGACCTGGACCGGCACGAGCACGGTGCCCTGCGGAGCGGGGTCACGCTGCTGCCCCCGCACGTGCCGCACAACGGCTCGCCCGCCACACCGGACGGCTTCCGGAAGCGGGTGCTCTACCTCGAACCGGAGGCGGCGGGCCTGGGCGAGGAATTCATCGGGCTCGCGGTCGACACGCCCGTGCTGGAGGACGGCGCGCTGCGCGACCGGATCCACCGGCTGCACGACAGCCTCGTCCTGCCCGGCGAGGAGCTGGAGGCGGAGAGCCGGCTCGCGTTCATCACCGAGCGGCTGCGGGGGCACCTGGAACGGCGCGCCGGACAGGCCGCCGCGCCGGCCGACGCGCCGGATCTCGCGCGGCAGCTGCGCGACCTGCTCGACGCGCGCACCGCTGAGGGGCTGACCCTCGACGAGGCGGCGGGTCTGCTGCACGCCCATCCGGCGCATCTCGTACGGGCGTTCAGCCGCGCGTTCGCGATCAGCCCGCACCGGTACCTCACCGCGCGCCGCGTCGACCTCGCCCGGCGGCTGCTGCTGGACGGGATGGCGCCGCGGGACGCCGCTGCCGCCGCCGGGTTCCACGACCAGCCGCATCTGACCCGGCACTTCACACGCATCCTCGGCGTTCCGCCGGGACGCTTCACGGGCCGCTGCGCGGCGCCCGTCACAGGCCGGTGCCCGGCTCCAGCGCCGTCACGGTGAACTCGCCGCCGCATACCCGCAGTTCGTCGGTGCGGAGGGTCATCGCCTCCTTGGAGCCGGGCGGGTAGGTCTGGAGGAGGTACGGGCTCTTCCAGCACGGCTCGTCCTTCAGCCCGTCCTGGATGGTGTGCAGCACGGCGTACGCGCTGGCGCCCGGCTTCAGGGTGACGGCCTTGCCCTTGGCGCCCTCTCGGGTGGCGGGCTTGCCGATCATCTGCCCGTCACGCTGGATGAGCGAGACGCCGGGGAAGCCGTTGAGCGTGCAGGAGCTCTTGCCGTTGTTGGTGAACACCAGCGGGGTGTGGATGTTGCCCGCGCCCACGTCGGCGCGGCCCAGGCGCAGGCCCAGCTCGTCGGCGGTGCAGCGGTCGGAGGCGCTGTCGGCGGACGCGGACGCCGCGGTACGCGCGGAGGCGGTACGGGCGACGGTCGCGTGCGCGTTGCCGGACGGGGGCTGCGTGGCCTCCTGCGTACCGCCGCTCTGCTTGCCTCCGTCGCCGGTGTCGGCGCTGCTGCCGCTGTCCGCGCCGCTGCCGCCGCCCGTGGCGGGGGCCGAGGACGCCGGGGCCGCGTCGGACGACGACGCCCCGGCGGCACCGGAGTCGCCGGACCCGGCACCCTGACAGGCGGTGAGCGCGACGGCCGCGGCAGCGGCGATCAGCGTGGCGGTGGCGGCCTTGCGGCCACGGCGGAGAGCGGCGTGGTGCGACATGGGAATCCCCTCATCGAGTCGGCGCGCACGAGACTCTCGTCCCGCACCGTTTCACCATGCCGGGTCCCACTGTCGCACCACTAACAAGCCACTAACGCGCCACGAACCGCACGAACTCGGCCCAGCGGGCCGGCTCGACGGCGAGGCCGGGCCGGGCGGCTTCCTTGGAGTCGCGAACGTGGACGACCCCCGGGGCAAGGGCCACCTCGATGCAGTTGTCGCCCTGGGCGCTGCTGTGGCTGGACTTGAACCATGCGAGTTCGGTCGTACTCATAGCGCTCCTCGTATCCGCTCCAGCAGTCCCGCGGAGTCCTTCGGGGGCAGAGCCTGCGAGCGCAGTCCTGCATAGCGCATCTCGATCCGGCTGACCTCCTTCGAGACAGCGATCAAGCGACCGTTCTCCTGGCCCTCGGAGTACGCGCGCCAGCGTCCGTCCAATGTCTGCAGCAGGCATACCGGCCCGGCCAGGCAGGCGTGGTGCTCGCTGTCCGCAGGCATGACCTGCACCGTGACGTTCCGCAGCGCCCCCAGCTCAAGGATGCGGTCGAGCTGGTCGCGGGTGACCTCGACGCCGCCCAAGCGGCGCATCAGTACCGCCTCCTCGATGACGAAGTCGAACGTGGCATGGGGCCTCTCGACGAGGATCCGCTGCCGCTCCAACCGCGCGGCAACCGTCGCCTCCAGCTCAGTGTCGGCCAGAGGCGGCACGTCGTTGTCGCACAACGCCCGCACGTACCCCTCCGACTGCAACAGCCCCGGCACCAGCCGGCATTCGTACGTGCACAGGCTCACCGCCACGCGTTCCAGGCGGGCCCAGCGGCGGAACCAGGCCGCGAGGCCGGGCTCGCCGCGGGACAGGAAGCGGGCGGCCCGGCGCAGCGCGCCGTGTTGCCGAGTGCCTCCTCCGCCCGTTCGACGAACGACTCGTCCGGCATCCGGCGGCCGAGCTCCACCGACTCCACGGTGTGCCGGGAGAACCGGACGCGGACGCCGAACTCGGCCCGGGTCAGCCCTGCGTGCTCACGCAGGGCCTGGACGACGGCCCCGAAGGTCCGCAGGCTGTCCGACGAATCGGGTTCCCGCTCCTCCCGCTCCCCGTCGCACGTGGTCACGTCGACATCGCCGGTCGTCATGGACGACCACCTCCAGGTGCATGCGCGATCTCCCCGAGCTCAACTCACCCAGGGTGACGGAAGCGCTCACCCAGCGTCCACATCACGCCCCGTACGCGGACGGAGCGTACGGAGGTCACATCTTCTGCGCCGCGCCGAGCAGTTGCTCCACCAGTGCGTCCAGTTCCTTCACCGTCGGCCCGTCCACCAGCCGGCCGTCGGCGATCTTGGCGGTGGCCTGCGGGATCGGCAGGCCGTCGGGGAGGACGTCGGCACCCATCATCGTGAGGGTCTCGCGGAGCCAGGCCTGGGCGCGGTCGCCGCCGAGGGCGGAGGGGACGCGCTCACCAGCGCGACCGGCTTGGCGTACAGCTGACCGCCGCCGACCAGCCACTCCAGGGCGTTCTTGAGGACGCCGGAGGTGCCGCGCGCGTACTCCGGCGTCGCGATCAGCACACCGTGCGCGGCCCCGGCGCGCCCCCGCAGCGCCGCGACGGCCGGCGGCAGTACGCCCGTCTCCTCGACGTCCTGCTCGAAGAAGGGCAGCCGGCCGAGGCTCGGCGCGATCCGGATCTCGTGCGGCGGGGGACACAGCTCCGCCGCCGTCCGCAGCACCGCGGCGTTCAGCGACTGCTTCCGCAGACTGCCGCACAGGGCAAGGATGTTCATCGGGTCAAGTTATCCGACCGGCTGTCCGAGCGGGCCGGTCCGGCCCGGCGGGGCAGCGACGGCCCGCGCGGCGCACGACCGGTCACCGCACGCCGCACGGGCCCACCGTCAGCGCCCGCCGCTCGCGACCTTGCCGCGTACCAGGAACCAGCCGCCGACCAGGGCGGCGACGATGAGCGGCACGCAGGCCACCGACCACGCGGCGTCCCCGCCGTCCACGCACATCAGGACCACGACGCCGGCCAGGAAGGCGAGGGTGAGCCAGGAGGTGAAGGGGGCGCCGGGGAGCCGGAAGGCGGGGCGTTCGACCTCGCCGCGGGCGGACCGGCGGCGCAGCACCATCTGGCAGATCATGATCATCACCCAGGTGCCGATCATCGTGATCGCCGAGAAGTTCAGCACGATGGAGAACGCCCGCTCCGGCACGACGTAGTTGAGGACGATGCCGAGGATGTAGCAGGACGCGGTGAGCAGGATGCCGCCGTAGGGCACGCCGCGCTTGTTCATCAGCGTGGTGAACTTCGGCGCCGAACCGGCGAGCCCCATCGACCGCAGCACGCGGCCCGTCGAGTACAGCCCCGAATTGCAGCTGGAGAGGGCCGCCGTGAGGATCACGAAGTTCATCACCCCGCTGACGCCGGGCACCCCCAGCTTGCCGAGCAGCGTGACGAACGGCGACTCGCCCGCCTTGTACGCGCTCCAGGGCAGCAGCAGTACCAGGAGCAGCACGGTGCCGACGTAGAAGACGACGATGCGCCAGGAGACGGAGTTGATGGCGCGCGGGATGACCTTGCGGGGGTTCTCCGTCTCGCCGGCCGCGATGCCGACCATCTCGATCGCCGCGTACGCGAAGACCACGCCCTGGATGAGCACGACGGAGGCGAGCAGCCCGTTGGGCATCATGCCGCCGTGGTCGGCGATCAGCTGCGGCCCCGTGCTGTGGCCGTCCACGGGGTGCCGGCTGGCCAGCAGCCAGCAGCCGATGGCGAGGAACGCGATGATCGCGGCGACCTTGATGATCGCGAACCAGAACTCGAACTCGCCGAACCAGCGCACCGAGATGAGGTTGGCGGTGAGCACCACGAGCAGCGCGAAGAGCGCGAGCGTCCACTGCGGGATGTCGCGGAACGCCCCCCAGTAGTGCAGGTACATGGCGACCGCGGTGATCTCCGCGATGCCGCTGCACACCCAGTGCAGGAAGTAGACCCAGCCCGCGGTGTACGCCGCCTTCTCGCCGAGGAACTCCCGGGAGTACGAGACGAACGAGCCCGAGGTCGGGCGGTGCATGACCAGCTCGCCCATGGCGCGGGCGATGAAGAAGGCGAACAGGCCCGTGACGGCGAAGACCACGACCAGGATCGGGCCCGCCGCGTGCAGCCGCTCGCCGGCGCCGAGGAAGAGGCCGGTGCCGATGGCGCCGCCGACCGCGATCATCTGGACCTGGCGGTTGCGCAGGCCCGCGGCGTAACCGCCCTCGCGGACCGGGGCGGCGGAGGCCGCGGGGGCAGTGCCGGGGGCCGCGGGAGTACCGGGAGCCGCGGGGGCTCCGGTGGCCGGCGTGGGCGGTGCCGCCTGCTCGGCTTCTGCTGTGTGCTCCATGGTTCTCCGTGCATAGCGGTACGCCGCGCACCGCCCGTTTCCGGGCGTGCGCGGGTCGCGCGCATACAGCGCGGCGTACCTGTTGAAGTGGGCCGGCGCCGAGAGGCATGGCCGGTATGTCCATAGGGTGACCGGGCCACCCTAAACCGTTTGCTCAGGCAACTATGAACTGGTGGGTAGCCGAGCTGACGGCCATGGTCACGGCCGGGGTCCCGACCGCAGCCCGGTGAGCGCGGCCGCCTGCCCCGCGCCGCTCTCCGCCAGCACCTCCGCGACCGTCTGCGCCGCCCTGACCTGCGCGAACGTCACCGCGCCCGCGTCGTCGACCACATAGCCGACCACGGCAGGGCGCGGCAGGCTGTTGTAGTGGAAATGGGTCGAGAAGTAGTACGCGCCCGTGTCGTACAGCGCGACCAGGTCGCCCGGAGCCAGCTCGGGCAGCTCGCGCCCGCGGGCCACCAGGTCCCCGGCGAAGCAGCACGGCCCCGCCACGTCCTGCACCAGCCCGGGTGCCGTCTTGGCCCGGCCCCGCGCATCGAAGGCGCCGACCCGCAGCGGCCAGGAGTCGGGCACGAAGACGGTACGGGTCGCCACCTGCGCACCGGCGTGCGTGACGGCGATGCGCCGGCCGCCGGAGGTCTTGGTGTACTCCACGTGCGCGGCGATCAGCCCCTGCTTGGCCAGCAGCGAGCGGCCGAACTCCGTCACCAGCGCGTACCGCCCGTCGAACAGCCCCGGCACGGTGGCGCGCAGCAGCTCCGCGTACTCGGCGAAGGACGGCGTGACCTCCTCCGACGCGAAGTTCACCGGCAGGCCGCCGCCGATGTCGAGGGTGTCGATCTGCTGCCGCCCCGCCTGCGCGTTGATCTTCTCGGCCAGCTCGTACACGACCCGTACGCCCTCGGCCATCAGCTCCAGGGGGACGCCCTGCGAGCCGGTGTGGGTGTGCAGCCGGGTCAGCCAGGGACGGTCGCGGAAGGCGTCGAGGATCCACTGCTCGGCGCCCTCGTCCCGCAGCGCCACGCCGAACTTCGACGTGGCCGTCGCCGTGCTCATGGCCCCGATGGAACCGGTCCCGACCTGCGGGTTCACCCGTATCCCGACCGGCGAGACCACCGGCCCGGCCGCCTCCGCCACCAGCGCGTCGATACGGGCCAGCTCCTGCGCGTTGTCGGCGTTCACCGCGATGCCGTGCGCGAGGGCGTCACGCAGCTCGCCGACCGTCTTGGCCGGCGAGTCGAAGACGATGCGCCCGGCGGGCACGCCGGCGGCGCGCGCCAGCTCCAGCTCACCGGGGCTCGCCACCTCGGCGCCCACGCCCTCCTCGTTCAGCAGCGCGAGAACGGGCACGAGCGAGGCCGCCTTCACGGCGAAGGTGTGCAGCACTTCCCCACCGCCCTCGACGGCGAACGCCTCCCGCAGCTCCCGCACCGTGGCCCGGACACCGTCCACGTCGAGCAGCCCGAGCACGGGCGCTTCCGGGCCGACCAGCCCCTGCTCGACGGCGGCGCGCACGGCCGCTTCCCTGCGGGCGACGGAATCGAGAGCCATGGGGCATGACCTGCCTTCTGTACGGGGGCGGTGGGGTCCTGTACGGATGTCCCCTGCGAGCGGTCGGAAACCGACCCCCGTCACTGTGCGGGTCGGCGCGGGGCGGTGTCTGCGTGCCGGACGACGAAGTCCTGGCGTCGGCCACTGTCGACGTGCACAAACCCCGAGCCGCGGCCCCGCCGTCGTGGTGCGACAGCACAACCGACGGTCCGCGCACATGGTGGGCCCGCACCAACGCCCCGCGGCCGCCTCACTGCGCCGCCCGGCCTCACTGCGGCACCCCGCCGCGTTGCGGCTCCCGGCCTCGCTGCGGCTCCCCGCCTCACCCCGGCGGGATCAGGGCGGCGGGATCAGAGCGGCGGGATCAGCCCGGCCCGGCGCAGTCCCAGCTCGGTCAGCAGCCGTACGTCCGCGTCCTCCAGGTCCAGCCCGAACAGCTCCCGCACCCGCCGCAGCCGATAGCGCAGCGTATTGGGGTGGATCCCGAGCCGGCGCGCGGTCGCCGCGGCGTCCCCGAAGAAGGCCAGATGCACGGCGACGGTGCGCGGCAGATCCGTACCGTGCTCCGCCTCGTACGCGAGCAGCTCCCGTACCGCGTCCGTCGCCGACGGGCTCAGCTCCGACACCGCGTCCACCACCCGCATGGCGTCCAGCGCGTGCCGCACATCATCGGTCGAGGCGACCTCGGGCGTACCGCGCTCCCGCAGGACCCGAAGGACCAGCTCCGCCCCGGCCCGCGAGGCGGCGGCCTCGCCCAGCCCGGCCCCGACGGGCCCGATGGCGACCAGCGGCCGTACGCCGCTGCCGCGCAGCACCGTGGCCAGCTCGCCACCGAAACGGTGTGCCGCACCCGTTGCCGGGTCGGTGAGGAGTACGTCCAGCCGGTCACCGTCGCGGTACGCTAAGGCCGGGCTGTGGTGCGCTGCGGCACGCAGCGACGCGAGGTGCAGGGCACGGTCGAGCACGTCCGGCAGGGGCGCGGGCGGCGCCGCCGCGACGGTCAGTACCGCGCAGGGGACCTGCGGGTCGACCTCCAGGGCCGCGGCCGAGTCCGGCACGTCCGGCTGCCGCCCTTCGAGGAGGGCCCGCACCGCCTGCTTGCGGCGGGACGCCGCGGACCGGGACCGCAGGCGGTGGTGCAGCAGATGCGGCACGGCGGTCTCCGCCGCGGCACGCAGCGCGTCGCGTGCGCCGTCGGGCAGCGGCTCCCCATCGGCGGCGGCCCACAACGACCCCAAAATCTCGTCCCCGGCCCGCACGGCGATGGCGAGCCGCTCCGGGAACCGCCCGTCGGCGGGCCGGTGCACCGCATCCGGCGTCGCCCACAAGGTCTGCAAGAACCCGCTCTCGGCCAGCTCGGCCACCCGCCACTGCGGCACCCGCCGCCCCAGGATCGTCAGCCGCCGCAAGGGGTCCGCGGTGTCCGCGGTGGGCGAGTACGCCAGAACATTCGAGTCCGGGTCCTCGATCGTGATCGCGCCCCCGACCAGCGCCGCGAGCGCGACGGCGAGCCCCGGCAGATCCCCGAGCGCCACGTCGACAGCCGCCTCCTGCCGCGCCCCGCCCCGGCTGAGCGCCCCCCGCAGCAGCCCTATGAACTCCCCCCACTCGATCCACGACGCCCGCTCGAGCAACGCGGTCCCGCCCTCGTCGGCCTCCGCGACCAGCCGCTCCGACACGCCTTCCGCGCCCCGCCGCATCACCAGCGCGACAGCCCCCGCCCGCGCGGCGTCCCGCAACACCCGCGGAGCGTCCGCGGACGAGGTGTCCACCCCCACCGCGACAAGCACCTGCCCCGCGGCCTCCAAGGTCTCCCCCGCGTCGAACACCCCGACCCCGCGCACGGCCACATCCAGCCCCCGAGGCGCCCGCACGACCTCGACCAGCTCCATCCCCCCGGCTCGGAGCACCTCCCCGAGGGACGGCGCACCCCCACGCGAACCGGTCACGAACGGATCATCAACACTCGGCCGGGGTTCCATGGAGCCAGTGTCCCCGATACCGGGGACGAGGACCCTGCCGGTCACTCGGCGGACACGGGCCGCGTGACCGAAGGCGCCCGTGCCGTCAGCCCTGCTTCCCCTCCGGCACCAGAATCGCCACGCACTCCACGTGATGCGTCATCGGGAACAGGTCGAAGGCCTGGAGGCGCTTCGGGGCGTAGCCGGCCGCGGCGAAGTAGGAGAGGTCGCGGGCGAGGGCGGCCGGGTCGCAGGCCACGTAGGCGATGCGGCGGGGGGTGAGGGAGGCGAGGTGTTCGACGGTCTTCTTGCCGGCGCCGGCGCGGGGCGGGTCGAGGACGACGAGGTCGACGTCGTCGATGCCGGTGCGGGGGAGGATCTGGTCGACCTTGCCGTGTTCGATGCGGACGCGGTCGTCGTCGGCGAGGTTGTGGCGGGCGTCCTCCACCGCGCGCTTGCCCGACTCGATGCCGAGGACGGCGCCCTTGTCGCCGACGCGGTCGGCGAGGGCACCGGCGAAGAGGCCGACGCCGCAGTAGAGGTCCAGGGCCATGTCGCCCTTCTTGGGCATCAGGCCGCGCATGACCGCTTCGACGAGGAGGTCGGCGGCCTGCGGGTGGACCTGCCAGAAGCCGCCGTTGCCGACGCGCCAGGTGCGCTCGGCGGCGCGTTCGCGGACGAAGGGGCGGCCGTGGACGCGGTGGACGGCCTTGTCCTTCTCGCCGATGCGGAGGACGGAGACCGGCTTGTCCAGTTCGACGATGGGGAGGCGGCCACCGGGCTTCGGGGTGAGGATGACCTGGCGGTCGTGCGAGCCGGAGGCGGCGATGGCCTCGACGGTGGCGATCGCCGGCCAGTCACGCTTTTCGATGCCCAGCTCGGAGATGCCGGGGGCGGCGATCAGGCAGCGGTCGATCGGCTGGACGTCGTGCGAGCGGTGCTTGCGCAGGCCCGCGCGGCCGTCGGCGTCGATGGCGTACTGGACGCGGGTGCGCCAGGCGGGGACCTCGCCGGCGGGGAGCTTGTCGCCGGGGGCCGGTACAACCGTGCCGTCCCAGCCCGCGTCCTCGGGGGTCAGGCCCGCGAGACGCATCAGCTGCTCGGCGATGACCTCGCCCTTGAGGCGGCGCTGGGCGCCCGGCTTGGCGTGCTGCCAGTCGCAGCCGCCGCAGCGGCCGGGGCCGGAGAACGGGCAGGGGGCCTCGACCCGGTCCTTCGAGGGGGTGAGGACCTGCACCGCGTCGGCGCGGAGGAAGCGGGCGCCCTCCTCGCCGTCGGTGACCTTGGCGATCACGCGCTCGCCGGGCAGGGCGTGGCGTACGAAGAGGACCTGGCCCTCCTGCGTACGGGCGATGCAGTGGCCGCCGTGCGCGACGGGGCCGACCTCGACCTCATACTCCTCGCCGACCAGGGACTTCTTCGGTTCTTCCGGCATGGCGAGTGAGCTCCAAAAACGTGGGGTGGTACCGCGGGACAACAGCCTTCTAGTCTACGTCCCGCCGTACCACCCCCATGACCACCGGGGCGCGCGCTCCCTACTTCTTCGTGGCCGCCTTCTCCTTCTTCGGCTGGGTGACCGGGCCGCGGCGGACCGAGCCGGGCGCGTTCCACTCGGCGCGCTTGCGGGCGCGGACCTTGGCGGCCTCGGAGGAGTCCAGCTGCCAGGGGACGGAGGTGACCATCACGCCCGGGGTGAAGAGGAGCCGGCCCTTCAGGCGCAGCGCGGACTGGTTGTGCAGCAGGTGCTCGTACCAGTGGCCGACGACGTACTCCGGGATGAAGACGGAGACCGCGTCGCGCGGGCTCTCCTTGCGCAGCGACTTCACGTACTCGATGAAGGGCCGGGTGATCTCCCGGTACGGGGAGGCCAGGACCTTCAGCGGGACCTCGATGCCGCGGCGCTCCCACTCCTCGCGCAGCGCCTTGGTCTCGGCCTGGTCGACGTCCACGCTGACCGCTTCGAGGGAGTCGGAGCGCATCAGCTTGGCGTAGTTCAGGGCCCGCAGGGTCGGCTTGTGGACCTTGGAGACCAGGACGATGGAGTGCACCCGCGACGGGCGGGCGACCTCGTCGTCGGGCGAGTCCGCCGCGGCGATCTCCTCGGCGACCCGGTCGTAGTGCTTACGGATCGCGGTCATCGTGACGTAGAAGATGACCATGCCGAGCAGGGCGACCCAGGCGCCGTGGCTGAACTTCGTCACCAGCACGACGACCAGGACGAGGCCGGTGAGGGTGGCGCCGAAGGTGTTGATCGCCCGGGAGCGGTGCATCCGGCGCCGCTTGGCCTGGTCCTTCTCGGTGGCCAGGTGGCGGTTCCAGTGCCGGACCATGCCGATCTGGCTGAGCGTGAAGGAGACGAAGACGCCGACGATGTACAGCTGGATCAGCCGGGTGGAGTCGGCGCCGTAGATGTAGACGAGTATCACCGCGGCGCCGGCGAGCAGCACGATGCCGTTGGAGAACGCGAGCCGGTCGCCGCGGGTGTGCAGCTGGCGCGGCAGGTAGCGGTCCTGCGCGAGGATCGAGCCGAGCAGCGGGAAGCCGTTGTAGGCGGTGTTCGCGGCGAGGAAGAGGACCAGCGCGGTGGCGGCGGCCAGGATGATGAAGGGCAGCGTCCCGTCGCCGAAGACGGCGGCCGCTACCTGCGAGATCACCGGGTTCTGGGTGTAGCCGGAGCCGACCGGGGTGCCGTTGTGCAGCAGGTCGGTGGCGGGCTTCTCGGCCATCTTCACGCCGGTGACCATGGCCAGCACGATGATGCCGCAGAACATGGTGACGGCCAGGCCGCCCATCAGCGCCAGCGTCGTGGCGGCGTTCCGCGACTTCGGCTTGCGGAAGGCGGGTACGCCGTTGGAGATCGCCTCGACGCCGGTGAGCGCCGCACAGCCGGAGGAGAAGGCGCGCAGCAGGAGGAAGACCAGCGCGAAGCCCGCGAGGCCGCCCTGCTCCGCGTGGATGGTGTAGTCGGCGGTGGGTGCCTTCATGGAGTCGCCGAGGACCATGCCGCGGAAGGCGCCCCAGAGGATCATGACGAAGACGCCGGCGACGAAGATGTACGTCGGGATGGCGAAGAGCTTCCCGGACTCCTTCACGCCGCGCAGGTTCATCACGGTGAGCAGGAGGATCATCGCGATGGCGCAGAACGTCTTGTGCTCGACCACGAAGGGGATCGCCGAGCCCAGGTTCTCCACTCCGGAGGAGATGGAGACGGCGACGGTGAGGACGTAGTCGACCAACAGCGCACTGGCCACGGTGAGGCCCGCCTTGGGGCCGAGGTTGGTGTTGGCCACCTCGTAGTCGCCGCCGCCGCTCGGGTACGCGTGCACGTTCTGCCGGTACGACGCCACCACCGTGAACATCAGCACCACGACGGCGAGCGCGATCCACGGGCTGAAGTGGTACGCGGACACGCCGGCCACGGACAGGACGAGCAGCACCTCCCCCGGCGCGTACGCCACGGAGGAGAGCGGGTCGGAGGCGAAGACGGGGAGTGCGATGCGCTTGGGGAGAAGGGTCTCTCCCAGCTTGTCGCTGCGCAGTGCGCGCCCGATCAAGATGCGTTTGGGCACGTCGGTCAGTTTGGACACGCAGAGGATGCTAAGCCTTCGTCAAGGGCCCCGCCCACCCGCCACCCGAGGGGGCGCGGCGACTCTCGGAACACGCCGTCCGACTGGTCCGCGCCCCCCTCGGACGGGTCCGCCAGGGCTACGGAATCCGTTGCTCCGCTGATCCGTACGGGCCGCGTACGCCCCCCTTCCGGGTCCCCCGAAAGGCGGAACTGCCTGCCCCGGGCGGGGTGTCCACACCCTCACCCCCGTGGAGGGTGGAGACATCCGATCCGCTGCCGGCGGCCCGGCGGGCGCGCAGACCCCTGATGCTGCGCCGCCCGCCGTGCACCCGCCGGTGCGACCCGATGGTGGCATTCGCCACGGCCTCGGCACATTGCCGGTTCCCGGCAATCTTTACGCGATTTTGATGGCTCACCGACCCCCGCTTGCCCCACCGTCCGGCGCGTGCGGAGCCGGTGCGGAGCGGACGTCCGGAGGAGCTACAGCGGCCGGTCCGGCCAGCCCAGCACGCGCGCCCCCATCGCCGCCGTCTCCAGCGTGTAGCGCTGCAGCCCGTCGGCCGGGTCGTAGCCGGTCAGTTCCTTGATGCGGGCCAGCCGGTAGGAGAGGGTGCGCACGCTGACCTGGAGCCTGCGGGCCGCTTCGGCGTTGACGTACGCCGTCGCCGCGCAGGCCCAGATGGTCTCCAGCAGCGGCCGCGCGCCGCCGCGCCCCTCGGTCAGCGGCCCCAGCACGCTGCGCACGAGGTCGGCCATGGCGGCCCGGTCCCGCAGCAAAACGGGGAAGACCAGCAGGTCGGCCGCGTACAGCACCGGGTCGGCCAGCTCCAGCTGGGTCGCGAGCTCCAGCGCGCCGAGTGCTTCCTCGTACGAGGTGACCACGCCGCCGGCGCCGGAGTGCGGGCGGCCGACCGCGACCCGGTGCGCACCGCGTGCGCCGGGGGCGGCGGTACGCGCGTGCTGCGCGAAGAGGTCCAGGGCGCCGTCCCGGCCGCCCGGCGCCACACACACCAGCCGCCCGCCCTTGGTGGCGATCAGCACGTCCCGGTCGCCGAAGCGGGTCAGCAGCTCGCGCTCCACGCGCCGGGCCACCGGATGCAGGTCGTCGAAGCGCTCCGGGCCCTCCGCCACGGCCACCGCGTGCTCCCCGGCCAGCCGCAGTCCGAAACGCTCGGCCCGTTCGGCGAGCCGGCCCAGGTCGCTGCGCCCGTAGAGCAGGTCGTCGACGAATTCACGGCGGGCCGCCTCCTCCTGCCGGACCGCGAGCCGCTGCGCCCGCTCATGGCCCTCGCCGAGCGCCGACACGGCCGCCTCGACGGCCGCGAGCAGCGCGTCACCGGTACGGGCCCGCTCGCCGGCCCCCGCGGCCCGCGCCACCCCGGGCAGCGAGCCCCACAGCCGACGGGTCTCCCCCAGGTAGCGGCCGATCAGCTCGCGCAGGCCCTGGCCCTCCTCGGCGGCCCGTTCGCCCAGCTCGCGCAGGGCGTCCAGCTCGTCGCGGCGGGGCAGCCGCCCGGTCCGCGAGATCTCGCCGAGGAGGTCGGCGTATCCGCCGAGGTCCTGCGATTCCGCTGCGCCGCGCTCCACTCGTCGTGCTCCCTGCCACCGCTCCGCCCGGCTCCCGCGGGCCGGTTCCGGGGCCTTGATTGCCGACTCCCGGACATCGGGACGCTATCAATCCTGCCGGATCCCGGCAGGTCCGCTCCGGCGGGACCCGGCGGGGTGCGGCCGACGGCCCAGCAGCTCCCCCAGCCCCTCGCGGGTGGCGGCGATGACCACGCGGTCCTGGGGCCGCAGGACGTAGTCGGGCGGCAGGTCGCGGACCAGCCGGGCGGGCTCCCAGCCCTGCCCGTTCGCCGCCATGTTCTCGGGGTCCTCGGCCGGGTCGGCGGACGCGCCGATGTTCACGGCCACCACCCGCAGCCGCCCGGCCCGGAACACGTCCTCCGGCCTGCGCCCCACCAGTTCCGGCTGGCCGCGTACGTCCACATGGGCGACGAGCAGCAGCCGGCGCTCCACGGGGATGGCACCCAGGATCTGGCGGCCCATCATGGCGCCGGCGAAGGCGGGCGCCGCCAGGAAGGAGACGCTGCGGCTGCGGGTGACGGCGGTGGGATGGGCGGCGCGCAGGGTGCGGTAGACGGCGGTGGCGAACCGGTCGTCGAAGAGCCGCAGCGTCACACGGAGCTGCGGCTTGACCGACCTGGCGTACAGCGACGCCTCCAGGTTGGTGCTGTCCTCGCTGGTCAGGGCGAGGAGCGTACGGGCGCGGGCGACCCCGGCCGCCTCCAGCACGCCGTCCTCGGTGGCGTCGCCGAGCACGGTCGGCACCCGCAGCCGGCGGGCCAGCGGAATGCCGCGCGCTTCGGGGTCCTCCTCGACGCAGACCACCGGTACGCCCAGCTCGCGCAGCCGGGCCAGGACGCGGGTGCCGACCTTGCCGAGGCCGAGCAGGACGACGTGCCCGGAGAGGCCGCGCGGCGGGCGGCGCAGCTGGGCGGCGTTGCGGAAGGTGCCGAGCGCTTCGAGGGCCGCGGCCACCAGGACCGGCAGCAGGAGCAGGCCGGTGAGCCCGGACAGCAGTTGCAGCACTTTGCGGACCATGTCCTCCTCGACCGCCGGCTCGTTGATCGCGAGGAGGTCCAGCAGGGAGAGGTAGACCGCGTGCATCGGCCGCTCGCCGGTGAACAGGGTGGAGACGACGGCGAGTATCAGGACGGTGGCGACGACGCCCACGACGGCCCAGCGCAGCCGCCGGGAGAAGAGCGAGCCGAGGGGCGCGCCGCGGCCGGTGAGGCGGCGGGCCGGCGACCGGCCCCCGCGGTAGGCGACGGTCTCCAGCGCCACGGTGGCGCGGCCGGCCGCCGCCGCGGCCTCGGCGTCGTCGGGCAGCAGCGTCGGCCCGTCGTCGTCCGCCGCCGTGTGCCGGTGGCCGCCGCGGTGCCGGTGGCGGCCCGGCGGGGGCGGCTCCGGTGCCGGGTCGCCCTCGTGGGCGGTCTCGTCCGAGGCGGCGGGGGAGAGGAGGGCCAGGGTGGCCAGGCCGCGGTGGGCGCGCGGCGGGGCCGGCGCGCCCGGGGTGTGCTCCACGGCCCGCAGCAGCAGCCCGTCGACCTCGATGACCTTGCTGGTGCCGGCCACGGCGGTGGCGGTGAGCGCGGGCGCGACCGTGTCCGCGTCGGACAGGACGGTGGTGGAGGCGTCGATGTCGGAGGTGTCGGACCAGACCACGGCGGCCGCCTGGTCCAGCAGCTCCTCCAGGTGCTGTCCGAGGCGGCGGTTGTAGAGGCGGATGACCAGCCGGAGCCGGGGGTTCATACGGCGGGCGCGCAGCGCGGCGTGGATGTTGGTCTCGTCGTCGTCATAGACGAGGGCCAGCGCGCCGGCCTCCTCCACGCCCGCCTCGGTGAGCGTCTCGTCGTCGGGCTCCGGCGCCTGGAGGACGCGTACGTCGTCCTCCGCCGCTTCCGGCGGGCCCGCGCCGTCGGAGGCGCGCCCGCCGTCCGCGGTGGCCGTACGGCCGACCGCCGCGGTCACCCGCCCGAAGAGGGCGCTCGCCCGGCCGAGGCCGCGGGCGGGCTCGGGAACGCGGGGGCCGCGCGGATCGCGTACGGAGGGGACCACGAGGGTGACCCGCTCGCGGTAGACCTCGCGCAGCTCCACGGCGAGCCGATGGGCCAGTGAGTCGTCGCCGCACACCACCATGTGCGGGGTGGGCGGGGCCGGTGGGGACTGCTGTGGCACAGGAGACAGTGAGGACACGTCGCACAGCATGCCTGTTCGAAGATCACCGAGTCAGCCCGTTCCGGCCCTTAGGAGCGTTCGAGCCCCAGGAGCGTTCTAGCCCCGGGAGCCTTCGGGCCCTGACGAGAGGAGACCCTCAGTGACCGACCGGACCGGACCGTCGGCGGGCCCCGACTTCCCCGCCCCTCCCTGGCGGGCCCGCGGCACCCTGTGGCTGTCGCTCTTCGCCACCCGCGAGGCGCTGCCGCTCCCCGCCGACCTCAGGCCGCTCGGCGGCCCGCACGTACTCGCCGTCATGCTCGTGCGCTACGCGGAGGGGACCCTCCGGTACGACGAGTTCGCGGTTGCCTCCCCGGTCCGCCGCGGCCGCCGCGTGGGGCTGCACTGCCACGCCATCCGGGTGGACTCCGCGGCCTCGCTGCACGGCGGCCGCGGCCTGTGGGGCATCCCGAAGGAGATGGCCCGCTTCGCCTGGAGCGGCGACTCCGTACGCGTGTCCGACGACACCGGGACGCTCGCGGCCCTCCGCGTGGGACCGCACGGCAGGTGGCGCGTGCCCGTGCCGTACGCCCCCGGCCATGCCTTCGGGCAGATCGGCGCGGACCGGATCCACCTCGCCGGGCGGCTCTCCGGACGGCTCGGGACCGGCCCGCTCGGCGTCCTGGAGTGGAGCGGGCGACTGCCGGAGCTGCGGCGCGCGGACCCCCTGTGCGCGCTCGCCCTCTCCCCCGCGCGCTTCTTCTTCCCGGCGGGGACCCGCCAGGGCCCGGCCGGCCCCGCCCCGCGCCCCTGAACAGCGAGGGGAACGTCCGGTGAACCACGACCGGCACATCCGGTGAACGGGGGCCGGCACGTCCGGTGAAGGGCAGAAGTCCCGTCGTCCGGCCTGCCGGTTACGGTGGTGTCGCACATCAGCGGGGGCAACTCCCCCGTTGCCGCATAAGCTCGTGACCGGGCGTTGCCGGGGCCGGGAGCCCCGGGCGGACCGGTACGCCGGAAAGAAAGTTGTGAGCAGGGTGTTGAGGCAGGCCAGCGGGCCTACGAGGAGTGCGGGGTAAGCGGGACGATGCACATCGTCATCATGGGCTGCGGGCGGGTCGGATCCGCGCTCGCACAGACCCTGGAGAACCAGGGCCACACGATCGCCGTGGTCGACCAGGACCCGACCGCCTTCCGGCGGCTGGGCTCCGGTTTCGGGGGCCGCCGGGTGACCGGCGTCGGCTTCGACCAGGACACCCTCCGCGAGGCGGGCATCGAGGAGGCCGGGGCGTTCGCCGCGGTCAGCAGCGGCGACAACTCCAACATCATCGCCGCCCGGGTGGCCCGCGAGATGTTCGGCGTGGAGAACGTCGCGGCCCGCATCTACGACCCGCGCCGCGCCGAGGTCTACCAGCGCCTGGGCATCCCGACCGTCGCGACCGTCCGCTGGACCGCGGACCAGATGCTGCGCCGGCTGCTCCCCTCGGGCGCCGAGCCGCTGTGGCGGGACCCCAGCGGCGGCGTGCAGCTCGCCGAGGTGCACACCGACGCGTCCTGGGTCGGCCACAAGGTCAGCCGCCTCCAGGAGGAGACCGGGGTACGGGTGGCGTTCCTCACCCGGCTGGGCGAGGCGATCCTGCCGACCTCGCAGACCGTCCTGCAGGAAGGCGACCTGGTGCACGTGATGATGCGCACCGACGAGGTGGAGAAGGTCGAGGCGGCATTCGCCGAGGGGCCCGAGGAGGCAGGCGCATGAGGGTCGCGATCGCTGGTGCGGGAGCGGTGGGACGCTCCATCGCGGGTGAGCTGCTCGAAAACGGTCACGAGATCCTGCTGATCGACAAGGCGCCCACCGCCATCTCGGTGGAGCGGGTGCCGCAGGCGGAGTGGCTGCTGGCCGATGCCTGCGAGATCACCTCGCTGGACGAGGCGGCGCTGCAGCGGTGCAACGTCGTCATCGCGGCGACCGGTGACGACAAGGTCAACCTCGTCGTCTCGCTGCTGGCCAAGACCGAGTACGGCGTGCCGCGGGTGGTCGCCCGCGTCAACAACCCGAAGAACGAGTGGCTCTTCAACGAGTCCTGGGGCGTCGACGTGGCGGTCTCCACGCCGCGCCTGATGTCCGCGCTGGTCGAGGAGGCGGTGAGCGTCGGCGACCTGGTACGGCTGCTGCGCTTCAGCCACGGCGACGCGAACCTCGTCGAGCTGACGCTGCCGCCGGAGGCCGCGCTGGCGGGCACCCAGGTGGGTGACGTGGAGTGGCCCGAGGACACCTCGCTGGTGACGATCATCCGCGGGACCCGGGTGCTCACGCCCAACAAGGAGGACGCGCTGGAGGCCGGTGACGAGCTGCTGTTCGTCGCGGCGCAGGCGCGGGAGGAGCAGCTGGAGGACCTGCTGTCGATGCGGAAGCCCACGGAGTAGGCGGTAGGCCGACCGACGGCTGAGGGCCCGGAACCGTTCGGTTCCGGGCCCTCGGCCGTACGCGGAGCGGTCACATGCCGGGCGCGTCCGCCTTGGCCTCCTCGGCCTTCTCCTTCGCCTCCATCTCCGCGATCACGTCGATCGGGGCCGGGGCCTTCGCGAGGAAGATCCAGGTGAGGTAGACGCAGAGCAGGAACGGGGGGATGCCGAGCGCGACCTTGACCCAGCCGAGCTGCGTCGCGTCGCCCCACCAGTACAGCGGGAAGAGGATCGCCGACTTGGCGAGCAGGATGATGCCCCAGGCCCAGGTGGACTTGGTGTACGCCTTGAGACGGCCGGGGTTGCGGGTGCGCCAGGACAGGTTCTCGCGCAGGATCGGGCCGAGCAGGACGCCGATGAGCGGGAACCGGAAGACCGCCGAGAGGATGTACACGACCGCGAGGCCCAGCGTGTACAGCATGCCGGGCAGGTAGAAGTTCTTGGCGTCGCCGGACATCATCGCGAAGACCGCGCCGAAGGCCACGCCGAAGACGCCGCTGAAGGCGTGCTTGAGGGTTTCCTTGCGGGCGAGCCGGGCCAGCGCCAGCACGACCGTCAGGCCCAGCGCGACGATCGCCGCGAGATGGATGTCCCGCTTGATCGTGTAGATCAGTACGAAGACCAGCCCGGGGACCGTCGTGTCGACCATGCCCCAGAAGCCGCCGAACGCCTCCAGGATGGCCTTCTCGGCGGCCGCCTTGTCGGGGGCGTTCGCCGCCCCGCGTGGGTCGGACGGCGCTGTCGCACCGTCCGCCGACTGGTCCTCGTTGCTCGTGGTCGTCTTCTCGAACGACGTCACCGGCTACTCCTGTCCGAGCGGTCGGAGTTCGTACTTCGGATTGAACAGCACCCGGCGCCCGTGGCTCATGGAGATCCGGCCGGAGGCGATGAGCTTACGGCCCGGTTCTATGCCGGTGATGGCGCGGCGGCCCAGCCAGACCACGTCCAGCGCCGCCGAGCCGTCGAACAGCTCGGCCTCCAGCGCCGGCACCCCGGCCCGAGGGCGCAGCGTGACGTGCCGCAGCGTGCCCGTGACCTTCACGATCTGGCGGTCGTCGCAGTCGCAGATCCGCGTACAGCCCGCGTTCTGCGCGTCCTGCTGCAGCTCGGCGGACTGCAGCTCCTCCTCGGAGGAGGACAGCCTGTCGAGCATCCGGCGGAAGCGTCCGGCCGGCTTCTCGGAACGGGTCCCAGCACTCATACAGCCAGCGTACCGGCCGACTCCCGGCCGGATCACGGCGTGCGCCCGGGAAGCGGGGCCACCGACGCCTGGATACGTATCACTGTTCGAAGCGGTAGCCCATGCCCGGCTCGGTGACGAAGTGCCGCGGATGCGACGGATCCGCCTCCAGCTTGCGCCGCAGCTGGGCCATGTAGACCCGCAGGTAGTTGGACTCGGTGCCGTACGAGGGGCCCCAGACCTCCTGGAGCAGCTGTTTCTGGCTGACCAGGCGGCCGGTGTTGCGGACCAACACCTCCAGCAGATGCCACTCGGTGGGAGTGAGCCGGACGTCGCGGCCCGCACGGTTGACCTTCTTCGCCGCCAGGTCGACGGTGAAGCCCTCGGTCTCGACCAGGACGGCGGCGTCGGCGGGCCCGGTGGGCTCCGCGCGGCGCACGGCGGCGCGCAGCCGGGCCAGCAGCTCGTCCATGCCGAACGGCTTCGTGACGTAGTCGTCGGCGCCCGCGTCCAGGGCCTCGACCTTCTCGTCGGAGGTCTGCCGGGCGGAGAGCACCAGGATCGGTACGCGGGTCCAGCCGCGCAGCCCCCTGATCACGTCCACGCCGTCCATGTCGGGCAGGCCGAGGTCGAGGACGACCACGTCGGGGTGGCGGGCGGCGGCGAGCCGGAGCGCGGTGGCGCCGTCGGGCGCGGCGTCCACCTCGTACTTGCGCGCCTTGAGGTTGATCACGAGGGCGCGGACGATCTGCGGTTCGTCGTCGACCACGAGCACCCGGGTCATCGGGCCTGCCTTTCCCGCGGACGGACCGGGGGCCGCCGCAGTCGGTGTACGGGGAGCGGGCGCGGTCATGTCGTCGCCCGGGCGGGGAGGCCGGGGGTGGCCGGCGGGTGGCCGGGCGCCGCGCGCAGGGTGAGGACCATGGTCAGACCGCCTCCTGGGGTGTCCTCGGCGGCGAGCGTGCCGCCCATGGATTCGGCGAAGCCGCGGGAGACGGCGAGGCCGAGGCCGACGCCGGCACCGCGCGGAGCGTCGCCGTAGCGCTGGAACGGCTCGAAGATGCGGTCCTTGGCGGAGTCGGGGACGCCGGGCCCGCGGTCCACGATGCGTACCTCCACGCGCTCGCCGAGCGCGCTGGCGGCGACCGTGACGGGCGCACCGTCCGGGCTGTACTTCACGGCGTTCTCCACGAGGTTCGCGACGCACCGCTCCAGCAGGCCGGGGTCGACGGCCACGATCGGCAGCTCTTCGGGGATGTCCAGGCAGACGCTGCCCTCGGGGACGCCGCCGAGCGCCATCGGGACGACCTCGTCCAGGTCGGTGTCGCGGATCAGCGGGGTGACCGTGCCGGTCTGCAGCCGGGACATGTCGAGCAGATTGCCGACCAGGTGGTCCAGCCGGTCGGCGCCGTTCTCGATGCCCGCCAGCAGCTCGGCCTCGTCCTCCTCGGACCAGGCCACGTCGTCGGAGCGGAGCGAGGTGACGGCGGCCTTGATGCCCGCCAGGGGCGTACGGAGGTCGTGGCTGACGGCGGCCAGCAGGGCGGTGCGGATGCGGTTGCCCTCGGCCAGCTCACGGGCCCGCTCCGCCTCGCCGACCAGCCGCTGGCGGTCCAGGACGACGGCGGCCTGGGCGGCGAAGGCGCCGAGCACCCGGCGGTCCTCAGCGGGCAGCTTGCGGCCGGTGAGCGCGAGGGCCATGTACTCGCTGACCGGCATGTCCACGTCCGCGTCCTCGGGGCGGCGGGGCGCCCTGCCCTCGCCGACGCTGCCCGCGCAGGTCCAGGGCTCGACGTCGCTCTCGCGTTCGAGTAGGGCGACGGCGTCCATGGCGAAGGTCTCGCGCACCCGTTCCAGCAGGGCGTCCAGCGTGGTCTCGCCGCGCAGCACGCTGCCGGCCAGGAACGACAGGATCTCCGCCTCGGCCCGCAGCCGGGCCGCCTGATGCGTACGGCGGGCCGCCAGGTCCACCACCGAGGCGACGGCCACCCCGACCGCGAAGAAGATCACGATGGCGACGATGTTCTCGGGATCCGCGATGGTGACGCTGTGCGTGGGCGGCGTGAAGTAGAAGTTCAGCAGCACCGAGCCGACGGCGGCGGAGGCGAGCGCCGCCAGCAGCCCGCCGAGCAGCGCCGCCGCCACGGTCAGGAAGAGGAACAGCAGCACGTCGTTGGCGAGGCCCGGACCGCTGTCGATGTTGTACAGCAGCAGCGTGAGCAGGACCGGGCCGAGCACGCCGGTGAGCCAGCCGGCCAGTACGCGGGAGCCGCTGAGCCGGGCGCCGCGGGCCACCGGCAGGCCGCGGCCCTTGGCGACCTCGTCGTGCGTGACGATGTGGACGTCCAGGTCGGGGCCGGAGTCGCGGGCGACGGTGGCGCCGACGCCGGGCCCGAAGACGTACTGCCAGGCCTTGCGGCGGCTGGAGCCCAGCACGATCTGGGTGGCGTTCACCCCGCGCGCGAACTCCAGCAGGGCGCTCGGCACGTCGTCGCCGATGACGTGGTGGAAGCTGCCGCCGAGGTCCTCGACCAGGGTGCGCTGGACGGCCAGCTCCTTGGGAGAAGCGCCGGTGAGCCCGTCGCTGCGCGCGATGTAGACCGCCATGACCTCGCTGCCGGATCCCTTGGCGGCCATCCGCGCCGCACGGCGCAGCAGGGTCTTGCCCTCGGGGCCGCCGGTGAGGCCGACGACGATGCGCTCGCGGGCCTGCCAGGTGGAACGGATGGAGTGCTCCGCGCGGTACTGCTGGAGATACTCGTCGACCCGGTCGGCCACCCACAGCAGCGCCAGCTCGCGCAGGGCGGTGAGGTTGCCGGGCCGGAAGTAGTTCGACAGCGCGGCGTCGACCTTGTCGGAGGCGTAGACGTTGCCGTGCGCCATGCGGCGGCGCAGCGCCTGGGGCGACATGTCGACCAGCTCTATCTGGTCGGCGCGGCGGACCACCTCGTCGGGGACGGTCTCGCGCTGCCGAACGCCCGTTATGGACTCCACCACGTCACCGAGTGACTCCAGGTGCTGGATGTTGACGGTGGAGACGACGTCGATGCCGGCTTCGAGCAGTTCCTCGACGTCCTGCCAGCGCTTGGCGTTGCGGGAGCCGGGCACGTTGGTGTGGGCCAGCTCGTCGACCAGCGCGACGGCGGGCCTGCGGGCCAGCGCCGCGTCCACGTCCATTTCGGTGAACGTGGTGCCCCGGTGGCTCAGCTCCCGGCGCTCCAGCTCCTCCAGGCCGTGCAGGAGCACCTCCGTACGCGGCCTGTCGTGATGCTCCACGAAGGCGACGACGACGTCCGTACCGCGCTCCAGGCGCCGGTGCGCCTCGGAGAGCATGGAGTACGTCTTGCCGACGCCCGGTGCCGCGCCGAGGTAGATGCGAAGCTTGCCGCGTCCCATGGCCCCATTGTCCAACTTGTGAGCTGCCCACAACCGGGCCGTTGTCGCTGCCGACCCTACCGACCAGGAACGGCAGGAAAACCGCATACGGGGAGCCGGGCCGGCGGTTTTGACGGGACCCTGACGGAGCAGTCGGGGGAGTGCTGGTGGCGTGCTGTCGGTGGTGCGCGCTGTTGCCGGTGCGCGGTGCCGTCGGTGCCGGCCGCTGGTGTCAGTGCCGCCCTCTACTGTGTTGAGAAGGGGACCTCAATAGCACCCCTATGGGGGAGATGAGGGGCGAAACGGTACGGCACAGTACGGCGGGCGTTACGCGTCCGCGCCCCGCGCCCGCAGCCACGTCCCCCGCGCCCACGGCCCACACCCCCGTGCCCCCGCCCCGGCCCGCACTCCCCCGACCCACGCCCACGCCCCCAGGCAGGCCGACGGGCCGCACCCTCCGGGGAGGGACGCGGCCCGTTCGCACGCCGCCACGAAGGGCGGCGGACCGGCTCAGCGGATCTCGGTGATCTCCGGACCGCGCTCCAGACGCTCCACGCCGCCGCCGAAGCGGGACTGCGAGGCGTCGTCCTGCTGGACGCCCTCGGGCACCATCTGCGCGTCGTCGGGGAGCTTGAGGACGATCGGGTCGCGGGGCGCCATCGGGCCCTCGCCGCGCACCACGACCGTGTCCCGGAAGATCTGCTCCAGCAGCCCGGCGGCCTGCGGCTGCACGGCGCCCTGGCCGGAGATCACGCCGCGCAGGAACCAGCGCGGGCCGTCCACGCCGACGAACCGCACGACCTGCACGCCGTTCGTCCCGTCCGGCAGCTGCACCGGCACCTGGGCCCGCAGCTCCCAGCCCAGCGGGCCGTCGACTGTGTCGATGACGCCGCCCTGCTGGGTGATGCCGGAGGCGATCTCCTCGCGGACCTCGCCCCAGATGCCCTCGTGCTTGGGCGCGGCGAAGGCCTGCAGTTGCACGGCGCTGTCCTGGAGCACGATGGTCGCGGCGACGATCGCGTCACCGGCGACCTCCACCCGCAGCTCCATGCCCTCCACGCCCGGTACGAAGAGGCCGCCCAGGTCCACCCGGCCCTCGCCCGGATTGCCGACCTCGGAGACGTCCCAGGGTCCGTCGGGGCGCGGGGCCGGCGGAAGGTTCACGCCGTAGCTCTCGTCGTCCGCGCCGGACTCGTCCGAGGTGGTCTCCTCGGCAGGATCGACCGCCTCGACCGCGTCGTCTGGAGCCTCGTTCTTCTTGCGACGTCCGAACACGTCACTGTCCTTCCCGGTCGGCACCGACCGATGCGTATCCATTCCCGCCCGTGGGGCCGCCCACCGCCGCATGGCCGCCGGTGGACCCGAATCCCCCCTCGGCCCGCGCCGAGCCGGGAAGCTCCGCCACCTCGTGGAAGCGCACCTTCTCGACCTGCTGGACGACCAGTTGGGCGATCCGGTCGAACCTCTCGAACCGCACACTCTCGCGCGGGTCCAGATTGACCACGATCACCTTGATCTCCCCACGGTACCCGGCATCCACCGTCCCCGGGGCATTCACGAGTGCCACACCGCAGCGTGCGGCCAGGCCCGACCTCGGGTGCACGAACGCGGCGTACCCCTCGGGCAGCGCGATGGCCACCCCCGTGGGCAGTACCGTGCGCTCCCCCGGGGCCAGTTCGGCCGCCTCCGTGGTGACGAGGTCGGCCCCCGCGTCGCCCGGGTGCCCGTATGCGGGCAGCGGAACCTCCGGATCGAGGCGCCGGATCCGTACGTCCACGGGGTGCCGCGTCTGCGGTGTCTGAAGGGGCTCGGTCACGGGTTCACCTCGAAGGCGCGGGCGCGGCGTACTTGGTCGGGGTCGGCCATCGCGGCCTCGATCTCCTCGGGCCGGCCGTTCTGGATGAAGTGCTCGACCTTCACCTCGATGAAGACCGCGTCGGCGCGGACCGCGACCGGGCCGTCCGGGCCGCCGATCCGGCCCTCGGCACGTGAGTAGATCTTCCGCCCGTGCACCGCGGTGACCTCGGCGTCCAGGTGCAGGACCGTGCCGACCGGCACCGGGCGCAGGAAGTCGGTCTCCAGGCGGCCGGTCACGGCGATGGCCTGGAGCAGCCAGTTGAGCGAGCCGAGCGTCTCGTCCAGGGCCGTGGCCAGTACGCCGCCGTGCGCGAGGCCCGGCGCGCCCTGGTGGGCCTCCTTGACGGTGAACTCGGCGCTGACGCGCACGCCCTCTCCGGCCCGCGCCTCCAGGTGCAGGCCGTGCGGCTGCCCCTCGCCGCACCCGAAGCAGCGGTCGTAGTGCGCGCCGAGCAGCTCGCCGGGTGCGGGCGCTTCGGGGTGCCGCACGGGCGCTGCGGCGTCCGGGGGCGGCGTCAGCGATGTCCTGTCTCCACTCACAGGTGGAGACCCTACCCGCGCGCGCGGAGCACGCGCGCGCACGTGCCAAGCTGGAGCCATGCAGTCGTACGAAGAACGCCTCACCGCACCCCGCTCCTGGTGGGTGATCGCCGCGGCCGTCGGCGTCGCCTGCGCCCTGATGCTGCTGCCGCTCGGGACGCTGCCGATGCTCGGCGGGCTGGTGGGTGGCGCCGCGCTGGCCGCCGTGCTGGTGAGCGCGTACGGCTCGGCCCGCATCCGGGTCGTCGGCGGCGCGCTGATCGCCGGGGACGCGAAGCTCCCCGCGGAGGCGCTGGGCGAGGCGCACGTGCTGGACGCCGAGGAGGCCCGGGCGTGGCGTACGTACAAGGCCGACACCCGTGCGTTCATGGTGATGCGGAGCTACATCCCGACGGCGGTGCGGGTCGAGGTGACCGATCCGGCGGACCCGACGCCGTACGTCTACCTGTCGACGCGGCACCCGGAGGAGTTGTCGGCGGCGCTGGCCGCGATCCGGGCCTGAGGGCGCCGTACGGGGGCGTTCTCGGGGCTTGCGGGGACGTTCTCGGGCTGGGTTCAGGGGGCTCTGGGCTCAGTCGTCCCGGCCGGGCTCCCGGCGGCCGGAACGGCCGGTTCTGGCGCGGCCGGTGAGTCCCTTGCGCGCGGGGGCCGGGGCAGGGTCCGGGAGCGCGTCCCAGGGCACCTGGCGGCGGCGCAGGTCCCGGCGGACCTTGTCGGCCAGTCTGGCGGTGTCCCGGCGGTTCATGAACGCGCCGACCGCGGCGCCCACCATGAACGGCGTCATGCTCGGCAGGTTCCGCATCATGCGCTTCATGATCTGCTGACGCAGCTCGCGCTTCATCTGTCCGCCGAGCGCGAGGTTCAGTGAGGCGGGCGCGGCGATGTCGACGCCGCGCTCCTCGGTCCAGGCCTGGACGTATGCCAGGCCGCGGGCCTTGAGGCCGCCCTGCGGACGCAGTCCGTACACCTCGTGCAGCTCGGCGAGGAGCTTGATCTCGACCGTGGCGACGCCGACGACCTCGGCGGCCAGCTCGGCCGGCATGGCGGGCGGCACCGGCATCATCGCCGCGGCGCCCACTCCGGCACCGACGGTGGCGGTGCCTCTCGTCGCCCCCGCGACGAGTTTGTCGGCCAGTTCCTCGGGGGTCAGGCCGGGGAACTGGCGGCGCAGCGTGGCCAGGTCGCGGACCGGGATCCGCGGGGCGGTCTCGATGATCCGGTCGGCGGTCCAGGCGAGTCCCGACCGCACCGTGACGCCGCGCTTGCGGGCGCCGTCGACCGTTCTGGCCGCGAGCGTGGCCGCGCGGCCACGCTCTCTCAGCGCTTCGGTGCCCCGCTCCGCGGGGAGGGCGGTCCGGTCGGTGGGCACGGACGCGGTCTCCCCGCGTGGGTGTGCCCCGGCCGCCGGACCGGTCTCGCCCTGATTGCCTCTACGGAACGGTTTCACTGAGCTTCACCTCACGCTGTCGTCCCGGTGACCGCGGCTCGGTGCGGCGCCTGTCCGGGAGACCGCCGGTCCCCCTCGCGGGCGCGTACGGGCCACGACCTCGGCCCGCCGTCAGGCCGCGCAGTCGCGGCAGATCGGCTGGCCGTTCTTGTCCTCCGCGGCCAGCTGGCTGCGGTGGTGGACCAGGAAGCAGCTCATGCAGGTGAACTCGTCCTGCTGCTTGGGCAGGACCCGCACGGCGAGCTCTTCGTTGGAGAGGTCGGCGCCGGGCAGCTCCAGGCCTTCGGCCTGCTCGAACTCGTCGACGTCGACGGCCGAGGCGGACTTGTCGTTCCGCCGCGACTTCAGCTCTTCGATGCTGTCCTCGTTGAGGTCGTCATCGGTCTTGCGTGGTGTGTCGTAATCCGTAGCCATGGTCGCTCTCCCCCTCTGGGTGTCTGCGGTGTCTCAGCGCTCGTAACGCGTGAGAGGCCGGACTTGTGCCCGACCTGAGGCGGAGATTTTGCCTCACATCAAGGTCTGTTACTCAATCGACACCCAACCGCACCCCTGAAGAGGTGATCGGATTGGATGGCGATAGGACCGTACACGGTCCTAAAGTCGCACCTCGCGCTTGCCATCACGTGTACTTCCCGTGATCAGCCCCCCGGGAAACCCGGAGTTTCCCGGCCTTCCGCGGGCCAAAGCGATCACGGAGAGTAGACGGCCCGGAATTCGCGTCTGTGATCGATCACACACGTCCGGGCCGATGAACGGACCGGTCGAATTCCGCGCAAAGCGAACTCGGGGCGAAGGATGACCGGACACCCCCGGCCGCGTCAAGCCGGACCCGCGGGGGCGGTGGCCGGAACTCCTACACCGGGAGCACCACGCGCATGTCCATGCCTCCGCCCTCACGCGGCACGGCCGTGATCGTGCCGTCGTGCGCCCGGACCACGGACCGCACGATGGACAGGCCGAGGCCCACGCCCTTGTCGCTGCCCGTGCGCTCCGTACGCAGCCGCCGGAACGGCTCGAACAGGTTCTCCACCTCATAGGCGGGGACCACCGGGCCCGTATTGGAGACCACCAGCACCGCCCAGCCGGGCTGCGCTTCGGTGGTCACCTCCACGAAGCCCTCTGGCACGTTGTACCGCACGGCGTTCTGTACGAGGTTCAGCGCGATGCGCTCCAGGAGGACGCCGTTGCCCTGCACGAAGACCTGCTTGCGTACGCCGCGCAGCTCCACGCCCTTGGCCTGCGCCTCGCTCCGGGACTGCTCGATGGCCTGCGAGGCCACCTCGGCGAGATCGACCGGTTTCCGGTCCACGATCTTGTTCTCGCTGCGCGCGAGCAGCAGCAGGCCCTCGACGAGCTGTTCGCTGCGCTCATTGGTGGCCAGCAGGGTCTTGCCCAGCTGGGCCAGCTCGGGCGAGGCGTCCGGGTCGGCGAGCTGCACTTCGAGGAGCGTGCGGTTGATCGCCAGCGGCGTGCGCAGCTCGTGCGAGGCGTTCGCCACGAAGCGCTGCTGCGACTCGAACGCGCGGTCCAGCCGGTCCAGCATCTCGTCGAACGTGTCGGCGAGCTCCTTCAGCTCGTCGTCCGGGCCGCCCAGCTCGATCCGGCGGTGCAGGTCGGAGCCGGCCACCCGCTGCGCGGTCCGCGTGATGCGGCCCAGCGGGGACAGGACTCGGCCCGCCATCGCGTACCCGAAGGCGAACGCGACGATGGTCAGGCCGACCAGCGCCATCAGGGAGCGGTTCAGCAGGTTGTTCAGGGCCACCGCGCGCTGCTGCGAGATGCAGGTGTTGATGGCCGAGTTCAGCTGGTCGACGTTGTTGGTGGCAGCGCCGGGGCAGCGGTCGGTGACGATCCGGAAGTCCGAACCGATGATCTTGAACGGCAGCTGGTTGCCGTCCTGGAGGGCGTTGGCGGCCAGCATGTAGATGATGGCCAGCAGCACGATGCCCGCCATCAGGAACATGCCGCCGTACAGCAGCGTGAGCCGTATCCGGATGGTCGGGCGCAGCCACGGGAAGGGGCGGACCGGCGGCTTCGGGTCCCAGGTGGGCTTGGGCGGTGCGGGCGGCGACTGGGGCGCCGCGGGTGTCGTGGCCATGCTGCTCAGATCCGGTAGCCGGAGCCCGGTACGGTCACGATCACTGCGGGCTCGCCGAGCTTGCGGCGCAGCGTCATGACGGTCACCCGGACCACGTTCGTGAACGGGTCGGTGTTCTCGTCCCAGGCCTTCTCCAGGAGCTGCTCGGCCGAGACGACGGTGCCCTCGCTGCGCATCAGGACCTCCAGCACCGCGAACTCCTTGGGCGCGAGCTGGACCTCCTTGCCGTCGCGGAAGACCTCGCGGCGGTTCGGGTCGAGCTTGATGCCGGCCCGCTCCAGGACCGGCGGCAGCGCCACGGTGGTACGGCGCCCCAGGGCCCGTACACGGGCGGTCAGCTCGGTGAAGGCGAACGGCTTGGGGAGGTAGTCGTCGGCGCCGATCTCCAGGCCCTCCACGCGGTCGCTCACGTCGCCGGAGGCGGTCAGCATCAGGACGCGGGTGGGCATGCCCAGCTCGACGATCTTGCGGCAGACGTCGTCGCCGTGGACCAGCGGGAGGTCGCGGTCCAGCACGACGACGTCGTAGTCGTTGACCGCGATCCGCTCCAGCGCGGCCGCGCCGTCGTACACCACGTCGACCGCCATGGCCTCCCGGCGCAGTCCGGTGGCCACCGCATCGGCGAGCAGCTGCTCGTCCTCGACGACGAGTACACGCACGTCGCTAGTCCTTCCTCACGGCCCCGCCGAACAGGGCACACACAATTTTCGAGCACATCCATCCTGCCCCGAAGAGCCGTAAACCGGCTGTAAGAGGAGGTGCGGACGCTCGCCGCGGGACCGCGGCTACCCGATTGGCAGCGATTCACCGCCTTCTTGAGGTTTCCGTGAGGTTCGGCATGGGGAGGACGATTGCACACTCGCGATCACGCCTTGCATGACGCCGTACCGCGACCGGACGGCAGTCCGCGGGGACCACGCCGTGATCTCCCTCAGCCACACCCCCGTGGACGAGGGGCCCACACCCGTCGGCACACCCCCGTGCCACCGACCCACGACGAGGGGGCGCACCATGGACGCGTTCACCGCAGGCATTCTGCAGCGCATAAAGAGCACCGAAGCCGACCTGGACCGGGCCCGCGAAACCGGCGACGACTTCCTCGCCGACGTCGAGCAGGCCGAGCTGGAGGACCTGCAGCGGCTGGCCTCCGAGCACGGTGTGGAGGTCGGCGCGCCCAGCGTCTGATCCCCGCCCGCCCCGTACGAAGGGCGCCCCGGCACCGAGGGGACGGTGCCGGGGCGCTTCGTCGTGTCCGGGCGCGTATGCGTGTCGTACGGCGGCATGTGTCGTACGGCGGCACGGGCGGGCCGTACGAGACGTGGCCCGTCCGTTCCGGCGCGCGGCCGGGAGGCGGGCCGTACGGCGGCGTGCGCGGCCCGCACGGCCCGCGGGTCCCGGGTCAGTCGTGCCAGGCGCCCAGGTCCTCCAGCAGGGGCTGGAGCGCCTCGAAGACGGCCGGGGAGGCGGCGACGGTGAGGTCCGGGGAGACCGGGTCGCCGGCGCGGCCGCCGGTCAGCGCGCCGGCCTCGCGGGCGATCAGCTCGCCTGCCGCGTAGTCCCACGGGTTCAGACCGCGCTCGTAGTAGGCGTCCAGCCGGCCGCAGGCCACGTCGCAGAGGTCGATCGCGGCCGAGCCGCCGCGCCGGATGTCGCGCACCTGCGGGAGCAGGGAGCCCAGGACGGCGGCCTGCGCGGCGCGGCGCTCGGCCACGTACCCGAAGCCGGTGCCGACCAGCGCCTGGGAGAGCGGCGGGGCGGGCCGCACCCGGACCGGCGCGCCGTTCAGGAAGGCGCCGCCGCCGAGCACGGCGTGGCTGGTCTCGCCGCGCATCGGTGCCGCGACCACACCGACGAGCGTCTCGCCGTCCTTCTCGGCGGCGATGGACACCGCCCAAGAGGGCAGGCCGTAGAGGTAGTTGACGGTGCCGTCGACGGGGTCGATCACCCAGCGGATCCCGCTGGTCCCCTCGGAGCTGGCGCCCTCCTCCCCCAGGAAGCCGTCCTCGGGGCGGCGCTCGGAGAGGAAGCCGGTGATCAGCTTCTCGGAGGCGATGTCCATCTCGGTGACGACGTCGATGGGGCTGGTCTTCGTGGCGGCCACCCCGAGGTCGGCGGGGCGGCCGTCGCGCAGCAGCTCACCGGCCCGGCGGGCGGCCTCCAGGGCCAGCGCGAGGAGTTCTTCCTTCAGTTCACCGCTGTACGGCGAGGCGTCCTTCAGGGGATCGGACACGGTGCTCCTTGTTCGTACGGAAGGTCCCGCGGGCGGCGCTCACGGCCGGCCCGCGGGCCGCCGCGGCGCGTACGCCCGCGGGCCGGGCAGCCGGGCCGCACGCCGTCGGGCGGCCCGGGGGCTGGCTTCTCAGGCCCCCGCCGGCGCGCCGCTCCAGTCGGCGCCCGCGGCGGCGGGCCGGGGGCTGCGGGCCGGGCAGCAGCCGACCGGGCAGAGGTCGTGGCTCGGGGCGAGGGCGCCGAGCGCGCAGCGCTCCGGGGAGCGGCCGCGCTCCGCCGCAGCACGCTCCAGGAGCAGGTCGCGGACGGCCGCGGCGAACCGCGGGTCGGCGCCCACGGTGGCCGAGCGGGCGACCGGCAGGCCCAGCTCGGCGGCCTTGGCGGTGGCCTCCGTGTCGAGGTCGTACTTGACCTCCATGTGGTCCGAGACGAAGCCGATGGGGGCCATCACGACGGCCGGGACGCCCTGCGCGTGCAGCGTCTCCAGGTGGTCGCAGATGTCGGGCTCCAGCCAGGGGATGTGCGGGGCGCCGCTGCGCGACTGGTAGACGAGCTGCCAGGGGTGGGCGATGCCGGTCTCCTCACGCACCGCCTCGGCGATCACCTTTGCCACGTCCAGGTGCTGGGCGACGTACGCGCCGCCCTCGCCGCCCTCGGTGTGCTCCTCCGGCCGCCCCGAGGTGTCGGCGGCGGCGGTGGGGATGGAGTGCGTGGTGAACGCGAGGTGGGCGCCCGCGCGGACGTTCTCGGGCAGCTCGGCGAGGGAGGCGAGCACCCCGTCGACCATGGGGCGGACGAAGCCGGGGTGGTTGAAGTAGTGCCGCAGCTTGTCGACCCGCGGCACCTCAAGGCCCTCGGCCTCCAGGGCGGCGAGCGCGTCGGCCAGGTTCTCCCGGTACTGCCGGCAGCCGGAGTACGAGGCGTACGCGCTGGTCGCCAGCACGGCGATGCGGCGGCGGCCGTCGCGGACCATGTCGCGCAGGGTGTCGGTGAGGTACGGCGCCCAGTTGCGGTTGCCCCAGTAGACCGGCAGGTCCAGGCCGTGCTCGGCGAAGTCCTTGCGCAGGGCGTCCAGCAGGTCGCGGTTCTGCGCGTTGATCGGGCTCACACCGTCGAACAGGAAGTAGTGCTGCCCCACCTCCTTGAGCCGCTCACGGGGGATGCCGCGGCCGCGCGTCACGTTCTCCAGGAACGGGACCACGTCGTCGGGCCCTTCGGGGCCCCCGAAGGAGAGGAGGAGCAGGGCGTCATAGGGAGCAGGCACTGACTGTTCGGGCATGTTTCGATCCTCCCACCCGCCACTGACAGCCGGAAAACCGGAGGCACCTTCCGTGCGCCACCCGTAAGCTGTATGGCCGCAGTACGTTCCTTACTGCCACCCTGTACCGACCTCCCGCGGTCCCCGCGGATCCTCACCTGGCGGAGCGCCCCCTTGCCCAGTCCCTACCGCGCCCTGTTCGCCCGGCCCGGCACCAAGTCCTTCTCCGCCGCCGGGTTCCTGGGGCGCATGCCGCTCTCCATGACCGGCATCGGCATCGTCACCATGGTCTCCCAGCTCACGGACCGGTACGGACTGGCGGGCGCGCTCTCGGCGACGGTCGCCCTGGCGGCCGCGGTACTGGGCCCGCAGATCTCCCGCCTGGTGGACCGGCACGGCCAGCGCCGCGTCCTGCGCCCCGCGACGCTCGTCTCCCTGGCCGCGCTCGGCGCCCTGCTCGTGGCCGCCCGGCAGCGCTGGCCCGACTGGACGTTGTTCGTCTTCGCGGCCTGCGCGGGCTGCGTCCCGAGTGTCGGCGCGATGGTCCGCTCCCGATGGGCCGAGGTCCACCGCGCCTCCCCCGAGATGCTGCACACCGCGTACTCCTGGGAGTCGATCGTCGACGAGTTCTGCTTCATCGTCGGGCCGATCCTCGCCATCGGGCTGTCCACGTCGTGGTTCCCCGAAGCCGGGCCGCTGCTGGCCGGTGTCTTCCTGGCGGCGGGCGTGTTCTGGCTGACCGCGCAGCGCACCACCGAACCCGTACCGCACCCCCGCGCGCACCACACCAAGGGCTCCGCGCTGCGCTCCCGGGGCCTCCAGGTCCTCGTGGTCACCTTCGCCGCCACCGGCGCGATCTTCGGGGCGATCGACGTGGTGACGGTGGCCTTCGCGGAGGCCCAGGGCCACAAGGGCGCGGCCAGCCTCGTCCTCGCGATCTACGCGTTCGGCTCCTGCTCGGCAGGCGCGGTCTTCGGAATGCTGCGCCCGGCCGGCCCCGCAGCGCGCCGCTGGGTACTGGGCGTCCTCGCCATGGCCGTGAGTATGATCCCGCTCCAACTGGTCGGGAACCTGCCGTTCCTGGCCGTGGCGCTCTTCGTCGCGGGCCTGACCATCGCTCCCACGATGGTGACCACCATGGCCCTGGTCGAGCAGCACGTACCGCGCGCACAACTGACCGAGGGCATGACCTGGACGAGCACCGGGCTCGCGGTCGGGGTGGCGCTCGGCTCGTCGGCCGCCGGCTGGGTGGTGGACGCGGCCGGGGCCCGTGCGGGGTACGCCGTGCCGGCCGTGGCGGGAGCGCTCGCGGCCGCGGTCGCGTTCCTCGGATACCGCCGGCTGCGGCCGGCGCCTACGCGGGCGGGGGCACCCCTGCCCCCGGTGACGGGAGGGCTGGGCGCACATGACAGTGGTTCGAGCGACTCGGGAGAACGTGTGGCGTAACTGGGCGGGGAACGTCCAGTCCCACCCCGTACGGAGCGTGGCACCGGCCTCCACCGAGGAGCTGGCGGCGGCGGTACGGCAGGCGGCCGCCGACGGGCTCACCGTGAAGGCGGCCGGCACCGGCCACTCCTTCACGCCCACCGCGGTCACCGACGGCCTCCTCATACGCCCCGAGCGGCTGACCGGCATACGGAAGGTGGACCGCGCCGCCGGCACGGTCACCGTCGCCGCCGGCACCCCCCTGAAGGACCTCAACGCGGCGCTCTCCGGGCAGGGCCTGTCGCTGGCCAACATGGGCGACATCATGGAGCAGACGGTCTCCGGAGCCACCAGCACCGGCACCCACGGCACCGGCCGGGACTCCGCCTCCCTCTCCGCCCAGATCGTGGGCCTGGAGCTGGTCACCGCCGACGGCTCCGTACTCCGCTGCTCCGCGCAGGAGAACCCGGACGTCTTCGCGGCGGCCCGGCTCGGCCTGGGCGCGCTCGGCGTCCTCACGGAGCTGACCTTCGCCGTCGAACCGGAGTTCCTGCTCGCCGCCCGGGAAGAGCCGATGCCGTTCGACCGGGTGACCGAGGACTTCGACGCCCTCGTCACGGAGAACGAGCACTTCGAGTTCTACTGGTTCCCGCACACCGGGAACTGCAACACCAAGCGCAACAACCGCAGCCAGGGCCCAGCGGCACCGAACGGCACCGTCAGCGGCTGGGTCGACGACGAGCTGCTCTCCAACGGCGTCTTCCAGGTCGCATGCGCCGTCGGCAAGGCGCTGCCCGCCACCATCCCCGGCATCGCCAAGCTCTCCAGCCGCGCGCTCTCCGCCCGTACGTACACCGACATCCCGTACAAGGTGTTCACCAGCCCGCGCCGGGTGCGCTTCGTGGAGATGGAGTACGCCGTCCCCCGTGAGGCGGCGGTCGCCGCGCTACGGGAACTGCGCGCGCTGGTGGAGCGCTCCGGCTTCCGGATCAGCTTCCCCGTGGAGGTACGCACCGCGCCCGCCGACGACATCCCGCTGTCCACCGCCTCCGGGCGGGACACCGCCTACATCGCGATGCACATGTACCGGGGCACGCCGCACGAGGCCTACTTCACGGCCGCCGAGCGCATCATGACGGCGCACGGCGGCCGGCCGCACTGGGGAAAGCTGCACACCCGGGACGCGGCCTACCTGGCGGCGGCGTATCCGCGCTTCGGGGAGTTCACCGCGCTCCGGGACCGGCTGGACCCGGAGCGGGTGTTCGCCAACCCGTATCTGCGGCGGGTGCTCGGCGACTGAGGCGCGGCGCCGGCCCCGGGGCGGGCCCGCGGGGCCGGCGTCCGGCCTCAGGAGGAACCGGGGGCCGGAGTCCGGCCGGCGTCCTGGGTGCCGGCCGAGCCGTCCTCCGCGTCCTGATCGCCGGTCGCGCCGCCGTCGGCGCCGTCGGTCGGCGTCGGCGCCGGATCCGAGGAGGACTCGCCCCCATCGCTCGGCGACGGGCTGGGCGAGGTGGACGCGCCGTCCGATTCGTTCCCCGTCCCGCTGCCGTTGTCCGTGTCCGAACCCGAGGGGGACGGGGAGCCGCCGTCCGAGGTCTCCGGCTGCGGCGTCGGCGACTCGGTGGCGCCACCGCCCTTCTCCGTGTCCCCGGTCGACGTGCTCGGCGACGGCGTCGGCGTCGTCGGGGCGCTGCCGCCACCGCCGGACCGGAAGAGGTTGTAGACCGACGTGCCGCGGCCGCCCGACGCGTCGTGCCCGGTGGCCAGCTCGAAGGCGGTGACCCCGGCCATCGCCAGCAGGAAGACCGCCAGCCCGACGAGCCAGGTACGGCGCCGGCCCCGCCATCGGGTGCCGTACAGGGTCCGGCCTGCCTCCTCGTCGGAGGTCTCCGCCACGGAGGCACCGGCGGGCGGCGCCACGGAAGAGTCGCCGGGCGGCTCCGCCACCGTACGCAGCGCCATCGTGCGCACGTCGTGCCGCGGCACGGGGCGGGTCTCGTCCTCGTGCCGCGGGATGAGGCGGGTCTCGTCCTCCGCTCCTTCGGGTGCGGTGGGAGAGAGCGCACGGGTGGCCACCTCCGACAGCACGGGCAGCGCCCGTGTCGCGTCCGCCGCTCCCGTAGCGGCGGCGGTCCCCGTACCGGGCTCGCGCTCGGCGGCCCGGTCCATGGCCGCCGCGACAGAGGTCACCTCGTCCTCGGCGCCGTCGCGGCCGAACGTGGGCAGGACCATCGTCACGCCCGGACCGGGAGCCGACGCGGCTCCCGAGGCCTCGCGCGCGGGCGTACCGGGAGCGGCCGCCCGGCCACCGAGCTGCTGTCTGCGGCGCGGCTTGGGCCGCGTGCTGACCGTCGCCTCCTTGACCTGCTCGCCCGTGCGGCGGAAGAGGTGCTGGAAGATCGACCCGCCCGTGGTGGCGACCACGCTCACCACGCCCGCACCGATGACCGTTCCGTAGACGCCGAGCCGACCGGCAAGGTAGGCGGCGACCGCCGCGGCGAGCGCACCGCCCGCCACCTGGGGGATGCTCAGGTCGAGACGTTTCTCCTTCCCGGTCTTCTTTGTGTGGCTATCGGTTCTGTCGTCCATTCCACGCCCTTGATCGACGCTTCGATCGGTCTTGCACACAGAAGGGACATTTGGGCGAACTGGATAGTTCCGTTTCTGGCGATTCTGTGAAGCACGACACATTTTCGGCGTACGTCACCGCACGGCCCGGATGTAGAGAGGTCGACAAGGCGACCGGACTCCGCTGTCCAGCGAAAACTTGGCGGCGCGGCTACCCACCGCGGTGGTCCGAATGGAGTACTGTTGCGAATCCTGGCCCCGGTTTCCCGTCCGGCTGCCCGGACCCAGGGGAGGGGCCTCCAAGGCGGCACCCGCCCCGGGGCGCCGTCATTCGGCACGGGGGGCTGGTACACAGGGCAACCGGTACGGTCACCGGAGGTCGCAAACTGGTTACCGTGTCATAACGGCGTTTCAGGGCCACTGCCTGACGCGCCGGGCAACTCGGCAATGTTGTGGCAGGCTGCACCCGGGCAGGCCACACTCGACTAGCGGAAGCAGCGACGCACGTGACGTCGGCAGGCACCACCCGGGAGGTCCCCATGCCCGAACTGCGTGTCGTGGCCGTATCGAACGACGGCACACGGCTGGTGCTCAAGGCTGCGGACAGCACCGAGTACACGCTGCCGATCGACGAGCGGCTGCGTGCCGCGGTGCGCAACGACCGTGCACGCCTGGGCCAGATCGAGATCGAGGTGGAGAGCCACCTCCGGCCACGGGACATCCAGGCCCGCATACGGGCCGGTGCGTCCGCCGAGGAGGTCGCCCAGCTCGCCGGTATCCCCGTCGACCGGGTGCGGCGTTTCGAGGGCCCCGTACTGGCCGAGCGCGCGTTCATGGCCGAGCGCGCCCGGAAGACACCCGTGCGCCGCCCCGGCGAGAACACCGGTCCGCAGCTGGGCGAGGCGGTCGCCGAGCGGCTGCTGCTGCGCGGCGCCGACAAGGACAGCGTGCAGTGGGACTCCTGGCGCCGGGACGACGGCACCTGGGAGGTGCTGCTGGTCTACCGCGTCGCGACCGAGCCGCACTCCGCGAGCTGGACGTACGACCCGCCCCGGCGGCTCGTACAGGCCGTGGACGACGAGGCGCGGGCGCTGATCGGCGAGACCGACGACACCCCGGAGCCGAGCTTCCCGTTCGTCCCCCGGATCGCCCGGTTGCCCAGGGACCGGCCGCTGGACCGGTCACTGGACCACCAGCAGCCGGGCGAGCGGCCCGCGCCACAGGCCGCCGAGGACGAGGACGTGCTGCCCGCGGCCTCGGCCGAGGAGCTCGACGAGCGGGACCCGCGGGACTCGCTCACCAGCCTCCTGGAGGCGGTACCGAGCTTCCGCGGCGACCTGGTCGTCCCCGAGCCGAAGACGCCGCCGGACGACGAGCCGCAGACGGAGGCCGAGGTCGAGGAACCGCCGGCCCCCGCCGCGAGCGCGGGCGCGGGTTCCGCGTACGCGGACGTACTGATGCCCCGCTCGGTCGCGGGGCACCGGGACCGGCTGAAGGGCACCACCGACCGCCAGGCCGAAGCGGACGGCGTCCGCCCCGGCCGCCGCGCCGCCGTGCCCAGCTGGGACGAGATCGTCTTCGGCACGCGACGCGGCAAGAAGCCGGACGCCTGACCGCCCGGCGGTCAGGCGCGGACGGCCGCGCCCGGGTAACGGCCTCGCGGCTTCGGTCCCCCGATGCGGAGCAACTTCGGCCTCCAGGTGCGGAAACGGTCCTGCACGTGGTCCTGCATGGCGCCCCTGGGGTCATGCAGGTGGCCCTTCATCGCGCCCCTGGGGTCCTGCACGGGCGCCCGCGGCCTCCGGAGGCCCGGCACTCGGCCCGGGGGCGACAGTCCGCGGCCGGTCACGCGCTGCCGCCCCGGTACGCCCCGGTGGCGGCAGCGGTGAGGTGACGGTCGATCCGGTACGTCCGGCCGGTACGCCCGGTCAGCCCGCTTCGGCGCCCGTGGCCACCGGGCGGGACGGGTCGGACGACCACTCGCTCCAGGAACCGACGTACAGGGCCGCCGGTACGCCCGCCACGGCGAGCGCCAGGATCTCGTGGGCGGCGGAGACCCCAGAGCCGCAGTAGACACCGACCTCGGCGTCGGGGACGGCCCCGAGAGCGGCGAAACGCTCGGCCAGCTCGGCGGCCGGCCGGAGCGTCCCCTCGGCGGTGGCGTTCTCGTTCGTCGGCGCGGAGCGCGCCCCGGGGATGTGGCCGGCGACCGGGTCGATCGGCTCCACCTCGCCGCGGTAGCGCTCCCCCGCCCGCGCGTCCAGGAGCACCCCACGGCGGGCCAGAGCGGCCGCCTCGTCGGCGTTCAGCACCGGCAGGGCACCGGGGGCCACCGTGAAGTCGCCGGGCTCCACTGCGGGTTCCTCGGCGGTCAGCTCACCGCCCGCAGCGCGCCACGCCGCGAGGCCGCCGTCCAGGACGCGTACGGACTCGTGCCCCGCCCAGCGCAGCAGCCACCAGGCCCGGGCCGCCGCCCAGCCCTGGGCGCCGTCGTACACGACCACCTCGCTGTCCTTGGAGATCCCGGCCGCGCGCATGGCGGCGGTGAAGACCTCTGGGTCCGGGAGGGGGTGCCGGCCGGCGGCGCCTGCGGGGCCGGCCAGTTCGGTGTCCAGAGCGACGTAGACGGCACCGGGAATGTGTCCCGCCTCGTACTCGGGGCGCCCGGGCGGGCCGCCGAGCTGCCAGCGGACATCGAGGAGCACCGGAGGCGTACCGCCCGCAAGCTCGCTAGCCAGTTCGGAAGCGGAGATGATGGCATTCATGGCCCCATCCTCGCGCAGTCACGTGCGAGCCACGCCGATCATGGGCAAGTCCGTCCGGAAGCGCGGAGAACGGCCCATGAAGAGAACGGAAGCGCGGAGAGCGGCTCACGAAGAGGGCGGGGTGCGGCCGCACGAGGAGGCCCGTGAGAGGCCGCCAGGACCGTGGGGAGCCGGACAGATCCACATAGGGAGCCGACAGGTCCGTAGGAGGCCGGCAGGAGGGCCGTCACACCGGGCGGTGACATCGGCAGAAACGAACCTGCGTCATCACATCGAGCGCTCTCCGGCACAGCTGCGCACCCGGTTCTCACGATTCGGACGACGGGCGGCGCGGCCGACCCGCGCCACGTACCCGAGGGTGCGAGCATCTGCACGGCACAGCCCCCTGACCCGTACGGTCCCCCCGATGGCCCGAGGAGCGAGCGACGATGACGACCGAGGCAGCGAGTCCGCGGGTGCCCGGCACCCCGTGCTGGGTGAGTCTCATGGTGCACGGCATGTCCACGACGCAGGACTTCTACGGTGCGCTGTTCGGCTGGGAGTTCCGGCCCGGGCCGCAGCAACTCGGTCCCTACGTACGGGCGCTGCTCGCCGGCCGTGAGGTGGCGGGCATCGGCGTACTGCCACCGGAGCGGCGGCTGCCCATCGCCTGGACGCCCTATCTCGCGAGCGACGACGCGGACGCCGCCACGGAACGCATCCGCGCCTGCGGCGGCACGGTCGGGGTCGGGCCGCTGGACGCCGACCGAGCGGGGCGGATGGCGCTGGCCTCGGACCCGCAGGGCGCGGTCTTCGGGGTCTGGCAGGGGCACATGATGAAGGGCACGGCGGTGGTCGGCGAGCCCGGCACCCTGGTGTGGAACGAACTCGTGACCCGAGAGGCCGCCGAGGCAGGCACCTTCTACGAGCACGTCTTCGGCTTCGAGACGGAGGCGGGGCCCGGGCCCGACCGCCTCACGCTGTGCCTCAAGGGGCGCCCGGTGGCGAGCATCCGGGGCGTGGGCGACGCGCTCCCTCGTGAGCGGGGGCCGCACTGGACCACGTACTTCGCGGTCTCCGACACGGACGCGGCGGCCCGCCGCGTCGTGGAGCTGGGCGGGCGGGTGACCGACGAGTCACGGGACTCGGCGCACGGGCGGCTGGCGGTGGTCACCGACCCGGAGGGCGCGGAGTTCCGGGTGATTCAGCGGTGAGTTCCGGGCGGTCCGGCGCTGAGCGGAGCAGCCTCCGGACCTCGCCCGACCGCTGACTCCTCTCCCCTGACTCGCTCGCCCGGCTCGCCCTCCGCCGCGGCTCACGCCGCCGGCTCGCTCCCCGCGTCGACCGGAAGGACGTCCGGGGAGAGCGCGGCCGCGTGCGCGGAGGCGGCGGTCTGACGGCGCCTGTGGTGGCGCCGGCAGAGGACCTCGTAGCCGACCTCGGTCCCGGCCGCGTGCACGTCCCCCACGACCACCTGGTCGCCCTCGACGACCATCTGCCCGCCCACCGTACGGGCGTTGTGAGTCGCGCGGGCACCGCACCAGCACAGCGCCTCGACCTGGAGCACCTCTATGCGGTCGGCCAGTTCGACCAGCCGCTGGGAGCCGGGGAAGAGCTTGCTGCGGAAGTCGGTGGTGATCCCGAAGGCGAAGACGTCCAGCTCCAGGTCGTCCACCACGCGGGCCAGCTGTTCGATCTGGGCGGGGGTCAGGAACTGCGCCTCGTCGGCGATGACGTAGTCGACACGGGCCCCGGAGCTGATCCGGCCGACGACATAGGCGTAGAAATCCAGGTCGTCGGCGACCTCGACGGCGTCGACGGCGAGGCCCAGCCGGGAGGAGAGCCGGCCGGCACCCGCCCGGTCGTCACGGGTGCAGATCATGCCCTGCAGGCCGCGCGCTGAGCGGTTGTGCTCGATCTGCAGCGCGAGCGTCGACTTCCCGCAGTCCATCGTGCCGCTGAAGAACACCAGTTCAGCCATGGGGGATGTGGTCGCCTTTCGGGCGCGTCGGGCCGTACCGACGGCAATCGGGTCGTACGAAGAGGGGAGTTACGGGGGGCGTGTTGCGCGGTACCGAAGGACCGGCGTACCGATGCGCGCCGCCGTACCGGCCGTATCGATTCGCCCCCCACTTCCCCCATGGGGGAGCGGAGATCCCCTGCTCAACACAGTAACGGGTGCCACTGACAACGCCCCCGGCGCCGTTCAGGTGCGGGCTTCCAGGATCAGGTGCGGACTTCCAGGAGGGGGACGAGCTGTTCGACCGGGGTCATGGAGCCGTGCATGCCGACCATGGCTGATTCCCGCGGTTCGGTCTCGCTTGCGATGATCACCATGTCGGCGTGCGCGGCGGCCACCACATCACCGATTCTGCCCCGTACCCGGTCGTCGACGCGCGGTCCGAACCATCCGGCGGCGATCGCCTCCTCGCGTCCGGCCACCCACATCCGGTCGCCGACCACCTCGCGCCAGACGGCGAGCACGTCGTCGGCCGCGCCCGGATGCGCGTACAGGTGGCGGCAGCGGCCCTCGCCGCCCAGGAGGCGGACGCCCGCTTTCAGCTCCCAGTCCTCGTCGAAGTCGACACGGGACTCCGGGTCGAACGGGATGTCGATCATGCCGTGGTCGGCGGTGACGTACAGGGCCGAGCGCGGCGGCAGCTGTTCGGCGAGGCGCTCCGCCAGGCGGTCGACGTACATCAGCTGGCCGCGCCAGGCGTCGGAGTCGACGCCGTAGCGGTGCCCCTTGCCGTCGACCTCGGAGTAGTACGTGTAGACCAGCGACCGGTCGCCCGCGGCGAGCTGCTCGGCGGCCAGGTCCATCCGGTCCTCACCGGAGAGCCTGCCGTGGAACGTGCCGCCGCTGAGGGCGATCTGGGTGAGCGGCGTGCGCGCGAAGTCGGGCGCGGAGACCTGGCAGGTGTGGATGCCCGCGGCGTCCGCCTGCTGGAAGACCGTGGGGTACGGCTGCCAGGCGTGCGGGTCGGTCCACGGGTACCAGCGCAGCTGGTTCATCAGCGCGCCCGTGCCGGGGTCCTGCACGGTGTACCCGGCGAGGCCGTGCGCGCCCGGCGGCAGGCCCGTGCCGACCGAGGCGAGCGAGGTGGCCGTGGTGGACGGGAAACCGGCCGTCATGGGGCGCCCGGTGCCGTTCATGGACGTGCCGAGCAGCGAGGTGAGGAAGGGTGCCTCGTCCGGGTGGGCGCGCAGCACGTCCCAGCCCAGGCCGTCGATCAGGAAGACGCAGGCGCGGTCCGCGGGGGCCAGCTCCAGGCCCGTGGGCTGCGCGTGCGCCAGGCCCTGGCCGGCGGTGATGGCGGGCAGCAGGTCGGCGAGCGAGCCGGTGCCGTAGCGGGGTACCGGCGCGGTGTCGAGGTCGAGCGGTTCGGGCCAGGCGGACGCCGGGTCCACGGCGTAACCCGCCATCAGCGGGCGGCCGAGGCGGCGGTGGCTTCGGAGAGCGCCTGGGCGAAGGCGAGCGTCTGCCGGACGGTGTCCGGGCCGTCGCCGGCCTCGCTGACGCGCAGCGAGAGGTCGTCGGCCGTGGAGGAGCCGGTGTATCCGTGGTCGGCCTCGCAGTTCGGGTCGCCGCAGCTGGCGGGCTCCAGGTCGAGCCGGGAGACGGCGCCCCAGCCGATGGTCAGCACGACCTCGCGGGGCAGCTGGCCGGGGGTGTAGGCCTCGGGGTTGGCGACGACGCGGCTGAGCACGACGGACGAGATGCGGCCGAGCTTCACGGACTCCGTGGAGGTGGTGGCGTACGGGGTCGGCGACGTGGCGTCGGCGGCCTGCTCGTCGGTGTGGCTGACGATGAAGCGGGTGTCCGTGAGGACCAGGACGGTGACGTGGCGGCGGACCTCGTTGGCGTCGAAGGTCGTCTCCTGGTGGACCACGTACGACACCACGGGCTCGCCGCCGATCGCGGCCTGCACCGCCTCGGCCACGAGTGCCGGGTAATAGCCGCTGCGCTCGATCGCCGCGCGCAGCCCCTGGGTCGTCGTACCGGTCTTAGCCATGGGGTCCATCCTACGGGGCGCCGGGGGCAACGCGGCCCGCAGGCGACGGGGGCCGGGGGTCAGTACACGGGGAGGCGGCGGGGGCCGAGGTCGGTGGTGGCGGGTGGGCGGGCGAGGCGTACTGAGGCGCCGAGGACGGAGAGTCCGTGGGGGGCGACGACGACCGGTTCGAGGTCGATGCCGACGACCTCGGGGTGGTCGTCGACGAGGCGGGAGAGGCGCAGCAGCAGTTCTTCCAGGGCCGCGGTGTCGACGGGCTGGGAGCCGCGCCATCCGAAGAGCAGCGGCGCGCTCCTGATGGAGCGGATCTGTTCGGCGACGTCGCGGTCGGTGGCGGGGATGAGGCGGTGCGCGGTGTCGCCGAGGAGCTGGGAGGGGGCGCCGGCGAGCCCGAAGGAGAGGACGGCGCCGGCCGCGGGGTCGATGGAGGCGCGGATGAGGGTGTCCACGCCGCGCGGCACCATGGCCTGCACCACGGGGCGCAGCTCTTCGGGCTTCCCGAGGAAGTCGGTCAGCTCCTGGTAGGAGCGGCGGAGGGCGCGTTCTCCGGGGAGGTCGAGGCGGACGCCCCCGAGGTCGGCGCGGTGCCGCAGGTGCGGGGCCGTGGTCTTCAGGGCGACGGGGTAGCCCAGGGACTCGGCGGCGCGTACGGCGGCGTCCGCGTCGGGTGCGGGGAGCGCGGCGCGGACGCGGATGCCGTAGCGGCCCAGGAGGGCGGCGGCCTCGTCGGCGGGCAGCGCCACGGAGCGGTGCGGTTCGGCGTCGGTGGTGAGCTCGTCGAGCAGCCGCTCGATGTCGGCGCCGGCCGCGGCTTCCTGGATGTCGTCGTACTCGGGGACTCTGCCGGGTGCCGAGGACTCGCGGCGCCAGGCCGCGTACCGGACGGCCTCGGCGAGGGCGCGTACGGCGCGTTCGGCGGCGGGGTAGGCGGGGATGCGGGGCAGGCCGCCGGACGGGCCACCGGGGCGCTCCCGGGGCGCCTCGGGGACGTTCCCGGCGGCGCCCGGCGCGGCGGCCCGCCCGTCCGGTTCCGGGGCTTCGGGCGCGGCGGCCCGCCGGTCGGGGTCCCGGACCTCCGGCGCGGCGGCCCATCGGTCCGGCTCCGGGGCTTCCGGCCCGGCGGCCCGCCGATCCGATTCCCGTGCGGCGGTGTCGGGGGCGGCTTCCGGTCCGTCCGGGGCTCCCGGTTCGTCGGCCGTGCACGAGAGGGCGCCGGCGAGCTCCTCCATGGCGAGGTGGACGACGGTGACGGGCTTGGCGGGCCCTTCGGCCGCGGCCTCGCGCAGGGCGGTGGCGAGGGCCGCGATCTCCTCGGGGTCCGCGCTGCTGCCCTCGGCGACCCACGGGATCGCGGTGATCAGGACGGCGTCGATGCGGTCACCGGCGAGGGCGTCGGCCAGCGCGGCGCGGAACTGGGCGGTCGTGGCGGCGAAGGGCAGCACATGGGGGTGCTGCGGGCGCAGGCCCTCGGTGAGGCAGGCGTCGTACGCGAGGAGGGCGAGCGCTTCGGAGTTGCCGAGGATCGCGACACGGGGGCCGGCGGGCAGCGGCTGGGAGGCGAGCAGCAGGCCCGCGTCGATGAGTTCGGTGACGGTGCCGACGCGGATGACGCCTGCCTGGCGCATCAGGGCGGAGACGGTGGAGTCGGGGACGCGGGTGGCGGGGACGGTGTGGCCGAGGGGAACGGTGCCGCTGTGCCGGGCGCCCTTGACGACCACGACGGGCTTGGCGGCGGCGGTGCGGCGGGCGAGCCGGGTGAACTTGCGGGGGTTGCCGATCGACTCCAGGTAGAGCAGCGCGACGTCGGTGGCGGGATCCTCGTACCAGTACTGGAGGAGGTCGTTGCCGGAGACGTCGGCGCGGTTGCCGGCCGACACGAAGGTGGAGACCCCGGCGATGGCGCCGTCCCCGGAGCCGCGCTCCTGGAGGGCGCTGAGCAGTCCGATGCCGATCGCGCCGGACTGGGTGAAGAGGCCGACGCGGCCGGCGCCGGGCAGCCGGGGAGAGAGGGAGGCGTTGAGGCGGACGCCGGCCGCGGTGTTGATCAGGCCGAAGGCGTTCGGGCCGACCAGCCGCATCCCGTAGGAGCGGGCCTGGCGCAGCAGTGCGCGCTGCTTCTCGCGCCCTTCGGGGCCGGCCTCGGCGTATCCGGAGGTGAGGATGACGAGCCCCTGTACGCCGTGTTCGCCGCAGTCCTGTACGACGTCGGGGACGTGTGCGGCGGGTACGGCCACGACGGCGAGGTCGACGGGGCCGGGGATGTCGCGGAGCGAGCGGTAGGCCGGTACGCCCTCCGGGTCCAGCGTGCTGCCGCCTTCGGGGAAGGCGTGGTTGACGGCGTACGTGTGGCCGGTGAAGCCGGAGTCGAGGATGTTCCGGAGGGCGGAGCGGCCGACGCCTCCGGGGGCGCGGCCGGTGCCGATGACGGCGACGGATCCGGGGGCGAGCAGCCGCTGTACGGAGCGGGCCTCGGCGCGGTGCTCGCGGCCGCGCATGACGGCCACGGACTGCTCGGTGGGTTCGAGGTCGAATTCGAGGCGGACGACGCCGTCTTCGAAGGTGCGCTTCTGGGTGTACCCGGCGTCCGTGAACACCTTGATCATCTTGGTGTTGGCGGGCAGCACCTCGGCGGCGAAGCGCCGGATGCCGCGTTCGCGGGCGACCGCGGCGATGTGCTCCATGAGCGCGGAGGCCACGCCGCGGCCTTGGTGGGCGTCCTGGACTAGGAAGGCGACCTCGGCCTGGTCGGCGTCGGGGCCGGTGGCGGGGCGGCCGTCGGCGTTGATGCGGTCGTACCGGACCGTGGCGATCATTTCGCCGCCCACGAAGGCGGCGAGCCCGACCCGGTCCACGTAGTCGTGGTGGGTGAAGCGGTGCACGTCGCGGTCGGAGAGCCGGGGGTAGGGCGCGAAGAAGCGGTAGTACTTCGACTCGTCGGAGACCTGCTCGTAGAAGGAGGTCAGGTGTTCCGCGTCGTCCGGGGTGATGGGGCGGATCCGGGCGGTGCCGCCGTCACGCAGCACCACGTCGGCTTCCCAGTGGGCGGGGTAGGCGGCGGCATCCGACGGCGTCTCCATGCGGACAGCGTACGACCGGCTGCGTATCGGGGGCCGGTCGAAGTGCCCCGAAGGCCGCACGGACACGACCGTACGTGCCCGGTGGCGGGACGGTGCGTACGACCGGGTCTCAGCATGCGTACAGCCGGGGCGTGACGCAGGCTTGGACTTCTAGGATCCGAGCGCTCGCCCGGGCTGGGCACACCGGACCACCGGTGCCCGCGTGAGACACTGGTCTAGACAACTTCTCCGACCCGAAGGGCAACACAATGGCTGAGCGCCGCGTCAATGTCGGATGGGCCGAGGGTCTGCACGCCCGCCCCGCCTCGATCTTCGTCCGTGCGGCCACCGCTTCCGGCGTGCCGGTCACGATCGCCAAGGGTGACGGCAACCCCGTCAACGCCGCTTCCATGCTCGCGGTCCTGGGCCTGGGCGCCCAGGGCGGCGAGGAGATCGTGCTGGCTTCGGACGCCGACGGCGCCGACGCGGCGCTGGACCGCCTGGCGAAGCTCGTCTCCGAGGGCCTGGAGGAGCTCCCGGAGACGGTCTGACCCTTCGGGGAGACCCGGCGGGCCCCACGCCGCCGGAACGGCCTCTCACGGCCCCGCCACGGTGACCCGCCACGGGTCACGGGCGGGGCCGTTCTGCGTCCGGCGGGAGGCCGTTCCACGTCCGGCGGGAGGCCGTTCCACGTCCGGCGGGGGCCGTTCCGCGTCCGGCAGGCCGGAGCCCCCTTGCCGGCCTGCCGGCCTGTACGGAATTTCCGCGCGCCCTGCAAGCACAACCGCGTCGAAGACCTCCAGCGGGAAACGCCCCCACCGCAAGCAGAATGCGACGGCATCCACGCAATGCCGCACACGGAATTACCTCGCCGTGCGCGTACTCTCGAAATTCAGGCACGCCGATTGCAGCCGACCACAGGGGACGGAATTCCCCCATGAGTTGTATACGGCAGCGGTGTTAATCCTGAACGCGCGCCATGTTTACGGACCGTTTCGCTTCCCTCACCGCGGGTGCGGGACGGCGCAGCCGGTGGGCGGGCATCGTGCGCTCCACGTGGGCGGCGGTCAGCGCGCGGGCGCGTTCGGCGTCGCCGCGCGCCACCGCGTCCACGATCGCGCCGAGCTCCTGCCAGTAGCGGTCCACGTCCCCCGGCGAGACCCGGCCCAGGTCGACCGCGTACACCCAGTCGATCTTGCGGCGCACCTGAATGAGCAGCGCCGTCATACTGGCGCTGCCGCTCGCCTGTGCGAGCGTCCCGTAGAACCAGCCGTCCAGTTGCCGCAGGTCGTCGGGGTTGCCGTGGCGGGCTCTCGCGCGCCCGAGCCGGACCAGACCGCGCAGCACCTTCAGGTGCGCGGCGGAGCGACGGGCCGCTGCACGGGCGGCACCCAGGGGCTCCAGGAGGAGGCGGATGTCCAGGAGGTCGGCGGCCTCCTGCTCGGTCGGCTCGGCGACGCACGCGCCCGCGTGCCGGCGAGTGGTGACGAACCCCTCGGACTCCAGGGTGCGCAGCGCTTCACGTACGGGGACGCGGGAGACGCCGTACCGGGAGGCGAGCAGTTCCTCGATCAGCCGGGAACCGGGCGGGAACGCGCCCGAGACGATGTCGTCGCGAATCGCCGTGCAGACCGCATGCGCCGAAATATTTCCTCGCATCGTCCGTGCCTCCGCCGCAATCCTCCGGAAACGCCGCCGGGCGGCGCCTTTTCCGTGACTCTATGACACCGGGCCGCCATTTCCGATGGCCGTGACGAATTCCTGGATATTTTTTGGCCGAGGAAAGGGGTACGCGGGAGCGCGGGGGCGGAAGCGTGTCCGGGGACGCCGAAGCCCCGGCCGTCGGGCCGGGGCTTCGGGTGGTACGCGGAGCGCGCCGTAGGGTGCGCGGTCGTCAGACGTTGACGCCGTGCGAGCGCAGGTACGCGATCGGGTCGATGTCCGAGCCGTACTCCGGGCCGGTGCGCGCCTCGAAGTGCAGGTGCGGGCCGGTGGTGTTGCCGGTGTTGCCGGACAGCGCGATCTGCTGGTTCGCGGAGACCTTCTGGCCGACCGAGACGCCGATGGACGACAGGTGGCCGTACTGGGTGTACGTGCCGTCGTCCATCTTCAGGACGACGTTGTTGCCGTACGCGCCGCCCCAGCCGGCCTCGACGACGGTGCCGGCGCCGACGGCGTGGACGGCGGTGCCGGAGGCGGCGTGGAAGTCGATGCCGGTGTGGCTGCCGGAGGACCACAGGCCACTGGAGGCCTTGTACGGCGTGGAGACGTAGCTGCCGGAGATCGGCGCGACGAAGCCCGAGGCGCTGAGGGTGGTACGGGCCTCCGAGCGCGAGGCGCGTGCCTCGGTGGCCTTCTTCTTCTCGGCCTTCTCCTTGGCGGCCTCGGCGGCCTTGCGGCGCTCGTCCTGGGCCTTCTTCTTGGCGTCCTCGGCGCTCTTCACGGCCGCGTCCTCGACCTTGGCGCGGGCGGCGGCGACCTCGGCGGCCTCCTCCTGCGCGTCGGCCTGGGCAACGATGTTGTCGGCGACCCGGTCGCCGGTGTCGGCGATGGCGCGGGTGAGGCCGGTGTCGGCGGTGGTGGCGGCCGGGTCCTCGTTCGCGGCCAGCGCCGGGGAGGCGATGGAAACGGCGACGCCGGTCGCCGCGGCTATGCCGGCGATGTTGCGGGTGGTCCGGGCAGCACGGCCGGGGCGGCGGTGCTTGCCGGTGGCACGGGTGAACGCCATGACCGGCGCACTCCTTTCCTTCCTTCTCGCCTACCGGGTTAGCTGACGGGTTCGGAGCAGGAAGGTCTCCTACGAGCGGCTCCGGGGGGAGTCGCCCGATTCACCCCAAGGGACATGTGGGTCCCCGGCTCCCCTGGCTCGCGCCGTACGGGGACTCGGCGATGACTGCCCGGCGGCCGCGGGTGCGGCGCACTTCTGTCGAACAGCCGGACCGACGCTAAACGGGACATCTCGCGATCAGCAAACAGAAACAGGAGTTTGTGCCGGACGCCACACGGCACGCGAGCAACCACCTACTGCATTCCGGACAAAAGTAGAGATCCCGGGCCGCATTGGCGACCCGGGATCCACTATGTCCTGATATGTGAGCGGCGTTGACGACTTTCACGCCACCCCGTGACGACACCGGTACGAGCCGTTCCGGCCCGCCCTCCCGCCGTACGGCGCGAGCGAATTCACAGCCGTTATCGCGAGGCCCGGCGACGGTCCTCTCCGCCGCCGGCCCGCTCCGCATCAGCCCTTGACGACCGACACCTCGCCGATGCCCAGCTTCCGCACCGGCTCCGCGATCTCCGCGGCGTCGCCCACCAGAACCGTCACCAGCCGGTCCACCGGGAAGGCACTGACCGCGGCGGCGGTCGCCTCGACCGTGCCCGTCTCGGTCATCCGCTGGTACAGCTGCGCCTGGAAGTCGTCGGGAAGCTCCTGCTCGACCTGGTCGGCGAGCGTCCCCGCGACGGCCGCCGCCGTCTCGTACTTCAGCGGCGCCACCCCGACCAGGTTCTGCACCGCCACGTCCCGCTCGGCGTCGGTCAGCCCCTCGGCGGCCAGCGTCCGCAGCACCTTCCAGAGGTCCTCCAGCGCGGGCCCCGTGGAGGCGGTGTCCACCGAGCCACTGATGGCCAGCATCGCGGCACCCGTACCGTCGGCGGAGGACCGCAGCACCTGGCCGAACGACCGCACGCCGTACGTGTAGCCCTTCTCCTCGCGCAGCACACGGTCCAGCCGGGAGGTCAGCGTGCCGCCCAGGCAGTACGTGCCGAGCACCTGCGCCGGCCACACCCGGTCGTGCCGGTCGGCGCCGATCCGGCCGATCAGCAGCTGGGTCTGCACCGCACCGGGCCGGTCCACGATCACGACGCGGCCGGTGTCGTCGGCCACGATGGGCGAGGCCGCCACCGGCTCCGCGGTCGAGCCCGCCCACGCCCCGAGGGTCTCCTCCAGCGCAGCGTCCAGGTCCACCCCGGCGAAGTCACCGACGACCACGGCGGTGGCCGTCCCCGGACGCACGTGCGCCTCGTAGAAGGCACGCACCGCGGTGGCGTCGATACGCGCCACCGTCTCCTCCGTGCCCTGCCGCGGCCGGGACATCCGGGCCGTGGCCGGGAACAGCTGCTTGGACAGCGCCATCGCCGCCCTGCGCCCCGGATTCGCCAGCTCGTGCGGGATCTCGTCCAGACGGTTGCGCACCAGGCGCTCGATCTCGCCGTCGGGGAAGGCCGGGGCACGCAGCGCGTCGGCCAGCAGGCCCAGTGCCTTCGTGAGGCGCGAGGCCGGCACTTCGAGGGAGACCCGGACACCGGGGTGGTCGGCGTGCGCGTCCAGCGTGGCGCCGCAGCGCTCCAGCTCGGCCGCGAACTCCTCGGCGTCGTGCTTGTCGGTGCCCTCGGAGAGCGCGCGCGCCATGATGGTGGCGACACCGTCCAAGCCGGCGGGCTCGGCCTCCAGCGGCGCCACGAGGTTGATCTCGACCGCGACGACCTGCTGGCCCGGCCGGTCGGCACGCAGCACCGTCAGGCCGTTGCCGAGCCGGCCGCGCACCGGCGCCGGGAACGCCCACGGCCTCGGCTGCCCGGCCTGCGGCTGCGGGTGGAACGTCATGGTGGGGGTCACGGCTTCGGTCACTGCGCCGCCTCCTCGGTCTCGGTGTCGTGCTGGGCGGCGGTCGCGTCGGCCTCGGTGGCCTCCACCGCGGCGGCCTCGGCGGGCCCGGTCGGCTCGTAGACCAGCACCGCGCGGTTGTCCGGACGCAGCCGGGCCGCGGCGACCGCCTGCGCCTCCTCGGGAGTCACCTCCAGAACGCGCTGTACGGCGCTCAGCGCGAGCTGCGGGTCACCGAACAGCACCGCGTACCGGCACAGTTCGTCCGCGCGCCCGGCGACCGTCTCCAGGCGGTCCAGCCACTCGCGCTCCAACTGGGCCTGCGCCCGCTCCATCTCCTCGGCGGTCGGCCCCTCCTCGGCGAAGCGCTTCAGCTCCTCGTCGACGGCCCGCTCGATCGCCGGCACCTCCACACCCGCGGAGGTCTTCACGTCCAGCCAGCCCAGCGACGGCGCGCCCGCCAGACGCAGCAGCCCGAAGCCCGCCGCGACGGCACTGCGGTCGCGGCGCACGAGGCGGTTGTACAGCCGCGAGGACTCGCCGCCGCCCAGGATCGTCAACGCCACGTCCGCGGCATCAGCCTCACGGGTGCCGTCGTGCGGCAGCCGGTACGCCGCCATGAGAGCCCGCGAAGGCACCTCCTCGTGCACGACCTCCCGCAGCTCCCGGCCCATGGTCTCGGGCAGCGAACCGTCCCGCGGCGGCTGCTTGCCGTCGTGGCCCGGGATGGAGCCGAAGTACTTCTCCGCCCAGGCCAGCGTCTGCTCGGGGTCGATGTCGCCCACGATGGACAGCACGGCGTTGTTGGGCGCGTAGTACGTACGGAAGAAGGTCCGCGCGTCCTCCAGAGAGGCCGCGTCCAGATCGGCCATCGACCCGATGGGCGTGTGGTGGTACGGGTGACCCTCCGGGTAGGCCATCGCCGTCAGCTTCTCGAACGCCGTACCGTAAGGCACGTTGTCGTACCGCTGGCGGCGCTCGTTCTTCACCACGTCGCGCTGGTTCTCCAGCGACTCCTCGTCCAGCGCGGCCAGCAGCGAACCCATCCGGTCCGCCTCCAGCCACAGGGCGAGCTCCAGCTGATGGGCCGGCATGGTCTCGAAGTAGTTCGTCCGCTCGAAACTCGTGGTGCCGTTGAGCGAACCGCCGGCGCCCTGCACCAGCTCGAAGTGACCATTGCCCTTCACCTGCGCCGAGCCCTGGAACATCAGGTGCTCGAAGAGGTGCGCAAGGCCCGTGCGGCCCTTCACCTCGTGCCGGGAGCCGACGTCGTACCACAGGCAGACCGCCGCGACGGGGGTCAGGTGGTCCTCGGAGAGCACCACACGCAGGCCGTTGGCCAGCCGGTGCTCGGTCGCTGTCAGGCCGCCGGACCCGGCTTGTTCTGTGGCCGTGTGACCCATGGGCATGTACGTCCCTTCGATCCGCTTGCGAGGAAGTTCTGTCACTGTATGCAAGCGCGCCGACATCTGGCGAAGTTCCCGCCCGGCACCCCGCCGCAAGGAGATTCCCCGGAACGAGGCCCGCCGCACATTCGGCTCGGACGGGCGTACGGACGGGTCGCGGTCGGCGATGTCAGACCCGCGGGCCACAATGGTCCGCGACAGGCTCAGCCGTTGAGCACCCAGCACCGGCACCGAGCCTGCCGCCCGGCAGGACGGACACGCACTCGCGCCGCCCCGCCGGAACAGCAGACGCCCAGCCGTAAGCGAAGCCGAGTTCGAGCGAAGGAGCCGCAGCCGCGATGGCCCGCCGCAGCACGAAGACCCGACCCTCAGGGGGCACCCCCGAGCCCCAGGACTTCGAGGAGCGGATCCTCGACATCGACGTCGTCGATGAGATGCAGGGTTCCTTCCTGGAGTACGCGTATTCGGTCATCTACTCGCGCGCCCTGCCCGACGCACGCGACGGCCTCAAGCCCGTACACCGCCGCATCCTGTACCAAATGAACGAGATGGGCCTCCGCCCCGACCGCGGCTACGTCAAGTGCGCCCGCGTCGTCGGCGAGGTCATGGGTAAGCTCCACCCGCACGGCGACGCGTCCATCTACGACGCGCTGGTGCGCATGGCGCAGCCCTTCTCCATGCGGCTGCCGCTGGTCGACGGCCACGGCAACTTCGGCTCGCTCGGCAACGACGACCCGCCCGCCGCCATGCGGTACACCGAATGCCGCATGGACTCCGCCACCTCCCTGATGACGGAGTCCATCGAAGAGGACACCGTCGACTTCCAGCCCAACTACGACGGCCAGGAGCAGGAACCGGTCGCCCTCCCGGCGGCCTACCCGAACCTCCTCGTCAACGGCGCCTCCGGCATCGCCGTCGGCATGGCGACGAACATGCCGCCGCACAACCTCGGCGAGGTCATCGCCGCCGCCCGGCACCTCATCAAGCACCCCAACGCCGACCTCGAGACGCTCATGAAGTACGTCCCGGGGCCGGACCTGCCCACCGGCGGCCGCATCGTCGGCCTCTCCGGCGTCCGCGACGCGTACGAAAAGGGCCGCGGCTCCTTCAAGATGCGCGCCACCGCGACCGTCGAGAACGTCACCGCGCGCCGCAAGGGCCTGGTCGTCACCGAACTGCCCTTCACGGTCGGCCCCGAGAAGGTCATCTCCAAGATCAAGGACCTGGTCGGCGCCAAGAAGCTCCAGGGCATCGCCGACGTCAAGGACCTCACCGACCGCGAGCACGGCCTCCGCCTCGTCATCGAGATCAAGAACGGCTTCAACCCCGAAGCCGTCCTGGAGAGCCTCTACAAGCTCACGCCCATGGAGGAGTCCTTCGGCATCAACAACGTCGCGCTGGTCGACGGCCAGCCGCTGACGCTGGGCCTGAAGGAACTGCTCGAGGTCTACGTCGACCACCGCTTCACGGTGGTGCGTCGCCGCAGCGAGTTCCGCCGCACCAAGAAGCGCGACCGCCTCCACCTCGTCGAGGGCCTGCTCACCGCCCTCATCGACATCGACGAGGTCATCCGCCTCATCCGCTCCAGCGACAACACCGCCGAGGCCAAGCAGCGCCTCATCGAGCGCTTCGGGCTGAGCGAGATCCAGACGCAGTACATCCTCGACACGCCGCTGCGCCGCCTCACCAAGTTCGACCGCATCGAGCTGGAGTCCGAGCGCGACACCCTCCGCGCCGACATCGAGAAGCTGACCAAGATCCTCGACTCCGACGCCGAGCTGCGCAAGCTGGTCTCCAGCGAACTGGCCGCGGTCGCCAAGAAGTACGGCAGCGACCGCCGAACCGTCCTGCTGGAGTCCTCCGGCGCCACCGCCGCCGCGGTGCCGCTGGAGGTCGCCGACGACCCCTGCCGCGTCCTGCTGTCCTCCACGGGCCTGCTGGCGCGCACGTCGGGCGGCGAGGGCTCCTTCGACATCGACGCCAAGCGCGCCAAGCACGACGTCATCGTCTCCGCCGTACCCGCCACCGCCCGCGCCGAGGTCGGCGCGGTCACCTCCACGGGACGGCTGCTGCGCCTGTCGGTCATCGACCTGCCCCAGCTCCCGGAGACGGCCGCCGCGCCCAGCCTGTCCGGCGGCGCGAAGATCTCCGAATTCCTCACCCTGGAGGACGGCGAGGAGCTGATCTGCCTCACCACTCTCGACGAATCCTCACCGGGCCTGGCCCTGGGCACGGAACACGGCGTGGTGAAGAGAGTCGTACCGGACTATCCGGCCCACAAGGAGGAGTTGGAGGTCATCTCCCTCAAGGACGGTGACCGCGTGGTCGGCGCCGTCGAACTGCGCACCGGCGAGGAGGACCTCGTCTTCATCACCGACGAGGCCCAGCTGCTCCGCTACCCCGCCGCGCAGGTACGCCCGCAGGGCCGCGCCGCCGGCGGCATGGCAGGCATCAAGGTCGGCCCCGAAGCGAAGGTCATCTCCTTCACCGCCGTCGACCCGGCCGTCGACGCGGTCGTCTTCACCGTCTCCGGCTCGCACGGCACCCTGGACGACGGCGTCAGCACCGCCAAGCTCACCCCGTTCGACCAGTACCCGCGCAAGGGCCGCGCGACCGGCGGCGTCCGCTGCCAGCGCTTCCTGAAGGGCGAGGACCACCTCATCCTGGCCTGGGCCGGCGCCGCCCCGGCCCGCGCCGCGGACACCAAGGGCAGCCCGGTCCCCCTCCCCGAACCCGACCCGCGCCGCGACGGCTCGGGCCTGCCGCTCACCAAGTCGGTGGGGGCGCTGGCCGGGCCGGTGTAGGACGGGTGCAGGACAGCGGTAGGACAGGTGTAGGGAAGGTGTAGGGCAGACGTGGAGCTGTCCGGTTGAAGCCCGGTTGAAGCCCGGTGTGGTGCGGCCTTGGGGGCGTACGGCACCGGGCTTCGGCGGTGGGTGGGGGGGTGTGGAGGGGTCTGAGTGTTGGAGAGTGGAGGGTGGCGGCCGTCTCCGCGGGGCAGCCCCCGGTTTACTCGCCCTCTTCCGTCTCCTCCGGCTCCTCCGGCTCTTCGTCGGACGCGGTGGAGGGTACGTACCGCAGTACGCCCCACATCGCGTGCGGGTCGGTCTCCTCGGGGACGATGTCACGGCAGGCGTCCAGCTGCTTGCGCAGGTCCGGGGCGTCGATGCCGGACCCGATGAGCACCAGCTGCGTCAGCCGCTCCTCCTCCACGTCCCACTCCCCGGGGTAGAACCGCAGGAAGCCGCCGACCGCGTGCACGGTGAATTTCTGCCCGCTCCCTTCCACCCCGAAGTGCACGAACCCCTTGATGCGGTACAGCCCGGCTGGCCGCGCGTCCAGGAACTCCATCAACCGACGCGGATGCATCGGCTCGGCCGACGTGAACTCGACAGTCTCGTAGGCCGAGTGCAGATGCCGCCCGTGACCATGACCGTGCCCGTGCCCGTCACAGCGCTCGTGTTCGCCACCGGCGCCGACGTCGGCTTCCTCGTGCTCGACTTCCTCCCGGAGCAGGTCCTCGAAGGACAGCTGCCCCTCGGACACGCCCTCCCGAGGCCGCCGCTCGAAGAGCAGCTCCGGGTCGACACGCCCGTACGCGGCAGGCACCACCGGCGTACCGGGTGCCAGCTGCCCGAGGGTGCCCAGCAACTCCGTACGCCGACCGTCACCGACCCGATCGGCCTTGTTGAGGACCACGAGGTCCGCGATACCCAGGTGCCGGTCCAGCTCCGGGTGGCGAGCGCGGGTGTTCTCGAACTCCGCAGCGTCGACCACCTCGACCAGCCCGCCGTACACAATCCGGTCGCTGTCGCTGGCCAGGATCATCCGGATCAGCTCCTGCGGCTCGGCCAGGCCGCTGGCTTCGATGACGATGACGTCGATGTGGGAGGACGGCCGCGCCAGGCGCTCCAGGTAGGTGTCCAGCTCGCTGGTGTCGACCGCGCAGCACAGGCACCCGTTCCCCAGCGACACCATGGAGTCGACCTGGCCCGCGACCAGCATCGCGTCGATCTCGATCGCCCCGAAGTCGTTGACGACCGCCCCGATCCGGGTGCCGCCGCTCCGGCTCAGCAGATGGTTGAGCAGGGTCGTCTTGCCGGATCCCAGGAACCCGGCAAGCACCACAACCGGAATCTGCGGCGCCACAGGCCCCTCGGCGACCGGCACCGGACTCTGCCCGGAAGCCGGGTCACCACCTGGACCCGAGGCCGGGACGGCCCCCGCATCGTCCTCTGAAGCCGACTCCGACGTCGCCGCCGCGTCTCGGGCGGTCCCGTGCCCCTCGGCATCCGGCGTCGAGACACCCGGGTACTGCGTGCTGCTGGTCAAGGGGGCGCCTCCAGTGCGTCCGGTCGGTACTGAGTACGGCAGTCGAGCGCGACGGACACGGCCCGGCCGGGAGACAGTCACCCCGGAAACCACTACCGCGTACTGCCTACCGTCGTACGCCCCTGATGACCCGAACGATCACCAGCCCGCCGGCCCCTCCAGGATATTGGCGCCACCGCCACACCTCGCTGCTCCCCCGAAGCTGAGGGCTGCGTTCTACGCCGCGTCCTGACCCGGCGCTGCGCCTCACCGCTTTGCCTGGGGGCCTCTCACCTCTCTGCCTCGCCGCCCCTCGCCCCTCTGCCTCGGGGCCCCTCCCCCCCCCGCCCCCACCCCACCCCTCTCCACCGAGCCACCACCACCCACCTCAGCCCACCCCGACCCGCCCCACTCCCCTTCACGACGCCACTCCGCTCAAGCCCTGTTCCACCCCCTCCCCGTTCCCCCTCCCCACGCAGCCCGTTTCCGCTCCTCCCACCTCACCCACGCAGCCAGCCAACGCCTCGCCGGCACTCGCACCGGCCGCCACGACCCCCGCCACCGCTCAGCGCGGCCCGGCTCCCGGCTCCCGGCTCCCGGCTCCCGGCTCCCGGCTCCCGGCTCCCGGCTCCCGAAGGCAGAACGTCACACAGCAGCTAAAGCCCCGGAGACCACCTCACCTCCACCCCAACCCCACCCCTTCACCCGAACGGCGGAAAGCCGTCATTTCGTGTCGCCGACGCGGGCTCAGGACCTGGCGCGGGGAAACGCAGCGGCGGGCTCCGGCCATTGCGCCGCGGTGTCCATCGGGGACGCGGTACTCAGGTTAGGGTCACCTATGTGAGTACCTGCGCAACCGCCTCCCGTATGGCGGCCGAACCTCTGGCCGGTACGGCGGCCACCGCCCGTACCTGGCTCCTCATCGAGCAGAGCGGACCCTGGGGCGCCCAGGCACTCACCGACAGCCATCTCGATCCGGCCGTCGGCCGCGCCCTGGAAGCCTCCACTGCGGACACCGACGTACGCGTCGCCCTCATCCGCCGTCCCGGCCGCCACGCCGACCGCCGGGCCGGGGCACTGCGCCGGGTTTTCCTCGCCCACACCTCACCCGGTCGGTGCTGGATCCGCTCGACGCGCATCGCGGATCCTGCCTCGCTCCGCGATCTGGACTTCGCCGCGCTGAGTGCCGGCGAGCACGGCGGAATCTGGGAGGCGTACGAGGGTGAGCCGCCGGTGCTCGTGTGCACCAACGGCAAGCGTGACCGTTGCTGCGCCGTGCTCGGCCGGCCGCTCGCCGCTGAACTGGCGGCGGACGGCATGGAGGCGTGGGAGGTCACGCACATCGGTGGCCACCGCTTCTCCCCCACACTCTTCGTGCTGCCGTACGGATACGCGTACGGCCGGGCCGAGGCTCCACTGGTGAAGGACGCCGTCGTAGCGGCGCGCGACGGGCGCGTCGTCATCGACCACTGCCGGGGCCGCTCCACCTGGGACCGGCCGGCACAGGCGGCGGATCTCGCGGTCCGCGAGGCGATCGGCGAGGAGCGTGCCGCTGTCCTCGATGTCACCGGCACCGAGGTCCGGCCGTCCGCGGGAGGCGATTCTCCTTCCTGGGTCGTCACGCTCGCGCATGCCGACGGCCGCTCCTGGCAGGTTCTCGTCGAGCAGCGGACCGGTGACACTGCCGCTCCGGCCAGCTGTGGAGCCGCCATCGCTCCGCCGACGTACATGTTCGTTTCCGGCATCACTGCCCACTCCCCCGTTGCCGATCCCGTTGTCGATCCCGTTGCCGATCCTGATGGCGGCCCCGTTGCCAGTGCCGATGCTTCCCACGCGGAACCGCTGACCGGCTCCGCGAGCGAACCCGTCACCGGGCCCGTGGTCGGCGCCGTCACCGGGTCGGCCATCGGGTCCGTCGCCGGATCCGTCATGCGTACGACGTGACACGTATTGTGGTCTTGTGATTGCCGTGATGGCGGTGATCGCCGCGATTACCGATCGAGGCAATCGATGCGATCGTCGCGCTCACCACGCTTGCCACGCTCGATCGATTACTCTCCGTGAACACGTCTGAAGGTTAGGCGATTTTGGCCGGGGCGCGGGCGGCCTGTGGATAACTTTCGACGGTGGGGTGTCACCGGTTTTTCCACCGCCGGCCATTGCCGGCCACCGCTCCCCGCCGTCACCCGGTGGTTCGTCCCGGGCCCCGCGATTACCCCACCTCCGCGAGCCCGCTTACTGTTCGTTCCTATGGGCGACAGAGCCGAGGAGAGAGCGGGCGGGCCCGGGGCGGCCGGTGAGCCGCGGAGCGGCGGCCGGGCGTGGCTGCGGCTGCGCTGGCCACGCCGTGTGTTCGCGCAGGTCCTGCTGGTGCAGCTGGCCATCGCCGCCGGGGTGACCGCGCTGGCGACCGGCCTCTTCCTCGCGCCGCTCAGTGCGCAGCTGGACGATCAGGCCATGCGCCGTGCTCTGGCCATCGCCCAGACGACCGCTGCTCAGCCGCGTCTGGACGAGGCGCTGGCGGCTTCCCGGCCCTCTCGCGGCGGCCCGGTCCAGGCGGCCGCGGAGCGGATTCGCCGGTCCACGGGCGCCGAGTACGTCGTGATCATGGATGAGCACGGTGTGCGCTGGTCGCACACCGATCCGAAGGAGATCGGGCGGCACGTCTCCACGGACCCGAGCGCCGCCCTCTCCGGGCGGGACGTCATGCAGATCGACGAGGGCACCCTCGGGCGCTCGGCGCGCGGCAAGGTGCCGTTGCGGGACGAGGGCGGCCGCATCGTCGGTGCCGTGTCCGTGGGCATCGCGTACGAGAGCGTGCAGCAGCGGCTGCTGTCGACGGTGCCGGATCTGCTGGCGTACGCGGGCGGGGCGCTGGCGGTGGGTGCTCTCGCGGCTTACCTCGTTGCCCGCAGGCTTCAGCGTCGCACCCATGACCTGGCCTTCTCCGACATCTCGGCGCTGCTCGCCGAGCGGGAGGCGATGCTGCACGGCATCCGCGAGGGGTTCGTCGCGCTGGACGGGCAGGGGCGCATCCGGCTGATGAACGACGAGGCGCAGCGGCTGCTGGATCTCCGGGCCGAGGACACCGGGCGTTCCTTGGAGTCGGTGCTGCCACCGGGGCGTACGACGGATGTGCTGGCCGGGCGTGCTTCGGGGGCCGATCTGCTCACCGTCAGTGGGCAGCGTGTCCTGGTGGCGAACCGGATGCCGACCGATGACGGCGGTGCCGTGGTCACGCTGCGGGACCGTACGGAGCTGGAGCGGCTGGGCCGGGAGCTGGACGGTACGCGAGGGCTGATCGACGCGTTGCGGGCGCAGGACCACGAGCACGCGAACCGGTTGCACACGCTCCTCGGGCTGCTCGAACTGGGCCTGTACGAGGAGGCGGTGGAGTTCGTGACGCATGCGGTCGGGGTGCATCGGGCCACGGCCGAGCAGGTCACCGAGCGGGTGCACGATCCGTTGCTGGCGGCGCTGCTGGTGGGCAAGGCGACGGTCGCGGCCGAGCGCGGCGTCTCGTTGAGCATCGCGACGTCGACGCGGTTGCCGGACCGGGTGGTGGATCCGCACGGCCTGGTGACGGTCGTCGGCAATCTGGTCGACAACGCGCTGGACGCGGCGGCGGGTGAGCGGGACGGCCAGGTCGAGGTCGAGGTGCGTACCGAGGGCCGTACGGCGATCGTGCGGGTCAGTGACAACGGTCCGGGGGTGCCGCGGGAGCGGCGTCAGGAGATCTTCACGGAGGGGTGGACCACGAAGGAGCCGCCGGCGCACGGGAAGCGCGGGATCGGGCTGGTCCTCGTGCGGCGGCTGGCCGAGCGCTACGGGGGCGGCGCCGAGGTGGACGAGCGTCCGGGTGGCGGCGCGCGGTTCACGGTGACGCTCCCCGATGCGCTCGCGGACGCCCTGTCCGAGACGCACGGTTCGGTGGTGGACGGGGAATCGTTGGCGGGTCCCACGGGAGGCGCACGGTGATCGACGTACTCGTCGTCGACGACGATGTCCGGGTGGCGGGGATCAACGCAGCGTACGTGGCGAAGATCGCCGGTTTCCGGGTCGTGGCGCAGGCGCACACGGCCGCTGAGGCGCTGGCCGTCCTGGAGAGCACACCGGTCGATCTCGTGCTGCTGGACCACTACCTCCCGGACGAGACGGGGTTGCAGCTGGTGGCCCGGTTGCGGCAGCACGGCCTGCACACGGACGTGATCATGGTGACGGCGGCGCGTGACGTCGCCACCGTGCGGGCCGCCATGCGGCACGGCGCGCTTCAGTACCTCGTCAAGCCGTTCACCTTCGCCGGGCTGCGGTCGAAGCTGGAGGGGTATGCCGCGCTGCGGCGGACCTTCGAGGACGGCGGGCAGGCGGAGCAGTCCGAGGTGGACCGGATCTTCGGGGCGCTGGGTGCCGCCAACGCGGGCTCCGCCGAGCTGCCGAAAGGGCATTCCACGGCCACGGCCGACCGGGTGCGGTCCGTTTTGCGCTCCGCCGACGGCGCGCTCTCGGCACAGGAGGTGGCGCGGCAGGCGGGGCTGAGCCGGCAGACCGCCCAGCGCTACCTGAAGCTGCTGGAGCGCGCCGGGCGGGTCAGGCTGACGCTCCGGTACGGCGAGACGGGCCGGCCGGAGCACCGGTACGACTGGGTCTGAGCGAGCTCACGAGACTCCTCGGGGCGGTTCTGCGGGCTCACGAGACTCCTCGGGCGGTTGGTGCGGGCTTACGCGGCTCCCGCGCCGGTCAGTGCCCGTACTTCCGTCTCGGCGTGGCGGGCGGCGGCGTCGGGGGCCGCGGACGAGGTGACCGTGCCGAGCCAGCCGAAGAGGAAGCCGAGCGGGATGGAGACGAGGCCGGGGTTCTCCAGGGGGAAGAGCTGGAAGTCCAGGCCGGGGAAGATTGCCGCGGGGCTTCCGGAGACGACCGGGGAGAGCACTACGAGGGTGAGCGCGGGGAGCAGCCCTCCGTAGACGGACCAGACGGCGCCCCTGGTGGTGAAGCGGCGCCAGAAGAGGGCGTAGAGCAGTACGGGGAGGTTCGCGGAGGCGGCGACCGCGAAGGCGAGGCCCACGAGGAAGGCGACGTTCAGGTTCTGGGCCAGGAGGGCGAGGGCGATGGCCACCGCGCCGACGAGGGCCGCGGCGATCCGGGCGACGGCGACCTCGCGGAAGCCCGTGGCCGGCTCGCTGGGTGCCGTGTCCGGCGGCGGGGAGGCCGGGCGTCGTCCGGTGCGGCCGCGGCGCCGCAGAGCGCCGTACAGGTCGTGTGCGACGGAGGCCGAGGAGGCCAGGGTGATGCCGGCGACGACGGCGAGGATCGTGGCGAAGGCGACGGCCGCGACCACGGCGAAGAGGATCGTTCCGCCGGTGGAATCCGGTCCGCCGCCGAGGTCGAGGGCGAGGAGCGGTACGGCGGTGTTGCCGGCCGGGTTGGCGGCCCGTACGGCGTCGGTCCCGAGGACGGCGGCGGCGCCGAAGCCGAGCGCGATCGTCATCAGGTAGAAGCTGCCGATCAGGGCGATCGACCAGACCACGGAGCGGCGGGCGGCGCGGGCGGTGGGCACCGTGTAGAAGCGGGACAGGATGTGCGGCAGGCCGGCGGTCCCGAGGACGAGCGCGAGCCCGAGGCTCAGGAAGTCCAGCCGGGCTGTCCAGGTGCCGCCGTACTTGAGTCCGGGTGCGAGGAAGTCCGCGCCGTGGCCGCTGCGTTGTGCCGCTGTCGTGAGCAGCGTGCCGAGGTCCCCGTGGAAGCGCAGCAGCACGAGGAGGGTCAGGGTGATGGCGCCGCCCATGAGGAGCACGGCCTTGATGATCTGGATCCAGGTGGTGGCCCGCATGCCGCCGCAGATCACGTAGAAGACCATGAGGGCGCCGACGCCGATGACCGTCCATGTGCGTGCGGTGTGGCCCGTGCCGCCGAGCAGGAGGGCGACCAGGCTGCCGGCGCCGACCATCTGGGCGACGAGGTAGAGCACGGAGACGGTGATGGAGGAGGCGCCCGCGGCGATCCGGACGGGGCGGCGGCGCATACGGGAGGCGACGACGTCGGCGAGGGTGTAGCGGCCGCAGTTGCGGACCAGTTCGGCGACCAGGAAGAGGACCAGGAGCCAGGCGACGAGGAAGCCGACGGAGTAGAGCAGGCCGTCGTACCCGAAGAGGGCGATGAGGCCGGAGATGCCGAGGAACGAGGCGGCCGACATGTAGTCACCGGCGATGGCGAAACCGTTCTCCATGGGTGAGAAGAGTCTGCCGCCGGCGTAGAACTCCTCTGCGGAACCGTGCCTGCGGCGCCCTGCCCAGGCGGTGACCGCGAGGGTCACGGCGATGAAGGCGCTGAAGAGGACCAGGGCCAGGATCTGGTGGTCGTCGGTCGCCGCGGTGGCGGCGAGGGCGGGTGGACGGCTGGTCACCGGACGTTGCCTCCTGTCATCTCCTGGGTCTCCCAGCGCAGGTCGAGCGCGGCACGGTCCCGGCGCAGCCGGGCGTGCCGGGCGTACGCCCAGGTGAGCAGGAAGGTGGTGACGAACTGTCCGAGTCCGGCGAGCATGGCGACGTTGAGCGGGCCGAGCACCTGGCGGGCCATCACGCCGGGGACGGTGACGGCGGCGATGACGTACGCGAGGTACCAGGTGAGGAAGAGGGCGGTGGCGGGCACGACGAAGCTGCGGTAGCGGCGGCGCACCTCCTGGAAGGCGGCGCTGCGCTGCACGGTGAGGTAGACGTCGGCGTGGGTGGGGTCGCCGGGCCTCTCGGGGGCGCCCGCACGCTGTGCCGGAAGGCCGGGCCAGGCGGGGGCGGAGGGCGTCGTCCCGGTCGGGGCGTCGTCGGCGGCTACGGCGTCGCCCCGTGCTTCGCCGCCCGGCTCCGTGCCGTCCGTGTACGTGCGCGCGTCGCCGTCCGTGTGCGTGAGCACGTCGCCGTCCGTGTACGTGCGCCCGTCCGGCTGCTGTGCCGGCTCCTCCCCCGCGTCCTCCCGTTCGGCCGCCCCCTGTCCCGCCTGTCCCCGGGCGAGGGTGTCGTACCAGGGGTCGTCGAGCCGGACGGCTCCGGCCGGGCGGCCGTCGTGCTTCTCCACCGGGCATCTCCTTGATCCGCGGCCTGTCTGGCCGTGCGCCCAAGGATGGACAGATTCGGTGGTCCCCGGACATCCATCGCGAATCCTTCACCCCATCAGGTGACGGACCAACTGGGATGTTTTACAGCCGTGTTGAGCGCCAACAGGGACGGCGGCACGCTTGCGGGTCACCCCGGGGGCCGCGCGATGCCGTGCCGGTAGGCGTAGTGGATCGCCTGCGCCCGGTCCCGCAGGCCGGCCTTGGCGAAGAGGTTGTTGATGTGGGTCTTCACCGTGGCGGTGGAGACGTGCAGCCGGCGGGAGATCTCGGGGTTGGAGAGCCCCTCGGCGACCAGCGCGAGCACTTCGGTCTCGCGGGCGGTGAGGCCGTCGGGCGGCTCCGTGGCGGCCGTCGGCGCGTGGGCCCCCGGTACGGGCGGCGCCTCGGCGAACCGTTCCAGCAGCCGACGCTGGATCTGCGGGGAGAGCCCGGCCTGCCCCGACATCACGTCCTCGACGGCCCGTACGATCTCGTCGCCGTCGGCGTCCTTCGTGAGATAACCGCGCGCGCCTGCCCGGAGAGCCGGGAAGAGGGACTCGTCGTCGGCGTACGTCGTCAGGACGACGACCTGAGTGGCGGGGTGCCGCTCCCTGATGCGACGCGTCGCCTCGACACCGTCGCAGCGCGGCATCCGGAGGTCCATCAGCACGACGTCCGGGGAGAGTTCGGCGGTCAGGCGGACCGCTTCGTCCCCGTCGGAGGCCGAGCCGACGACCTCGATGCCGGGCAGCAGCCCCAGCAGCATCACGATGCCCTCGCGCACCACGGTCTGGTCGTCGGCGACCACCACGCGCGCGCTCACGCCGGCACTCGCAGCCACACCACGAAACCCTCCTCCTCGGGGCCCGACTCCAGCGTCCCGCCGAGCAGTTCGGCGCGCTCCCGCATCCCCCGCAGACCGTATCCGGAGCCGCTGTCCGCGAGCTCGCCCGGAGCGCCTCCGCCCCCGGAGTCGCGCACGCGCAGCCCCACCTCGTCCGCCGCGTACTCCAGGCGCAGCTCCACGCGCGCTCCGGGGGCGTGCTTGCGGACGTTGGTGAGCGCTTCCTGCGCGACTCTGCGGACCGCGAGGCCGGCCTCCGGGGGCAGCGTGCGGCTCTCCCCCACGATGTCCAGCCGGGCGCCCTCGGAGGCGGCCAGCTCGCCCAGGAAGGTCTCGACGTGCGCCATGTCGCCCCGCAGTGCGGACAGCGCCTGGCGGGTGCCGTCCAGGCCCTCGCGGGCCATCCTGCGGGCCATCGTCACCCGTTCGAGTACCTCGGTGCGGGAACCCTCCAGGTCAGGGCTGCGTTGGATGAGCAGACGGGCGGCTTCCAGGTGCACGAGCTGTGCGCTGAGGCTGTGGGCGAGCACGTCGTGGATCTCGCGGGCGATCCGGCCGCGTTCACCCAGCGCCGCCGATTCGGCCTCGGCGGCCCGTGCCTCGGCCTCGGCCGCGCGGGCGGCGCGCTCCTGGGCCAGGAGGCGGTGGGCATTGCCGCGCGCCTCGGCGTCCAGCCGCAGGGTGTAGCCGACGAGTGCCAGCCCGGCGGTGGTGAGCGCCGTGCCCCAGAGGCCGTCGTCGGTGAGCAGGGCGTACCCGCCGAGCGCCGCGGCAGTGCAGGGGATCGCTGCGGCCAGCGGCAGGCGTTCGAGCGCGGTGACGGCGCAGGCGCACCACAGCACGACGGAGGGCACCGTCAGCCCCGCCTCGTGGAAGCCGAAGGCGCCGGCCTCCAGGAGGAGCAGCAGGGCCACGGAGGGCCACAGCAGGTGGCGTAGGGAGGTCCGGAAGAGGGCCCAGAAGGCGACGCCGGCGGCGAGGACACCGGCCGCGCCGACGGGTACGACCCAGCCGCGTACGTCCGGGTCGGCCGCCGTGGTCCACAGCAGCGCGCCCAGCACGATGCCGCGGACGAGCCGGGCGAGGCGCCTGCGCATGACGCCGATGCCCTCGTGGGAGAGCGCTTCGCGCAGCGGCCAGCGCGTCCAGGAGCGCAGCGGCACGGACAGCGGCACGGACGCACGCTCCTGTTCTTCGTGGCTCACCTGGGGGCAGCAACACCGTACGACGGGGCGAGCGACCCGGCCCGCCAGGCCAGGGCGCCCGACTGGGCGAGCAGCAGTGCGGCGACGGTGAGAAGGGTGGCCCGGCCGTTCAGGTGGACGCCGAGGAGCGCGCCGAGGCCGGTGAGGCCGAGGCGTACGGCGACGCCCGCGCCCCAGACCGCGGCCGTCACGCCGCGCCCCTTGGACCACACGACGCCGTCCCGGTCGGTCCACACGCGCGTGGTCCAGGCGATCCCGGCGCCCGTGGCGAGCCCGGCGGCGATGCCGGCGCCGAGGAGCAGCCCGGAGCCGACGGGGTGGGTGGGGTCCAGCAGGGCGCCGCCGGAGCGGCTGATCGCGACGTAGCCCAGGACGGCGGGCAGCACCCACCAGCTCCTGCGGTCGGCGGCGACCTTCCGGGCGCTGAACTGCCGGACGATGACGAGGGCGGCGACCGCCGCGATGACGAGGATGGTGGGCACGCCGCCCATGTTTCGAGCCTCCGGGTGCGGGACGATGTCGGCGCTTTCCACGCTAGGAACGCGCGACGGCGTGCGGATCGGCCCGCGGGTGGGACCCGGGTGGAGATGCGCGGAGGGCCGTCCACCCGTGGGTGGACGGCCCTTCCGGCGCGGTGGTGCTCAGGTGTCGATGCGCGAGAGGTCCAGGGACGCGGCGGAGTTGGTGATGAACTCCTTGCGCGGCGCAACCTCGTTGCCCATGAGCAGGTCGAAGGCCTTCTCGGCGGACTCCAGGTCGCTGATGTTGATCCGGCGCAGGGTGCGGTGGCGGGGGTCCATCGTGGTCTCGGCGAGCTGGTCGGCGTCCATCTCACCCAGACCCTTGTAGCGCTGGATGCTGTCCTTGAAACGGACGTTCTTGCGCTGGAGTTCCAGGAGCGTCTGCCGCAGTTCGTTGTCCGAGTACGTGTAGATGTACTTGTCCTGGCCCTTCTTCGGGTTGATCAGCTCCACGCGGTGCAGCGGCGGCACGGCGGAGAAGACCCTGCCCTGCTCGATCATCGGGCGCATGTAGCGCTGGAAGAGCGTGAGCAGCAGCGTACGGATGTGCGCGCCGTCGACATCGGCGTCGGCGAGGAAGATGACCTTGCCGTAGCGGGCCGCGTCGATGTCGAAGGTGCGGCCCGAGCCGGCTCCTATCACCTGGATGATCGCGCCGCATTCGGCGTTCTTCAGCATGTCCGAGACCGAGGACTTCTGGACGTTCAGGATCTTGCCGCGGATCGGCAGCAGCGCCTGGAATTCGGAGTTGCGGGCGAGCTTGGCCGTACCGAGCGCCGAGTCGCCCTCCACGATGAACAGCTCGCTGCGGTCCACGTCGTCGCTGCGGCAGTCGGCCAGCTTGGCGGGCAGCGAGGAGGACTCCAGCGCGGTCTTCCTGCGCTGCGCCTCCTTGTGCTGCCGGGCCGCGATCCGGGTGCGGGCGGCCGCGACGGCCTTCTCCAGGACCGCGCGGGCCTGGGCCTTCGCGTCGCGCTTGGTGGAGGTCAGGAACGCCTTCAGCTCCTTGGCCACCACGTTGGCGACGATGCGGTTGGCCGCCGACGTACCGAGGACCTCCTTGGTCTGGCCTTCGAACTGCGGCTCGGCCAGCCGTACGGTGACGACGGCCGTGAGCCCTTCGAGGGCGTCGTCCTTGACGACGTCGTCCTCGGCGACGCGCAGCAGCTTGGCCGAGCGCAGCACTTCATTGACCGTCTTGGTCACGGAGCGTTCGAAGCCGGTGACGTGGGTGCCGCCCTTGGGGGTGGCGATGATGTTCACGAACGACTTGACGGTCGTGTCGTACCCGGTGCCCCAGCGCAGCGCGATGTCCACGCCGAGCTCGCGCGTCACCTCGGTGGGCGTCATGTGCCCGCGGTCGTCCAGGACCGGCACCGTCTCCTTGAAGGTGCCCTGCCCCGAGAGGCGCAGCACGTCGCAGACGGCCTTGTCCTGGGCGAGGTACTCGCAGAATTCGCTGATGCCGCCGTCGTAGTGGAAGGTCTCCTCGCTCGTCCCCTCGCCCTCGATGCCGCGCTCGTCCCGTACGACGAGGGTGAGGCCGGGCACGAGGAACGCGGTCTGGCGGGCGCGGGCGTGCAGCGTCTCCAGGGAGAGCTTGGCGTCCTTGAGGAAGATCTGGCGGTCGGCCCAGTAGCGCACCCGGGTGCCGGTACGGGTCTTCGGGATGCGCTTGCCCTTGACGAGCCCACCGGTGGGGTCGAAGGGGGCCTCGGGGCCCGACTCGGTGAAGATGCCGGGAACGCCGCGGCGGAAGCTGATGGAGTGCGTCTTGGAACTGCGGTCGACCTCGACGTCCAGGCGGGCTGAGAGAGCGTTGACCACGGAGGCGCCGACGCCGTGCAGGCCGCCGGAGGCCGCGTACGAGCCACCGCCGAACTTGCCGCCGGCGTGCAGCTTGGTCATGACGACCTCGACGCCGCTGAGGCCGGTTTTGGGCTCGACATCGACGGGGATGCCACGGCCGTTGTCCTTCACCTCCACGGAGCCGTCGTCGTGCAGGATCACCTCGATGCGGTCGCAGTAGCCGCCCAGCGCCTCATCGACGGAGTTGTCGATGATTTCCCACAGGCAGTGCATCAGACCACGGCTGTCGGTGGATCCGATGTACATGCCGGGGCGCTTGCGGACGGCCTCCAGGCCCTCCAGGACGAGCAGATGCCGCGCGGTGTAGTTGGATCCGTCCCGGTCTGCCCCGGTCAGCACGGCGGTGGACGGCACGGACATCTCGGCGGTCACGCGGTTCGCTCCTCGCTGAATTTCTGGTGGTCCGCATTCCGCGGACCCTGGTGTGGCGGTGTCGCCGGTCAGAGGGTACCGAGGCCTTGGTAGAGCCGTTGTGACGCCACCCGTAAGCGGGCCCATGCTAGTAGATTTTCGCTCGTACGTTCTATTCCACGTGTGGGTGACGTGAACATCACGTTCCCTTCGAGGCATGAACCATTTAGGCTCCGGGCACGTCCTCATCAACGACCGGCAACCCAGCCGGTGAGGACAAGGCCCGACCCGACACCTCGAATCAGACCACCGCAATACGGCTCATTCGCCGCCACCCGGCAGCACCCGGCCGCCTCGGAAAAAAACTTTCGAGGAAAAGCCACGAGCGGGAACGTTTTCGGCCTGGTTGGATGTTGACCCTGGTACGACAGCTCGTCGAGCTAGAGAAGAGGCGACGTGACTACTGTTCTGACCCCCGCGAGCCCGCTGACGGCCGCTGACCGCTGCGACCGCTGCGGCGCACAGGCTTACCTGCGCGTCGTCCTGATGTCCGGCGGCGAACTGCTCTTCTGCGCCCACCACGGTCGCAAGTTCGAGCCGGAACTCAAGAAGATCGCCGCGGAGATACAGGACGAGACGGAGCGGCTGACCGCCACTTCGGCGTCCGCGTCCGAAGAGGAACGCTGACACATCGCACCGACGACGAGCGAGTAGCGGCCAAGAGCCGTGCGCGGGCGGTTCCCCCGGATCACCGGGGAGACCGCCCGCTCTCGTACTCGCCCGTCCGACTCCCGGCCTGCGGCGTTCACGACTCCTTCAGGGAGCGCGCACCGCACGGCCCGGGGCTCTCCCCCGTCGAGGGGCGCCCCGGGCCCTCACGCGGCTCTCCAGCCGCCCTTTCACCCCCACCTCCACCGGCGGCCCACGAAGCCGCCCTCAGCACCCCTCAGGCGCCCTGGCCCAGCACCGCCTGCCTGGCCGCGGAAACCCGCGTGTAGACACCGGGCTTGCCCGCCTCACCACAGCCGGTCCCCCAGGACACCAGCCCCACCAGCCGCCCGTTCGCCACGAGCGGACCACCGCTGTCCCCCTGGCACGCGTCGTGCCCGCCCTGCTGCGTGCCCGCGCACAGCATCGAGGCCGGGTCGTAGGTACCGTCCACACTCTTCGGGTACGCCCGGCGACAGGACGCATCCTGCATGACCTGCACCCGCGCCGCGCGCAGCACCGAGGAATACGTACCGTTGCCGGTCGTGTCACCCCAGCCGTAGACCGCCGCCGGCGTCCCCGGCCGGTACGCGCGGTCGTACGCGCCCGCCATCGGCAGCGCGCGCCCCGGAGCGGTCCCGCGCAGCCTCACCACGGCGAAGTCCCCGGCGTTCGTCGTCGCGTCGTACGAAGGATTGATCCAGACGCTGCGGGTCGCCATCTCCCTGCCCGCCCGGCCCCGCAGGTCAGTACGTCCGACGATCACTCGCAGGTCCGGCACGGCGTCCGGCGACGCACCCAGCACGTCCTTGCCCATGCAGTGCGCCGCGGTGAGCACCGTCGAGGGGCCCACGAGCACACCGCCACAGAACTGCCCGGAACGCTCGTCCCCGAAGCGCTCACGGCTCGCCAGCGCCACGACCCACGGGCTCGACGAAGCCTGCACCTGCCGTCCGCCCACGATGACACTGTCCGCGGCAGCTGGTCCCGGAACTCCGAGTACGGCGACGGCCGGCGCGATGGCGGCGAGGACCGTGGTGACAGCGCGGATGCGGATGCCCATACCGACTCCTGACTCTGGGGGAGCTTTCGTACACCCAGAGTGAGTCAGCGTGTCGCGCGCCGCACCCCGGACACGCCGAGGGCCCGGCCACCCCCCATCGGGAGCGGCCGGGCCCCTATGCCCTGTGACCTGCGACGTCAGTCGAGGTAGTCGCGGAGCACCTGCGAACGCGAGGGGTGCCGCAGCTTGGACATCGTCTTGGATTCGATCTGACGGATACGCTCACGCGTGACGCCGTAGACCTTGCCGATCTCGTCCAGCGTCTTGGGCTGGCCGTCGGTGAGGCCGAAGCGCATCGAAACGACGCCCGCCTCACGCTCCGAGAGCGTGTCAAGGACCGAGTGGAGCTGTTCCTGCAGAAGAGTGAAGCTGACCGCGTCGGCCGGCACCACGGCCTCGGAGTCCTCGATGAGGTCACCGAACTCGCTGTCGCCGTCCTCGCCCAGCGGCGTGTGCAGCGAAATGGGCTCGCGGCCGTACTTCTGGACCTCGATGACCTTCTCGGGGGTCATGTCGAGTTCCTTGGCCAGCTCCTCCGGGGTGGGCTCGCGGCCCAGGTCCTGGAGCATCTGGCGCTGCACACGGGCGAGCTTGTTGATGACCTCGACCATGTGGACAGGGATACGGATCGTACGCGCCTGGTCGGCCATGGCGCGGGTGATCGCCTGGCGGATCCACCACGTCGCGTACGTGGAGAACTTGTAACCCTTGGTGTAGTCGAACTTCTCGACCGCACGGATCAGACCGAGGTTGCCCTCCTGGATCAGGTCCAGGAACAGCATGCCGCGGCCGGTGTAGCGCTTGGCCAGCGAGACCACGAGGCGGAGGTTGGCCTCCAGCAGGTGGTTCTTGGCGCGGCGGCCGTCCTCGGCGATGATCTCCAGCTCGCGCTTCAGCTTCGGCGCCAGCTTGTCGGAGTTCGCCAGCTTGTCCTCGGCGAACAGACCGGCCTCGATGCGCTTGGCGAGCTCCACCTCCTGCTCGGCGTTGAGCAGCGGGACCTTACCGATCTGCTTGAGGTAGTCCTTGACCGGGTCGGCGGTGGCGCCGGCGGCGGCGACCTGCTGCGCGGGGGCGTCGTCCTCGTCGTCGTCCGACAGCACGAAGCCCGCGGCCTCGGCGCCCTCGGGGGTCTCGGGCGCGTCGCCCTTGCCCGGTGCCGCCGGGGTCTCCTCGACGCCGTCCTCTTCGAGGATCTCGTCGACCGCGTCCTTCTTGGCGGCCTTCTTCGCCGTCGTCTTCTTCGCGGCCGTCTTCTTGGCCGTGGCCTTCTTCGCGGTGACCTTCTTGGCCGCCGCCTTCTTCGCCGGGGCGGGGTCCGCCTCGGCGCCGGGGCCGTCCGCCGCCGCGGCCGAAGCCAGCGGCATGGCCGGCGCGGCCGCGCTGGTCTTCTTCACCGCGGCCGTCTTGGCCGCGACGGTCTTGGTGGCGGTGCGCTTTGCCGGACTCTTCGCTGCGACGCTCTTGCGGGTGCGCTTGGGCGCCTCTGCGGCACTGACCATCAGCGTCACACCCTCCTCGTCGAGGATCTGGTTGAGGCTGCGCAGAACGTTCTTCCACTGGGTTGGCGGAATCTGGTCAGCCTCGAAGGCCCGACGCACGTCATCGCCGGCGATCTGCCCATCAGCCTTTCCCCGCTCGATGAGCGCCATCACAGACTCGGACTCGGCGATCTCCGGCGGGAGCGTACGGGATGTGCTGGCCGACACGAACAACCTCTCGGAACGATGGAAACGGCTTCCGACCCCGTCCACTGTGGATCGGAGCCGACGACCGTCGGCGGGGGTGGGCCGACGGCGCAAGGGCAACCAGGGAGTTGAACAGCGCCGCGAACGGTCGCCGTATTCCCTCCTCGGCTATCACCTCTTAAGTCATCGCGCTCTCCCGCAGAGCGTTACGCCCAATCCGCGTGGCCCGAGTCACACCCCATAACGTCACATTTTTATCGATGTGTGGGCGTACTGGAGGGATGAGGGCGAGAGGCGGCGCTTCGGCGGACCCCCGGGCCCCGGGAGGAGCGAGAGGAACGCCGCGCGTGCGGCCGGCGCCGGCACGTTTCGCCGCGCCGCCGTCCGCGCGTGCGGCACGGCCGGGCAGGCGGCCGTGCCGCACGGAGACGTACGGCTCGGCGACCGGCCCCACGGGCTCGTACGGGCAGCTGACTCGTACGGGCGGCACAGCAAGCACAGCCTGGTTGCGGTGCTCGCCTGCGCGCTCGTGCTGCATTGCGGTGTACGTGGTCACTCACGGCACTTCGGCGTGGCGGCGGCGCTGCGGCGCTGCCCGGTCACTGCGGCACTGCCCGGTCGCTGCGGCGTCGCGCCGGCTCCATGCGCCTCGCGGCCCTCGCCGCGGGAGCGGGGCTCGGCGGGGCGCCTCGGCCGAGGGCGAACGGCCGGCGTGACCGGTCGAGACGTACGGCCGGCGTGCCCCGTCGGGGCGACCGGCCGGAGCGACCGGGCGAGGGCGGCGCGGCGTACGGTTTCTGCTGGGCAGGGACCCCGGGTCGCCGGTCGGCCGCGCGCCCGTGGGGGCAGCACCGCCGTTCGGTACGGCCGGGCGCGGACACCGCTCAGAGCCGACCGGGGCCGACCGAGTGCGGCCGGGTCCGATCAGGTGCGACCGGGTCAGGGCGCCGTTCAGTGCTCGCGAGGGGCGGGAACCACGTGGTCCACCGCACCCGCTCCGGGCACCCCGGTCTCGCCGTCGGTCGCGAGCAGCTGACGCATCGCAACCTCCGCACCGGCCGCGTCGCCCGCGCCGATCGCGTCGACGATCTTCATGTGCTGGCCGACGGAGGTCTCGACGGGGTGCTCGCAGCCGAGGGCCGAGCCGCCGGAGACCTGGAGGGCGGCGGAGACGATGCCGGAGAGGTGCTCCAGCATGCGGTTGCCGGTGAGCTGGAGGAGCAGCGAGTGGAACTCCGCGTCCGCACGGGCGAACGTCAGGGAGTCGCCCTGGGCGGCGGAGTGGCCCATGATCTCGACCATGTCGGCGAGGCGCTGCTGCACGTCCTCACGGCCGTGGCCCGCGGCGAGGCGGGCGGCGAGCGGCTCGATGGTCCAGCGCAGCTCGCACAGCTCCCGGCGCTGGTCGTCGCGCTGCGGTCCGTACGCCCGCCACTCGATGATGTCGGGGTCGAGGAGGTTCCAGTCGCTGACCGGACGGACTCGGGTGCCGACGTTCGGGCGCGCGCTGACCAGGCCCTTGGCCTCCAGGACACGCAGTGATTCACGGACGACGGTCCGGGAGACCTCGAAGCGCTGGCCGATCTCTTCCGGGACGAGCGGACGGTCGGCGCCGAGATCGCCGGAGACGATCATCTGGCCGAGCTGCTGGACCAGTTGGCCGTGCAGGCCACGGCCGCGGCTGCCGGCGGTGCGGCGGCCGACCCGGGCCATCTCGCTTTCTTGGCCGTCCCATACGGGAGCCACGCGGTCGGTGCGCTCGCCACCGACGGCGTCGGCGTAGGGGTAGCGGTCGAGCTCGCCCGGGCCGGTGAGGCCGGAGTCGGCGGGGCGAGTCGCGGTCATCATGGTGTGCGCAAGGGTACTCACGCATCCTTTGTCGGCGACGTGCCGGACCGCCTTGAGGGCTTTGGTGAAAAGCACACGAAAGGGTGATCGCTCATCACCCTACAATTGACGCTTTATCGGAAGGAACCAGACGCAATAGGCGGAGCTGAGGACAGTTCACGCGATGCGCTCAACCCGCCGCTCACCTCGCCTTTCACGTCATCCACACCCTTGCCCCCGGCCTCCTCGGCCACCTTCCCGCTTCCCCTGATCCCTTCCCCGGCCCTCCGCATCTCACGTTCTTCTGTCATTTTCACCCGTCAGATTCACTCGACGGGTTCGTCCGTCACTTCTCCGCCCCTTACCGCGGTTCCGCGTCCCGCGCATCCTCAGCGTGCCCTCCGGCGCAAGGCCGTGACGGCATATGCGCACAGCAGGACGGCGAGCGACAGCCCCATCGCGCCGACCACCGGCTGCGCCGCCAGCCGCCAGGCGGCATCGGTCAGGTCACCGACCCGGGACGGCCACCGGACCGCCGCCGTGGCCTGCACCCGCGCCGGGAAACCGATCGCCGAGCGCGCCGTCGCATCGCTCAGCAGCCCCTGCACGAGCGGGACCACGGCGACGGGCACCGCCAGGACCGCCGCCAGCCCCATGGCGGTCGACCGGAAGATCCCCGCCGCGAGAAGACCGGCCCACGCGGACCCCACCAGCAGCGAGGCCCAACCGAGCGACAGCAGCGGCCAGTCGGCAACCGTCGGCAACGCCTGCACACCGAAGACATAGCCCACGGTCACGCTGCTGAGGAAGGCCGAGGCGACCGCCAGTACGAGCGCGCTCGCCGCACTGATCAGCAGCTTGGCGCCCAGCAGCCGCAACTTTCGGGGTACCGAACCCTGTTCGGGAGCGAGCGCCGGGTACCGGAACTCCTGACCGAAGGCGAGCGCGCCGATCAGACCGGCCCCCACCGCGGCGGGCGGGAACGGCAACCGGTCCGGCCACCCCGCCAGCGCGCGTGCCGCCGACACGTCACCGCCGCGCGCCAGCACCCATGCCAGGACGAGCGACACGATCAGTACGAGCAGCCCGACGCCCATCGCCGTACGGTCACTGACCGCCCGCCGGATCTCGTACCGGACCGGCCACGCGGGCCCCGGAGCGGGCAGCCGCGGCAGCACCAGCCGCGAGGGCTGAACCCTGCCGCGCGGGGTGGAGGCCTGGCGCGGCGCACGGGGAGCGGCGATGCCGGGGGCGGAGCCGGGACCGGGGCTGTGGCCGTGGCTGTGGCTGTGGCCGTGGCCGTGGGACGGGGCGTTGGGGGTGTCCGTTGATTCTTCGGGCCGAGGGGATTGTTCGCCGTCGGCGGGGATGACGGGGAGTTCGAGGGTCGTGGTGAGTTCGCTGCCGTTGGCGCCGTTGTTGGCGTTGGTACTGCCGTTGGCGTTGGCGTTGGCGTTGGCGTTGCCGTCGCGGTTGGCAATGCCGTTGGCGTCGGCGCGGTCCGCCACCGAGAGGGCGCGGCCGGAAGTGGTCACACGCCTCCCGGCCCCCTGCAGGCCTCCGGTCCGCTCCGCTTTTCCCGTACCGCCGGGTCCCGAGACAGCGGGCCCTGAGATGAGGGCGCAGTGGCCTCCCGCGTCCTTCCGCACCGGCTCACCGGGGCTCACGTTCACCTCGGCGGCTTCGTCAGGTGCGGCCGGGGTGGCGTGCGTTTCCGCGTACGTCTCTGCGGGCGCTTCTGCGTACGGCTCTGCGCTCTCGGCACCGTCGGGGCATCGCCCGTTCTCGTACGCATCCGCGTACGGCTCGTCCGCCGACCTCTCGTGCGGTGCCCCGGCGTACCTCGCGTCGCTCTTCTCGTACTCCGCCTCGTCCTTGGCGGCCTCCGCGGCCACCATCGCGCCGTGGCCGGTCGCCGGCCTGGCCGCCAGCCGGCCATCGGCCCGGTTCAGCGGGATGATCGGCCTGGCGTCGCCGATCTCGTCCGCGAGCTGGTGTACGAGAATGCCGTGCCGGTACGCCGTGTCCCCCACCAGCGCACAGTTGCTCCCGTAGACAGCGATGCGGTTGCCGCTCTCGCGTACGACCTCCAGCGCCTGCTCGGCGCGCGGGTCCACGGCCGGGTCGGCACGCTGCCACTCGTCGACCAGGATCGCCGCCAGCCGGTCCGCGTGCGGGGACCGGACGCTGACGCGCGGCCGCAACCGGGTGTGCGTGAAGTCGGCGGCCTCCTGGTCGGCGAGCAGCCGGCCGTCCTCGACCGTGACGATCCGGTCGCCCAGCCGGGCGGCGGCCTTGGCGTCCGAAGCCGTGACGAGCACGCTGCCGCCCTGCGCGGCGAACCCTCGCAGCAGCCCGTACAGCCACGCCGCCTCGCGGGGCGACACCCCTTCGTCGGGTTCGTCGAGGAGCAGCGTGTGCGGGTCGCCGAGCAGGGCGGCCGCCATGCCGAGGCGGCGGTCCATGCCGCGCGAGAACTCGCCCAGCCGCTCCTCCGCCAGGCCGCTGAGACCGACGACCTCCAGGACGTCCTCGGCACGGTCCGCCGGGACGCCGGCCGCCGCGGTGAGCATCCGCAGGTGCGACCGGGCGGTGCGGGCGGGATGGCCGGGTACGTCGCCGAGCAGCACGCCCAGTTCCCGCGCCGGGTTCGGCAGGCGGTGCAGGGGGCGGCCGCGGAAGAGCGTGATGCCCCGTCCGCGCTCCATCCGCAGCATCAGGCGCAGAGCCGTCGTCTTGCCCGCGCCCCTGGCCCCGAGGAGGACCGTGACCTGTCCGGCCGGCGCCTCGAAGGTCAGGTCGTCCACGGCGGGCGGCAGGCCGCGACGGGCCTCGCTGGTCAGTCCAACGGCCTGGATCATCGCGCGCCTCGCCCGGTACGCGGCTTCCCCGTACGCGGCCGCCCGGTGCCGGGGGCGCGCTCTGCGGTCGCCGTCATCGCCGACATCGTCGTGACCGCCGACATTGCCGTGACCGCTGTCATTGCCGTACTCGCCGACAGCGCCGTCATCGCGGCGGGGGCCGCGGGGCGGGCGGCGGGAGGGCCGAGGGGGCGGCTGGAGGGGCGGGCGGGGGAAGCGGGGGCGGACGTTGCGAGCGCTGCGGGGACTGAAGGACTCACCCCGCCACGGTAACCCTTAATGTCCAATTTGCCCGCAATGTCAGGCGCATTGCCGCGCTCGTGTCCCGCTGGCCTTCGGGGGGCCTCCCCCCCCCCCCGCCCCTCCCCCACCACCCCCTCGCCCATGAACAGCAGATACAGCAAACACAGCAGGTACAACACGCCCACGACCAGCAGGCATCAAGTACCGGACCCCGGTCTCACACCTCCGGTCGGAGCATCGGGGGGTTCAGCAAGGTGGCGCCGCCTGCGCTGAAGAGCTGGGCCGGGCGGCCGCCCTGACGGGTCGTCGTCCCCCCGGTCGGGACGAGGAAGCCCGGCGTGCCGGTCACCTTGCGGTGGAAGTTGCGGGGGTCCAGGGCCACGCCCCAGACCGCCTCGTACACCCTGCGCAGCTCTCCGACCGTGAACTCCTGCGGGCAGAACGCGGTGGCGAGCGAGGAGTACTCGATCTTGGAGCGGGCCCGTTCGACGCCGTCCCCGAGGATGCGCGCGTGGTCGAAGGCCAGCGGCGCGGCCTGGTCGCCGTCCCGGACGAGGCCGTTCTCCTGCTCCAGGAGCGTCTCGACGGGTGCCCAGCGGGCGCCGTGCGCGTCGCCGCCGGCGCGCGGTGCCGGCAGATCGGGGGCGAGCACCAGGTGGGCGACGCTGACGACGCGCATCCGCGGATCGCGCTTGGGGTCCCCGTACGTGGCGAGCTGTTCGAGATGCGCGCCGGGGGCCAGCTGGGGGCCTGCCGGGCCGTGTGCCTGCAGGCCGGTCTCCTCGGCGAGTTCCCTGGTCGCCGCCGTCTCCAGGTCTTCGTCGGCCCGTACGAATCCTCCGGGCAGGGCCCACCGTCCCTGGAAGGGTGGCTCACCGCGGCGGACGGCCAACGCGCACAACGCGTGTTTGCGCACGGTGAGCACGACCAGGTCGACGGTGACGGCGAACGGGGGGAAGGCCGACGGGTCGTAGGGAGGCATGTCGCGATCATAGTCGTCCGCCTGACGATAAACAGGCGGTCCGCTTCTTCACGCCCCCAGTTGCAGGCCATCTGCCGCCTCCTCCACCATTCCCAGGCCACGGCCGCTGACACGGACGGAGAACGGCTGCTCCGCGACCGTCAGACCGGTGACGTGCAGGGCGCCCAGCGGCGTCCCGGAGAGCGGCCGTACGGAGAGCGTGCCGCCCGGGACGTCCGGACGGATGCCCACCAGGGCGAGCAGCGCGTGCACCGCGCCGGCCGCGGCCACCGCGGCGGGCCGGCAGGCCGTGGGGTGCGGTACGGGGGCGCCGTCGCCGGTGCGCTGGTGTCCCGCGTACATCTCCGGGAGGCGGTACGCGAAGCTCTCCGAGGCGTCCAGCAGCCCTCTGATCAACGACGTCGCCTCCGTCTCCCGGCCCGCGGCGGCCAGCGCGGATGCGGCGACGGCGGTCTCGTGGACGCGGACTGCTCCGCCGCGGTGCCCGAAGGGGTTGTAGCCGTCCTCCTTGCTGCCGAGGCCGCGCAGGCCCCAGCCGGTGTCGAGGACAGGGCTGTTCAGCAGTTTCGCGACCTGTTCCGCGCGGACGCCGTCGAGCAGTCCGGGGGCGTACGTCCCGCTGCCGAGCAGGCCGGTGTCCAGGAGGTGGGCGGCACCGGAGACGAGGCGCGTGAGCGGGCGGCCGTCGGGGGCGCACAGGGCCGCGGGGCGGCCGCCGCCGGGGTCGTCGATCCAGAAGTGGTCGCGGAAGCGGCGGCGCAGTTCGGCGGCCCATTCGCGCAGCTCGTCGGCGCCGGGGCGGTCGCACGCGTCGAGGAGGTCGGCGCCGAGCAGCGCCGCGCGGTGGGCGTGCGCCTGGGTCTCGCAGCGGTAGGGGCCGGCGGGGGCCGGGTCGGGTACGCAGCCGGCGCCCGCCGAGGCGCCGACGGCGCCGGCCGACGTGGTGCGCAGCCAGGTGAGGCAGCGTTCGGCGGCGGGCAGCAGGCGTTCGACGTCGGGCGTGGGCAGGCCCCATCGCCGGGCTTCGGCGAGGACCGCGGGGAACAGCAGCGTTGCCTCGATGCCGGTGCAGCTCGGTGGCGAGTGGGGGCCGGCGTCCCGCAGGGGGCCGGGAATTCGGCCGAAATCCGGCCCTGGGGCCGCGTGTTGGCTGCGGGCGAGGGTGCGGAGGGTGCCGGCGGCGAGCCGGGTGCCGAGCGGGAGGAGCATGCGGGCCGCGGCCAGCGCCTCGGCCGGGGCCGGGGTGCACCGCCAGGGGATGCCGGCCGCGAGTCCGGTGTCGGCCGGTACGGCGGGGTCCCGGGTCAGGAGGCCGTTGAGGTCGTCGAGTGCGGTGGTGAGCAGGGCGCTCGCGCGCGGGTCGTCGCACTGGAGGCGCGCTGCGGACCAGGGGCGGGGCGGTCGGGTGGCGTGCGTTCCGGCGGCGGTGGGGAGAGCGGCTCCTCCGGTGGGTGCGTGCGTCGGCCCGGTGGTGCCGCTGCGGACGGTGAGTTCGATGGTGCGTGGGGCGCCGGGCGGCAGGTCCAGGTTCCAGCGGAGCAGTCCGGCGGCGGCGAGCGCGTCGTCCGGTGGCGGGGTGGCCGTGACGGTGGCGTGGACCGTGTCGGTGGTCCAGCGGAGTCCGGCGGCGTGGACGGAGGCGGGCAGGTCGGGTCCGGGGAGCCCGAGAGCGACGGCGCTCAGTTCGGCGAGGTCGGTGGAGAAGGTGATCTCCACGGGGAGGCGCAGGGCCCGGGGGGTGTTGTTGTGCAGGGTGATGCGTTCGGTGCCGTCGGCGTTCCGCAGGCGTTCGACGAGGAGACCGGGGTCGGGGCCGGGGTCGTGGGGCGTACGGAGGGTGCCCGTGAAGCGGGCACGGTCGGCGCCGAGCGTCCTGGCCTGCACGGTGAGCGGCTGGGCTCCGGCGACGCGGAGGACGCAGCGGGCGAGGACCCGCCTGCCGGAGCGGTAGAACCCTTCCATGCCGTTGCCGGTGAGCTGGCCGTGGGCGCCGGAGGAGATGGCGAGCGCGGGCAGGGCCACGCAGATCAGGGCGGTGTGGACGGGTTGCGGCTCGGGTGGGCGGGGCGGCGGCGCGGCGCGTTGCCGTGCGGGGGCCGGGTGGGTCTGCGGCGGGGTGGGGAACATGCCTGCCATGGGGGGTGCTCCCTGTTGTGGTGGGGATTCCGTACGGGTCGCGCCACATAGGGGAACGCCGCGGCCGATGCGCAGGTCACGCCGGAACGTCAGGTCGGGTGTGTTCATCGCGGGCTCCGGCCGTCGGTCCGGTCGTCGGTCCGGTCGTCCCGGCGGCCTCCCGCGGGGCCGGTGCGCGGGCGGGGGCGTCCCGCGCGGGGACGTGCCGCGGGACGGGTGCGGATGCGGTGTCCTGCGCGGCGATCGGCACGCGAGCGGCGGGTCGGCGCGCGTCCCGTCCGGGGGCCGGTCGCGTCGGCATCGGTGTCCGTGTGGGTCTCCATGGCGGTAGCGGCATTGGTCTCGGTGGCGGTGCCGATGGGGGCGCCGAGGGGGGTATCGGTGTTGGTCTCAATGGCGGTGTCGCTGTCGGTGCCGGTGTCGGAGTCGGAGTCGGTGTCGGTGTCGGTCGGGTTGTCGATGGCCGACGTGGGCGAAGCAGCCGCGTGAGGCATGGCCCCGTCCCCAACCGGCATGGAGCCCGAGGCGCGCGCCATGGCTCCGTCCCGATCCCGCACGGAGCCCAAGGCGTGCGGCGCGCCCCGCTCCTGGTCCGGCGCAGCGCCGGGCGCAACGCCGAGCGCAGGGGCGGATGCGGCGGCAGGCGCATGCTCCGGCGTGCCGTCCGGCGCACGGCCGACGGCGGGTCCCGTGCCCGGCGGAGCCGTGGAGTGGGGCGCGGTGCGTAGGCAGTGGCGGAGTTTGTCGGGGTCGAGGCCCTCGTTGAGGCCGCGGTGGAGGAGTTGGGCGAGGAGGTAGTCGGGGTCGAGGGTGAGGGCGCGGCAGAGGGCGACGCGGGCGGAGACGGTGTCGCCGGTCGCCCAGGAGACCCAGCCGGCCAGGGTGAGCGGGGGTACCGCGTGGGTTTCGTAGGCGTCGGGGCAGCGGCGGGCCAGTGCGCGCCAGAGGCGCAGGGCGGGTGCGGCGTCGGGGCCTTCCGTCCAGGCGGCGACCTGGTCGCGGGTGAGGCGGTCCTGGAGGCCGAGGAGCATTTCGGCGGCTTCGCCGTTGGTGAGGAGGGCGTCGTCGCAGGCGTCCTTGGCGCGGTGGCTGCCGGTGGGCGGGTCGCCGCGGAAGGTGTGGAGGGCGCGGGTGAGGAGGGCGAGGGTCTCGTCGCGTACGGCCTTGGGGTCCTGGCCGGAGAGCATGCGCGGGATGAGCGCTGCGGCCGCGGCGTCCAGGGCTTTGACCTGGTCGTCCGCGCGGGCGCCGGTGTGCGGGGCGAGGCGGGCCTCCATGTCTTTGAGCGAGCCGCGGACCTGGACGCCGGAGTAGGCGGCGGCCGCTGCCATGGCGGAGGTGCCCGGCAGGACGAGCGGGGTGCCTGCGGCGGGGCAGCAGCGTTCGTCGGGGCAGACGTAGGACCAGAAGTGGCCGTGGGAGAGGCAGAGGGCTTCGAGGACGGGGACGTCGCGGCTGCCGCAGGCGGTGCGCAGTCGCTGGGCGAGGGGGTGGAGGCGGTCGCGTACGTCGCGGCCGGTCTCGGTGGCGGTCGGGTCCTGGCAGAGGAAGGCGATGATGCCGCCGGGCGGGGTGCCGCGCTCGCGAGCGGAGGTGATCAGGCTGTCGGCGAGCTGGTCGGCGACGTAGGGCCATTGGGTGGTGTCGGCGGGGATGCCCAGCCGGACGCGGCCGCCGAAGCGTCCGCGTGCGCCGTGCAGCGCGACGAGGACGATGCTGTCGTCGGGGTAGAAACCGAGCAAGTACGGGAGTGCGTCGGCGAGTTCGGCCGGGCCGCGCAGTGTGACCTGGGCTTCCGGGCCGGCCGGGGTGGTGGGGCGGGGGTCTGCCGGGTCGGCCGGCTCGATGTGCGGGTTCATGAGCCGAAGATCCCGCGGTTCGCCGCGCCGCGGCGACCCCTGTGGATAACGCCCGGGTGATTAAAGTTTTCCACAAACCATCACGGGTGCACGGATGCCGGACAACTGCCGCGCGTGTTCAGTGGACATACGTCCGACCGTGCAGGTCGCAGCGGTTTCCGTTGCCGATGACGGTCTCGAACGCGCCGGGGCGCGGCGTCGGCGGACCTCCTCAATTGGCGTCGATCCAGCGGGTATTGGAGGGGTCCCGGAGTTCGGTGCGATCTGTTCATGCTGTTTACAAGTGATTAGATTGTGCGCGTGATGCGATCCACAAACGTTTCCGGAACCGATCGTCGTGCGCTGATCGCGGCTTCGGTCACCGTTGTTCTTTGGGCTTCGGCGTTCGTCTCCATTCGCGCCTCGGCCGACCACTTCAGTCCTGGAGCACTGGCACTGGGCAGACTCGTGACCGGTTCCGTCGCATTGGTGTGCGTATTGCTGGTCAAACGGGGCGGTTTACCGCCTCGTAAGGCATGGCCGGGCATTGTGGGATCTGGAGTCCTCTGGTTCGGCGTCTACATGGTGGTCCTGAACTGGGGCGAACAGAAAGTCGACGCCGGCACGGCTTCCATGGTGGTCAATGTCGGACCGATGGTGATCGCCCTCCTGGGCGGCTGGCTGCTCAAGGAGGGGTTCCCGCCGCTCCTGCTGCTCGGCATGGGCGTGTCGTTCGTGGGCGCGGTCGTGGTCGGCTTCTCCACGTCCGGCGAGGGCTCGTCCTCCGTACTGGGTGTCCTGCTCTGCCTGCTGGCGGCGGTGGCGTACGGCGCCGGGGTGGTCTCGCAGAAACCCGCCCTGCGGCACGCGACGGCGATGCAGACCACGACGTTCGGCTGCCTCATCGGCACGGTCTGCTGCCTGCCCTTCAGTGGGCAGCTGGTGTCGCAGCTGTCCGAGGCGCCGCTCTCGGCGACCCTCAACGTCGTCTACCTGGGGCTCTTCCCGACGGCCCTGGCGTTCAGCACCTGGGCGTACGCGCTGTCCCGGACGACCGCGGGCAAGATGGGGGCGACCACCTACGCGGTGCCCGCCGTCGTGGTCCTCATCTCCTGGCTCGCCCTGCGGGAGGTGCCCGGCTGGGTCACCCTCCTCGGCGGCGTCATCTGCCTCGGTGGGGTCGCGGTCTCCCGGAGGCGCGGCGTCCGCGCACCGCAGGAGCCGCCGGCCGCGCCCGGACCGGAGCCGACCGGGTCCGAGGCCCCCGCAACGGAGAGCACGCGCTGAAGCGCACGGAACGGCACACGGGAGGGGCCGGCCGGGGAATGCTCCCCGGCCGGCCCCTCCGTCATGTGCACCGCCCCGTGGCGGTCCGCGCCGCTCTTCGTGGGAGCGGGCACGTCACAGGACGATCGTCGTCTCGTTCCGTGCCAGCAGGTAGCCGAGCTGTACCCGGGTGTGCGCCCCGAGCTCCTGCTTCATGGCCGCGATGTGCCCCTGCAGCGACCGTTCGCTGATGCCCAGCCGGCGCGCGATCCGCTTGTCCGAGTACCCCCCGATCAGCAGGCTGCTGATCGATTCCCGGAGTGACGGAATGACCTCGCCGGCCGCTTTCGCCGCATGCAGTGGAACGAACGGAAAATCCTTCGCCCGGTCCCAGGAACGCTCGAAAGTGTCCTTGAGGAACCGCACCACCGCCGGCTCGCGGATAGCCATTGCATGCGTACGGCTTTCATTCGCCGAAATGAAGGCGACCGCGTCGTCGATGACGATCAGCCGGTCGAAGAACTCGGCCAGCGTCCGGACCCGTACGCCGTAATCGGATACCGCCCGCACATACCTTTTGGTCGCCTCGTCGAATCGCGTGGTGTGCTGGTAGAGCGTCCGCATCGCGACACCCGCCTCGATATGTCGCCGCACCGAATCGAGTGCCTTTTCCAGAACAGGTCCCGGCCGGGGCCCGTCCGGCTGTGCGGTCAGGATTTCCCTTCGGGCGCCGGAGAGTGCCTCATTGATGGCCTTCTCTATGGCTTCCAGCCCGTCCAGATGGGAAATGAATGGTTCCGGAGGCCCCGCCGGCACCTCCGGAACGCTGTTGATGCCGTCGATCGGACGGCCCACCGTGAGCCGCGACAGCTCATCCAACTGCGCGGCCAGCCGCCGCAGAGTGCCTTCCGTTCCCTCCGGATCTTCCGGCATGGACTCTAATCGCGCAGATTTCTGTCCGTTTTGACCTGTGTTAGTGCCATTTGCGTCATTCACGCCTCTAACCCCCATGCTGTCTGCATGTCCCTTTAGTGCGTGTAAGTCCCCTCAGTTTCCCGTAGTACGGAAACCCGAACCATCTTAGATCTTCAACTCCGGCTCCAGGCAAGGGACATTGATTGCAGGCGATCAAACGGAATGCGTTCGCTTCGGCCGGGCGGCGCTCTCCTCTTTGTTGATCGGACTCCCCACCACTTCGCAGGGAAGGTTCAGAGAACATGCGGGAAAACTTTTCCTCGTCCAGCCGTTCACCCCGTCGGCCGAACTTCACTCTTCGTATCGGGTTCGTCGCGGTAGCGAGTTTTCTGATGGTCGTCCCCGGGGTGAACGCCGCGGACACCTCGCTATCCGCGGCCCCCACGGGTGACACCAGACTGGACGATGTCGGCTGGAATGCGGCCGGCTCCCGGTCGACTTCCTGAGTCCCCGTCAGGTACGAGAGATCGGTTCCCCACTGTGTCTTCTTCCCCCTGGTTTCTGTGCGACGAAGCCGGACCCCGGCGTGCCGCCCGCGTCTACTGCTTCCCCCACGCCGGAGGCAATCCACGTTCCTTCCTCAGCTGGCAGAAGGACCTGGGAGAGGACGCGGAAGTGGTCGCGGTCTGTCCGCCCGGACGGGGGCCCCGGTACCGGGAGACCGCCCTCACCACCGTGCCGGACCTCGCCGACGGAGCCGCGGCGGCGATCGCCGCGGCCGCCGACCGCCCCTTCCTCCTCTTCGGGCACAGCTTCGGCGCCGTACTGGCCTTCGAGGTCGCGCGGCGCATCGAAGGCCTGCCGGGCTTCCGGCACCTGGTCGCCTCCGGCTGCTCCGCCCCCGCCCTGCTGCCCACGCAGCGTGTGGTGGAGACCGCGCGGCTGGACGGGCGTGCCTTCACCGAGGCCGTGGGCTTCTTCGGCGGACTGCCGCCGGAGGTCGTCGCCGACGAGGCGCTGCAGGAACTGCTGCTCCCCAACCTGCGGTCGGACTTCCGTATGGTCGCGGAGTACGCCTACCGGCCGGCGCCCCCGCTGCACGTCCCCGTCACCCTGATCAACGGCTACGACGATCCGCATGTCACCAAGGACGGCCTCGACCCCTGGGAGCGCGAGAGCAGCGCCGGGGTCACCCAGCACTGGGCCGACGGCGGCCACTTCTACTTCGACGGCAGTCCCGGCGCCGTCACCGGCCTTCTGCGGTCGCTCATAAGTGGGGCACCTGGCGCGAACGCGCCTGTCGATGAGCACGTTGAGCTTATCTGAGCAGTGCCCGACACCTATGACACCCGTACCGCAGAGGGGACCCGCACCATGAACCGCTCCACCGCAGACCAGCAGGGCCGTGCCGAAACGTTCCGGAAGCTCCACGAGGGCCCCCGGCCCTTCGTCGTCCCCAACCCGTGGGACGCCGGCACCGCGCACATCCTGACCGGAATGGGCTTCCCCGCGCTCGCCACCACCGGCGCCGGCCTGGCGCACGGACTGGGGCTGCCCGACGGCCGCTTGGGCCGCGAGGAGATCCTGGCCAACGCGGCAGCGATCGTCGCGGCGACCACGCTGCCGGTCTCCGCCGACCTTGAGAGCGGTTTCGGCGACACACCGGAAGAGGTCGCCGAGACCATCCGGCGCGCCGCCGCCGTCGGCCTGGTCGGCGGGTCGATCGAGGACTCCACCGGCCGTGCCGCGGATCCGATCCGGCCGCTGGAGGAGGCCGTGGAGCGCGTGTCCGCGGCCGTCGCCGCGGCCAAGGAGCTCGACTTCCCCTTCATGGTGACCGCCCGCGCGGAGAACTTCTTCCAGGGCGTCCCCGACCTCGACGACACCATCCGCCGCCTCCGGGCCTACGAGGCCGCGGGAGCCGACGTGCTCTACGCGCCGGCCCTGCCGGACGCCGACGCCATCCGCGCGGTGTGCTCCTCGGTCTCGGCGCCCGTCAACGTCCTGATGGGCTCGCCCGCGCTGCGGCTGTCCGTCACCGAACTGGGCGACCTGGGCGTACGGCGGATCAGCGTCGGCTCGGCGCTGTCCAGGGCCTCGCTCGGCGCCGTCGTCCGCGCCGCCCAGGAGATCCGCGACCACGGCACCTTCGGCTTCGGGGCGGACGCCGTCCCGTATGCCGAGGCCAACACGATGATGGCGCCGGACCAGCCGGCCGGCCCGGAAAGTGACCCCACACCGTGAACACAGCACCGGCGTACCTGTCCGCCCCCTCCTACGTCCTCGGCGAGACGGAGGCCGACCACACGACCATCGCCAACCTGCACGCCCGCGCCCGTGAGTTCGGGATGCCACCGAAAGCCGAGCTGTGGGGGTGGGGCACGGTCCGGCGTACGGCGAAGAGCCTGGAGACCCTCGCCGTGGAGAGCGGCCGGGCGGCGCTGCGCGCCGCCGCGGTCGAGCCCGGCACCGTCGACGGCCTCATCGTGTGCTCGACCAAGTTCCCCGGCGGCCCCCGGACCCACGGCAGGTTCGTGGAGACGGTGATGACCGGTATCGGCCTCGGCGACGCGGCCTTCACCGGCATCACCCTCAACCGCTGTACGAACCTCCTGGTGGGCCTGCGCACGGCCCATGCGCTGGTGGCCGCCGGACAGCACCGCCGGATGCTGGTCCTGTCCATCGACCGGATCACCGACGAGTCCGTGCGCATGGAGAACTTCGCCCTGTTCAGCGATGGCGCGGCGGCCTGTGTGGTGGGGGCGGAGCCGCACGGTGCGGACAGCTACGAGCTGGTCGCCGGGGCCTCCGCGCAGGACCCGGCGTCGCTGGACTGGTCGAACGAGATCAGCTCGGACCTCGCCCGCGTGGTCAACGAGCGGGTGCTCACCGCGGCCGGTATGAAGCCGGGGGACATCGACGGCGTGCTGCACCTCAACCTCTTCAAGCCGCTCGTGGTCATGAAGGAGCGTCAGGCCGGGTTCTCCGCCGAGCAGTTGTTCCTCGACAACATCAGCCGGGTCGGCCACTGCTTCGCCGCCGACCCGCTGATCAACCTGGTGGACCGGGGAGCGGCAGGACAGCTGCGGGACGACGGCCACTACCTGCTGGCCGCGAGCGTTCCCGGTGTCCGGGTGAGCGTCATGCTGCGCAAGCTGCCCGCCACCCCCGCCCCGGCAGCCACCACTTCCCAGGAGCTCTGATGAACGCGCACACCGGATTCCCTCTTCCGGACCTGACCACGTCCCTGCCCCGCGCCCCCTTCCTCTTCAGCCCCAAGACGTTCGAGGAGGCCGCCGCGGTCCTCGACGGCGAGCCGGCCGGCGTCTTCCAGCAGCTGCTCGGCGACCAGGAGAGCGAGACCACGCTCCTCGTCGCCCTGCGGGTCCTGGAGGCGTTCCTCGGCCGTGCCCGCGACGAGGCCGACCCCGCCGCCCTGCAGGAGTGCACGGACGCCGAAGCGGTCGCCGCGTACGTCGGACGGGCGCGTGCCGGCCTGGTGCCGGCCCTGACCGCGCTGCGGGAGGCCGGGGAGGAGACCCGCGACCTGGTCCTGCGGCAGCGTGCGCCCCTGGGACTCCTCGCGGGCTGCTGGCTGGACGTCGTCTCCCAGGCCGCCACCCAGCCGTCCGTCGTCGTCAACCGCCTCCACGGGCAGTACTTCCTCCTGCGGGGCGAGGGCACTCCGCAGCGCGGGCTCCTCGACCGGCGCCGGCGGGCCCTGGACGAGCAGGGCGTCCATCTGCCCCGGATCGAGACCGTCGACTTCCTGCACCGGGCCGGCGCCCGCCCGCTGACCGCGCTGCACGCCGCGTTCCCCCTCGCGCTCTCCCGGCTGCCCGCGTCCTTCCTGCCGGAAGTGGTGGGCGTGCACTACGCGATGTCCGCGCTGGGCGTCGACGACCTGCTGCTGGGCACCGAGGCGTTCCTGCCGGAGGAGGCGACCCGGCCGGTTCTCGCCGAGTACCTCGCGTTCACCGAGCAGTCGCCCACCGGCGACGCGGACCGGCGGCGGATGCTCACCGCGATCGGGCTGGTCCTGCGGCTGGAGCGGGAGCACACCGACATGCTCACCGAGCTGGCCGCGTGGCACGACAGCCTGTCCCTGGACGCCAGGGTCGCCCAGATCGTGGCCCGGCACGCGCCGTTCGCGGGGAAGCAGCACCGCAGCGTCCGGATGGGCGGCCGGCGGCTCTCGGAGTGGCTCGACGACGACAACCTCGACCTCGCGGAGTTCGTCGAGGCGTTCCGGCAGGCCCGGCAGACGCAGCCCGGCCGGTCCGGGACCTGCCGGTTCCTGCAGTCGATCAAATTCGGCGGGCCGATGTTCGGCATCTTCGACGAACGGGAGGCCGCCACCTTCGCGGCGTGGGCGGACTCCATCGCCGCGGGCGAGCCGGCGGACCTAGATTTCCGGCCGAACACCGCGGGTGACGAGCAGGCCGCCGAGTGGGCCGGGGCGCTGCGCCGCGCCGAGCCCGCCGACGCCGTGGCCGCCGAGGTCGCGGCCGGCCTGGACGACCGGGAGCTGTTCCACCGCATCGTCAACGTCGAGCAGTTCCCGCACATCCTGCCGGTGGCCCGGGACCGGGCCGAGGCCGGGCTCGCCGAAGCGGAGCTGCTCTTCACCCACGGCGGCGGCGGGAAACTCACCAACGCCGAGTTCTTCGAGTACACCCCCGAGGCGCTCATGGAGCGCGTCGAGCGGATCTACTGGGACAAGCTGGTGAACCCGTACCGGCCGCTGACGGAGATACCCGACCGCGACGAAGTAATCTTCGGGCAGTCGACGTTCGCGCTGGGCAGCCTGATCGACGGCAGCTGGGCGCACCGCATCGGCAACCTCGGGCGCGACCACCGGCAGAGCGACCACATGCTGTTCGCCATCTACGCCGACGAGATGGGCCGCGGCGACGTCGCCAAGAACCACATCACCCTCATCCACCAGGTGCTGGCCAGCATGGACATCCACCTGCCGCACATCCGGCAGGAGGAGTTCCGGGAGCAGGGCGATCTGCCGGACGGGCTCTACGGGTTCTCCATCCACCAGGTGTGCCTGTCGCTCTTCCCCGACACGCTCTACAACGAGATCCTCGGCTACAACCTGGGCATCGAGATGTTCGGGCTGGGCGAGATGCGGCTGCACGAGATCCAGAAGCTGCGCCGCCACAGCTTCGACGTGGGCTACGAAGAGGCGCACCTGTCGATCGACAACTTCTCCGCGGGGCACGCCCGGCAGTCGGCCGACATCATCGTCTCCTACCTGGACGACGTGCGGCGGGCCTCCGGTGAGGAGGCCGTCCAGCGGGAGTGGCGCCGCATCTGGCGCGGCTACGCGTCCTTCGCGTACTTCGTCGAGCACGAGCTGGTCAAGCAGGTCCGCGACCGGCCGGCCGGCCCGGCCGCGCCGGCGCACGACGCCCGGCCCGACGACGCCGACCTGGTCATCTGACACCGCGCCCCGCGCCCGTACCCGCCCGGAGAACTGCCTTGTCACAGCTCACGAGTTTTGACCCGGAGATCCTTGAACTCCCCTTCTACGAGGAGCCGCACCGCCGGCTCGCGGACGCCGTCGGCGCCTGGTGCGACGACCGTCCGGCCTTCTGGGACGAGATCCGCGCGGAGTCCCCGGAGAAGGCCGGGCTGCGCCTGGTGCGGCAGCTCGGCGAGGACGGCTGGCTCGCCTTCCTGGACCCCGATTCCGGGGCGGCGGGCCTGCCCGGTGACTTCCGGGCGATCTGTCTGATGCGCGAGGCGCTCGCGTACGCCGAGGACCTGGCCGACTTCGCGTTCTCCATCCAGGCGCTGGCCGCCACCCCCGTCATCCGGTACGGCAGCGAGGCGCAGCGGCGGCACTATCTGCCGCGGATGGCCACCGGCTCGCTGATCGGCGCGTTCGCGGTCTCCGAGGAGGAGGCGGGCTCCGACGTCGCGGCGGTCGCGCTGCGGGCCGAGCGGGACGCGGACGGCGGTTACGTGCTCAACGGGCAGAAGGCCTGGATCGCCAACGGCAGCATCGCCGATGTGTACGTCGTCATCGCGCGTACCGGGGAGGGCCCGGGGCCCCTGGGGCTGTCGGCGTTCCTCGTGCCCGCCGACACCCCCGGCGTACGGGTCGGGCGGCGGCTGGACGCCCTCGCGCCGCGCTCGTTCGCGCACCTGGTGTTCGAGGACTGCCGGGTGCCGGCCGACGCCGTGCTGGGCCGGCCGGGCAAGGGCTTCGTCATCGCCATGGACCTCCTCGAACGCTTCCGGATGACCGTGGGCGCGGCGGCGCTCGGCTTCGCCCGCCGGGCCGCCGACACGGCCCTGGCCCGGGCCCGTACGCGGCAAATCGGCGGTGGGAAGCTGATGGACCTCCAGCTGACGCAGGCGTCGCTGGCGGACATGGACGTCCAGCTCAACGCGGCCGCGCTGCTGGTGGCGCGGGCCGCCTGGGAGGCCGACCGCGGCAGCCGGCGCTTCGCCCGGCACTCCAGCATCGCCAAGCTGCACGCCACCGAGGAGGCGCAGCGCATCATCGACGCCTCCGTGCAGCTGCTCGGTGCGTCGGGGGTGGTGAAGGACAGCGTCACCGAGCGCCTGTACCGGCAGATCCGCTCCCTGCGGATCTACGAGGGCACGTCGGAGGTCATGCGGCTGACCATCGCCGGGACCCTCGACACCCGGCGGGCGGCCCGCGCCGCCGCCGACGTCTGACCGACGGCCGCCCCCGTTCCCCCGCCGTTTTCTCAACCGTTCCACCGAGCAAGGAGTTCCACGGGTGACCACCCCCATCGAAGCGGTCCGGCTGCCGGACCCCTACGCCTACTACGCGCCGCTGGTGGCCGAGCGGCCCTTCGCCTTCGACCCCGCGGTGGGCGCCTGGGTGGCGAGCGACGCCGCGGCCGTGCGGGCCGTGCTGACCGACGACGCGCTGCGGGTGCGGCCCGCCGCCGAGCCGGTGCCGGCCGGGATCGACGGCACGCCCGCCGGTGAGGTGTTCGGGTCGCTGGTGCGGATGACCGACGGGGACCTCCAGCGGCGCCTGAAGGCGGTGGTCGTCGACGCGCTGGGCCGGGTGGACACCGCGCACGCCGCCCGGCTGGCCGCGGAGCGCACCCGGGCGTGCCTGACCGGTGCCCGGCCGCCCTTCGAGGAGCTGATGTTCGCGGTGCCCGCGCGGGTGGTGGCGGCGCTGTGCGGGCTGGACGACGGCTCGGACGCCGAAGCGGCCCGGCTCATCGGGGACTTCGTGCAGTGCATCCCCGCCTCGGCCACGCCGGAACAGCAGCAGGCCGCGGCCCGGGCCGCCGGGCGGCTCCAGGAGCTGCTGGGGCCGGGCATCGAGCGGGGCGGGGACGGCACGGGCCTCCTCGCCGAGCTGGTGCGGGCGGCACGGCGCGCCTCCTGGTCCCGTACGGCGCCGCTGCTGGCCAACGCGGTGGGGTTTCTGTCCCAGACGTACGACGCCACCGCGGGGCTGATCGGCAACACCCTGCTGGCGCTGGCCCGGGAGGGGCGGCCGCGGGGCACGATGGACGCCTTCGTCCGGGAGGTCGTGCGGCACGACGCGCCCATCCAGAACACGCGCCGGTTCGCCGCCGAGGTGTTCCGGTACGGCGACGCCGAACTCAAGCCGGGCGAGCAGGTGCTGGTGCTGCTGGCCGCCGCCAACCGCGACCCGGCGGCCAACCCCGACCCGCACGCCTTCCGGCCCGGCCGCACGGACCCCGCGGTGTTCACGTTCAGCACGGCCGCCCACCGCTGTCCGGGAGAGGAGCTGGCCGTGGCCCTCGCGGGCGGCGTCGTCGGTGAGCTGCTCGCCGCCGGCTTCGACCCGGCGGAGCTGCCGGCCGAGGTGGCCTACCGGCCGCTGGCCAACGCCCGTATCCCGGTGCTGTGAGCGCGGTCCGTACAGCTCTTTCCTCCTGACAGCCGACCCCTGAAGAGGAAGTACCAGCCTGATGCCGGACATGCCACGCCTGTGGATGCGCCACGAGACCCGTGCCAGTGAGCGGCGCGCGCCGCTCGTTCCCGAGGACGCCGCGAAACTGGTCGAGCAGGGCGTCGAGATCACCGTCGAGGAGTCGGCGCAGCGCGCCTTCCCGCTCGCGGACTACACCGCCGCCGGCTGCCGGACCGCGCCGGCGGGCAGCTGGAAGGAGGCGCCGGAGGACAGTTACGTGCTGGGCCTGAAGGAGCTGCCCGGCCGGCCGGACCGGCTGCGGCACCGGCACATCTTCTTCGGCCACGCCTACAAGGGGCAGTCGGGCGCGCGGGAGCTGCTCGGCCGGTTCACGGCGGGCGGCGGTGCGCTGCTGGACCTGGAGTACCTGACGGACGACGACGGCCGGCGTCTCGCGGCGTTCGGCTACTGGGCCGGTTACGTGGGTGCCGCGCTGGCCGTGCTGCACCACCGGGGCCGGCTGGAGACGCCGCTGCGCCCGTCCGACCGGCCCGGCCTGGACGCCCTGCTGGGGTCCGGCACCGGGGGGACCGCGCTGGTGATCGGCGCGCTGGGCCGCAGCGGCCGGGGCGCCTGCGACGCCCTGGAGGCCGCCGGCATCGCGCCGACCCGGTGGGACGTGGCGGAGACCCGGAATCTGGACCGGGCGGCCCTGCTCGACCACGACATCGTGGTCAACACCGTGCTGACCACGCGGCCCGTGCCGCCGTTCGTGACCCAAGCGGACCTCGACGCGCCGGACCGCCGCACCGCCGTGATCTCGGACGTGACCTGCGACGTGACCTCGGACTGCAACGTCCTGCCGGTGTACGACGAGGTCACCACGTGGGACCGGCCCGTCCTGCGGCTGCGGGACGGCGACCGGCCCGCCGACCTGATCGCCATCGACAATCTGCCCTCGCTGCTGCCCGCCGAGTCCAGCCGGGCGTTCTCCGCCGAACTGGCGCCCCAGCTCGGCCAGTTGACCGACACCGACCCGGCCTGGGCGCGCTGCCTGCGCACCTTCGAGGCCGCCGCGCACGCCGACCACACAGGGAGCACTCATGTCCGCTGACCGGCCGACCACCGGCCCCGCCGCGGCCGTACCCGCCAGCGGCACCGTCCACTGGATAGGCACCGGCCTGTCCACCGGCCGCACCGGCCTCGGCGTGCTCTGCGAGCAGGCCGAGCGGGTGGTGCTGTGGGACCGTACCGCCGCTCGCGCGGCCGACCGGCTGGCCGCCCTCGGCCTGACCGGCCGGGCCGAGGTGCGGGCTTTGGACGACGGGGCCCTGGAGTCCGCCGTGGGCGCGGGGGACGTGCTCGTCTCCATGCTGCCGGCCACCGAACACCCGCGGCTGCTGCGGCTGGCCGTCGACCGCCGGGCGCACTTCGCCTGCACCAGCTATGTCTCCGACGCCGTGGCGGAACTGGCCGTGGCCGCGGCGGAGGCCGGCCTCGTCGTGCTGACCGAGGCCGGTCTCGACCCGGGCATCGACCACCTGATGGCGCACCGGCTCGTCGGGCACGCCCGGGAGGCGGTCGGCGACACGGCCGAGTCGGTGGAGTTCACCTCGTACTGCGGCGGCATACCGGCCGTGCCCAACGACTTCCGCTACCGGTTCAGCTGGGCGCCCTACGGCGTGCTGGCCGCGCTCGGCTCCCCCGCCCGGTACGTCGACGAGGGCGCGGAGCGCACCGCGGCGCACCCGTGGGAGGCCACCCGCGTCCACCGCCTGGGCGGCGAGGACTTCGAGGTCTACCCCAACCGCGACAGCCTGCCCTTCGTCGCGCAGTACGGCATCCCGGACGGCTGGCGGCTGCGGACGTTCGTCCGCGGGACGCTGCGCAACGCGGGCTGGCGCGCCGCCTGGGAGGAGGTCTTCCGCACCGTACGCGCCGGTGACGAGGCGCGGACCAGGGCGCTGGCCAAGGAGCTGGCCGACCGGTACCCCACCACGGAGGCCGACCGCGACCGTGTGGTGCTCTCGGTCGCGCTCGGCGTCCGGACGGCGGGCGGCGACAGCTGGCAGGGCTCCTACCTGATGGACCTGACCGGTGACGAGACCGAGAGCGCCATGGCCCGCTGCGTGTCCCTGCCGCTCGCCTTCGGCCTGACGCGGCTGCTGGCCGGCGCGCTGCCGGCCGGCCTGAACCGGGCCGCCGAGTCCGCCGGGGAGGCCGGCCGCTGGATGGACTTCCTGGCCGGTCACGGCTTCCGCATCACCTTCGAGTAGTCCGTTCCGCACATCCATCACGGGGAGAAAGATCATGACTGTCGCCGCTCTGCCCGAACCGCCGCCGCGTGCCTTCGTTCTCACCGGTGCCTTCTGGGTGGTCTGCCGCAATCCGCGCTACCTCCGGGAGCTGTCGGCGCGGGGCCTGAAGGTGCTGCTCATCACGCCGGAGAGCTACCGCGAGTCCGCGCAGCGGTGCATGAAGGACGCCGAGCACCCGGCGTCCCTCATCGACGACGTCGCCTTCGTCGACGGCTCCCTCGACCAGGAGGGCTCGTTCGTGCCGGGCTTCATCGCCCGCGCCCGGGCCTGGCGGCGGCAGTACACGATCGTCGGCGCGTACGCCGTGGGCGAGACCCTCGTGGAGCCGACCGGCCTGCTCGGGGACGCCCTCGGCCTGCCGGGCCCCGGGCTGCGGGCGACGCGGGCCTGCCGCAGCAAGTACCTGCAGCGCTGGTACCTGGACGAGTTCAGCCCCGCCTCGCTGGTGATCCCGCCGGGCGAGCGCGAGGAGACCGCCCTCGGCGGCCTGCCCTACCCGGTGGTGGCCAAGCCCGCGACCCGGCACTCCAGTTCGGGGGTGGCCCATGTCGCGGACGCCGCCGAACTGCGGGAGCTGCTGGCGGAGTACCCCGGGTACGAGACCGTGCTGGTCGAGCAGAAGGTCGAGGGCCAGGAGTACTCGGTGGAGAGCCTGGTGCAGGACGGGAAGGTGATCTTCGCTTCCGTCACGAGGAAGGAGACGACCGAGTCGCACGCCCGCACCTTCGTCGAACTCTCGCACTCGGTGCCCAACGCCCGTACGGAGGACGACGGGGCACTGCTGACGGCCAATGAGCAGCTGCTGCGAAGACTCGGCTTCGGCGACGGCATCGCCCACGCGGAGTGGCGGGTCGCCGCCGACGGCCGGCCGTACCTGATGGAGGTCGCGGCCCGCACCCCCGGGGACGGACTGCTCGCGCTCTACCGGCTCGCCACCGGGCAGCCGCTGGAACCCGAGATCGTCCGGATCGCGCTGGGCGAGCCCGCTTCCTACCCCGCCCCGCGCCGCTGGGCCCGCCAGGTCTACCTCGACCACGAGCCCGGCACGCTGGAGGACGTCACGGTCGACTGGCCGGGCGTCGCGCCGGTGTGGGTGGGCGAGGGCGGCATGTGGCCGGAGATCGCGCCGGGCGGCCCGGACGCGCCCCCGACGCTGCGCGCGGTCCTGGTGCTCAAGCCCAAGGGTGCCGAGCTCGCCCCGCTGGCCAGCTCCGACGACCGGGCGGTGACCTTCCTCATCGACGCGCCGACCCCCGGGGAGCTGGACGAGCTGGAACGCCGGGTGCGCGCCGCGGTGACGCTGACCACGGGAACGGCGGGCGGTCACGGTGTCTGAGCCGATCGCCGCGGAGCGGGCCACGGTGTGGCGGACGTTCCGGGAGGCGCCGCTCGCGGTGAAGACCGTGCTCGCCGGCGTCCTGGTGAACCGCCTCAGCGGCTTCCTCCACATCTTCCTGGTCCTGTTCCTGACCGCCCGGGGCTACTCCGACGGCCACACCGTCGCCGCCCTCGGCGTCTACGGGGCCGGGGCCGTGGCCGGCTCGCTGATCGGCGGCACCCTGGCCGACCGGATGGGCGTGCGCACCGCCACCGTGGTGTCCATGGGCAGCACCGCGGCGCTCACGGCCGCCCTGCTGTACCTGCCCGACTTCGCCACGCTGCTGGCGGCCATCGCGCTGGTCAGCCTGGGCGCGCAGCTCTTCCGGCCGGCGTCCGCGACGCTGCTGGCGGAGCTGACGCCCGGCAACCGCCAGGTCATGATCTTCGCGATGTACCGGTTCGGGCTCAATGTGGGAGCGACCGCCGCGCCGCTGGTCGGCTACGGCCTCTACCACGCAGGCGGGCAGCAGTACACCCTGCTGTTCTGGGGCGAGGCGGTGATCGCCCTGGTGTACGCGGTCTTCGCCTGGTCGACGCTGCCCGCGCGTGTCCGGCCGGCGCCGGTGCCGTCCGGCGCGCCGGACGGCGGCCGGTCCCGGGGCGGCTATCTGGCGGTGGTCCGTGACCGGCGGTACCTGCTCTACCTCGTCGCGGCCTTCTGCCACTCCGCGGTCTACATGCAGTACCTGTCCACGCTGCCGCTCTACATGAAGGACGCCGGGCTCGCGCTCTTCTGGTACACCTTCGCGGTCTCCCTCAACGGCTTCATCGTCATCGCCTTCGAGCTGCTGATCACCAAGGTCTCGCAGGAGTGGCCGCTGAAGCTGACGATCGGACTGGGCTTCGCGCTGGTGGGCGCCGGGGTGGCGTTCTACGGGCTGCCGATCGGCCCGGCCGCCGTCGTCGTCGGCACGCTCATCTGGTCGCTCGGCGAGATCATCGGCGGGCCCGCGGTGTTCGCCTACCCCGCGAAGGCGGGCCCGGAGCACCTGCGGTCCCGGTACATCGGCAGCTTCCAGTTCATGTTCGGCCTGGGCACCGCCGTGGGCCCGATGCTCGGCAGCTGGCTCTTCCTCCAGCTCGGCGGATGGGTCTGGCCGGCGGTGGCCGTCGGGTCCTTCCTCGCCACGGTCTTCGGCCTGATCGCCGTACGCCACCGGCCGCCGCCAGTACCGGCGGAACCGGCCCCCGCGGCTCCCGCCCCCGAGGAGAGCGAGGAGCTGCCCGAAGCGCACAAGGCCGCCGCGCCGGCCTGACCCCCCACAACTTCCCTCCCCCGCCGGCCCGGACGGGTCGACCGCCCGTCCGGCCGGAACCGCACGACCGTCCCTCTGCCCGACATCACGCCAAATCACATCTCATATCCGGCACCACTGAGTCGGCTACCGCCGACATCCGCCTGAAGGAGAGATCTCAATGGGGCACGCGAACACCCAGGCCGATTCCGCGCAGTACCACTGCGTAGGAGTGGGTGTGGGACCCGCCAACCTGAGCCTGGCGTCGCTGCTGCACGGCCGCCCGGAGGTGCGCAACCTCTTCCTCGACCGCAAAGCCGCCTTCGGATGGCACGACGAGCAACAGATACCCGGCGCCACGCTGCAGGTGTCGATGTTCAAGGACCTGGTCAGTCTCTCCGACCCGAAGAGTCCGTTCTCCTTCCTGTCCTACCTGCACGACCAGGGCCGGGTGTACCACTTCCTCAACGCGCAGTTCGACGACGTGCCGCGCCTGGAGTTCCGCAACTACCTGGCCTGGGCGAGCCGCCGCAACGAGAACGTCGTCTTCGGCGAGAACGTGGAGGAGGTCGGCTTCGACGGCGTCTTCACCGTCCGCACCGACCGCCGCACCGTGACCGCCGAGAACATCGTCGTCGGCGTCGGCAGCCGGCCGTGGGTCCCGCCGCTCGCCGACGGCCTGCAGGGCGAGACGCAGTTCCACGTCAACGACTACATGAGCGCCGCCAAGAGCCTGGGCGGGAAGCGGGTCGTGGTGGTCGGCGGCGGGCAGTCCGGCGCCGAGGCCTGCCTGGACCTGATGTCGCGCCCCGACAGCGAACTGCCGCGCCGCATCTCGTGGCTCTCCCGGCGCCGCAACTACTTCCCGATCGACGACTCGCCGTTCACCAACGACTACTACATGCCGTCCCACTCGGACTACTTCTACGGCCTGCGGCCGGAGATCCGACAGGCGTTCAACGCGCAGCACATCCTCAGCAGCGACGGCATCTCGGAGTCGACGCTGCGCGACCTCTACCAGCGCATCTACGTCCACCGCTTCGTCCAGGGCAACCCGGACCTCGTCGGGCTGCACCCCAACCGCGAGGTCACCGGTGTCGAGGCCGGCGCCGCGGGCGGCTGGGACATCAGCGTCCGGCACAACGACGAGCCCGACGGCGTCGAGCACTTCGAGGCGGACGTCATCATCTGGGCCACCGGCTTCCGCCCGGCCCGGATGGACTTCCTCGCCCCGATCGCCGACCGCCTGGAGCGCCACGGCGACGAACTGAGCATCGACGAGCACTACGCGGTGCGCTGGGACGGCCCCGACGACCGCCGGATCTTCGTGCAGAACGCGGCCCGCGGACAGCGCGGCCTCGCCGACCCCAACCTCAGCCTGAACGCCTGGCGCAGCCAGCGCATCGCCGACCGGCTGAGCGGGGTGCGCAGCGACGAGCAGCTGGCCTCGTTCATCGAGTGGTCGTCCAAGGCCGGCGCCAAGGTCCTGTGGGGCGCGTGATGACGGGGAACCGTACCGACTTCGCGGTGGTCGGCGGCGGCGTGCTCGGCTGCATGATCACCCGGGAGATCCTGTCCCGCGCCCCGGACGCCTCCGTGGTCGTGCTGGAGCAGGACGCGGTCGGCAGCGGCGCCACCCGCCGCTCGGCCGGCCTGCACTTCCCCCGCGGCTCCACGGAGCGGGTGCGCGGCATGGCGGCGTACAGCCAGGACCACTACGCGGCGCTCAAGGCCGCCCGCCCGGACCTGCCGATCCATCCGCTGGCCATGACGGTGATCGCCGACGCGGCGAACGAGGCGCGGCTGCACGAGACGTACCTGCCCGAGGCGAAGCTCCGGCCGGTCACCGAGGTGGCCGGGGGCACCGCCCTGGTGCCGGACGGCAAGGCCGCGTGGGAGGGGGACGGCTGCCAGTACGCGGACGTCCACGCCCTCACCCAGGTCCTGGCCCGCGACCTGCGCCGTAGCGCGGAGTTCCGCGAGGGCGTCCGGGTCACCGGCGTGACGGCCGGCGCGGACGCGGTGGAGCTGGCGCTGGGCACCGGCGACAGCCTGACCGCGGGCCACGTCGTGCTGGCGCCCGGGCCCTGGCTCGCGGCCCCCGCCTGGAAGGACCTCGTCGCGCCGCTGGGCGCCCGGGTGAAGAAGATCGTGGCCCTGCACATCGAGGTGCCCCCGGTGCCCGGGGACCGCGCGGTCGTCTTCCAGGACGAGGACGCCTTCCTGCTGCCGTACCACGAGCGCGGGCACTGGCTGTTCAGCTACACCTGCCAGGAGTGGGACGTCGCCCCGGACACCCTCCCCACGAGCGTGTCGGCCGCCGACCGGCGCGAGGCGCTGGCGACCCTGAACCGCTACGCCCCCGGCCTGGCCGACCGCTGCGTGTCGGGCCGCATCTTCTGCGACGCCTACGGCCCCGCCATGGAGCCCGTGGTCAGTGCGGTCACCGACGACGCGCGGGTGGTCTTCGCGGGCGCCGCCAACGGCTCCGGATACCGGCTCGCCCCCGCCATCGCGGCGGAGACCGCAGGCCTGCTCCCCCTTCCCTCCCAGCGTAAGGACACGGCGTGATCATCAACACGTACGACGACACCGCCCTGCACGAGGCGTTCGGCATCGACATGAGCGACATCGAGGGCCTCGGTGTGGGCGCGGGCTGGGGACGGGTCGCCCCCGGCCGCAGCTCGGCCAGCCACCAGCACGACGAGACCGAGTTCTTCGTGATCGTCGCCGGCCGCGGCGAGTTCGTCGTCGACGGGCGCCGCCACCCGGCGGCCCCCGGCACGGTGGCCCTCTTCGAGCCCTTCGAGTCCCACGTCCTGGAGAACACCGGCGACACCGACGTGGTCTTCCTGACGCAGTACTGGCGCGACGCGGACCGTGCCCTCGCCTCGGCCCGCAACACGCAGCGCACCAACTTCGGCGAGCGGCCGGTCTTCGTCTTCTCCACCCCGCCCACGCCCAACGGGGACCTGCACCTCGGGCACCTGTCGGGCCCGTACCTCGGCGCCGACGCCTACGTCCGCCACCAGCGGATGAACGGCACCAAGGCGTGGCACCTCACGGGCAGCGACGACTACCAGAGCTATGTGGTGGGCGCCGCCCGCGCCGAGGGCCGCGAGCCGGCCGAGACCGCAGCGCACTACAGCGCCGAGATCGCCCGGACGCTGGCGCTGATGGACATCACGCCCGACCAGTACACCGTGACCGACGACGACCCGTCCTACCGCCCCGGGCTCCAGGACTTCTTCTCCCGCGTGGTCTCCGACGGCACGGTGCGGCCCACCGAGGCCGAGGCGCTCTTCGACGCGGAAAGCGGGCAGTACCTCTACGAGGTGGACGTCAAGGGCGGCTGCCCCGGGTGCGGTTCGGGCACCAGCGGCAACATCTGCGAGGAGTGCGGCGAGCCCAACACCGTCACCGACCTGGTCGACCCCGCCTCGGCGCACTCGGCGGCGACCCCGCGCAGCGCCCCCGTGGCGCGCTGGACGCTGCCGCTGCACTCCTTCCGCGAGCAGATCGCCGACCACCACCGCCTCGGCCGGGTCCCCGCCCGGCTGCGGGAGCTGAGCGACCGGCTGTTCCGCCGCCCGAGCCTGGACATCCCGATCAGCCACCCCTCCGGCTGGGGCGTCCCGCCCGCCGAGAAGGACGTGGACGGGCAGGTCATCTGGGTGTGGCCGGAGATGTCGTACGGCTTCCTGCACGGCATCCAGTCCCTCGGCGCCCGGCTGGGCGAGGAGTGGAAAGCGGCCGCGCCGCAGCAGGACTGGAAGGTCGTCCACTTCTTCGGGTACGACAACAGCTTCTACCACTCCGTGCTCTACCCGGCCCTCTACCGGCTGGCCCACCCGGGCTGGAACCCGGACATCGACTACCACGTCAACGAGTTCTACCTGCTGGAGGGCAGCAAGTTCTCCACCAGCCGGCGGCACGCCATCTGGGGCAAGGAGATCCTCGGCCCCGACTCCGTCGACGCGGTCCGCTACTTCCTCGCCGCCACCCGCCCCGAGGGCCGGCGCACCAACTTCCAGCGCGCCGCGTACGACACGACCCTCGACGAGACGCTGATCGGCACCTGGCAGGGCTGGCTGAACGACCTCGGGGCGCGGGTCACCAAGCGGTACGGCGGCAACGCGCCGGACGCGGGCACCTGGACGCCGGAGCACTCCGCCTTCCTCGGCCGGCTCGGCGCCCGCCTCGCCGCGGTCACCGGCAGCCTCGGCTCCGAGGGCTTCTCGCTCAACCAGGCGGCCGCCGAACTGGACGGCATCGTCCGGGACACGCTGCGCTTCTCCCGCCAGGAGGCCGTCCTCGCGGAGACCGCGGGCTGGGAGAGCGAGGCCCGTACCGCCATCGCCCTCGAACTCGCCGCGGCCCGCCTCCTGGCGCACGCCGCAGCGCCCGTCATGCCCCGCTTCGCCGCGCGGCTCGCCGCGGCGCTCGGCCTGCCCGAGCCGGCCGTATGGCCGCGCACCGTGGAGCTGGTCCCCGCGGACAGCGAGATCCGCCTCGCGGACGCCGTCTTCTTCCGGCCGACGGCCCCCGCGCCCCGGCCCGCGCACGCCGGCCCGCAGCTGGTGCCGTGGCTGAGCGAGCAGGTCCGCACCGTGCTCCAGCTGGCGGCGGACACCGAGGTCAGCGCCAGCAACCTCAGCCAGCTGGGCACCAGTTCGCTGCAGGCCGTGACCTTGCAGTACCAGATCCTGGAAGCCCTCGACGTGGACGTCAGCGTCGAGGAACTGCTCGGCAGCCACGACGTCAACGCGCTGGCCGTGCTGATCGAGGAGCGAGCCGACGAGGCGGCGCTGACCGCCTTCAGTGAGGGGGCCCGATGAACTACCGCGAAGTGCTCCGCGAGATCGACAGCCGGGGCCTGTCCGTCTCCCTGTCCGGCAACGACCTGCGGCTCCAGGGCGGCCGCGAGCGCATGGACCCCGAATTCATCGCCCTCGTCAAGAGCATGAAGGAGGAGCTGGTCGCCCACCTGGCCGAGGAGGAGCGGCACGGACCGGGCTTCCCGCTCACTCCCCTGCAGCGGGCCTACCTGCTCGGCCGCAGCGGCATCTTCGAGATCGGTGACATCTCCAGCCACGTCTACCACGAGTTCGAAGGCGTGTGGGACCTGGACCGGCTGGAGAGCGCCCTGGAAGCGGTGGTGGACGCGCACAGCGCGCTGCGCTCCCGCTTCGTCTCGGACGAGCGGCAGGTCACCGAGTTCCGCCAGCACCGGCCGCGGATCAGCCGCCTCGACCTGCGCGGGGAGAGCCCCGAGGAGCAGGAGCGCATCCGCGGCGAACTGCGCGAGGAACGCTCCCACCGCGTGCTCGACGCCGACGAGGTGCCGCTGATCGCCGCCGAGGTGACCCTCCTCGCCGACGACCGCATGGTGCTCCACGTCAGCCACGACGGGCTGGTGATGGACGGGATCAGCATGTTCCTGTTCTTCCGCGCCTGGTGGCGGCAGTACCGCGACGGCACCGACGGCGACGCGCCGGGCGAACTGCCCTACGAGGAGTACGTCGCGGCCCTCGAAACCGCGCGCGGCAAGGCTCCCGCCCGCCGTTCGCGCGAGTACTGGCTCGACCGCGTCGACGACCTCGCGCCCCACCCGGACCTGCCGCTGCGCACCAGCCCGGCGGCGCTGACCGCCAGCCGCTTCACCCAGCGCCTGGTGCGGCTGGACGAGCAGACCTGGAAGGCCCTGAAGGAGCGGGCCTCCTTCGCCGGGCTGACGCCGTCGGCGGTGCTGCTCGCGGCGTACGCCGAGACGCTCGCCACCTGGGGCGCCGGCCGCCGCTTCACCCTCACCACCACGGTGGCCAACCGCCCGCCGATCCACCCGCGCGTCTTCGACGCCATCGGCAACTTCTCGGACACCCTCCTGGTCGAGGCCGACGTCGACCGGTCCCGCACCTTCGAGGAGCGGGCCCGCGCGCTCCAGGCACGGCTGCGCAGCGACCTGGACCACCGCCACTTCTCCGGCAGCGACGTCATGCAGGAGCTGGCGCGCCGCCGCGGCGGCGTGGCGGGCGCCCGGATGCCGTTCACGTTCAACAGCGCCATCGGCCACGTCAACGGCGAGGTCGACGGTTCCGCGCTGGAGCTGTTCGGGCCCGAGGTCTTCAGCGTCAGCCAGACCCCGCAGGTGTGGCTGAACGCCTTCGCCATGGAGCAGCACGGCGGGCTGGTCGTCCAGCTCGACGGGATCGACGAGCTGTTCCCCGAAGGGCTGCTGGACGACCTCGCCCAGGGCTACGCGTCGCTGCTGGGCACGCTGGCCGACGAGGCCGCCTGGCAGCGGCACACCTTCGACCTGCTGCCGGCGGCCCAGCGCGAGCGGCGCCGGGCGGCCAACGACACGGCCGTGCCGCTGCCGGAGACGCTGCTGGGCGAGGCGTTCGCGGCCCAGGCCGAGCGCACCCCGGACGCGCCCGCGATCATCACCTCCGGCGGCAGCCACGGTTACGGCGAGGTCCTGCGCCGCGCGGCCGCCGCCGCGCGGTGGCTGCGGGACCGGGGCGTCGGCCGGGACGAGCTGGTCGGCCTGGTGATGGGCCGCGGGCCCGAGCAGATCGTCGGCATCCTCGCCACGGTCCTCGCGGGGGCCGCGTACCTGCCCGTCGACGGGGCACTGCCCGCCGAGCGGCAGAGCTACATGCTGCGCGACGGCCGGGTGCGCCAGGTGCTCACCAACCTCGACTGGCAGGACCCGTCGGGCGAACGGGAGGTGCTGCGCCTCGACGTCACGGAGCCCCTGGACACCGGCGCGCCGGTCGACCTCCCCGCCCCGCTGCCCGGCGCCCACCCCGACGACCTCGCGTACGTGCTGTACACCTCCGGCACCACCGGCGCGCCCAAGGGCGTCATGGTCACCCACCGCAACGTGGCGAACGTCGTCGCCGACTGTCACAAGCGGTTCGGCATCACGCCCGACGACCGGTTCTTCGCCATCAGCGCGTTCAACTTCGACCTGTCGGTCTGGGACGTCTTCGGCGCGCTGTCCGCGGGGGCCGCGCTGGTGATGCCCGACCGCGACCGGGCGGTGGATCCGGCGCACTGGCTGGACCTCTGTCGCGATGCCGGGGTGACGGTGTGGAACTCCGTGCCCGCCATCGTGTCCATGCTGCACGAACAGGCCGTCGCCGACGCGGTGGTGCCGCCCGCGCTGCGCCTGGTGATGATGAGCGGCGACCGCATCCCGCCGGCGCTGCCGGCCGCGCTGCGCCGCCTCAAGCCCGGCCTGGACGTCATCTCGCTCGGCGGCCCGACCGAGACGACGATCTGGAACATCCTGCACCCGGTGGGCCCTGAGGAGGACGGCAGCCGGTCCATCCCGTACGGCCGGCCGAACGCGAACAACCGCGCGTACATCCTGGACCGGGACGGGCTGGACGCCCCCGACTGGGTGACCGGCGAGATCTGTGCGGCGGGCACCGGCCTGGCGCGCGGCTACTGGGCCGACGAGGAGCGCACCGCCCAGCGGTTCGCGTACGACACGCGGCGCGACGAGCGGCTCTACCGCACCGGTGACCTGGGCCGCTATCTGCCCGACGGCAGCATCGCGATCCTCGGGCGGAGCGACTTCCAGATCAAGGTCAACGGCTACCGCATCGAGGCGGGCGAGGTCGAGACCCGCCTGGTCGCCGTGGACGCCGTCGCCAAGGCGGTGGTCGCCAGCCGGCCCGGCGCCCGGGGCGACCGGCTGGTGGCCCATCTCGTCCCGAGCGGTGACGTGCGGCCCACCGACGCCGAACTGCGGGACGCGCTCCGCCGCGACCTGCCCGACTACATGATCCCGACCGCCGTCATCTGGCACGAGGACCTGCCGCTCACGAAGAACGGCAAGGTGGACCGCTCGAAGCTCGCCGCGACCGACGTCGAGGAGGCGGCGCCCGCGGCCGACGCTCCGCAGGGCGGCGGCGAGCCCACGACGGACACCGAGAAGGCCCTGGTCGAGATCTGGACCACGGTGCTGCGCGGGGCCCGGGTGGGCGTGCACGACAGCCTGCGCGCGCTCGGGGGCGACTCCATCGCGGCGGCGCGCATCCTCACCGCGGTCCGCAAGCGGTTCGGGGTCACCATCCCGCTCGATGTGATGGCGGAGCTGGACACCGTGTCCGCGATGGCCACGGCGCTGGCGGCGAAGCAGGAGGAGACACGGTGACCGGCCACTCGGTGATCAACCAGATCGTCTCCACGCCGCCGCTGGGAGGCCGGATCTCCTTCTCCCGCCTCGACGGCACGGAGACCATGGAGCTGCCGGAGCTGTACGAGCGGGCCGAGCGGCTGGCGCGCCGGCTGCGGGCGCGGGGCATCGGTCCGGGCGACCGGATCGGCATCCTCGCGGCCAACGGCCTTGAATGGGTGCTGCTGGACCTCGCGGCGCTCCTGCTGAAGGCGGAGACGGCCGGCCTGGAGCCCGGCAAGTTCGCGCCCTCGGCCGAGCTGATGGCGCGCTACGGCATCAAACTGCTCTTCACCGACCGGCCCACCGACGCCCCCGGGACCGTACCGATCGGTGAGGTCCGCGGGCTCGCCGAGGAGCCGGCGGGCCCCGAGGAGAGCACCGCTCTGCCGGCGGTGGAGTGGGCGCCGCGGGACGTGACGACGATCAAGTTCACGTCCGGCAGCACCGGCACGCCCAAGGGGCTGGGCGCGACCGTCGGCAGCATCGACAGCTCGCTCGCCGCGGTGCAGGAGATCTTCGAACACAAGCCGGGGGACGACCTGTTCGTCTTCCTGCCGCTGTCGCTGCTCCAGCAGCGCTACTGGATCTACTCGGCGCTCGTGCACGGCCATGACGTCACCGTCAGCAGCTACGAGGCGGCCTTCGCGGCGCTGCGCCGCGCGAAGCCCACCGTCGTGATGGGCGTGCCCGCCTTCTACGAGACGGCCCGGCGGCAGATCGAGGCCCGGGTGCGCCGCTCCGGCGGCGCGGAGACGGCCCGGGACGCGGGGCGCCACCTGTTCGGGGACCGGATCCGCTATCTGTGGACCGGTTCGGCGCCGGCCGACGCGGCCATGCTCCGCTTCTTCACCGACGCCGGACTGCCGATCTTCGAGGGGTACGGCCTCAACGAGACCTGCATCGTCACCAAGAACCACCCCGGCGCCCACAAGACGGGCAGCGTCGGCAAGGTCCTCCGCGGCAAGGAGGTACTGGTGGACGAGGACGGGGTCGTCAGCGTACGCAGCGATCACCCGGTCAACTACCGTTACGCGTACGCCGAACCCGGCGCCTCCGAGCGGATGTTCGGCCCGGACGGCACCGTACGGACCGGCGACCTCGGGTACCTCGACGAGGACGGTTTCCTCTTCATCCGGGGCCGTGCCGACGACGTCATCGTGCTGGACAACGGCAAGAAGATCGTCGTCCGGCCGATCGAGGAGCACATGCGGACCAGCCCGGCCATCGCCGAGTGCGTCCTGTTCTGCCCCACGCAGACCGACCTCGTCGCCGTCGTCTCCCCGGCCTCCGTACCCGCGGACCTGGAGGCCGTCGCGGCCCAGCTCGCCCGCACCAACGCCGCCTCCGAGGCGGACGAGAAGATCAGCCGGGTCGTGGTCGCCGAGACCCCCTTCAGCATCGACAACGGCCTGCTCACGTCCCAGTACAAGCCCAAGCGGCAGCAGATCCTCGCCGCTCACCACGACCTGATCCACGACAGGAAGGAAGGCATCCATGCTGCCTGACATCGAGAACGCGGCCCGTGAGTCGCTCTCCGCCGTCCTCGACCCCGCGGTCGCCCCCGAAGACCTCGACCTGGACGCGGACATGGCCGGCACCTACGGTCTGACATCGCTCAACAAGGTGCTGTTCCTCACCGAGGTGTGCGAGGCGACCGACGTCGACCTCGCCAACTTCACCGAGCACGACCTCGCCGAGATGCGCACCCTGCGCAGCGTCGCCGAGTCCCTGTCCCGACACACGAAGAAGGTGGCCTGAACCATGACCTGGGCACAGAACGCCGCGGTGGTACTGGAGAACGAGCACGTCCTGCTGCGGCCGGTCGCCGAGACCGACCGCGAGGCCGTACGGGCCGTCGCGATGGACCCCGACATCTGGCGGTACTTCGTCTCCGCCGTCGAGACCGACGCCGACTTCGAGAAGTTCTTCGACACCTGCCTGGCCGACCAGGCCGCGGGACGTCGCGTCGTCCACATCATCACCGACAAGGCCACCGGCCGGGTCGCCGGCAGCATGAGCTACGGCAACATCGCGGAGGCCGACGCCCGGCTGGAGATCGGCTGGTCCTGGCTGGGCCGCGACTTCCGGGGGCAGGGCATCAACCGCTGGGCGAAGTACCTGCTGCTGGAGCACGCCTTCGAGAAACTGGGCGCCGAGCGCGTGGAGTTCAAGACCGACATCCTCAACACCCAGGCCCGCCGCGGGCTGCGCAACATCGGCGCGGTGGAGGAGGGCACCCTGCGCAGCTACAACTTCATGCCCGGCGGGCGCCGCCGCGACGCGATCTTCTACAGCGTGCTGCGCGCCGAGTGGCCCCGCGTGAAGGAAGAGCTGGCCACGAAGCCGAAGGTCGCCCAGCTGGACGCCGTCGGATGAGCGAGGGCGTGGGCATACCTCTCGTCCGCGCGTCGGGCGGTCCCTTCGCCGCCGGGCGGGCCCATGGTGAAGCCCTCGCCGGTCCGTTGCGCGCCTTCCTCGACGACTCGCTCTGCCGGCTGAACAAGGTCATGCCGGAGCCGGTCTCGCTGGACGGTCTGCTGCCGTCGATCGCCGCCTACCGGGCGGCGGTCGCGGCGGCCGCGCCGGACCTCGCGGAGGAGGTCGCGGGCCTCGCGGAGGGGGCCGGGATCCGGCCGGAGGAGGCATGGCTGCTGCAGCTGCGCCGGGAGATCATGGGGTACCGCAAGGTGCCCTCCGCGGGCGACTGCACGACGTACGCCCGCACCGGCGCGGGCGGGCCGGTCCTCGCGCAGACCGTCGACCTCAACGGCAACCTCGACGACCACATCAGCGTGCTGGAGGTCGGCCGCACCGGGTCGGCACGCCGCTCGCTCGTCCTCAGCTTCGGCGGCCTCCTCGGCTACCTGGGCCTGAACAGCGACGGCCTCGCGGTCGGCCTCAACCTGGTCCTGGGCGGCGACTGGCACCCGGGCGTGCCGCCCTACCTCGCCATCCGGCACCTGCTGGACACGGCGCGGGACGTGCCGCAGGCGCTGGAAATCCTGCGCGGCCTGCCCCTGGCGAGCTCCCGCACCCTCGTCCTGTGCGACCGGGAGCGGACCGTCGTCGTGGAGGCCCTGGGCGACGAACTGCGGGTCACCGAGGCCGCGGAGACGGTGCACACCAACCACTTCCTGCACCCCGACTTCGTCCCGTTCGACGAGATCAACGTGTTCGCCCGCAACTCCTCGGTGCGCAGGCTGAAGGCGGCCACCGCCGGGCTCGACGACCTCGCGCCGGGGTGCGGGGCCGAGGAACACTTCGCGCTGCTGTCGACGCCGCCGATCTGTGTGCCGGACCGGGGGGACATCCGCGGCGAACGCACCGTCGCCGCCGTGGTGATGTTCCCGGACCGCGGCGAACTGCACGTGCGCCCCGGAGACCCCTCGCTCTCCGCCACCCAGGTCTTCGGCCTGTAGCGGCCGCGGCCCGGAGACGGAAAGGAGGAGAGAGCCGTGGACCTGTGGCTCGTGGACCTGGACGGGGACGGCCCGGCCGGGGCGACCGACGCGGGCGGTCCGGCCGGGGTGTCCGTCGCGGGCGGTCCGGCCGGGGTGTCCGTCGCGGGCGGTCCGGCCGGGGCGGCCGGGGACGCCGCGTCCGGTGGCCCCGCGCCGCCCGGCCGGGCCCGGCTCACGGAGGAGGAGCAACAGCGCGGCCGGGCCTTCCTGGACGCGACGGCCGCCCGCCGGTTCCGCCGCTCCCGGCTGGCGGTGCGCGACCTGCTGGGCCGCCGGCTGGGGGTGCCGCCCGCGGAGCTGCGCCTCGCGTACACGCCGCTGGGCAAGCCGTATCTGCCGGACCATCCGGCGCTGCACGTCAGCTGGTCCCGGTCCGGCCCCCTGCTGCTGCTCGGCGCGGCCGGCAGCGGTCCGCTGGGAGTGGACATCGAGCGGCTGCGGCCCGTACCGGCCGCCCTGAGCGTGCTCGCCACCGTGTACCCGGCGCTGCCGGCCGCGGCCGCACCCGCCGCGTTCTTCCCCGCGTGGACGCTGCTGGAGGCGTCGGTCAAGGCGACCGGGCGGGGCCTGGACCGGGGAGCGCGGGAGGTCCGCCTCGGCTTCGCTCCCGGTGGCGGGGTGACCCTGCGCGACATCTCCGGGCACGGGCCACGCCCCTGGCACGGCCGTACGGCACCGCTGCCGTCGCGCGACGGCAGCCCGGCGGCCGTCGCGGCCGTCGTCACCCAGGGCGGGCCGGTGCCGCCGGACGCCCTCGGGCGGTGGCCCACCGCGTATCCATGGCGCCGTGCCACCCCGGCCCGCACCGACGCGACGGAAAGCGAGCGGACATGACCGGAGCAACCCGGAACCACCCCGGCGGACGGCTCCGCCTGCACGTCATCGCCCCGCACACCGCGGCGGCCGACCTGGCCGTCGGTGTCTCGCGTGTGCTGACCGGCCGGGACCGCCCGCCGGCGGGCTGGCAGCCCGGTACGTACGGTCAGGTCGTGCGGTCGGCGGGCGTCACGGCCGAGCTGACCGCCGCCTGGGACGGGCCGGAACTCCGGCTGACCTGCGAGGATGCCCGGTCCTTCGCACCGCGGGCCGGGCAGTTCCTGGCGGAGGTCGCCGCGGCGGCGGACGGCTCCGGCACCGGCCGCCCCCGCCCGGCGTCCGCCGACCGGCCGGCCGGTCCGCTCGCGCAGCCCGGCCCGCCCACGCAGCCCTGTCCGCCCACGCGGCCCCGTCCGAACCGCGACAGCATCGCGTACCGGGCCTGGGAGGCCCTCATGGCGTACTGGGAGGTCCCCGGAGCGGCGCGCGCGGAGATCGTCGCGCCCGGCGTGCTGACCGCCCCGGACGCCCCCGGCGAACCCCTCTTCGTCTTCGACCACGTCGGCCCGCCGGTGCCGCCGGCCGGCTGGCTGCTGCGCTCCTGGTACGCGCCCGACACCGGCGTCCACCACTTCTCGGCGCCGCCCTCGCCCGCCGGCCCCCGCCTGAAGGTCGGCTCACCCCGCCCCGCGGAACGGAAACGCGCCGCCGAGCTGCTGCGTACCTGGCGAACCGTGACCGCCGGGCTGACCGCGGCACCCGGCTCGCCGCTCGCCGCCCTGCCCGTCCCGCCGCTGCGATGCGTCCTCGGAGACCGGCAGCCGTCCGGCCGGTGAGAGCGGTGGCGGTTCGCCGGTTGTCAGTGTCATGCGCTTGCATGGACGCATGGACGACACGAACGACACCACTCTGCGCACGGCGGCCGACACGGTGCTCGCCCGCCTCGTCGGCGACGACACCGGCAGGGCACGGCTGCGCGAGGACCAGTGGCGGGCGATCGAGGCGCTGGTCGCCGACCATCGCCGTGCCCTGGTGGTGCAGCGCACGGGCTGGGGCAAGTCGGCGGTGTACTTCGTGGCGACCGCGTTGCTGCGGCAGCGCGGCAGCGGCCCGACCGTGATCGTCTCGCCGCTGCTGGCACTGATGCGCAACCAGGTCGAGGCGGCCGCGCGGGCGGGCATCCGCGCGCGGACGATCAACTCCTCCAACACCGAGGAATGGGACACCGTCCAGGCCGAGGTGGCCGCGGGCGAGGTGGACGTGCTGCTGGTCAGCCCCGAGCGGCTGAACAACCCGGACTTCCGCGACCAGGTACTGCCCAAGCTCGCCGCGGCGACCGGCCTGCTGGTCGTCGACGAGGCGCACTGCATCTCCGACTGGGGCCACGACTTCCGCCCCGACTACCGCCGGCTGCGCACGATGCTCGCGGACCTGCCGCCGGGCGTCCCGGTGCTGGCCACGACGGCGACGGCCAACGCCCGGGTGACGGCCGACGTGGCCGAGCAGCTCGGCACGGGCGGCAGCTCCGACGCCCTGGTGCTGCGCGGCCCGCTCGACCGCGAGAGCCTGAGCCTCGGCGTGCTCCAGCTGCCCGACGCCGCGAACCGTATGGCGTGGCTCGCCGAGCATCTCAACGACCTCCCGGGCTCCGGGATCATCTACACCCTCACGGTGGCCGCCGCCGAGGAGGTGACCGCCTTCCTGCGGCAGTGCGGGCACCCGGTCGCCTCGTACACCGGCAAGACCGAGAACGCCGACCGCCAGCAGGCCGAGGAGGACCTGCTCGGCAACCGCGTCAAGGCGCTGGTCGCCACGTCCGCGCTGGGCATGGGGTTCGACAAGCCCGACCTGGGCTTCGTCGTCCATCTCGGCTCGCCGTCCTCCCCCATCGCGTACTACCAGCAGGTGGGCCGCGCCGGCCGTGGCGTGGAGCACGCCGAGGTCCTGCTGCTGCCCGGCCGCGAGGACCAGGCGATCTGGGAGTACTTCGCGTCCATCGCCTTCCCGCCGGAGGAGCTGGTCCGCCGGACGATCGACGTACTCGCCCACTCCGAGCGGCCGTTGTCGCTGCCCGCGCTGGAACCCCTGGTGGAGCTGCGCCGCTCCCGCCTGGAGACGATGCTGAAGGTCCTCGACGTGGACGGCGCGGTCCGGCGGGTGAAGGGCGGCTGGACCGCCACGGGACAGCCGTGGACGTACGACGCCGAGCGGTACGCCTGGGTGACGCGGCAGCGCGAGGCGGAGCAGCAGGCGATGCGCGAGTACGCCGCGACGGCCGGCTGCCGGATGGAGTTCCTCCAGCGTCAGCTGGACGACGAAGGGGCGGCGCCGTGCGGGCGCTGCGACAACTGCGCCGGTCCGCGGTTCACCACGGACGTCTCCCCCGCCGCGCTGGACGCGGCGCGCGGCGAGCTGGGCCGGGCGGGCGTCGTCGTGGAGCCGCGGCGCATGTGGCCGACGGGGCTGCCGGCGATCGGCGTCGATCTGAAGGGGCGCATCCCGGCGGGTGAGCAGGCGGCCGCGGGGCGGGCGCTCGGCCGGCTCTCGGACATCGGGTGGGGCAACAGGCTGCGTCCGCTCCTCACCCCGCAGGCTCCGGACGGTCCGGTGCCCGCCGACGTGCTCGACGCGGTGGTCGGTGTGCTGGCCGACTGGGCGAAGGGTCCGGGCGGCTGGGCGAGCGGCGATCCGGACGCGCCCGCGCGGCCCGTCGGGGTCGTCACGATGGCGTCGCACACCAGGCCGCAGTTGATCGAGTCCCTCGGTGCCCGGGTCGCGGAGATCGGCCGCATGCCGCTGCTGGGCTCGATCGCGTACGCGGCCGGGGCGGACGACGCGCATCTGCCGCGGTCGAACAGCGCGCAGCGGCTGCGTGCGCTGAGCGGGGCGCTGACCGTACCGCCGCCGCTCGCCGAGGCGTTGGCCGCAGCGGACGGCCCGGTGCTGCTCGTCGACGACGCGACCGAGACCGGCTGGACGCTGGCGGTGGCCGCGCGACTGCTGCGCCGGTCGGGGGCCGGCGCCGTCCTGCCGCTGGTACTCGCCGTGCAGAGCTGACGGGCACCCGGCACCCGGCTGCCCGGGGTTCGGGGGCACGTCGGGGAGTCGGGGGACGCGACGGGGCGGGGCGCTCGGTCCGTCGGGGGGGCCGCCCCGGGGACACTCGGTCCGTCGGGGGTGGCACCGGGCGTTCGGTCCGTCCGGGGGGGTACCGAGGGGGGCGGTCCGTCCGGGGCGATGCCGGGAGTCGGTCCGTCCGGGGCGGCACCGGGCATTCGGTCCGTTCGGGGGGGACTGGAGGGGTTCGGTGCGTCCGGGGCGGCGCCCGGGGGCAGCCCCTTTAGGGGCGATGCCGGGGGCGGCCCCTCCAGGGACGATGCCGGGGGGCGGTCCCTCCGGGGCGATGCCGAGGGCGGTCCCTCCGGGGGCGATGGCGGGCGTTCGGGATGGTTTGTCCGGGCGGGACGATGCCGGGCGTCCGGCGGTCGTCCGGGGGGGCGGCGCCGGGCGCGGCGGGCAACGGTGTTTCCGCCGGTGCCCGTTGTGCGCGAGGAGCCGGTGCGGCGGTTGGCGCTTCGCCGGACGCCTGAGCGGGAAGGATGAGGGGGACGCACCCGACGACTCCGGAACGCCGCGGCGCATTCTGCATTGCCGCAAGCGTGTACGACCGCGAGAATCGTGGTGCTTCCCCATTCCGGCCGTCCGCGGCTCCAAGGGGTGTGTCGTGGTGCGACGCTGCGCCCGGCCGCCCCGGTACCGCCGCGTCGACGAAGGGAGGACCGTGACCTTCGGCATCACTCCGCCCCTGACCGCGTCCCCGCCTTCCTCCGCCACGTCGGCCGCCAGGCTGGGCCGCATGCTGGAGCCCTCCGAATGGGCCGCGGCGGGAATCCCCGTGCTGAGCAACGCGCGTGAGGTCGTCACCGGCCTCCACGACCGGCATCTGCCCGGCCCCTCCACCGCCGTGGTCGCGGTGCTGGACCCCGGGGAACGGGTGACGGCCAGCGCGTCCTTCGTCCTGCGTACCGACGCCCCCGACGGCTGGGAGTTCCGCAACGCACTGCTGGCGCAGCTGCGCCGGGTGACCCCGCACGATCTACGGCTGCGCGCACCGGTACGGACGGCCGTGCTGCTCTACTGCCGCGACGGCGAGCCGTTGTGGACGGAGGCGGACGGCGCCTGGATGTGGGGGCTGCGTGACGCCTGCACCCTGCACGGGCTGCGCTGCGGCCCGTACATCACGCTGACGCGAGACGGCTGGCAGGTGTTCGGCGAGGGCCCCGGCGGCCGGCGGCCGTACATCGGCTCACGGCCGGAACAGCCTCGGCTGTCGGGACCGGCCCGTGGTCGGCGCGACGGCGGTGTCACCACCGGAGCGCCGCGGCGCACGGGAGGCGGCGCGGTGGAGGCCCGCAGGCGCACCGCGGCCCGCTGACCGTACGGCCCGCTGACCGTACGGCCACCGGGCCGTCCCCACCAGGACGTCCCACCCGGGCCGTCCCATCGGAAGCGTCCCACCGGGGTCGTCCCACCGACGGCGGGCCCGGGAGCCCGGCGCGGCCGGACGCGGTCGCGCCGCTGGGCGGCGGGCGACGGGCGACGGGCGACGGGCGACGGTACGGAGCGAGCCCGGCGGCCGTGGTGACCGGTCCGGGTCGCTCCGAGCCGGCTCGCTTACGCCGACGCCCCGATCAGGGCGTTGATGCGCTGCGGGTCACCGCAGACGACCAGCAGGGCGCCGGCCCGGGCCATGGCGGCGGGCAGGGCCTTGGCGACCGTCTCGTCCGAGCCGCCGTTGACCGCGACGACGACCACGGGGCGGCCCGTGGCACGCTCGGCGTCGGCAGCCGCGTAGAAGACGTCGTCCCCGGCGTCGTGCTGCGCCCAGTAGGACGCCTCACCGAAGGACAGCTCGTGCGCGGCCCAGGGGTGCCGTTCGCCGGTGGTCAGGACGAGCACCTCGCTCGGGGCACGTCCGGAGTCCAGCAGCAGGTCGACGGCCTCGTCGGCGGCGTCGACGGCACCGTCGGCCGGCGCGGGGATCAGCTGCAACTGCGCTTCGGCAGCGGCGGCGGCACCCGGCGCGGACGACTTGGGAGCCGTGCGCTGCGGAGGCGGGGCGGCGGCCGGTCCGCGGGACGGACCGGGCTTGCCGGGGCGGGCACTGGCCGCGGGAGCGCCGCGCGGAGGCGCGGGGCGGGGGCCGGGACCAGGTACGGGACGGGGGGTCGACGCGGTGCGGCCGGCGGCCGGAGTTGCGCGGGGACCCGGGACACTCTCGTGAATCTGAGGCTCCTCGGGGATGAGAGGCATGAAGTGATGTCTATCAAACGTAGGTACGGAACATGTCAGGGGGTACCGGATTCACATCCGAACCGCTCAGAAGTCGAAGCCGAGTTGGCCACCGGCCTCCAGAGCGGATGCTTCGGGGGTGACACGCACCTTCTTCAGGTGCTGCCAGCGGGGCAGCGCGTCCATGTAGGACCACGACACCCGGTGGTGCGGGGTCGGCCCCCACTCCTCCAGCGCGGCGCGGTGCACCGGAGAGGGGTAACCGGCGTTGTCCGCGAAGCCGAAGTGCGCGTGCTCCAGGCCCAGTTCGGCCATCATCGCGTCGCGCTGCACCTTCGCGATCACGGAGGCGGCGGAGACGGCGATGCAGGACTGATCGCCCTTGATGACCGTACGGACCTTCCAAGGGGCACCGAGGTAGTCGTGCTTGCCGTCGAGGATGATCGCGTCCGGCCGTACGGGGAGGGCCTCCAGCGCGCGAACGGCGGCCAGCCGCAGAGCGGCGGTCATGCCCAGTTCGTCGATCTCCTCGGGGGTGGCGTGGCCGAGGGCGTGGCAGGTGACCCAGTCGCTGAGCACGGCGGCGAGTTCGTCACGGCGCTTGGGGGTCAGCAGCTTGGAGTCGGTGAGTCCGGCGGGCGGGCGGCGCAGTCCGGTCACGGCGGCGCAGACGCTCACCGGGCCGGCCCAGGCTCCGCGCCCGACCTCGTCCACTCCTGCGATGGTCTTGGCGCCGGTCGTGGCGCGCAGCGATCGCTCGACCGTGTGCGTAGGGGGCTCGTAGGGCATGGCGCCAGACAGAGTACGCCCCCGCCCACCGGCGGCTCGCACCGCGGGTACCTCTCGTACGATTCCTCCCGCACAAGAGGTGTCCACACCGTCCGGAACGGTGTGCGGGCCGCCTTCGCGCGGCACCCCCTGGGACTTCGTACGCATGCCCTTGACCTTCGGAGGACGACCGCCAACCCGTGACATCATCACGGACCTGCCGCCGTCATTTCTTCTCAATGCCACCGATCTTCTCGATGTCACCACCCAATGCCACCGGCCCGACGCGACCGGCCCGACGCGAGCGACTCAATGTCACCGAATCGGTGGCACCGACTCGACGGCACCGGTTCGACATCGCCGGCTCAACGTCGCCGGCTCACCGGCACCGACTCGACGGCACCGGCATGGTCGGCAGCCCCGGAAAGCCTCCGGCCCCGTCGTGGCCGGCAGGCATGACAGCCCACCGGTCGCCGCACCCCCGTCGGTCCCGGCCGGGTGTCCGCCCTGCGGACGGCAGGCCTGCGGGCCCGGTGGTGCCGGGGAGGTCAAGGGTACGCCGTACGGGGTCAGGCGGGACGGGCCGGCAGCCAGGACGGGAGGTCCTCGGTCCGCTCCAGCCACTCCCGCGGCGGCGCGCCCTCCGGCCCCGCGCCCACGATGGCCCCGACGATCGCGCAGGTGGTGTCCACATCGCCGCCCGCCCGGGCCGTGGACCAGATCGCCTGCTCGTAGTCCTCGAGGTGCCGCGCCGCGGCCCACAGGGTGAACGGCACGGTGTCGTGGGCCGTGGTCCGCCGGCCGCAGCCGAGCACCGCGGCGACGGTGCTCGCGTCGCCGTAGTCGAGCATGTCGCGGGCGCGGCGCAGCCCCGCTTGGACAGCACTGCGCGGGATGAGTGCCAGGACGGCGTCCAGCAACGCCTCGGGGCCGGTGGTGCGCCCCGGGCCGGCGACGACCGCGGCGGCGGCCGCGACCGCCATCGCCCCGACGACCGCCTCGCGGTGCTGGTGGGTGACGTACGCGGAGATCTCCGCCTGATGCGTCGCCTGCTCGGGGTCGTCGGCGTACCAGGCGCCCAGCGGGGCGATGCGCATGGCGGCGCCGTTGCCCCAGGAGCCCCGGCCGTTGAAGAGCGCCGAGGCCAGCTCGCGCCAGTCCGCGCCCTCCCGGACCTGCCGGAGCAGGCGGTCCACGGCGGGGCCGTACGCCCGGTCCACGTCGTGGTGCTCGGCGAAGGAGCGGGCGAGCGCGTCCTGGTCGATGCGGCCGTGCTCGGCCAGCACGGCCAGCACGGAGGCCGCCATCTCGGTGTCGTCGGTCCACCGCCAGGGAGCCGGCGGCAGGGCACGGCGCTTGAGCGCGGGGTAATGGGCGGGCACGAAGAACTGGGACCCCAGGGCGTCGCCCACGGCGAGCCCCCGCAGGCTCTCCAGGGCCCGCGCGAAGCGCTCTGCGTCACGGTGATCGGCGGTCATCGAGTGCACTCTAACCGGTGCTGCCGTAGGACTGCGGCGTACACCAGTGCTCGAAGGGCCGGTCGAGGCGGTACCGCCCGTCCGGTCCCAGCAGCAGGGTCCGGTGGTCGGCGTTGTGCGGATTGGACAGCGACTCGAACTCGGCGACGGTCCAGTGGAACCACCGCATGCAGAACAGCCGCATGGTCAGCCCGTGCGTGACGATCAGGACGTTCGGCGGGTGGTCCGGTGCCTCGAAGCTGCGCCACAGGCTCTCCAGGAAGGCGCCGACCCGGTCGTAGACGTCGGCGCCCGACTCGCCCTGCGCGAAGCGGTAGAAGAAGTGGCCGTAGGCGTCGCGGTAAGCCTTCTGGAGCCGTACGTCGTCCCGGTCCTGCCAGTTCCCCCAGTCCTGCTCGCGCAGCCGCGGCTCCTCGCGCACCCGGACCAGGTCGCTGTCCAGGCCGAGCGCCTGGAAGGTCTGGTGCGTACGGCGGTAGGGGGAGACGTACGCGGATATGCGCTCGCTCCCGAACAGGGCCCGCAGCCGCCCGCCGGCCTCCTCGGCCTGCTTGATGCCGCGCTCCGTCAGACTCAGGGCATGATCCGGCTCCCGCTCGTACACCGTGTCGTCGATATTGCCGTCGGACTCTCCATGTCTGATGAGGACGATGCGTCGGGGGCGTGCCATGCCGCCAGCCTAAAACGCGGCGCCTGGCCATGCCCGGGGCGCCACGGCCCCACAGCGAGCGGAACCGGGACACCGAAAAGAACCGAGTGAACATCGTCGCCTCCCCCGAGGCCGCACCGGGCGGCCGAGCGAACGTAACGCAACCCCTGTTGCGTTACGCTGGCAATGATGACACACCGTAACCACTAACGCAACTGGAGTAGTCTTTGTCTGCCGAAGACGAGACCGCGAAGACCGGGCAGGACGCCGGCACCGCCCAGCCGGGCACCCGGCGGCCCGGCGGCCGCACCGCCCGCACGCGGACGGCCGTCCGCGACGCCGTGCTGACCGGCCTCACCGAACACGGCTACTCCGGCCTGACCGTCGAGTACGTCGCCGAGCACTCCGGCGTGCACAAGACCACGTTGTACCGCCGCTGGGGCGGGGTCGACGGGCTGATCGCCGACACCCTCGACCTGGCCGGCGAGGACCGCTGGACACCGCCCGACACCGGCTCCCTCGACGGCGACCTGCGCGCCCTGGCGACGGAGGTGCTGGAGTCGTTCACCGACCCCACGACCGCGGCGCCCAGCTCCGCCGTGATCGCCGCCGCCTTCCCGTCCGAGCGGGCCGCGGCGGCGCTGCGCGCGTACTACACGGAAAGGTTCGCCCGCTGCGAGGCGCTCGTGGACCGCGCGGTCGCGCGCGGCGACCTGCCCGGCCCCCGCCCGGCCCTCGACGCCGGCGCGCTGGTGCGCGCTCTCGCGGCCCCCCTCTTCTTCCGGCTGTTCATCACGCGCGAGGGACTGGACGAGAAGGACACCGAGCAGGCCGTGGCGGTGACCCTGGCTGCGGCCCGGGCGGGGGTCTTCACGACGGGCGGGTGAGGACGAGCACCCCGGCCGGGCCGCTCCGCGGGCCGGACTGCCCCCGGTGGCGCCGGCCGCCCCGCGGCGCTCAGACCGTCCAGGACGGCTCCAGGTCGACCACATCGCCCGTGACGCCCGCGACATCGGCGGCGAACTGGGCTCTCAGGGCCAGTCGTTCCAGCCGTTCGGGGCGGTACTTGCCGCGCTCGGCCGCCGACTGCCACAGGGACAGGACCAGGAACTCCTCCCCCGGAGCGCGCCCCAGCAGGCCGCGCAGCATCCCGGGGGAGCCCGCCATCGCGGGGTTCCAGACCTTCTCCTGCATCAGCTTGTAGTGATCGACGCGGTCCGCCCTGACCTGGCAGTAGGCGAGCCGCAGCACGTCGGCGTCGGCGAAGACGGGGCTGAAGCCGACCTTGACGTCCAGCTCGTGCTCGAAGAGCCGGGTCTGGCCGTTCTTGTACGTGCCGGTCTGGGCGGCGGCCAGGCGGTCGTGGGATCTCGCCATGAACGAGTCGTAGAACGCCCTGCTCTCCCAGAAAGCCACGAGATGCGCGACGCCGGGCCGGGTGCGGCTCCACCCGCCGCCCTGCCCTCGGAAGCCCGGCTCACCGAGCAGCCCCGCCCACTTGCGCTGCCCCCGCTCGAACCCCCGACGGTCCACCACGGTGCAGCGAATCCACTTGACCAGCACCGCGCCATCGTACGGCCCTGGTGTCCCTCGCGTTACTGCGCGTCACAGAACGCACACCTCAACTCACGTGTACAGCGCCCGGAGTTCCGGCGCACGTTCCGGTTCGGGCTCCGGCGTGCGTCCCGATCACCCCCGCGCGCCCGGCGGTTGTCAGTGGCGGCCGTTACGCTCCGGGCAAATCACCGCACTGCGTGTCGCACCGCCGTGGCAGCATGGGTGACTCATGTGAAGCAGCAGGTTGGGTAAGTCTGGGGAAGCAGCCGGTGGTTGGTCGCCGGAGCGGTCTCCGCCGGAAGACCGGCGGCAGACGGGCGGCTCCGGCCACGGTGCCCAGGTCCGAGGAAGGGAAGACCGGTGAGCAGTCTCAACAAGGGGATCGACAAGGCCGAGGTCACGCTGAAATGGGACCCGAGCCCCCAGGGTGAGCCCGCCAACGACCTCGACATCATCGCCGCGACGTACCTCAAGGACTCCGTGTGCGGCGAGCCCGACTACCTCGTGCACTTCGACCAGCGCTCCCCCGACGGGACCATCACCCTGAACCGGGACAGCAGGACCGGCCAGGGATTCGGCGTGGACGAGGCCATGACGCTGGAGTTCTCGCGGCTGGCGGACCGGTACGGCCGGGTGGTGGTGGGCGTCGCCATCCAGCAGCGGAACGGCGGCCGGACCTTCGGCGACATAGCGAACACGGTGGTCCGCGTCCTCGAAGGCTATGACGAGCTGGCCAAGGACGACTTCGGTGCGGTCGCCGGCTCCACCGCCGCGGTGGTCGCGGAATTCGTGCGGGACGACGACGGCGAGTGGCGGTTCAGGAGCGGGCTCCGCGGGTTCGGCGGCGACCCCGAAGAGTTCGCCTCGTGGATGGGGCGCGGGCCCGCGGCGAGCTGATGCCGGCGGAAAACACCGAGGGCGGTGGCGGCGAGACCTCACCACCACCGCCCTCAGCGGTCACCTCAAGCCCCGGAGGGGCTCATCGTCAGCTGCAGCCGCTGGTGGAGCCGCAGCCCTCGCAGAGGTAGCAGCTGCCGGCGCGCTGCATCTTCGTGCCGCAGGAGAAGCACAGCGGGGCGTCGGCGTTGATGCCGAGCTGCATCTCGACCAGCTCCGCGTTGGTGTGCGCCTGCTTCGGGGCCGGCGCCGCGGTCTCCTCGACGACCTCCTCGGTGGAGGTCGGGGCGGACGTCGCCGGGGTCAGCGGGGCCGACTGGGCCAGGCCCTGGATGTCCAGCTCGTCCTCGGCCGGCTCGTAGGAACCGGTCTCCAGGTGACGCTGCCGCTCCTCGACGGAGTGGATGCCGAGCGCCGAGCGGGTCTCGAAGGGCAGGAAGTCCAGCGCCAGGCGGCGGAAGATGTAGTCGACGATCGACTGCGCCATCCGCACGTCCGGGTCGTCCGTCATGCCGGCCGGCTCGAAGCGCATGTTGGTGAACTTCGAGACGTAGGTCTCCAGCGGCACGCCGTACTGGAGGCCCACCGAGACCGCGATGGAGAAGGCGTCCATCATGCCCGCGAGGGTCGAGCCCTGCTTGGACATCTTCAGGAAGACCTCACCCAGGCCGTCGTCCGGGTAGGAGTTGGCCGTCATGTAACCCTCGGCGCCGCCGACGGTGAAGGAGGTGGTGATGCCGGGACGGCCCTTCGGGAGACGCTTGCGGACCGGGCGGTACTCGACGACCTTCTTCTCGGCGACCGGCTCGGCCTTCTTCTCCTCCTCCTTCTTCTTGGCGGAGAGCGGCTGGCCGACCTTGCAGTTGTCGCGGTAGATCGCGAGCGCCTTCAGGCCGAGCTTCCAGCCCTGGAAGTAGACGTCCTCGATCTCCTCGACGGTGGCCGACTCCGGGACGTTGACCGTCTTGGAGATCGCACCGGAGAGGAAGGGCTGCGCGGCGGCCATCATGCGGACGTGGCCCATCGCGGAGATGGAGCGCTCGCCCATGGCGCAGTCGAAGACCTCGTAGTGCTCCGGCTTGAGGGCCGGCGCGTCGATCACGTTGCCGTGCTCGGCGATGTGGGCCACGATCGCCTCGACCTGCTCGGGCTGGTAGCCCAGGCGCTTGAGGGCCTTCGGGACCGTGTTGTTCACGATCTGCATCGAGCCGCCGCCGACGAGCTTCTTGAACTTGACCAGGGCCAGGTCCGGCTCGACGCCCGTGGTGTCGCAGTCCATCATCAGGCCGATGGTGCCGGTGGGGGCCAGCACGGAGGCCTGCGCGTTGCGGAAGCCGTTCTTCTCGCCGAGGCGGAGGACGTCCTGCCAGGCCTCGGTGGCCGCGGCCCACACCGGGGTGTCCAGGTCGTCCATGCGCTTGGCGTCGCCGTTGGCGTCCGAGTGCTGCTTCATGACGCGCTTGTGGGCGTCGGCGTTGCGGGCGTAACCGTCGTACGGGCCGACGACGGCGGCCAGCTCGGCGGAGCGCTTGTACGAGGTGCCGGTCATCAGGGAGGTGATGGCACCGGCGAGGGCGCGGCCGCCGTCGGAGTCGTAGGCGTGGCCGGTGGCCATGAGCAGGGCGCCGAGGTTGGCGTAGCCGATGCCCAGCTGGCGGAAGGCGCGGGTGGTCTCACCGATCTTCTCGGTCGGGAAGTCCGCGAAGCAGATGGAGATGTCCATCGCGGTGATGACCAGCTCGACGACCTTGGCGAAGCGCTCCGCGTCGAACGACTGGTTGCCCTTGTCGTCGTCGCGCAGGAACTTCATGAGGTTGAGCGAGGCCAGGTTGCACGAGGAGTTGTCCAGGTGCATGTACTCGCTGCACGGGTTCGAGGCGGTGATCCGGCCCGACTCCGGCGAGGTGTGCCAGTGATTGATGGTGTCGTCGTACTGGATGCCGGGGTCGGCGCAGGCCCAGGCGGCCTCGGCCATCTTGCGGAAGAGACCCTTGGCGTCGATCTCCTCGATGACCTCGTTGTCCATGCGGCCGCGCAGGCCGAACTTCGAACCGGTCTCGACCGCCTTCATGAACTCGTCGTTCACGCGGACGGAGTTGTTGGCGTTCTGGTACTGGACGGACGTGATGTCGTCGCCGCCCAGGTCCATGTCGAAGCCCGCGTCGCGCAGCGCGCGGACCTTCTCCTCCTCCTTCACCTTGGTCTCGATGAAGGCCTCGACGTCCGGGTGGTCCACGTCCAGGACGACCATCTTGGCCGCGCGGCGGGTGGCGCCGCCCGACTTGATCGTTCCGGCGGACGCGTCGGCGCCGCGCATGAAGGAGACCGGGCCGGAGGCGTTGCCGCCGGAGGACAGCAGCTCCTTGGAGGAGCGGATGCGGGAGAGGTTCAGGCCGGCACCGGAGCCGCCCTTGAAGATCATCCCCTCTTCCTTGTACCAGTCGAGGATCGACTCCATGGAGTCGTCGACGGAGAGGATGAAGCAGGCGCTGACCTGCTGCGGCTGCTTCGTGCCGACGTTGAACCAGACCGGCGAGTTGAAGCTGAAGACCTGGTGCAGGAGGGCGTACGCCAGCTCGTGCTCAAAGATCTCGGCATCGGCCGGGGAAGCGAAGTAACCGTTCTCCTCGCCGGACTTCCGGTAGGTCTTCACCACACGGTCGATGAGCTGCTTGAGGCTCTTCTCCCGGTCCGGGGAGCCGACCGCGCCACGGAAGTACTTGCTTGTGACGATGTTGACCGCGTTCACCGACCAGAAGTCGGGGAACTCGACGCCACGCTGCTCGAAATTGACCGAGCCGTCGCGCCAGTTGGTCATGACGACGTCACGGCTCTCCCACGCCACCTCGTCGTACGGATGCACGCCGGGGGTGGTGTGGATGCGCTCGATACGCAGACCCTTGCTCGCCTTGCTGCCCTTGCGGGAGCCTCGCGCCGGGCCGCTCGTCGTCTCTGTCATGCCGCCTCCCTGTACGGGCGTAAACGCCCTGATGTGCACACTTCTTCCCGTGGCACGGTGTATGTCTTGCTGCGCCGGGGCTCCTGCTCAGCTCCGGCGAGGTCTGGGTCGCGCGCCGACTCAGTCGGCGGCGGGGGCGGGCACGGGGACCGCCGAATTCTCGGCCTCCCCGCAGTTCCCGCAGGCTTGCGAGGGCGGCCGCTGCTCACGCAGCTCCGCGATGGCCGCCTCGAAATCGTCGAGCGAATCGAACGCCCGGTACACGCTCGCGAAGCGCAGGTACGCCACGAGATCCAGCTCCTGAAGCGGGCCCAGTATCGCGAGCCCGACGTCGTGGGTGGACAGCTCGGCGCTGCCGGTCGCGCGGACCGCCTCCTCGACCCGCTGGCCGAGCTTGGCCAGCGCGTCCTCGGTGACCGGCCGGCCCTGGCACGCCTTGCGCACGCCGGCGATGACCTTGTCACGGCTGAAGGGCTCGGTGACCCCGCTCCGCTTGATCACCGTGAGTGACGCCGTCTCGATCGTCGTGAACCGCCGGGAGCAGTCGGGGCACTGCCGGCGGCGGCGGATCGAGGTGCCGTCGTCGGTGGTGCGGCTGTCCACGACCCGGCTGTCGGGGTGCCTGCAGAAGGGGCAGTGCATGGCTTCACCCTCCTCACCCTCGAAAACGGACGTACGCCACTTCATCCGGCGTACGACTAATAGCCCGGACAGGGCCCGAACGGGGGCCTCCGGAGCGACCACAAGCATAGGCGATCCGCAGGCCGAAGAAGACCATGGACCACAACGTCTGGTGGCTGTCGCCCATCCAAGCACTACATGTGGTGCCGGGCGAGAAAATGCACACACCGCGTGTCGCGGCGGCGCGGCAGCCACGAGCGTACGTGAGACCCCCCGGTGGCCGCTCCCGCGGGGCGGCAATGACAGACTTGGGCAGGTCACGGCGGCGCGTCGCGATCGCCGCGGAACCACTGACGGAACGGGGACCCGCCGCGGAGAATTCCCGGCCGGAACGGTACCGTAATGCCCGTTATCGCCTTTCGGACGCCTGTCGGCTATACACCCGATCCCCTGATCAGGTCAGCTAATCCGCGAATTTTCACTCGAACGTGTGTTTGGCGCAACCTTTCGAAAGCAACTACCGTTGGCTAACTAGGGAGAACATTCCGAGAGGGGCCGACGTGACCACCACCGCAGACAGCGCCATCATCGCCGCACAGAGCCACTCCCAGGGCCGCTTCGAGCCGACCCAGAAAGCACCCATGGAAGAGGCCACGATGAACCCGGAGGGTCAGAAGTCGGCGCGCTCGCTGCCCGGTCGCCCCCCAGGAATCCGCGCGGACAGCTCCGGCCTCACCGACCGGCAGCGACGGGTGATCGAGGTCATCCGGGACTCCGTCCAGCGCCGCGGGTACCCGCCGTCCATGCGCGAGATCGGCCAGGCGGTGGGGCTGTCGAGCACGTCGTCGGTGGCGCACCAGCTGATGGCCCTGGAGCGCAAGGGCTTCCTCCGCCGCGACCCGCACCGGCCGCGTGCGTACGAGGTCCGCGGCTCCGACCAGCCGGCCGCGGCCCCCGCCGACACCACGGGCAAGCCCGCGGCGTCGTACGTCCCGCTGGTGGGCCGGATCGCCGCCGGCGGCCCCATCCTCGCCGAGGAGTCCGTCGAGGACGTCTTCCCCCTCCCCCGGCAGCTGGTGGGCGACGGCGAGCTCTTCGTGCTCAAGGTCGTCGGTGACTCCATGGTCGAGGCCGCGATCTGCGACGGCGACTGGGTCACGGTCCGCCGCCAGCCGGTCGCGGAGAACGGCGACATCGTCGCCGCGATGCTGGACGGCGAGGCCACGGTCAAGCGCTTCAAGCGCGAGGACGGCCATGTGTGGCTGCTCCCGCACAACGCCGCGTACCAGCCCATCCCCGGCGACGAGGCGACCATCCTCGGCAAGGTGGTGGCGGTCCTCCGCCGCGTCTGAGCACCACGACCGCCCCGCGGCGCCTCCCCCCGGAGCAGACCGCTCCCCGGAGCCGACCGCGGCGAACGCAACGGGCCCCGTGTACCGATCGGTATACGGGGCCCGCGTGTGTGCGTCCCACGTATGCGCATACGGCCCCGCGTGGGCGGCGGGCGGCGTGCGTCTGGATCTCCGGGACGCGTACGTTCTGGATGAGGATGACCGAACCGTGTACGTCCCGGACCGTCGACCGCGCACGTCCGGGGCCGCCGGGCGGCGGGCGCCCGGAGCGCCCTCTCCGCCGGCTCGACGGGGTCTCTCCGGCCTTGGTTACGCGTCCGCCGACGCAGGCTCCTCGGCGTCCTCCGCATCCGCCTCAGCGGCCGTTCCGGCCTTCTCGGCCGCCTCCGCCTCCGCCTCCGCCGCCTGGGCGGCCGCGTCGATCGCGGCCAGGGAACGGCGGACCTGATTGCGGTCGGTGGTGTACCAGAAGCCGGGCATCGAGGCGCGCAGGAACGAGCCGTACCGCGCCCGCTCGACCCGCGGGTCGAGGCAGGCGACCACGCCGCGGTCCCCGGAAGCGCGGATCAGACGGCCCGCGCCCTGCGCCATCAGCAGCGCCGCGTGCGTCGCCGCGACCGCCATGAAGCCGTTGCCGCCGGCCTCCTCCACGGCCTTCTGGCGGGCGCTCATCAGGGGATCGTCGGGGCGCGGGAAGGGCACCCGGTCCATGACCACCAGCTGGCAGTTGGCCCCGGGCACGTCCACGCCCTGCCAGAGCGACAGGGTCCCGAACAGGCACGTACGGGGATCCGCCGCGAACGCCCGGATCAGCTCGCCGAGCGTCTCCTCGCCCTGCAGCAGGATCGGCACGTCCAGACGGCCGCGCAGCTCCTCGGCGGCGGCCTGCGCGGCCCGCATCGAGGAGAACAGCCCGAGCGTCCGCCCGCCGGCCGCCTCCACCAGCTCCGCCAGCTCGTCCAGCATGTCCGTACGGGTGCCCTCGCGCCCCGGCTGGTTCAGGTGCTTCGCGACGTAGAGAATGCCCTGTTTCGCGTAGTTGAACGGGGAGCCGACGTCCAGGCCCTTCCAGGGCGGCACGTCCTCTCCCTGCGTGCCCTCGGGGGCCAGGCCCAGCGAGGCCGCGACGCCGTTGAAGTCACCGCCGAGCTTGAGGGTCGCGGAGGTCAGCACGACCGAACGGTCCTCGAAGAGCTTCTCGCGCAGCAGCCCGGACACCGACAGCGGGGCGACGCGGAGCGAGGCGCCGAAGCGGTCGTGCCGCTCGTACCAGACCACGTCGTACTCGGAGCCGTTCGCGATCCGCTCGGCGACCGCGTGCACGTTCTCCACGGAGGCCAGCGCCTGCTTGCGGACGGCGTCCTCGTCCTGGACGGACTTGTCGCGGGTCGAGCCGAGCGCCGAGATCACCGTACGGGCGGCGTCCCGCAGCGCCATCAGGCAGTACCCGAGGTCCTCCGGGATCTCCTCCAGGCGGCCGGGCAGCGCCAGCTCCATCAGCCGCTCGAAGGTCTCGGAGGCGGTCTGCAGCTGGTCGGCCGCCTTCTCGTTGACGAGCTTGGCGGCCCGCCGCACCGCGCGGTTGACCTGCCCCGGTGTGAGCTCGCCCGTGGCCACGCCGGTGACCCGGGAGACCAGCTCGTGGGCCTCGTCGATGATCAGTACCTCGTGCTGCGGCAGGACCGGCGCGCCCTCGATGGCGTCGATCGCGAGCAGCGCGTGGTTGGTGACCACCACGTCGGCGAGCTTGGCCCGCTCGCGGGCGGCCTCCGCGAAGCACTCCGCGCCGTACGCGCACTTCGACGCGCCCAGGCACTCCCGCGAGGACACCGAGACCTGGCCCCAGGCCCGGTCGGAGACGCCGGGGGTGAGCGCGTCCCGGTCGCCGGTCTCCGTCTCGTCCGCCCAGTCCCGCAGCCGCAGCAGGTCCTTGCCGAGCTTGCTCGTGGCCGTGGCCTGCTCGAAGGGGTCGAACAGGCCCTCCTCCTCGTCCTGCGGCACGCCCTCGTGCAGGCGGTGCAGGCAGAGATAGTTCGACCGGCCCTTGAGCATGGCGAACTGCGGGCGGCGGCGCAGCTGCGGATGCAGCGACTCGACCGTACGCGGCAGGTCGCGCTCGACCAGCTGGCGCTGGAGCGCCAGGGTGGCCGTCGCGATCACCACGCGCTCTCCATGGGCCAGCGCCGGCACCAGATAGCCGAGGGACTTTCCGGTACCGGTGCCGGCCTGGGCGAGCAGGTGCGTGCCGCCGTCGACGGCCTCGGCGACCGCCTCGGCCATGGCGACCTGGCCGGGGCGCTCGGTGCCGCCGACGGCGGTGACGGCGGCATGGAGCAGTTCGGGGAGGGAGGGCTTCGTCATAGCGCTGCCAGCCTACGCGGGCCCACTGACACCCCGCCCGGTCCAGGCCGCTCCGCGGCCGGTCGCACGGTCGTGTCAGGGGGCGTGCAGCGGGTTCGGGATCATGCCGTGCACGGCGGCGTGCGGGCGGTGCGGGCGATCACGGTATCCGTCCAGGTGGAGACGGTTGCGATTGAGGCAGAGCCGTTCGATCTCCGGCGTGAGCAGGTCGAACATGGCGTGCCGCTCCTTGAGGTGCGGGAAGCGCTCGTGGTGGCGCAGGATCTCGGCCCGTACGAGTGACCAGAACTCGCCCTCGGGTACGCCCAGTTGCTCCTCGCACAACGGCGCCAGATAGCGGAACACGCCGACGAACAGCCCGGAATGGATGAACTGGGTGAGGAAGGCGGGCGGTTCGGTGAGCAGGATCTCGCGCACGTCCTCGGGCATGGCGGCCAGTTCCGGCAGCGGCCCGTCGGTCGTGTTGACGTCGTCGACGAAGTCCTTGACCGCGAGGCGGGTGGGGACGTCGTGCGCGTCGAAACAGACGATCGCGTTCTCGCCGTGCGGGGAGAAGACGGTGCCGTACTGGTACAGGAAGTGCAGCAGCGGCGGCAGCAGGGCGGCGAAGAGGTGGCGCAGCCAAATGCGCGGCGCGAGGCCGGAGCGGTGCACCAGCTCGGCGGTGAGGGCCCGGCCCTGCGGGTCGGTCTGCAGCAGCGAGGCGAGGGTGCGGGCCCGCTCGCCGGGGTCGAGCAGCGGGCTGAGCGGCTCGCGCCAGATGCAGCCGAGCAGTTCCTTGTACTGGTAGGGGACGCCGGGGATGCGGTCGTACAGGGGGTGTTCGACGGTGACGGACGCGGTCTCGCCGAGGAGGATCACGCGGGTCTCGTCGCGGAGGTACGGGTCGGCGTCGCGCAGGCCCTGGACCCAGGCGGTGACGGCGGGTGCTGCGAGGGTGCGTTCGGTGGGCAGGCCGCGCCAGACGAGGGTGTTGAGGACGGACAGCGGCAGTTTGACCGTGCGGGCGTGCGGGCGGCTGGTGTTGAGGAAGGTGCGGATGGACTGCTGCGGCAGCCGGAGGTCGTTGTCAGTGGTGAGTGGGACGATGAATTTGGCAGCGATCTGGGGGGCGAAGAGCGGGGCGATGGTCTCGTCCCACTGCCAGGGATGCACGGGGAGGTAGAGGTAATCGACAGGGTCGAGGCCCTGGTCGGTGAGGGTGCGGGCGAAGGCGTCGCGGAGTTCGGGGGTGAGTTCTTCGGAGTACAGGCAGTCGGGGAGGGCCAGCGGGCCGGTGCCGCGGTAGCGGGCGAGGTCGCGGTGGGCGGCGATCCACGGCAGCCGGCAGGGGGTGCGGGCTTCCGGGGCCCAGCGTCCGGCGTCGGCGGCGGAGAAGCCGAGCCGTCCCTTGTTGGCGATCAGCCAGGGGTGCCCGGTCTGGTGGCCTTCGAGGGCCGCGTAGTCGAGGTCGGCCAGCTCGGCGGCGGAGACGGCGGTGGCGTCCAGGCGGGTGTCGGCGGCAAGGGTGGCGGTCAGTTCACGGATGAGGTGGCCGGTGGTGTCACCGCTCAGGCCCAGGACGGTCTCGTGGGCGTGGAAGAGGAAATGCAGGGGGTCGCCGGTGGGCGTGACGGAGTCCGGGTCGACGCGCCAGTGGCCGTACGCGCCACGCCGGGCGTGGAAGCGGTAGGTGACGTCGGGGGTGAGGGTCAGGCGGTAGCGCGGGGTGCCGCAGGGGGCGGTGCCGTCCGGCTCGGGGGCGATGACCTCCTCGTAGGCCAGTTCCGCGAGGGTCTTGGCGAGGAGGCGGCGGGCGGCGTGCCGCCAGGCGGCGTCGGACGGGCCGGCCGGGGCCGGCGGGCGGGTCGGACCGGACCGGTCGGCGGCACCCGTCGGGTCCGTGACGTCCGACGGGTCGGTGGGGCCGGCGGTATGGGCGGGCTGGGCGGACGGTGACAAGGCTGGCTCCTCGGGGCTCGGCGTGAGCGGCATAAGGGAATTCGCAGCGGGTCGTTGTCGAAGGGAGCTGATACGGGGAGGGCGTGACCGGAGGGGGCCGGGGTCCGGGGCCGGAGCCGGGTCACAGGACGGTGCGCAAGGCGCGGTCGCGGATCATCAAGGCGGCGCGCTTGTCGGGCAGGTCGGTCTCCGCGGCGAATCGGAATCCGCCACTGAGGAAGGCTGCCACGGAGGGGGTGTTGCGCAGGTCGGGTTCGGCCACGATCCGGCCGCACCGGGGCCGGTGGTCCAGGATGAGGTCGGCGGTGGCCCGCAGCAGGGCCGCGCCCAGGCCGCGTCCGCGGTCGGCCACGCCGCCGATGAGCAGGTGGATGCCGGTGTCGTGCGGACGGGCCGGGTAGTAGCGGGCGAGCGGGTCGAGGTCGGCGCGGTAGATCTCCCAGTAGCTCATGGGGACGCCGGCCAGTACGCCCAGGCAGGGCACGCTGCGGCCGTCGCCGTCGAGCTGCGTGCGCAGGTGCGCGGCGGTCCTGGCGGGCGGCCCCGCCAGTTCCCAGAAGGCGGCCACGGCGGGGTCGTTCATCCAGCCGGAGATCAGCGCGAGGTCGCGCTCCAGCCGTACCGGTACGAGCTGAAAGGGCCCGGCCGGGGTCTCGGCGGGCCCCCATCCGGCGAGCGCGTCCAGCAGTGGCCCGGACGCCGGCTCGCCGGGCCGCAGCCGGGGCGCGACGTCCTGGGCTCCGAGGGCGGCCGGCTCGGGCGGCAGCACGAGGTCGAGGGTGTCACCCGAGCTGTCGCGGTGCTCGGGTGCGGGGGCGGCCGCGCCGGGCGCGAGCCCCCTGTCCGACGGTGCCTCGCGCGCGGGGTCGGCCGTGGTCCCGTCCGTGCCGGCGGCAGCGGAGGGCCCGGCCGTGGCGGGCCGCGGGACGCTCACCGGAGCCGGGCCGGCGGGGACGCCGGCGGAGGCATCGGTGGCGACACCGACGGAGGCTCCGGTGGGGGCCGCGGCCGGCGCGGAAGGCGGTTCGACAGGGGGCACGGCGGGTGCTCCTCTCGTGGCCTCGTGGGGGCGGGGTTCCGTGGCCGCTGGGGTCACGTGGCGAGCGGATTGGGGAGGGTGACGTACACGGACTGGGTGTCGACCGGGCCGACCAGTTCGTCCAGGCCGTGCAGCCGGGTGAGCAGGTTGGCCTTGCACCGCAGGGCCGGTGCGCCGAGGAGGTGCGCGGCGAGCGGCGAGCGGTGCTCCTTCGGCTCGGTGGCGGCCGAGGCCAGGAACCGCCGGAACGCCGCGAGGAGCACCCCCTCGTCCGCCAGCTTCTGGGCGCCGAACGCGCCGATCAGGCCGAGGATGTTGTTGATGCCGAGGTAGTACGCGAAGCGCTCGTCGGTGACGTCGTCGGGGACGAACGTGTCGCTCTCGACGCCGATGCCGGGCAGCCGCCGGTCCAGCTCGGCGCGCCGGGACTCGCGGAAGTAGTACCCCTGGTTGTCGCGGTACCGGCCGCCCACGGGCCAGCCGTCGGCGTCGAGCACGACGAGGGTGTTCTGCTGATGTGCCTCCAGGGCGACGCCCGCGGTGCCGTCGAGCCAGAGGACGGGGCGTACGACCGTGTGGAGGTAGCGCAGGAACCACTCGGCGGCGACGGCTCCGGTGGGCCGGCCGGTGCGCGCGGTCAGCGTGCCGATGAGGTCGGCGAGGCGCGAGCGCAGTCCGTCGTGGCCGGGCCAGGGCCGCGGGGAGGTGAGCCCCGCGACGCACACGGCGTCGTCGGCCGGTCCGAAGGGGTTGTGGCGCAGGACGACGTCGAGGCCGCGGACGGGGGTGCCGTCGGCAGCGGTGACGGCGAGCCAGGCCGGGTCGCGGATGACGTCGAAGCCGGGGTGCGCCGCGCGCCACTGCTCGGCGAGGCCGCTGCGGAGCAGGCGGTGCACCTCGACGCCGCGCTGGAGTTCCTTGCGGAGGTTCTCCCGCCGCGAGTTGGTGATCCGGAGCCCGAGGGAGAGCTTGAGCATGGCGTCCGCGCCGGGGCAGTGGACGGTGCGTACGGAGGACGTGGCGTGCCAGTGCGCGCCGTACGCGCCGAGGTCGCGCAGCAGTCCGGCGTCCAGAAGCGCGGCGGCCTCGGGGCGGTGCCGTACCTCGCGGGCCTGCCAAGGGTGCAGCGGCAGCAGCGCGCTGCCCTCCGGGACGGCCGGCGCTTCGCCTGCGAGGCCGGCGAGACCGGCGGTGAGGAGGTCGGCCGGCACGGCGCGGCCACGGGCGGTCCAGGCGGAGTCCATGGCCAGTACGGACCGGTCCACGGCCAGCCAGTGCAGCCGGAAGGAGCCGCGCAGCTCCGGTGAGTACGCGTGGACCTCCCCCTCGGACAGCCCCTCGCGGCTCTTGGGGGTGGGGTGCAGCGGGTGCCCCAGGATCAGCGACTGCTCGCCGTCCAGGAAGCGGTCGTCGTGCGGGGTGGCGGGGTGGTCCCGGCGCTCGCGGAGGATGACGGCGGTGCAGCGTACGGAGTTCGCCACCCGGCCGATCAGCTCGGCGGCGTCCTCGGCGAGGGCGCCCGGGCCGGGCACGGGGGCGCCCGAGCCGGGAACGGTGGTGCCGGGGTGCGTGGGGGCCGCTCCGTTGAGATGCGCCGGGGCGTGCGTGCTCACGCCGTTGACCGCCGGGCCGTCGGAGGCCGGCTTCTCCCACGGCGCTCCGCCGTCCGCCGCGCCGCCGCCGACCGCTTCGCGGCGGAGCAGGGCGGCGAGGGTGACGGCGTCCACGGGCGGAGCGCCGGCCGGCGCCTGCTCCAGTACGGGCGGGCCGAAGCGGTGGCAGCCGGTGGCCGACCAGTAGCGGACCGGGACGCCGAGGACGGTGCCGCTGGCGTCGAGCGGCAGCCGGAGGTGGGCGCCGGCCGGCCGCGGGACGCCGTTCTCCCGGATCCAGCAGCGCAGCAGGTTCTCGACGCCCGCCGCGTCCGCGGCCACCGCCGGGTCGGGGTGCTCCAGAGGGTCGGGGCCCTCCTCGGGACCTGCCGCGGGACCGGCCGCGGGGCCGGGCAGGGACGTCGTGCCGGGCAGCGACGTGGCGCCGGTGCGCTCGGCCACGTCGACGGCCACGCCACCGCTTCCGTCGGCACTCGCCGGCAGGCCCGCCTCGCAGACATGGCCGATGCGTCGCGCCTGACGGGGGACGCTGGGTTCGTCGGCCGGCGGCGTGCTCGCCACCCCGTCGCCGTCTCCGCCGGGGCCGCGCCGTACGTCGGGCTGCGGCGCGGCTCCGTCCTCGCCGGGGCCGGTCGCCGCACGGCCGCCCCGGGGGGCCGTCGCCGCGGAGTCCGGTGAGCCCGGCGCTTTCGCCGGGGGCGCGGCGGCATCGGGGCCGTCGGCCGGTGACGGGGCGGGCTGCGCCGCGTCCGCCGGGTTCTCGGCCGTGGGGGCTGCGTCCGGGGAGGGGCCGGCCGGCCCGTTCGTCGCAGGGCCAAGGCGTTCGGTCATGGGGTGGTGCCTCGCATCGTGGGGAGGGGGGTGCCCGCGGATCCGGGAGTGGAACGGACCGCCGCCGCGATGGCGTCGGCGAGGCGGTCGAGTACGGCGTCGGCCTGTTCGTCGGTGAGGGTGAGCGGCGGGAGCAGGCGCACGACGGCGGACCCGCGCCCGCCCAGCTCCACGATCAGACCGCGGTCGAGACACTGCTGCTGGACCTCGGCGGCGAGCCGGGAGGCGGGCGGCGGCGCGCCGTCGGAGCCCACGGGGCCCTCCGCGTCGACCAGTTCCACGCCGAGCATCAGGCCGCGGCCGCGTACGTCGCCGACGCAGTCGTGGTGCGCGGCCAGGCCGCGCAACCGTGCGAGCATCCGTGCGCCCAGTTCGGCGGCGTGGGCGGCGAGGCCGTTCTCGCGTACGTACGCCAGTGTCGCGGCGCCCGCCGCCATGGCGAGCTGGTTGCCGCGGAACGTGCCGGCGTGTGCGCCGGGGCGCCAGGTGTCCAGCTCCTCGCGGTAGACGATCACCGCGAGCGGGAGGCTGCCGCCGATGGCCTTGGAGAGGACGAGGACGTCGGGGACGATGCCGCTGTGTTCGACGGCCCAGAAGGCGCCGGTACGGCCGACGCCGGTCTGCACCTCGTCGACGATGAGCGGGACGTCGTGCGCCGCGGTGATCTCGCGCATCCGCCGCAGCCAGCTGTCGGGCGCGGGGATCACGCCGCCCTCGCCCTGCACGGGCTCCAGGATCATGGCCGCCGGACGCGGCACACCGCTCTTGGGGTCGGCGAGGGCGTTCTCCGCCCAGCGCGCGGACAGTTCGGCGCCGCGCTCGGCGGCCTCCGCTCCCCCGCCGTCGGCGGCTTCTCCCGTGTCGCGTCCGCCGCCGGTCCCGAAGGGGCAGCGGTAGGCGTACGGATACGGGAGACGGGTCACGGAGGTGTCGCGCGCGCCCCCGGACGCGGCGAGCGCCCCGGCCGTCATGCCGTGGTACGCGCCGGTGAAGGCCATCAGGCCGCTGCGGCCGGTCGCGGTCCGTACGAGCGTCAGCGCGGCCTCGACGGCGTCCGTGCCGGCCGGGCCGCAGAACTGCACCTTCCCGTGCTCGGCCAGCTCGCGCGGCAGGGTGGCGAACAGCTCGCTGGTGAAGGCGTCCTTCACAGGGGTGGCGAGGTCCAGGACGTGCAGCGGGGCGCCGGAGTCCAGGACGGCGCGGATCGCTTCGAGCACGACGGGGTGGTTGTGCCCCAGCGCCAGGGTGCCGGCGCCGGAGAGGCAGTCGAGGTAGCGGCGGCCGTCCGCGCCCTCGATCGTCAGCCCGCGGGCGCGGACGGGGACGACGGGCAGCGAACGCGCGTAGGTGCGGGCGGCGGATTCGCGGAGCGACTGCCTCCGCAGGATCTGCTCATGGGCCAGCGGCGGTGCCATCGGCGGAGGCTGGGTCAAGGCCACGGCGGTGTTGTCCTCCTGCTTTCAACGGGCCACCGGAGCGCCTGGCGGCGCCGGTCGCCGGCTGTGTGGGCCGTCCCGTGAACACGGACCGGCCGTCCCCCGTACGTACCAACGACGTCACGGGCACCCGATCACGGCCTCGACAAAGATCCTTGACGACCGGAACCGCGGACCCGCTCGGTGCCGTCCCCCACGGCACCGGCATAGTGGGGCTCTGCATTCCGGACCGGCCACAAGAACCGGCGGATCGGTCCGAACAAGTCCATATCGATCGCCGACGGTTGCCGAGCGGCCGCCTTTACGGCCGCCGCGGTCGTCGAAGCGGTCGCCGAACACACCCAGGGGGAATCCACTCATGCGATCCATCCGCCCGTCCGCCGCCCGGTCGCGTGCCGGCCGGAGAACCACGCGCGGCGTCCGCCCGGCCGTCGCCGCGGCCGCGCTGGTCGGCGCGCTGGCGCTGACCGCGACCGCCTGCGGCCCCTCGGAGAACGACGCCGGCGCGCAGCCGGACCAGTCCTCCGTGGAGCAGCCGGGCGGGGACAAGCTGAAGATCCCCCAGGAGCTGCAGGACAAGCTCAAGGACCTCGGCGTGAACCTGGACGACTGGAAGCACGGCGAGTGGAAGAACTGGGACAAGGACAAGTGGCTGCGTGAGGCGGGCCAGTTCGTCAACCCCTACATCAAGGGGCTGTGGGACCCGGACCGCATGAAGGACGCCGAGCAGCCCGACAAGCCGGTCGAGCCGGAGGACATCTCCGGTGACCAGGGCGTGACCGACCCCGAACCGGCGCCCGTGAAGGCGCAGCCGGTGAGCGCGCCGTACAGCACCAACGCGCCCGGCGTCGGCAAGGTGTTCTTCGACAGCCCCGAGGGCTCGATGGTCTGCTCCGGCGCCGTGGTCGAGGACCCGGCGAACCCGGGCAAGTCGAACCTGGTGTGGACGGCGGGCCACTGCGTGCACGCGGGCAAGAGCGGCGGCTGGTACCGCAACATCGCGTTCGTGCCCTCGTACAACGACAGCGGCAGGTCGGCGGCCGAGCTGCAGGGCGCCACGAAGGAACAGCTGGCCCCGAAGGGCGTGTTCTGGGCCGACGCCGCGCAGACCTCGGAGCAGTGGATCGACCAGGGCGCGAAGACCGGCGGCCAGGGCGCTCCGTACGACTTCGCCGTGCTGCACGTGAAGCCGGAGGCGGGCAACACCAAGTCGCTGGAGGAGACGGTCGGCCAGGCCTACCCGGTGCAGTTCAACGCGCCGGCCGTGCCGAAGATCCCGTCGATGACCGCGCAGGGCTACCCGGCCGCGAAGCCGTTCGACGGCCAGACGCTGCAGGAGTGCCCGTCGAAGCCCGGCCGGCTGTCGCTGGAGACCGCGCAGCCGACGATGTACCGCATCGGCTGCACCATGACCGCGGGCTCCTCCGGTGGTCCGTGGTTCGCCAAGGACCAGCAGGGCCGGACCGCGCTGGTGTCCAACACCTCGATCGGGCCGGTGACGGCCGACTGGCTGGCCGGGCCGCACCTGGGCGCGGAGGCCAAGGGCGTGTACGAGGCGGTCAGCAAGAAGTTCGCCGGCCGGTGACGGGCACGGCGTCCCTTTGACGGCGTCCCTTGAGCGGACATGCGCGAGGGCCCGCTCCCCGGCGTGGGGAGCGGGCCCTGGTCGTGCGTACGCCCTACGGGTGCGGGCGGATCAGCTGCCGGCGGCCGCCGGCACGTACGGCTGCAGCTCCGCGGCCAGCTCCTCGTGGACGCGGGCCTTGAGGACCGTGCCCTCCGCGGTGTGCTCCTCGGAGATCACCTCGCCCTCGGCGTGCGTCCGGGAGACCAGCTGACCGTGGGTGTACGGGACCAGCGCCTCGATCTCGACGCTGGGCCGCGGCAGCTCCTCGTCGATCAGGGCGAGCAGCTCGTCGATGCCCTGGCCCGTACGGGCCGAGACCAGCATGGCGCGCTTCTCCTGGCGCAGCAGGCGCTGGAGCACCAGCGGGTCCGCCGCGTCCGCCTTGTTGACGACCACGATCTCCGGCACGGCGGTCGCGCCGACGTCGCGGATCACCTCGCGGACGGCCGCCAGCTGCTCCTCGGGCACCGGGTGCGAGCCGTCGACCACGTGCAGGATGAGGTCGGAGTCGCCGACCTCCTCCATCGTGGAGCGGAACGCCTCGACGAGGTGGTGCGGGAGGTGGCGTACAAAGCCGACGGTGTCGGCGAGAGTGTACAGCCGGCCGCTGGGCGTCTCGGCCCGCCGGACGGTCGGGTCCAGGGTGGCGAACAGGGCGTTCTCCACCAGGACACCGGCGCCGGTGAGGCGGTTGAGCAGCGAGGACTTGCCCGCGTTGGTGTAGCCGGCGATGGCGACCGAGGGGACCTTGTTGCGGCGGCGCTCCTGACGCTTGGTGTCGCGTCCGGTCTTCATCTCCGCGATCTCCCGGCGCATCTTCGCCATCTTCTCGCGGATCCGCCGACGGTCCGTCTCGATCTTGGTCTCACCGGGACCACGGGTGGCCATGCCGCCGCCCGTCGAGCCGGAGCCACCGCCACCCATCTGCCGGGACAGCGACTGACCCCAGCCGCGCAGCCGCGGCAGCATGTACTGCATCTGTGCCAGCGAGACCTGCGCCTTGCCCTCCCGGGACTTGGCGTGCTGGGCGAAGATGTCGAGGATCAGGGCGGTCCGGTCGACCACCTTGACCTTGACGACGTCCTCCAGGTGGATCAGCTGGCCGGGGCTCAGCTCACCGTCGCAGACGACGGTGTCGGCACCGGACTCCAGCACGATGTCGCGCAGCTCCTGCGCCTTGCCGGAGCCGATGTACGTCGCCGGGTCCGGCTTGTCGCGGCGCTGGACCACTCCGTCCAGCACCATGGCGCCCGCGGTCTCGGCCAGGGCGGCCAGCTCCGCGAGGGAGTTCTCCGCGTCCCGGACCGTCCCGGAGGTCCATACGCCGACCAGCACCACGCGCTCCAGGCGCAGCTGCCGGTACTCAACCTCGGTGACGTCCTCGAGCTCGGTGGAAAGGCCCGCCACACGGCGCAGCGCCGCGCGCGCGGAACGGTCGTACTGGTCGCCGTCACGCGCCCCGTCGATCTCGTGGCTCCAGGCGACGTCCTCTTCCATCAGGGCGTCGGCCCGAAGGCTCTCGTGGAGGCGCTGTCGGTCCTGCTGAGGAAGGGAAGAAGAGGAGGTCATTTGATCCTTTGTGTCGTTGGGACGTCCCGGGATCGGGCCCGCGGGGCCCGGGGACTCTCGATCGTGACAACGTCCGGACGCCCCGGGAGATTCCCGGCGGTCCCGGCGTCGGCCCGTCGATGGTCGCACGGCGGGTGAGGCCCGTCACGCGACTTTTCCTGCCCTGCCATTGTCCCTGGTGAGCGGGGCGGCACCGGCCTCGGGGGGTCAGGAGGAGTGTGCCTTTGCGGGGCCCGGCTCCTTCTGGTCCTTCTTGACGCGCCAGTCCGGGTGGCCGGGCATCGGCGGGGTGCGGGTGTCGTAGAGCCAGGCGCGCAGAAAGCCGGAGAGGTCCTTGCCGTGGATGCGGGAGGCCAGCGCGATGAAGTCGCCGGTGCCCACGACGCCGTCGCGGTGCTGCGCGAACCAGGCGCGCTCCAGGCGGTCGAAGGCGGCGGCGCCCATCCGCTCCCGCAGCGCGAAGAGGACGAGCGCGCTGCCGTCGTAGACCACGGGGCGGAAGATGCCGATCTTCTGGCCCTTCTCGGGGACCTTCGGGGCGGCCGGCGGCCCGCCCGCGGCCCGCCAGGCGTCGGACTGCTCGTAGGCGCGCTTCATGCGCTCCTCCATGGCGGCCGTGCCCTTGCTCGCACGGTCGGCGTAGAGCGCTTCGTACCAGGTGGCGTGCGATTCGCTCAGCCACACGTCGGACCAGGTACGGGGGGTGACGCTGTCGCCGAACCACTGGTGTGCCAGCTCGTGCACCATCAGTGACTCCACGTACCAGGCCGGGAGCTTGTCGGTGGTGAAGAGGTGCTTCTCGAAGAGCGACAGCGTCTGGGTCTCCAGCTCGAAGCCGGTCGAGGCGTCGGCCATCAGGACGCCGTACGTCTCGAACGGATAGCGGCCCACCTGGCGCTCCAGCCAGGAGATCTGCCCGGGCGTCTTCGCGAGCCAGGGCTCCAGCTTCTTGCGCGCGTCGGCCGGTACGACGTCCCGCAGGGGCAGCCCGTGCGGGCCCTGACGACGGACGACGGCGGACTTCCCCAGGGAGACCTGGGCCAGCTCGGTGGCCATCGGGTGCAGCGAACGGTACGTCCACGTGGTGGCGGGGCCGCGGCCGCTGCGCCCCAGAGGCAGGCCGTTGGCGACGGCCGTGATGCCCCGGGGAGCGGTGATCCGGAAGGTGAAGGCGGCCTTGTCCGAGGGGTGGTCGTTGCTCGGGAAGACGCGGTGCGCGGCGTCCGCCTGGTTGGCCATCGCGAGCCCGTCGCCCGTACGGATCCAGCCGCCGTCCTTGGCGCCCTTGGGATCGCTGGTGTGCCGCACCACGATGCGCATGGTCTGGCCGGGCCCGACGGGGTGCGCCGGGGTCACCACGAGGTCCTCGCCGTGCGTGGCGTGGCGGGCGGGAGCGCCGTTGACCTCCACCGACCGCACGGTGCCGCGGGCGAAGTCGAGGTTGACGCGGTCCAGGTGGTCGGTGGCGCGGGCGGTGATGGTGGTGACGGCGTCCAGCGGGACGTCGTTCTTCCCGGAGTACTTCAGGGCGATGTCGTACGCGTCGACGTCGTAGCCGGGGTTGCCGAGGTGCGGGTAGAGGCGGTCGCCGATCCCCTGGGGGCCGGGCTCCGGCGCGCCCGCCGCGAGGAGGGCGCCGACGGCCAGCACGGCCGGGACGGCGCGGCGGGCGGCCACGAGGCGGCGCGGGGCGGCGGGGCGCGGCAGGTCCGGCGCCTGGCGGGTGGGGAACGCGGTACGGCGGGACGTAAAGGGCATGCGTTACCGCTACCAGCACGGCAACCCGCGTGAACGGCGACGCGGCAGCGCGGCACCCGAATGAGCGGTTCCGCCCGCTTCCCGGGCGCGTCGCCGAGAAGCGGCTCACAGGGCCTCAGGAAGCCGCGCCCCGAAGCCGTGCGCGCCCCCTTCAGAAGCGGAGGGTCGCGGCCGGCTGATTGCGGCCCGCGCGCAGCACGTCGAAGACGCCCGGCACCTGGCGCATCGCGCGCATCAGGGAGGGCAGTTCCGCGGCGTCCGGGAGGTGCAGCGTGTACGTGTGCCGTACGCGCTGCTCGCGGGGCGGTTCCACGTCAGCGGAGACGACGGCGGCGCCCTGCGCGGCGATGGCCTCGGTGAGATCCGCCAGCAGGCGGGGCCTGCTGAACGCCTCGGCGAGCAGCGTGACCCGGCAGCCCTGGTCCGGCGCGGCCGAACGCCGCCACTGCACCCCTACGGGGGCCCGCCCGGCGGCCGCCATCCGGGCCACGGCCGGGCAGAGGGCGCGGTGCACGGTCACGGCGCCGCCGCGTACGGCGAAGCCGGTGACCTTGTCGGGCGGCACAGGGGTGCAGCAGCCGGCCAGCCGGACGGGGGCGTCGGGGAGGTCGGCGACGGCGGGGACGGGCGGCCGCGGCCGGCGTGCCTCGGGGGCCGGGCAGGCCTCCTCCTGGTCGGTGGTGCCGTCCTCCGCGGTGGTCTCCGCCTCGTGGCGCGTGGCGCTCTCCGCGCCGCCCTCGGGGCGCTCCGCCGCCTCCTCGGCCGCTTCGGGCTCCACGGGTTCCGCGCCGGGGTGGGCGGTGAGCCAGCGGGAGATGGCGAGCCGGGCCGCGGGGGTGCGCGCGTACTCCAGCCATTGCGGGGAGGGGCCGGCCGCGGAGTCCGGAGCCATGAGGAGATGCAGGCTGTCGCCGTCGCGGAGGATCGTCGAGAGGGTCGCCAGGCGGCCGTTGACGCGCGCGCCGATGCAACAGTGCGCCCCGGCTCCGTGGAGTGCGTACGCGGCGTCCACGCAGCTCGCGCCCGCCGGCAGCCGGAACGCACCGCGGTCGCCGGAGTCGTCGCCCGCCTCGCGCGCCGTGTCCGCTCCCGCCCCGAAGCCGACGTCCGCGCGGAAGACCGAGATCTCCCGGTCCTCGGCCAGGTCGTCGCGGAGCGAGGTCCAGAACGTGTCCGGGTCCGGCGCGACCCGCTGCCACTCCAGCAGCCGCGAGAGCCAGCCGGGGCGGGTCGGGTCCACCCGTTCCCCGTCGGGCGTCTCCGCGCCCTCCTGGGGCCCGAACGGGCCGCCCTCGGCGAGGACGTGCGGGTCGCCCAGCGCGATCACGCCGGCCTCGGCCACCCGGTGCATCCGGTGGGTACGGATAAGCGTTTCCGCAATATGGCCGTCCTCGCTCATCACGGCCGTGTGCAGGGACTGGTACAGGTTGAACTTGGGCGCCGCGATGAAGTCCTTGAACTCCGAGACGACCGGCGTGAAGCAGGTGTGCAGTTCGCCCAGGACGGCGTAGCAGTCCGCGTCCTCGGCGACCAGCACCAGCAGCCGCCCCAGGTCCGCGCCGGTCAGCTCGCCGCGCCGTATCCGCACGCGGTGCACGGACACGAAGTGCCGCGGCCGGACGAGGACTTCGGCGTCGATGCCGGCGTCGTGCAGCACCGTGCGCATGCGTGCGGCGACGGCCGCGAGCGGGTCCGGGCGCTCGGCGTGCCGCAGCACGAGGGTGCGGGTCGCCGCGTACTCCTCGGGGTGCAGGATCGCGAAGACCAGGTCCTCCAGCTCGGTCTTGAGCGCCTGGACGCCCAGCCGCTCGGCGAGCGGGATCAGCACATCACGGGTGACCTTGGCGATCCTGGCCTGCTTCTCGGGCCGCATCACGCCGAGGGTGCGCATGTTGTGCAGCCGGTCGGCGAGCTTGATCGACATCACCCGGACGTCGTTGCCGGTGGCCAGCAGCATCTTGCGGAAGGTCTCCGGCTCGGCGGCGGCGCCGTAGTCGACCTTCTCCAGCTTGGTGACGCCGTCGACGAGGAAGCGCACCTCGGCGCCGAACTCCTCACCCACCTGATCGAGCGTCACGTCCGTGTCCTCGACCGTGTCGTGGAGCAGGGACGCCGTCAACGCCGTCGTCTCCGCGCCCAGTTCGGCGAGGATGAGCGTCACGGCGAGGGGGTGGGTGATGTAGGGCTCGCCGCTCTTGCGCATCTGTCCGCGGTGCGAGGACTCGGCGAGGAGGTACGCCTTGCTGAGGACGTCGAGGTCGGCGTCCGGGTGGTGGGCCCGGTGGACCTTGGCGACGTGCTCCAGGGCGTCGGGCAGACCGTCGCGTGGGGCGGGCCCCAGCAGCGCCGCGCGGCCGAAGCGGCGCAGGCCTCTCAGTTCCAGCCGGGGCCGGCCGCGTTTACGGACCGCGGCCCCTGCCGGGTGAAGCTCTGCGGGCGCACCGCTGGGTTCAGTGGCCTCTGCGCTCATGGGGCACCTCCGGCAGCATCGACCGGCGGCCGGACGCGATCAGGCGGTGACGGCGGTGTCCGGGCCGGTGCTTGATGCTACCGAGCCCATCACGCACCGCTCACCGCCTCTCGCCCAGAGTGAAACGGATCACCCATTCGAGCGAAACTTCAGCCACGGCCGTTACCGTCCGAAACCGACTTCCGGACTCCTTCCGGAGCCGGCCGGCGGCGCCCCTCAGGCGGTGGCCGCGCGCAGCCAGGAGGGGTCGAGCGTGCCCTCGGCGACGATCTCCGCGGGGCCCGTCATCTCCACCGTGCCGTCCGGCAGCTCGGTGATCACCAGGGTGCCGCCGAGGACGTCGACGGTGTACGTGACGGGGCTGCCCGTCACCGAGGGGTCGGCGCCGTCACGGCGGGCGGTGGCCACGGCGACCGCGCAGGCGCCCGTGCCGCAGGAGCGGGTCTCGCCGGAGCCGCGCTCGTGCACCCGCATCGCGACGTGGCGCGGGCCGCGGTCGGCGACGAACTCGACGTTGACCCCGTCTGGGTAAACGTCGGCAGGGCTGAACGGCGGAGCGCTGTACAGGTCACCGGCGTGGCCGAGGTCCTCGACGAAGGCGACGGCGTGCGGATTGCCCATGTTCACGTTGCGGGCGGGCCAGCTGCGGCCGCCGACCGTGACCGTGACCTGCTCCTCGGGGAGCTCGGCGCGGCCCATCACGACGGTGACGTCGCCCGTCGCGCCGCCGGCCGCGTCCTTGGCGAGGTGCACGCGGCGCACCCCGGCGCGGGTGGCGACGGCCAGGTCGCCGGCCTCGACGAGCCCGGCGTGCTGGAGGTAGCGGGCGAAGACGCGGACGCCGTTGCCGCACATCTCGGCGATCGAGCCGTCGCCGTTGCGGTAGTCCATGAACCACTCGGCCTCGTCGGCCATCGCGCGCGCCTCCGGGTGGGCCGCCGACCTCACGACGTGCAGCACACCGTCGCCGCCGATGCCGGCCCGGCGGTCGCAGAGCCGCGCCACCAGATCGGCGGGCAGCTCCAGCCGGCCGTCGGGGTCGGGGACGATCACGAAGTCGTTCTCGGTGCCGTGTCCCTTGAGGAAGGCGATGCGCTCGTTGCTCACCCTTGAATCGTACGGGTCGGCACCGACGGCGGCGCCATCGGCACGGGCGGCCCGCCGCGCACCGGGGCGGCGCTCAGCCTCGGAGCCGGGCCACGCGCCAGATGGCGAGGGCCGCGAGCACCAGGACGACCGCGATGTACACCGCGACCACCCGCCAGTCCGCGCGCCGGCCCGAGCCGCGGGCCGGCAGCCCCGGCCAGGTGTGGCCGACCCGGCGGGCGGCCATCATGCCCCAGCCCGCAGCGCAGCAGCAGAGCAGCAGCCCCAGCATCGCGAAAACGGCGCCGCCGTCCCCGCCGAACTCGAAGGCCAGCGGGAAGGCGAACATCAGAGAGCCGACGGCGGCCAGGCCCACGATGGGCGCGAGCTGCCAGAGGCGGAGGCGGCGCGGCGGCCGCAGCTCCCGGAAGGACGCGGCGTCCTCGGCGGGCCGGTCGTCCTCCGCCTGCGCGTCGGGCCCGTCCGAGCCGTCCAGCGCGTCCCCGTCCGCCGGTCCGTCGTCCTCCGGGGCCCGGTGTCCGCCCATGAGCGGATCGTCGTCGAGCGGGCGGTCGTCGGGGGCGATGCGGTCGTGCTCGGGAAGGGCCGCGTCCGCGCCCGGTGCGGCGTCGTCCGCGAAGCGGTCGGCCTCGGGGAGGCCCTCCGCGTCCGAAGGCCCGGGGCCGGCGGCCGGCCCGGGGCCGTCGTCGAGGGCGGGTGCGTGGCCCGGGATCGCCTCCCGTGCGCCGCGCTGCCCTTCGGGTCGCGTCTCCGGCTGTTGCGCTCTGCTGCGAGGGCGGGCCTCCATCGCCAATGCCCTCCCAGTTCCAGACGCCACGGCTCGGTCGATGGTCGATAATGACACGCCCTCAGGGGGCCCGATGACGGCCGGAGCGTCCCGATGCCAGGACGTGATCAGGCTGTGACCGGTCGTTCGAGCAACGCCAGCGCGCGGTCCGGAAGTTCCTCGCGGGCGTCCGCCGCGCCGCTGAGCCAGTGGACCCGCGGATCACGCCGGAACCAGGAGTCCTGCCGGCGCGCGAAGCGCTTGGTGGCGCGCACGGTCTCGGCCCGCGCCTCGTCCTCGGTGCACTCCCCCGCGAGGTACGCCAGCACCTGCTGGTACCCGAGCGCACGGGACGCCGTACGCCCCTCGCGCAGGCCCTGGGCCTCCAGCGCGCGTACTTCCGCCACGAGCCCCGCATCCCACATGCGGTCCACCCGTACGGCGATCCGCTCGTCCAGTTCGGGGCGGTCGACGTCGACGCCGATCTGCACCGTGTCGGCGTAGACCTCCCGCTGGTCGCCGGGGCCGGGGAGGTTGGCCGTGAAGGGCCTTCCGGTGATCTCGATGACCTCCAGGGCGCGGACGATGCGGCGGCCGTTGCTCGGCAGGATCGCGCGCGCCGCTTCGGGGTCGGCGGCGGCCAGCCGGGCGTGCAGCACGCCGCTGCCCGCGTGCTCCAGCTCGGTCTCCAGACGGGCCCGCACCTCGGGGTCGGTGCCGGGGAACTCCAGGTTGTCCAGCGCGCCGCGCACATAGAGGCCGGAGCCGCCCACCAGGACGGCGGTGCGTCCCTGGGCGAGCAGCCGGTCGATCTCGGCACGGGCCAGCCTCTGGTACTCGGCGACGCTCGCCGCCTGGGTGACGTCCCAGATGTCCAGGAGGTGGTGCGGGACGCCGGCCCGCTCTTCCTGGGTGAGCTTGGCGGTACCGATGTCCATGCCTCGGTAGAGCTGCATGGAGTCGGCGTTGATGACCTCACCGCCGAGATGCCGGGCGAGGGCGACGCCCAGATCGGACTTACCGGCCGCGGTGGGGCCGACGACGGCGATGACCCGCGGAGCGGGAACTGCGTTGTTCACCGAGCCAGTGTGTCAAACCGCGCGGCCGGTTTCGAATGAACCGGACGGCCGGTCCGCCCGCAGGCGCAGCGGGGTGAGGTTTGACCCGCAAGAGTAGGGTAAAGGCCAGATGCAGACGTTTTTCTAACTATGCGTCCTCCGACCAGGGAAGGTGGCTCATGGGCCTGCTGGACAATCTCAAGGCCAAGGCCGGCCTCCTCAAGGGCAAGGCCGGCGACCTCGCGCAGCAGCACGGGGACAAGATCGATCGGGGCCTGGACAAGGCCGGGAGGACGGTCGACGCCAGGACGAAGGGCAAGTACAGCGGCCAGATCGGCACCGGCACGGCCAAGGCCAAGGAGGCGCTGCGCCGGATGTCCGAGGGCCACGGCGAGCACGGCCCGGGCGCGAGCGGCCGGCCCGGCGAGGACCCGGGCACCGGAAAGCGGCCCGGCGACCCCGTGTGAGGCCGGGAGAGCCGGACAGCCCGGTGGCCGGGGACCACGTGGTCCCCGGCCACCGCCGTTCATCGGGAGCCGCGCCCCGGTGCCTCCCGTTGCGGGCCGGTCAGGACCACGCCGCCACGAAGTACCCCACGCCGTACGGCGCCTCCTCATGGAGCAGCGCGCCGTCCAGTCCGGCACCCTCCGCCGCGCCGGCCAGCACCTGCCAGCTGGACCGGCCCGAGACCATGAGCGACTGGGCGGGCTCCTCGTCCAGCGCCCCGAGGGCGGCCGCGTCCGCGGTGCCCAGCATGCGGGCCAGCTCCGCGTCGAACCCTTCTGCGCGCTCGTCGAAGTAGCCGGGCGCCTTGACCGTGCGGCAGGCGCTGCCGTCGCCCATCACCAGCAGGGCCACGCGCTCCGCCGACGCCGCGAGCTGTCGTCCGGCACCGAGGCACAGCTCCGGTTCGAGTGGTTCGCCCACCCCGAGGGCCGACACGGGAACGCCGCGCCAGTCGGCGCGCTCCAGGAGCCAGGCCCCGAGCGCCAGTGAAGGCGGCAGCTGCCGCCCCTCGGCGGCGCCTTCGCCATCCGGCGTGCCGAGCCGTACGGAGAGGTCCACGCCGAACCCGGAGAACGATCCCGGGGCCCCCTCCTTGAACGCCCCGCGGCCCTCGGGCTCGGCGGGGCCGACGACGACCAGCCGGTCGGCCCGCGCGGCGGCGAGCACGCCGACGGCGTCCGCGCAGGCGGCCCGCAGGCCGTCCAGTTCGGCCGCGGCACCGCCGGCGATCTCGGGGACGAGCAGGGGCGGGCAGGGACACAGAGCAGCAGCTACGAGCATGCTCCGCAGCGTATCCCCGCCGCCGTGGGGCATCGGTCCGCGGCCTCCCGGCCGACGCGGGAACCGGCCGCGCGGACGCCTGTGCGGGCGCGTACCGGCCCGGCGGGCGGCCGGCGCCGTTCCCGTCACCGGGAGGGGCGCCGGAGCCTCAGGAGGTCGGGCAGCAGCCGCCGGCCGGCTCCGCCGGCGCGGGGGCCGGGGCACCGACCGTCGGCAGCCCGAGCATGACGCCGGCGGGCTGCGGCGGAGCGGCGTTGCGGCGCTCCCAGGCGTCGCCGGAGCGGGTCCGGCGGACCGAGACGGCCTCGCCCTCGGCGAGCAGGTGGTGCGGCGCCGCGTACGTGATCTCGACCGTCACCATGTCGCCGGGGCGCACCTCGGCGGCCGGCTTGGTGAAGTGCACGAGGCGGTTGTCGGGCGCGCGTCCCGAGAGGCGGTGCGTGGCGCCGTCCTTGCGGCCCTCGCCCTCGGCGACCATGACCTCGACCGTGCGGCCGACCTGCTTCTTGTTCTCCTCCCAGGAGATCTCCTCCTGGAGCGCGACCAGCCGCTCGTAGCGGGCCTGGACGACCTCCTTGGGGATCTGGCCCTCCATGGTGGCGGCCGGGGTCCCGGGGCGCTTGGAGTACTGGAAGGTGAAGGCCTGCGCGAAGCGGGACTCGCGGACGGCGTGCATCGTCTGCTCGAAGTCCTCCTCGGTCTCGCCGGGGAAGCCCACGATGATGTCGGTGGAGATGGCCGCGTCCGGCATGGCGGCGCGGACCTTCTCGATGATCCCGAGGAAGCGCTCCTGGCGGTAGGAGCGGCGCATGCTCTTCAGGACGGCGTCGGAGCCGGACTGCAAAGGCATGTGGAGCTGCGGCATGACGTTCGGCGTCTCGGCCATGGCGGCGATGACGTCGTCGGTGAAGTCGCGGGGGTGCGGGGAGGTGAAGCGGACCCGCTCCAGGCCCTCGATCTTCCCGCAGGCGCGCAGCAGCTTGGAGAACGCCTCGCGGTCGCCGATGTCGGAGCCGTAGGCGTTGACGTTCTGGCCGAGCAGGGTGATCTCGGAGACGCCCTCGGAGACCAGCGTCTCGATCTCGGCGAGGATGTCGCCGGGGCGGCGGTCCTTCTCCTTGCCGCGCAGCGCGGGGACGATGCAGAAGGTGCAGGTGTTGTTGCAGCCCACGGAGATGGAGACCCAGGCCGCGTAGGCGCTCTCGCGGCGGGTGGGCAGCGTCGAGGGGAACGCCTCCAGGGACTCGGCGATCTCGACCTGCGCCTCCTCCTGGACGCGGGCGCGCTCCAGGAGGACCGGCAGCTTGCCGATGTTGTGCGTGCCGAAGACGACATCCACCCAGGGCGCCTTCTTGACGATGGTGTCGCGGTCCTTCTGGGCCAGGCAGCCGCCGACGGCGATCTGCATGCCGGGCCGCGAGGCCTTCTTCGGGGCGAGCTGGCCGAGGTTGCCGTAGAGCTTGTTGTCGGCGTTCTCGCGTACCGCGCAGGTGTTGAAGACGACGACGTCCGCACCGTCGGCGCCCTCGGGCGCTGGCACGTACCCGGCGTCCTCCAGCAGGCCGGCCAGCCGCTCGGAGTCATGGACGTTCATCTGGCACCCGTGGGTGCGCACCTCGTATGTCTTCGCACTCATCTCAATCGACCAGGGTACGTGCTTCCGGAGGCCGTCCGCCTCCTCCGGGGGCATCCCGGAGGGGCGGACGGGAAGCGGCCGCGGTCAGCGGCTCAGGGGCGGGCCGGCTTCAGTTCGATGTCCTGGTGGATGTCGCCCCGGGAGGGGTCGACCGCCACGAAGCGGGCCGTGGGCGCGTGCGCGGATCCGGAGGCGATGACGGTGTAGCCGCCGGGCTCCAGGCCGGTGATGCGGTAGCGGCCGCCCACCGCGCGGACGCCCGCGCGGCGCTTGCCGCGGTCGCTGACGACCGTGATCCACGCCTCGCAGCCGCCGGGGTGCTCCGGGCAGTGCAGGGAGCCGCTGACGGTGCACGTGCCGGCCGGAGAGGCCGTACGGGCACCGGGGGCCGCCGAGCGGCCGCGGGTCCCGGCAGCGGGCGCCGGAGCGGCCTCCGCGGCCGGCTTCCGCCGGGCGGCGGGGGTGCCGGCCGTGGCGCCGGAGGACACCGGGACCTGCTTGGCGCCCGGAGCGCCCTCGTGCCGGGTGTGCGCCAGCCATGCGGCCAGCGCCGCCTGGGTGCGGCGGTCCAGGGTGGAGGCGGCGTGCGTCGTCGGGGCTGCGGCCTTCGCGGCCGGGGCGGCCTGCGTGGCCGGGGCCGGCTCCGGGGTCGCGGTGGTGACGGTCAGGCCGCGGTCGTCGGCGTAACCGGCCAGCGCCTCGTCCAGCGCCGCCAGTTCCCGCAGCGCCACATGGAGGCGGTCGGCGCGCGGCCCGGAGGGAGCGTGCAGCACGCCTTCCAGTTCGCGGATGAGCGGGCTGACCCGTACCCAGGTGCCCTCGGGCTCCCCCGTGGCGAAGCGGTGGTCCAGGGCGTGCAGCGATTCCACGAAGGTGGCGGTGATGCGGTCGACGCGGCCGGCCAGTTCGGGGGCGAGGTCGATGTCGATGTCGGCGGCGGCCGCGAGCGAGCGGGCGTGACCGGTGGCCGCGGCGAGCAGCGCGAGGCGGTTCTCGGCGCCCCTGCCGCGGACGCCGACCGGCATCCGTACGAGCGGCCGGGCGACGCCGCGCACCTGGTACAGGGCGGCGTCGACGCCGCGGGCGGCGCCGCGCAGCCGGACCGGCGCCGCGGGATCCTGCCAGCGCTCGGCGACCTGGGAGACCAGGTGTTCCAGCGCGGAGACGTAGCCGCGCTCGGCCTCTTGGGCGATCTTGCGGCTGGACACGGGGAAGACCAGCGCGGCACAGGCGGTGGCGATGATGATGCCGAGCCCGTTGTCCAGCAGGCGCTCGCTGAGCAGGGTCTCCATGCCGGTGTACGGGGTGGACAGGCCGTAGAGCTGCACGAGGGCGGTGACCAGGCCGGCGACCCAGTAGGCGTACTGGCGCTGCATGCCCCAGGAGCCGAAGGTCAGGCCCGCGACGATGACGAGCAGCGTCCAGTAGATGTGGCCGGGGCCGATCAGACGGAGCAGCAGGACACCGATGACGGCGCCGACGATGGTGCCCGCCATACGGTGGCCGAGCTTGCGCAGCCTCTCGTGGGTGGTGTTGGTGCCGAACAGCGTGATCATCACGCCGACCAGGCCCCAGTAGAAGCGCTGCGGGTTGATGGCGTCGGTGATCGGGCACACGATGGCCGCGGCGAGCCCGGCGTGCACGGGAGCGCGCAGGTACGGGACGGCACGCCGCCAGCCCTTCTCGTTCTGGGCCGCGATCACGCGGCGGGCGACGGCACCGGTGCCGGCCGGGCGGTTCTGCTCCAGCGCGACCGTGGGCTGGAAGGGCACCTTGGCCCGTGCGGTGGGCGCGTTCCAACCGAGGTCGAGCCAGTGCGCGAGGGAGTCGGCGAGCGTGTCCAGGAGGTGGCCGACCCGGCGGGCGAGCGCGGCGGCCTCGGCCTCCTCGGCGCCCGTCTCCGGCGCCTCCAGGACGGCGGTGGCCTGCTGCTGGATGAGCTGGGCGGCCGGGCGCAGCGCGTCGGCCCGGCCGAGCGGGGTGTCCCGGGCGATGACCAGGCCCACGACCATGGCCTCCCTCAGGTGCGCCGGCGCCGGGAGGCGGGTGAGCTGCTGCACGCACTGGCCGATGCCCTTCAGGGCCAGCTCGGCGTCGAAGAGGTGGCGGTGCAGGAGCTCCGCGGTGCCGGGGTCGGCGGCGACCTCGGGCTGGGCGAGTCGGCCGTCGATGGTGACGGTGGTGACGTTCAGGCGGCGCAGGCTGCGGCGCATCCGCTTGACGGCGACCTCGTGGTCGGCGTCCGGGTCCAGCGCGTCGGTGGCGGCGTCGGCGACCCTGCGGGCCTCGACCACGAATGCGCGCTGCGTACGGAGGAGGTCCTCGCGCGGCATCGGGTAGCACAGCGCGAGGCGGGTCAGCAGGATGGCGACGGCGGACACGAGGGCGACGAGGAACATCTCGCCACAGAGGTTCAGCGGGACGTTCGCCATCATGCCGACCATGAAGGCGTTGAAGAGCAGCATGCCGCCCAGCAGCGCCAGGGTGCCGAACCGGGCGAGGAAGAAGGTCACCGCCAGCGCGGCCACCATGATGGTCAGTTCGACCACGCGGTACTGGTGCAGCCAGGCGGCGAGCGGCAGGGCGGCGGAGAACGGGAGCGGCATCCACAGGATGGCCCGGGTCAGCCGCTGCCAGGTGTTCTCGGCGACGGCGAACGCGCTCATCAGGCCCATCATGCCGCCGGCCATCATGCCCAGCATGGCGGGCAGGCCCAGCGCGACCGACATGCCGTAACCGGTCGCCAGCCCGGTGACCATGGCGACCAGCGTCCGCCACCCGGCCTGCAGCTGGCCGAGTCCGGGGTCGGCGGCGAGCACCCAGTCCCACCAGCGTCTCGGCCCGCCGACGCGCCGGGGCGCCATGGCGCTCTCGTGGGCCGGATCACGGCCCTTGCGGCCGTCGGTGATGTCCGGGGTTTGGGTGGCTGGCGTGGTCAACTGACCTCCGGTTCGATGGCGTGCAGCACGGTCGTTACGGCATCCCGGGCGGCGCCCACGGCGCGCTCCGGCTCGTCGACGTTCGAGCGCAGCCCTTCGAGGAGGGCGGCGGCCATCCGCTGCCGCGCGTGCTCCAGCAGCTCGCGGCCGGCGGGCGTCAGCGACGTCTCGATGCAGCGCCGGTCGTGGGCGCTGCGCTCGCGCTGGACGAGGCCGCGCTCCTCCAGCTCCTGCAGGACCACGGTGACCCGGGGCTGCGCGATGCCGGTGTACGCGGCGAGTCCGGTGACCCGCCGGGGACCGCCCTCCAGGGCGTCCAGGAGTGAGACGTGCGTACGCGGCAGCCCGAATTCACCGAGCCGGAAGAGTGCCTGGGAGAGCCTGCCGATGCCCCTGAGGAGCCCACGAGCGGCGTTCTCTATGCGCTGTTCGTCGGACGTCGACGATGAATGCATATAGCAATTATATAACAGGGGTATGCATCGGCCGGCAGTGGGGTGACCCGCGCCGCACGACGGCCGCCGCTCGCCCCTCCCCTTCGAAGGCCTCGGCTGGCAGGATTCCCGCCATGGTCCACAGCCTCCCCCTGCCCTGCGGACGCCGGGCACTGCAGACGGCGGTCGCTGCGGCGGCCCTCGCCGGGCTGCTGCTGTGGTTCCTGCTGCCGAGCGGACCACCGGCCCCCGGGGGCCGGGTCACGCTGGCCACGGGGGTGCCGACCGGCGTGTACGCCCGGTACGGAGAGCTGCTCAAGAAGGACCTCGCGCACGACCTCCCGGACCTCGACGTCACGCTCACCCGGAGCGAGGGATCCGTCGACAACATCCGCAAGCTGGTCTCGGGGCGCGCCGAATTCACCATTGCGGCGGCCGACGCCGTCGCCACCTATCAGGTGCAGGGCGGTCGGGACGCGCACCGGCTGCGCGCCTGCGCGCGGCTGTACGACGACTACATGCAGCTGGTCGTGCCCAAGGGCTCCGAGGTGCGCTCGACGCGCGACCTGAAGGGGCTGCGGGTGGGGGTCGGCGCCGACGGCTCCGGGGTGCAGCTGATCACCCGGCGGCTGATGCGCTCGGCGGGGCTGGACTTCGACCGGGACATCCACGCGGAGCGGGTCGGCATCGACACGATGCCGCAGCTGCTGGAGCACGGGAAGATCGACGCGTTCTTCTGGTCCGGCGGACTGCCGACCACCGCCGTGCAGCGGCTGGCCGAGCGCTTCCCCGTACGACTGGTGCAGCTCGGCGACCTGGTCGAGCCGCTGCACGCGCAGGGCCGGGGCAGCCGCTACTACCGGGCGGCGGTGATGCCGGCCGACGCGTATCCGGAGACCCAGGACGACCGGGCCGTGAAGACCATCGCGGTGGCGAACCTCCTTGTCACCACCGACCGCGAGGACGCGGACCTGACCAGGGCCGTGACCCGGACGGTGATAGACAGCCGGGACCGCATCGGACGCGAGGTGCACGACGCCCAGAAGGTCGACCTGCGCACCGCGGTCTTCACCGACCCGCTGCCGCTGCACACGGGCGCGCGGCGGTACTACGTCTCGGCCAAGCCCTGACGGGGCGCTGACGGCGCCCGGCGGGGCCGTCAGGGGGCCGCGGGCGCTTCCCGGTGCGGGGGGTCGCGCGGGACGGTGAGCGTGACGCACAGGCCGCGTGGGGCGTTCGGGGCGTAGGAGATCTCCCCGCCGCCCGCGGCGAGCATGGCGCGGGTGATCGACAGCCCCAGGCCCGAGCCGGAGACGTTCTGGTGGCGGCCGCTGCGCCAGAAGCGGTCGCCGATGCGCTCCAGCTCCTCGTCCGTCAGGCCGGGCCCGTGATCGACGACGGTGATCCGGACCCGCTCGCCCTCGGGAGCGGCGGCGACCGTGACCTCCTCCCCGGCCGGGGTGAACTTCAGGGCGTTGTCGACGACCGCGTCCAGCGCGCTGGAGAGCGCCACCGGGTCCGCCCAGCCCGTGACCGCGCCGTGCCCGTCGTACCGCAGGGTCACGCCCTTGTCGTCGGCGAGCGGGCGCCAGGCGTCCGCGCGCTCGGCGGCGAGCGCCGCGACGTCGGTGAGCTGGAGGTCGGCCGGGGTGTGCTCGGCCAGCGCCAGGTCCAGCAGGCCGTCCAGGACCCGGGCCAGCCGCTTGCCCTCCGTACGGACGGAGGCGATCTCCTCGTTGCCGTCGGGGAGTTCCAGCGCGAGCAGTTCGATGCGGAGCAGCAGGGCGGAGAGCGGATTGCGGAGCTGGTGAGAGGCGTCGGCCACGAAGGCGCGCTGCTGCTCCAGCACGTCCTCGACGTTGTCCGCCATCTCGTTGAACGACCGGGCGAGCCTGCGGAGTTCCGGCGGCCCGGTACCGGCGACGACCCGCGACGCCATCCGGCCGGTGGCGATGTCGTGGGTGGCCGCGTCCAGGATCCGTACGGGCCGCAGCACCCACCCCGTGAGCCGGAACGCCGCCCCCACGGCGACGAGCATGGCCAGCGACTCCCCCGCCGCCAGCCACAGCCAGCCGTGCAGGATCCGCGACCGCAGCTGCTCCGTGGGCGAGTCGGTGAAGACCACCGCGACCACGTCACCGTCCCTGATGACCGGCGAGGCCACCGGCAGCCGGCGGTCGTCCCAGGGCCACGCCTGGTGCGGGTCGTGGCTGCGCCGCCCGGCCAGTGCCTCCTCGAAGGCCTGCCGCCCCTCCCCCGTCAGCGGCACCCGCCAGTCGGCCGGCGCGGCAGCCATGGGAGTGCGGTCGCGGTAGAAGACACCGGCACGGATGTCGTACAGGTCGTGGTACCGCTGGAGCTCCGTACGGAGCGTGCTCAGCCGTTCGTCGTCGGCGGGCGCGCGGCCGTCGACGCCGGGCCGGGACGTGACGAACTGCCCCAGTGAGGCGAAGCGCGCGGCGTCGTCGATCCGGTCCACCACCACCCGATTGCTGCTCGGCCGCCGCCTGGCTGCCCGCCAGCGGGAAGCCGAGCGCCAGCAGCACACCGGCCAGCAGGACGATGAGGAGCGGGAGAAGGCGGGTGCGCACGGAAGGGAGCGTCCGTCAGGGAGCCGGAGGCGCGGGAGCGGGCGCCACGAGCCGGTAGCCGACGCCGCGCACCGTCTCGATGAGCGCGGGCATCCGCAGCTTCGAACGGAGCGAGGCGATGTGCACTTCGAGGGTGCGCCCGGTCCCCTCCCAGCTGGTGCGCCACACCTCACTGATGATCTGCTCCCTGCGGAACACCACCCCCGGACGCTGCGCGAGCAGCGCCAGAAGGTCGAACTCCTTGCGGGTCAGCGGAACGGTGCTGCCGTTCACCGCAACGCGTCTCGTGGCCGGCTCGATGGTGACGGCACCGATGCGCAGCAGGTCCTCGCCGGCCGCCTCCTCCGGGGCGTGCTCCCCGGGGCCGTGCACCGTGCGCCGGCTGACCGCGTGGATGCGGGCCAGCAGTTCTCCGGTGTCGTAGGGCTTGACCACGTAGTCGTCGGCGCCGAGGTTGAGGCCGTGGATACGCGAGCGGACGTCGGAGCGCGCGGTCACCATGATCACCGGGGTGCCGGTGAGCTTCCGTATCCGGCCGCAGACCTCGAATCCGTCCTGGTCGGGCAGGCCCAGGTCCAGCAGGACGACCGCGAAGGCGTCGTCCGCGTCCGGTACGAGCGCGTGCAGCGCCTCTTCCCCGCTGCGCGCGTGCACCACCTCGAAGCCGTGCCTGGCGAGCACCGCGGACAGCGCCGCGGCGACATGGTTGTCGTCCTCCACCAGCAGCAGCCGCATCGGCTCTCCCCCTCTCGCCGGCTCGCGTCCCGGGCCATCAGGGCATCTACCGCGATCGACGGCGCACCCGTCAAGAGGCAGCCGAGCCGGTACGGACATCTGTTACGCAGCCGGTACCGGCCCGTACGCAACGGAGCGTTCCGCTCCGCAAACCGGCCGTCGGGGGCGTCCACGCACCCCGCGCCCCGTTCACCCAGAGTGTCCCTTTGCAGCCGGATCGTTATGCTCAATTTCCGCTCAGATGTAATGACGCTGATCGCAGTGCGTCACTACTGTCCTCTCAACCGAGGAGGACGGAGCTACCCGCCGATGAGCGAAGTATCGGTGACCAAGGACCCCGGGGGCCCCGCCCCGGCGGCGGACGATCTGGTCGCGCTGGCAGGCGTCAACAAGCACTTCGGTGCGCTGCACGTACTCCAGGACATCGACCTGACGATCAAGCGCGGCGAGGTCGTCGTGGTGATCGGCCCGTCCGGGTCCGGCAAGTCGACGCTGTGCCGCACGATCAACCGACTGGAGACCGTCGACTCCGGAAGCATCACCATCGACGGGAAGCCGCTGCCCCAGGAGGGCCGGGAGCTGGCGCGGCTCCGTGCCGACGTCGGCATGGTCTTCCAGTCCTTCAACCTCTTCGCGCACAAGACGGTGCTGGAGAACGTCACGCTGGGCCAGCTGAAGGTCCGCAAGGCGGACAAGCGCGCGGCCGAGGAGAAGGCCCGCGCGCTGCTGGACCGGGTGGGCGTGGGCACGCAGGCGGACAAGTACCCCGCGCAGCTCTCCGGAGGCCAGCAGCAGCGCGTGGCGATCGCCCGCGCGCTGGCGATGGACCCGAAGGTGATGCTCTTCGACGAGCCGACCTCGGCCCTGGACCCGGAGATGATCAACGAGGTGCTGGAGGTCATGCAGCAGCTCGCCCGGGACGGCATGACGATGGTCGTCGTCACGCACGAGATGGGTTTCGCGCGCTCGGCGGCGAACCGCGTCGTCTTCATGGCGGACGGCCGGATCGTCGAAGAGGCCGAGCCGACGCAGTTCTTCAACAACCCGCGCAGCGACCGTGCCAAGGACTTCCTGTCCAAGATCCTGCATCACTGAGCCCGCAGTGGCCCCGATGACTGCCCACACCTGCTGAACCGAAGGAACTTCACCATGAGGATGCGTAAGACGGCCGCTGCGGCCACTGTGGTGCTCGCGCTGACCGCGACGGCGACGGCGTGCGGCGGCCAGTCCGGCACGGCCGGCGACAAGCCCAAGGGCGAGAAGGTCTTCAGCGGGACGTACAAGGTCGCCGAGAAGGTCAAGATCGACTCCCCGACGCTGAAGAAGGCCCAGCAGCGCGGCAAGATCATCATCGGTGCCAAGGCGGACCAGCCGTTCCTGGGCTTCCAGGACTCCGACGGCAAGCGCACGGGCTTCGACATCGAGATCGCCAAGATGGTCGCCGCCGACCTGGGCTTCTCCGCCAAGCAGATCGAGTTCAAGACGATCGACTCCAACGTCCGCGAGACCTCGATCTCCAAGGGCCAGGTCGACTACTACGTCGGCACCTACACGATCAACGACGAGCGCAAGAAGCAGGTCGGCTTCGCGGGCCCGTACTACACCGCGGGCGCGGACCTGCTGGTGCGCAAGGACGAGAAGGGCATCACCGGCGCGGACAGCGTCAAGGGCAAGAAGGTCTGCTCGATCGTCGGCTCCACGCCGCTCCAGGAGATCAAGAAGGCCAAGTACGGCGCCGAGACCACCGAGCTGTCCAAGTACTCGCTCTGCGTGAAGCAGCTGCTGGACGGCCAGGTGGACGCGGTCACCACGGACGACGCGATCCTCAAGGGGTACGCGGCGGAGCGTCCCACGAAGCTGAAGCTCGTGGGCAAGCCGTTCACCGAGGAGCCCTACGGCGTCGGCATGGCCAAGAGCGACAAGGCGCTGCGCGACGCGGTCACCGACGCCATCGAGGCGCACATCAAGAACGGTGACTACAAGAAGGCGTACGAAGGCACGCTGGGCAAGTCCGGCTCGCCGTACGAGGCGCCGAAGACGCCGCTGCCCCGCTACTGACCACGCCGCTCACCACCGGCCCGAGCCGTCGCGCCCCGTACGCCCGCCGCGGCGGGCGTACGGGGCGCGCTGCCTCGTGAACGTCCACGTACGGGGCCGGCGCCCCCGCCCGTCCGCCGCCACCTTCTCACCGCCACCGCGGAGACCCCATGAACGTACTCCTCGATCATCTCCCGCAGTTCCGCGACGGATTCCTGGGGACCCTCGCGCTGACCGCGGCCAGCGGGGCACTCGCTCTCGTCCTGGGCGTCCTCATAGCCGGCTTCCGGGTCTCGCCCGTACCGCCGCTGCGCGCCTTCGGCACCGCCTGGGTCACGCTGCTGCGCAACACGCCCCTGACGCTGCTGTTCCTCGTCGCGTTCTTCATCGTGCCGCAGGTCTTCTTCCCCGGTACGAGCCCGTTCGTGCTGGCGATGCTGGCCCTCGGCTTCTACACCTCGTCGTTCGTCTGCGAGGCCGTACGGTCCGGCATCAACACCGTGCCGCTCGGTCAGGCGGAGGCCGCCCGCAGCATCGGGATGACCTTCTTCCAGACCCTGCGCATGATCGTTCTGCCGCAGGCCACGCGTACCGTGATCCCGCCGCTGAGCAGCATCTTCATCGCGCTCACCAAGAACTCCGCGATCGCCGGCGCGTTCAGCAACACCGAGCTGTTCAACGTCTCCAAGCTGCTGAGCGACAAGGGCTTCGCCATCGGCTGGATCTTCCTCTGGATCGCCCTGGCCTACCTGATCATCACCTTCTCCATCAGCGGCCTCTTCCGGCTGCTGGAGCGCCGCCTGGAGGTGGCCCGATGAACGCGCTCAGCGAGCACACCCCCACGAACTGCCCGTCGCCCGAGCGCGCGGCCGAGCGAAACAAGGCGGAAGCATGAGCAGCAGCGTCCTCTACGACTCGCCGGGCCCGAAGGCCCGCGTACGCAACCGGGTCTACACGGTCCTCGGCTCCCTCGCCGTGCTCGCGCTCATCGCCTTCGCCGTGCTGCGGCTGGCCGCTCAGGGGCAGTTCGCGCCGGAGATGTGGGAGATCTTCAACTACGCCGGGGTGCGCACCTCGATCCGTAACGGCGTCCTCACCACGCTCCAGGTCTTCGCGGTGGCGGCGGTGCTGTCGCTGGTGCTCGGCGTGCTGCTGGCCGTGGGCCGGCTCTCGGACCACAAGCCCGTGCGCTGGCTGGCCACCGGCTTCATCGAGCTGTTCCGCGCCGTCCCGCTGCTGATCACGATCTACGTGCTGTGGGTGCTCTTCCTCAGCTACAAGTCCGAGCTCGGCTTCACCGGCGAGGGAACGCAGTTCTGGGCGCTGGTCATCGGCCTGACCGTCTACAACGGTTCCGTGCAGGCGGAGGTGCTGCGCGCGGGCATCAACTCCGTGCCCAAGGGGCAGCGCGAGGCCGCGTACGCGATCGGCATGAGCAAGACGCAGGTCATGATGTCCGTGCTCATCCCGCAGGCGGTCCGCGCGATGCTGCCGACGATCATCAGCCAGCTCGTGGTGACCCTGAAGGACACCTCCCTCGGCTACGTCATCACCTACCAGGAGCTGCTGTACGCGATCCAGCAGCTGGCCGGCAACACGGTCGTCAACGACGAGAACCCGTACGTGCCGATGATCATCGTCGGCGGTGCGATCTACGTCGCCATGTGTCTGCTGCTCTCCGCGCTCGCCAACTGGATCGAGCGCCGCGGCCGGCGCGCCAAGACCGGCATCGCGGTCTCCGAAGCGGGCCAGGCGGTGACGGCCGGCGACGCGATGAGTCCCATCGACGGGGCGACGACCCAGGGCCCCACGGACAGGACCGGCTGAGCCGGCCCCCCTCGGGCGGCGGCCTACTCCCCAAGGAGAGGCGTCAACTGACGGGGCGAAAGGTTGCGGAGGCAGCGGCACGGGTGCCGCTGCCTCTGTCACTTGACGCGGCACGCCCGCACTAGGTTGCATACGCTGTGTGATCGCGCACCGGGCCTCAACTGCCATGTCCTCTACGTCCCGCAAGAGCCTCCGGCCGAGCCCCGGTCCGTTCAGCTCACTCCGCCCGGAGCGCGCTGCCACGGGGCGCCGGCGGACACGTACGGCGGGGCCTTCAGGGGCGTGCGTCGGCAGCGGGGCCGGTAGAGGCGGGGGCGGTACGGGCCATGGGGCCGGAGCGGCCGGCGCGGTCTCTGTGGCCGGCGCGTCCGGTGCAGCCGGTGCGGTCGTCGGATTCGCTCCGCTTCGCTCCGGGGGAGCGTCGTGGACCCGGTGATCGTGGCCGGGGCCGGCCCCGTCGGCCTCTCCCTCGCCGTCGCGCTCGCGCGCCTCGGCGTCCCGTGCATCGTGCTGGACGAGACGGACGGCCGCGACGAGGTCCGGCCCGCCCGTACCGCCGTGCTCCGCCCCGACACCGCCGCGTTCCTGGCCCGGCTGGGCTGCGCCGAGACCCTGGGCTCCGAAGGCACCCGCTGGGCGGCCTGGCGCACGGTCCAGCGCCGTCGGCTGCTGGACCGGGTGGCCTTCGCGGCGACCGGTGCCCTGGCGGTCAGGACGGCGGACGCCGACGCCGCCGGTCACGGCGCGGAGCGCGGCAACGACGGCGCACACGCCCCGCTCTCACCCATACACGTACCTCAACACGCTCTCGCGCGCGCCCTCCGCACCGCGCTCGACCACGAACCACTCGTACAGGTGGTCCCGGAGAGCCGCGTCATCGAGCTGACGCAGGACCGCGACGGGGTCGGCATCCACACCCGCGGCCCCAAGGGCACGTGGTGGCGGGGCAGTTACGTCGTCGGCTGCGACGGCCCGCGGTCGACCGTCCGCAAGCTCCTGGACATCCGCTTCCCCGGACGCACCGCCGTCGAACGGCACGCCGTCGCCGCCCTGCGCACCGAACTCCCCTGGCCCGGCGAAGCCCTGCTGCACCGCGCGCCCCCGCGCCGCGGCGCCGCCGGCACGGGCCGGGCCGGGGTCCTCGGCGGAACGACCGGCGAGGTGACCGCCCGCCCCCTCCCGGACGGCGTCTGGCGGCTGGACTGGCTGCTGCCGCCCGGCCGCGACCTGGTCACCCCGGACGCCCTCGTGGCGCGCATCCGCGACACGCTGGCCGGCTGGACGGAGGCCGGTACCGGGCAGGGCGGGACGGCCGCCGAAGGGGAGGGGCGCGCCTTCAGGGGCGGCCCCGCCTTCGGTCAGGGCCCGGGCGACGCCGGGAACGGCTCGCTCGTCCCCGCGTACGAACTGCTCGACACCGGGGTCCACACGGTCCACCACCGGCTGGCACGGCGCTGGCGCTCCGGCCGCGCGTTCCTCGCCGGGGACGCCGCGCACCTGCTCGGCGCGCTGGGCACACAGGGGCTGGACGAGGGGCTGCGGGACGCCGAGAACCTCGCCTGGAAGCTGGGGGTCGCCTGGCACCACGGCGCCTCCGACGCGCTCCTGGACAGCTACCAGACGGAGCGCAGGAGCGCCGTCGCCGCCCGGCTGCGCGCCGCGGACCAGGCGCTGCCGCTGCTGCGCGACGGCGGTGCCCGGGGGCGGCTGCGAGGTGTGGTCACGGCGGCGGGACGCGGCCGGACGGCGCTGCTCACGGACGGCCACCTGGGGCGCGGTCCGCTGGGCGCCGCTCCGGTGTACGACCGGTCGCCGCTCGCGCCGGCCGTCGCTCCGCCCGGCGCGGTCCGCGTGGACACGGTGCCGGGCGGCCCGGCAGCCGACGTGACGGTGACGGCATCCGACGGCTCGGCCGTACGGCTGCGGGAGCGCCTGGGGCACGGCCTGCTGGTCGTCCTCGTCGCGCCGGGCACGGGGGTGTGGGACCGCAAGCACTGGATGTCGGCCGGGCTCATGCCGCGCCTGGCCGACGCGGTGGCGGCGCTGCCGCTGCCCGCGGAGATCCTGGTCGCCGAGCACTACCCGGGCGCGGCCGCCCACACCGTCCTCCTGATCCGTCCCGACGGCCACCTCGTCACCGCCCTGGCCGGCGTACGCGCCACCGAACTCCAGGCGTGCGCGGAAAGGCTGTGCGGCGATGGCGCGGGCGACGTACCCGATGCGGAGCGGGAGACGGACCCGGACGGGGACACGGGCAGGGACACGGACAGGTACAGGGACAGGGAGTTCACCGAGGAGGGTCTCGGAGGGGAGCGTGGCGGCGCCCCGGAGGCGGGGGCCGGGGGTGCCGGCTAGGCGGGGTGCCCGCTAGGCGGGGTGCCCGCTAGGCGGGGTGCCGGTTGGGCGAAGTGCCGGTCGGGCGAGGTGCCCGTTGGGCGAGGCGCCGGTTGGCGGCTGTGGCTCGGGGGTGACGCCTGCGACTGGCGGCCGGGATCGCGGCTGATGCCTGCCGCCGGTGGCTGGGATCGCGGTTGACCGGGCGGCACCGCCATGCTTCACTACGGAGCGTGACAGACACCGGCTCGCACTTCTGGCGGAGGGTCCATCTGGACCTGGTCCGCTACGCGGGCTGCGTATGTCGTCCGTCCTGCTGACCGGCTCCTGACCCGGACTCCGGTCACCGATCCCCTTCCCTCTCCGCGCGGCGCACGTGCTCATGAGCACGCGTGCCCGGCGTCGCCATGCGTACGTGGCCATACGAGCGTGGGGCCTCAACAAGCGTGGGGTCACACGAGCGTGGCCATGCGTACGTGGCCATACGTACGTGGCCTCACGTGTACGCACAGGCCGGCGTCGAGGGCCGCCGGGCTGCCGGGTCGCCGGGCCGGCTTGCTCCGGCCGGACCGTGCGATCCGGCCGCCCGAACTGCTGCCCGCCCCTGGGCCGTACGCCGCGCGCCTCCTCGTGATCACTCAGGACGGTTCCCATGACCGACGCACCCGCCACCACCGCCGTACGCATCCCCGCGCCCCCGCACCCCGCCGACAACCTCGGTCCCACCGCCTCCGAACTGCTCGACTTCGTCCGCCGGACCGCCGCGGACACGCAGCTCATCACCTCGCTCCCCCTCGACCCCGAGGGCCGGACCTGGATCCGGCTGGACGGGCCGGGCGGCAGCGAAGCGTGGATCATCGGCTGGCCGCCCGGTACGGGTACGGGCTGGCACGATCACGGCGGTTCGCGGGGCGCGTTCGCCGCCGCCGCGGGCGAACTGACCGAGCAGTCCCTCGCTGCCCAACTCCCCACCGAGGGCTGGAAGACGCTGGAACTCGCCGACGACGTGGACCGGGAGCGGCGGCTCGGCGACGGCCGCGGCCGGGCCTTCGGCCCGCACCATGTGCACCAGGTGTTCAACGCCTCGGCCACCACGCACGCCGTTTCCGTACACGCCTACTACCCGCCGCTGCCCCTCATGCGACGCTACAGCCGCACCGGCCCCGTACTGCGACTCGAAGAGGTCGAGCGTCCGGAGGGATGGGAATGAGCGCGATCGACGAGCTTCTGGCACAGGCCCGTACGGAGCTGAAGCGGGTGGAGCCGGACGAGGCGGCGGCCGTCCAGCGGGACGGCGGGCTGCTGGTGGACATCCGTTACGCGGCGCTGCGCGAGCGGGACGGCACGATCCCGGGCGCGCTGATCGTGGAGCGCAACGAACTGGAGTGGCGGCTCGACCCGACCGGCGACCATCGCGCGCCCGAAGCCACGGGGCACGACCTCCGGGTCGTCGTGGTCTGCAACGAGGGCTACGCCTCCAGCCTCGCCGCCGTCTCCCTCCGCCGGCTCGGCCTGCCCCACGCCACCGACCTCACCGGCGGCTTCCAGGCCTGGCGGGCCGCCGGCCTGCCGGTGACCCCGCCCCCCGAAGAACCCACCTGACCATCCGGGGCGAGGGCCCGCGCGGGGGAGCTTTCCCTCCCCGCCGGTCAGTCCCCCATGTACGTGTCGAGAAAGTCCGGGTCGTCCGTGCCCTCCGCTTCGAGGGCGTCGCGGACGACGCGGAGGGCCAGGCCTTCCGGGTAGCCCTTGCGGGCGAGCATGCCCGCGAGGCGGCGGAGTCGCTTCTCCCGGTCCAGGCCCCGCGTGGAGCGGAGCTTGCGGTCGACCAGTTCCCGGGCGGTCTGCTCCTCCTGTTCCGGGTCGAGCTGTCCGACGGCCTCGTCGATCAGTGTGGGCTCCACGCCCTTCGTACGCAGCTCCCGGGCCAGCGCGCGGCGGGCCAGGCCACGGCTGTGGTGCCGGGACTCCACCCACGCCCCGGCGAAGGCCGCGTCGTTGATCAGTCCGGCCTCCTCGAAGCGGGAGAGGACCTCTTCGGCCGCCTCGTCGGGAATGCCGCGCTTCTGCAGCGCGTCCGCGAGCTGCTTCTTCGTGCGGGGGTTTCCGGTGAGCAGGCGCAGGCATATGGCCCGTGCCTGCTCCTCGGGTGTGCGCGGTGGCCCGTCCCCGGCCCTCGACGAGGCCGGGCCACCGCTGTCCGTGCTGCCGCCATCGGCGACGGGCGCGGCGTCGTGTTCGCCGCTGTCGGGCCAGTGCGTTCGGCGGGTCACGGCGGACTAGCTCTTGGCCGCTGCGGCCTTGGTTGCCTTGGCGCCCTTGGCCGCGGGGGCCGGTACGGTCTTGGCGGGCTCGGCCGCCTCGCCGGCCGCGTCCGCGCCCGGTTCCGCCGTCGGGTCCTCGGGCTTCACACCGATGCCCAGCTTCTCCTTGATCTTCTTCTCGACCTCGTTGGCGAGGTCGGGGTTGTCCTTGAGGAAGTTGCGGGCGTTCTCCTTGCCCTGGCCGAGCTGGTCGCCCTCGTACGTGTACCAGGCGCCGGACTTCCGGATGAAGCCGTGCTCCACACCCATGTCGATCAGGCCGCCCTCGCGGCTGATGCCCTGGCCGTAGAGGATGTCGAACTCCGCCTGCTTGAAGGGCGGGGCGACCTTGTTCTTCACGACCTTGCAGCGGGTGCGGTTGCCGACCGCGTCCGTGCCGTCCTTGAGGGTCTCGATACGGCGGATGTCGATGCGCACCGAGGCGTAGAACTTCAGGGCGCGGCCACCGGTCGTGGTCTCCGGCGAGCCGAACATCACGCCGATCTTCTCGCGGAGCTGGTTGATGAAGATCGCGGTGGTCTTGGACTGGTTCAGCGCGCTGGTGATCTTCCGCAGCGCCTGGCTCATCAGCCGGGCCTGGAGGCCGACGTGCGAGTCGCCCATCTCGCCCTCGATCTCGGCCCGCGGCACCAGGGCGGCCACGGAGTCGATCACGATGAGGTCCAGCGCACCGGAGCGGACCAGCATGTCCGTGATCTCCAGGGCCTGCTCGCCGTTGTCCGGCTGGGAGAGGATCAGGGCGTCGGTGTCGACACCGAGCTTCTTGGCGTACTCGGGGTCGAGGGCGTGCTCGGCGTCCACGAAGGCCACCTGGCCGCCGGCCTTCTGCGCGTTGGCAACGGCGTGCAGCGTCAGGGTCGTCTTACCGGAGGACTCCGGGCCGTACACCTCGACCACGCGGCCGCGCGGGATGCCGCCGACGCCCAGGGCCACGTCGAGCGCGGTCGACCCGGTCGGGATGACCTCGATGGGATCGTTCGGCCGGTCACCCATGCGCATCACTGCGCCCTTGCCGAATTGTCGTTCAATCTGTGCGAGCGCGGCGTCGAGCGCCTTCTCGCGGTCAGTGCCTGCCATGGGTTCCACCCGGTTCGCTTGAGTCGATCGCTTCACGTCCATGACGCTAACGCCTGCCACTGACAATGCGCCCGGACCCGGCCTCGGCCTGTGGATAACTTCCAGGGAAGCCCGGAAAATCGGGGCCGTGGCTCTCATGAGAATGGATGTTCGATTTTAGTGTCAAGCGCGCCACGCCGCGCCCCGGCCCCTGCGAGAAGCCCGCCACCGTCCACGGCTCAGCTGCCGTCGGGCCCGTCCTCCGCATGGCTTCCACCGCCCTCCCGGCGCTTCTCGCTCTCTTCCTCGCGCTTCTCGGCGCGTCGGCGTTCCTTCAGCGGGGCCGCCGCCTGCTCGGTGCGGAGGGTGTGGCGCACCTTGGCCAGGAGCGAGGCGCCGCGTCTGCGGCGGCCGCGCCCCAGGACCCGCGGGTCGTCCGTGACCTCGTACCGCTTGACGTACGCGCCGAGGAAGCCCTGCAGCGTCGCGGTCGCCGGGATGGCGATCAGCGCGCCGACCGCCCCCAGCAGCGCGGTGCCGGCGATGACCGAGCCGAAGGCGACCGCCGGGTGGATGTCCACGGTCCGCGCGGTGATCCGCGGCTGCAGGAGGTAGTTCTCCAGCTGCTGGTAGACGACCACGAAGCCGAGCACCCAGACCGCGTACCAGGGGTTCACCGTGAAGGCGATCAGCATCGGCAGCGCGCCCGCGAGGTAGGTGCCGATCGTCGGGATGAACTGCGAGACCAGGCCGACCCACATGGCCAGCGCCGGCGCGTACGGAACGCCCAGGATCTCCAGCAGGACGTAGTGCGCGATGCCGGAGATCAGGGCCATCAGGCCGCGGGAGTACAGGTAGCCGCCGGTCTTGGCGACCGCGAGCTCCCAGGCGCGCAGCACCTCTGCCTGCCGGGTGGGCGGCAGTACGGAGCACAGCGCGCGGCGCAGCCGGGGGCCGTCCGCCGCGAAGTAGAACGAGAACAGTGCCACCGTGAGCAGATTGAACAGCGAGCCCAGCACGGTCGCGGAGACGGCGAGGACGTTGTTGGCGCTGTCCTGGACGTATTTCTGCAGCCAGTCTGACTTCAGCAGGTTGTTCTGCACCTCGACGCGCGAGAGGTGGGTGTGGAACGTGTCGTTCGTCCAGCTGATCACGGAGTCGAGGTACTGCGGGAACTCCCCGACCATCGTGGCGATCTGTCCGGCCAGCATGGAGCCGAGCAGGGTCACGAAGCCCACGCCGACGATCAGGATGGCGAGGAAGACCAGCGCCGTGGCCACTCCGCGCCGCATGCCGCGCGCCGCCATCCAGTCCACCGCCGGCTCGACGGCCAGCGCCAGGAAGAACGCGATGAGGATGTTCAGCAGCAGCGAGATGAGCTGGTGGAACGCCCAGCTCGCCAGTTGGAAACAGGCCAGCAGGGCGAGTGCCAGCACCATCGCGCGCGGCAGCCAGCGTGGCATCCGCGTGGCGTGCGGATCGTTCGGTCGTCGGTCGTCGGGGCCGGTGGGCTTCGGAGTCGCGGACACGGGCCAAGTCTCGCGCACGGGTCGGACATCGCGGACTCCGGCCCGCGCCGCCTGGCGGGTCGGCGGGGTTCGGAACCGGCGGGCGTGGGCGGGGTTCGGAGCCGACGGGCGTGGGTCGGGGTCAGCGGTGCTCCGCCGGCACGCCCATGACCGAGCACACCACGCGCCAGACCTCCTTGGCACTCCAGCCCGCGGCGAGCGCCTCGTGGACGGTCCGGCCGCCCAGTTCGGACATCACGTGATCGCGCGCGAAGGTGTCGGCGTACGACGCGCCGAAGTGATCTGTCATCCGCTGCCAGAAGTCCGTCAACCGCATGACACCAGTATCCCGCCCCTGAGGGTGCAGCCGTGCGCGAGCCGCTGACCGGCCGCGGGTTCCGCCCTACGGTCGGTCCATGGCCGAAACCGCAAGCCCACCGATGACTCCTCTGGCGCGCGCCGAACAGTTCATCTGGCTCACCGCGCGGGTCCTGGAACAGCGCCTCTTCGAGTACCACTTCCTCGGCGGCAGTGCGGACGCCGTGGAGACCGCTCTGAACGCCTACCGCAATGACGACGACGGATACGGTCACGCCCTGGAGCCGGACCTGCGCGGCCCGGTGAGCCAGCCCCTGCACACGTCGCACGCGCTCGGTGTGCTGGACGCCATCGGGCGCTGCGACGGCCGCCGGGTGGAGCAGATCTGCCGCTATCTGACGCACATCTCGACGCCCGAGGGCGCGCTGCCCGCGCTGCACCCCTCGTTGCGCGGCTATCCCGCGGCGCCGTGGATTCCGATCCCGGACAGCCCGCCGAGCGATCTGCTGGCGACCGGTCCCGTCGTGGGACTGCTGCACCGGAACGAGGTGTGGCACGCCTGGCTGTTCCGGGCCACGGACTACTGCTGGCGTGCGGTGGAGGCCCTGGAGAAGACGCATCCGTACGGTGCCGAGGCCGCGCTCGCCTTCCTGGCGGGCGTGCCGGACCGGGCGCGCGCGGCTGCCGCCGCCGGGCGTCTGGGCCGGCTGGTGCGGGACCAGGGCCTGGTCGTCGTGGAGCCGGAACGGGCGCGGGAGGTGCCCGTGGCGGAGGGATACGGGCCCGGCGAACACCATTTCGCGTACGACTACGCCCCCACACCGGCGTCCCCGGCCCGCGGCTGGTTCACGGACGCCGAGATGGACAGGGCGCTGGACCACCTCGTGTCGCTCCAGGAGGAGGACGGCGGCTGGCCGATCAACTGGCGCTCGTGGGCGCCGGGCATCGCGCTGGAGTGCCGTCCGATGGCGACGCTCAAGGCGCTGCTGACGCTGCGCGCCTACGGACGGGACATCGGCTGACCCAGCTGGCGGGCCGGGAGGCGTCACCCCGAGGGCGGCCGGGGAGCGCTGTCCTTGAGGAGCAGCGCGCACAGCGCCAGGGTGGTGCCGCGTGGTGAGGCCAGGTCGATGCCGGTGAGTTCGACGATCCTGGCGAGGCGGTTGTCGACGGTGTTCGGGTGCAGTCCGAGTGCCTGCGCGGTCGCGCGGCGGTCCTGGCGCGTCTCCAGGTGGGTGCGCAGGGTGTCGGCCAGTTCGGGACGGCCGTCGAGCGGGTCGAGGAGGGCGGCGATCATCGAGCTGCTCTCGTCGTGGCGCGTGAGGTGGAAGTCGAGCAGGACGTCGGCGAGCCGGTGCAGTTCCGGGGGCCGTCCGGCGGCGTGCGCGATGCGGATGACTTCGGAGGCGGTACGCGCGGCGTGCGGGATGCCTTCGGGGCTCTCGGCCCGTGCGGCGGCGCAGCGCACCGGGCCGTCGCACACTCCGGCCAGCCGCCGGGCGAGACCGTCCGGGGGTTCGGGCGCTCCGGGGACGAGCGCGTGGCCGCCGGTGGCGTCCAGGGAGGTGAGGACGTCGGTGCCGAAGGCGCGCTCCAGGGCCGTCTGGAGGCGCCGCAGCCGGCGCCGGACGGCGACCGGCGCGGTGGCGGGGCCATCGGCCGGCGGAAGGCGCAGAGCGAGGACCGTGGCGGGCCCTGCCAGGCCCAGGTCGTCCAGTACGGTGCGGTCGGCGGGCGGCGCGCCGTCGATCAGCGCGCGGGCCAGTGTGCGGCGTTCCTCGCGTCGTTCGGCGTCCAGGGCGGCGCGTTCGTCGAGGTAGGTCTCCGCGACCGCGCCGATGACGCTGCTCTGGTTGCGGAGGAGGAAGTCGGCGAGTTCGGCGAGGGCCGCCTCCTCGCCGGGGGCGGCCTCCTCGTGCAGCGTCCGCCACAGGGCGTACGTGCCCAGCGCGTGGGTGCGGAGCAGCAGGTGCAGGGGCAGCCCTTCTTCGGCGCGCTGGGCGGCGCGCTCCCTGAAGAGCGCGTGGTCCCCGTGGCGGCCGTCCTGGCCGCGCGCCCGCCGCATGAAGAGGCGCAGCCCGTGCCGCGCGGTGGCGGCGATCTCGACGTCCTTCATGTCGTCGGGGAGCTCTGCGTATCCGGGGATGTCCGCGAAGACGTCACCGGTCATCTCGCGGGCCAGTTCGTTGACGCGTGTCTCGCAGCGCAGGGCCAGGCGGCGGGCGGCTTCGGAGAGCGGCACTCGTGCCTCCTTCTCGGGGCGCGGCCCCGCGCCGTACGGGTAAGGCGGGGGTTGTGACGCGTCACAGTACCGGCCGCCGGCGGGTGTGACGGCGGCGGATGTCCCCTGGTCCGCGGGCGGCTCAGACTCGGTGCACCGGCCGGAGAAGGCCGCAGCGCACCGGTGGGCATCCGATCCTTTCGTAGGGAGCCGCTTTCTATGACGCAGCACAACCTCGACGACTACCTCGCCTACGTGGACCGCGTCTGGGAGGGCGAGGACACCCTCCTCGCCCACCTCTCGGGGCGGTACACGGGAGACGCTCTCGTGCGCGTCGGCGAGCGGACCGGGTTCTTCCCCGCGTTCGCCAATGTGGCGGTGTTCGACACCGGATCGGACGGGCTGGTGCTGGTGGACTCGGGGGACGTCCGTACGGCCGGGCAGCTGCACACGGCGGTGACGGCGTTCGGCACGCCCGAGGACGGCACGCCGCGCAAGGAGGTGCGGGGCGTCGTGTACACCCACGGGCACGTGGACCACGTCTTCGGGGTCGCGCCGTTCGACGAGGACGCGCGGGCGCGGGGTGTCGCCGTTCCCGAGGTCGTCGCCCACGAGGCGGTCGCGGCGCGCTTCGACCGGTACCGGGAGACGGCGGGCTACAACTCCTGGATCAACCGGCGGCAGTTCGGGGTGCCGTCGCTCGACTGGCCGACCCGGTACCGCTACCCGGACACCACCTACCGGGACCGGCTCACGCTCCGCTACGGGGAGCTGACCTTCGAGCTCTTCCATGCGCGCGGCGAGACGGACGACGCCACCTACGTGTGGGTCCCGGAGCTGCGGACGCTGTGCACGGGCGACCTGTTCATCTGGAACTCGCCGAACGCCGGCAACCCCCAGAAGGTGCAGCGCTACCCCGAGGACTGGGCGCGGGCGCTGCGTGCCATGGCGGAGCTGGGGGCCGAGGTGCTGCTCCCCGGGCACGGCGTGCCCGTCATCGGGGCGTCGCGCGTCGCGCAGGCCCTCGGGGACAGTGCCGAGCTGCTGGAGTCGCTGTGCACCCAGACGCGGGACCTGATGAACGCGGGGCTGCGCCTGGACGAGGTCCTGCACCGGGTGAAGGTGCCGGCCGAGCTGCTGGCCAAGCCCTACCTCCACCCCGCCTACGACGAGCCGGAGTTCGTGGTCCGCAATCTGTGGCGGCTGTGGGGCGGCTGGTACGACCAGAACCCGGCGCATCTGAAGCCCGCGCCCGAAGGGGAGCTGGCCGCGGAACTGGCGGAGGCGGCGGGCGGTGCCGCCGTGCTGGCGCGGCGAGCGGCGGACCTGCTGGGCCGCGGTGAACTGCGGCTCGCCGCCCACCTGGCGGAGACGGCGGCGCTCGCGGCGCCGGAGGACCGCGAGGTGGCCCGGGTCCGCGCCGAGGTGTACGCGAAGCGGGCCGCCGCCGAGTCGTCCACCATGGCCCAGGGCGTCTTCCGGTGGGCCGCCGCGGAGTCGGCGGCGGTGGCCGGGGGGACGGACCTCACCACCGAGCTGACGCGCAGCGAGGGAGGCCGTCGGCGGGCCGCCGGCGGCATCGCGGTAGGTGTCGTGACGGGCGCGGACGAGGACGGCTGTTCGTGCGGCACGGCGGACGGGGGCGGGGCCGCGACGGGGCGGCTCCGGTGACGTCCGCCGCCGGGGCCGCACCGGCCGTCGCCCCGGGCGCGGCCGCCGTCGTACGGGGACGGGCCTGGCGCACGACCTGGCTGCTGCTGGCCTTCATGCTGGTGAACTTCGCCGACAAGACGGTGATGGGCCTGGCCGCGAACCCCGTGATGCGCGATCTGGGCCTGACGCGCGAGCAGTTCGGTACGGCGTCGTCGGCGTTCTTCGCGCTGTTCAGCCTGGCGGCGCTGGCGGGGTCGTTCCTCACCCGTACGGTGCGCACCTCCGTACTGCTGCTGGGCATGGCACTCCTGTGGTCGGCGGCGCAGCTGCCCATGCTGGTCGGCGCGGCCGGCTTCGGGGTGCTGGTGGCGACGCGCGTCCTGTTGGGTGCCGCGGAGGGCCCGGCCTCCCCGGTGGCGCTGCACCACCTGTACGGCTGGTTCGAGCAGAAGGACCGCACGCTGCCGACGGCGGTGCTGCTGGCGGGGGCGGCGGCCGGGGTGGCGATCGCGGCGCCCACGCTGGGCGTGGTGATCGACCACTGGGGCTGGCGCTGGGCCTTCGGGGTCGTCGGCATCGTCGGGCTGGTCTGGGCGGCCCTCTGGCTCCGGTACGGCGCGGAGGGGCCACTGGCCCCCGCGGTGGGCGGACGGCGTGCCCCGGAGGGGGCGGTGGCCGCGGGGCAGGCAGCGCCCGTGCCGTACCGGCGGCTGCTGCTGTCGGGGACCTGGCTGGCGGCCGCGCTGGGCTCGTTCGCCGCGTACTGGACGCTGTCGGCGGGGCTGACCTGGTCGGCGGACTACTTCCAGGAGGTGGGCGGGCTCTCGCTGCGCGGCGCGAGCCTGCTGATCATGTTGTCGGCGCTGACCAAGGGTGGCGCGATGCTGGTCCACGGGGTGCTCGTGCAGCGGTCGGTCAAGCGGGCGGCGGCCGGCCTGCCGCCCCGCCTCCGCTGGCCCTCAGGGGTGAAGACCGGGCTGGTGATGATCGTGGCGGGCGCGGCCACGGTGTGCTTCGCGGCGACGGACGTGCTGTGGCTGAAGATCGTCCTGCTGCTGGGGCCGCTGTCCGTCACGGACATCGTCCTCACGGTTGCCGCGACCGCGGTCTCCCGGATCTCCCCCGCCGACCGGCGCGGTGTCACGCTGGGGGCTCTGACCTGCGTGTTCGCCCTGGCGGGGGTGCTCGCGCCGCTCGTCATGGGGCACATCGTGGACGCGGGCGCGACCGTGGCCTCCGGTTACTTCGGCGCGTACGGGCTGATGGCCGGCCTGGTGACGGTGGCCGGGGCGGCGGTCATGCTCTTCCTGCGCCCGGAGCGGGACGCCCGGCGGCTGGGCACGGAGGGGGCGGAGGACGGGCCGGGCACGCACCCGTAGGCGCACGGCGGCGGGGCTCCCCGTGGGCCGCGTGCCCCGCCGCCCTCGGGGCGGCAGGCACCGAGTACCCGTAAGAAGCGCGCCCCGCCGCCCTTCGGGTCAGCCGCCGAGCGCCCGCACCCCCGCCGTGACCACCACCGCGACGGCGACCACGACAAGGAACGGTGCGCGCAGCACGAGGGCGAGGGCCGCCGCGCCGACGCCGGCCACCTTGGCGTCCAGCAGGAGGTGGTTGCCCTCGCTGAGGGTCTGCTGTGCGGTGAGGGCCGCCAGGAGGGCCACGGGCAGCAGCGCGGCCAGCCGCTTGACGAGAGGCCGCTCCAGGAGGCCGGCGGGCACCAGCAGGCCCGCGTACTTGAGCAGATAGCAGCCGACGGCGGTGGCGGCGATCGCGATCCAGGTGTTCATCGGCTCTCCTCCTCGGCGCCGGAGGTCTTACGGGAGCGGGCGCCCTGGACGAGCAGCACGGCGGGCGCGGCCAGTGCGGAGACCAGGACCGGCACCCCGGCGGGCAACACCGGCAGGGTGACCAGCATCAGGACGACGGCGAGCCCGGCAGCGGCACGCTCCACGGTCGTCCTGAGCATGGGGGCCAGCAGCGCCAGGAAGACGGCGGGCCCGGCCGCGTCCAGGCCCCAGGCGGCGGTGTCACCGAGCGCTTCGGCGCCGAGCGCGCCGGCCAGCGTGGTGAGGTTCCACAGGACGTAGAGCGACAGGCCCGTGACGGTGAAGCCGAGGCGGGCGCTGTGCCGGTCGGGCTGGGCGAGCGTGACGGCAGAGGTCTCGTCGATGACCCAGTGGGCGGCGAACGGCTTGGCCAGTGCGCGGTAGCCGAGGAGCCCGGAGAGCCGCAGTCCGTAGAAGGCGTTGCGGGCGCCCAGGAAGAACGCGCCGGCCGCGGCGGCGAGCGGGTTGCCGCCCGCCCCGAGGGCGCCGACGAGTGCGAACTGCGAGGCGCCGGTGAACACGAGGAGGCTGAGCAGGCAGCTCTGCAGCACGCTCAGGCCGGCGCCCGCCGAGGTGACCCCGAAGGCGAAGCCCGAGAGGCCGACGGCGATTCCGACGCCGAGCGCGTCCCTGACGACGGCGGCATCGGACTTGCGAGGCGCCACGTCCGAGGAGGCGCGGTACGGGTCCGCTGTCTCATGAGGTGCGGTCTGTTCGATCTGTTCAGGCACGTCGTCACGGTAGGCGGGGGCGGTCTCCGCGGTCTTGTACGTTCTTGCGCCCGCTCTCCGAGGCGGAGCAGTGGCCGGCGGCGCCGCGTTCCCGCCGGTACGCGCCGGGCGGCACCCCGACGATCCTGGTGAAGTGCCGGTTCAGGTGCGGCTGGTCCGTGAAGCCGACCGTGGCGGCGGCCTCGGCGGGCGTGCTGCCGGTCTCCAGGAGCCGCCGGGCCCGGCGTACCCGGAGGTCGGTCAGCCAGGTGTGCGGCGGCATCCCGTACGCGTCCTTGAAGGCGCGCAGCAGCGCGAACGGGCTCGTTCCCAGCTGCGTGGCGAGTTCTTCCAGGGACGGTGGCCCGGCCAGCCGCTCCTGGAGGATGTCCCGGGCGCGCGCGGCCCGCAGGGCTCCGGCCGAGCGCGACGTACGGGCCGGGAGGGAGCCGCCGTGCGCGCGCAGCAGACGTGCCACGACGATGCGCAGCACGCTGTCGGCGGCCAGCGCGTTGCCCTCCTCCGCCGCCCGGTGCACCTCGTGGATGAGGCGGGCGGTGTGCGGGTCGGTCACGGCGGTCGCCGCGAATCCGGGGGTGCCGCGGAGCGTGGTGGTCTCGGTGGCGATCCCGGTGACGAGTTCGGCGGAGGGGTAGAGCGTGGAGTACGTCCAGCCCTCGTCGACGCCGGCCCGCGCGGTGTGCGGCACCTCCGGGTTGATCATGACGACGCTGCCGTGGCCGGCCCGTACCGTTCCCTCGGGCAGCCCCACCTCCTCGATGCCGCCGCTGACCGCGGCCAGCACGAACCCGTCGTGGGTGTGGCGGGGGAAGGTGTGGCGGACGTACCGGGCGCGCAGCAGGTCGAGGCCGGGCAGTCCTGCATGCTGCCAGTGCCGCGCCCACTCGCCGGAGGCGCGCCCGCCGGTGCCCCCGCTCCCCCGGCCCGCCGCCGGGCCGCCGCCGCTGCTCCCCATGCACCCATTCTGCGTCCGGCGTGCCACCGCTGACCTGGGCGTCCACCGTCCGGACCGCTCGTCGGCGGACCGTTGTCAGTGGTCCGAGGCACGATGGGGTCATGGCGAGGACCGCGCTCGATTCGTTCTCCCCCGCGACCAGAGGCTGGTTCACGGGGGCCTTCCACGCGCCCACCGCGGCTCAGGACGGTGCCTGGCGCGCCATCGGCGAGGGCTCCGACGTCCTGGTCGTCGCGCCGACCGGCTCCGGCAAGACCCTCGCCGCCTTCCTCGCCTCCCTGGACTCCCTCGCGAGCACGCCCCCGCCCGCCGAGGCCAAGAAGCGCTGCCGGGTGCTGTACGTCTCCCCGCTCAAGGCCCTCGCGGTCGACGTCGAGCGGAATCTGCGCTCCCCGCTGACCGGCATCCGCCAGGAGTCCGTCCGGCTCGGGCAGCCCGAGCCGGACATCCGGGTCGGCATCCGCTCCGGCGACACCCCGGCGGCCGAGCGCCGCTCTATCGCCAACCGCCCGCCGGACATCCTGATCACCACCCCCGAGTCGCTGTTCCTGATGCTGACCTCCCAGGCCCGGGACGCGCTGGCGGGCGTGGAGACGGTCATCCTGGACGAGGTGCACGCCGTCGCCGGCACGAAGCGCGGCGCGCATCTGGCGCTGTCCCTGGAGCGCCTGGACGAGCTGCTGCCCCGCCCGGCCCGCCGCATCGGGCTCTCGGCGACGGTCCGGCCCGTGGAGGAGGTCGCGCGCTATCTGTCGCCGCGCCGCCGGGTGGAGATCGTGCAGCCGGCCTCGGGCAAGGAGTTCGACCTCTCGGTCGTGGTGCCCGTCGAGGACCTCGGGGAACTGGGCGGCTCGCCCGTGAAGGAGACCGGGCCCGAGACCGGCGACTCCGGCGGCGACAAGCCGTCCATCTGGCCGCACGTCGAAGAGCGCATCGCCGACCTCGTACAGGCGCATCGTTCGACGATCGTCTTCGCGAACTCCAGGCGCCTCGCGGAGCGGCTCTGCAACCGGCTGAACGAGATCGCGTACGAGCGCGCCACGGGCGAGCCGCTGCCCGAGGACCACTCCCCCGCCGAGCTGATGGCCCAGTCCGGCGGTGCCAAGGGCGCGCCGTCCCTGCTGGCCAGGGCGCACCACGGCTCGGTCTCCAAGGAGCAGCGCGCGCAGGTCGAGGAGGACCTCAAGGCGGGCCGGCTGCCGGCGGTGGTGGCCACTTCCAGCCTGGAGCTGGGCATCGACATGGGCGCGGTGGACCTGGTGGTCCAGGTCGAGTCGCCGCCCTCGGTCGCCTCCGGGCTGCAGCGGGTGGGCCGCGCCGGCCATCAGGTGGGCGCGGTCTCCACCGGCGTGGTCTTCCCGAAGTACCGCGGCGACCTGGTGCAGGCAGCGGTGGTCACGGAGCGGATGCGCGAAGGGGCCATCGAGGCGCTGCGCGTCCCGGCCAATCCGCTGGACGTACTTGCCCAGCAGCTGGTCGCGATGGTGTCGATGGACGCCTGGGACGTCGAGGAACTGCTGACAGTGGTGCGGCGGGCCGCGCCGTTCGCCGGGCTCCCGGAGTCGGCGTACAGCGGCGTGCTGGACATGCTGGCGGGGCGCTATCCCTCGGACGCGTTCGCGGAGCTGCGGCCGCGCATCGTGTGGGACCGGGTGGCGAACACCGTCACGGGGCGGCCCGGCGCCCAGCGGCTGGCCGTCACCTCGGGCGGCACGATCCCCGACCGCGGTCTCTTCGGGGTGTTCCTGGCCGGCGCCGACCCCAAGAAGGGCGGCGGCCCATCGGACACAGCAGCGCGAAGCGCTTCCACTCGGGGTGGTGGCGGGCGACGGGTGGGCGAACTCGACGAGGAGATGGTCTACGAGTCGCGGGTCGGCGACGTCTTCACGCTGGGCACGACCTCCTGGCGCATCGAGGACATCACCCGGGACCGGGTGCTGGTGTCGCCCGCCCCCGGTGTGCCCGGCCGGCTGCCCTTCTGGAAGGGCGACCAGCTCGGCCGCCCGCTCGAACTGGGCCGTGCGCTCGGCGCGTTCCTCCGGGAGGTCGGCGCACTGGAGCCCGAAGCGGCCCGGAGCCGGCTGTCCGCCGCAGGGCTGGACGACTGGGCGGCGGGCAATGTCCTGAGCTACCTCACCGAGCAGCGCGAGGCCTGCGGCCACGTCCCCGACGACCGCACGATCGTCGTCGAGCGCTTCCGGGACGAGCTGGGCGACTGGCGGGTGGTGGTGCACTCGCCGTTCGGCGCCCAGGTGCACGCCCCCTGGGCGCTGGCGCTCGGCGCCCGGCTCGCCGAGCGGTACGGCATGGACGCGCAGGTGATGCACGCCGACGACGGCATCGTGCTGCGGCTGCCGGACGCCGACCTGATGGGCCTGGACCTGCTGGACACCGACCCGGACGCCGCGGGCGCCGAGTTCGACCCCGACCAGTCCCCGGTGGGCGCCGCCGACGTCGTCTTCGACAAGGGCGAGGTCGACCAGGTGGTGACCGACGAGGTGGGCGGCTCGGCGCTGTTCGCCGCGCGCTTCCGGGAGTGCGCGGCCCGTGCGCTGCTGCTGCCCCGCCGCAACCCGGGCAGGCGCACGCCTCTGTGGCAGCAGCGGCAGCGCGCCGCGCAGCTGCTCCAGGTGGCGAGCGAGTTCGGGTCCTTCCCGATCGTCCTCGAAGCCATCCGCGAGTGCCTTCAGGACGTGTTCGACGTGCCCGGCCTGGCCGAGCTGATGGGGGACATCGAGTCGCGCCGCGTCCGGCTGGTCGAGGTGACCACCCAGGAGCCGTCGCCGTTCGCCCGTTCGCTGCTCTTCGGGTACGTCGCGCAGTTCCTGTACGAGGGCGACTCGCCGCTCGCCGAGCGCCGCGCGGCCGCGCTCTCCCTGGACTCCCGGCTGCTCGCCGAACTGCTGGGCCAGGCGGACCTGCGCGAGCTGCTGGACCCGGAGGTCCTCGCCGACCTGGAGCGCGAGCTGCAGTGGCTGACCGACGACCGCAAGGTCAAGGACGCCGAGGGCCTCGCCGACGTGCTGCGCCTCCTCGGCCCGCTGACCGGCGCCGAGCTGGCCGAGCGCGGCGCCGACCCCGCCTGGGCCGAGGAGCTGGCGGCCGCCCGCCGCGCCATCCGGGTCCGCATCGCGGGCGCCGACCACTGGGCCGCGGTCGAGGACGCCGGACGGCTCCGTGACGCGCTGGGCACGGCGCTCCCCGTGGGCGTCCCCGAGTCCTTCACCGAGCCGGTCAAGGACCCGCTGGGCGACCTGCTGTCCCGGTACGCCCGCACCCACGGCCCGTTCACCTCCGAGCAGGCCGCCGCCCGCTTCGGCCTCGGCACCGCCGTCACCGACGGGGCCCTGCACCGCCTCGCCGGGGCCGGCCGGGTCGTGCAGGGCGAGTTCGCGCCGTCCGGGGTGCACCAGGAGTGGTGCGACGCGCAGGTGCTGCGGCGGCTGCGGCGCCGGTCGCTGGCCGCGCTGCGGCACGAGCTGGAGCCGGTGCCGCCGCCCGCGCTCGCCGCCTTCCTGCCGCAGTGGCAGAGCGTCGGCGGGCAGGGGCTGCGCGGCATCGACGGACTCCTGCGCGCCGTGGAGCAGCTGCAGGGCGCACCGGTGCCGGCCTCGGCCCTGGAGCGGCTCGTCCTGCCGTCCCGGGTGTCGGGCTACTCCCCCGCCCTGCTGGACGAACTGACCTCCACGGGCGAGGTGCTGTGGGCGGGCGCCGGCGCGCTGCCGGGCAAGGACGGCTGGATCGCCCTGTACCCCGCCGACACCGCGCCGCTCCTCCTGCCGCAGCCGCACCCCTTCGAGGTGACGCCGCTGCACCAGTCGGTGCTGGACGCCCTCGCCCCCGGCTACGGCCTGTTCTTCCGTCAGCTCGCGGACCAGGTACGGGCCACGACGCACCCGGAGGCCACCGATCCGCAACTGGCCGACGCGCTCTGGGACCTGGCCTGGTCCGGGCGGCTGACCAACGACACCCTCGCGCCGCTGCGCGCGCTGCTCGGCTCGGGCCGTACGGCCGGCTCCACGGCGCACCGCGCCCGCCGGGCCACGCCGCGCGGCCGGTACGGCAGCCTCACCGCCGCCACCGGCCGGACGGGCCGCCCCACCGCCTCCCGGTCCGGCCCGCCCACGGTCGCCGGCCGCTGGTCGCTGCTGCCCGCCCCGGAGCCGGAGCCCACCCACCGGGCGCACGCCCTGGCCCACACCCTCCTGGACCGGCACGGCATCGTCACCCGCGGCGCGGTCGCCGCCGAAGGGGTCGAGGGCGGCTTCTCCGCCGCGTACCGAGTGCTGGCCGCCTTCGAGGAGACCGGCCAGGCCCGCCGGGGGTACGTCGTGGAGGGGCTGGGCGCGGCGCAGTTCGCGATGGACGGCGCGGTGGACCGGCTGCGCGCGGTCAGTACGAGCCGGGACCGTACGGCCGAGGAGACCGCGCCCGGCGGCTCCTGGCAGCCGGCCGGTCCGGCCCGCGGCGGCACCCCGCGCGCCGTCGTGCTGGCCGCGGCGGACCCGGCCAACGCGTACGGCGCGGCGCTGCCCTGGCCCGAGCCGCCCGAGGGCTCGTCCCACAAGCCCGGCCGCAAGGCGGGTTCGCTGGTCGTCGTGGTCGACGGCGAGCTGGCGGTCTACATGGAGCGCGGCGGCAAGACGCTGCTGGCCTGGCAGGCCGAGGAGGGCGGCACCCGGGTGCGCCTGGCCCTGGAGGCGCTGGCGGCGGCCGTACGGAACGGCTTCGTGGGCGCGCTGACCGTCGAGCGGATCAACGGCTCGTCCGCCCTCACCTCACCGCTGGCCGCCGAGCTGGAGCACGCGGGTTTCCACGCGACACCGAGGGGGCTGCGCCTGCGGACATGAGCGCGGGGAAGGCGTGGCCGACGTGGCCCGGAGCGCGCTCTGCCCAGAGGCCGCGCACGGCATGATGGAGCCATGCCCGAAGGTGACACCGTCTGGCGGGCCGCCGCCGAGCTGCACAAGGCGCTGGGCGGGCGGCTGCTGACCCGTACGGACCTGCGGGTGCCGAAGCTCGCCACGACGGACCTCGCCGGACGCTCGGTGCTGGAGGTGGTGCCGCGCGGAAAGCACCTGCTGACCCGTATCGAGGGCGGGCTGACGCTCCACTCCCATCTGCGGATGGACGGCGCCTGGCGGGTGTACGCGGCGGGCGAGCGCTGGCGCGGCGGCCCCGACCACCAGATCCGCGCGGTACTGGCCACGGCGGAACGCACCGCCGTGGGCTACCGCCTCCCCGTACTGGAGCTGCTGCGCACCGCCGACGAGGAGAACGCCGTCGGCCATCTGGGGCCGGACCTGCTGGGGCCCGACTGGGACGCGGACGAGGCGCTGCGCCGGCTGCTGTCCGACCCGGCCCGGACGCTCGGGGAGGCACTGCTGGACCAGCGCAATCTGGCCGGCATCGGCAACGTCTTCAAATGTGAGCTGTGCTTCCTGCTGCGCGCCTCGCCCTGGCTGCCGGTGGGCGCGCTGCCGCGGCCGGAGCGGGCGATCACGCTGGCGAAGCGGCTGCTGGAGGCGAACAAGCGGCGCCCGGCCCGTACGACGACGCCGAGCGCGCGACCGGACCGCCGCCTCTGGGTCTACGGACGCGCCGACCGCCCCTGCCTGCGCTGCGGTACTCCGGTACGGGTCGCCGACCAGGGGCCGGCGCCGCAGGCCCGGGTCACCTACTGGTGCCCCCGCTGCCAGCCGGAACCGGCCACCGAAGCGGGTGGCTGACACGGCCTTCCGGTACCGGCATCCGCGGTAGGAGATCCTCGCTGTACGGGCTCCCCCGCAGGCCGGCCACCGCGGCCGACGGGTTCCCGGTGCGCGGCTCGGGCCTGACGACCGGCTTCACATGCGGTCGGTACCGCCGCCCCAACGGCGGTACCGCCATGCCCTGACGAGCCGGTCCGTGACGGCGGTGGGTCCCGGAGTCCCCACGCAGCCACTGCGGCGACGCCAGCCGACCGCTCCCACGCGGCCGCCGCCCGAGCGCGTCCGGCGCGGTACGCAGTGCACCGGCAGCAGGCTCAGACCCCAGCCGCCCGCGGCCATCGCACCTTCCACCACCCCGGCGCCCTCGGGCCAGAAGAGCACTCTCAGCACGGCCCACCACCACAGCCCCCCGAGGAGAAGCGCGGCGGTCCAGCGACCGGGCGCCGAACGCAGCAGTTCCGCCGGGCCTTGTCCCGATGCCTCCATCAGGCCGCTGCCCGGCGCCCCCACCGAGCCGCGGCCCGGTGTGCCGGGCGCTCCAGCGCCCGTGCCCCGGACCGGGTGCCGGGAGAAGAAGCCGCGCCGTGCCATGACTGCCTCCTCCGGTCGACGGTAGTCGGCCATGAAGGTGGGGCGGGAGGGCGCACTGGGGCACGAACGGCGCGTTCCGCAATGCGCGACACGCGGTCGAACGAAACCGTTCTCGGATCGGTCCGGCCCCGACCAGAGCCCGTCAGCGGCCATCAGGCCGCGATCGGGCTCCGGCAGGATGCGCCGGAAACGGTCGGTCCGCCGCTGTTGCGCCTCAGGCCGCCTCGGCCTGGAACATCCAGTGGTGCTTCTCGAGGTCGGCGGTGAGCCCGATGAGGATGTCCTGGGTCACCGGATCCGGCTCGTCGGTGACGGCGATGCGCTCCCGCATCCGCTCGATGACGGAGCCCAGGGCCCGTACGAGGGCACCCACCGCGTCGTTGTCCTTGATCCAGCCGCCCTCGACGGTGCCGGCGCCGCTGGTCTTCGCGATCGTCTCGGCGCGGCCGTCGGGGTTCACGCCGATCGCGGAGGCACGCTCGGCGACCGTGTCGGCATGGCCGCGGGCGCTCGCGACGACATCGTCGAGCTGGAGGTGGACGGACCGGAAGCGCGGACCGACGACGTTCCAGTGGACCTGCTTGGCGATGAGCGACAGGTCGACGAGGTCGACCAGGGCGCCCTGGAGCGCGTCGCCGACCGTCTTGCGGTCGCTCTCGGACAGCGTGCTGTTGACGACAGGCATGCATTTACTCCCTGTATCAGAGCGAAAGGTCCTTCTGACCTTCGTATGGCCGGTTGACCTTCGTATAAACGATGCCTCACCGCAGTAAATGCCGCAGTTCGGGGCAACAGGCCCTTCACGCCACAAGAGCAACGCGAAGACCCTGGAGGGCGGGTGCCCTCCAGGGTCTTCTTCATGCATCGAACCGAACGGTCAGGCCGCTACGACATCCACGGCCTCCGCCGGAGCCTTGATCGTCACGCGCTCTTCGGGGACGCCCGTCAGCGAAGCGACGGACACCGCGTTGAACGTGGGCCGCACCGGCGTCGGCACCGGCTCGCTCGCGGCCGCGGACCGTGCCAGCTCCGCGAGCGCCAGCTCGTCGCTGACCTCCCGCATCAGCTCGGACATCCGTACGTCCAGCGCGTCACAGATCGCCGAGAGCAGCTCGGAGGAAGCCTCCTTCTGTCCCCTCTCGACCTCGGACAAGTAGCCGAGCGACACCCGGGCGGAGGAGGAGACCTCGCGCAGGGTGCGGCCTTGACGCTGACGCTGTCGGCGCAGCACGTCACCCAGCAGGCGACGGAGCAGAATCATCGCTGGCTCCCTCCTCGGACCTCGGATCCGGATCCATCTCGCCCCACCGTACCGCCTCGGGCCTCAGCCGTGCCGGGAGCGAGTTCGTGTTCACTCAGGGCTGTAAACATCAGATACCCCCGTGATGTTCCGTATCCTTTGCCCGCGCATTTTCTGTCAGTTCGCTCAACAGCAGATCCACTGCTGCGGTGACGCTGTCCCGACGGATCCGGTCGCGATCGCCGTCCAGCGCCAGTCGGCGCACTTTTCCCTCACCGCCGGGCCCGGTGACCGCGACGTAGACCGTGCCGACCGGCTGCCCGTCCTGTGGGTCGGGGCCGGCGACCCCTGTGGTGGCAATACCCCAGTCGGCGCCGAGCACGCGTCGCACGCCCTGCGCCATTTGCCGGGCGACCTCCGCGTCCACCGCACCACGGGTGGCCAGAAGCGCGCCGTCCACACCCAGTACGAGGCTCTTCAGTTCCGTCGCGTACGCCGTGACCGAGCCCCGGAAGCACCGCGAGGCGCCAGGAACCGCGGTCAGCGCACCGGCGACCAGGCCACCGGTGAGGGATTCGGCCACCGCCAGGGACTGCCCGCGCCCGGCCAAGGCCGCCAGCGCCCGTGCGGCGCCCTGCGGGCCGCCGGAGGTGCCGGCATGCCCCGGAGCCGCCACGGGGGCCTCAGCGCCCGCCCCAGCGCTCTCCTGGGACCCGTGCGCAGCCTCCGTACCACCGTTCACCGTGCCGGCCCCCGGCCGGAGGCCGTCCCACCGGACCGCTCCCGCAGGGCCTCGCGCGACTTCGCCAGCCCGGCCCGCCGCAGGACGACGGCCTGCTTCACGTAGTCCAGGCCCGTGACGACGGTCAGCACCACGGCCACGGCCATCACCCACCAGCGCAGGGTGGCCAGCGGGCCGGTGAGCACGAGGACGTACATCCCGACAGCGGTCCCCTGCGCGAGCGTCTTCAGCTTGCCGCCGCGGCTCGCCGGGATGACTCCGTGCCTGATCACCCAGAAGCGCATCACGGTGATGCCGAGCTCCCGGAAGAGGATCACTCCGGTGACCCACCAGGGCAGGTCGCCGAGGATCGACAGACAGATCAGCGCGGCACCCATGATCGCCTTGTCGGCTATCGGGTCGGCGATCTTTCCGAAGTCCGTGACCAGGTCGTACGCGCGCGCCAGATGCCCGTCGAAGAGGTCGGTGATCATGGCGACGGCGAACGCGGCCCAGGCGAACGAGCGCCATGCGGGGTCGTAGCCGTCGCCGTGCATCAGGAGCAGCACGAACGCCGGCACGAGGACCAGCCGCAGCATCGTGAGGATGTTGGCGATGTTCCACAGCCCGGCCTGCTGCCGCCGGACGGTCTTCGGCCGGCCGGCTCCGCCAGCAGCGGAAGCGCCGGCGGCGGAAGCCGGGATTCCGGTCATCTGGCCGCCTCCTCGGGACAGCCGGCGCCGTGCTCGGCGCCGAGCGGCAGCGGTTCCGCCACGAGGTCCACGCCCTCGGTCGCCACCACCTTTGCTTCGACCATACGACCGGGAACCAGGTCCCGGCTGCCCGTGAGCAGGGTGACGCCGTCGGTCTCCGGCGCCTGGTGCGCGGCGCGGCCGACCACGCCGTCCTCGTCGTCGACCCGGTCGACCATGACGGTGAGGGTCTCGCCCAGGCGCTCCTCGGCGCGCTGCGCGGTCAGCTCCTCGGCCAGCCGGGACAGGTGCGCCAGGCGCTCGGCCACCACGTCGGGGTCGAGCTTGCCCTCGTAGCCGGCCGCCTCGGTGCCGTCCTCGTCGGAATAGCCGAAGACGCCGATGGCGTCGAGTCTCGCCTCGCTGATGAAGCGTTCCAGCTCGGCGAAGTCCTCCTCGGTCTCACCGGGGAAGCCGACGATGAAGTTGGAGCGGGCGCCGGCCTGCGGGGCCTTCGTGCGGATCTGCGCCAGCAGGTCCAGGAAGCGGTCGGTGTCCCCGAAGCGGCGCATCGCGCGCAGCACACCGGGGGCGGAGTGCTGGAAGGACAGGTCGAAGTAGGGCGCGACCTTGTCCGTACCGGTCAGCACATCGATCAGGCCGGGGCGCATCTCGGCGGGCTGGAGGTAGCTGACCCGGACGCGCTCGATGCCGTCGACCGCGGCCAGCTCGGGCAGCAGCGTCTCCAGCAGCCGGATGTCGCCGAGGTCCTTGCCGTAGGAGGTGTTGTTCTCGGAGACCAGCATGATCTCCTTCACGCCCTGCTCGGCCAGCCAGCGGGTCTCCCCCAGCACGTCCGAGGGGCGGCGCGAGATGAAGGAGCCGCGGAAGGAGGGGATGGCACAGAAGGAACAGCGGCGGTCGCAGCCCGAGGCGAGCTTCACCGAGGCCACCGGGCTGCTCCCCAGGCGGCGGCGCAGCGGGGCGCGCGGCCCGGAGGCGGGCGCGACCCCCTCGGGCAGGTCCTGCGGGGCGGAGGCAAGGGCGTCACCGTGGCCGGGGAGCGCGACGCCGGCGCCCTGGCGCTCGGCCGGGCTGATCGGCAGCAGCTTGCGCCGGTCGCGGGGGGCGTGGGCCTCGACGTTGCCGCCGCTCAGGATGGTCTGCAGGCGGCCGGAGATGTCGGTGTAGTCGTCAAAGCCGAGCACGCCGTCGGCCTCGGGCAGCGCCTCGGCCAGCTCCTTGCCGTACCGCTCGGCCATGCAGCCCACGGCGACGACGGCCTGGGTGCGGCCGTGGTCCTTCAGATCGTTGGCTTCCAGCAGGGCGTCGACGGAGTCCTTCTTGGCGGCCTCGACGAAACCACAGGTGTTGACGACGGCGACATCGGCTTCGGCGGCTTCCTCGACGAGCTCCCAGCCGTCCGCTGCCAGGCGGCCTGCGAGCTCCTCCGAGTCCACCTCGTTACGGGCGCAGCCAAGAGTGACAAGGGCGACGGTACGGCGTTCGGGCATGGGGCTCAGCCTACTTCGTCCCGGACGTCCGTATGTCTGGGAGGGTTCCCGCGCGGCCACCGCGCCCCTCACAGGCGGCCGCCCGCCGCCTCTCCCCGAGAGGCGGCGGGCGTTTTCCCCGGAAGGCGGCCGGCGCTCGGTCAGCCCGCCTGCGGATCACCCGGGGTGTAGCTCAGGCGCTCCACGGAGCCCTTGTCGCCGATTTCCTTGATCTCCTTGCCGTTGACGTACAGCTGCACGGCTCCGGCGTTGCCGACGACAAGATCGATCCGCTTCTTGTCGCTGAAGGTCTTGGACTGGCCCTTGCGGAGCAGGCCGTCCTCCAGGAGCTTGCCGTTGGCGTCCTTGGCGGAGACCCAGCTCTGTCCGTCACGGGCGGTGATCTTGATGGTCACCTTGTCCTTCGGCAGCCCGGCGATGGCGCTGTCGGAGGGGTCGGGCTTGGGGTCTGCGGGCTTGGTCTTGGTCGGGGACGGCTTGACCGTCGGGCTCTCGCCGACATTTCCGTCGGCGACCGAGGCCTCCTGGCTCCGGTCACCGTCGCTGAACAGCGTGAAGCCGACGAAACCGACCACGGCGACGATGGCGGCGACCATGGCCGCCGTCCAGTTCGGCCGGCGCGGCTCGGGACGGATGCGTTCCGCCTCGAAGAGCGGCGCCGCCGGGGTCGGCGCGGGCCGGCCGCCGTGCTCGGCGTCGTACTGAGCGATCAGCGGGGCCGGATCCAGCCCCACTGCGCGCGCGAGTGTTCGAATGTGACCACGGGCGTACACGTCCCCGCCGCAACGCGAGAAATCTTCCTGCTCGATCGCGTGCACGATGGGGATGCGCACCCGCGTGGTCGTACTGATCTCGTCGACGGTCAGTCCGGCGTCGACGCGGGCCTGCTGGAGGACTCGACCGACGGAAGGCCGGTCGTCTTCAGGGGAGTTGCCGATGGACACGGGGGCGCCTTTCGAGCGTGTAGCCACCTGCTGGATGTTCAGTCTAGGGGTGTACCGAAAGGGTCGGGCAAGCGGGAGAGCGGACTTTGTACGCCATCGGTATACCCCCCGGACCTGGCCGGGGGCCCGACGGTCGCGCATCGCGCCGTCTCTTCCCTCAACTTGACGTATGGGCAGAAGAAACGGTTGCTTGCGATCTCTTTCGAGTGACCTGTCAGTGAGCCTCCCCCCGAATGACGGCGAGCACTCCTTCCAAATCATCCGGTTTCACCAGAACATCGCGCGCCTTGGAGCCCTCGCTGGGCCCCACGATGTCCCTGGACTCCATCAGGTCCATCAGCCGCCCGGCCTTCGCGAACCCCACCCGCAGCTTGCGCTGCAGCATCGACGTGGACCCGAACTGGGTGGAAACGACCAGCTCAGCGGCCTGACACAGCAGATCCAGGTCGTCGCCGATGTCCTCGTCGATCTCCTTCTTCTTGCCCTGCCCGACCGTGACGTCCTCGCGGAAGACCGGAGCCATCTGGTCCTTGCAGTGCCGGACCACCGCAGCGACTTCGCCCTCCTGGACGAAGGCGCCCTGCATACGGGTCGGCTTGCTCGCCCCCATCGGGAGGAACAGGCTGTCACCCTTTCCGATGAGCTTCTCCGCACCCGGTTGGTCGAGGATGACGCGGCTGTCCGCCAGCGACGACGTCGCGAAGGCGAGCCGCGAGGGCACGTTCGCCTTGATCAGGCCGGTGACCACGTCGACCGACGGGCGCTGCGTCGCCAGCACCAGGTGGATGCCGGCCGCACGGGCCAGCTGGGTGATGCGGACGATGGAGTCCTCCACGTCCCGCGGCGCCACCATCATCAGGTCCGCCAGCTCGTCCACGATCACCAGCAGGTACGGATACGGCGACAGCTCGCGCTCGCTGCCCTCGGGGGCCGAGGCCTTGCCGGAGCGCACCGCCTCATTGAAGTCGTCGATGTGCCGGTACCCGTATGCCGCGAGGTCGTCGTAGCGCAGGTCCATCTCGCGCACCACCCACTGCAGCGCCTCGGCGGCCCGCTTGGGGTTGGTGATGATCGGCGTGATCAGGTGCGGAATGCCCTCGTACGCGGTCAGCTCGACCCGCTTGGGGTCGATCAGCACCATCCGTACGTCGTCCGGCGTGGCCCTGACCATGATCGAGGTGATCAGGCAGTTGATGCAGGAGGACTTTCCGGAGCCGGTGGCGCCCGCGACGAGCACGTGCGGCATCTTCGCGAGGTTCGCCGAGACGTAGCCGCCCTCGACGTCCTTGCCGAGCCCGACCACCATCGGATGGTCGTCGCCCACGGCGTCCGCGGACCGCAGCACGTCGCCGAGGTTCACCATCTCGCGGTCGCTGTTGGGGATCTCGATGCCGACCGCGGACTTGCCCGGAATCGGGTTGATGATCCGCACGTCCGGGCTGGCCACCGCGTACGCGATGTTCTTCGCCAGCGCGGTGATCTTCTCGACCTTCACGCCGGGACCGAGCTCGATCTCGTACCGGGTGACCGTCGGGCCGCGGGTGAAGCCGGTGACCGCGGCGTCCACCTTGAACTCCTGGAACACCTTGCTCAGCGACTCGACCACCGCGTCGTTGGCCGCGCTGCGGGTCTTGCCGGGCCCGCCGCGCTCCATGAGGTCCAGCGAGGGCAGCGCGTACGTGATGTCGCCGGCGAGCTGGAGCTGCTCTGCGCGCGGCGGCAGCTCGCCGGCGGGCTCCGGCGCGGCCTTGGTGAAGTCGGGAACGCTGGACGAGGAGGACGGCGCGGGCTCGGCGTCGCGCGCGGGCGGCACGGAGGTGTGCAGGCCCTTCGTCGCGCCGGAGTCGTCGTACTCGCCCCGGTCGCCCTTGATGCCGCTGCTGAGGTCCGCCACCAGCGGCGAGGGCTGGATGCCGTGCAGCACAGCGCCGTCCAGGTTGGCGGCGTACCCGGCCGCCACGTCCACCGCGTCCTGGGAGCGCTCGTGCTCCGGCTCGGCGGCCGGCTCCACGGCGTCCCGGCGCGGCTTGCGGCGCTTGGCGAGGGCGGCCTCCTCCGCCGCCTCGGGGGACCCCTCCAGGGCCTCCGAACGGCTCCTGCGGCTCTTGCGGGCCGGCTCGGCCACCGGCTCGTCGGCGAAGGCGTCGGCGTCCGGCTCGTACGTCTCCAGCAGGCCCAGCCGGACACCGAGCGCCTTGAAGCGCCGCGGGATGGCCGTGACCGGGGTGGCGGTGACCACGAGCAGCCCGAAGACCGTCACCAGCACCAGCAGGGCGACCGACAGCGTCTGCCCCACCATGAAGAGCAGCGGCTTGGAGACCGCCCAGCCGAGGTAGCCGCCGGCGTCGCGCACGCCGGCGACGTCCTTCTGGTCGGGAGAACCGCACGCGATCGCGACCTGGCCGAGCACGCCGACGACCAGTGCCGACAGTCCGATGACGATCCGCCCGTTGGCCTCCGGCTGCTCCGGGCGGAAGAAGACCCGGGCGGCGATGCCGCCCACCAGTATCGGGACGAGGAGGTCGAGCCGGCCGAACGCGCCGGTGACCAGCATCTCCACGATGTCCCCGACCGGGCCCTGGAGGTTGGCCCAGGTACCGGCCGCGATCACCAGGCCGAGGCCCAGCAGGGCGAGCGCCAGGCCGTCCTTGCGGTGTGCGGGATCGAGGTTCTTCGCGCTGCGCCCCATGCTGCGGAAGAACCAGCCGACGCCGTGCGCGAGGCCCAGCCAGAGGGCGCGCACCGCGCGGTAGACGCCTCCGGTCGGGGACGGTGCGGGCTTCTTCGCCACCGCCTTCTTCGCCGGGGCCTTCTTGGCGGCCGCGGTCTTCTTCGGCGGCGCCTTCTTGGCCGCCGCCTTCTTGGCGGCGGGCGGTTTCGCGGCGGTCTTCTTGGCGGCGCCCCCGGGGCGCCCGGCGCGCTGCTTCGAGGGGCCCGCCGTGCTCTGGGAACCCTTGCCGGACGTACGTGAGGCCATGGTGACGAGGTTACAGGCGACGCCCCGGGGTGACACGGGCGCTCGGGCCTTCACCCGTTCGTGTCGTAACCAACGCGCCATATGGGCGGTTGGCCCGCCTCGGGCCCAACGCCCGGGACTGCACCGGAACCTGCTGGCGGGTCAGCTTCCGTACGGCACCGGGCCGGTGCCGTACGGCCGGACCGGCAGCGTCAGTTCTGCGTCGGTACGGACGGCGTGTCGCTGTTGCCCGCGCCCGGCTCCAGGGCGTCCAGCGCGCGGCGCAGTCCGGTCAGCTTCCGCTCCAGATGCGCGGCGGTCGCCACGGCGGCGGCGTCCGCCGACTCGTCCAGCTGTTTGGACAGCGCCTCGGCCTGCTCCTCGACCGCGGCGAGCCGCGCGGAGAGTTCCGCGAGCAGCCCCGCGGCCTCCTTGGCGTCCTCGCCGGCGGCCGGCTGGCCGCCTTCGAGCTGGAGCCGCAGCAGCGACGCCTGCTCGCGCAGCTTGACGTTCTTCATGTACAGCTCGACGAAGACCGAGACCTTGGCGCGCAGCACCCACGGGTCGAACGGCTTGGAGATGTAGTCGACCGCACCGGCCGCGTACCCGCGGAAGGTGTGGTGCGGGCCGTGGTTGATCGCCGTGAGGAAGATGATCGGGATGTCCCGGGTCCGCTCGCGCCGCTTGATGTGCGCCGCGGTCTCGAACCCGTCCATCCCCGGCATCTGCACGTCGAGCAGAATCACCGCGAAATCGTCGGTGAGCAGCGCCTTGAGCGCTTCCTCCCCGGACGATGCCCGCACCAGCGTCTGATCGAGCGCAGAGAGGATCGCCTCCAGCGCCAGCAGATTCTCCGGCCGGTCATCGACCAGGAGGATCTTGGCCTTCTGCACCATGGCCCGTCCTCCTCGCCCCGGCACTCCACCGGACGCCGCCCCAGGGGACGGCTCCGTCATGCCGCCCGTACTTGTGCCGGTCATGGTAGCCGCACCCCGCCTGTCGCCACACCCTGTCACCGCTATGTCACCGTGCACGTAGCAGAAACGCAGCAGGAGACCAGAAGGTTCCCCGAATACCGTGCTCCCACACGTCCGCGACCACACTGAGTCAGCATAGGGGCCAAGATCCGGTCTCTCTGTGCACGCCCCGTCACTCCGCGCGCATCCATTGCCGCATGACCGCGAGCAGGTGATCGGTGTCCACGGGCTTCGTCACGTAGTCCGAGGCCCCCGACTCGATGCTCTTCTCCCGGTCGCCCTTCATGGCCTTGGCGGTCAGGGCGATGATCGGCAGACCGGCGAACTGCGGCATCCGGCGGATCGCCGCGGTCGTGGCGTAGCCGTCCATCTCCGGCATCATGATGTCCATCAGCACCACTGTCACATCATCGTGCTGTTCCAGCACCTCGATTCCCTCACGGCCGTTCTCGGCGTAGAGCACCGACAGACCGTGCTGCTCCAGGACGCTGGTGAGCGCGAAGACGTTGCGGATGTCGTCGTCGACGATCAGCACCTTCTCGCCGTGGAAGCCGTCGCCGTCGCCGGACGGCGCCACCAGGTCCTGACCGTTGCCCAGCCACGGTTCCTCGGTCGCCGGCTGCGGCTGCGCGGTCGCCGGCTGGCCGGGCAGGGCCGCGCGCTGCGGCGCCGCCGAAAGCCCGCGCCTGCGGCGCCGGTTGAGGCCCGAGGCCGCGGCGTCCGGGGTGGTCGGCTGCTCCTCCGCCGCCGCGCTGTTCGCCGCCTCCTGCTCGGCGATCTCCGCGTCGTGCGCCTCTGCGTCCATCGCGAAACCGCCCGCGACCAGCTGCGGGTAGCCCTGCGGCGGCAGCCCGCCCGGGTTGTACGGGAGGTACAGCGTGAACGTCGAGCCGCGGCCCGGCTCACTGGCGGCGTGGATCTCGCCGCCCAGCAGCCGCGCGATCTCGCGGCTGATGGAGAGGCCCAGGCCCGTACCGCCGTACTTCCGGCTCGTCGTGCCGTCGGCCTGCTTGAACGCCTCGAAGATCACCCGCATCTTGCTGGACGCGATGCCGATGCCGGTGTCGGTCACCGAGAAGGCGATCATGTCGGCATCCGGGTCGCGCAGCGCGCCGTGCTCCAGGAGCTGCTCGCGGATGGCCACGGGGACGTCCGTGCCGGCCGGCCGGATGACCAGCTCCACGGCGCCGGAGTCGGTGAACTTCACCGCGTTGGACAGCAGGTTGCGCAGCACCTGAAGGAGGCGCTGCTCGTCGGTGTGCAGCGTCGCGGGCAGCTCCGGGGAGACCCGTACGGAGAAGTCCAGGCCCTTCTCCGCGGTCAGCGGCCGGAACGTGGCCTCGACGTAGTCCACCAGCTGCACCAGCGCGATCCGCGTCGGGCTGACGTCCATCTTGCCCGCCTCGACCTTGGACAGGTCCAGGATGTCGTTGATCAGCTGGAGCAGGTCGGAGCCCGCACCATGGATCGTTTCGGCGAACTCCACCTGCTTCGGGGAGAGGTTCCCCTCGGCGTTGTCCGCCAGCAACTTGGCCAGAATCAGCAGGGAGTTCAGCGGCGTCCGCAGCTCGTGCGACATGTTCGCGAGGAACTCGCTCTTGTAGCGCATCGAGACGGCCAGCTGCTCGGCGCGCTCCTCCAGGACCTGCCGGGCCTCTTCGATCTCGGTGTTCTTCACCTCGATGTCGCGGTTCTGCTTGCGGAGCTGCTCCGCCTTCTCCTCCAGCTCGGAGTTGGACAGCTCCAGCGCGCGCTGCCGGCTCTCCAGCTCCGCCGAGCGCTCCTTGAGCTGCTCGGTCAGCTCCTGCGACTGGCTCAGCAGGATCTCGGTCTTGGTGTTCACCGAGATGGTGTTGACGCTGGTCGCGATCATCTCGGCGATCTGGCTGAGGAAGTCCTTCTGGATCTGGGTGAACGGCTGGAACGAGGCCAGCTCGATGACGCCCAGCACCTTGTCCTCGAAGAGCACCGGCAGCACGATCACGTTCGCGGGCGGTGCCTCGCCCAGGCCGGAGGAGATCTTCAGGTATCCGGAGGGCACGTTCTCCACCAGGATGGTGCGCTTCTCCTCCGCCGCCGTGCCGATGAGCGTCTCGCCCGGCACGAAGGTGGTGGGCATCGCACCCATCGAATAGCCGTACGAGCCCGTCAGCCGGAGTTCGTAGTCGCCCGCCTCGCCGCCGTCCGCGCCGATCTCCTGGTTGTCGTCGGCCGACGTCGCGAGGAAGAACGCGCCGTGCTGCGCGGAGACCGCGGGCGACAGCTCGCTCATGATCAGCTTGGCCACGTCCTTGAGGTCGCGGCGGCCCTGCATCAGGCCGGAGATCCGGGCGAGGTTGCCCTTCAGCCAGTCCTGCTCCTCGTTGGCGAGCGTGGTCTCGCGGAGCGTGGCGATCATCGTGTTGACGTTGTCCTGGAGCTCCAGGATCTCGCCGGCCGCGTCCACGTCGATGCGGACGTTGTGGTCGCCGAGGGTCACCGCCGCGGCGACTGCGGCGATCGCCCGCACCTGACGGGTCAGGTTCCCCGCCATCTCGTTCACCGACTCGGTGAGGTCCTTCCAGGTACCGGCCACGCCGCGCACCTGCGCCTGACCGCCCAGCTGGCCTTCCGTACCCACCTCGCGGGCCACCCGGGTGACCTGCTCGGCGAAGGACGACAGCTGGTCGACCATCGTGTTGATCGTCGTCTTCAGCTCCAGGATCTCGCCCCGGGCGTCGATGTCGATCTTCTTGGTCAGATCACCCTTCGCGATGGCCGTGGTGACCATCGCGATGTTCCGCACCTGGCCGGTCAGGTTGGACGCCATGGAGTTCACCGACTCCGTGAGGTCCTTCCACGTACCGGCGACGCCCGGCACCCGTGCCTGGCCGCCCAGAATCCCGTCGGTGCCCACCTCACGGGCGACCCGTGTCACCTCGTCGGCGAACGACGACAGGGTCGTCACCATGGTGTTCACCGTGTCGGCCAGCGTCGCGACCTCGCCGCGCGCCTCGACCGTCACCTTCTTGGTCAGGTCACCGTTGGCCACCGCCGCGGAGACCTGGGAGATGTTCCGCACCTGGATGGTCAGGTTGTTGGCCATCAGGTTCACGTTGTCGCTGAGGTCCTTCCAGATGCCGGTGACTCCCGGCACCCGGGCCTGACCGCCCAGCTGGCCCTCCGTACCCACCTCACGGGCCACGCGCGTCACCTGCTCGGCGAAGAGCGACAGCTGGTCCACCATCGTGTTGACGGTCGTGACCAGTTCGAGGATCTCGCCCTTGGCGTCGACGGTGATCTTCTTGGAGAGGTCGCCGCGGGCCACCGCGGTCGTCACCTCGCCGATGTTCCGCACCTGCGAGGTGAGGTTGTTCGCCATGAAGTTCACGGACTGGGTGAGGTCCTTCCAGGTACCGCTCACCCCCTGGACCTCGGCCTGGCCGCCCAGGATGCCCTCGGTGCCCACCTCGCGGGCCACCCGGGTCACCTGGTCGGCGAAGGAGGACAGCTGGTCCACCATCGTGTTCAGCGTGTTCTTGAGCTCCAGGATCTCGCCGCGGGCGTCCACGTCGATCTTCTGGGAGAGGTCACCCCGGGCCACCGCGGTCGCGACCTGTGCGATGTTGCGGACCTGCGCGGTGAGGTTGCCGGCCATGCCGTTCACCGAATCGGTCAGATCGCGCCACACCCCGGCCACACCCGGAACCTGCGCCTGACCGCCCAGCCGGCCGTCCGTACCCACCTCGCGGGCCACCCGGGTCACCTGCTCGGCGAACGCCGAGAGCTGGTCGACCATCGTGTTGATGGTGTTCTTCAGCTCCAGGATCTCGCCGCGCGCGTCCACGTCGATCTTCTGGGAGAGGTCACCCCGCGCGACCGCCGTCGTCACCTGCGCGATCTGCCGCACCTGGGACGTGAGGTTCCCCGCCATGAAGTTGACGGAGTCGGTCAGCTCCTTCCACGTACCGCTCACACCCGGAACCTGGGCCTGACCGCCCAGCCGGCCCTCCGTACCCACGTCCCTGGCCATCCGCGTGACCTGGTCCGCGAACGAGGACAGCTGGTCCACCATCGTGTTCACGGTGTTCTTCAGCTGGAGCATCTCGCCGGAGACGTCGACGGTGACCTTCTGCGACAGGTCACCGTTGGCCACCGCCGTCGTGACCTGCGCGATGTTCCGGACCTGGCCCGTCAGGTTACGGAAGGCCGTGTTCACCGAGTCGGTGAGGTCCTTCCACGTACCGGCCGCGCCCGGCACCTGCGCCTGACCGCCCAGCTCACCCTCGACACCGATCTCCCGGGCCACCCTCGTGACCTCGGCACCGAAGGAGGACAGCTGGTCCACCATCGTGTTCACGGTGTTCTTCAGTTCGAGCATCTCGCCGGAGACGTCGACCGTGATCTTCTGCGACAGGTCACCGTTGGCCACCGCCGTCGTGACCTGCGCGATGTCCCGCACCTGACCGGTGAGGTTACGGAACGCGTTGTTCACCGAGTCGGTGAGGTCCTTCCACGTGCCCGCCGCGCCCGGCACCTGCGCCTGACCGCCCAGCTGGCCCTCGGCGCCGACCTCGTTCGCCACCCTCGTCACCTCGTCGGCGAACGTGCGCAGCGTCTCGGTCATCGTGTTGATCGTGTCGGCCAGCTGCGCGACCTCGCCGCGCGCGCTGACCGTGACCTTCTGGGACAGGTCGCCGTTCGCGACCGCCGTCGTCACCTGCGCGATACCGCGCACCTGGGCCGTGAGGTTGCCGGCCATCAGATTGACCGAATCGGTCAGGTCCTTCCAGACGCCCGCGACGCCCGGCACCCCGGCCTGGCCGCCCAGCTCGCCCTCCGTACCGACCTCCCGGGCCACCCGGGTCACCTCGGAGGCGAAGGAGGAGAGCTGGTCCACCATCGTGTTGACGGTGTTCTTCAGCTCCAGCATCTCGCCGGCGACGTGAACGGTCACCTTTCTCGACAGGTCACCCTTGGCCACCGCGGTCGTCACGAGAGCAATGTCACGCACCTGCGCGGTGAGCCGTGAGGCCATCGTGTTGACGGAATCCGTCAGGTCCTTCCACGAACCGGACATTCCGCGAACCCGGGCCTGACCGCCGAGCTTGCCCTCGGTACCGACCTCACTGGCGACCCTGGTCACCTCGTCGGTGAACGCCGACAGCTGGTCCACGAGCCCGTTGACCGTACGGCCGACCTTCAGGAACTCGCCCCGCAGCGGATGCGCCGTGGTCCCGTCGCTGCTGCGTGTCCGCAGGTCCATCCGCTGTTCGAGGTCACCCTCGGAGACGGCGGAGAGGACCCTGCCCACCTCGGAGACCGGCCGGACGAGATCGTCCACGAGCGCGTTCGAGGCATCGATCGCGGCCGCCCAGGAGCCCTCGCAGGCCCCGACCTCCAGCCGTTCTGTGAGCTTTCCCTCACGTCCTACGACCCGCCGTACGCGGGCCAGCTCGCCCGTGAGGTGCAGATTGCGGTCGGCGACCTCGTTGAAAACGGCCGCCACCTCCGCCATGACACCTTCGCCGGAGACGGTCAGCCGCTTGCGGAAGTTCCCGTCCCGCATCGACACGAGGGCGGACAGGAGGCGGTTCAGCGCCGCCGTGTCCACCTCGGTCGTCCCGTTGTTGCGGGAGCGTCCGCCTTTCGCGCGCGTGCTTGCACCCCGCGCCGCTCCGCCAGACTCCACCGTGTCCCTCCCGCAGGGTCGACCGTTCTACCCGGGCCTTCTCTTGAAGCCTTCCCAGTGTTTCACCATGGCTCAACCAGGCCATAACAGTTCGGCAGCATCGCATACCCGTCCGTGGCGAGCCCGGGGCGGGAAACACACGTGACCGGCATCCATGCGGGCGTCGAAGGTAAGTACCCTGGGCTCCGGCTGTCCACCCGCACTGCCGGTGCGGTGGTGCGAGCACGACGGGCATTCGGAGGGGCGCCGCGATGATGGGGGAGCAGATCACCGACACACGCATGAGGAGACCAGTGATCACCGCGCGGGCCGCTGCCACCTTCGAGCCGGTTGGACGTTCGGTCGCCACGGCCCGGGCTTTCGTGCGCGACACCCTCCAGGGCTGGGGCCACGGCGACATCATCGACGACGCCGTCGTCCTCACCAGTGAGCTGGTCACCAACGCCGTCGTGCACGCCGGCACCGCAGCCGACGTGCTCTGCCTCCGTACCGACACCGGCGTCCGCATCGAGGTCGCCGACCGCTACCCCGAGCGCGAGGTGCCCGTGCAGAGCGCCGGCCAGGCGCTCGCCCACCCCGACCGCGAGGGCGGCCGTGGGCTGCTGCTGTGCGGCGCGCTGGCCACCCGCTGGGGCGTGGAGTACACCGCCTCCCAGAAGCACGTCTGGTTCCAGCTCGACCTGCCGGAGCGGCCCGCCGGCACCCGGACGGCCGGTCCCGCGCTCCCCGTGGACGCCCTGCCCGTCGCCGAGCACCGGGTCCGTGTCGCCGTCATCCAGATCGACCGCGGTGGCTGCATCAGCTCCTGGAACGAGGACGCACAGGATCTTTTCGCCTATGCGCCCGAACAGGTGATCGGCAAGCCCCTCACCGACTTCGCCGCCTGGCCGCACACCCCCGGCACGGGCACCGGCATCGTCGAGGCCCTCCAGCTCTCCCGGTGGGAGGGCTCGTACGGCATAAGGGGTGCCGACGGCCGCGTCGTCCCCGTGTACGCCTCCCACCTCCGCGTACGGGACGCCGACGGCGAGCCCTCCACGGTCTGCCTCCTCGTGCGCGACCACGAGCGCGCCGTGCTCCAGAGCCCGCCGCGCACCCCCTCGGACTCCTCCGGCCAGCAGTCGGAGGGCCACGGCCCCGCCGACCCGTTCGAGGTCTTCATCGGCTCCCCGGCCCCCGACGACCTCGACGGCCTGCTGCAGCGCACGGTCGAGCGCGCCCGCGACATGCTCGACGGCGACGCCGCGTACCTGCTGCTGGCCACCGACGACGAGACCGAGCTGGAGGTACGCGCCTCCACCGGGCTGCCCTCCGCACGGCAGCGCTTCGCACGCGTCCCCGTGGAGGCCGGCAGCGGCCGCTACGGGTCGGCACGCATGCCCGCCGTCCACGAGGACCTCACCGCCGTACAGGGCGCCGTACCGCTGCTCTCCGGTACGGGCATGCGCTCCGTCGTCACGGTCCCCCTCAAGGTCGAGGGCCGGCTCACCGGCTCCCTCGGCGTCGCCGCGGAGTCCCCGGGCCGCTACACCAACGAAGAGGCGCTGCGCCTCCAGTTCGCCGCCGACCGCATCGCGCTCGCCGTGGAACGCGCCCGCCTCACCGAGCTGGAACGGCTCCGCCGCGGCTCGCTCTCCTTCCTCGTCGAGGCCTCCGACCTGCTCGCGGGCACCCTGGACCGCAATCAGACGCTGGCCCTCATGGCCCAGATGACGGTCCCCACGCTCGCCACCTGGTGCGCCGTGTACACCGTCGCCGACCAGGCCTCCGAGCCCGAGCTCTCCTTCGTGCTGCACGAGGACGAGGACCGCATCGACGGCCTCAAGACGCTGCTCCAGAAGGTCCCTCCGCCGGAACCGGTGCCCACCCCCGGAGCCCGCGTCTGGAGCGCCCCCGGAGACGCGGCGCACGACGCCGCACTGCGCACCTCGCTGCGCAGCCTCGGGCTGGGCGCCTCCGCGCGCCCGTCCAGCGGCCCCGGCGCCACGCTCGCCACCGCCTCGGCGGTCGGCGGCGAGACCGTCGTCCTGCCGCTCGTCGCCCGTAACCGCGTCATCGGCATGCTCACCCTCGGCAAGCCCACCGAGGAGCACTTCCGCCAGGAGATCCTGGAACTCGCCGAGGACCTCTCCCGACGGGCGGCGCTGGCCCTGGACAACGCGCGGCTGTACTCGGAGCGCACCGCCATCAGCCAGTCCCTCCAGCGCAGCCTGCTGCCGCCGGAGCTGCCGGACGTGCCCGGCGTCGAGGTCGAGGTCATCTACCGCGCGGCCGGCGAGGGCAACGAGGTCGGCGGCGACTTCTACGACCTCTTCCCCATCCGGGACGGCGCGTACGGCTTCGCCATCGGCGACGTGTGCGGCACGGGCCCCGAGGCGGCGGCCGTCACGGGTCTGGCCCGGCACGCGCTGCGGCTGCTCGCCCGCGAGGGCTTCGGCGGCCCGGCCGTCCTGGAACGCCTCAACGCCGCGATCCTCGACGAGGGCGCGCGCAGCCGGTTCCTCACGCTCCTCTACGGCGAGCTCTGGCCACAGCGCGACGGCAGCGCCGTGCTGAAGGTCGTCTGCGCGGGACACCCGCTGCCCCTGCGGCTGCGGCAGGACGGCACGGTCGAGCCCGCCGCCGAACCGCAGCCCCTGCTGGGCGTCATGGAGGATCTGGAGCTGTACGCCCAGACCGTCACGCTCGACCCGGGCGACGTCCTGCTCTGCGTCACCGACGGCGTCACGGAGCGCCGCGAGGGCACCCGCATGCTCGGCGACGACGGCCTGACCGACGTCCTGACGACCTGTACGGGCCTCACCGCCGGCGCGGTCGCCGCGCGCATCCTGCGTGCCGTCGAGCGCTTCGCCGCCGAACCCGCCTCGGACGACATGGCCATCCTCGCCATGCGGGTGCCGGAGGCCGTGCACGAAGGAAAGCTGCCGTAGGAAATCCGCGCCCCGGGGCACGTCCCCGGGGCCCGACCCGGTGCGTCTGCATATGAAAAAGGCCCCCGCCTGCTGGCGGGGGCCTTTTCTTCAGAGCCCCAATACGGAATCGAACCGTAGACCTTCTCCTTACCATGGAGACGCTCTGCCGACTGAGCTATTGGGGCGCGTCGACGGGTTTAACTATACCCGATCACAGACGATGGTTCGAATCGCCTCCGGACGCCCGGCAAACCCCTCCCGGTCTCTCCGCATAAATCGGAATTACCCGGCGCCATTACCTCGCGCCGGGTTTACCGGAGACTCAGAACGCCGGCTGCAGCAGCCCGCCCAGCGCATTGCATGCACTCACCATCCGCTGCAATTCACGACGGGTCAGCGACTCGGCCACGGGCAGCGCCAGCGTCTCGTCGCACGCCCGCTCCGTGTGCGGCAGCAGCAGGTCCCGCCGGTACTCCGGCATCCGGTACACCGGCACCGGTACGGGCACCCGGCAGGCCACGCCCTTGCCCCGCAGCGTCCGTGCGAAGGCGTCGCGGTCCGGCCGGCCGTTGCCGGGGACCCGCACCACGTACTGCTCGTACGTGTGCTCAGCGTGCTCCACGGGCGTCCGCACGCCGCGGAGCCGCCCGGCGAGGTACGTCGCGTACGTGCGGCGCCGCTCGGCGCCGGCCGGGGCCACACCGGGCTCCGCTGTCGTGTGCACAAGAAGGCCGTGCCGCTCGCCCAGCGCCTGGAGGCGGGCCAGGTCGGCCTGGTGCCCGAAGCGATGGACGGCGATGACGGCGGCGGTCCTGGAGTTCACCACGTCGGCCACGGCGGCCGGGTCGAGGCAGTAGGTGTCCGGGTCGATGTCGGCGAAGACCGGTACGGCTCCGGCACGCACGACGGCCTCGGTGACCTCGGCGTTCCCGAACGCCGGCACCACGACCTCGTCACCGGTGCCGATACCGGCCGACTCAAGCGTTCCACTTGTCCCCATGCCTCCGGATGTTGGCGGCCGAACGTGAACACCAAGTGACACGCGGCACTGCAGCAACCGAACAAAAAAGCTCCGGTCCCTGAACCAAAAGGCTCAGGGACCGGAGCTGAAGAATTGTTCGGCGGCGTCCTACTCTCCCACAGGGTCCCCCCTGCAGTA
>NZ_JBVJIF010000013.1:0-203113 GCF_055586425.1 Streptomyces sp. NPDC050806 | reverse complement strand
CGCCCGGTTACATTTCGAACCCGGAAGCTAAGCCTTTCAGCGCCGATGGTACTGCAGGGGGGACCCTGTGGGAGAGTAGGACGCCGCCGAACAATTCTTCAGCTCCGGTCCCTGAGCCTTTTGGTTCAGGGACCGGAGCTTTTTGTTTTTTGGCTGCCTCCGGTTACCGGACCGATGGCCGACGGCTGTTTCCGGACACGGTCCGCCGGGGCGGCCGGCCTGGTCGTGGCCGATACGGGGCCCGCGGTACAGGGGGACGAACCGGGCAGGTAAAGTCATGGGGCATCATCGCTACGTTTCCACAGGAGGCCCACGGGTGGAGGTTCAGGAGACGCGGATCCAGACCGATCGCGTCCTCACCATCCCCAACATTCTGAGCATGGCTCGCCTGATCGGCGTGCCCGTGTTCCTGTGGCTGATCCTGTGGCCGGAATTCGGCGGTCCGAAGGCCGACGGCTGGGCGTTGCTCGTCCTGGCTCTGAGCGGCGTCAGCGACTACTTGGACGGGAAGCTGGCCCGCCGCTGGAATCAGATCAGCAGCCTGGGCCGCATTCTCGATCCGGCGGCCGACCGGCTGTACATACTGTCCACCCTGGTGGGACTGACCTGGCGGGAGATCCTTCCGCTGTGGCTGACCATTGCGCTGCTCGCTCGCGAGTTGATGCTGCTGGTGGCGGTGGGATGGCTCAGCCGGCACCGGTACGGTCCGCCGCAGGTGAACTTCCTCGGCAAGGCGGCCACGTTCAACCTGATGTATGCCTTCCCGTTGCTGCTTCTCAGTGACGGAAGTGGCTGGCTGCATACGCTCGCTGCTATTTTCGGATGGGCGTTCGCCGGATGGGGTACAACGCTCTACTGGTGGGCAGGAATCCTTTACGTGGTTCAGGTCCGCCGCATCATCAAGGCGGACACCGCGGCCGACTGAGCTCGCCTTAACCGGCAGACGCGTGAGGCCGGGTGCCCCACCAGCAAAAAGTGGGCCATCGGGACGGGTGAAGTCGGCAAGATCGTCATCTCTTCGAGGAGGACGCTTCCGACATGAAGGCCGTTGTGATGGCGGGCGGCGAAGGCACGCGCCTTCGGCCCATGACTTCGAGCATGCCCAAGCCGCTGCTTCCGGTGGCGAACAGGCCGATCATGGAGCACGTGCTGCGGCTGCTGAAACGGCACGGCCTCAGTGAGACCGTAGTGACGGTCCAATTCCTGGCCTCGTTGGTGCGCAACTATTTCGGTGATGGCGAAGAGCTCGGTATGGAGCTCACTTACGCCAATGAGGAAAAGCCGCTCGGCACCGCGGGCAGCGTCAAGAACGCCGAGGAGGCGCTCAAGGACGACGCTTTCCTCGTCATCTCCGGTGACGCCCTCACTGACTTCGACCTGACCGACCTGATCCGTTTCCACAAGGAGAAGGGCGCCCTCGTCACCGTCTGCCTGACAAGGGTTCCCAACCCGCTCGAGTTCGGTATCACGATTGTCGACGAGGACGGCCAGGTCGAGCGGTTCCTGGAAAAGCCGACCTGGGGCCAGGTTTTCTCCGACACGGTGAACACGGGCATCTACGTCATGGAGCCCGAGGTCTTCGACTACGTGGAGCCGGACGTTCCGGTGGACTGGTCCGGCGATGTCTTCCCCCAGCTCATGAAGGAAGGGAAGCCCATCTACGGCTATGTCGCCGAGGGCTACTGGGAAGACGTCGGCACGCACGAAAGCTATGTGAAGGCCCAGGCCGACGTTCTCGAAGGAAAAGTCGACGTCGATATCGACGGCTTCGAGATGTCGCCGGGCGTGTGGGTGGCGGAGGGCGCGGAGGTTCACCCGGACGCCGTATTGCGCGGCCCGCTCTACATCGGCGACTACGCGAAGGTCGAAGCCGGCGTGGAGCTGCGCGAGCACACCGTCGTCGGGTCGAATGTCGTCGTGAAGAGCGGTGCGTTCCTGCACAAGGCCGTGGTGCACGACAACGTGTACATCGGAGAGCAGTGCAACCTCCGCGGCTGCGTCATCGGGAAGAACACCGACGTGATGCGGGCGGCCCGTATCGAGGACGGCGCCGTCATCGGCGACGAGTGCCTCATCGGTGAGGAATCGATTGTTCAGGGGAACGTCCGCGTCTATCCCTTCAAGACGATCGAGGCGGGCGCGTTCGTCAACACGTCGGTCATCTGGGAGTCCCGCGGCCAGGCGCATCTCTTCGGCGCCCGTGGTGTCTCCGGAATTCTGAACGTGGAGATCACGCCAGAGCTGGCCGTGCGGCTCGCGGGTGCCTATGCGACGACTCTGAAGAAGGGTTCGTCGGTCACCACGGCCCGCGACCATTCACGTGGTGCCCGGGCGTTGAAGCGCGCGGTGATCTCCGCGCTCCAGGCGAGCGCGATCGACGTACGCGACCTGGAGAACGTGCCGCTGCCGGTGGCCCGTCAGCAGACCGCCAGGGGCAGTGCCGGCGGGATCATGATCCGGACGACGCCGGGTGTGCCGGACTCCGTCGACATCATGTTCTTCGACGAGCGGGGCGCTGACCTTTCGCAAGGCGGTCAGCGCAAGCTCGACCGTGTCTACGCGCGGCAGGAGTACCGTCGCGCCTTCCCCGGTGAGATCGGCGACCTGCACTTCCCGTCCAGTGTCTTCGATTCGTACACCGGTTCGCTGCTGCGGTCCGTGGACACCACGGGTATCGCGGAGGCCGGCCTGAAGGTCGTCGTGGACGCCTCGAACGGCAGCGCGGGTCTGGTGCTGCCCAGCCTGCTGGGCCGGCTCGGGGTGGATTCCCTGACCATCAACCCCGGTCTCGACGAGTCGCGGCCGACGGAGACCGAGGACGCACGGCGTTCCGGCCTGGTGCGGCTGGGCGAGATCGTGGCCTCGGCGCGGGCGGCCTTCGGCGTGCGCTTCGACCCGGTGGGTGAGCGGCTGTCCCTCGTTGACGAGCGAGGGCGGATCATCGAGGACGATCGCGCGCTGTTGGTCATGCTGGACTTGGTGGCCGCCGAGCGGCGCAGCGGCCGGGTGGCGCTGCCCGTCACCACGACGCGTATCGCCGAGCAGGTGGCGGCGTACCACGGTACGCAGGTGGAGTGGACGACCACTTCGCCCGATGACCTGACCAGGGTGGGCAGGGCGGACGACACCATCTTCGGCGGCGACGGCCGGGGCGGATTCATCGTCCCCGAGTTCGCCAGTGTGTTCGATGGTTCGGCTGCCTTCGTGCGGCTCATCGGTCTGGTCGCCCGTACGCAGCTCACGCTGAGCCAGATCGACGCGCGTATCCCGCGTGCCCACGTGCTCAAGCGCGACCTGGCGACTCCGTGGGCCGTCAAGGGTCTCGTCATGCGCCATGTCGTCGAGGCGGCCGGCGACCGCTCGGTGGACACCACCGACGGCGTACGGGTCGTCGAGGCCGACGGGCGCTGGGTACTGGTGCTGCCCGACCCGGCCGAGGCGGTCACGCACCTGTGGGCGGAGGGCCCGGACGACGCCTCCGCTCAGCAGCTCCTGGACGAGTGGTCGTCCGTCGTGGACAGCGCGGGCCGCTGACCTCGGTCCCCATCGGCGCGTCTCGATTCGGCGCGCCGGTGGGGCCATTGGGAGAGTGCGCCGCCGACGTGCGACGATGTGCGGCATGTCGCAGCAGCACCCCGAACGGAGCAGCCCCGGATCCGCTCCGCGCCCCGATGCCTCCATGTCGCTGCTGAACAATGTCATGGAGCACAGCCTCGATGACGGGTACGCCGAGGCGGCAGCCCGTAAAGCGGCGGAGGACGGTGGCCTGCCGCGCACGCTGCGGGCCAAGTTGGGCCTCGCGGCCGGTCTGGTGCTGGCTGCCGTGGTCGTCACGGTGGGCGCCGCTCAGGCGCGCATATCAGCACCGACCATGGCGAAGGAGCGCGAGGAGCTCATCGCCCGGATCGACCAGGGCACCGACAAGGCCGACAAACTGCAGCAGCACGTCGACTCCCTGAGGGACGACGTCGGCGACATGCAGCGCAAGGCGCTCAAGAAGAGCGGCGGCGAGCGGGCCGACCTGCTCGCGTTGCTGTCCGGCTCCACACAGGTCACCGGGCCCGGCGTGAAGCTGGTTGTGGACGATGCCAAGGAGGCGGAGGCCGGCAGTGGCGGCCCCCGTGAGAGCTCCGGCTTCTCCGACACCGGGCGGGTGCGCGACCGGGACATGCAACGCGTCGTCAATGGGCTCTGGGAGTCCGGCGCCGAGGCCATCTCCGTCAACGGGCAGCGCCTCACCTCCCTCTCGGCGATCAGGGCGGCGGGAGACGCCATACTGGTCGACAACAAACCGCTGGCACCTCCGTATACGGTGCTGGCGGTGGGGGACGGGCAGCGGCTCAGCACCGCCTTCCAGGACAGTGCCGACGGCCAGTACCTGCATGTGCTGCAGCAGAACTACGGCGTCCGCACCCGGATTTCCACCGAGGGCGAGCTCACGCTGCCGCCGGCGCCGAGCTTGATCGTACGAACCGCACAGCCGAAGACCGGTGCCCCGCAGCCGGGCGGCACCGACACAGGGAAGGGCACATCGTGATCGCCGTACTGGGCCTCATCGTGGGAGTCGTGGTCGGGCTTGTGGTCCGTCCCGTGGTGCCGACGGTGGTCGAGCCCTACCTGCCGATCGCCGTCGTCGCGGCGCTGGACGCCGTGTTCGGCGGCCTGCGGGCGATGCTGGACGGCATCTTCGACGACAAGGTCTTTGTCGTGTCCTTCCTGTCCAATGTGGTCGTCGCCGCACTCATCGTCTTCCTCGGGGACAAGCTGGGCGTAGGCGCTCAACTCTCCACCGGCGTCGTCGTGGTGCTCGGCATCCGCATCTTCTCCAACGCCGCCGCGATTCGCCGGCACGTGTTCAGGGCGTGAGGCCGATGCCATCCGACGAGCACGACGAGACCCCAAAGCGCGACGCGTCCTCGGAGAGCGACAACGAGGGGACGGCGCCGGAGAGCGCCGCGTCCCCCGAGAGCGGCGCGCCCGCCACGGGTGAGGCGACCTCCGAGGGCGCTGTGCCCCCGAAGGGTGACGAGTCGTCCGCCCACGAAGAGGCGGCGCCCGCGGCCTCCGAGGGTGAGCGGCCGGAGCGTCCTGAAGAGGCGGCCGGGTCGCAGAAACGTCCCGTGGCGCCCGGAAGCGGCGAAGAGGCCGGAGAGCGTGGTGCTGCGGAGCGCCGCGATGCCCCGGAGCGCCGCGAAACGCCCAGGACGCCCGAGAAGCCCGAGTCCTCCGGGGCGGAAGAGGCTACAGGTACGGCTGAGGATTCCGTGCCGGATGAGGCGCAGGGGAAGGCGACGCCGCCCGGCCGTGCGACCACGCACGGCTCCGGTGAGGGCACCCCGCAACGCCCCGGACCGGGCCGCCTTCAGGGCCCGCTGCAGGGACCGCCTCAAGGACGCCCGACGCGCCCCGTACAGGGGCAGGGGCACCCTCAGGGGCGGCCGGGCGCTCCCCAGGGGCGTCCGCAGGGGCCCGGGCAGGGTGGCCCGTACGGCGCTCACGGCCCCGTACGCGGCCGTTCGCAGGGACCCGTACGCGGACCCGTACCGGGCCGTCCGCAGGGCCCCGGTGGGCGTCCTGGGCCCGCCGGACGGTTTCCCATGCCGCCCGAGAGCCAGGGGCCCGGCGGCGCCCCTCAAGGGGCACAGGGCGGCCGTCCGGGCGGCGCGTCGGCAGGCCCTCACGGGCATCGTCATGCCGCCCCCGCTGCCTCCGGAGCGGGCCATCACGGAGCCGTACCGCCCGGACCGCCACCCACCGGGGGGCAGCCGTCCGGTGGTACTCCGGAGCCGGCGGACGGCCCCCAGCTCACCGGCCGGGAGCGCCTCAAGGCGGGCCTGTGGCCGCCGCGGCTGAACCGGGCTCAATTGATTGCGGCCGTACTGCTGTTCATTCTCGGGCTCGGGCTCGCGATTCAGGTACGTTCCACCAGTGACAGCAGTGCGCTGCGCGGAGCGCGCCAGGAGGACCTGGTGCGCATCCTTGACGAGCTCGACGACCGCTCGCAGCGCCTGGAGGACGAGCAGCGGCGGTTGGAAGGCCAGAAGACCGAGCTGGAGAACAGCTCGGACCAGGCCGAGGAGGCCCGTAAGCAGACGGTGGAAAAAGAACAGCAGCTCGGGGTGCTGGCCGGTACGGTGGCGGCCGAGGGACCCGGCATCTCGCTCACGATCGACGACCCGTCGCGCTCCGTCGAGGCCGACAAGCTCCTGGACACGATCCAGGAGCTGCGCGCGGCCGGCGCGGAGGCCATTCAGGTCAACGACGTCCGTGTCGTGGCGAACACCTACCTCTCGGACGTGCGGGGCGGCGTGGAGATCGACGGGAAGCGGGTCGCCCAGCCCTTCCGCTTCAAGGTCATCGGCAAGCCCGAGGACCTGGAGCCGGCCCTGAACATCCCGGGCGGAGTCGTTCAGACATTGGAGAAGGAGCAGGCCACGGTGTCTGTGACCCGTCAGGACAAGATCGTCGTGGACGCCTTGCGCAAGGCGGAACGGCCCGACTACGCGCGGTCGTCGTCGCAGTGAGGCGGGAACGTATGGCGAGGCCTGCGACGGGGCATGAGCTAGCCGGGGGTCGGCGCACCGCACAAGTGGTGCGTGGTGGAAACTGTGTGAAGGCCGCGGACGTTGAATGGATGTCCGGATCGGCCGGTGTGTGCATCGAGGGTTCGTCCTGCCCCACGGGCGGGTCTGTTTCGTTCAAGGGGAATCGCCCGTGAGTTTTTTTGCAAAGCTGTTCGGCAAGAGTGACCGCAAGGACGGCGGCAACGCCTCCGCGCGGCACGCCGCGCCGCGGCAGTCAGGTGAGCCGGCGGCAAATGAGGAGCGTCCGCTCTTCCGTGACGAGGTGGCCGGCTCCGCCGGTGGCACTTCCGGTGGTCAGCGGCCGGGTTCTGTTGACCCTGCCGCGTCCGCCCCCATAGGTTTCCAGGAACCATCAGCCGCTACGGGTGGAGGGTCCGCCTTGCCGGTTTGTACGAGGTGCGGGCACCGCAATGCCGAGGCGAGCCGGTTCTGCTCCAACTGCGGCGCGCCGCTGCGCGCCGGGGGGCAGGCCGAGCGTCCCTCCGAGACGACCTCGACCATCTCCATCTCGGGGATCGAGGCCTACGACGCGGAGACGACGGGGCAGACCCCGATGCCTTCGCTGTCCCCCGAGGCCCAGGCCGCCGTGGACGCGCTGCCGCTCGGCTCCGCGCTCCTCGTCGTACGCCGGGGCCCCAATTCCGGCAGCCGCTTCCTGCTGGACAGCGACCTGACCACGGCGGGGCGCCATCCGCAGAGCGACATCTTCCTGGACGACGTGACGGTCTCCCGCAGCCATGTGGAGTTCAGCCGCGGCCAGGACGGCGGCTTCACCGTCGCCGACGTCGGCAGCCTGAACGGCACCTACGTCAACCGTGAGCGGATCGACTCCGTCCCGCTCGCCAACGGCGACGAGGTGCAGATCGGCAAGTTCCGCCTGGTCTTCTACGCGAGCCAGCGGGGCGTCGGCATCTGACCCGCCAGGGAAGGCACATGCACCACACAGCGTCGGGCGGTGCCGGGTCCTCCGGCACCGCCGCCGCGGGCGGCGAGCTGGTGAGCATCGGTACGGTGCTCAATCTGCTGCGCGACGAATTCCCCGAGGTCACGATCTCCAAGATCCGTTTCCTGGAGTCCGAGGGGCTGGTCGAGCCGCAGCGTACGCCGTCCGGGTACCGGAAGTTCAGCACGGAGGACGTGGAGCGGCTGGCGGGCGTGCTGCGCATGCAGCGCGACCACTATCTGCCGCTGAAGGTCATCCGTGAGCATCTGGACGCCCTGGCGCGCGGTGAGGACGTGCAGCTGCCGGCGCCGGCAGCGGCGCCCAGGGAGCTGCTGGACGGTGTACAGGAGCCGTCCGGCGAGTATCCGACGGCCGCCCGGATCGGCCGCGACGAGCTGCTGGCCGCCACTGAGGTGGACGAATCCGAGCTCGCGGACTGGGAGGCGTACGGACTGCTCGCCCCGGCGTCCGACGGTGGGTACGACATCGAAGCCGTCGCGGTCGCCAAGCTCGTCGCCGAGCTGGGCCGCTTCGGCCTGGAAGCGCGCCATCTGCGGGCGGTGAAGGCCGCGGCGGAGCGCGAGGCGGGCCTGATCGAGCAGGTCGTGGCGCCGTTGAAGCGGCACCGCAACCCGCAGACCAGGGCCCACGCGGAGGCCACGGCCAGGGAGCTGGCCACGCTCTCCGTACGACTGCATGCGGCCCTGGTCCAGGCCGCTCTCCACGTCCGGCTGCCGTGACCTTGGGTGAGGGCGCCCCCGCCGAGGGGGTGCCCGACTATCCAAACCGGCCGGGCACGTCCTAGGGTTGCTGTGTGAACGAGCTCGACGTCGTGGGTGTCCGGGTGGAAATGCCTTCCAACCAACCGATCGTGCTGCTGCGCGAGGTGGGAGGCGACCGCTACCTGCCCATTTGGATCGGGCCCGGCGAGGCGACCGCGATCGCCTTCGCCCAGCAGGGGATGGCCCCTGCGCGGCCGCTGACGCACGACCTGTTCAAGGACGTGCTGGAGGCGGTGGGCCAGGAGCTGTCCCAGGTGCGCATCACCGACCTGCGGGAAGGCGTCTTCTACGCCGAGCTGGTCTTCGCCAGCGGCGTGGAGGTCAGCGCCCGCCCGTCCGACGCCATAGCGCTTGCGCTGCGCACGGGTACGCCGATCTACGGGACCGACGGGGTGCTGGACGATGCCGGCATCGCGATCCCGGACGAGCAGGAGGACGAGGTGGAGAAGTTCCGCGAGTTCCTCGACCAGATCTCGCCCGAGGACTTCGGGACCAACAGCCAGTAGGGCCGGTGCGGATTCGCCGCCGGCAGGTGGCGTGCCGGGCGCACGAAAGCACGCCCGGCGCACAACCCACCAGACATTCCCCGCATAAAGTCACGTGAAACCACTCGTAGGGTGATTATCACTCGGCGTGGCGAGCGCGGCGATCGTTGACGCACCCCGAGTGACTGCATACCGTCGATGAGGCAGGTCCCGTCCGGGACGTGGAGGACGGAGGTCGGCGTGGCAATCACCGGCGACGGTACGGCGGCGGGAGGGGCATTGCCGCTTCACACTGGCGCGGCGAACCGTGCCCCGATAAACCGTGCCCCGGCGCAGGCCACCGGCAAGCCGGTGGACAGGGGCGCCGAGACCATTGGGTACCGAGGTCCGACGGCGTGTGCCGCCGCGGGCATCACCTACCGGCAACTGGACTACTGGGCGCGTACGGGCCTGGTGGAGCCCAGCGTGCGGCCCGCGTACGGGTCGGGCACCCAGCGGCTCTACAGCTTCCGGGACGTCGTCGTCCTGAAGATCGTCAAGCGGCTGCTGGACACCGGCGTCTCCCTGCAGAACATCCGCACGGCGGTGCAGCACCTCGCCTCGCGCGAGCTGTCAGACCTGGCGCAGATGACGCTGATGAGCGACGGCGCGACGGTGTACGAGTGCACCTCGCCCGACGAGGTCGTCGACCTGCTCCAGGGCGGCCAGGGCGTCTTCGGCATCGCCGTCGGCGTGGTCTGGCGGGACGTGGAGGCCGGGTTGGAGCAGCTGCACGGGGAGCGCGTGGACACCGGCGAGACCCTCGTCGGTCACAACCCCCACGACGAGCTGGCCCGCCGCAGGAACCGCGCGGTCTGACGCCGCCGAGGCCCGTGACGGAACGGGCCGACGGCAGGCACGAGGCGTCCGCCGACGCGGTCGGACGACGTCTCCCGGCAGGTCACCAGAGGCTTCACGGCCCGCCGCGCGGCCGATTGTCAGTGGCGTACGGCACCATCAATCACGTGAGACGTGCGCCGACGATCCTGCATCTGGACATGGATGCGTTCTTCGCGGCCGCCGAGCAGGCGGCCAAGCCCAGCCTGCGCGGAAAGCCCGTCGTCGTGGGCGGCATCGGCGGGCGCGGCGTCGTCTCCACCGCCTCGTACGAAGCCCGCGTCTTCGGGGTCCGCTCGGCCATGCCCACCGCCCAGGCCCGCCGGCTGTGCCCGAACGCCGCCTACCTCGCGCCGCGCTTCCACGTGTACCGCGAGGTCAGCGACAAGGTCATGACGCTGCTGCACGAGCTGTCGCCCCTGGTGGAGCCGCTGAGCCTGGACGAGGCGTTCGTCGACCTGGAGGCCGGCGGGGTGGCCGACGACGAAGATTCGGCCCGCGCGGTGGGGGAGCAGCTGCGCCGGGACATCCTCGCCGTCACGGGGCTGACCGGGTCGGTGGGCCTCGCGGGCGCCAAGATGCTCGCGAAGATCGCGTCCGAGCAGGCCAAACCGAACGGCCTCGTGCTGATCGAGCCGGGCACCGAGCGGGAGCTGCTGGGGCCGATGTCCGTGCGGACGCTGCCGGGCGTGGGACCCGCCACGGCCGAGGCGCTGCGCAAGGCCGGGATCCACACGATCGCCGAGACCGCCGAGGCCGGCGAGGCCGAGCTGGTGCGGCTGCTGGGGCGGGCGCACGGCGCGGGGCTGTACGCCATGGCGCTGGGGCAGGACGACCGCCCGGTGGTCGCGGAGCGGGACGCCAAGTCGATCTCCGTGGAGGACACCTTCGAGGTGGACCTCACCGACCGTACGCGGGTGCGTGCCGAGGTGATGCGGCTGGCGGACCGGTGCGTGCAGCGGTTGCGGGTGGCCGGGCGCTCGGGCCGTACGGTCGTGCTGAAGGTGCGCAACTACGACTTCTCCACGCTGACCAGGTCCGAGACCCAGCGCGGGCCGACGGACGATCCCGCGGTGGTGCGGGATGCGGCCGGGCGGCTGCTGGACCTGATCGACACCACCGGTGGCGTGCGGCTGCTCGGCGTGGGCGTGAGCGGCCTCGCGGACTTCACGCAGGAGGATCTCTTCGCCCAGGCGGCGACGGAGCGGGCGGCCGAGGAGGCCCGGCTCGCCGAGGAGGCGAAGGCGGCCGCCGGAGCGGCCGGCGGGGAGAGTGGGGCGGAAGAGGCTGAGGAGGCCGCTGAGCGCCCCAGGAAGTGGGTGCCGGGCCTGGACGTGGTCCATGCCGAGTACGGCCCTGGGTGGGTCCAGGGAAGCGGTCTGGGGCGGGTCACCGTACGGTTCGAGCAGCCGTGGTCCGCGCCGGGGCGGGTGCGGACCTTCCTCGTGGACGATCCGGCACTCACACCGGGGGAGGCGCTGCCCCTGGTGGGCGGCGGGCCGGACGCGACCGCCGCGCAAGCACCCATGACGGCCGAGGGCAGCGTGGCGTCCCCACCGATACCCGACGATCCGTCGTCGTCCTCGCCGATATCCGACGGTCCGCAGCCGTCCGGTGTTCAGTCGTCCGGCGAGCCCGCTATGCGGCCGAACTCCCGGTCGGTGGAGCCGGCGGGCGAGCGGTCTCCGGGTTTTTCGTCGGCGAGTTCCGCGTCGGTGGCGGAGATATCCAGCCGGTAGTGGTGGTAGAGCTGGAGTTCCTGCTCGGGGGAGAGGTGCCGGCCCACTCCGAAATCCGGCGCGTCCTTGATCAGCTTCCGCTCGTACGGCACGTGCAGCGCGTCGTCGACCAGCCGGCTCGGCTCCAGCGGCACGAACGCGTCCCGGCTGAAGAGCCCCGTCCGGATCGCCGCCCACTCCGGCTCGCCGGTCGCGTCGTCCAGGTACACCTCGTCGATGGTGCCGATCCTGGTGCCGTGCCGGTCGAACGCCTTGCGGCCGATCAGACTGCGGGGATCGATGTCGGTCTGCACGGTTCCTCCTACCTGCCGGAACTGCCCTGTGCACCCTACGAAACGGCACATTTCCCGCCCCGGCCACTCGGGGGATGCCGAGCAGCCACGCTGGTAGGCTGGTCAGCGATCGATGACCCCGTGCGGGAGAGCCCTCCGTCCCCCGGGCCGGAGGCGCCGAAGGAGCAACTCCTCCCCGGAATCTCTCAGGCACCCGTACCGCGCGGACGAGATCACTCTGGAAAGCAGGGTGGGCCACGGACCAGCGCAGTGCCGGAGCCCCTCCTCACCGACGGTGAAAACCGGATGTTGCGTACGTTCCGGTGAAGCTCTCAGGTTGAGATGACAGAGGGGGAGGCCGTCCGGGCACCCGCGCCGTGGTGCCCCTCGTAGGTCCCAGAGACCAGGAGGCCCCCGCAGATGACCACCAACCGCATCTCGCTGACCGAGCTGGAACGCGGCACCCCCTTCGAGCAGCGTCACATCGGCCCGGACCAGGAGTCCCAGGCCAAGATGCTCGCCCACATCGGCTTCGGCTCGCTGGACGAACTCACCGCGGCCGCCGTCCCCGACGTGATCAAGAGCGCGGAGGCGCTGGACCTGCCCCAGGGGCGTACCGAAGCGGACGTCCTGGACGAGCTGCGGGCCCTCGCGGACCGCAACCACGTGCTCGCCCCCATGATCGGCCTGGGCTACTACGGCACCTTCACGCCGCCGGTCATCCTGCGCAACGTCATGGAGAACCCCGCCTGGTACACCGCGTACACCCCGTACCAGCCGGAGATCTCGCAGGGCCGCCTGGAGGCGCTGCTCAACTTCCAGACCATGGTCGCCGACCTCACCGGCCTGCCCACCTCCGGCGCCTCCCTGCTGGACGAGGGCACCGCGGCGGCCGAGGCGATGGCCCTCTCGCGTCGCGTCGGCAAGGTCAAGAAGGGCGTCTTCCTCGTCGACGCCGACTGTCTGCCGCAGACCATCGCCGTCATAGAGACCCGCGCAGAGCCCACCGGCGTCGAGGTCGTCGTCGCCGACCTGAGCGACGGCATCCCCGCCGAGATCGCCGAGCGCGGCGTCTTCGGCGTGCTGCTCCAGTACCCCGGCGCGTCCGGCGCGGTCCGCGACCCCCGCGCCCTCATCGAACAAGCTCACGAACTTGGCGCGATCGTGACTGTCGCGGCCGACCTTCTGGCCCTGGCGCTGCTCACCTCGCCCGGCGAGCTGGGCGCCGACATCGCCGTCGGCACGACCCAGCGCTTCGGCGTCCCGATGGGCTTCGGTGGCCCGCACGCCGGCTACATGGCCGTCCGCGAGAAGTTCGCCCGCAGCCTCCCCGGCCGCCTCGTCGGCGTCTCCGTCGACGCCGACGGCAACAAGGCCTACCGCCTGGCTCTCCAGACCCGCGAGCAGCACATCCGCCGCGAGAAGGCCACCAGCAACATCTGCACCGCGCAGGTCCTCCTCGCCGTGATGGCCGGCATGTACGCCGTCTACCACGGCCCCGAGGGCCTGGCCGCCATCGCCCGCCGTACCCACCGCTACGCCGCCGTCCTCGCCGAGGGCCTGCGCGCCGGCGGCGTCGAGGTGGTGCACGGTACGTACTTCGACACCCTCACCGCACGGGTCCCCGGCCGCGCCGCCGAGATCGTCGCCGCCGCCCGCGAGGCCGGTGTCAACCTCCGCCACGTCGACGCCGACCTGGTCGGCATCGCCTGCGACGAGACCACCGGACGCGCCCAGCTCACCGCCGTCCTCGGCGCCTTCGGCGTCCAGGGCGACATCGAGCAGCTCGACGCGGCCGCCGCCGACGCGCTGCCCGAGTCGCTGCTGCGCACCGACGACTACCTCGGCCACCCGGTCTTCCACCAGTACCGTTCCGAGACCGCGATGCTGCGCTACCTGCGCACCCTCGCCGACCGCGACTACGCGCTGGACCGCGGCATGATCCCGCTCGGCTCCTGCACGATGAAGCTGAACGCCACCACCGAGATGGAGCCGGTGACCTGGCCGCAGTTCGGCCAGCTGCACCCCTTCGCGCCGGTCGGCCAGGCCCAGGGCTACCTCACCCTCATCCAGGAACTGGAGGAGCGCCTCGCCGTCGTCACCGGCTACGACAAGGTCTCCCTCCAGCCCAACGCCGGCTCCCAGGGTGAGCTCGCCGGCCTGCTCGCCGTCCGCGCGTACCACCGCGCCAACGGCGACGAGCAGCGCACCGTCTGCCTCATCCCGTCCTCCGCGCACGGCACCAACGCCGCCAGTGCCGTGATGGCCGGCATGAAGGTCGTCGTCGTCAAGACCGGCGACGACGGCGAGGTCGACACCGACGACCTGCACGCCAAGATCGAGCAGTACCGCGACGAGCTGGCCGTCCTGATGGTCACCTACCCGTCCACGCACGGCGTGTTCGAGGAGCACATCACCCAGATCTGCGCCGCCGTGCACGACGCGGGCGGCCAGGTCTACGTGGACGGCGCCAACCTGAACGCGCTGGTCGGCGTCGCCGAGCCGGGCAAGTTCGGCGGCGACGTCTCGCACCTGAACCTGCACAAGACCTTCTGCATCCCGCACGGCGGCGGCGGTCCCGGCGTCGGCCCGGTCGGCGTGCGCGCGCACCTCGCGCCGTACCTGCCCAACCACCCGCTGCAGCCCACCGCGGGCCCCGAGACCGGCGTCGGCCCGATCTCCGCAGCCCCCTGGGGCTCGGCCGGCATCCTGCCGATCTCCTGGGCGTACGTCCGCCTCATGGGCGGCGAGGGCCTCAAGCGCGCCACCCAGGTCGCGGTGCTCTCCGCCAACTACATCGCCAAGCGCCTGGAGCCGCACTACCCGGTGCTCTACACCGGCCCCGGCGGTCTCGTGGCGCACGAGTGCATCATCGACGTACGGCCGCTGACCAAGGCCACCGGCGTCAGCATCGACGACGTCGCCAAGCGCCTGATCGACTACGGCTTCCACGCGCCGACGATGTCCTTCCCCGTGGCCGGTACGTTCATGATCGAGCCGACCGAGAGCGAGGACCTCACCGAACTGGACCGCTTCTGCGACGCGATGATCGCCATCCGCGCGGAGATCGAGAAGGTCGGCACGGGGGAGTGGGACAAGGACGACAACCCGCTGCGCAACGCCCCGCACACCGCGGCCGCCCTCACCGGCGAGTGGCAGCACGCCTACACCCGTGAGGAAGCCGTCCACCCGGCCGGCGTCGACGCCACCGCCAAGTACTGGCCGCCGGTGCGCCGCATCGACGGCGCCTTCGGCGACCGCAACCTCGTGTGCTCCTGCCCGCCGCTGGAGGACTACGCCGGCTGACGGCCGTCCGGCGCCCGTACGGCATGCACCACCGTCCGTACGGTACGCACCACGCGGGCGCCCGCACACAAAAGGGCCCTCGGCGCTATCCGCCGGGGGCCCTGCTCGTTCCTGTTCCCGCTCACCGCGTCAGGCCGCGGTGACGACCTGCCCGGTGCCCATCGGCCGGTGCGGGTCGATGACCTGCCCGTCCGGCAGGAGCTCACCGGTGTCCTCGAAGAGAAGTACGCCGTTGCACAACAGGCTCCAGCCCTGTTCCGGGTGGTGCGCCACGAGATGCGCGGCTTCCCGGTCGGCGGACTCTGCTGACGGACACGGTGGCTGGTGCTGGCACATGGATGCTGTCTTTCGCTGCGGTGTGGTGGTGGACGTCTTCCTGCGGCGCGATGAGGTGTTCATGGCCGCCCCCCGTTCGGTAGTTCGCTCCCAGTGTTGCCCTACAGAACTGATTCCGCAGGGATTTCGCAGCAGCCGTACTTACTCGGTAAGGACGCATCACCCGTGCGGGCGGTTGCCGTCGCCAAGACAGCACCTATGGGTGGTTCCGTCTGGTCATTCCGGGCTAGTCCTGTGGCGGAACGGCGCGTTCGGGGAAGTTCCGGACGGACATGCGCCCGCGCATGGCTACCCGTAGTGATGCCCCGCCGAACCACCCGGGACACCCGCGGACAGCAGTGCGCCCCGCGGTGAGGAGAACCGCGGGGCGCACTCCGGCAATGCAGCACCTGCCCGGCAGGCGGCGTTTCGAGGGACGCCGCGTACCGAGTCCCTACGCCGGCGAGCCGAGGAGGGGCGCCGGGGTGAGGCGGAGCGTGAGACGGGACAGGAGATCGGCGACACGGTGCGGCCGGTGGGCGGCGATGCCGGGCGGCGCCGGGGCCAGTGGGACCAGCAGGTCCCCCGGTACCGGGCAGCCTTCGGCACCGTCCGCCGAGACGTCCTCGTGCAGCCACAGCGTGAGCATGTACAGCTCCGGCACGGAGAGCAGCCGTGGCTGATACGCGGCCGGCACGGATTCGGCCTGGTGCAGGGCCCGTTCGATCGCGGACACGTACGGTCCCTCACCGAAGTGCGAGAACGCCCAGCCGTCCGGCGTGAGCATGGCATCCGCCGTGGCCAGCGCGCGTTCGCCGCCACGGATGAGGAATCGCCAGCCGGTCAGGCGGGTACGCGGGGTGCCGCGACGCGAGACGTCGTCGAGTACATGGACGGGCAGGGGACGTTCGGGGCGCAGCGGGCCCTGATGAACACGGAGGGCGGGAGTCGGGGCCTCACGTACGGCAGTAGGAGAACCGAGGGCGGTGAGGACGCTGCGCAGGGCGGGAGCAGGGGCAGGGGGTACATGCAGCGGCATGGTGGGTCGCCTCTCACTTGGGAGACACGGTGGTGCTGGGCACGTGCGGACGACGCTGTCAGCAGGCGGGAGCAGAGCGTGGCCGACCGGGGCCATGGCCCGGCGGGGGTGTCAGCCGCTGTGCCTCAGCCTCGGAAATGCCCCGCTAGCTGGGCGCCAACTCTCTGCCTCGCCCACGAAGTTTATACGACAGGTGTTCAGTGCTTGTTTCGGCTACCGCTGACGGAGATTTTTGGCAAGTCTTATTACGGCCCGTTCTCCGCGGTGTTTTCGATGCAATTATGCACCCTGTTGGTGCACGGACCTCGGATTACTCCGACGACGCGGTCGGCCGGATGTCATCGTGCTTTGGAACAGGGCCAATGCGCCGGGCGCGAGCCCCCGCCGTATGCCCTCGGAATGTGCCATTCGGTCCGACCTCCCAAGCCTATCGGGGGCACCCGGCCCCCCGAGGCGTTATCGAACCGATTGCCGGGCATCATCGACCGCACGGACCCGCGCCCCGCGGGCCCGCCACGTCAGGAGGGACGCTCCGATGGGGGAGAAGGTCAGCGCCGGCGGAATTGATCCCGGCGACCGGCAGCGTTATCGAAGAAGGCTCAACGAGTGCCTGGAGGCATTGGAGAGGCTACTGGCCGAGAAGCGGTTCGACCGCCCCAAGAACCTCATGGGCCTGGAGATAGAATTGAATCTTGCCAGCGCCGACGGCATGCCCAGGATGATGAACTCCGAGGTGCTGGAACGCATCGCCAGCCGGGATTTCCAGACTGAGCTCGCCCAGTTCAACCTGGAAGTCAATATCCTGCCGCACCGCCTCTCCGGACGAGTGCTGGACCAGCTCGCCGAAGAACTGCGTACCGGCCTCGCCTACGCCGACCGCAAGGCCCGCGAAGTCGCAGCGCGCATCGTGATGATCGGCATTCTGCCCACCCTCACCGCGGAGGACCTGGTCTCCTCCAACCTCTCCGAGGCCGACCGCTACACACTGCTCAACGACGAGATGCGGGCCGCCCGCGGCGAGGACTTCGAGATCGACATCGAAGGAGTGGAGCGGCTCACCGCCACCTCACCCTCCATCGCCCCCGAAGCCGCCTGCACCTCCGTACAACTGCACCTCCAGGTCACCCCCGGCCGCTTCGCCGCCGTATGGAACGCCGCCCAGGCCCTCACCGCCGTACAGATCGCCATCGGCGCCAACTCCCCCTTCCTCTTCGGCCGCGAACTGTGGCGCGAATCCCGGCCACCGGTCTTCCAGCAGTCCACCGACACCCGCCCGCCCGAACTCCAGGCCCAGGGCGTCCGCCCCCGCACCTGGTTCGGCGAACGGTGGATCGAATCGGCCCACGACCTCTTCGAGGAGAACGTCCGCTACTTCCCCCCACTGCTCCCCATGTGCGGCGAAGAGGACCCCCTCGCCGTACTGGAGAAGGGCGGCGTACCGGAACTCTCCGAGCTCGTCCTCCAGAACGGCACGGTCTACCGCTGGAACCGCCCCGTCTACGCCGTCACGGAAGGCGTCCCGCACCTCCGCGTCGAGAACCGCGTGCTGCCCGCCGGCCCCACCGTCACCGACGTGATCGCCAACGTCGCCTTCTACTACGGCCTCGTACGGGCCCTCGCCGACGACCCGAGGCCCGTATGGACCCGGCTGCCGTTCGCCGCCGCCGCCGAGAACTTCGAGACCGCCTGCCGCTACGGCATCGACGCCGCCCTCCAATGGCCCCGTCCCGGCCGCTCCGGAGGCATCGCCCAGATCCCCGCCGTACGCCTCGTCCTCCAGGAACTGCTGCCCATGGCCGCCGCCGGGCTCGACGGCTGGGGCGTGGCCCCCGCCGACCGCGACCACTACCTCGGCGTCATCGAGGCCCGCTGCCGCCGCCGCGTCAACGGCGCATCCTGGCAGGCCGCCGCCTACCACCGCGCCCTCCAGAGCGGCCTCGACCGCCAGGAAGCCCTCGCCGCCATGACCCGCCGCTACAGCGAACTGATGCATGAGGGACGGCCGGTGCATGAGTGGGAGCTGGAGGGGGTTGTGTAGTAAGGGGGTGGGTGGGGGGGCGGAGGCGGGGGCGTCGCTGGGTGCGTCTGCGGCCCCGGGCACTGCCCGCCCCCCCCAGCACATGCAACGCCCCGTGCGACGCCCCCGCGTGCGACGACTTCGGGGCCTTCGGGCAAGCTGTGACCTCCACTGCGGTGCGTGCCACGTGGATGCGCTCGCCCCGGCCTGTCGAGTGCGACCTCCGTACCCGCATTCGAGACCCTGGCGGGCAGTGGAGGCGTACCGGCGCTATCGCGGAACTGGAGGCAGGCGTGCAGTCCGAAGTGCACCCCGTTGCTGACTCTCTCCCCGGCGAGGGCCCGTCCGGCGGCCTCTCCCGCAGGACGCTGAGGAGCGAGACACTCATCGTCCTCGCGCTCTCCCTCGGGGCCAGCGCGGTCTCCGCCCTCATCAGCTTCGTGGGAGCACTCACCAAACCCGGCGGCCTCAAGGACCAGGCGGCGAACCTCAACAGTTCCCACGCGCCCGGCCGCCCCTGGCTCGATCTCGCCTGGCAGCTCTTCGGGATCGCCACCGCGCTGGTCCCCGTAGTGCTCGTCGCCCACCTGCTCCTCAGGGAACGCGCGGGCGGACTGCGCGCCCTCGGCCTCGACCGCCGGCGACCCGGGTTCGACCTCGGATGGGGAGTCGTGGTGGCCGCCGCCATCGGGGGCAGCGGGCTGCTGCTCTACCTGGGCGCCCGGGCGGCCGGCGCCAACCTCACCGTCGTCCCCGAATCACTGCCCGACGTCTGGTGGAAATTCCCGGTACTGATCGCCTCCGCCGTGCAGAACTCGGTCGTGGAAGAGGTGATCGTCCTCGGCTACCTGCTCCGCCGCCTCGGCCAGTTGGGATGGTCACCGACGGCCGCGCTCCTCGCCAGCTCGCTCCTGCGCGGCTCGTACCACCTGTACCAAGGCATCGGCGGCTTCGTCGGCAACGTCGTGATGGGCGCACTCTTCGTACTTATCTACCGCCGCTGTGGACGACTCGCCCCCCTCATCATCGCCCATGCCACCATCGACCTAGTCGCATTCACCGGCTACGCCCTCCTGGCAGGGAGGGTGGGGTGGCTGCCAACGGGGTGAGGGGAGCGGGGTGGGGGGAGGGGGAGGCCCCCGGGGGGGGAAGCGGGGGCGGATGGTCGCGGCCGTGCGGCGTCTCGCGGGCGGCGGTGGCGTCCGGCGACCTGGGCGGTGAGGCGGGCGGCGGCGGCGTCCGGCGACCTGGGCGGTGAGGCGGGCGGCGGCGGCGTCCGGCGGGCGGAGAGCGAGGGGGCCTCTCTCGCCCTGGGCCTCACCTCCCGCCCCGGGCCTCACCTCCGACCCCGAGCCTCACCCCTCCGCCCCCGCCTCACCTCGCCCCCCGCCTCACCGCCCAGGTAGCGCCGCTTCCGTCAGTTCGCCCTTGATGACGGTCACCGCGCTGCCGGTCAGTAGCGTGCGGTCGCCGCGCAGCGCTGTGCGCACGAGGCCGGTACGGGTGGAGCCCTGGAGGCCGGTCAGCTCGTCGCGCCCCAGCCGCGCCGACCAGAACGGCGCGAGCGCCGTGTGCGCGCTCCCCGTTACCGGGTCCTCGGCGATGCCGACGCCGGGGAAGAAGCAGCGCGTGGCGAAGTCGTAGTCGCCGTCCGGGTTCTCGGCGCGCGCGGTGGCGATCACGCCCCGGTCCCCGAACCGGACCAGCGCCGCGAGATCGGGTGACAGCTCGCGTACGGTCCGCTCGTCCGCCACCTCCACCAGCAGGTCTCCCACCTGCGGGCCCGTCTCGTACGTGGAGACCGGCTCGGTGCCGAGTGCCGCGGCCAGCCCCTCCGGTACCGGTACGGCGGTGAGCGGCGCGGTCGGGAAGTCCATCCCGATGGAGCCGTCATCGGACGCGGTGGTGGTGAGTACGCCGCTGCGGGTGGCGAAACGCACCGTGCCGGTGGCGATGCCGGCGGAGTACAGGACGTGCGCGGTGGCGAGCGTGGCATGGCCGCACATGTCGACCTCGGTGGCAGGCGTGAGCCAGCGCAGCGCCCAGTCCGCCTCGTCGCTGTCCGGGAGCGGCAACGCGAATGCGGTCTCCGAGAGATTCACCTGGGCCGCGACCTGCTGCAGCCAGGACTGCTCGGGATACGACGAGCCGTCCAGCGGGACGACTCCCGCCGGGTTGCCGCCGAAGGGATGGTCGGTGAAGGCGTTGACGATGTGGATCTGCATGACGTGAGCGTAAGTACCTCGGACCGTGAGCCACGAGTGCCAATCGAAGAAAATTGGACTGAATGATGAGGCATTGGATTGATTGTGGTCCGTCATCGCCTACTTGTCGCGGCGAGGTGGCCGCCTCCTGTGAGGCCACTCCCCATCTCCTCAGTGTCGACGCTTGCCGACCGAGCGCTTCCGATATATCGTTGAAGCATCGCGACAGATCAACGATAGGAGTGACGCGACGATGCGAGCACATGGACATGAACACTGGCACTCCGGACGTCGAGGTGGCGGCCGGGGTGAGTACGAGGGGCGGCGCGCCGCCTTCGGGCCGTTCGGGCCGCCCTTCGGCGGGCCTCCGTTCGGCGGTGGCCGAGGCCGAGGAGGTCCGCGGGGCCGTGCGCGGCGCGGTGATGTACGCGCTTCGATCCTGGCGCTGCTCAAGGACCGCCCCATGCACGGTTACGAGATGATCCAGGAGATCGCCGAGCGCAGCGGCGGCGCGTGGAAGCCGAGCCCCGGCTCGGTCTACCCGACTCTGCAACTGCTGGAGGACGAGGGCCTGATCGCCAGCCGGAGCGAGGGCGGCAAGAAGCTGTTCGAGCTCACCGACGAGGGTTGTACGGAAGCGGAGAACGGCTCGGACGCCCCCTGGGAGGACGCCGGTCGTGGCGTCGACTGGGAGGCGATGAGCGAGATCCGCAAGGCCGGCGGCGGCCTCGTCGAAGCCTTTCGGCAGGTGTGGGCGACCGGTACGCCGGAGCAGCGCGAGAAGGCGATCGCCGTGGTCAACCGGGCACGGAAGGATCTCTACCTGATCCTCGCCGAGGATGAGTGAGCCGGTCGGACCGTGGTGGAAGCGAGGGCCGTGGTCGTGACGATGTCCGACCGCGGCCCTCGTGTGCTCGGTCGGCTCGGGTGCTCAGCCGGCACGTCTGCTCAGTTGGCCGGCACATCCGGCCGTTCGGCGGCTCGGCCGGTCAGGCGACGAGCCCCGCGAGCCTGTCGAGCGACTCGTCGAGTGCCGACTTCGCCGAGTCCTTGAGCTTGCCGGCCATCAATGACACAGCAGCGCCGGTGAACGACCCGTCGATCCGGACGGTCGTCGCCTCGGCCGCGGATCCCTCCCCTTCCTCCGTGCCGGCCGGCGCGAGTTCCTCCGTGCCGGCCGGTGCGAGGGCGTACCGCATGCGGAGGCTGACGCCCATCGGTCCCTTGCCCTCGATGTCGAGCAAGCGCGCGGGTTCCACGGCGCGTACGGTCCAGCTCACCTCGGCGGGGAAGCCCATGAGCTTCATGTTCTCCGCGTAGGTGGCTCCGGGCTCCAGCGTCGCCGGGCCTCCTTCGGGGAAGCCGGTGTGGGTGGCGTTCCACCGGCCGTAGGCGTCGAAGTCGGTCACGTGGCGCCATATCTCTTCCGCTGGTGCTGCGATGCGGGCCTGGGCGGTGACGTCGGCCATGTGGGCACCCCTTGGTGACGGCCCGGTGGGTCGTCCTCGTCGGCGATGATCCTGGCGAGAGCTCGGTGACTGTGCGTCCGGCCGAGCCTTCACTCCGGTGGTGCCGCGGAAGGTAGCCGCTGGTGGCGCAAGGTTCAAGGCTGATGGGCCGTCAGGTATTGCTCGGCGCGCACCGGCGGGGTACGAGGGTGCGTACGCATCCCTGGGCGCCCGCGCACGTGCCGGGCATATCCTCCGTAGGGATGAGATTTCCTTACCCGGTGCCCAACCATGGTGGGATGCGCAAATGCTCCCTCCCGGGGATGTTCTGGTAGCAAGAGGCTGGTGGGGTGGGGTACGTGCAAAACCGTACTGCGTACAACAGCGGAGCGGGTCCGTCCCCGGAGGATCTCGACGCTTGTCTGACTGTCGAGCTCGCGTCGGTGCTCTCAGCTGCCCGCAGGCGGGCCACGCGTGATGGCGACCGGCAGGTGGACACTGCCCACCTGCTGCACGGTCTCCTCGAATCCGACCCCGCCGTGCGCGAGGTGGTCGATCCCGAAGGGGACCGGACGGCACGGCTGCTGGGCTATCTCGTGCAGCGCAGTATCGGTTACGGCCTGCAGTGGCACGGCACCGTGGAGGACTCCGGGGCCGTGCCGATGGTGGCCGAGGGCGGGGTTCCGGGCTGGTCGCCGGCCGCGGCGGCCGCCATGGACGGCGCGCTGGACCGTGCGCACGCCCGCTACGCCATGCATGCCGGGTGTCTCGATCTCCTGGCCGCACTCGTCGACGACTCCGAGTGCCGGGCCGTCGAAGTGCTGCGCCGCGCCTCCGTCGACACGGTGCTCCTTGCGGTGCGGCTCGACCGGCAGACGCAGGAAGCGGTGGCGGAAGAGTTTTAGATCCTTGGGGCCTCACATGTGACGGCACGCCTGCAGCAGCAAGCCGTGAGTTCTCTCCCTGCCCCTGCCCCTGCCGTGACAGGGGTCTCGGTGGTGAAGCTGCTGACCTCCCCTGTCATGATGGCCGGATGCGCGAGACTTCGGGGACGGAAGTGAGCCGGCGTGGCCGGTCGAGAGGGTTCGGGCTCGGTCTCGCTCTCCTCTCGGCACTGGCCTTCGGGGGGTCGGGTGTGGCCGCGAAACCGCTGATCGCGGCCGGCCTGGAACCGCTGCACGTCACCTGGCTGCGGAGCGCGGGTGCGGCCCTCGTGATGCTGCCGGTCGCCTGGCGCCACCGTGCCCTGCTGTTCCGCCGCCCCGCACTGCTCATGGGTTTCGGGCTGCTCGCCGTTGCGGGCGTCCAGGCCTGCTACTTCGCCGCGCTGTCCCGCATTCCGGTGGGCGTCGCGCTGCTCATCGAGTACCTCGCCCCCGCGCTCGTCCTCGGCTGGGTGCGATTCGTCCAGCGTCGCCCCGTCAGCCGCGCCGCCGCGGCTGGGGCCGTCCTCGCCGTCGGCGGTCTGGCCTGCGTCGTCGAGGTGTGGGCGGGGCTGAGCTTCGACGTGCTCGGGCTGGCGCTCGCGCTCGGCGCGGCCTGCTGTCAGGTGGGGTACTTCGTCCTTTCCGATCATGGCGGTGACGAAGAGGGCGGTGCCCATCCGCTCGGCGTGATCGCGTACGGGCTGCTCTTCGGCGCGCTCCTTCTGACCGTGGTGGCGCGGCCCTGGAACATGGACTGGTCGGTGCTCGCGGGCAGCGCCGACATGGACGGCGCGACCGTACCGGCCGTACTGCTGCTCGCCTGGCTCGTGCTGCTGGCGACAGTGCTCGCCTACCTCACCGGCGTGATCTCCGTCCGACGGCTGTCGCCCCAGGTCGCGGGTGTCGTCGCGTGCCTAGAGGCGGTGATCGCGACCGTACTGGCCTGGGTGCTGCTCGGTGAGCACCTGTCCGCGCCGCAGCTCATCGGCGGCGCGGTGGTACTCACCGGCGCGTTCATCGCACAGTCCAGTACGCCCAAGCCGCCCCGGGACGTGGCCTCGCGCACCGGTGATGACACGCGCGCGGAGACAGCGATGCCGGCCGGGTCGACCGGTACGTAAGGGCGTAGCCCGGTACTTCTCAAGGCTCCTGGCCCTTTACTCCTTGCCCCTCGCGTCGTCGGAAGGCGCGCCCCGGGGTGGATGGGGGTGGCCGGTCTCAGAGGTTCTGGAGGTAGGCGGGGACGGCCGTGCCAGGGGCCAGGTCGTCGGACGGTATGAGCGGGCCGTATGTCGGAGCCACCGGGACGACCCCGCTCCAGTGGGGGAGTGAGAGATCTTCGGGCTCGTCGTTCGGTCCGCCGGTACGGATCTTGGCGGATACCTCCGTCAGGTCGAGCCGGATGACGGCCGTGGCGGCGAGCTCCTTGGTGTTGCCGGGGCGGGAGTCGGCGGCGCGGCCGGGCAGGACGTGATCCACCAGCGCGTCGAGCGCTGCCGTCTTTTCTTCCGGGTCGGTGACCTGGTGGGCGGTGCCGTGGACCACGACGCTGCGGTAGTTGATGGAGTGGTGGAAGGCGGAGCGGGCGAGGACCAGGCCGTCGACGTGGGTGACGGTCACGCACACTGCCAGGCCGGGGTCCGTTCCGCCGGCCATCCGCAGCGGCCGTGAGCCGGTGGATCCGTGGAGGTAGAGGCGGTCGCCGACCCTGCCGTAGAGCGTGGGGAGCACGACCGGAGCGCCGTCGCGGACGAAGCCGAGGTGGCAGACGTATCCGGCGTCGAGGATCGAGTGCACGGTGTCGTGGTCGTACGCGGCACGGTCGGCGGACCGGGTCGGGACCGTGCGCTCGCCCGGAGCGTAGGTGGCGGGGGACGCTGCGCCGGCTTCGGCCGTTGTGGTGGATGCGGGCTCGGGCATGTTGCCAACTCCATTGCACTAGTGCATAATCATGTTTGTGCTAGGAGAGTATCGGATCGAAGGGCGGCGCGCATCGGATATTGCCGCCAGCGTCGAGCGAGCCATCGGTGCGGGCGAGCTCCAACCAGGTGAAGTCCTCCCACCCATGCGGGAGTTGGCTGTCTACCTCGAGGTGAATCCCAACACGGTCGCGTCCGCGTACCGGACGCTGCGTGACCGAGGAGTGGTCGAAACCGCCGGACGCCGCGGCACCCGCGTCCGGTCGCGCCCGACCAGTACGCCACGCGAGGCGCTGCGGGTCGACGTTCCACCGGGCGTACGCAATGTGTCCGACGGCAATCCCGACCCCGAGCTGCTTCCGGCGCTGGGTCCGGCGCTCGCCGCCGCGGCCGATCGCGCCGCCGTCCGCCCGACGCTGTACGGCGCTCCGTTGGTGGATGAGGAGTTGGCCGGACGGGCGCGAGCCGCGTTCGACGCCGACGGGGTGCCGGCCGGCCCGGTCGCCCTCACCTCCGGCTCGCTCGACGCCATCGAGCGGGTCCTCGCCGCGCACCTCCGCCCCGGCGATGCGGTGGCGGTCGAGGACCCGGGGTGGGGGAGCCTGCTGGATCTCATCCCCGCGTTGGGTCTGCGCCCCGTTCCGGTCGGCGTGGACCAGGACGGGCCGCTGCCGACGGAGCTGGAGCGTGCGCTGGCGCTCGGCGTGCGGGCGGCGATCGTCACGGACCGGGCGCAGAATCCGACCGGCGCGGCGGTGGGGGCGACGCGCGCCGAGGAGCTCCGGTCGCTGCTGGCCGAGTACCCGACGGTTCTGCTGGTCGAGGACGACCACAGTCACCAGATCGTCGACGTTCCGCTGCAACCCCTGGCGGGGGTGACGGACCACTGGGTGCTGATCCGGTCGACGGCCAAGGCGTACGGCCCCGACCTGCGGCTGGCGGTCGTCACCGGCGACACGGTCACGGTGGACCGGCTGGGCGGACGGCAGCGGCTCGGTCCCGGCTGGGTGAGCCATCTGCTGCAGGACACGGTGGTCCACCTCTGGCGGACGGAGGCCGTGGATCCGGTCGAGGTCGCCGAGTCCTATGGGCGTCGCCGCGACGAACTGATACGGGCCTTGGCCGAGCGGGGTGTCGAGGCGCACGGCCGGAGCGGGATGAACGTGTGGGTGCCGGTCCCGGACGAGACGGATGCGGTGTCACGGCTGCTGCACGCCGGCTGGGCGGTGGCTCCCGGAGCCCGGTTCCGGATGGATTCGCCGCCCGGCATACGGATCACGGTGTCCAGCCTCTCCCACGAGGACATCGAACCGCTCGCCACGGCCGTGGCCACGGCCTGCCTGCCGGGGGAGGCCCGTCGGTACGTCTGACCGCTGCGGTACGCCCGACCGCTGCGGTACGCCCGACCCCGCTTCAGTGCGTCTGGCTGCTTCAGTGCGTCTAACCGCCTCGGTGCGTCTGACCGCTCGGCGGTGTGCGGGGCCCGGGCGCGACGGCCTGGGCCCGGCTGGGGAAACGCAGGAAGGGGGACGGGGAGTTCAGGAGCGGGAGGGGCGGGGGCGGCTCTGGGTGAGGGCGGCGCCGGCCAGGACGATCAGGGCGCCTACCGGGGTGTTCCAGCCGAGGTGTTCGCCCAGGACGGCGACGCCGGCGACGGTGGCGATGACCGGGATGAAGTACGTGACCATCTGCGCGGTGGTGGGGCCGACCTCGGCCACCAGGCCGTACTGGAGGAGGAAGGCGAAGCCGGTGCCGAGGGCGCCGAGAGCGATGATCGAGAACAGGGGGACGACGGGGAACGAGGTGGGGAGCGTGGTGAAGAGCGGTGTCACCACGGCCAGTTGCAGCGTGGCGAGCAGCAGCTGGGCGCTGGACATGGAGAGGCTGGAGTTCTTGGAGCCCGCGAGGGTGCGGCGGACGTAGATCCAGCCGATCGGGTAGCAGAGCGAGGCGCCCAGGGCCATGAGCGTGCCCAGAGGGTCGGTACCGGAGAAGCCCTGCCAGGCACCGAGGACGGTCAGTACGCCGAGGAAGCCGAGGCCCAGACCCGCGACGCGGCGCCGAGTGGGGCGGTCCTCGGACAGTGCTACGACGGAGAGGGCCATGCCCCACAGCGGGGAGGTGGCGTTGCAGATGCCGGCCAGAGTGGAGGGGATGGTCAGCTCGGAGTACGCGAAGAGCGAGAAGGGCAACGCGTTGAGGAACAGGGCGGACACTGCCAGGTGAGCCCAGGTGCGCCGGCCTCGTGGCAGTCGCTCCCGCTTGGCGACGAGTACGGCGGCGAGTACGGCCGTTCCGAAGATCATGCGGCCGAATGTGACCTGGAGCGGAGCGTATCCCTGGGTTCCGACCTTGATGAACAGGAAGCTGAAGCCCCAGATCAGCGCCAGTACGGCGAACCGGATGCGCCAGTCGAGCGCGGAACGGGGCGTAGCGCGGCGAGATGTCCGCGCCGGGGTGCTTCCGCCTTTGCCGGGCTCGACGCCGGGGGCGGGTGCAGTGGAGAGGGGGCCGGGGGCTTGTGCGGAAGCAGGGTGGGGTGACGAGGAGGAGGGGGCGGTGCTCATGGCGTCAACGATCGCGTGCGGCTATCGCGTAGCACAAGTGAGTTTTCGTGAGCGCTACCGCGTAGCATTGCTTATATGTTGAACATGGAGAGGCTGCGGACGCTCAGCGCAGTGGCGCGGCACGGTTCGGTGCGCGCGGCGGCCGAGGGGCTGCATGTCACCACCTCCGCCGTCTCGCAGCAACTGGCCAAGCTGGAGCGGGAGACGGGGCAGCAGCTGCTGGCCAAGAACGGGCGGGGAGTGCGCCTGACCGACGCGGGGCGGCTGCTCGCCGGTCACGCGGCGCGCATCCTCTCGCAGGTCGAGCTGGCCGAGGCCGAGCTGGAGGCGCACCGTGGGCAGGCGGTGGGCGAGCTGCGGATGGGGGCCTTTCCCACGGCGGCACGCGGACTGTTCCCGGACGCCCTTGCCACGCTGCTCGTCGAACATCCGCAGTTGCGGGCGCGACTGTGGGAGATGGAGCCGGGCGACTCGGTGCGGGCGGTGGTACGGGGCGACATCGACCTGGGTGTCGTACTGGACTGGTACAACCGGCCGTTGTCGCTGCCGGAGGGGCTGGCCAAGGCCCCGCTGCTGGACGACCCGGCGGACGTCGCCATGCCGTCGGACCACCGGCTGGCGGGGCGGCGGACGGTGGAGCTGGAGGACTTCGCGGACGACGCGTGGATCTCGTGGCCGCAGGGGGAGTTCTGCCACGACTGGCTGATGTCCACGCTGCGCAGCAAGGGGATCGAGCCGCGGATCGCGCACATGGCAGAGGAGCACGGCACGCAGCTCGCGCTGATCGCCCGGGGGCTGGGGGTGGCGGTGGCGCCGCGGCTCGGGAGGGGGCCGGTTCCGGAGGGCGTGAGCGTGGTGCCCGTACGGCATCCGATGCGGCGGCACGTGTACGCGATCTGGCGCGCCGACGCGGACCGGCGCCCGTCGATCCGTGCGGCGGTCGGGGCCCTGCGCGAGGTGGGGCGAGCGCTGGAGGTGTGAGGGGGAGGTGGTGACAGGGGGCGAGGGGCGAGGAGGAGATGGTGAGAAGGGCGTCGGGGGGGCTGTCTGCCAGCAGCTCTCGCCCGTTCGCCTGGGCCCGGCCCGCCCCCTGGTCCCCTGCCCCTTGCACCGTCGCCGGCAGGGTGCCGGGGTGGTGACAGGGAGCAGGGAGCAGGGGCCTGGTAGCTGGTTGGGGCGGGGGTGGGTCAGTTGGCTGGGACGATGCCGCGGATGAGGCCGAGGGACATCAGGTCCTGAGGCCGTAAGTGGAGCTGGTCGGCGGTTCGGGGGACGTCGGAGGGGGTGCGTTTGAGGATGGCGGTGGCCAACTCCGGGGCGATGACGGAGAAGTAGCTGTCCGGGGTCGCCCACAGGCGGCCCGGCGCGGCCAGCGCGAGCGCGCCGCCCGAGCCGCCCTCGCCGATGAGCAGCGAGGTCAACGGAGTGCGCGCTTCGGCCATCGCCGTGAAGAGGTCCGCGATGGCGGCGCCGGCGCCGGACCGTTCGGCCGCCGCGTCGTTGGCCGCACCCGGAGTGTCCACCAGGGTGAGGACGGGGATGCCGAGCCGGTCGGCGAGGCGTACGAGGCGGGCCGCGGTGCGGAAGCCGGCCGGGCGGGTGGCCGTACCGCACTGTGCCGCGTACGCCACCGTACGGCCGGCCCGGTGGCCGAACCCGCAGCGCATGCCGTCGTCCACGCCTCCGCAGCGGTCCCCGCTGATCTCCTCACGCCAGTCGAAGTACGTGTCCAGGTACGCGTCGGCGTGCGGGCGTGCGGGGGCGCGGGTCCGCTGCACCGCGCTCCAGCCCGATTCCGGCAGGTCGCCTGCGCCCTGCGCGGTCGGTACCGGTGCCGCTTCCTCGTCCGAGGTGGTCAGCAGCCGCAGCCAGCGGGCGAGGGTGGCCCGCAGTCGCTCGGGCGGTACGACCGCGTCGATGTGGCCCGTGGCCAGCTGGCCTTCGGCGGTGTACGCGGACGGGTCGGCGTCGGCGGGACGTACGCGGGAGCCGGCGAAGCCGACCTGTGCGCCCGGCAGCGCGAGGATGACGTCGGCGCCGGCGCCGAGCGTCGCCCAGCCGCCGCCGGTCGTCGGATCGCGCAGGACCGCGAGCTGCGGGAGACCGGCGGCGCGCGTGAGCGCGGACTGTCCGGCGATGCGCTGGAGCTGGGTGAGGGCGAGCATGCCCTCCTGCATGCGGCTGCCGCCGGTGGCGATCAGGGAGACGACCGGGAGGCGGAGTTCGCGGGCCCGGGTGTATGCGGCTTCCAGGCGGTCGCCGGTGTGCCGGCCGAGGGAGCCGCCGAGGTAGCGGAACTCGAAGGAGATGACGACGGCGGGGGTGCCGCCGAAGTCGGCGGTGCCGCAGACGACGGACTCGCGTTCCCCGGTCGTCTCGGTGGCACGGGCCCGCGCGGCGCCGTAACCGTCCCAGCCGAGGGGACCGTCGTCGACTGCCGGGGCGTGCTCCGATTCCGAGGAAGTGGGCTGTGCCGATTCCGAGGACGCGTGCTGTGCCGGTCCCGCGGAAGTGGACTGCGCCGATGCGGGCTGTCGCGACGGGGGCTGCGCTGATGCGGCTTCCTGGGAGGGCTGCGCGCCCGCCGGTTCCTGCGGTGGGGGCGCCGGCTCGGGCGGGCCGTGGGCCGGCCGAGCCGGGGTGGGGGCCGACGACGGGGCGGAATGATCCGCCGTCGGGAGGGCGGGACCGGCCCCGAGCCCGGACGGTTTCGCCAGGCCGGACGGCTTCGTCAGGCCCGACGGTTTCGCCATGCCGGACGGCTTTGCCGTCGGGTCGGCAGGTCCCCGGCACTTGTCCCTGTCGGTCGGCTCCGGCTTCGGCTCCGGTTCCGAGCCGGTCGGCCCCGGTTCCCGTACGACGGGCTCCGAGCCGGGGAAGGGTCGGAAGGTTCCCTCGTCCGTCAGGCGGGCCAGCACCTCCCGCGCGGAGAGCCGGGCCGAGGGCGCACCCTCGGCATCCGGCGCCCCGCCCGGAAGCGGCCCGTTGGCGGGACCCGAAGCCCCCAGGCCCGCACGTACCGACCCCGACTCCGACCCCGCACCGTTCGTCTGGTTACGCATGGAGGCCCCGCTTGAGGATCTTGCCCATGTCGTTGCGCGGGAGGGCGTCGAGGAAGTGGACGATGCGGGGGCGCTTGTGGGGCGCGAGCTGGGCGGCGACGTGGTCGATGAGCTCCTGGGCCGTCGGTGCCGCGCCGCCGTTCTCGTCCGTGTCGGGGACGATCCAGGCCACGATGCGCTCGCCGAGGTCCTCGTCCGGTTCGCCGGTGACCGCGGCTTCGGCGACGCCGGGGTGTTCCAGCAGCGAGTTCTCGATCTCGCCCGCGCCGATCTTGTAGCCGCCGCTCTTGATGAGGTCGGTGGCCTTGCGGCCGACGATCCGGTACCGCCCGCCCGCGTCCCGGGTGGCCATGTCACCCGTACGGAACCAGCCGCCGTCGAACGCCTCGGCCGTCGCGTCCGGCCGGTTCAGGTACTCCACGAAGAGGTTCGGGCCGCGTACCTGGATCTCGCCGACCGTCTCGCCGTCGCTCTCCTCGATGACCGTGCCGGACTCCTCGACCAGCCGTGCGTGCACGCCCGGCAGCGGCACGCCGACCGTTCCCGGCGCGGCGGTGTCGTCGGCCCGGACGGCGGTGTTCATCAGGGTCTCGGTCATGCCGTACCGCTCGACGACGCGTGCGCCGGTCGCCGCCGTGATCTTCTGGTGGTCCGTCAGCGGCAGCGCGGCCGAGCCGGAGACCAGCAGCCGCGCACCGCCCAGCGCCTTGGCGAGCGCCGGGTTGTCACCCGCCTCGGCGGCCAGCCGGTGGTACATCGTCGGCACGCCGAACAGCATCGTGCCGACGCCGGCCAGTTCGCGGGCCACGCCCTCGGTGGAGAAGCGGCCGAGGTGGTGCACGGTGCCGCCGCGGCGAAGCGGGCCGAGGATGCCCAGGATCAGGCCGTGTACGTGGAACAGCGGCAGGCCGTGGACGAGTACGTCGTCAGCGGTCCACTGCCACGCCTCCTCCAGTGCGTCGAGCGTGGACGCGATGGCACGCCGGGGGATGACCACGCCCTTGGGGCGGCCCGTCGTGCCGGAGGTGTACACGATGACGGCGGGAGCCTCGGCACCCGGCTCCGGGGGCAGCTCGACCGCCCCGCCCGCCGCGCCGCCTGCCGCTCCGGTCGCCGTACCGGGTTCGCTTCCCTCGGCTGTCGCGCCCGATTCGGTCCCCTCGTACGGATCGACGTCGATGCGGGGCAGTGCGGCGAGCGGGCCGGGGAGTTCGGCGTCCGGTTCGGCCAGGACGAGCGTGGGCGCGCTGTCGGAGACGATGTGCGCCAGCTCGCTCTCGCCGATCTTGGGGTTGACCGGTACGGCCGGGATCCCGGCGAGCAGCGCCGCGACCACGGCGACCGAGGTCTCCATCGTGGGCGTTGCCCACACCGCCACCCGCCGCTCGGCGCCGATCCGCGCCGCGAGCGTGCCTGCGGACGCGGCGAGCTGTCCGTAGGTCAGCGCGCGGTCCTGGAAACGCAGTGCGGTACGGGAGGACGCCGTACGCAGCGCCGGGAAAAGCTCGTTCACCGAAACTCCTTCGTTCTCTTGCTGTGCGGGTACCCATTCCTGGATACCCGAGGTCCCTGTGGAACCGTGGCGGGTGATCCCTGCCCGGGACACCCGAGGACGATGACCGGTACGTGATCACTGGTACGTCATCACCCGTGTGTGATCACCGGCAGGTGATCGCCGTTGTGTGATGAGTGGCACGTGACCGGTCGGGTCCGCGTCGGTCGGTGGCACCTCGGCGTCAGCCGAAGCCAGGTACCACCAGCGCGAGCCAGACCAGCGCCGGTACGGCCACGACCACGAGGGCTCCGTACACCATCAACTGCCGGAAGAAACCGTCCCGGTCGACATTCTTGGCGTTCGCCAGCACCAGTGCGCCGTTCGTGGAGAACGGACTCACGTCGACGACGGTGGCGGAGACCGCGAGCGCCGCGACCATCCCGACCGCCCCGATCGAGCCCTGTGCCAGGAACGGTACGGCCAGTGGGATCAGCGCCCCGATGATGCCGACGGAGGAGGCGAACGCGGAGACCAGCGCGCCGATGTAACACAACAGCAGCGCGGCCAGCAGGGGTATGCCGATACCACCGACGGCGTGGCCCGCCCAGGTGATGGTGCCCATCTCGTCCAGGACACCGACGTAGGTGAGGACACCGCAGATCAGCAGCACGGTGGGCCAGGTGATCTCCGACACCGCGGCCTTGCTGTCCTGCGGCCATACGGCGCTGAGGACGACGGCGAGGGTGATCGCGGTCAGGCCGGCGTCCAGATCCAGGACGAGGACCGCCACGACCAGTGTCAGCAGGGCGAGGAGGGTGGTGAAGCGAGCCGGTGTGAGGGAGAGGGCACCGACAGGCGCACCGTCCGCGCCACCCGTTGGTTTGGTGTCCGTCGCGAGGCCGCCGCTCTCCTTCGGCGCGTCGTCCAGCGCAGTACGGTCGCCGTCATCCGGTGAGTCGTCCAGCGCCGTACGGTCGCCGTCACTCGGTGCGTCGCCCACCGCCGTACCGCCTCCGCCACCCGTTCGCGTGGTGGTTTCCATGCCGCTCCGGCCACCCGTGAGCGTGGTGCTTTCCGTACGGTTGTCGGCACCCGTGAGCGTGGTGTTCGCGGTCCGTTCGCCGCCACCCGTCCGGGGGAGGCGGAGCCCGCCCAGAGCGACGAAGAGGGCCGCCGCGATGACGAGGTTGACGACCAGGCTGGCGGCGAAGAGTGCGAGCGGGCTGCCGGGAAGGTGCTCGCGCGCGACGATGCCGTTGACGGTCGACCCGTAGATGCTGATCGGCGAGAACCCGCCGGCCTGTGCGCCGTGCACCACCAGCGCACCCATCAGCAGCGGACTGATGCCGTACTGCGCCGCGAAGCCGAGCGCGAGCGGAGCGACGATCGCCACCGCCGCCGGGCTGACCGCGCCGATCGCGGTGAGCGCGCCGGTGACCGCGAACATCACCCACGGGATGAGCGCGACCCGGCCGCCGACCAGCCGCACCGAGGCGTGCACCAGCCAGTCGGTGGTGCCGTTGGCGCGGGCGATGGCGAAGAGGTACGTCACGCCGACCAGGACCACGAACAGGTCGCCGGGGAAGCCGGCGAAGATGTCGTCCGCGCTCATCCCGGCGACCAGCGTGCCCACGCCGAACGCGGCGGCGAACGCCAGCGCGCCCATGTTGATCGACCGGGTGGTGGCCAGTACGAAGACCACTGCGAGCACGAGGATCGAGATCACTTCGGGCGACATCTGCGGCTCCGTTCATGGCCGGTCCGAGCGGCCTGAGCGGCCTGACCGGCTGGGGAAAAGTGGGGCAGGGGCAGGGCAGGGACATGGCTAGGAAAGGGACATGGCAGGGATAGAGACATGGCAGGGGCAGGAATGACGGCCCGACGGGGACGCGAGAGACACCCGGCGGGGCACTGGATCAATGGCCAATTGGCTGAGCCACTTTGATGGTCAAAGACGACGTGCGTCAATACTCTTGGCACGGCGAACGAACCGAGGGGGCGACCGGATGTCCGAGGCACTGCGGCCGATGACCAGGCCACGGCTCTACGAGCAGGTGGTCGAGAGACTGCGTCAGTACGCAGCCGAAAGCGGGCTGGGCGCGGGCGACCGCCTGCCCCCGGAGCGCGAACTGGCCCAGCGGCTCGGGGTCAGCCGCGCGTCGGTGAAGCAGGCCATCGTGGTGCTGGAGGTGCAGGGCCTGGTCGAGGTCCGGCACGGCGGCGGCACCTATCTCGTGCGTGGCACCCTGGACGCTGCCGAGCCCGTCGAGCGGCTGGTCGAGCGCCGCCGCCGGCTGCCGGACGTGCTGGAGGCGCGCGAGGCCATGGAGACCAAGCTCGCCGAACTGGCCGCCCGCCGCCGCACGGACGCCGACCTCGAAGCGCTCGACGACGCCCTCGCGCACATGACGCAGGAGGTCGCGGACGGCGGGCCGGGCGTGGAGGGCGACCGCCGCTTTCACGCCGCCGTCACCGCGGCCGCGCACAGCACGCTGCTCGCCGAGTTCATGCGCGCCATCGCCGAGCAGATCACCGAGAGCCGAAACGAATCGCTGCGCCAGCCCGGCCGCCCCAAGCGCTCGCTCGCCCAGCACCGCCGGATCCTGGAGGCCATCAGGGACGGCAATCCGAGGAGCGCGGCGACGGCCATGCGCCGGCACCTCCGTACGGTCGCCGAGGTACGGCTACTGACCTGGACACCGGAGGACGGGGACGACGCGGCGGGTGCGCAGGACGTACGGGACGTGCAGGACGTGCGCGACGTGCAGAACGTGCACGACGTGCAGTGAACTCCTGCTCCTCAGCCCGGGATCTTGCGGAAGTCCCACGATGCCACCGCGTCCGGGGTGAGGCGGACCCAGGCGTGGCGGCCGTCGGACGGCATCGTCTCCATGCCGAAGTACTTCGCCGCGAAGAGCCGCTCGGGCTCATCCAGTTCCGGGCAGGACTCGCCGTGGCGCGGTGCTTCGCCGACGAACACCACGCTGCCCGACAGTTCGGCGCCGCGCAGCTCGCCGTACTCGTGGCCGTCGTCGACCACGACCGCCGTGCGCGGGTCCTTCACGAGCTGCGCCCAGCGCTTGCTGCGGGTCAGCGAGTACAGCCACAGCGACGTGCCGTCCCATACGAACCACAGCGCGCCGACATGCGGTGCGCCGTCCGGGCCGACCGTGGCGATCCGGCAGGTCCGCTGCCGGGTCAGGAAGGTGTCCAGCTCCTCCGGGCTCATCATGATCCGGCGTCCTCTGCGCTGCCCCGCCGCTGTCGCCATCTGCCGCCACCTCCGGTGTGCCGTACGTGCCGTGTCCGCGCCGGCCCCGATCCGACCGGCCGGCGGCGGGCCCTGGCCGTCTGACCAAGTGTCAGGAATCATGGGCCCTCGGCTCAGCGAACGCAATGGACCCCCGGGCCCGACCGTCCGCCCCCAGGAGGCACCCCGCATGGCCACGGAAGCACAGGTACACCAGGCCGCTCATCTGGTGGAGCAGCTCGACCCCGCGACCACCGCGCTGCTCACCGTCGAGTGCCAGAACGGCGTCGTCGGACCGGAGAGCGCACTGCCCGAACTGGCCGAGGCGGCGCGCACCACCGGCGCGCTCGCCCAGGTGGCCCGGCTGGCCGACGCCGCGCACGAGGCCGGTGTGCAGGTGCTGCACGCGGTCGCCGAACGCCGGCCCGACGGCCGCGGCGCCAGTCACAACGCCCGCCTCTTCCACGCCGCCGGGCGGCTGCCCGTACAGCAGATCACCGGGTCGGACGCGGTGCGGATAGCCGACCCGGTACCGGTGGCCGAGGAGGACCTGATCGTGCGCCGGCTGCACGGGCTGTCGCCGATCGCCGGTACGGACGTGGACGCGCTGCTGCGCAATCTCGGCGTCCGCAACATCGTGATCGTCGGTGTCTCGGCGAACGTCGCGATACCCAACGCGGTCTTCGACGCGGTCAACCTCGGCTACACGGCGGTGGTGCCGGCCGATGCCATCGCCGGGGTACCCGCCGAATACACCCCGGCCATGGTGCGCAACACCCTCGCGCTCGTCGCCACCGTCACCTCCACGGACGCGGTGCTCACCTGCTGGAAGCGGCCGCGCCGGGAGCAGTGAGGCAGGGACAGGGGGTAGGGGACAGGGGTGCGCGGCGGCGGTGGCTTGAGGCCGGTTCCATGGCCTCAGGCCAGTTCGATCTCGCCGCCGCTGACCTTCAGCGGTACGGAGGGCAGGCCCTTGGTCGCCGGGCCGTGCCGCACGCTGCCGTCCGCGATGGCGTACTTGCTGCCGTGGCAGGGGCAGTCGATCGTACCGCCGCCGACCTTGCCGACCAGGCAGCCCGCGTGGGTGCAGACCGCGGAGAAGGCCTTGAAGTCGCCCTCGGAGGGCTGGGTCACCACGATCTTCTGCGCCTTGAAGATCTTGCCGCCGCCGGAGGGGATCTCCGAGGTCTTGGCCAGTGCCTTCCCCCCGCCGCGGCTCGGGCCGCTGCCCTCGGACGACGCCGAAGCGCCGGCCGACGGCGATGACGAGCCGTAGTTGCCGCCCCCGCCCCCACCGCCCCCGCTGTCGTTCCCGCACGCCGCGAGCGCCGCGGTCAGCCCCGCGGCACCGGCCGCCGCCACGAACGTGCGCCGGGCGCTGCCGGGACGCGCCGTCGGTCCGGCATCGTCGGGCGCCCCGGCGTGGCCGGCCGATTCGGCGTTCTCCGGCGACTCGGCGCTCTCCGGCGATCCGGCACGGTCCGGTGATGGTGAACTCATGGTGCCTCCACAGGCCCCGGTCCCGGTCGGGAGCCGGGACGGATCCTGAGGACCGGTGGTGTACCGGTCCCGTGCGGGTGTCCACTGGCTCTTGCGAAGGTTCCATACGGACCGCGAGCCTCCGGTGTTCAGCGGCTCGGCCGACCGGGTGTTTCGAGCGGAGGAGCATCGACCGTCGGCACAAGGACACACAAGGACACACAAGACACACAAGGAATCACGGGGGAAGCACAAGGAAAGCAGGAAAGGAAAGAAGGAAAAGGCGGGCCTGCCCGGCCTACGGTGCGTACTCCGCAGGCGTGGGGAGTATCCGTTCCGCGACCTTCAGTACGTTGTGCAGGGCCGTCGACTCGTTGTCCGCATGCCAGGCGAGGGCGATCGGCAGCGGGGCGACCTCGCCCGCCAAGGGGCGGAAGACCACCTGCTCCAGGCGGATGCGGCGGGCCGACTCGACGACCAGCGCGACGCCCACCCCGGCCCCGACCAGGCCGAGGAGGTGGTAGGAGTCCGGTGCTTCCTGGGCGATGCGCGGCGCGAAGCCGGCGTCGCGGCAGGCGTGTACCGCCGCGTCCCGCACGGCCGAGCCGCGCGCGGCAGGTAACGTCACGAAGTGCTCCGCCGCCAGCTCGGCGAGGTCGACCGCCTCCCGCGTGGCCAGCGGGTGGCTGTCCGGCAGCGCGCACACCAGCCGCTCGACGCGGACGACGCGGGAGAGGATGCCGCGGCGTACGGGGAGCGGGACGAAGCCCAGGTCCAGGGTGGTGTCGGCGATCCGGTCGAGCGCCTCGCCGGAGTGCACCTGGCCCTGCAATGCCAGCTCGATGCCCGGGAATTCGGCGGTGACGGCGCGGGCCAGCGGGGGCAGCGCCGCGTAGCCGCCGGCGTCCGCGTACCCCACCGTCACCCGGCCCGCCTCGCCCAGACTGACCGACCGCACCGTGCGGCGCGCGGCGGAGGCGTCGGCGAGGAGGCTGCGGGCCGGTGCCAGCAGGGCCTGGCCGGCCGCGGTCAGCCGGACCGAGCGCGTGGTGCGTTCGAAGAGGGCGGCGCCCAGGTCCCGTTCCAGCAGTCGGATCTGCTGGCTGAGCGGGGACTGGGCGATGTGCAGGCGTTCCGCCGCCCGGCCGAAGTGCAATTCCTCGGCGACGGCCACGAACCCGGAGAGATGGCGCAGTTCCACGCGCCGCACCTTCTCAGGGCGCGCGACCGCCGCTCAAGCGCGGTGCGCGGACCCCGTACCGGGCGGCCGGGTTCCGGCGGCGTTCCGGCCAGACCGGGTACGCACCGACGCGTACCCGGCTGCCTCAGGCGGACCGTACGCACCCGATCGCCTCAAGCGGACCGCACGGACGGCCCGCACACCTCGGGCGGACCGTACGCGCCCGACCGCCCTCGGACGGTGTGTCACCCGCTCGCCGGGCCCGTGCCGATGCCGAGCGCGTCCCGGAGGAAGTCGCGCTGGAAGAGGAGGAGGTTCTCGTTCACCCGGTCGTCGGCGGGGGCGTGGGTCGCACCCGGCAGGGGCAGCACCGTGTGGGGGCGGCCGGCGGCGAGCAGTTCGGCCGAGAAGCGCAGCATGTTGGCGGGCGCGACGTTGTCGTCGGCCAGGCCGTGGATCAGCAGCAGCGGGCGGCGCAGCAGGTGGCCCCGGCCGGTGAGCGAGGACCGGTCGTAGTTCTGCGGCTCCTTGTCGGGATGGCCGAGGAAGCGCTCCTTCCAGTACGTGTCGTACAGCCGCTGGTCGGTGGGTGCCGCGCCCGCCACCGCCGCGTGGAAGACCTCCGGGCGGAGCAGCACCGCGGCGGCGGCCAGGAACCCGCTGAAGGACCAGCCGCGGATCGCCACCCGGGTGAGGTCGAGGTCCGGCACCTGCTCGGCGGCCGCGTGCAGGGCGTCCACCTGGTCCTCCAGGACGGGCGTCAGCTGGTCGCCGTGGATCTCCTTCTCCCAGGCGGGGCCGCGGCCCGGTGTGCCGCGCCCGTCGGCGACCAGCACCGCGAAGCCCTGCTCGGCGAACCACTGCGAGACGAGGGTGGGCCACCCGCGCGCCGCGACCGCCATCTGCATCCCGGGCCCGGCGTAGGGGTCGAGCAGTACGGGCAGCGGCCCCGTACCCGGCTCGTACCAGGACGGGAGGTACAGAGCGGCCCGCAACTCCCGTGCGCCGAGCAGGAGATGGCGCGGGCGCGGAGCGACGGCCGGGGCCTCCACCAGGCAGGCGAGGGCGGTCACGGCGGGGGAGGCGGCGGTGGCGAAGGCCGTTGCCGTCGTCCCGCCCGCCCGGCGGACCTCCGCGTACGGTCCGTCCGGCGTCACCCCGTGGAAGACGGCCGTGCCGCCACGCACCACGGCCGCATGCGTGCCCGGCCCGCCGCTCAGCCGCACCGGTTCCGCCTCCTCCGGATCGTGACACCACACATGGGTCTCCCTCGGGTCGTCGGAGGCGGTGAAGAAGACCCGGCCGCCCTCCGTGCCGAGCACCTCGCGCACCTGGAGGCCGGCGGGCGTGACCGTTTCGCCGCCGACGGCGAGATGCCGGGTGCCCGCCACGTCGTACGTAACCACCAGCGCGCCGGACGCGGTCCTGACCGGCGTACCGGGCACCGGCTCCACCCACGCGGGGTCGGTCCGCTCGTCGAGCACCGAGGTGGCGCCGGTGTCCGGGTCGACGGCGAGCGTGCGCAGCGTTCGCTGGTCGCGGGACTGCACCCCGAGGAGCGGGCCGTGCGCGTCCCAGCCGGCGGTGACCAGGTACTCGTACGCCGTCCGGTCCCACACCACCTCGGTGCGGCTGCCGTCCAGCCGGTACACCCACAGGGTCACGTCGGCGTTGGCCGTGCCGGCCACCGGGTAGCGCACCACGCGCGGCGGCCGGTCCGGGCGGGCCGGGTCGCTGATCCAGCGGCGCTGGACCGGTGTGGTGTCCACCCGCGCGACGAGCAGCCGCTCGCCGTCCGGGGACCACCAGTGGGCGCGCAGCCGGCCCATGGACTCCGCCGCGGTGTAATCGGCGAGGCCATAGCTGATGTCCGGCCCTTCGGCCGCCGCCAGCCGCCGGTCCTGCCCCGCTGCCGGCCGCCGGTCCTCCCGCCCCGCCGCGTCCGCACCGGCCGAGCCGCCCGGTACCGCCACCACGTGCAAGGAACGGCCCGTTACGTAGGCGATGTGGCGCCCGTCGGGGGAGGGGCGCGGGTCGACGACGGGGCCCGCCGCCGGGACCGGGAAGGGCTTGCCCTCGTCCGTGCGCACCGCCCACAGCGCGCCGCCCAGCGCGAAGACCGCGAGGCGGGCCGCGCTGTCGGTCGCGTACGACACCACTCCGGCGGAGCGCTCGCGGGCCCGCTCCCGGCGCAGCCGCTCCTCCTCCGGCACCTCGGCACCGGCGCCCACCAGCGCGGTCGGCTCGACGAGCAGCCGTTCCCCGTCCTCCGCCAGCAGCCAGAGCCGGCCTATCGGGTCCCGGCCGCCGCCGGTACGGGTGAACAGGACGCGCTGACCGTCGGGGGAGAGGGTGAAGTTCCGAGGCACGCCGAGCGAGAAGCGGCGGGTGCGGGCGAATTGACGGGGGAAAGCGGCGGAGGAAGAAGAGTCCATGAAGGAGTCCTATCGGTAATCCGCCGGACGGCGACAGCGAATACTCCGGTGAGCGCGCCGGGACGGCGACCCGACCGGCGACGACCGGCGTTGATCGATGAGGTCCGGCCAAGACCGGCCAAGACCGGCGAAGACCGGTGGCGACTGGTGGTGGGCGGTGACGGCCGGTGGCGGGCGGCGGCAAGCCTCAGCAAGCGTTGATACGTTTGCGCAAGCTCTGATACAGGCGGCGGTCCTTCGCCGGCCGTCGCCGCGAGGAAGGCAGCCATGTCGCCCACCCTGACCGACGTCGCCCGACGTGCCGAAGTGGCGCTCTCCACGGCGTCCCGGGCGTTCAGCGAACCCGGGCGGCTGGGCCCGGAGACCTTGCGCAAGGTGCTGGCCGCCGCACAGGAACTGGGTTACCGGCCGACCGTGCCCCGGACGTCCGGGCCGGCCGGGCGCGCGGAGACCACCGTCGCGGTGGTCGTACCGGACATCGCCAACCCGGTCTTCGGCGCGTTCGTCAAGGCGGCCCAGGGCGTGGGCTGGTCACGGGGGCAGACGGTCGTTCTCGCCGACACCGACTTCGACCCGGACCGCGAGCGGGCGCTGCTCACGCGTATGCGGGAGCAGGCCGACGGCCTGGTGGTGTGCTCGCCGCGGCTGCCCGCCGACGAGGTGGTGTCGCTGTGCGGCCGCACCCCGGCCGTACTGGTCAACCGCGAGACCACCGGGACGGACTGCGTGCTGGCGGACGCGGAGGACGGGCTGCGCCAGGCCGTCGACCACCTCGTCGCGCTGGGCCACCGCCGGCTCGCCTACGTACAGGGCTCCCGGCACTCCTGGTCCAACGCCCGGCGCGTGGAGCTCGTCCGCGCGCAGGCCGAACGGGCCGGCATGGAGCTGGAGTCGCTGGGCTGGCAGGCCGAGACCGTGGCCGGCGGCTCCGCCGCGGCCGCCGGTGTGCTCGCCTCCGGCGCGTCCGCCGTGATCACCCACAACGACCTGATGGCGCTCGGCGTGCTCACGGGAGTCCGCGCCATGGGCGTACGGGTGCCCGAGGAGCTGAGCGTCATCGGTGTCGACGACATCCCCTTCGCCGCGGTGTCGCATCCGGCGCTCACCAGCATCGCGGTCCCGATGGACCGGGCCGGCTCGCTCAGCCTCGACCTGCTGACACGCGCCGTCGCGGGCGAGCGGCAGACGCCCCGGGTGCTGCCACTGCCCACCCAACTCGTCGTCCGCGGCTCCACGGGCCCGGTCCCGAAGGAATGACCGGCAGGTCGCGGGGAGCAACCGGGGCAACCGGTTCCAGGAACCGGTTCCACTAGGATGACGCCGGGCGTGCGGAGAGTGGAGGGCGACATGGCGACACTCGCGGACGTGGCGCGGGCGGCCGGGGTCTCCAAGGCCACCGCCTCGCGCGCGCTGACCCGGCCCGAGATGGTCACCGAGGCGTCGCGGGAGAAGGTGCGGGCGGCCGCCGAGCGGCTGGGGTTCCAGCCCAACCGGAGCGCCCGCGCGCTGACCACGGGCCGTACGGGCATGATCGGCCTGATCGTGCCGACGCTCGCCAACCCCTTCTTCTCGCCGCTCGTGCTCGGCGCGCAGCGCGCTGCCGAAGAAGCCGACGGGCACCTGCTCATCAGCGTGTCCGAGTACAGCGCGGAGCGGGAGGCGGCGCTGGCCGGCCGGCTCGGGGAGCAGGCCGACGGCGTGGTGATGGTGGCGCCCGTCGGCACCGACGCCGCCCTGCGGGAACGGGCGCGGCACCGGCCGCTGATCCTGGTCGACCGCCGGGTCGGCCGGCTGCCCGCTGTCGTCCTGGACGCCGAGGAGGGCGCCGACCGCCTCGCCGGGCATCTGCTGGAGCTGGGGCACCGGGAGATCGCGTACGTCTCGGGCCCGCCCGGCTCCTGGGCGGACACCCGCCGCCGTGCCGCGCTGGCCGAGCGGACGGCCGCTGCCGGGGCCCGGCTGCACGTGCTGGGGCCGCTGCCGCCCACCTTCGACGCGGGCATAGCGGCCGCCGGGCAGCTGCCCGGCGGGGCGACGGCGGTGCTCGCGTACAACAGTTACCTCACCCTCGGGCTGCTGCACGGGCTGCGCGCCGCCGGGCTGCGGGTGCCGGCGGACGTGAGCGTGGCGGCCGGTGACGACCTCAGTGCGCTCGGGGTGACGGATCCGCCGGTCACCGCGTTGCGGGTGCCGGTCGAGGAGGCGGGCGCCACGGCGGTCCGGCGGCTGCTGGACCTGTGTGCCGGTGCCGGCACGCGGACGACCACCCGGCTGGCGCCCGGCCTGGAGGTCCGCGCGTCGACGGCGCCGCCGCGGACGCGCTGACGGCCGCTCGTCGAGGCGGCCGTCACCCGATGTGACGCACTCATGGGTTCCGCCCTGCGGCGGAGCCGTGCGATGCTGTCTGCAACCGGTCTCTGCAACCGGTTTCATGCAGTGTCGCAACGATGCCGCGGAGACCTGGCCCCCGACCTCGCCCTTTCACCCCTGCTGAGGTGCCCATGCCCCACCCCGACGTACCCGGCGCCGCGTCAGCCGCCGGTGCCACGGCGGACGCCCCGCAGCCCCCGGCCCCGGCCTCTCCCTCGGGCGCGCTCCTGGAACGGCTCTTCCGGGTACGCGAGCGCGGCAGCACACCCCGTACCGAGGCGCTGGCAGGCGTCTCCATGTTCGTGGCGGCGGCCTACGCGGCGGTCGTGGTCCCCGGCCAGCTCGCCAAGGCCGGCATTCCGCTGGGCGCGGCCACCACCGCCGTCCTCATCGCCATCGCGCTGGCCACCCTGTGCATGGGCCTCTTCGCCAACCTGCCGTTCGTCGTCGCGCCCGGGCTGGGCGGCGTCGCGCTGCTCGCCGTGACGATCGTGGGCCAGGACGGGGTGCCCTGGGACGCGGCGCTCGGCATGGTCCTCTGGTCCGGCGTGGCCTTCCTGCTGCTGACCGCGCTCGGCATCCGGGACCTGATCACCCGCATGATGCCGCTGAACCTCAAGTACGCCATCAGCGGCGGCCTCGGCCTCTACATCGCCCTGATCGGCTTCCGCGACAGCGGCCTGGTGATCGCCAAGCCCGACAGTGCGGCCCTCGCCGTCGGCGACCTCTCCCGGCCGGCCGGACTGCTCGCGCTCGGCGGGCTCGTCGTGCTCACCGCGCTCGCCACCCGCAAGGTGCCGGGAGCGTTCCTCCTCACGATGGCGCTGGTCACCGTCGTGGGCATCCCGCTCGGCGTGACCGAGCTGCCCGACCACCTCTTCGGGCTGCCCGCGAGCCCCGGCCCCGCCGTCTTCCACATCGACATCCTCGGTGCCCTCAAGCCCGAGTACTTCCCGTACATCTTCGCCTTCTTCGTCTCGGAGTTCTTCTCCATGACCGGCACCCTGCTCGCCGTCGCGGGCCGGGCGGGCCTCACCGACGAGCACGGCAACCTGCCGGGTGTCCGCCGGCCCTTCTACGTCGATTCCGGAGCCGTCATCGGCGGCGCCGCGCTCGGCGCCCCGAGCATGACGGCGTACCTGGAGTCCTCGGCCGGCGCCGACAGCGGTGCCCGCACCGGGCTGGCCTCGGCGTGGGCGGCGCTCGGCTTCGCCGCGCTGCTGCTCGTCACCCCGTTCGCCACGCTCATCCCGTCGGCCGCCACCGCGCCCGTCCTGATGTACGTGGGCCTCACCATGCTGGGCGCCCTGCGCAACGTCGACTTCAAGGATCCGACCGATGCGGTGCCCGCGGCGCTCACCGTGGCCACGACCCTGTTCTTCGGGAATTTCGGGACCGGCATCGCGGTCGGCCTGGCCGCGCATGTCCTGGTCAAGGCCGTCGCCGGCCGCTTCCGCGAGATCCCCTGGGGACTGTGGATCGTACTGATCCCGCTCGGCTACTACTTCTCCACGCTGGTCCCCTGACAGCCGCCCGGCGGGACGGCCCCGTGCTTCCCCTTTCCCCACCCATCTCCCCGTTCGACACAGGAGTTGCCCCCATGACCTCCCAGCGCCCGCACGACCTCCGGATCAGCGGCGGCCAGGTGGTGTCCAGCTTCACCGGAGAGTCGTTCGCCGCCGACGTCCTGGTGCGCGACGACATGATCAGCGGTGTGCTGCCGCCCGGCACGCCCGCCGAGGCGCGTGCCCACCTGGACGCCACCGGGATGCTGGTGGCGCCCGGCTTCGTCGACGCGCACATGCACATCGAGAGCTCCTTCCTCACCCCGCAGACGTTCGCGGCCCTGACACTGGCCCGCGGTACGACCACGGTGCTGGCCGACCCGCACGAGATCGTCAACGTCGCGGGCGTCGAGGCGATGCGCTGGATGATCGAGGCGGGCGCCGGCACCCCGCAGACCCAGCTGTGGGGCGTGCCGTCGTGCGTGCCCGCCGTGGAGGGCCTGGAGGACGCCGGGGCGAGCCTGTCGGCCGCCGACATCGACGGGATGCTGAGCTGGCCGGGGGTGATCGCCCTGGGCGAGGTCATGGACTACCGGGCCGTGGTCGGCGGCGACCGGCGGATGCGCGACGTGGTCGGCGTGGCCCGCGAGCGCGGCATGATCCTGGACGGGCACTGCCCGAACCTCAGCGGCGCCGACCTCAGCGCGTACCTCGCCACCGGCGTCGACTCCGACCACACCAAGAACCGCACCGAGGTCGTCCTGGAGAAGGCGCGGCTCGGCATGCTGATGATGCTCCAGGAGAAGTGCCTGCTCCCCGAGGTCGCCGAGGCGCTGCTCGCACTGCCGACGCTGCCGCCGTTCTGCCTGGTCACCGACGACTTGGCCGCTGACCACATCCTGGCCCACGGCCACCTCGACCACATCGCCCGGGTGGCCGTGCGCGCCGGGTTCCCCGCCGAGGTCGTGCTGCGCGCGCTGACCTGGAACCCGGCCCAGCGGCTGCGGCTGTACGACCGCGGGGTCGTCGCCCCGGGCAAGCGCGCCGACCTCGTCCTCCTCCGCGGCGAACTGGCCGCCTTCGACCCGGCCGTGGTCCTGTCCGGCGGCCGGGTCGTCGCCCGGGACGGTGCCGCGGTGTACGAGGAGACGGGCCCCGGTCCGGCGGACGCCGCCGCGCACCACGACGGCGGGGCAGTGGACCACGTGGATCGCCACAGTGACGCCGCCACCCTGACCGGCACCGTCGACGTCGAGCCGCAGCACCCGGACGGCTTCCGCTGGCACGTGGAACTCCCCGACGGCACGCACCGTTTCCGCGCCATGCGGGTCAACTCCCGGGACACGTACACGGAGGAGGCGGAGGTCGAACTGCCGGTACGCGGCGGGGAGGTCGACTGGGAGGGCCGGGCCACCCTCGTCCGGGTGCGCAACCGCTACGGGCGTGCGGGGACCGTCTTCGCGCCGCTGCTGGGCCGCACCCTCTCCGCGGGCGCGGTGGCCACCACGTACGCGCACGACAGCCACAACCTGGTGACCATCGGCACCTCGCGGGCGGCGATGGCCGCGGCGGCGGACGCGGTCGTCGCCGACGGCGGGGGAGTGGCGGTCGCGCACGGTGCCGAGGTGGCGGCGCGGCTGCCGCTCCCGGTCGGCGGCGTGATGTCGCCCGCCGCCGCGCCGGAGATCGCCCGGCGTTCGGAGGAGGTCCGCACCGCGCTCACCGCCTGGGGCTGGGACCATCTCAACCCCTTCATGAGCGTCTCCACGCTGACCCTGGCCGTGTCCCCGAGTCTGAAGATCACCGACCGGTCGCTGGTCGACGTGGTCCGCCGCGAGCCGGTCGGCGCGGTCCTCTCGGAGGGCTGATGCCGTTGCGGCCGGGCCCGACAGTGTGAATCGAGCAGTGTGAATCGATTCACCATTCACCGTACGGCCCGGCCGCGCTTTCCTTCTGATTCTGTCCGATCCGTTGACCCCGCGGCCTCCCATCCCTACTTTGTGGCAGCAAGCGCTTTCTTTAACGATTCAACGCTGAGCGTGTGTGGAGTCACGACACGAGGCGGAGGACGACTGTGCGTGCCAGTGGGAGAGTTGACCGGCGCGGCCTGCTGAAGATCACGGGGGGCTCGGTCGCCGCCCTCGGTCTGACGGCGGCCGGCTGCGGCACCGGCGGGGGATCGGCGGACGGAACCGTCACGATCCGGTACGCGTGGTGGGGCGCCGACGACCGGGCCAAGCGGATCAACAAGAGCATCGCGCTCTTCGAGAAGAAGCACCCCAGGATCAAGGTCAAGACGGACTTCCAGGACTACGTGGCCTTCTGGGAGAAGTTCCAGACCCAGGCCGCGGGCGGCAATCCACCGGATGTGTTCCAGTGCGCCGTCGCCTTCCTGCGGAAGTACGACAAGCGGGGCGTGCTGCTCGACCTGAAGCAGCAGGCCGAAGCGGGCCATCTGAAGATGACGGGTTTCCGGTCGGGCCTGGAGAAGGTCGGCGAGGTCGACGGCAAACTGCTGGGCGTCCCCGTCGGCTCCAACACGATGTCCCTCGTCATCGACGAGGAGGTCTTCGAGAAGGCCGGCATCACACCGGAGCAGGGCTGGACCTGGGACCAGTACTTCGCCGCGCTGAAGAAGATCCGCGACACCCAGCACCGCGCCGGGGACAGCGGCTACTTCGGCGTCATGTACCTCTACGACCTCTATCTGCGGCAGCAGGGCAAGGCGTTCTTCACCGAGCGCGGCCTGGGGTTCGACGAGGCCGATCTGCGCGAGTGGTGGGCGGACGGCTACCGCGCGGTGCGGTCGGGGCTGGTCGCCGATCCCAAGAAGGTCGTGCAGATCGCGCCCAAGTCGGCGGTCTCCGACGGCATGGCGGCCTCGGAGTTCACCTGGGACAACTTCTCCGTCCGCTACGACTCGGAGGGGGACAGCACCTACGGGCTCGCGCCGGTCCCCACCACGGACGGCAAGCAGACCGGGCAGTACCTCTCCTCGCTGATGCTGAGCGCCTCGGCCCGCACCGAGTATCCGCAGCAGGTCGCGCAGTTCATCGACTTCATGGTGCACGACCCCGAGGTCGGGAAGATCATGGGGTACGACCGCGGCATCCTCGCGACCGAGGCGCAGTACCGGGCGTTCCGGCCGGCCGACCCGGTGAACAAGGCGATTGCCGCGTACGAGGAGAAGACCGCGGCGGCCGGGGTCTTCGGGCCGGTCACGCCGCACCCGGCGGGCGCCGACACCGTCGAGGCCGCCTTCCTTCGGATCGGGACGGACCTGGGCGTGGGGAAGAAGAAGACCGCCGACGCCGTGCGGCAGTTCTTCTCCGAGGCGAAGACCGCCCTGGCCGGCTGAGGGGAAGCCGCCGTGACCCTCGTCAAGGACCCGCCCGGCCGCGTCCGGGCGCGACGTCCCGCGGCCCCGCCCGCCTTACGCAGACGTGACCGCCGCGACAACCTCGCGGGCTATCTCTTCATGTCCCCCTGGATCGCCGGGTTCCTCCTGCTCACCGCGGGCCCGATGATCGCGTCCCTCTACTTCGCCTTCACCGACTACAACCTCTTCAACACCCCCTCCTGGATCGGCCTGGACAACTTCACCCGGATGTTCGCCGACGCCCGCTGGCGCAAGTCGGTCGAGGTCACCGCCGCGTACGTGGTCATCGGCACGCCGCTGAAGCTGCTGCTGGCACTCGGCGTGGCGCTGCTGCTCGCCCGCAACGGGCGCGGCCAGGGCTTCTACCGGGCCGCCTTCTACGCCCCCTCGCTCATCGGCGCGAGCGTCACCGTCGGCTTCGTCTGGCGCGCGCTCTTCTCCGACGACGCGATCGTCGACCGCGCGCAGTCCTTCCTCGGCCTGCACGTGGGCGGCTGGGTCGGCGACCCGGAGTGGGTGCTGTACTGCCTGGCGGCGCTCACCGTGTGGCAGTTCGGCGCGCCGATGGTCATCTTCCTGGCCGGGCTCAAGCAGGTGCCCCGCGAGCTGTACGAAGCGGCCGCGGTGGACGGCGCGGGGCCGCTGCGCCGGTTCTGGAGCGTCACCCTGCCGATGATCTCCCCGGTGCTGTTCTTCAACGTCCTGCTGGAGACGATCCACGCGTTCCAGATCTTCGGCTCGGCGTACGTGGTCTCCAACGCCACCTGCGGCCCGGCCGACTCCGCCCTCGTCTACACCTGTTACCTGTACCAGAAGGGCTTCAAGGAGGCCCAGATGGGCTTTGCCTCGGCGATGGCCTGGATGCTGCTGCTCGCCGTGGCGCTGGTGACGGCGGTGCTGTTCTGGTCCCAGAAACGGTGGGTCCACTACGAGGAGGCAGCCCGGTGAGCGCCCTCGGTACGTCCCGCCGGCGCGCCGGCGTCGCCTGGCACCTCGGTGCCCTGGCCGTCCTCGCTGTCGTCCTCTATCCGGTGGTCTGGGTGATCGGGGCCGCCTTCAAGCCCAGCCGGGAGATCGTCGGCAGCCTGGAGCTGTTCCCCGTCCGCCCGGTGCTGGACAACTTCCGCGGGCTGGCGGACGGCATCGCCGACATCCCGATCGCCACGTTCTTCGGCAACTCGCTGTTCTACTCGGTGGGTTCCGTCGTGGGCGTGCTGGTCTCGGCCTCGCTGACGGCGTACGCGTTCGCCAGGATCCGGTTTGCCGGACGGAAGCTGATGTTCACGCTGATGATCGGCACGCTGCTGCTGCCGTACCACGTGCTGCTCATCCCGCAGTACGTGATGTTCCAGAAGCTCGAACTGATCAATACCTATGTGCCGCTGCTGATCGGTAAGTTCCTGGCCACCGAGGCGTTCTTCGTCTTCCTGATGGTGCAGTTCATGCGCAACCTGCCGCGCGAGCTGGACGAGGCGGCCCGCCTCGACGGCTGCGGGCATCTGCGGATCTACTGGTCCGTGGTGCTGCCGCTGTGCCGTCCCGCACTGATCACCAGCGCGATCTTCACGTTCATCAACGCCTGGAACGACTTCATGGGCCCGCTGATCTACCTCAACGAGCCGGGCAAGTACACCGTGTCGCTCGGGATGATGATGTTCCGGGACCAGGAGGGCGTGGCCAACTACGGCGGCATGATCGCGATGGCGCTGGTGGCGCTGCTGCCCGTGCTGGCCTTCTTCCTCGCCTTCCAGCGGTACCTCATCGACGGCATGGCCACGTCCGGGCTGAAGGGCTGACCGATGACCACGGCGAGCGGGTCCCGGGCGGCGGCGCGCCGCAGGGCGATGGGGGAGTCGCGGTTCCAGGAGCGCTTCGGGCTCTTCGCGGAGGCACTGCTGACCGGCGTGTGGATCGCGCTGGCGGCGCTGCCGCTGGTCACGTACCCGGCGGCGTTCGCGGCCGGCGCCCGGCATCTGCGGCGGCATCTCAGTCACCGGCCCTCCGGCTTCCGGCAGTTCGCCGCCGACGTGCGCGCGGCGGCCCGGCGGGGCTGGCTCGTCGGTGCCGGCGGCTGGGTGGCCTGCTGGCTGGCCTGGCTGCACCTGTCGGCGGTACGCGCCGGGCTGCCCGGCGGGCCGCTGGTCGGCGCGGCCGGCGTCCTCGCCCTGTGCGGGGCGGTGGTGGCGGGGCTGCGGGCGGCCGCGGTGTGGGAGCCCGGCGCGTCCTGGCGGGCGCTGCTGGCCGCTGCCGGACGGCGCACGGTCCTCGACCCCGCCGGGTCGTTCCTGCTGGTGGGCGGGGTGGCGGTGGTCGCCGTTTCCGCCTGGGCGGTGCTGCCGCTGGCGGTGCCCGTCCTGGGGGCCGTGGCGGCGGGGGCGATCGCGGTGGAGGAGCGGTACGGGCGGCGCGCGGACGCGCCGTAGGTCTCACCGGCCGTCGGCGCCGGGGCCACCACTGCTGACGAGCGACTGCCGACGACTGACTGCTGACGTGTCTGCCGACGAGTTGCGAACCGAAGGGAACGACGATGTCTCCGATCCCCCGCAGATCCCTGCTGAAGGCGGCGGCGGCCGCCGGGGCCGCCGCCCACTTCAGCTGGTCCCTGGGCAGTGCCCCGGCGGCCGCCGCCAGCGGGCCCGGCAAGCGGGCGGCCGGCGGTCCCGTCGAGCTGACCTGGCTGGAGGACGGCGGGCTCGGCGCGGCGCCGGGTTCGACCGTCGGCGTGCCCTGGCCCAAGGGCGCGTACGAGGCCGACCAGGAGTTCACGCTCACCGACGGCGGCGGTCAGGCCGTGCCCGTACAGACCTGGCCGCTCGCCTACTGGCCCGACGGCACCCTGAAGTGGACCGCGCACGCCGTCGGCCCGCAGCCCGCCGCCGAGAAGTACACCCTGAAGGCCGGTGCCGCAGCGGCCCCCGCGAAGAAGGTGACCGTCGACCGCAAGGGCGGCACCGTCGAGGTGGGTACGGGCGTCCTCACCGCACGGATCGGTACGAGCGGCGCCACACTCGTGAAATCCGTCCGCCGGGGCGCCACCGAGATCGCCAAGGACGGCCGGCTCGTCCTGCTGCGTCAGGGCGAGATCGAGGACGACGACCAGGGCACCGCGCGGTACGAGCGCTTCGAGAGCGCCATCGGCGAGGTGACCGTGGAGCAGGAGGGCCCGGTCCGGGGGGTGGTCCGCATCGACGGCAAGCACCGCCGGGGCGGCCGGTCCTGGCTGCCGTTCTCCGTCCGGCTGTACTTCTACGCCGGCGCCGAGTCCTTCCGCATGGTCCACACGATCACCTACGACGGGAAGCAGGAGCCGGGCAGGTCGAGCGGTGACTTCGTGCGCGGGCTCGGTGTGCGCTTCACCGTCCCGATGCGTGACGCGGCGTACGACCGGCACATCCGTATCGGCGGCGACGGCACGGGTCTGCTGCGCGAGGCGGTCAAGGGCGTCACCGGGCTCCGCCGGGACCCGGGCTCGGCCGTGCAGGCCGCTCAGTTCGAGGGGAAGAAACTGCCCGACCCGGCCACCTGGGACCAGCGGGTGACCAGCCGTCTGCACCTCATCCCCGAGTGGGGCGACTACACCCTCGCGCAGCTCTCCGCCGACGGCTTCACGCTGCGCAAGCGCACGAAGAAGGGCCACGGCTGGATCGCGGCCGGCGGCGGGCACCGCGCGTCCGGCTTCGGCTACGTGGGCGGTGCGAGCGGCGGACTCGCCTTCGGGCTCCGCGACTTCTGGGAGAAGCACCCCGCGGGGCTCGACATCCGCGGCGCGCAGACCGACGAGGCCGAGGTCACGCTCTGGCTCTGGTCGCCCGAGGCCCAGCCCATGGACCTGCGCTTCTATCACGACGGCATGGGCCAGGACACGTACGAGAAGCAGCTCGACGGACTGGAGATCACCTACGAGGACTACGAGCCGGAGTTCGGCACCCCGTACGGCATCGCCCGCACCAGCGAGCTGTTCTTCTGGGCGCACGACAGCACCCCCACCGCCGACAAACTCGCGCACCAGGTCGAAGCCGTCCGCACACCGCCCCAACTCACGGCTCCGCCGAGCCAGTTCATCACCGCCGGAGTCTTCGGTCCCGGGCTCTACGCCGAGCCGGACCGCGCCACGCCCGCCAAGGCGGAGATCGAGGACCATCTCGACTTCCTCTTCACCTACTACCGGGACCAGGTGGAGCAGCGGCGCTGGTACGGCTTCTGGGACTACGGCGACGTCATGCACTCCTACGACACCGCCCGCCACCAGTGGCGCTACGACGTCGGCGGCTACGCCTGGGACAACTCCGAACTCTCGCCCGACCTCTGGCTCTGGTACGCCTACCTGCGCTCCGGGCGCGCCGACATCTTCCGCTTCGCCGAGGCCATGACCCGGCACACCGGTGAGGTGGACGTCTACCATCTCGGGAAGTGGGCGGGGCTAGGAACCCGGCACGGCGTCCAGCACTACGCCGACAGCGCCAAGCAGCAGCGCATCGCGAACACCACCTACCGCCGCTTCTACTACTTCCTCACCGCCGACGAGCGGGTCGGCGACCTGATGCACGCCAACGTCGACTCCGACGAGACGTTCCTCGTCCTCGACCCGCAGCGCAAGGTCCGCCCCGACCCCGACTACAAGCCCGACCGCCACGCCCTGTCCATCGGCTTCGGCACCGACTGGTCCGGGCTGGTCTCCGCGTGGCTGACCGAGTGGGAACGGCGCGGCCCCAAGTGGGAGAAGGCCAGGGCGCGGGTGCTGTCCACCATGGAGACGATCGCGGCCCAGCCCAACGGCTTCGTCCAGGGCAGCGGACTGTACGACCTGGACACGGGGAAGTTCGCGGTCGCCGGCAAGGCCGTCGTGAGCGTGTCGCACCTGTCGGCCGTCTTCGGCCTCAACGAGCTGTGCGCCGAGCTGATCGACCTGGTCGACAACGAGAGGTTCGAGGACGCCTACCTCGACTACTGCCGTTATTTCAACGCCACCAAGGCCGAGCAGAAGGCCCGCTACGGCTCCGACTTCGGCAGCCTGATCCTCTTCCAGGGCCACTCGCGGCTCGATGCGTACGCGGCCCACCGGACGGGCGACAAGAAGCTCGCGCAGCGCGCGTGGGACAAGTTCCTGCGCTCCGACGGCTACACCGAGAACGCGCCCTGGAAGACGACGAAGGTGCCGGGCCCGGCCACCCTCGTCCCCGGCAGCGAGGCCGCCTGGGTCTCCACCAACGACACCGCGCTCTACGGACTCGCCGCCATCGAGAACCTGGCGCTGCTGGGTGAGCCGAGATGAGGCGTACCGCGGTGACCGCCCCGGCCTCGCCGCGCCCCAGGACAGGAAGGACGCCATGACACGCACCGCCCGTACGGCCCGCTTCACCCTCGACCCCGCCTTCACCGTCGGCGAGTCCGGCCCGCGGCTCTTCGGCGCGTTCGTCGAGCACCTCGGCCGCTGCGTCTACACCGGCATCTTCGAGCCGGACCACCCGGCCGCCGACGGGGCCGGGCTGCGCACCGACGTGCTGGCCCTCATCCGCGAGCTGGGCGTCACCGTGATCCGCTACCCCGGTGGCAACTTCGTCTCCGGCTACAGGTGGGAGGACTCGGTCGGCCCCGTCGAGCAGCGCCCCCGCCGGCTGGACCTCGCCTGGCGGTCGACGGAGAGCAACCGCTTCGGCCTCGCCGAGTACGCCGGTCTCCTCCGCAAGATCGGCCCGCAGGCCGAGCCCATGATGGCGCTCAACCTCGGCACCCGGGGCGTCGCCGAGGCGCTGGAGCTCCAGGAGTACGCCAACCATCCGGCCGGCACCGAGCTGTCCGAGCGGCGCATCGCGCACGGGGACAAGGACCCGTACGGCATCCGCCTGTGGTGCCTGGGCAACGAGCTGGACGGATTCTGGCAGACCGGCCACAAGACGGCCGTGGAGTACGCGCGGCTGGCCGCCGAGACGGCCCGCGCGATGCGGCAGGCCGATCCCGGCGTCGAGCTGGTCGCCTGCGGCTCCTCCAGCCGGGCCATGCCGACCTTCGCCGCGTGGGAGGCGACCGTGCTCGCCGAGACCTACGACCTGGTCGACCACGTGTCCCTGCACGCGTACTACGAGGAGCGGGACGGTGACCGGGACTCCTTCCTCGCCTCGGCCGCCGACATGGAGTCCTTCATCGAGGACACCGTGGCGACCTGCGACCACATCGGCGCACGCCTGAAGTCGGCGAAGCGGATCACCCTCTCCTTCGACGAGTGGAACGTCTGGTACATGTCCCGTGCGCAGGCCGAGGCCGCCGCCGCGCCGGCCGGCTGGCCCGAGGCACCGCGGCTGCTGGAGGACCACTACAACGTCACCGACGCGGTCGTCGTCGGTTCGCTGCTGATCGCGTTGCTGCGCCACGCCGACCGGGTGGCCGTCGCCTGCCTCGCCCAGCTGGTCAACGTCATCGCGCCGATCCTGACCGAGCCGGGCGGTCCGGCCTGGCGGCAGACCACCTTCTTCCCCTTCGCGCAGGCCTCGCGGTACGGCCGCGGGCAGGTCCTGGACGTACGGGTGGACTCGCCCACGTACGGCACGGCGAAGTACGGCGAGGTGCCGTTGCTGCACGCGACCGCGGTACGCGATCCGGAGACCGGTGCGGTCACCGTCTTCGCGGTCAACCGCAGCCAGGACGCCGCGCTGCCCCTGGAAGTGGCGCTGCACGGGCTGGGGGTGACGCATGTCGCCGGGCATGAAGCGCTGGCCGATGGGGATCCCGGGGCCCGCAACACGCTCGACGCGCCGGACCGGGTCGTGCCGCACGAAGTGGCGGGGACGGTGCTCCAGGGCGGCACGCTGCGCGCCACCCTGGAACCGCTGTCGTGGAACGTCGTCCGGCTCGGCTGACGGGCCGTCCGATGTGCTTACGGAGTGGTGATCCCCGGCCGGGGCGGTGTCCCCATGCCGGCGCCGAGGAAGAAGCTCGGGTGCGGCGGCTGGTTGTAGCCGGAGTTCTGCCAGGCCAGGCCGGTGCGGTACATGGTGTCGTACAGCAGCGTGGTGATCCTGGTGCCGGTCACGTGCGGCGTCGAGTAGATCCGCAGGTTGCGGTTGTCGGAGGTGCGCCAGACGGCCTCCTCGCGCCAGTCGCCCAGGATGTCGCCGGACAGCACCGGGGTCGCCTTGGTGCCGTTGTTCGAGGACACCGACGCGCCGGTCAGCAGCCGGGTGTCACCGCCGGTGCCGTACTTGTCGATGTGGGTGCCGTCCAGCAGTTCGCGGGTGGTGTCCCCGTCCCACCAGCTGAGGAAGTTCGCCGAGGACGGCTCGCGGCCCTTGGCGGCGCCGGCCTCGTCGCGTATCTGCGTGTCGGAGGCGGACCACACCTCGGCCCCGTCGTTGCCGGACCAGATGTCACCGGCGACGCCGCGCCCGTTGTCGCAGCAGGAGGCGAGCTTCCAGCGGACCGAGCCGTTCCTGGGATCGATGTACAGCTCGGCGGGCTGGCCGGTGGACTCGGAGACCTTGAAGTACTCCAGGCCCGCCGTGCCCGGGTCCAGGTCACCGAGGTGCTGGGCGTCGCCGTGGCCGGTCTTCGTGGTCCACAGCGCGTTGCCGTTGTCGTCCACCGCCATCGCGCCGTAGACGACCTCGTCCTTGCCGTCGCCGTCCACGTCGCCGACGGAGAGGCTGTGCGAGCCCTGCCCGTCGTAGCCCTTGCCCTTGTTGGTGGAGGAGTCGGTGTCGAAGGTCCAGCGCCGGGTGAAGGCCCCGTTGCGCCAGTCCCAGGCGGCGATCACGCTGCGGGTGTAGTAGCCGCGTGCCATGATCAGGGAGGGCCGGGAGCCGTCCAGGTAGGCGGTGCCGGCGAGGAAGCGGTCCACGCGGTTGCCGTAACTGTCTCCCCACGAGGCGACGTTGCCGCGCGCGGGTACGTAGTCGGTGGTGCCCATCGCGGCGCCCGTCCGGCCGTCGAACATGGTCAGGTACTCGGGTCCGGACAGCACGTACCCGCTGCCGTTGCGGTGGTCGGCGGAGGCGCTGCCGATCGCCTTGCCCTGCCCGTCGATCGTGCCGTCGGCGGTCTTCATCGCGACTTCGGCCCGGCCGTCGCCGTCGTAGTCGTACACCTGGACTTGCGTGTAGTGCGCCCCGGAGCGGATGTTGCGGCCCAGGTCGACACGCCAGAGCCGGGTGCCGTCGAGCCTGATGCCGTCGACGACGGTGTTGCCGGTGTAGCCGGACTGGGAGTTGTCCTTGGCGTTGGTGGGCTGCCACTTCAGTACGAAGTCCAGCGCGCCGTCGCCGTCGAGGTCACCCACCGACGCGTCGTTGGCCTCGTAGGTGTACGCCACGCCGTCCGGGGTGGTGCCGCCCGCCGGGGGAGTGATCGGTACGTCCTTGTAGCCGGCGCGGAACTGCACGGCGTGCACCGAGTCGCTCTGCTCGACGCCGCCGACGACGGCGCGGACCGTGTAGTCGGCCTGTTCGGGCGCGCCCGCGTGGAAGTAGTTCGTCGAATCGGTGACGGGGGTGGAGTTGACCTTGGTGCCGGCCCGGTAAACGTTGAAGGAGACGTTGTCCGGGTCGGTGCCGAGCCAGCGCCAGCTGACCAGATTGCCGCCGCTGGTGTGGACGCTGACCACGCCGCGGTCGAGCTTCTCGGCCTGCCGGACGGGGGCGGCGGACGCGGTGTCCGGGAGCGCGGCGAGACCGGCCGCGGCGAGCGTGCCGGCCACCACGGCGGTGACCAGGGCGCGGCGGCGGTCGCTGCGCTGTCTCCGCCGGGGGCGGGGGAGTCGGTGATGCTGCACGTTGCCTCCTGGCGTGCGGTGCGGGTGGGGTACGGGAGGGCTCCCGCGTGCTCCGGTGGGCGCAGCGCCCGGAAGGGTTGCCGCCGTTGCCGTCATCGCCGCCACCGCCCCCTGATCCGGAGCGGGCCTTCCGGACGGTTGCCCGGGGCCCGGGCCGCCCCTAGCCTGTGTTCGCCATGCCGAGGAGTGGTCGAAATCCCGAACAAGGGGGAGGGTGGGTGAACAGGTCCGTGGACGGAGCAGTGGCCGCGCCCGCCGACGCCGCCACGGAGTTCCGCGTGTTCTTCGAGCGCCACTACGCCGAACTCGGCCGGCTCGCCCGGCTGCTGACCGGCGACACCGAAGGCGCCGACGACCTGGCGGCGGACGCGCTGGTCGCGCTCTGGCACCGCTGGGACCGGGTCCGCGCCGCCGACCACCCCGCCGCGTACGCCCGTGGTGTCGTCGCCAACCTGGCCCGCAGTCACATCCGCAGCGCCATCCGGGAACGCCGCCGGATCGCGCTGTTCTGGGCGCAGTGCTCCGAGCACGCCGACGCGCCGGACGTGCCCGCCGTCATCGACGTACAGCAGGCGCTGCGCACCCTGCCCTTCCGCAAGCGGGCCTGTGTCGTGCTGCGGCACGCCTTCGACCTGTCCGAGCGGGAGACCGCGCTCGCCCTCGGCATCTCGGTCGGTACGGTGAAGAGCCAGACCTCCAAGGGGATGGCGCAGCTGGAACGGCTGCTGGGTGCCCGCGCCGCGGGAGAACTCGTCGGCAGGAGGACGTGATGGACGAGGTGCGCCGCCGGCTGCGGCAGGCCGCGGCGGCCCACCGCCCGGACCGGGAACGGATGTGGGCGCGCGTCGAGCGCGGCATGACCGTGCCCGACCGGCCCGTGGCGGGGCGTTCGGGCCGTACGGCGCCCTGGCTGCGGATCGCGGGCGCGACGGCCGCCGTCGCCGGGGTCCTGGCGGCCGGCGGCTTCGGCGTGTCCGCGGTGCTGGACGACCACGGCAGCGGCGGCCGGAGTGAGCGCGCGGCCCCGCCCGCACACAGCGCCCCGCCCGTGCCGAGCGGCTCGCCCGCGCCCGGTGACACCCGGGACGGTGCCCGCACCGAGGACGGCCCGCTCTGGAGCGACGGCTCCGTCGACCCGCACAGCAACGACTTCTGGGCCCAGAGCAATGTGACCCTGCAGACGGCGAAGCCGCTCACCGCGCTGACCGTGGAGCTGCGCGTCGCGCGTACCGGGGGAGTGCGGTCGACCGGCGCGTGGCGCACGCTGCCCGAGGAGGACTTCACCTTCACCGTACGGCCCGAGGGTGGCTTCCTGGTCTACCGCTGGACGCTGAAGGACGGCCGTACGGTGCCCGGGGGACGGCATGTCTTCGCGGGGCAGTACGACCACGCGCGCGGCGGCCGGGACGCCGGCGCCGACGGCTACACGGCCACCGCGCGGTACGGCGACGAACGAGCCGCGGTACGCGGCGACTTCGCACCCCGGCGCGGCTGAGGAAAAAAATCCTGGGCCCCGGCAACCCCTTCCGCCTCCGGTGGCGACAGCACGGCGTGGGTCTCACCCGCACCGACGTCACCCCCCATCGAGAGGCATTGGACATGACATCAGCAGCACGGCGACCCGCCGGCCGACACCGCAGGACGATCGCCCGCCGGAAGGCGGTGCTCGGCGGGATCACCGCGGCCGGACTGACCGGCGCGGCCCTCCTCGCCACCTCGCTGACCGGCACGGCGAACGCCGCCGCCGACTGGCCGACGCCGGGCGGCAGCCAGGCGGTGAGCAAGACCATCGAGGTGTCCGGTACCTACGACGGCGGCCTCAAGCGGTTCTACGGCAGCGGCGACCTCGGCGGCGACGGGCAGGAGGAGGGCCAGGATCCGATCTTCAAGCTGAAGGACGGCGCGGTGCTCAAGAACGTCGTCATCGGCTCGCCGGCCGCCGACGGCGTCCACTGTTCCGGCAGCTGCACCCTCCAGAACGTGTGGTGGGAGGACGTCGGCGAGGACGCCGCCTCCTTCAAGGGCACCTCCTCCGGCGCCACGTACACCGTCACCGGCGGCGGCGCGAAGAAGGCCGACGACAAGGTCTTCCAGTTCAACGGCGCGGGCAAGCTGAACATCAGCGGCTTCCAGGTCTCCGACTTCGGCAAGCTGGTGCGCAGCTGCGGCAACTGCTCGACCCAGTACAAGCGCACCATCAGCGTCAGCGACGTGGACGTGACCGCGCCGGGCAAGTCCCTGGTCGGCATCAACACCAACTACGGGGACACCGCCACGCTGAGGAGCATCCGCATCCACGGCGACAGCAGCAAGAAGATCAAGCCGTGCGTGCGCTACACCGGCAACGACAACGGCGACGAGCCGGTCGAGACGGGCAGCGGCCCGGACGGCACCTACTGCCGCTACTCGACGTCCGACATCTCGTACAACTGACCCTGATCCAGGGCCAGTAGGCCGTGGGCGGCCGCTCTTTCCCCGTTCTCTGTCAGAAGCGTTGACGAACCCTCCGGGTCGCTCTAGCTTCATCGCGTCGTACTTCATACGTCATATACGAGACGTGATGCGCGAGATATGAGAACTGAGAGCGGCCGCCCATGACTTTCGCCCCCGCCCCGATCCCCTCCCGCACGCAGTACGTGCTGGAGGCGGTCAAACACCGCATCCTCACTGGGCAGTTGAGCCCCGGCCAGTCGCTGGTGGAGACCGAACTCGCCGCTCAGTACGGGGTGTCCAAGACCCCGGTGCGCGAGGCGCTGAAGACCCTCGCCGGCACCGGGCTCGTCGTCATGAGCCAGTACAAGGGCGTCACCGTCCGGACGGTCGACGCGGCCATGGCACGCGAGGTCTACGACGTACGGCTGCTGCTGGAACCGGAGGCGGTCCGCCGCACCGTGCGCGGCGCCGCCTCCGTCGAGGCCGCCCGTACCGCGCTGGCCCGGGCGGCCGAGGCGGCCGACCCCGCCGACCGGTCGCTCGCCAACCGCGACTTCCACCGCGCCCTCTACCTGCCGTGCGGCAATCCACTGCTGACCCGGATGCTCGACGAGGTCCGCGACCAGGCGGCCCTCGTCTCCACCGTCGCCTGGGCGGCCGTGCCGTCCTGGGAGCGGGAGGCCGCCGAGCACGAGGAGATCCTCCGGCTGGCCGCGGCCGGCGACGCCGACGGCGCGGCCCGCGCGGTCCACACCCACATCGCCTCCTTCGTCGAGCGGGCCTTCCCCGCCACGGACGAGGCCCCCACCGGAGGAGGGACGCAGGAATGACAGCGGCCGCGTACGAGAACCACCGGGCGGCACTAGCCGATGTCGTGGCCATCCCGGTCACCCCGTTCACGGCGGACGGCACCCTCGACACCGACGCGCACCGCGCCCTGCTGCGCCGGCTCCTCGACGGCGGCGTACGGACCCTGACCCCGAACGGCAACACCGGCGAGTTCTACGCCCTCACCCCCGACGAGCGGCGCGCCGTCACCGAGCTGACCGTCGAGGAAGCCGACGGCCGTGCCACCGTCCTGGTCGGCATCGGCCACGACGTGCCGACGGCGGTGGCCGCCGCGCGCCACGCCCGCGACGTCGGCGCGCAGCTGGTGATGGTGCATCAGCCCGTCCACCCGTACGTCTCGGAGGGCGGCTGGGTCGACTACCACCGGGCGATCGCCGAGGCCGTACCCGAACTGGGCGTCGTCCCCTACCTGCGCAACCCGGCCCTGAGCGGCGCACGGCTCGCCGAACTCGCCGACGTCTGCCCCAACGTCATCGGCGTGAAGTACGCCGTACCGGACGCCGCGCACTTCGCCGCCTTCGCGCGCGACGCCGGCCTCGAACGCTTCGTGTGGATCGCGGGCCTCGCCGAGCCGTACGCCCCCTCGTACTTCTCCGCCGGTGCCACCGGCTTCACCTCCGGGCTCGTGAACGTCGCACCGGCGGTGTCGCTGCACATGCTCGAAGCACTCAGGGCGGGCGACTACCCGGCCGCGATGAAGGTCTGGGAACAGATCCGCCGCTTCGAGGAGCTGCGCGGCGCGAACGGCTCCGCCAACAACGTGACCGTGGTCAAGGAGGCGCTGGCCTCGCTCGGCCTGTGCCGCCGCGACGTCCGGCCACCGAGCAAGCCACTGCCGGAGGAGCAGCGCGCTGAAGTCGCGGCACTCGCCGCCGGGTGGTCGGTATGAGACGCCCGGAGGAGTACCGGAGCCACCAGTGGTACGGCACGCAGGGCCTGCGCTCCTTCAGCCACCGCGCCCGCACCCGGCAGCTCGGCTATCTGCCCGAGGAGCATCTCGGCAAGCCCGTCGTCGCGATCCTCAACACCTGGTCCGACATCAACCCCTGCCACCAGCATCTGCGGGACCGCGCGCAGGCGGTCAAGCGCGGGGTGTGGCAGGCCGGCGGCTTCCCGCTGGAGTTCCCGGTCGCCACGCTCAGCGAGACCTTCCAGAAGCCCACCCCGATGCTCTACCGCAACCTGCTCGCGATGGAGACCGAGGAGCTGCTGCGCTCCTACCCGGTCGACGGAGCGGTGCTGCTCGGCGGCTGCGACAAGTCCACGCCCGCGCTGCTGATGGGCGCCGCCAGCGTCGACCTGCCCACCGTCTTCGTGCCCGCCGGGCCGATGCTCCCCGGGCACTGGCGCGGCGAGACGCTCGGCTCCGGCACCGACATGTGGAAGTACTGGGACGACAAGCGCGCGGGCCTCATCGGCGACTGCGAACTGGCCGAGCTGGAGAGCGGCCTGGCGCGCTCACCCGGCCACTGCATGACGATGGGCACCGCCTCCACCCTGACCGCAGCGGCCGAGGCCCTGGGCGTCACCGTGCCCGGCGCCTCCTCCATACCGGCCGTCGACTCCGGGCACGACCGGATGGCCGCGGCCTCCGGCATTCGCGTCGTCGACCTCGTCCGCCGGGACGTACGGCTGTCGCACCTCCTGACCGCGGAGGCCTTCGAGGACGCCGTCACTACCGTCCTCGGCCTCGGAGGCTCGACCAACGCGGTGATCCACCTGATCGCGATGGCCGGCCGGGCCGGGGTGCGGCTGACCCTGGACGACTTCGACCGGATCGCCCGCAAGGTGCCGGTGCTGGCCAACGTCCGCCCCGGCGGCGGCCCGTACCTCATGGAGGACTTCCACTTCGCGGGCGGGCTGCCCGGCTTCCTCGCCAGGATCACCGACCTGCTCCACCTGGACCGGCCCACCGTCGCCCACCCGACGCTCCGGGAACAGCTGGCCGGCGCCCTCGTCCACGACGACGACGTCATCCGCACCCGGGCGAACCCGGTCGCGGCCGAGGGCGGCGTCGCGGTACTGCGCGGCAACCTCTGCCCGGACGGCGCGGTCATCAAGCACATCGCCGCCGAACCCCACCTGCTCCGGCACACCGGACCCGCCGTCGTCTTCGACGACTACCGGGCGATGCAGCGCACCATCAACGACCCGGCGCTCGGCATCACCGCCGACCACGTGCTCGTACTGCGCAACGCCGGGCCCAAGGGCGGCCCCGGCATGCCCGAGTACGGCATGCTGCCGATCCCCGACCACCTCCTGAAGCAGGGCGTGCGGGACATGGTGCGGATCTCCGACGCCCGGATGAGCGGCACCAGTTACGGCGCCTGCGTGCTCCACATCGCCCCCGAGTCCTACGTGGGCGGCCCGCTCGCCCTCGTCCGCAGCGGCGACCCCATCACCCTCGACGTCGCCGCGCGCACCCTGCGCCTGGAGGTGTCCGACGAGGAGCTGGCGGAGCGCCGGGCCGCGTGGACGCCCCCGGCGGAGCGGTACGAGCGTGGCTACGGCGCGCTCTACGCCGAGCAGATCACCCAGGCCGACACCGGCTGCGACTTCGCCTTCCTGGCCCGCCCCGGCACGGTGCCCGATCCGTACGCGGGCTGAGCCGCCCGGCACCGCCCGCCTCGCACCCTCCGATCGGCGCACCGCCATGGCCGATATCCCGAACACTGTCCTCCTTCCCGGTTAGCCAGAACGGAGAAGCGTCATGGCCCAAGCCGCAGCCGTGGCCGAGTCACCGCCCAGAAGCCGCCACGGGGCACCGCCGCCGCCCAAGCGCCCCCGTCGGGGCACCGGCACGCATCCCCGCCGGCTGCCGTACCTGCTCATCGCGCCCGCGGCCCTGCTGATGCTGGGCTTCATCGCCTACCCGGTGCTCAGCGTCTTCTGGACCGCCCTCCAGCACGCCAACCCCACCAAGCCGTGGCGGAACGGCTTCGCGGGGCTGGACAACTTCACCGAGATCTTCACCGGCGACCCGCTCTTCTGGGGCACCCTGACCTTCAGCCTGAAGTGGGTCGTCGTCGAGGTCGGGCTCCAGCTGCTCTTCGGACTGGCCCTCGCCCTGATCGTCAACCAGACCTTCGCCGGCCGGGCGCTGGCCCGCGCCCTGGTCTTCTCGCCCTGGGCCGTCTCCGGCGTCCTCACCTCCGCCATCTGGGTGCTGCTCTACAACTCCCAGACCGGCATCAGCCGTTACCTCGCCGACGCCGGCATCGGGGAGTACGGCACCTCCTGGCTCTCCGACACCGCCACCGTCTTCCCGGCCGTCGTCGTCGCCGACCTCTGGCGCGGGGTGCCCTTCTTCGCCATCCTCATCCTCGCCGACCTGCAGTCCGTCTCGAAGGACCTCTACGAGGCGGCCGAGGTGGACGGCGCGAGCCGGTTCCGGCAGTTCTTCCACATCACACTCCCGCACCTGAAGGACGCCATCATCCTCTCCACGCTGCTGCGCGCGGTGTGGGAGTTCAACAACGTCGACCTGCTCTACACCCTGACCGGCGGCGGCCCGGCGGGGGAGACCACCACCCTGCCGCTCTACATCGCCAACACCTCCGTCGACGCGCACAATTTTGGATACGCCTCCGCGCTGACCACCGTCGCGTTCGTGATCCTGCTCTTCTGCTCGCTCGTCTACCTGCGGCTCAGCAAGTTCGGAGGTGACGACAAGTGACCACACTGCTCGTCGGAACGGCCGTGAAGACCGGAAAGAAGCGGGCCTGGGACCAGGCGCCCCGCTGGCAGATCCACCTGCCGCTCGCCCTCTACCTCCTTTTCACGCTCGTCCCCTTCTACTGGATCCTGCTCTTCGCCCTCCGCCCGGCCGGCTCCACCTCCCTGGTGCCCTGGCCCGTCACCTTCGAGCACTTCGCGAAGGTGTGGACCGAGCGCAGCTTCGCGACGTACTTCCAGAACAGCGTGCTCATCGGCATCGCCACCCTGGTGCTCACCACGCTCGTCGCACTGGCCGGCGGCTACGCGCTCGCGCGCTTCGACTTCCGCGCCAAGAAGGGCTTCATGCTGGCCCTGCTGTGCTCCCAGTTCGTGCCCGGGGCGCTGCTGCTGGTGCCGCTGTTCCAGATCTTCGCCGAGCTGCGGATGATCAACTCGCTGGGCAGCGTCATCCTCGCGGAGACCGTCTTCCAGCTCCCGCTGTCCATGATCCTGATCAGCGGCTTCATCAAGAACGTGCCGTACGCGCTGGAGGAGGCCGCCTGGGTCGACGGCTGCGGCCGGATGCGGGCCTTCCGGGTCGTCGTCCTGCCCCTGCTGCGGCCCGGCCTGGTCGCCGTGGGCTCCTTCGCCTTCGTGCACGCCTGGAACCACTTCCTCTTCGCGCTGATGTTCCTCAGCAACCAGGAGAAGCAGACCATCCCCGTCGGCCTGAACACCCTGATGGGCGCGGACAGCGTCGACCTCGGCGCGCTCGCCGCCGGCGGTGTCATCGCGGCCGTACCGGTGGTGATCGTCTTCGCGTACATCCAGAAGTGGCTGATCACCGGCTTCAGCGCGGGGGCGGTGAAGGGATGACCGCCACCGCGCCACCACAACTCCCCGTACCCGTAGTCCTGGTGGGCGCCCGCGGCCACGGCCGGTGGCACCTCGCCAACCTCCGCCGGCTGGCCGGGCAGGGCACGGTCCGCCTCGCCGGCGTCTGCGACCTGACCCCGCTGACCGCCGCCGAACTCGACGGCTTCGGGACCGTCGCGCAGTCCGACGACTTCGAGACCCTGCTCGCCGCCACCGGCGCCCGCGTCGCCGTCCTCTGCACGCCCATCCCCACCCACGCCGACCTGGCACTGACCGCCGCCCGGCACGGCGTCCACCTGCTCGTCGAGAAACCGCCCGCGCCCTCCTGCGCCGAGTTCCGGCGGCTCGCGGACGGCGTCGAAGCGGCGGGCACCGCCTGCAACATCGGCTTCCAGTCGCTCGGCTCGCACGCCCTCCCGGCCGTCCGTCGCCTGCTGGCCGACGGCACGATCGGCGAACCGGCCGGCATCGGCGCCGCCGGAGCCTGGGTACGCGACGAGGCGTACTTCCGCCGCGCCCCCTGGGCGGGCCGCCGTAGGCTCGACGGCACCGACGTGCTGGACGGGGTCCTCACCAACCCGCTCGCACACGCCGTCGCCACCGCCCTCGCACTGGACGGCAGCACCGCCGCCGAGGACGTCACCCACGTCGAGACCGAACTCTTCCGGGCCCACGCCATCGAATCCGACGACACCTCCTGCGTCCGCGTCACCACCGCACACGGCAGCCGCGTCACGGTCGCCGCGACCCTCTGCGCCGAGACGGCCGCCGAGCCGTACGTCGTGGTCCACGGCACCCGCGGCCGCCTCACCTTCTGGTACAAGCAGGACCGCGTCCTGCTCCAGCGCGCGGGCCACGCCCCCGAGGAGACCACCTACGGCCGCACCGACCTGCTGGAGAACCTCCTCGCCCACCTCACCGACGGCACCCCGCTGCTCGTACCGCCCGCCGCCACCGGCGCCTTCATGCGCGTCCTCGAAGCGGTGCGCTGCGCCCCGGACCCGGCGCCGCTGCCCCCGGACGCCTGGCACACAACCCCCGGCACGACGGCCGACGGCAGCACCGTCCGCCGCATCGTCCCCGGCATCGACGGCCTGGTCGCCGCCAGTGCCGACACCCTCTCCCTCTACTCCGAACTCGGCGCCCACTGGGCGCTCCCGCAGGAGGTGCGCTGCGGATGACCGCGCCCCGTACGACCCCGCCCCTCACCCTGTGCTGCGCCGGACGCCCCGTTGCCCGGTACGCCTACCGGCCGGCGCTCGACGCCCGGCTCGCGCCGCGTCCGTATCTGCACCCCGTGACCACCCTGCGCGGCACGCCCGTCACCGAGCTGATGCCCGCCGATCACCCGCACCACCTCGGCGTGGGCATCGCCGTCCCCGACGTGGCGGGCCACAACTTCTGGGGCGGCCGTACCTACGTACGCGACCGCGGCCCGGTGGAACTGGACAACCACGGCGTGCAGCGCCATACCGCCTTCAACCTCCGTGACCCCGACGGCTTCGTGCAGGAGCTGAGCTGGAGCGTGGGGGAGGAGGAGCTGCTGCGCGAGCGGCGCACCGTCGCGGCCACCGCGCTGACCGGCACCGCCTGGGCGCTGGACTTCACCTTCTCGCTCACCAACACCACCGCCGGAACGCTGTCCCTCGGCAGCCCCGCGACCAACGGCCGCGCCGGTGCCGCCTACGGCGGCTTTTTCTGGCGCGCCCCCAAGGAGGCCGACGTGCCCGAGGTGTTCACCGCCGACGCCGAGGGCGAGGCCGCGGTGCACGGACGCCCCGCGGACTGGCTTGCGCTCGGCGGCGCGGGATGGACCCTGGTCTTCGCCGGTGCCACCGAACCGACCCGTCACGACCCGTGGTTCGTCCGGGCCGCCGACTACCCGGGCGTGGGCTCCTCGCTCGCGCACGCCGAACGGTTATCCGTCGCCCCGGGCGAGACCGTCGTCCGCCGCATCGTCACAGTGGTCGCCGACGGGCGTCCGACCCGCGAGGAGGCCGCAGGGCTGGCGCGGAAGGCGGTGACGGCATGACCCCCGCCGACCGGCACGCCGCCCGGCTCTCCGCCGACCGCGGCGACGGCACCTACCGCAACCCCGTCCTCGCCGCCGACTGGTCCGACCCCGACCTCGTACGCGTCGGCGACGACTACTACCTCACCGCCTCCAGCTTCGGCCGCGCCCCGGGCCTACCGCTGCTGCACTCCCGCGACCTGGTCAACTGGACGCTGATCGGGCACGCCCTGGAGCGGCTGGAACCGGCGGAGGCGTTCACCGTCCCGCGCCACGACTGCGGGGTGTGGGCGCCCTCGATCCGGCACCACGACGGCCGCTTCTGGATCTTCTGGGGCGACCCGGACCACGGCATCTTCCAGGTCAACGCCGAGGACGTACGCGGCCCCTGGAGCCGGCCGCACCTCCTCAAGGCGGGCAGGGGGCTGATCGACCCGTGCCCGCTGTGGGACGAGGAGACCGGCGCGGCCTACCTCGTGCACGCCTGGGCCCGGTCCCGCTCCGGCATCAAGAACCGGCTCACCGGCCACCGCATGCACCCCGAGGCCACCGGCGTCCTCGACGCCGGCACCACGATCATCGACGCCGACCGCATCCCCGGCTGGTTCACCCTCGAAGGCCCCAAGCTCTACCGGCACGACGGCTGGTTCTGGATCCTCGCGCCCGCCGGGAGCGTGGCGACCGGCTGGCAGGGCGCCTTCCGCTCGCGCTGCTTCTTCGGCCCGTACGAGGAGCGCGTCGTCCTCGCCCAGGGCGACACCGACGTCAACGGCCCGCACCAGGGCGGCTGGGTGCGCACCCCGGCCGGCGAGGACTGGTTCCTGCACTTCCAGGAGCGGGGTGCGTACGGGCGCGTCGGTCACCTCCAGCCGATGCGCTGGGACGGTGGGGGAGGATGGCCGGTGCTGGGGAAGGACGGCAGCCCGGTACGGGAGCACCGCAAGCCGGCCCTGCCGCCGCAACGGCCTGTCGCTCCGGCCACCGACGACGACTTCCCCGGCGGGCGGTTCGGCCTCCAGTGGCAGTGGACCGCCAACCCAGAGGACGGCTGGGCACCACGTCACTCCGGCGACGGGCTGCGGCTCACCTGCGTGCGCGCCGCCGCCGCGCACGACCTGCGCCGGCTGCCGCACGTCCTCACGCAGCGGCTGCCCGCGCGCCCGGTCACCGTGACGGTCGCACTGCGGCTGGAGAGCGGGGAGCCGGGCGCCAGGGCCGGGCTCGCCGTCCTCGGCGACGCGTTCAGCTGGATCGGGCTGGAACGCGGCACGGACGGGACGGTGCGGCTCGTCCACCGGTTCGCTGAGTCGGTGGCCATGGGGGCACCTCCCACGCCGTCAGGGCAGTGGGGGAGGGAGCGGGACGCGGCGTACTCCGCGCCCGCGCCCGACGGGCAGGCCCGGCTGCGGATCACCGTCGGCCCGGAGGCCCGCTGCCGCTTCGCCGCCGACACGGGCGCCGGCTGGACCCCGTACGGGCAGGTCTTCGCCGCACAGCCCTGGCGGTGGGTCGGCGCCCTGCTCGGCCTGTTCGCCACCGCGCCCGCCGACCCGGCCGGTACTGGCACGGGTTCCGCCGGTACCGCGCTCTTCACGCACTTCCGCATCGCCCCCGCCGCGGGCGACTGAGCACCGCCCCACACCCCTGTACGCCTGTTGGGAGCCGCCGTGACGTACCTCCGTAGCAAGCGCTTACTGGCCAGAGCCCCGGCCGCCGCCACCGCACCGGCGGCGGCACCGATCCCTCCATCCGTCACGCACAGGAAAGAGCCGACCATGACCCACACCAGCCCCGGGCACTCCCGCGCGACCGCCGCGCTCGCCCTGACGGCGGTCCTCGCGCTGACCGCCACCGCCTGCGGCGACGACGGCAGCGGCGTCGCGGGCGAGTCCGGCGCGGAGGGCTCCGGAAAGGGCACGATCACGTTCTGGGACAACAACGGCGGGGTCCGCACCGATGTGTGGAAGGAGATCATCAAGGACTTCGAGCAGGCGCACCCCGACATCGAGGTCGACTACGTCGGGGTCGCCGCGACCGAGGCGCAGTCCAAGTACGACACCGCCATCCAGGGCGGCGGCCTGCCCGACGTCGGCGGCATCGGCGCGGCCATGCTCGCCGGCATCAGCGCCCAGGGCGCGCTGGAACCGCTCGACGGGCGCCTGAAGGACAGCGCGCTCGACGGCAAGCTCAACACGCGCATGGTCAAGAGCGTCCGCTCGGCAGCGGGCGGCAAGCAGCTCTACACCGTCCCCATGCACGCCACCAACGGCGTGCTCTACTACCGCACCGACCTGTTCAAGGCCGCCGGCCTGCCCGCGCCCACCACCTGGTCGGCGTTCTACGAGGCCGCCGGGAAACTCACCGACAAGGGCGCCAACAAGTTCGGCTACACCATCCGCGGCGGCGCCGGCTCCATCGCGCAGGCGCTGGACGCCATGTACGGCCAGTCCGGCATCACGAGCTTCTGGAAGGCGGACGGCCTCCACACCACCGTCAACGACCCCAAGAACGTCGCGGCGCTGGAGAAGTACGTCGCGCTCTACAAGAAGAACACCCCGGCGGCCGACATCAACAACGACTTCACCAAGATGGTCGCGCAGTGGGACAGCGGCGAGATCGGCATGCTCAACCACAACATGGGCTCCTACCAGGACCATGTGAAGGCGCTCGGCACGAAGAAGTTCCGTGGCATACCGAACCCCACGCTGGACGACGGTACGCGGGTGATGGTGTCCAACCCGGTCGACGGCCTCGGCCTCTTCAAGTCCGGCAAGAACAAGGCCGCCGCCTGGAAGTTCATCGAGTTCGCGGCCTCGCACGAGTCCAGCAGCAAGTGGAGCGAGTCGGCCGGCACCGTCCCGGCCAACCTCGAAGCCGCCGAGGACGACTGGGTGCAGAAGTCCGAGACCACCAGGCTCGGAGCCGAGGCGCTGAACAGCGACCGGACGAACATCGTCGACCTGCCGTACTACCTCCCCGACTGGAACACCATCTCCAAGGCCGACAACGAACCCGCCTTCCAGAAGGTGCTGCTCGGCAAGACCACGCCCAAGGCGTTCCTGGACGCGCTCGCCGACCAGTTCAACGTGGCCCAGGCCGAGTGGAAGCAGCAGGACAAGTGACCCTCGCCCGCCGCCGGCCGGCCGCGGCCCTCGCGGGACTCCCACTCGCGTTCGCCGCGGCCCCGGCCGCCCTCGCCACCACAGGAGGCCACCGCCGTATGCCCGCACTCCATCTCGCCGGCGATTCCACCGCCGCCCAGAAATACACCGATGCCGCGCCCGAGACCGGCTGGGGCATGGCACTGCCCTTCTTCCTGCACCGGGACGTGCCGGTCGCCAACCACGCGGTGAACGGGCGGAGTTCGAAGAGTTTCCTCGACGAGGGGCGGCTGACCGCCGTCCTCGCCGCGCTCCGCCCGGACGACCTGCTCCTCGTCCAGTTCGGCCACAACGACGAGAAGAGGGAGGACCCCGCCCGGTACACCGAGCCCTGGACGACGTACCAGGACTGCCTGCGTCAGTACCTCGACGGGGCCCGGGACCGCGGCGCACGGCCCGTGCTGCTCACCTCCGTGGAACGCCGCAGGTTCGACGCCGGGGGCAACGCCCTGCCGACCCACGGCGAGTACCCCGCGGCGATGCGGGCGCTGGCCGCCGAGGCGGGCGTGCCCCTGCTCGACATCCAGGAGCGGTCCCTCGCGCTGTGGCAGAAGCTCGGCCCCGAGGAGACCAAGGCGTACTTCAACTGGACCGCGAGCGAGCAGGACAACACCCACTTCAACCCGCCCGGGGCCATCGCCGTGGCCCGGCTGGTCGCCGCCGGGCTGGCCGAGGAGCGGCTGCTCGCGCCGCATGCGGTGCGCCGCCTCGACGGCGACGTCCCCGCGTCCTGGATCACCTGGCCGGAAGGAGAGGGAGCATGACGAGACGTACGAGACCTACCGCCGCCGCGGCCCTCGCAGCGGCGGCCTGCGCCCTGCTCGCGTTCACCGCGACCGGCCCGGCCCAGGCCGCACCGCCCGGCCCGGACGCCCTGCTCGGCCGGGACGTCCTGCCCCCGCGCGACGGCTGGGCGTCCGCCGCCGGCGGCACGACGGGCGGGGCCCGCGCCGACGCGGCGCACACCTACACCGTCACGACCTGGGACGGGCTGCGGGCGGCGCTCGCCGACGACCCCGGAGCCCCGCGCATCGTCAAGGTCGAGGGCACCCTGAACGCCACCGCCGACGGCTGTGCCTCCTTCGCGGCCGACGGCTACGACTTCGCCCGCTACCTCGCCGACTACGACCCCGCGGTCTGGGGCCGTGACCGGCCCGTCAGCGGCGCCCAGGAGGACCTGCGCGCCGCCTCGCAGCGCGGTCAAGCAGCCGCCGTCAAGGCGTACGTCCCGTCGGACACCACCCTCATCGGCGTCGGCGCGCACGCCGGGATCACCGGTGGCAGCCTGCAGATCGAGAACGCCGACAACGTCGTCCTCCGCAACCTCACCGTGGAGAGCCCGCTGGACTGCTTCCCGCAGTGGGACCCCACCGACGGCGCTACGGGCGCCTGGAACTCCGAGTACGACAGCGTGGTCGTCACCGGCTCCACCCATGCCTGGCTGGACCACAACACCTTCACCGACGGCGCCCACCCCGACAGCTCACTGCCGTCGTACTACGGCGAGGTGTACCAGCGGCACGACGGCGAACTGGACATCGTGCGGGGCGCCGACCTGGTGACCGCGTCCTGGAACGTCTTCGCCGACCACGACAAGACCCTGATGATCGGGAACAGCGACGGCGCGGGCGCCACCGACCGCGGCAAGCTGCGCGTCACCCTGCACCACAACCTCTTCCGCGACGTGACCGAGCGCGCGCCGCGCGTCCGCTTCGGCAAGGTCGACGCGTACAACAACCACTACCTGGTGGGCCCGGAATCGGCGTACGCCTACAGCCTCGGCATCGGCATCGAGTCCCGGCTCGTCGCCGAGAGGAACGCCTTCACCCTGCCGGCCGGCACCGGCGCCGGCCGCGTCCTGAAGAAGTGGAAGGAAGCTCCGGTCACCGCGGCCGGCAACCGCGTCAACGGCCGCCCGGACGATCTGATCGCCCTGCACAACGCGGAGTTCCCCGACGAGCGGCTGACGTCCGGCGCGGGCTGGACGCCCACCCTGCGGACCCGTGTCGACGACCCGCGTGCCGTCCCCGGGCTCGTCGGACACCGGGCGGGCGCGGGCCGGCTGCGCTGACGGCGGCCGGGCGCGCGGACACCGGCCAAGGCCGGTGATTCTGCCGATGTGCCGGGGGCCGCACGGCACGAGAGTGGCAGCCGTCATCGACCGCGACCGAGAGGAACTTCGCCGTGCAGCAGCACAGCAGTGTGTCCGTCAGCGCTCCGGAGCGCCGGGGGCCCGGCCGGCTCAGAACCCGCCTGACGCGGTGGGGCCTGGCCGGGCTCCTGGCCGCGGGCGGCCTGCTCACCTCCCAGGCGGTGCCCGCCGGGGCCGCGGACAACCCGTACGAGCGGGGCCCCGCGCCCACGGAGTCCAGCATCGAGGCCTCCCGCGGCTCGTACGCCGTCTCCCAGACCACCGTCTCCTCCCTGAGCGTCACGGGCTTCGGCGGCGGCACCATCTACTACCCGACCTCCACCGCCGACGGCACCTTCGGGGCCATCGCGATCTCGCCCGGCTACACCGCCTACCAGTCGTCCATCGCCTGGCTCGGCCCGCGACTGGCCTCCCAGGGCTTCGTGGTGTTCACCATCGACACCAACACCACGCTCGACCAGCCCGACAGCAGGGGAAGGCAACTGCTCGCCGCACTGGACTACTTGACCGAGAAGAGCTCGGTGCGCACCCGGATCGACAGCAGCCGGCTCGGCGTCATGGGCCACTCCATGGGCGGCGGCGGCACGCTGGAGGCAGCCAAGAGCCGGCCGTCCCTCCAGGCGGCGATCCCGCTGACCGGCTGGAACCTCGACAAGTCCTGGCCGGAGATCACCACTCCGACCCTGGTCGTCGGCGCGGACGGCGACACGATCGCCCCGGTCGCTTCCCACTCCGAGCCGTTCTACGAGAGCCTGCCCGGCGCGCTCGACAAGGCGTACCTGGAGCTGAACGGTGCCACGCACTTCACGCCGAACACCTCCAACACCACGATCGCCAAGTACAGCATCTCGTGGCTGAAGCGGTTCATCGACAACGACACCCGCTACGAGCAGTTCCTCTGCCCGCTGCCCAAGCCGAGCCTGACGATCGAGGAGTACCGGGGCAACTGCCCGCACACCTCGTGACCCGAGGCGGACGGGGCCGGTGAGCCGCCCGGACGGAGGGGTTCCGTGACCGGTTACACGCCAGTAACGTGACGGACGTGACCGGAACGCAGACCGCGCGCAGTCCTCTCCGGATCCACGGCAGGGACACCGAACTGTCCACCGCGCACACCTTCATGAGCGGCCTGGAGCACCACCGTACGGGAGGCGCTCTGGTGTGCGCGGCCGGCCCCGGCCTCGGCCGTACCGCCTTCCTCGAACGCGCCGTCCAGGACTTCCGGCCGGGCCGCGCCCTGCTGGTGCGGGCCGCCGCCGCGGACGGTGCGCGACCGCACGGCGGAGTTCGCACCCTCCTCCGTGCGGTCACCGGCAGGTGGCCGCACGCCCGCCCGGCCGCCGGCACCGGGCAGGGAAGCGAACGAAGCGCTCTGCTGCGGCTGTTACGCATCGCTGCCGCCGGTTGCCCCCTCCTGCTGTGCGTCGACGACGTCCACCTGTGGGACCCGCCGTCCCGTACGGAACTGGGCCGTTGCGCCGCTCTCCTCCGTACCTCGCAGGACCCCGTCGGCCTGCTGCTGTCGGTCGCGGACCACCGCGCCCACGACCCTGCCCTCGCCGGGCTGCCCCGGCTCCGGCTCAGCCCCCTCGACGGCCCCGCGGCGGCCGCGCTCCTCGGCGACCTCACCGACGGCCGTGCCGCCCCGGCCGTCCGGGAGGAACTGGCCCGCGCGGCCGACGGCAGCCCCCGGCTGCTCGGCGAACTCGCCGCCGGCCTCACCCCGCCCCAGCTCGCCGGCCTCGCCCCGCTGCCCCGGCCGCTCGCCGACCCCGCCACGCTCCTCCGCGCCTGCGGAGCACGCCCCGCCGAGCTGCCTCCCGCCACCCGCCGGCTCCTGCTGCTGGCCGCCGCCGCGCAGGAAACGCACCCCGAGGGCCCGGGTGCCGACGCGGCACTCGTCCTGCGGGCCGCGGCGGCCGCCGGGCTCGGCGCGCCGGCCCTGGAACCGGCGGAGGCCGCGGGGCTGGTGCGTACGGAGGGGGAGCGCCTCCACTTCGGCAGCGCGCCGCTGCGCCGCGCCCTGTACGAGTCCGTGCCGCTCGCCGAGCGCCGCGCCGCCCACGCGCTCCTGGCCTCGGCGAGCGCGGACGCCGCAGCGCTCCGGCTGCCGCACCTGGTCCACCGCGCCCTGGCGGGGGACGGACCCGACGCCGGACTCGCCGGCCGGCTGGCCGCCGCCGCGCGGGCCGACGGGCCGTATCTCTCGCACGAGGAACGCTCGGTGGTGCTCGCCGTCGCGGCGGGCCGGACCGAGGACGGCACCGACCGCGCCACCCGGCTGACCGAGGCGGCCGACCACGCGCGTCTCGCGGGCCGGCCCGCCCGCGCCCGTGAGCTGCTGGTGCCGGTGCGCGCGCTGCCCGCCGCCCTGCCGGTACGCGGCCGGGCCGAACTCGTCCACGGCCTGCTGTCCCTGCGGGACGGCCCGGTCGCCGACGCCAGGGAGGAACTCCTGCTCGCTGCCGCCCTCCTCGGTCCCCACGACGCGGCAGCCGCCCTGACCGCACGTCTCGCCGCCACGGAGGCCGCCTGGGCCATGGGTGACGCGGCGGCGTACGTGGAGGCGCTGGGCGGCGGGCGGAGCGGGGCGGATGCCCCGGCGGACGCACCCGGCGCGAGGCCCGTGAACGCCGCCCCGGGAGTTCGCGGGCGGCTCCCCGACGACTACCGCACCGGTATGGCCGCCGTGCTGAGCGGGCGGCTCGATGCGGGCGTCGGGCCGCTCCGCCGGCTGCTCGCACGGACCGAACAGGCCGAGGACCCCGAGGTGCTGCTGCGGGCCGGGGTCGCCGCGCTGGTCGTCGGCGACCTCGCGGCGGCCTGCCGGGTCAACGCCCGCGCCCTCGCGGCCGCCCGCGCGCTGGGCCGCACCACGCTCGTACCGCAGGCCCTGGAGCACCTTGCCTACGGCGAACTCCGGGCCGGCCGGCACCCACGGGCCCGCGTCCACGCCGAGGAGGGGCTGCGGACCGCGCACCGCACCGGACAGCGCAACATCGCCGCCCACCAGCACGCGATCCTGGCCCTCGTCGCCTCCGTCGAGGGCGACACCGACGCGCTCACCACCCATGCGACGGCGGCCACCGCCGTCGCTGCGCCGCACGGCCTGGTCCAGGTCGCCACCCTCACCGGCTGGGCGCTCGCCCGCGCCGACCTGGGCGCCGGCCGTGTCGACGAGGCCGCGGCCCGGCTCGGCCCGCTGGTGCGCCCGGGCCCGCGGCAGGGCCACTTCGCCGTCCGCATGCTGGCCGTGCCCTGTTACGCGGAGGCGGCGGTGCAGGCGGGCGCGCCCGACGCGGCGCGTGCGGCCGTCGCGGAGTTCGCCGTCTGGGCCGACCTCGGCGCCGACCCCGCGGCCCCCGCCCAACTGGCCCGCTGCCGTGCGCTGCTGGCGGGGGCCGGTGGCGGGCGGCCGGCGGCGGCCGACGCGTACTACGAGGAGGCCCGCGCCCGTCACGAGGACACCGTCAATGACTTCGAGCGCGCACGTACCCTGTTGCTGCACGGCAAGTGGCTCCGGCGGCGCCGCCGTCCCGGCCCCGCCCGGGGGCTGCTGCGGGATGCGCTCGTCGCCTTCGAGGGGTGCGGCGCCCGCGCCTGGACCGAGCAGACCCGCGCCGAACTGCGTGCCACCGGGGACGCGCCGGCCGGCGCGGAACCGCCGGCCGCCGGGCGGGCGGGGCCGCTCGCGGAACTCACCCCGCAGCAGCTGCGGATCGCCCGCTGCGTGGCGGAGGGCGCCACCAACCGGGAGGTCGCCCTCCGGCTCTCGGTGAGCCCCCGGACCGTCGACCACCACCTGCGGAACGTCTTCGCGGTGCTGGGCGTGCGCTCGCGGCTGGAGCTGGCCCGCCTGGTGGACCGCGCGGGGGACTCCACCGCGGCCCTGTGACCGCCCCGTCAGGTCGCCGGCCGCATCCGTTCCACCGCCCCCGGCTCAGGCCGCGACCGGCGGGGTGAGGCCGGCCGGCGGCGGGTTGAGCCGGGCGAAGCCCTCCTGGCGCTGATACGGAAAGTGGGGGTACGGCGCGGTCCGCGCGCTCGCCGCGTCCAACCGGGCCACCTGCTCCGGCGTCAGTTCCCAGCCGACGGCGCCGATGTTCTGACGGAGCTGCTCCTCGTTCCGCGCACCGATGATCACGGAGGAGACGGTCGGCCGCCGCAGCAGCCAGTTCAGGGCGATCTGCGGGACGCTCCGGCCCGTCTCCCGCGCCACCTCGTCGAGCGCGTCGACCACCCGGTACAGCCGCTCCTCCTCGACCGGAGGGCCGTAGTCGGCGGTCGTGTGCAGCCGGCTCCCGGCCGGCAGCGGCTGCCCGCGGCGTACCTTGCCGGTGAGCCGGCCCCAGCCGAGCGGGCTCCAGACCACCGCGCCGACGCCCTGGTCGATGCCGAGCGGCAGCAGGTCCCACTCGTAGTCGCGGCCGACGAGCGAGTAGTGGACCTGGTGCGCCACGTACCGCGGGAAGCCGTACTTCTCGGCCGCCGAGAGGGACTTCATCAGCTGCCAGCCGGCGAAGTTGGAGACGCCGACGTAGCGGATCTTCCCGGACCGTACGAGCTGGTCGAGGGTGCCGAGGACCTCCTCGACCGGCGTGCTCGCGTCGAACGCGTGCAGCTGGAAGAGGTCGAGGTGGTCGGTGCCGAGGCGGCGCAGCGCGTCCTCGGCCGCCCGGATCAGCCGCGGCCGGGACGTGCCGGCGTCGTTCGGCCCGTCGCCCATGGGCAGCCCGGCCTTGGTCGACAGGATGACCTGGTCCCGGCGGCCCTTGACCGCCTGTCCCAGCACCTCTTCCGAAGCGCCGCCGGAGTACACGTCGGCGGTGTCGAACATGGTGATCCCGGCGTCCAGGGCGATGTCCACCAGCCGGCGCGCGGCCGCGGCGTCGGTGTTCCCCCACGCCCCGAAGAGCGGCCCGCGACCGCCGAAGGTGCCCGTGCCGAAGCTCAGCGCCGGGACCTTGAGGCCGGAGGTGCCCAACTGCCTGTATTCCATGGTGAGTCCCTCCCCGTAGGCGACCCCGCACGTTCCTAATGGGTCAGCCGTGCCGTTAAAGTGAGCGTTACCGTAGCAGGGATCGGAAGTTAATGGAACAGGAGTCCCGATATGGCGAGTGCGGGTACGGAACGGCCGGGTACCGAACAGCCGGGCACCGTCCGTCCGGGCGGGCGGACGGCCCGGGTACGGGCGGCCGTACTCGAAGCGGCCGGTGACCTGCTGGCCGAGGGCGGCCTCGCCGCGCTGGACCTCGCCGAGGTCGCCCGCCGCGCCGACGTGGGCCGGACCACCGTGTACCGGCGGTGGGGGAGCGCGGTCGGCCTGGTGACCGACCTGCTGGCGGACATGGCCGAACAGTCCCTGCCGCGCACGGAGACCGGCTCACTGCTCGGCGACCTGACGGCCAACGCGGAACTGGTCCGGCGCACCCTCACCGACCCGCGCCAGGGCCCGCTGTTCAAGGCGGTGATCGCCGCGGCCACCAGCGAGGCGGAGGCGGCCGAGGCGCTGCACCGCTTCTATGCGACCCGTGTCGAGGAGTGGGCGCCCTGCGTGCGCCAGGCCGCCGAACGCGGCGAGGTACCGGCCGGCACCGACCCTCACGAGGTGATCCGCGCGGTCTCGGCGCCCCTCTACTACCGCGCACTGGCCAGCGGCGACCCGCTGGACGAAGCGGCGGCCGGCCGAGCGGCCGCAGCCGCGACGGCCGCGGCCCGGGCCGGCGTGTACGTACGTGGCGGGCGGTCGGGGGTCTGAGAAGCCGCTTCTGGAGGGGACACGGGGACCGGAAGCGGTTGCGGGTCGCCTCGGGGTCACCACGTTCGGCGGCGCTGTCCGTGTCCGCGTCGCAGCAGCCGTAGGGCCAGCAGCGCCAGGAACGTGACCACTACGCTGATCAAGACGGTCTTGGAGTAGAGCCCCACCAGGTCGGTGACCTGCTGCCAGCGGGAGCCGAGGGCGTATCCGGCCGTGATGAAAGCCGTGTTCCAGGCGAGGCTGCCTGCTGCAGTGAGAGCGAGGAACATCGGCAGCCGCATGCGCTCCACTCCGGCGGGGACGGAGATCAGGCTGCGGAAGATGGGAACGAAGCGACCGAAGAACACGGCCTTGGTGCCGTGCCGGGCGAACCACGCCTCGGTCCGCTCCACGTCCGAGACCTTCACCAGGGGCAGCCGCCCCGCCAGGTTGAGCATTCGGTCGCGACCGAAAAGCGCACCGAGCAGATACAGCGCCAGCGCACCGGCCAGGGACCCGGCCGTTGTCCATGCCACGGCCGCGATGACGTTGATGCGGCCCTGGCCGGCAGTGAAGCCGGCCAGTGGCAGGATCACCTCACTCGGGAGCGGCGGGAACAGATTCTCCAGGGCGATGGCCAGGCCCGCGCCCGGCTCGCCCAGCTTCTCCATCAAGTCGGCGGCCCAGCCGGCGACTCCGCCGAGGGGGGCCTCGGACACAGCAGTGATCGTCATGGCTTCACGCTAGGAAGCCGGGGGCCGCAGCGGGATGAGGGCTGCCACCGAGCCTCACTGAGTGGTGCAGCACCGTAAAAGTGTGGTTTTCCGCAGGGTGTCGCACGGCCGCCCTTCGCTACCCTGACCGATCATGCTCACCTTCACCGGGCGCTGGATGCGCCTCGCCATCGGCGTGCTGTTGGGCGGGGTGACCGCGCTGGCCGAGCTCATGGTGGTGGCGGCCAACGGGCTGCGCGGGCCGACGGCTTGCCGGCCGCGGTCGGCCCCCGCGGGCGCGCTGCCCATGGCCGAACTGGAGCGGCGCCGACTGGCGGTGTTCCAGGGAGCCGAGCTGGACCCGCCACGTAGTGGGCAGCTCGCTTTTGGTTATCTGGCGGCGCGCTGGCCCTTGGGCCTCTTCGGCCTTCTCGTGCTGCTGACCGCGCTCATCGCTTCCGCGTACGCCTCGCTGCTGGTGTGGGCGTGGTTCGTACTAGAGGTGAACGATCCCGGCAGTATTGTGCTGTCCGGACTGGGCGGGCTCTTCCTGTTGTTCCTGTGCGCGCAAGGGGCGAGCGGGCTGGCCCAGCTGGACGAGCAGGTCGCACGCCGTTTCCTGGGTCCAAGTGAGACGGAGTTGCTGAGGCGCCGGGTGAGCGAGCTGGCCGAGACCCGGGCCGGGGTGGTGCAGGCCGTGCACGAGGAACGGCGGCGCATCGAGCGCGACCTCCACGACGGAGTGCAGCAGCACCTCGTCGCCCTGGGGCTGCTGCTGGGGCGTGCCCGCCGGAACAGCGATACCGCCAAGAAGGACCTGCTGCTGCGTCAGGCGCACGAGGCGTCAGGGCGGGCGGTGACGGAGCTGCGCGAGACGGCCTGGCGTATCTATCCGGCGGCTTTGGACGAGGGCGGACTGATGGCTGCCCTGGAGGGCCTGGCCGAGCAGACGACCCTGCCCCTTGAGGTGAGCCACGAACTCGGCGACGCGCCGCCGCCCGCCCCCGTGCAGACGGTCGCGTACTTCGTCGCCGCCGAGGCGGTGACCAACGCCATGAAGCACGCCGAGGCCACCAGGGCATCGATCCGGGTGACTCGGCAAGGCGGCGTGATCGTGGTGTGCATCGAGGACAACGGCACCGGCGGCGCCCCCACGACACCCACCGGCGGCGGGCTGCTGGGTCTGTCCCGGCGTGTCGCGGCACTCGACGGCCGGCTGAGGGTGCACAGCCCGCCCGGCGGCCCGACCGTGATCACCGCGGAGTTGCCGTGCGAGTGATGATCGCCGAGGACTCGGCACTGCTGCGCGAGGGACTGCTCCGGCTGCTGGCCGATGAGGGGTACGTGGTGACGGCCGCGGTGGCGGACGCGGAGGCGCTGCTGGCGGCAGTGGCCGCAGACCCGCCGCAGGTGGTCGTGGTGGATGTACGCATGCCACCGACCCACACCGATGAGGGACTGCGCGCGGCCCTGGAGATACGCCGCCGCTGGCCGAACACCGCCGTCCTGGTGCTTTCCCAGTACGTCGAGGGCCGCTACGCCACCGAGTTGCTCAGCGGCAGCAGCCAGGGGGTGGGCTACCTGCTGAAGGACCGCGTCATGCAGGTGGAGGAGTTCTTGGGCGCTCTGGAGCGAGTGGGCGGGGGCGGTACTGTCTTCGACTCGGAAGTCGTGCGCCGCTTGCTCGCCCGTAGTGCCCACACCGACCCGCTGCAGCGTCTCACGTCCCGGGAGCGGGACGTTCTGGATCTGATGGCCCAGGGCTACACCAATGCCGCCATCGCGGAGCAGTTGTATGTTTCGCGGAGCGCGGTGGAAAAACACATCAACGCGATCTTCGACAAGCTCGGCCTCACCGGAAACGCCGGCTACAGCCGTCGAGTCCTTGCCGTACTTCGTCACCTCGGTGCTGCGCTCCCCGGCACCTGAGACCACAGCTGAATGTACTGACCGAGGCCGCCGCCGGGCCGGGTCGGTCACCGTACGACGCGGAGCCAGAGGTTGGTCGACATCGGCCTTTCGGACACCTCCAGGCGTTCCAGCCGGACGTCGGCACCGCCCGGCTGCGCGAAGAACCGCACCCCGTCGCCGAGCAGGACGGGGTGCACGAACACCAGGATCTCGTCGAGCGCCCCCGCGGCCAGGCACTGCCGGGCGAGGTCGGCGCCGAGTACGCTGACGTACTTCTCGCCCGCCGCCTCCTTGGCCGCGGCGATGCCGCTGGGAAGGTCGCCGACGAAGGTCACGTCCGGTACCGCCTCGCGCGGCGGGTGGTGAGTGACGACGAACTGCGGCCCCTCCCAGCCCCCGCCGAACGCCTGACCCTCCGCTTCGGTGCCCTTGTGCGGATCGTCGCCGCGGAAGGTGCGGTTGCCGATGAGCAGCGCGCCGACCTGCGGGATCAGCCGTTCCACGTCCGGATCCGGGCCGAAGAACGGGACCAGCCAGGACATGTCCCCGCCGGGCCCGGCGATGAAGCCGTCCAGCGACATGCTCGCGGAGTACAGCAACGTGGCCATGTCCCCACGCTAGCCGTCGGCACCCGCCGGCACACGTCGGCGCCTCCGCGAAGGCGCCCGTGTCCTGCGCGACCGCGGTGTGCGTCCGCCGCCCGGCGACGGCGGACGCCGGCCCGGCCGGGCAACCGTATGGCCGCCTCGCCCGCGTACCCCGCTCAGTCCTCGCGCATGACGAGCCGTCGGGTGAAGTGCAGCGAGTGCGTGAAGAGGTCCGCGACCCGGTCGTCGGTGAGTCCGTGCCAGCCGTGGTCGGCGCCCGGTTCCCGCCGGAGTTCGGCCGGTGCGCCGGCGGCCCGCAGCGCGGCGGCGAGGGCTTCGCTGTGGGTGCACGACACCATGGTGTCCGCCTCGCCGTGCACGAAAAGGAAGGGCGGGGCACCGGCGTGCACATGGGCGAGCGGGCTGGCGTTCCGGGCCCGTTCCGGGCAGTCGGCCGGGGCCGCGCCGAGCAGCAGCGCCTCGGGCGTACCGGCGTCGTGCGGGTCGAAGGGCCCGCGGGGCGTGGTCAGGTCGCTGGGGCCGTACCAGACGACGGCGCCGCGGGGGGCCGGCGCTGCGGGGCCCGGGGCGAGGGCGAGGAGAGAGGCCAGATGGCCGCCGGCGGACTCGCCCCACACCACCGTCCGGCCGGTGTCGATGCCCAGCTCGGCCGAGCGGAGCGCGAGCCAGCGCAGCGCGGCGCGCAGATCGTCGAGCGGGGCCGGGAAGGCGGCCTCACCGCTGAGCCGGTAGTCGGCGCAGGCGACGGCGAGGCCCGCCGCCGCGAGGCGCGCGAACGGTCCCGGCTCCCAGTCCCGCGTCCGCATGCCCATGTCGTCGCGCCGGCCGCGCAGCCAGGCGCCACCATGCACGAACAGCACGAGCGGGACGGGCCCGTCGGCCGCCGGCAGCCACAGGTCGAGTTCGAGCGGACGGCTGCCCGCGAGCTCGCCGTAGGGCACGCCGCGCAGGACGCGTACGCCGGGCTCGCACGGGGCGGCCGGCGGCAGCGGGGCGACGTCCGGGTGTGGCGCGGGGATCAGCTCCCGGACCGTCGGAGCGGCGCCCGTCACCGGGCCCGCCACTGGTGGTCGGGGAGGAACCGTACGTCGTACTCCTGCGGGACGGTGCCGAACTTCTGCGGCGCGGGGACGACCGGCTCCCGCGGCAGTCCCGGCTGCTCGGTGGGCGCGCCGAGGGTCTCGAAGAACCGCTCGAAGGTGCCGCCGGGGCCCGCCGCGACGCCGACGACCTGACTGTGGTGGCGTTCCATGCGGTAGGCGTGCGTGCAGTTCTTCGGCACGAAGCCGAAGTCGCCGGGGGTGAGCAGCTTCTCCTGTTCCTCGCCCGCGGTGTCCACGACGAAGAGCCGGACCGCGCCGGCGGTGACGTAGAACACCTCGTAGGTGTCGGCGTGCACGTGGGCCGGGATGATGTCGCCCTTCGGGCCCTCGACGGTGAAGAAGTTGAAGGTGTTCTCGGTCTGCTCGCCGCCCGCGTAGACGGTGATCAGGTCGCCGAAGAGGTGGGCCCGGTCGCCCTCGCCCTTCTCGATGAAGTACGGCTTGCCGGGCTCGGGCGGTATGCGGGAGGCGCTCCGGTAGCGGGTGGCGTATTCGATGGTCATCGTCTCTCCTTGGACGCGGCAGACGAGTGTCAGGCAGGCTGACAACCGTTGTGTCAGGTAGGCTGACATGCAAATCCGGGCCCTGGCAACCGGCCTCTCGGCGCCCGGCACGAGCCCGACAGGAGAAAGGGGGCGGACGTGACGGCGGCCCCCCACCGCAGCCTTCCGCAGCTGCTCGGCGACGCCCGGCGCTGGTTCGACGAGGGGCTGCTCGGGGCCATGGCCGCCGACGGCGCGACCCCGGTCTCCCTGCCCCAGCTCCAGCTCTTCGCCGTACTGGACGAGGCGGGCACCACGGTGGCCGAGCTGGCGCGGCGCATGGGCGTCACCCGGCAGACCGCCCACCAGGCCGTGCACGGGCTGGTCGACGCCGGGCTGCTGGAGCGGACCGCCCACCCCGCCTCCGCCCGGCAGCGCCTGATCCGGCGCACCCGGGCCGGCGCGCACGCGCACGAGCAGGCGGAGCGCGTCCTCGCACGGCTGGAGGGCCGCCTCGCCGAACGCATCGGCCGGGAGTCGGCCGACGCCCTGCGCGCGGCCCTCGAAGCCCCCTGGGGCGACCCGCCCGGCCCGGGTCCTGCGTAGGACGAAGACGTCCGGGGCCGGGCCCCGTGCCCGGCTCCCGGTGCCGGCTCCGGTACGGCGCCGGTTCCGGTGTCGGCTCCGGTACGGCGATGGGCCGTAGCCGTGAGGAAGTGGGCGCCGCTCTGTCAGTAGGCGTCAAGTAGCGACAAGCCGCGCTCCGCCGAGTCCGGGATGCTGCTATGTCAGGTATCCCGAGAAAGCAGGCAGCAGGACGCCTCATCTCGACCGAGGAGCCGATGATGCCGGGTGGGACGGTGGGGACCGCCGGGGGCGGGCAGGGACTCTTCCGGGGGCTCCTGGAGGCGGCGCCGGACGCGCTGGTGATCGTGGACGACGAGGGCATCATCCAGCTGGTGAGCGCCCGGATCGAAACGCTCTTCGGGTACGCGCGCGCCGAATTGCTGGGCCGGCCCGTCGAGACCCTGGTACCGGAGCAGTTTCGCTCCCGGCACTCCGTACACCGGCGTGGCTACGTGGGCAGTCAGGAAGTCCGCGCCATGGGCGCCGGGATGGAGGTGCACGGGCTGCACAAGAACGGCAGCCGGTTCCCCGTCGAAATCAGCCTCAGCCCCCTGGAGACCACCAACGGACTGCTCATCTCCGCCACCGTCCGGGACGTCAGCGAACGCAAGGCCGCCGAGGCGCGCATCAACGAACTCGCGGACCTCGTCGAGTCCTCGCACGACGCCATCCTCGCCAAGACCCCCGACGGCCACATCACCTACTGGAACGCCGCCGCCCAGCGGCTGTACGGCTACACCGCCGACGAGGTGATCGGCCGGCATGTGTCACTGCTCGTCACCGAGGACCGCAAGGGCGAGATCACCCAGATCCTGCAGCGGCTGCGCCGCGGCGAGAAGATCGAACACTTCGAGACCATCCGGGTCACCAAGAGTGGCCGCCTGCTGGACGTCGACGTGACCATCTGGCCGACCCGCGGCGCCGACGGCGCCGTCATCGGCGCCTGCGCCATCGCCCGGGACATCAGCGACCGCAAGCGGGCCGAGGAAGAACTGACCCGGCTCTACAAGCAGCAGCGCGACATCGCCCTGACCCTCCAGCACAGCCTCATGGGCACCCCGCCCGAAGTGCCCGAACTGGACACCGCGAGCCGCTACCTCCCGGCGACGCAGGGGGCCGGAGTGGGCGGCGACTGGTTCGACCTCGTACCGCTGGGCGCCGGGCAGGTCGGCGTGCTCATCGGCGACGTCATGGGCCGCGGGCTGGAGGCGGCCGCCGTGATGGGGCAACTGCGGTCCGCCGCCAACGCGCTGGCCAGAACGGGCATGGCGCCGGACCGGCTCATGCAGGTACTGGACACCGTCGTCGCCGACCTCCCCGGCCAGCTGGTCACCTGCTGCTACCTGGTCATCAGGCCGGACGCCGGGCAGCTGACCATCTGCTCGGCCGGACACCTCCCGGTCCTGCTGGCCGCGCCCGGCGAGGGGGTGCGCACGCTGCCGGCCCCGGTCAGCGTGCCGCTCGGCGTCGGCGGCATCCCGCACCAGCAGGCCGCCATCACCGCCCCGCCCGGCTCCGTCCTCGCCCTCTACACCGACGGTCTGATAGAGACCCCGGGCTGTGACATCGAGGACCGGCTGGCCGCCCTGCACGAGGAGTTCGCCACGGCCTTCAGCTCGGCGCACGATCTGGAGGCCGCCGCCGACCAGCTGCTCGGCGCGCTGCTGCCGGGCGCCAAGCCGGACGACGACGATGCCACGCTGCTGCTCCTCCGGTTCCCGGCCGCCCCGCTGGCCAGCGTCGTCACCGAGCTGCCCGCCACCGCCTCCGCTGTCCCCGACGGCCGCGCCTTCCTCGCCTCGGCCCTGGGCCGGTGGGGCCGCACCGAGGCGGCCGACGAGGCGTGCCTGCTCGTGTCCGAGCTCCTCACCAACGCGATCCGGCACGCGGAGGGGCCGCTCCTGCTGCGGCTGCGGATGAGCCGCTCCGAACTCACCGCTGAGGTCAGCGACCGCAGCTCCCGCCGGCCACGGCTCCGGCTCGCCGGCACGGACGAGGAGTCCGGACGGGGCCTCTTCCTCGTCGACGCCCTCGCCGACAGCTGGGGCACCCACCCGACGGACGACGGCAAGACCATCTGGTTCACCCTCCGGCTTCCGCGATGCCGTTGACGGGCGGGCCCGGCCGCCGGCCGCGTCGCAGGCCCCGCTTCCGCTCCTGCGGACCGCTGCCCTCGGGAAGGGGAAGCGAGGACAGCATCCGACGGGTCTCGGCCAGCAGTTCACTCATCGCGGCGGCGGACGGGCCGGTCCGATCGCCGAAGGCGTCCGCCAGGCCGTTGTAGAGCTGCCAGGCATCCCGCGCCGCCCGGTGCTGCCGCTCCCGTACCTGCGGCGTGTCCCCGGCCTCGTCGAACAGGTCGGCCTCGGCCGCGCAGGCCTCCGCCGTCCGCTCGGCCAGCTCCGCGTACCGGTCGAGGAACGCGGGCGTGGGACGGGCGAGATGACTCTCCTCGTCCACCGACCTGGCCAGGGCCCGGGTGATGACCGACAGGTGCTCGGCGATGCCGTGCCAGCGGGCGTCCTCCGACTCCGGCGGGGGATGCGGTCCGGTCCGCCGGAGGTTCCAGCCCGGGTTGAGCCGCAGGCTCTCGTCGGTCCACTGCCGCGCGTCGGCCAGCTCGCGCAGGATCGGCTGGAGGCGCCGCGCCCGGTCCCGCCACTCCTCGGCCTCGGCCGTGCCCCAGTCCTCCCGCAGCTTCCCGGACATCTGGCGCAGCAGATCGGCGCTGTCGCGCGGCAGGCGCTGCAACTGCTCACGGACGTTGCGCAGATGGACGGGCGGGAAGACGAACGCGTTCACGGTGATGCCGATGACGGCGCCGATGCAGGTCTCCAGCATCCGGTGGCCCACTTCGCTGAGCGAGTAGGCGCCGTACGTGATGACGAACAGCGCCGTCGTCGCCCCGTAGACGCCCTGCGCGCCGAAGCGGCGGTAGGTGCCCACCAGGGCCAGCACCGGCAGGGCGATCATCATGGCGCCCAGGGTGGAGCCGTTGGCCAGTGCCATGGCCAGGGACGCCCCCACGGCGCCGATGACGATCACGCAGATCTGCTGCAGCCCGGAGCGCAGCGAGCGGTAGACCGTGGCGTCGACCAGGGCGAGCGCCGTCCACGGCGCCATCAGCGCCAGCGGGGCCTTCAGCCACCACCCGGCCAGCGCCCACGCGGCGATCGCCGCCCCCGCCATCTTCAGCGCCTGCACCATCGCGTCGCGCTCCGGGCCCGAGGCGCGCAGCGCGAAGCGCACCGTACGCCCGACCGCGGCGACCTCCCGCCGCAGCCATCGCCACCCGGCGGCGATCCGTTCCCACACCGTCAACCGCTCCTCTTCCCGCTGTCCTGCGCACCGGCCGCACGTACGCCGCCCACCTGGAGGACAGGGGGCGGCACCGCACGGGTGCACACATTCCCGCCGAACAAACGGAAGCAAAGTGGCAAAGGATGCGCCGGGCGGGTGCCGGTTTCCGGGAGCGGCCCGGCGGCCGATCCGATCCGAGCCGATCCGGGCCGGACCGGGGTCGGCCCGAGTAAGATCTTTGGACATGTCGATCCCCGATGAGCTGCTCGTCGACATCGCCGCCAGGGTGGAGTCGGAGCAGAGCAATCAGATGTCCCTCACCGTGGTCGTCCGAGGTGCTGTCGTCACCGGCCGGCTGGCTCCCGAGAAGGTGTGGCGACAGCGCGTGGCCGAGGTGCTGGAGGAGTCGCAGCGCCTGGGCACCTTCGCCGCCCTCTTCAGTACGGAGGGCCACGGCTCCGGCGGGACCCCGCCCGACGGCGACGCGGCCCCCACCCACCTGCACTTCCACCTCGCGCGGATTCTGCAGGGCAGTGTCGGCATCCCGGAGACGGGGGGCATGTACCGCGTCGCCATCAAGGACGTGGGCGCCTGGACGGTGGGGGACTTCAGCTACTCCGATCACTGAGCCCGCGAGGGGGTGGCGGGCGGCGGCGCGTCGCCGTCGCCCGTGCCCCACGCGGACGGCTCCGGCCCGGTCGTGAAGGACAGCGTGCCGCCGCGGCGGATGTCGTCGGTCGTCAGCCAGGTACGGGACAGGCCGGCGCCGTCGAGCGAGGCCGACTGCACGTACCGGTCGGTGTCGCTCGTCCCGGCGGCGGTCACGGTGAAGCGGCCCCGCGGGTAGTACGCCCGGTCCAGGGTCAGCTCCACCTTGTCGAAGACCGGTGTGGACAGGCCCCAGGTGTCGGTCCCGGGGAAGACCGGGAACACGCCGACGGCCGAGAGCACCATCCAGGAGGACATGGTGCCCAGGTCGTCGTTGCCGGTGACGCCGTCCGGCCCGTCGGTGAAGAGACCGAGCGCCGCGTGCACCACGTCGGTGGTCTTCCACGGCGTGCCGGTGGACAGGTAGGTGTACGGCGCTATCAGGTCGGGCTCGTTCTGCGGGTTGTACTTGTCCGCGTTGTAGTAGTCGTACGGGCCGTTGACCCACACCTCGCGAGCCGTCTTCGCCGGGTCCTTCAGCAGCTGGTCGTGGGCGAAGAAGGAGTCGAGGCGCCGCTCGGTCGCGTCGCGGCCGCCGATCAGCGACATCATGCCCGGCAGGTCCTGCGGCACCAGCCACATGTACTGCCAGGACGTGCCCTCGTGGAAGCCGACGCTCTTGGCCGGGTCGGCGGGGCCGGTGAACCTCCCCGCGGCGTCACGGGCACGGAAGAAGCCGGTGTCCGGGTCGAAGACGTCACGGTAGTGCTGTGCGCGCTTCGCGTAGCGCGCGGCGTCCGCGGAGTGCCCCAGGTCCTTCGCCATCCCCGCCAGCGCGGCGTCGGCGAGCGCGTACTCCAAGGTGGCGGAGGCGCCGTGTTCGAAGTCGGAGTCGCCGGGCTTCTTCGGGTGGTCCGGCTGGTACGGCACGAAGCCGTTCTTCAGGTACTCCGCGTTGCCCATACGCGCGGAGTACGGCGAGTCGGCTGGCGGCACCCCGTCGGCGTTCTTCTTCAGCGCCCGGTACGCGGCCTCCTCGTGGCCCTTCAGCAGGCCCTGCCGGTAGGCGTTGGTGAGGAAGGGGGTGACCGGGTCGCCGGTCATGATGTTCGTCTCGGCCGTGCCGTAGCCCCACTTGGGCAGCCAGCCGCCCTGCGCGTCCACGTCCAGCAGCGACAGCGCCATGTCCCGGGACTCGCGCGGCGCGACCAGGGCGAGCAGCTGGGCCTGGGTGCGGTAGGTGTCCCACAGCGACCAGTTCTGGTAGTACGTGTGGCCCTTCGCGCGGTGCGCCTTGCGGTCCCAGCCGGTGTAGCGGCCGTCCACGTCCTGGCCGGTGTTGGGGTGCAGCAGCGCCCGGTAGAGCGAGGAGTAGAAGACCCGACGCTGTTCCTGGCTGCCGCCGCTCACCCGCACCTTGGCAAGCCGCTCCTGCCAGGCACGGCGCGCCGCGGCACGGGCCTCGTCGAACGAACCGCGGCCCTCGGCGGCGAGGTTGCGGGCCGCGCCCCGCTGGTCGACGTACGAGATCGCGGTGGTGGCCTCGACGTCCCGGTCGCCGCCGCGGGTGTCGAAGCGTACGTACGCGCCGCGCCGGCCGCCGCCCTCTGAGGACCGGCTGCCGGCCGTCACGGTGTCGCCGCTCCAGGTGCCGGCGGACGCGAAGGGCCGGTCGAAGCGGGTGATGGTGTACACCGTGTACGGCTCGGTGTCCTGGCAGAAGCCCCGGCCGGTGATGGCGGCGGCGACGGTGCGGTCGTCGAGGATCCGCACGCTGCTGTCGGTCACCTTGTGCAGGGCCTGCCCGGTGTTCAGCAGGACGTTGGCCTTGTCGGTGGCGGGGAAGGTGTAGCGCTGCTTGCCGGTGTGCCGGGTGGCGGTCAGCTCGGCGCCGGTCCCGCCGTACCCGTCGAGCGTGACCCGGTACGAGCCGGGGCTCGCGCTCTCCTTCTCGTGGTCGAAGGGCGCGGCGTAGGCCGCGTTGTCGGTGCTGGTGATGTCCCCGGTGGTGGGCATGACGGGCAGGTCGCCGCCCAGGCCGCAGCCGACGCCGGAGAGGTGCACGGCGGAGAAGCCGCGGATGCTCTTCTCGTCCCAGTCGTAGCCGGTGCTGTGCCCGGTGTCCGGCGAGAGCTGGACCATGCCGAACGGGACGGCGGCGCCGGGGAAGGTGTTGCCCTCGTTACGGGTGCCGATGAACGGGTTGACCAGGCCGGTGAGGTCCTCGGCCGCACCGGGCGGGGCTTGGGGTGCCGCGGTGGCGGGCGGCGTGGCGCACAGAAGGCCCGCGCAGAGCACCGTCACGAGCGGTCCGGCGAGGCGCCGAACGCGTGGGGCACGTATCACTTACAGCCTCCGAACGAGGGCGGACAACGTTGTCAGGAACGGCCTTTACAGCGTTGTCATGCCCACCGTCGATGTCAATACCGCGGACCCCGCCGGCGCCCGTGTCTCACCCGGCCGGACGTGCACCGGCACCATGTGACGCGGTTTCATCCCACCCGCACCGACCGGCCGTTGTGCCGACGGGACCCTGGACACCCCTTATGAGGCTGTGCTGTCATTCCGACGGCCCCCTCTTCCAACGTTGTACAAGCTCGGTGACGAGCTGGTCCCTTTCTCGGCTCTCTCGGCAATGGAGGAACCATGCGCACCAGACGCCTGGGCAGACAGCTGGCGTTACTGCTCACCACGGCCCTCGGCGTCACCGGCCTCGCCGCGGTCCCGTCCGCGTCGGCCGCCGGAGACCCGGCCGAACCCCAAGGCCTCAAGGGCGAGTACTTCACCCAGTCCGCGCCCGGAGCCTTCGACTTCCACGAGCTGAAGGCCACCGGCTTCGACCCGGCCGTCGACTTCGACAACCTGGAGCCCCGGCTCCAGTCCGCCACCGGGCAGGCCGACGACGTCAGCATCCGGTGGACCGGCAAGGTGGTCCCCGAGAAGACCGGCCCCACCACCTTCTCGATCACCGGCGACAACGGCTTCCGGCTGTGGGTGGACGGCAAGCTCGCCATCGACCACTGGACCGACGACTGGGACAAGGAACAGACCTCCCAGCCGGTCGAGTTGACCGCGGGCAAGGCCTACGACATCAAGGTCGAGTACTTCGAGCACTACGGCGGGTCCAACCTCCACCTGCGGTGGACCGAGCCCGGCCAGGCCAAGGAGGCCATCCCCTCCTCGGCGTTCCGCCTGCCGGACGGCTACGAGTACAACGGCGCGCTCTCCGCCGACGTGCTGAAGGACGGCCGCACGCTGCGGCTCGACTTCGCCCAGCCGCTCGACCGGACCCCGGCCGGCCTCACCGACCACCTGCGGGCCGTCATCGGCGGCGCCGAATGGCCGCTGGGCACGGTGAAGGCCGACCCGGCCGACCCCACGGCCCTGCTGGTCGGCCTCAAGGAGCCGGTCGTCGGCAAGAAGGGCGGCGGCGCGCGCGGTCTCGCCGACGTCCGCTACGACGGCGAGGGCGGCCTGGACGGCCTGGACGGCACGGCCGTCGGCGCGTTCTGGGCGAGCGGCCCGAACCACTCCGAGTACGAGCTGCGCACCAAGTGGGCGGACAAGGTGGGGCCGGGCAACGCCCTTCCCGAGTACCCGCGCCCCCAGCTCACCCGCGACAAGTGGCAGAACCTCAACGGCCGGTGGGAGTTCCAGGCCGCCGAGTCCGGTGAACAGCCGCCGGTCGGCGAGCGGCTCGACGAGAAGATCCTCGTGCCCTACCCGGTCGAGTCCCAGCTCTCCGGCATCGAACGCCACGAGGACCGGATGTGGTACCGCCGCACCTTCACCGTCCCCAGGAACTGGGACGTCGGCGACGGCAAGCGGCTGCGCCTGAACTTCGGCGCCGTCGACTGGCAGTCCGAGGTGTACGTCAACGGCAAGCAGGTCGCCGCGCACAAGGGCGGTTACGACAAGTTCAGCGCCGATGTCACCGACGCGCTGAAGCCCGGCCGCACCCAGGAGCTGATCGTCGGCGTCTACGACCCGACCGACGCCAAGGACGGCGAGAACCCGCCGGTCGGCAAGCAGCGGCTGGACCCCAGCGGCATCTGGTACACCCCGTCCTCCGGCATCTGGCAGACGGTGTGGATGGAGCCCGTCGCAGCCGACCACGCCGACTCCCTCAAGACCGTCCCGGACGTCAAGAACGGGCAGGTCACCGTCGAGCCGAAGGGTGTGCGCGACGGCGTGCCGGTCACTGCCGCCGCGTACGCGGGCAAGAAGAAGGTCGCCGAGGTGAGCGGCCGGACCGGTACGCCGCTCAAGCTGAAGATCACCAAGCCGCACCTGTGGTCGCCGGACGACCCGTTCCTCTACGACCTGAAGGTCAAGGTCGGCAGTGACCGGGTCGGCAGCTACTTCGGCATGCGTTCCATCGGCGTGGAGAAGGTCAACGGCACCCCGCGCACCGTCCTCAACGGCCAGCCCACCTTCCTGATGGCCACGCTCGACCAGGGCTTCTGGCCCGACGGCCTGCACACCGCGCCCACCGATGAAGCGCTCGCCCACGACCTGAAGATGCACAAGGCGATGGGCTTCAACTCGGTGCGCAAGCACATCAAGGTGGAGCCCGACCGCTGGTTCTACTGGGCCGACAAGCTGGGCCTGATGGTCTGGCAGGACATGCCCGCCATGACCGCGGGCGTGAACCCGGACGCCGCCTCCCGCGCCGAGTACGAGCGGGAGATGAAGGAGATGATCGACGAGCACATCAGCAGCCCGTCGGTCGTCATGTGGGTCACCTTCAACGAGGGCTGGGGCCAGTACGACATCGGCCGCGTCGCCGAGCAGGCCAAGTCCTGGGACCCGACGCGCCTGGTGAACAACCAGTCGGGCCTCAACCTCGGGGCCGACGGCAACGCCGGCGACATCATGGACGAGCACGGCTACCCGAGCCCGGCCCTGCCGCCGCACCCCGACGGCGAACGCGCCCTGGTCGCCGGCGAGTACGGTGGTCTCGGGCTCGCGGTGCCGGGTCACGCCTGGTCGGTTCAGCAGTCCTACGTGGACGTCGACCCCACGACGTACACCGACGACTACCTGACCAAGCTCGACGAGGTGCACAAGCTCGCCTGCAAGGGCGGCAACGGCGCCGTCTACACGCAGATCTCGGACGTCGAGGGCGAGCTCAACGGCCTGCTGACGTACGACCGCAAGGTCGTCAAGCCCGATGTGAAGCGGCTGAAGGCGGCCCACGAGGCGCTGATCCGCGACGCGTCGCAGGCCGTCCCGGCGGGCTGCCCGGCGTCCTGATCCACCGGCGTCACCCGGCGACCGCGGCCCACGGTGCTCCGGCCCGTCCTCCGTACAGCAGAATCGGGGGGGGCGGGCCGGGGGACCGGGCCGCGGTCCACCTCTTGCCACCTGTCGCCGGAAGGAAACTCGTGCGGGTCAGCCTCAAGGACGTCGCCGCGCATGCGGGCGTGTCGATCAAGACCGTCTCCAACGTGGTGAACAACTACCGGCACGTCACTCCGGAGATGCGCGACCGCGTGCAGCGGGCCATCGACGAGCTGGGTTACCGGCCCAACCTGACCGCACGCCATCTGCGCAAAGGGCGCACCGGCATGATCGCCCTCGCGCTGCCCGAACTGGGCAACCCCTACTTCGCGGAGCTCGCCGCCGCGGTCATCGACGCGGCGGCCGAGCACGACTACATCGTGCTCCTGGACCACACCGGCGGCCGGCGCGCACAAGAGGTCCTGGTCAGCCAGGGGTTCCGGGCCCGGGTGATCGACGGCCTGATCCTCAGCCCCATCGAGCTGGAGGCGGAGGACCTCCGCGACCGGACCGAGAACGTTCCGCTCGTCCTCCTCGGCGAGCGCCACTACGACCTGCCGTACGACCACATCGCCATCGACAACGTCGCCGCCGCGCGGCTCGCCGTCCGCCATCTGACCGGGCTGGGGCGGCGCGAGGTGGCCTTCATCGGCGCCCGCCGCGGCAACAGCCGGCCGGCCGAACTGCGCGTACGGGGCTGGCGCGAGGAGCTGACCGCCGCCGGCCTGTCCTCCGACGAGGGGCTGGTCGCCACCACCGACGGCTGGGGGCACGCGGACGGCGCGGCGGCCATGCACCGAATCCTGGAGACCGGACGGCGCCCGGACGCCGTCTTCGCGTACAACGACCCGGTGGCGATCGGCGCGATGCGTGCCCTGTCCGAGCACGGTCTGCGGGTGCCCGAGGACGTCGCCGTGGTGGGCTTCGACGATGTGGAGGAGGGCCGGTTCGGCACGGTCACCCTCACCTCCGTCTCCCCGGACAAGGAGGCCATCGCCCGGCTCGCGGTGCAGTCGGTCCTGGCCCGGCTGAGCGGCGAGGCGCCCGAGCCCCGGCGCGTATGGGCGGACTACCGGCTGATCGAGCGCGAGAGCACGCTGGGGCGTCCGGCGCCCCGCTGAAGTCCGCCGCCCCCGCTGAACGGGCCGCGGCCGCCGCACCGTCAGACATGGAGCGAGAGGGTGTCGTCCGCCGACCGCCCGGTGACGACGGCCGCCGGGAGCGGCGCCGCCAGCCGTGCGTACGTGCCGCCGCGGCTCAGCAGCTCCGCGTGGGTACCGGTCTCCACCAGTCGGCCGCCGTCGATGACGAGGACGCGGTCCGCGTGCGGCGCCAGGCTCAGGTCGTGTGTGATCAGGATGGTCGTACGGCCGGCCCGCAGCCGCCGCAGCGGCTGCGTCACCTGACGCGCGGCCGGACCGTCGAGCCCTGCCGTCGGTTCGTCGAGGACCAGCACCGGAGCCCGGCGGAGCAGCGCGCGGGCGAGGGCGACGCGCTGGAGCTGGCCGCCGGAGAGCGCCGCCGTCCCGGGGGCGACGGCGGTGTCGTAGCCGTCCGGCAGTGCGGTGATGAAGTCGTGCGCCGCCGCCTCCCGTGCCGCGTCCTCGATCTCCCGGTCGGACGCGCCGGGGCGGCCGCATGCGATGTTCTCGCGGATCGTGCCGCGCAGCACCAGCGTGTGCTGCGGCAGCAGCGCCACGTTCTCCCGCAGGAACTCCACCGGCAGGTCCGTGAGCGGCACACCGTCCAGGCACACCGTGCCCGCCGTCGGGTCGTAGAACCGCGTCAGCAGCTTGGAGAGGGTGGACTTCCCGGCGCCGCTGGGGCCCGTGACCACGATCAGCTCGTCCGGACCGGCGGAGAGGGTGACCTCCCGCAGCGACTCGCCCGCCGCGCCCGGATACCGGAAGGACACGTCCTGGAAGCTGACGCGGCCGCGTACGGGCGGGCCGGCCGCCGGCCGGGACGGCTCGGCGGGGTCCGCCACCGCCGGCCGCTCGTCGAGGATCTCGCCCAGCCGCTCCGCGCCCGCCGTCGCGGCGGTGAGGGTGAGGCCGAGCTGTCCGAGGCTGCGGATCGGCGGGTACAGGTAGCCGATGAAGGCCGCGAAGGCCAGCAACTGGCCGAGCGACATGCGGTCCTGGGAGATCTCCCAGGCGCCCAGGCCGATCACCGCGAGCACGCACAGCGTCTCGACGACCTCGACGAACTGCTCGTACATCTCGCTCGCCCGCGCCCCGCGCACGGAGGCCCGCATCCAGGCGCGCGCCTCGCGGTGCAGCCGCCGCTCCTCGGCGCTCCGGCGGTTGTACGCCTGGGTGAGGACGATATTGCCGAGGGACTCCTCGACGACCGAGGTGATGGCGCCGTCGGCGACCCGCTCGTCCTGCGCGGCCTCCTTGATCCGGCCGGCGAACCGGCGGGCCGCGACGAGGAAGAGGGGCGCGAGGACGAAGGTGGCGAGCGCGAGGTCCCAGCGCAGCCAGAAGGCGGCGCCCGCGTAGAGCACCGCCGAGAACACGGCGGAGACGGTGCCGACCACGCCCGAGACGACCATCTGCTCGATGGCCTCGACGTCCCCGGTCAGCCGCTCCACCAGATCGCCCTGGCGGTGCCGCTGGAAGAAGTCCGGCGGCAGGTCCTGGACGTGCCGGAACACGCTTGCGCGCAGCCGCAGGACGAAGCGCTCCGCGGTCCACACGGCGAGCGAGTTGCCCAGGTAGCCGACGAGCGCGCCGACCACCGCGACGCCGAGCCAGGCCCCGGCCGGGCCCCAGAACGCGGCGAGTGAACCGGCCTTGAGCGCTTCGTCGGTGAGTTGCGCGAAGAGCAGGATCGACGCGGTCTCGGCGAGGGCCGCCACGATCACGCACGCGACGACCAGCGCCAGCCGGCCGCGGTCGCCACGGGTCAGCGGCCAGAAGCGCGCGAACGCCTCTTTTACTCCGCGCATGTCCAACTCCTTCTCGGTCGTGGGGCAGCGGTCTCCTGCACTGCCGGGCAGGGCCGGGCGGGGCCCGCCGGTGCGTTCCGGCGGGCCCCGCCCATGCGTTCCGTCAGCGGCCCTGGCGGCTCACCGGCCGACGCTTCGGCGCGCCCTTCTTCCGCGCCGGCTTCGCGTGATGCTTCGGCGCCGGGGCGTGCTTGCGGGCCTTCTTGACGGGGGCGATCTTGTGGAAGCTCATGTCGGTGTCCTTTTCCGCTCGTGTGGTGGGTGTGACGGGGGCTGCCGCTCCGGGCGCCGGGGTCAGCCGCGGCGCTGGGCGCCAACGGGCCGCCGGGGCGCGCGGTGCGCCGGCGCGGCCTTCTTGGCCGGGCGGCCGTGCTGCTGCTTCGGCGCCGGCGCGTGCTTGCGGGTCTTCTTCACCGGGGCGATCTTGTGGAAGCTCATGGTGTTTCCCTTCTGTATTTCCTTTGCCGTAAGCGCCGTTCGCTTTCGACATGGAAAACATTACGGGATTCCGCGGCCGGAAAAAGCCTTTTCTTCTTAGGGTTCCATGAATTGCGCGTGAGGTAATTTCTCAGGATTGCCAGGGAACTGCGGGGATGCTCACACAGAATTTATTACGCCACTCACCCATAATTTACCGAGGTAATTGACAGGAAATGTGGCAGCCGGGGAGACGGTGCTCGCGGGCCCCTTACGGACCGACGGGCTCCCGGGCGAGCAGGTCCTCCTGCGTCCGGGGGCGGTGCAGGACCAGGAGGGCCTGGTCGTCCTGGGGAGCGCTGCCGCTGTGCCGGCTCACGTCGCGGGCCAGGAAGTCCAGGACGGCCGACGGCTCCGGCGGATAGCCGGTCTGGCGCAGGTAGGACCGCACCATGGCGGGGACGCGGTCCGCCGGGTCGTAGAAGACGCCGGCCCGGTCGCGGGCCTCGGTGACGCCGTCGGTGAAGCACAGCAGCATCGCCCCGGGCGGAAAGTCGTACGTCTCCACCGGCGATCGCCACGTTCCCAGGGCGGTGATGCCCAGCGGCGGTGCTTCTTCCGCCGGCTCCAGCACGCGCGCCTGCCCGTCCGCCTCCAGCAGCAGGGGAGCGGGGTGGCCGCGGTTGACCAGCTGCACCCGGTCCAGGTCCGCGGTGAACTGGACGATCAGGGCGGTGGTGAACCCCTCCGTCTCGTCCAGCCCCTCCCTCCGGTGCCCCTCGCGCAGCAGCGCCTCCTCCATGCACTGCACCAGTTCGGGCAGGTCGGCCGAGTGGTCGGCGGCGTACCGGAACGCGCCGATGTCGATGCTCACCGCGGTCACGGCGGACAGCCCCTTGCCGCGCACGTCGCCGACCATGGCCCGGACCCCGTAGGGCGTGTCCTGTACAACGAACAGGTCGCCGCCGATCAGCGCCATGTCCTCGGCCGGTACGTAGCGGGCGGCGATCCGCAGGGCGCCCAGCCGGCTCGGGGGCCTGGGCAGCACCGCGCGCTGTGCCACCTCCGCCGCGTACCGCGCCCGGCTCGCGCTGACGTGCTGGGAGTGCAGGGAGCGGTTCAGTCCGATGGCCAGTGCGGTGACGGCCGCAAGAGTGACCTGGTTGGCGACGCCGCGCTGCCAGTCGAGGGTGTCGCTCGCGTAGGCCAGCGCCGCGTGCACCGCCATCGCCACGAGGCCGGTGCCCAGGATGCCGCACGGCCGGAGGAGCGTCACCGCCGTCACCGGCGCCACGGCCAGCAGGGGAGCGGACGACACGGAGGGAGGCGTCAGCAGGTCCACCACCGCGGCGAGCACGATCACCAGGGCGGGGATCCACCGACGTATGCGTGACCAGGTCATGAACTCCCTCACCTGGCCATTTTGCCCTCCCGGCCCGCGCCCGGCAGCTCACGGCGCGGCGACGGACCGGTCACCGTATTCTTTCCTCGGTAACGTGTGTCACCGGAGAACTGTTGTTCCCCCGCATCTCACGAGAAAGGCTCGTGATGCCGCTGCACACCGCGATCGCCTCGAAGCTGCACCTGCTGGAAGACCTGCCCAAAGGTTTCGACGGCCCCTTGACCCCGGAGCAGGAAGCGCGGCTCGCGCAGTTCCACGAAGCGCACGGCTACGCGCCGCCCGCGGCGGAAGTGGAGCCGGTCGCCCTTCCCGGACGGCACGGGGAAGTGCCGGCGCGCGTCTATTCCGCTGCCGGTTCCACCCCCGCTGCCGACCGCTGCTTCGTCTGGGTGCACGGGGGCGGCTGGGTGTTCGGCGACCTCGACATGGCCGAGGCCGACTGGACGGCACGCGAGATCGTGGCGCGGAGCGGCGCAACGGTGGTGAGCATCGACTACCGCAAGGCCGTCGACGGCACCGCCTTCCCGGTACCGCTGGACGACGTCGCCGACGCGCTCGCCTGGGTACGGGACCATCGCCGCGAGCTCGGCGCGGGGACCGCGGACGCGGCGCTGTCCGTCGGCGGGGCCAGCGCCGGAGCCAACCTCGTCGCCGGTGCCGTGCTCCGGCTGCGGGACGAGTCGGGGTGGGTCCCCGCGCACGTGGTCCTCGCCTATCCGGCCGTCCACGCGGTACTCCCGGCGCCGCCCCCGCGGCTCACCGAGTTGATGGCCGGTGTCCCGAGCGCCGCCAGGCTCCTGGCGGACTTCGCGCGGGTCTTCGAGAACTACCTCGGCGGTTCGCTCAGCACCGCCGACGGATACGCGGCGCCGGCCCTGGCGGACCTTCAGGACTTTCCGCCCACCACCGTCCTGAACGCGGAGTACGACGACCTCCGGCCGTCCGGCGAGGCCTTCACCGCCGCACTGGCCACGGCCGGCGCCGACGTCTGCCAGGTACTCGTACGCGGCACCCTGCACGGCTTCCTGACCCGCCCCGGCACCGAGGAACCCACGGACCTCGCACTGGACGTCATGGCGCACCACCTGACGACGGACCGGACACACCGCCCCCGCTGAGGCCCGGCCCGGGTCAGGCAGCGGCCCGGTCAGGGGCTGCCGTCGGGCCGTTCCCGCGCAGGCACCGGCGGTGCGGACGGCGCGGACGGTGCGTCGTCCGTCTTCATCGCCTTGGCCTCGCTCTTGAGGATGCGCAGTGACTTCCCCAAGGAGCGGGCGGTGTCGGGGAGTTTCCTGGCGCCGAACAGCAGGATGAACATCACTGCCACGATCAGCAGATGCCACGGCTCCAGCCCGTTGCGCAACATTCCGCTCACCTTCCTCGTGTCGACGGCGGGCCCGCCCCGGGTGTGCCCCTGGGGAAGCGCCCGTTCTTTTAGTTGCTACATTGCGCAACTGTACAACTGTTGGTGGGTCGGCCGTGCCGTTCGCCCCGCCGCGGGAACCTGACGGGTGAGGGCGCAGACATGACGACAAGCCATCGGACGGCAGCACCGCGCCACGGTGGCGCACGGTCCGCGGCCCGTAGCCGGCGGCGGAAGCGCGGCTGGGCGCGGTGCACGCTCGTCATCGCGCTGTCCCTGCTGGTGCTCGCAGCGGCCGGGGTGGGCTGGCTCTACATCGAGCTCGGCGGCGACATCTCCGCCTTTGATGCGGACGGGCTGTCCAGCGACCGGCCGGACGCGTCGTCCAAGGGGCAGAACGTCCTGGTCATCGGCTCGGACGCGCGGACCGGCAACAACCAGGAACTGGGCGGCGGGCGGAAGGGGGACATCGGCCGGTCCGACACGGCCTTCCTCCTGCACGTGTACGCCGACCACCGGCACGCCCTCGCGGTGTCAATCCCGCGCGACGCGCTCGTGGACATACCGGCCTGCCGGCTGCCGGACGGATCGTGGACGGCACCGCGGCACGACGCCATGTTCAACTCGGCGTTCTCCGTCGGCGAGACCGCGCAGGGCAACCCCGCGTGCACCCAGAACACCGTCGAGAAGCTCACCGGCGTGCGCGTCGACCACACCGTCGTCGTCGACTTCCAGGGCTTCGCCGAGCTGACGGAGGTCGTCGGCGGGGTGCGGGTGTGTCTGCCGCAGGACGTGTACGAGAAGGACCTCGACCCGCATCGCACCGACCGGGGCAGGCGGATCTTCGCCAAGGGCGAGCAGGACGTCTCCGGGCAGCGGGCGCTGGACTACGTACGCCTGCGGCACGGCATCGGTGACGGCTCCGACATCGGCCGCATCAAACGGCAACAGGCGTTCGTCGCCGCCCTCCTCAAGAAGGTGAAGAGCGACGGGCTCACCCCCGGCAGGCTGCTGCCGCTCACGGATGCCGCCATCGGGGCGATGACCGTCGACCCGGGCCTGGACTCGGCCGACAAGCTGCTCTCCTTCGTACTCTCGCTGAAGGACATCGACCTGCGGAACACGAAGTTCGTCACGGTGCCCTGGCGGTACGAGGGCGCCCGGGTGGCGATCGTCGAGCCGGACGCGGACGCGCTGTGGGCGGCGCTCCGGGAGGACCGGACGATCGACGGCGAGGACGCCGGCGGCAAGGGCGGTGCGGGAGGCAAGGGCGGAGCCAAGGACGAGACCGGGGGAGCGGGCAGGAGCACAGGGTCCCCGTCGCCCTCGCCCTCGCCGGAATCGGTGTCCGGTGAGGGCGTCGAGGTGGCCGTGTACAACGGCACCACCGTCACCGGCCTGGCCGCCCAGGGCGCGCAGGCGCTGAAGGACCACGGGTTCACCGTCACCGGCACCGCCACCGCGAGCAGCCAGGACCTGGCCGCCACCCGCATCCGGTACGGACCCGGCGAGGAGGACCACGCCCGCACCGTCGCGCGCCTCTTCCCCGGCGCGGAACTCCGCTCCGGAAGCGCACCGGGCATCAGTGTGACCCTGGGCCGGTCGTACGCGGACGACCCGTCCGCCGCCTCCGGCGGTTCTTCCGACGTGCCCGCGAAGGTGCCGTCCGAGGTGGCCGACGACGCCCGCTCGGCCGCCGACTCGCCCTGCTCCCGGCTCTCCTACGGCTGAGCCGGGGGAGCGGCGGAGCTCCCGAAGGTGTACCCGGGGGGGGGCCGCCCCGACCACCGCACGCCGGGGCAGCCGCAGCACAATGGGCCCATGCGTATCCGAGCGGCCCGGGCCGACGAACTGGCCCGCCTCCAGGACATCGAGAGAGCCGCCGGGCGGTGCTTCCGCGACATCGGCATGCCGGAGATCGCCGACGACGCACCGCCCCCGCTCGCCGTACTCGGCCGCCACCAGCGGGCGGGCCTGGCCTGGGTCGCCGCCGAGGGGACCGGCACCCCGGTCGGCTATCTCATCGCCTCGCACGTCGACGGCAACCTGCACGTCGACCAGGTCTCGGTGCACCCGGACAGCGCGCGCCAAGGCATCGGACGCGCCCTGCTCGACCGCCTCACGGAGCACGCGGTGGAGCGTGAGGTGCCCGCCCTGACCCTCACCGCCTTCGCCGACGTCCCGTGGAACGCGCCGTACTACGCGCGCTGCGGCTTCCGCGTCCTCTACGGTGCCGAGACCGGTGCCGGACTGCGGGAAATCCGGCGCCAGGAAGCCGCCCAGGGCCTGGACCGGTGGCCGCGTGTCTGCATGCGCAGAGACGTCTGAAGCCCTCAGCCGTCCCGCAGGCTCCGCTCGTGGCGCGCCCGGGCGGCCAGCAGGGCGAGCGCGTACAACGTGAGGACGGCGGTCAGCAGCAGGTAGTACGCGGGCGGCAGCGCCGCCATGTTCAGTGCGGGGCCGAGCGGCGTCAGCGGGAACAGGACGCCGATCGCCGCGAGCGCGGCGGCGGCCCACCGTACGGGGCTCGGCGCGCGCCCCTCGGCGGCGCCGCGGCCGGTGCGCAACAGCACCATCACCAGAGCCTGGGTGAGCAGGTTCTCGGTGAACCACCCGGCGTGGAAAGCCGCTTCGCCGCCGCTGCCCGCCGTGTGTCCGGCGAGCGCCAGCACCGCGAAGGTGGCGAGGTCGGCGACGGCGTTGAGCAGCCCGAAGCCGGTGATGAAGCGGAGGAGCGCGCGGGGCAGCAGCTCGGTGGGGCGGCGCAGCGCGGAGCGGGGCGGCCGGTCGTGGGCGAAGGCCAGCTGGGCGGCGTCGAAGAAGAGGTTCTGGACGAGGACCTGGGCCGGGAGCATGGGCAGGAACGGCAGCAGCAGACCGGCCGCGAGCATCGCGATCACGTTGCCCAGGTTCGAGGAGAGGGTGATGCGCAGGTACGTCGCGATGTTGCCGCTGCTGTGCCGGCCCGCGCAGATCGCGTGGTCGATCGCCGTCAGGTCCTTCTCGGCCAGCACGGCATCGGCGCTGTCGCGGACCACATCGACGGCGTCCCGCGGGCAGATGCCCACATCGGCGGCGTGCAGCGCGGGCAGGTCGTTGACGCCGTCACCGAGGAAGCCGGTGGTGTGCCCGCCGGCCCGCAGCGCGGACACCACCCGGGCCTTGTGGGCGGGTGTGCAGCGCGCGAAGACGGTCGTACGGCGGGCCGCTCCGGCCAGCTCCGCGTCGGTGAGTGCGTCGATACCGTCCGCCGTGAGCACCGCACCGGGCGCCAGGCCCAGGTCCCGGCAGACCCGGACGCCGGTGCCGGGATGGTCGCCGGTGAGCACCTTGACGGCGAGGCCGCGCCGGGTGAGGCCGGCCAGGGCGTCGGCGGCGGTGGGCGCGAGCGCGTCGCGCAGCGCGACGAAGCCGCGGAAGACCAGGCCGCGCTCGTCGGCCGGGGTCCAGTCGCGGTGCCGGGCCGGCCGTTCGGCGGTGGCGACGGCGAGCAGCCGCAGGCCGCCCGCGGTCTCGCGGGCCGCGAGCGCGCGCAGCCGGTCCCGCTCCTCGTCGGGCAGCGCGCACCGCTGGAGGACGTCCTCGACGGCGCCCTTGACCACGAGCGTGTGGACGCCGAGCCGGCCAGGGCCGCGGACGACCGCGGTGGCGAGCCGGCGTACGGGGTCGAAGGGGAGCGCCGCCACCCCGTCGTACGAGGTCAGCGCGTCCTCGTCCACCGCTTCGAGGAGCGCCTCGTCCAACGCGTCGGGGACGGGCAGGTCGGCGAGGTGCAGCGTCCACCAGGAGTTCACCGCCGCCCACCGGAGCACCTCGGGCGCGTCCCGCCCTTCGGCGTCCAGCGCGCGGTGGAGCACCGGGCGGTCCTGGGTGAGCGTGCCGGTCTTGTCCAGACACAGCACATCGACCGCGCCCAGGTCGTGCAGTGCCGGCAGCCGCTTGACGATCACACCGTGGTCGCGGGCCAGCAGGGAAGCGCCGCGCGCCAGGCAGGTCGTGACGATGACCGGCAGCATCTCCGGCGTCAGTCCGACCGCCACCGCCACCGCGAACGGCAGCGTCTCCAGGCCGCGGCCGCGCAGCGCCGCGCCCGCCAGCAGCACGAGCGGCGGGGTGAGCAGCATGAACCGTACGAGGAGCCAGGAGACCCGGTGCACCGACCGGTCGAACGCACTCGCCGCGCGGCGCCCCGGGCCGCCGTGCGCGGTGGCGAAGCGGGTGCGCGGCCCGGTCGCCACGACGACCGCGGTGGCGCTGCCGGAAGCCACGCTGCTGCCCTGGAAACACATCTGCGGCTGGTCGAGGACGCCGGCCCGCGGTGGCTCCGGCGCGTCGACCGGACGCTTGGCGACCGGAGCGGACTCCCCGGTGAGCGCCGCCTGATGCACTGTCAGGCCGGTCGCCTTCAGCAGCCGGACATCGGCCGGTACCAGGTCGCCGGGGCCCAGCCGGACGACGTCCCCGGCCACCAGGAGGCCGGCGGGTGTCTCACGGTCCCGCGCCGGCGCGTCCCGCTCCGTACGGCGCAGCACCGTGGCGGTGGTGGCCACCAGCTCACGCAGCGCGGCCATGGAGCGGTCGGCGCGGTACTCGCCGGAGGAGCGCAGGACGCAGCTGACCACGACCAGCGTCAGGATCACTCCCGCCGTGCCCCAGGCCGTCACGGTGGCGGACACCAGGGCCAGACAGAACAGCACGGCGGTGAAGGGGTCGCGCAGACTCCGTACGAAACGGCGCGGCCAGGACGCGGTGCGCCACGCGGGGAGGGTGTTCTCGCCGAACCGTGCCAGCCGCTCCTCGGCCTCGCGCTCGGTCAGGCCGCGCGGACCGGTGTCCAGGTGCCGCAGCAGTTGCATCGTGGGAAGGGCGTCCGCGCCGGGAGACGCATCGTCAGATACGGGGCCGAGTGCCGCCGCGCGGACCTCCCGGTCGGCGTACGGTGTGCCGCGGGCCCCGTCGGTCTCAGGCGCCGAGGTCACGGCGACGCCGGGCCGGGGCCTGCGCGGTACGGTCCGAGAGCTGGCCGACGATCAGCCGCATCGCGGTCACCATGTCCGGGTCGTCGACGAAGTACACCTGCCGCCGGCCCTCCCGCCGCGACCGTACGAACCCGGCCAGCTTCAGCTTCGCCAGATGCTGGCTCACCGCGGGCAGCGCACCGCCCACCCGCTCCGCGAGCCCCGTCACATCGCTCTCGCCCTGCGCCAGCACCCAGACGATGTGCAGCCGCGCGGGCGAGGCCAGCAGGCCGAAGACGGCAGCCGATTCGGACAACACCTCGGCGGACGGATCCTCGAAGTCCCCGGCTCCTGCCGCCACGATCGCTCTCCCGTCCTGCCCGGTCCGTGCCTCCCGGCACGGTTTTGCGCCCTTCAGTTTAGGCGCACGCACCACCGCGCCGCCGCTCGCCACCTGCCCTGCCGGGGTGGCCGATAATGATCGCCGCCGCTGCCGTATCTACAGAGCTGTAGAACTTTCTCGTAGCCTGTCGCGTGACACCCCCGCCGCCCCCCGCGGCAGGCACTCACGACCACACAGAGGAGAGACATGGCTTCGATCGACCTCACCAAGGTGCTCGACAAGGTGTGGGCGGAGAAGGACCTCGCGGAGGTGCTCGCAGCGCCGGCGTCGGCGCTCAAGGGCGTATCGGACCGCCAGGGCGCGCTGCTGGAGGAGGCGTTCGGCATCAAGACCGTGTCCGACCTCGCCCACCTGAAGTACTTCCACTGGGCGTCGGCCCTGGCGACGCTGGACGCCACTGCCAAGTAGGCCAGCGGCGGCACAGTGGTGGTCCCGGCGCGGGACCACCACCCGACCGACCCCTCCTCGTCCCCCATCCGCTCACCCTTCCCCCAACTGAACAATTGAAGGAGAACGCCGCGATGGTGTTCAAACGGCTGCTCGGCGCGATCGGCGTGGGAGCCCCCTCGGTGGACACGGTCCTGGACGGCGGCGCCGTCCGGCCCGGTGACAGCCTGTCCGGACAGGTGCATCTCGAAGGCGGCAGCGCCGCCTTCGACATCGAGCACATCACCCTCGAACTCGTCGCCCGCGTCGAGGCCGAGCACGACGACGGGGAGCGCGAAGGCGCCCTGTCCTTCGACCGGTTCACGGTCGGCGGCGGCTTCCGCCTCGCCGCGGGCGAGCGGCGCAGCGTCCCGTTCACCGTCCGGCTCCCCTGGGAGACGCCGGTCACCGAGCTGTACGGGCAGCCGCTCGGCATCGTCCTCGGCGTACGCACCGAACTGGCCGTGGCCGGCGCCAAGGACAAGGGCGACCTGGACCCGCTGCGGATCGGGCCGCTGCCCGTCCAGGAGGCGATCCTGGAGGCCCTCGGGCAGCTCGGCTACGGCTTCCGCTCCGCCGACCTGGAGCTCGGGCACATCCGCGGCACGGGCCAGACGCTCCCCTTCTACCAGGAGATCGAGCTCACCCCGCCCCCGCGGTACGCGCACGCCGTCAACGAGATCGAGGTGACCTTCCTCGCCACGCCGGGCGGAATGGAGGTCGTCCTGGAGGCGGACAAGCGCGGCGGCCTCTTCTCCGACGGCCATGACGTGGTCAACCGCTTCACCGTCGGCCACGACGGCGTCGAGCACATCGACTGGAAGACGCAGGTGGACTCCTGGGTGCGGCAGCTCGTGGACAGCCACGGTGCGCACGCCGCCGGGCACGCCGGTCCGTACGCACCCCACGACGACCACGCGGCTCCCCACTTCGCCGGCCACCACCACGACGGTCACCATCACGACAGCGGCCACCGCTCCGGCCCGAGCACGGGGGCCGTCGTGGCGGGCGTCGCCGCGGGTGCCGCGGTCGGCGTGGTGGGCGGATTCGTCGCCGCCGAGGTCATCGACGAGGTCTTCGACGACGAGGACGAAGGCGAGGACCAGGGCGGCGACGAGGACTGAGCGCCTGCTGCGGCCGGCCCGCTGCGGTCAGCCCGCCGCGGGCGGCTCCGGTGTGTCCGCACTGCCGAGGACGTACAGCTCGGGGAGGTTCACGACGATCGCCTCCTGCGTACTGCGGGCGATCACGACCACCGCCTCGTCGTCCGGGCTCGGATTCTCCTCGCGGTGCGGCACGTAGGGCGGTACGAAGATGTAGTCGCCCGGTGAGGTGCGGATGCGGACCTCTTCCGGGGTGCCCGAGGAGTCGTCGAGGAAGACGAACTCCGGGTGCCCCTTGACCACGTGGATCGCCGTCTCGGAGGCGCCGTGGTGGTGGTTGGAGGAGGCGGTGGACGGGGCGACGTGGGTCTGGCCCATCCAGATGCGCTCCGACCCGACGGTGCCGCCGCTGATCGCGGCGAGCCGCCGCATCCCGCCCGTCTGCGCGGTGTCCCCGTCCAGCGCGCCGGCCCGTACGTGGTGGAGCCGGGCGCGCAGCGGAAGCTGCTCGCCGTCGCCGTCGCCGTCGTGGTCGTGGTGCGGCAGGTCGGGGTGGAAGGCGTCGTGTCCCGTTGCGGTGTCCGGCTCGGCGGAAGGCGTGGTGCCGGACGGATCGGTCTGTGAGGGCATGTGCCGCACCGTAGCACCGCCGCCGGCGTCGTCCTCCGGCGCGAACGCCCGCGGTCCGGCGCGTACCGCGGTGGCCGGCGTGCGGCGGTGTCAGGCGTCGGTCACCACGGCGACCGGGGCGTCGGCGAAGTGCAGTACGGCGTGCCCGACCGCGCCGATGTGCCGGCCGCCGGGCCGGCCGCGTGCTCCCACGACCAGCAGTTGTGCGTCGGAGGAGGACGACAGCAGGACTTCCGACGCACCGCCGAATTCGAGGACCGGTGTCACGGAGACCTGCGGATACCTCTCCCGCCAGGGAGCGAGCGTGTCCTCCAGCGTCTGCCGCTCCAGTTCTTCGAGGCCGCCGTGCTCGTCGGCGCGCCGCATCGTCGACGGCCGGAAGGAGAAGACGGTGGGCAGGCTCCACGCCCGCACCGCACGTACCGCCGCACCGCGGGACGCGGCCGCTTCGAAGGCGAACGACAACACCGCGGCGGCCGCCTCGCCCGCGTCCTGCAGTCCGACGACGATGTCACCGCTGCTGCCCTCGCCACCGCCGCCTTCCGCCCCGTCCTCGCGGCCGCGGACCATGACGACCGGACACCGGGTCCGCTTGAGCACCTTGAGGCCGATCGAACCCACCAGGAACCCCAGCACCGGGCCGAGCGCACGTGAACCCAGCACGAGCAACGCCGCGTCCTCGCTCCGCCCGGCCAGCCCGGCGGCCTCCGGTCCCGTCACGACTTCGCCCGTGACCCGTACGTCCGGATGGCGCGCGCTCACCCGCTCCTCGGTGTCCCGTACCAGGCGGGCGGCGACGGCCTGCTGCGCATCCGGCGCCATGGCGAGCGATACGTTCGCCAGCCGCTGCGGATCCCAGGCGTGCACCAGGGTGAGCGGCAGACCGCGGCGGAGCGCCTCCTCCGCCGCCCAGTCGGCGGCAGCCGTGCTCTCGGCGGAGCCGTCGATACCGACGACGACGGTCGAAGCCATCCGAAGGACCTTCCGATGAGACGGAGCGTGCCGGGCGATCTGCACCGTGACGGTGCGTCAGGTGCGACCTCGTTCAGTATGCGCCGGGGTGCGCTGTCGGTCAGTAGCGCAGCAGGGCGGCGACGCCGTCCGTACAGCGCATCGGCGGGAGGATTTCGGTGAACCCGGCGTCGCCGAGCACGGCCGAGCGGAGCAGGAGCGCGCCCGCGGGGCCGCTGAAGACCTCGGCATCGTCCCCGAGCGCGGCGGCATCGGTACCGAGCGCCATCGGGTCGCGGCGGGAGGCGTACAGCTCCGGGTCGCCGGTGCGGTCGGCGGCCAGGAACAGGGTCTCCACCCTGCCCTGCGCCAGCGCCTCCTTCACGGCGGGAATGCCCTCCAGAGCCTGCTCGTGACCGCTGGCCAGCTTCGACTTCAGCTCCTCCAGCACCTCGCGATGGCCGGCGTCCATGGCCTCCCGCACGGCCTCGTCCACGCTCGCGCGCAGCCCGGCCTGCGCGGACGCGTCCGCCCGGCCGCCCTCCACGTACACCAGCCGCCCCGCCGGCGGCCGCTCGGCCAAGTGCTCCCGCAGCAGGCCCAGGGCCTTGGGGTCCCCGGCGATCAGGATCACCGCGGCGTCGACCTCGGCGGCCGCCGCCCGTACGTCGTCGGCGGCCTGCGCGGTGTTCTCGCTCCACACGTTCACGCTGCGCCGGTGGAAGGAGGACTGTGCCTCGGCGCCGGCCCGCACCCGGGAGATGTGCAGGGTGCTGCCGTGGAAGGTACGCCGGAAGGACGGCTCGTGGGCGGCCGCCGGGTACGCGTCGACGTCCGCGCCCTCCCGGTCCACCGCGACCACGACATGGGGCAGTTGGTGGTCGCGGTCGATCACCAGGTCCAGCGGATCGGCCACGGGGAGGACGGTGGCACTGTCGGCGCGCGGCGGCTCCGCCATGGTGTACACACCGAGCAGTTGCCCGGCGGCGGCGAACAGCGCTTCGCCCTGCGGCCCCGGCACGTCCGGCACGCCGCCGACCGCCTCGTCGAGCACGGTGAGGGTCTCCTCGTCCGCGCCCTGCTCGGCCAGCAACCGGCGCGCTGCCCGCCAGCGCAGTTCGATCTGCTTGCCGGAGTCGTGGGCCTCGCGCGCGGTGTCCAGGTGCACCGATGCGACGGCGCTGCCGCCCTCGTAGAGGGGACGGAGAAACTGCAGGTCCATGGCTGTGTCCGGGCGCTTTCGCCCCGCTGCCTTCCCTCTCGGTGCTGCCGAAGCGGTCACGGCACACTAATTCACGTACCGTCCGAAACCCCTCGAATTGCGCCGTGCGAGGCGTGTCAGCCACGCGCGCTGCATCTATAAATCAGATCGCCTGCAACGAAAACAACTGTTGGACAGAATTTCGGGTGCGTCTGAGGATCTCTCGTGCGGTAGATCGGTCGGCTCGGCAGCGGGCATGGACTACCGCCTGATTGGAGGTCGAATTGTCGAGCGAAGAGACTGAAGTAGTCGTCGTCGGGGCGGGCCAGGCAGGCGTGGCGATGAGTGAGCACCTGGGAGCCTGCGGCATACCGCACGTCGTCCTGGAGCGGCACCGTATCGCCGAGCGGTGGCGTTCGGAGCGGTGGGATTCCCTGGTCGCGAACGGGCCCGCGTGGCACGACCGATTCCCGGGGCTGGAATTCTCCGACATCGACCCCGATGCCTTCGCTTCGAAGGAAAAGGTCGCGGACTACTTCGTTGCGTACGCCGAGAAGATCGGTGCGCCGATCCGGTGCGGGGTCGAGGTGACCTCGGTGCGGAAGCACACCGGGCGGCCCGGCTTCCGCGTCGAGACGTCGGAGGGCGTCATCGACACGCGCTTCGTCGTGGCCGCGACCGGACCGTTCCAGCGGCCCGTCATCCCGCCCATCGTCCCGAACGGCGCTGTTCCCGTGCAGCTCCACTCCAGTGGGTACCGCAACCCGGAGCAGCTGCCCGAGGGCGCGGTCCTCGTGGTCGGGGCCGGCTCCTCGGGCGTCCAGATCGCCGACGAGCTGCGCCGGTCCGGCCGCCGGGTCCTCCTCTCCGTCGGCCCCCACGACCGGCCGCCCCGCGAGTACCGCGGACGCGATTTCTGCTGGTGGCTCGGTGTGCTCGGGCGCTGGGACGCGGAGACGCCTCCGCAGGGCGCCGAACACGTCACCATCGCGGTCAGCGGTGCACGCGGCGGCCACACCGTGGACTTCCGCGCCCTGGCCGCCGACGGTGTCGAACTCGTCGGTCTGACCGCGTCGTACGACGAGGGCGTGCTGCGCTTCGCGCCGGACCTCGCCTCGAACATCGCGCTCGGCGACGAGAAGTACCTGGAGCTGCTGCGGGCGGCCGACGCGTACGTCGAGCGCAACGGACTGGACCTGCCGGAGGAGCCGGAGGCCCACGTCCTGGGGCCGGACCCGGACTGTGTGACCAGCCCCCGACGGGAACTCGACCTGGCCGAGGCCGGTGTCACCTCGATCGTCTGGGCGACGGGCTTCGCCGCCGACTACAGCTGGCTCCAGGTCGACGCGTTCGACGAGAAGGGCCGGCCGGAGCAGCGGCGCGGTGTGTCGTCCGAGCCCGGCGTCTACTTCCTGGGCCTGCCCTGGCTGTCCCGCCGCGGGTCGAGCTTCATCTGGGGGGTCTGGCACGACGCCAGGCACGTCGCCGACCACATCACGACCCAGCGGGGATACCTCGCGTACGGCACCCCCGACCGCCCCGGCACCACGCCGGCGACCCAGCACGCCTGAGGAGCACAGAATGACCTCGACGAACGAAGGGCGCCAGGTGAAGGCCCCGATCGTCACCGGCGGCCACACCCGGATCCGGCCGTTCAACACCCGCGACACGTATCCCGAGCAGAGTCTCGACAACGACCTCTGCCAGGCCGTCGTCGCAGGCAACACCGTCTACGTACGGGGCCAGATCGGCCAAAACCTGGACACCAGCGAGTCCGTGGGCATCGGCGACGCCGAGGCGCAGGCCGAGCAGGCGATGGCCAACATCAAGATGCTGCTCGAAGAAGCGGGCAGCCGCCTGGAGCACCTGGTCAAGCTGACGATCTACCTGATCGACCCGCGTTACCGCGAGGCGGTGTACCGCACGGTGGGCCGCTGGACCAAGGGCGTGCACCCGATCTCCACCGGCCTGGTGGTGTCGGCGCTGGCCCGCCCGGAGTGGCTGTGCGAGATCGACGCGATCGCCGTAATCCCCGAGGAGGAGCAGGCATGACGTTTTCCCTGGTGGTCCGCGATGGCGAGCGCTTCGGCATCGTGGCCAGTTCGTCCAGTCCGGCGGTGGCGGCCCGGGTCGCCCATCTGCGGCCCGGCATCGGAGCCGCGACCTCGCAGAACATCACCGACCCCACCCTCGGGACCAGGCTGCTGGACCGGCTGGGCGAGCACGGCGACGCCGGACGCGCACTCACCGACGTCACCGAGGCGGTCGGCAACATCGAGTACCGGCAGCTGACCGTGGTCGGCCGCTCCGGTCCCGGGTTCGCCCACAGCGGCTCCCGGACGCTGGGCAAGCACGCCTCGGCCACCGCCGACGGTGCGGTGGCGGCGGGCAACATGCTCTCCGGCGAGCACATCCCCGACGTTCTCCTCGACACCTACTTCGCGACCACGGGTGAGCTGGAGGAGCGGCTCGTCGCCGCACTGCGGGCCGCCGTCGCGGCCGGCGGTGAGGAGGGGCCGGTGCATTCCGCGGGTCTCTCGGTGGTGGCGGACGTGGACTGGCGCGTCACCGACCTGCGCGTGGACTGGGCCGACGACCCCGAGGAGCGGCTCGCGGACCTCGTGTCGGTATGGCTGCCGCAGCGGGACGACTACGTGCGGCGCGGTCTCGACCCCGCTTCCGCACCCTCGTACGGCGTTCCGGGCGACCTGTGATGGGCCCGCGGAAAGAGGCTGCCCGGCGCGAAATCGACCGGCACGCACAGGAGTTGATCGCTCTCTCGGAGCGGCTGCACGCCGACCCGGAGACCGCCTGGGAGGAACACCGGGCCGCGGCCGCCGTACCGGAACTCCTGGACCGGGCGGGCTTCGATGTCACCCCCTCCTACCTGGGGCTGGAGACGGCGTTCCATGCCCGGTTCGGCAGCGGGCCCCGGCGGATAGCGCTGTGCGCCGAGTACGACGCCCTGCCCGGACTCGGCCACGCGTGCGGGCACAACCTGATCGCGGCGAGTTCGGTCGGTGCCGCGCTCGGGCTGGCCGCCGTCGCCGACGACGCCGGGCTCACCGTGGAGGTCTACGGCACCCCCGCCGAGGAGGGCGGCGGCGGAAAGATCGAGATGCTGGAGCGCGGCGCCTTCGCCGGCGTGGACCTGGCGATGATGGTGCACCCGGCGCCGGTGGACGTGGCCGAGGCCCGTCCGTTCGCGGTCAGCCACTCCAAGGTCTCCTACACCGGCAAGTCCGCGCACGCCGCGGCATACCCGGAGGCCGGGATCAACGCGGCCGACGCCTTCACCGTGGCTCAGGTCGCCATCGGACTGCTGCGCCAGCAGCTGCCGGCCTCGTCCCGCGTCCACGGTGTGGTGACGCACGCCGGGGACGCACCGAACGCCATCCCCGAGCGCTCGACGGGACGCTGGTACGTCAGGGCCGAGACGCTCGCCGAACTGGCCGAGCTGGAGCCACGCGTCATGCGTGCCTTCGAGGCGGGCGCCCTCGCGACGGGGTGCGAGCTGGAGATCGAGCCGGAGAGCAAGCCGTACGCGGAGTTCCGCACGGACGAGACCGCGCTCGGCCACTACCGCGCCAACGCCCTCGCCCTGGGGCGGGAGTTCGCGCCGCCGGGACAGGCCGCGCGGATGAACCGGGCCTCCACCGACATGGGCAACGTCTCGCAGGTGGTGCCCGCCATCCACCCCTACATCGGCATCGGCTCCCTGCCCGCCACCAACCACCAGCACGAGTTCGCCGCGTTCTGTGTGGGCGGGACGGCCGAGCGTGCCCTGTTGGACGGTGCCGTCGCGCTGGCCTGGACCGGTGTGGACCGGGCGACGCCTGCCGGGGAAACGGCGGCGTGAAGAGGGTGGCGCCCGTGGGAACGGCTCGCCACGCCTCGACCTGACGTTCATCCCCCGATCCCCGACAACCCGGAGGACCCCGATGTCCCTGACTCCCGGCTCACAGCACACCGCCCCGGCGAGCGGCGGGCACCGGACGGAGCACGACATGCTCGGCGCCGTCGACGTGCCGGCGGATGCCTACTACGGAGTGCACACGGTGCGTGCCGTGGCCAGCTTCCCGCTGACCGGGGAGACGCTCGCCGCCCGGCCCCACCTGATCGGTGCCCTGGCGGCGGTCAAGCACGCCACGGCCCGCGCCAACGCCGAGGTCGGCGCCCTGGACGACCGACGCGCGTCGGCGATCGCGGACGCCTGCGCCGAGATCCGTGACGGTGCGTTGCGTGAGCAGTTCGTCGTCGACCTCATTCAGGGCGGCGCGGGCACGTCGACCAATATGAACGCCAACGAGGTGATCGCCAACCGGGCCCTGGAACTGCTCGGCCGCCCCCGCGGGGAGTACTCCTCCCTGCACCCCCTGGACCACGTCAACCTCGGGCAGAGCACCAACGACGTCTATCCGACCGCGGTGAAGCTGGCTCTGGACGCGCACCTCGCCGAACTGCTGGCCGCCGTGGCCGGCTTGCGCGAAGCGTTCGAGGCCAAGGCCGCCGAGTTCGCCGATGTGCTGAAGATGGGCCGCACCCAGCTGCAGGACGCCGTGCCCATGACGATGGGTCAGGAGTTCGGCGCCTTCGCCGCCACCCTCGCGGAGGACGAGCAGCGCCTCGGCGAGGCCCGCCTGCTGCTGCACGAGCTCAACCTGGGCGGTACGGCCATCGGTACCGGCCTCAACGCCCGCCCGGGCTACCGGGAACGCGCGGTGGAACACCTGCGCCGGCTGACCGGGATTCCGACGCTCGTGTCCTCGCCCGATCTCATCGAGGCCACCCAGGACGTCGGGGTCTTCGTCCAGCTGTCCGGCGTGCTCAAGCGCGTCGCCGTGAAACTGTCCAAGATCTGCAACGACCTGCGGCTGCTGTCCTCGGGGCCGCAGGCGGGGTTCGGCGAGATCGACCTTCCCGCCCGCCAGGCGGGTTCGTCCATCATGCCCGGCAAGGTCAATCCGGTGATCCCCGAAGCGGTCAACCAGATCGCGTTCGAGATCATCGGCAACGACGTGACCGTCACCCTCGCCGCCGAGGGCGGTCAGCTCCAGCTCAACGCCTTCGAGCCGATCATCTACCGGAGCCTGGGCGGCGGCCTCGACCACCTCACCGCGGGGATCGGGGTCCTCACCGAACACTGCGTACGCGGCATCACCGCCAACCGGCGCCGGCTCGCGGAGACCGTCGCCGCCTCCACCGGACTGGTCACCGCGCTCAGCCCCGCACTCGGCTACGAGACCGCCTGCGCCATCGCCCTGGAGGCACACCACACCGGCACGCCCGCGCTCGACCTGATACGTGAGCGCGAGCTGCTGACCGAGGCCGAACTCCGCGTACTCACCAGCCCGGCCTCCCTGACCGGCCTGCCCACCCTCTGAGAGCACGACCGCGAGCACCACCGATCTGAGAGCACCACCGCTCTGAGAACACGACGCCGACGGCATCCGTACCGCCCCGGCTCTTCCACCCATTCCCACAAGGAGGTGCATATGCCCACCTGCAACAAGGACGCCACGACGACGGAGGCCGAGGTGGCCACCGATGTTGTCGCACTGCGCAGAAGCGTCGTCGCGGGAGCCATCGGCGTGTTCGTGCACTGGTTCGACTGGGCTGCGTACGCCTATCTCGCCGGTACCGTCGCGACCGTGTTCTTCCCGGCCGAGGACAGTACGACCGGGCTGCTCGCCGTGTTCGGCGTCTTCGCCGTGTCGTTCGGCATCCGCCCCATCGGTGCCATGGTGTTCGGTCCGCTCGGCGACAAGATCGGACGGAAGCGCACCCTGTCGCTGGTCATCTTCATGATGTCCGGCGCCACCCTCACCATCGGTCTGCTTCCCGGCTACGCATCGATCGGGATCGCCGCCCCGATACTCCTGGTGGCCCTCCGCCTCGTCCAGGGCTTCGCCGCGGGCGGCGAGTTCGGCAGCGCGGCGAGCTTCCTCGCCGAGAGCGCCCCGCGGCGCCGCCGCGGATTCGGTGTCAGCTGGCTGGAGGTCGGCTCCCTGCTGGGCTTCCTCGCCGGCTCCTTCGTCTTCCTGCTGCTGTCCACGAGCCTCGACGACGGCCAGCTCACGTCCTGGGGCTGGCGCATCCCCTTCCTCGTCTCCGCGCCGCTCGGCGTCATCGGCGTCATCATCCGCAACAAGATCGAGGACACCCCGGAGTACCGGGCACTCGAAGCCAACGACGCCGTGCCGAGCAGCCCTGTACGGGAACTGTTCCGCTCGCACAAGCGGCAGTTGCTCCAGGCGGCCGGCCTGATGACGGCCATGCACGTGCCCTTCTACATGGTGCTGACGTACCTGGTCACGTACGAGACCGACCATCTGGGCCACTCGGCCGACAGCGCAGCGCTGCTGTCCACGGTGATCTCACTGCTGGGCCTGGTGCTCGTTCCGGTCTTCGGCCACCTCTCCGACCGGGTGGGACGCAAGCCGGTCTTCGTGGGAGCCACCGTGGCCCTCCTGGTCGTCTCCACTCCCGCGTTCCTCCTCATGCGGGTCGGGCTCGCCGGAACCTGGGCCGCCGGGCTGCTGCTCGGCGTGATCCTCGCGGCGATCCTCGGTACGTACGCGGTGTGGTCGGCGGAGACCTTCCCCACCCGCACCCGCCAGAGCGGCCTGTCCATCGCCTACAACCTCACCGCCGCCCTGTTCGCCGGCACGGTGCCCTACGTCATGACCGTGCTCATCTCGGCGACCGGCAGCACTCTGGTACCGGGTCCGTACCTGATGGTGTTCGCCGTCGGCGGCCTCGTCGCCGCCCTGTCCCTCAAGGAGACCAAGGGTTCCGCCCTGCTGCGCCCCGAGGACGTCTCCGACGCACCCGCGGAGGCCCGCCGGGCGACGCCTGCCGCATGAGGCCGGGCACGGGACGCGATTCACGAGGCGCAAGGGCCGGTCACGTATGACGCCACTGACGGGTTTCACCCTCGTTCAGCTCCGCTACTTCCTCGTCACCGCCGAGTGCGGGTCGATGACGGAGGCGTCCGGGGAGCTGCACATCGCACAGTCCGCCGTGTCCACGGCCATCAACAACCTGGAGCGTGACCTGCGAGTGCAGCTCTTCCTCCGCCGCAGGGGCCGGGGGCTGACCCTGACGCCGGCGGGGGAGAGGCTGCAGCAGCATGCGCGGGAGCTGCTGGCCCGCGCATGCGAGGTCGAACGGGAGGCCCGGGGAGACGGTGAGACCATCTCCGGGCCGGTGACCGTCGGCTGCTTCGTGACCCTGGCGCCGTACTACCTGCCGCCCCTGTTCAGCGAGTGCACCGACCGCTGTCCGGGCATCGAGATCAACGTGGTGGAAGGGGAGACGGACCAGCTCGTCCAGGCGTTGGGCGCGGGACGCATCGACTTCGCCCTCACCTACGACATCGGCCTGTCTGCCGAGCTGAACCTGCTCAGCGAAACGATCGCGCCCGCCCCGGCCTACGTCATCGTCCCGGCCGGTCACCCGCTGGCCGGGCAGGGCGCCGTGGAGCTGGCCGAACTGTCGGCGGAGCCCCTCGTCCTGCTCGACCTGCCGCACAGCCGCGACTACTTCCGCTCGCTGGTGGCCGCCACCGGCGTCGCGCCCGATGTCCGCTACCGCACCCGCAGTTACGAGACCGTACGGTCCCTGGTGGCCCGGGGCCTCGGCTACTCCGTACTGAACCAACGGCCGGCGACGAGCCAGACCTACGGCGGCGGCGAGATCGCGGAGCTGGAGCTACGGGACGGCAGCCCCCCACTGCAAGTCAAACTCACCTCCGTCGCGGGCATGACCCAGACCACCCGGACCCGGGCGGTGATGGACCTGCTGCGCGAAATCGCCACCCGTCCTCCCGGGAACTGACCTGCGAGAAACCGGCCAGGGAATTGATCGCCATCGGGCGCTGTGAATTCGACTGACAAGTTGAAGGTCCGGCGAGGTGGAATGCGTTGCCCTGAATTCGGATGTCCGGACACCGGGGAAAGGGCGGCATCCCGAGCTGCCCCTTTTCGCCGGCCGCCCGGTGAGGTCCGCCACTGCCGCGCCCCGCGATAAGCTTGCAGGAGGTAATCCCCGGCTGCCCACGGATGAACGGTGCCTCATGCTGAACAGAGTCGTGCACGCACTCGCTTGCCCTCACTGCGGCGCCGCGCTCGACCAACGTGATCGCGCCCTGCTCTGCTCCGCTGGTCACAACTTCGACATCGCGAAGCAGGGCTATGTGAACCTGCTGTCGGGCGCGACGAAGCTCAGCGCGGACACCAGGGAAATGGTGGAGGCGCGTGCCGGATTCCTGGCAGCCGGGCACTACGCCCCCATTTCCGAGGCGCTGGTCGAGCTGGCACTCCGTACGAGCGATCCGGCGGAGTCCGGCTGTGTCGTCGATATCGGCGGTGGCACCGGTTACTACCACGCGCGGGTGATGGACGCCTTTCCGGACGCCGTGGGAGTCCTGCTCGACATTTCGAAGTTCGCAGCGCGGCACGCGGCCAGGACGCATCCGCGGATCGGTGCCGCGGTGGCCGACGCATGGCAGGGGCTGCCCCTCCAGGACGGTGCCGCTTCCCTGGTGCTGAACACCTTCGCACCGCGCAACGGCCCGGAGCTGCGGCGGATCCTGGCGCCCGGCGGAGTCCTGCTGGTCGTCACCGCCCGACCCGGCCATCTCCAGGAGCTGATCGATGCGCTGGGCCTGCTGCGCGTGGACGACCGCAAGGAGTCGAGGCTGACCGAACAGCTCGCCCCGTACTTCACGGTCGCCGAGTCCGAGCAGCTGACGCGGACGATGACGCTCGACCACCAGGCGCTGGCCCAGCTGGTCGCCATGGGCCCCAACGCCTGGCATCACGACGCCCAGGACGTCCAGGAGCGGGTCCGGAAACTGCCGGAATCGAGCCCCGTCACCCTGTCCGTCACACTGACCGCGTACCGGCCGCTGCCGTAGCCGAGCGCTGCGCCGCCGTCCTGCCGCGTCGCCCGGCACCCCTGGGGCGCCCGAGGGCGACCCCCGCCAACACCAGGGCCAGACCGCACAGTTGCTGCGGAGCCAGTGCCTCGCCGGCGAGCGCCAGCCCGAGCAGTACGCCCGTAACGGGGTTGAGCAGACCGACCAGGCCCACGGTTCCCGCGGGCAGATGCCGTAGTCCGGTGAACCAGGCGGCGAAGGCCAGTGCCGTGGCGATCAGGGTGACGTAGCCGAACGCGAGGAGCGTCGGTGGGGAGAGCACGGGCGGAGCGCCTTCCGTGACAGCGGCGATCGGCAGCAGGAACAGGCCCCCGGCGGTGAGTTGCCAGGCGGTCGAGGCGAGTACGTCGGTACCGGCGCTCCATCGCTTGGTCAGAACGTAACCGACGGACGACGTCAGCATGGCGGTGGCCGAGGCGAGGACTCCGGCCGCACTCACTCCTCCCGCCCCCGTGAGCAGCATGAGGCACACCCCCGCCAACCCGGTCGCCGCGCCGGCCAGATGGGCGGCTCGGGGCCGCTCGGACACCAAGAGCCAGGCCATGAGCATCATCGTCAGCGGGGCCAGTGCCATGACGGTCGAGGCGATGCTCGTCGGAAGCAGCTGGGAGGCGGCGTAGACGAGGACGAAGAACACGCTCACATTGAGCAGCCCGAGCACCGCGGACCGCCACCACCACGCACCGCGTGGCAGCCGTCTGCGCAAGGCCAGCAGGACGAGGCCGGCGGGCAGTGCCCGAAGGGCGGCCCCGTACAGCGGGTGGTCCGCCGGCAGGAACTCGCGTGTGACGTAGTAGTTGGTTCCCCAGGCCACCGGCGCGACCGCCGTCAGCGCCACCCAACGCACATTGGCTTCCATGGAAGCTAATGTACCTTCCTGGGAAGCTACTATGGGATCCATGAACGATCGGCAACCGCTGGACCGCGTGGCCCGCATCCAGGCCGACTGGCGCCGCGAACGCCCCGACCTCGACGTCGGCCCGCAGGGAGTGATCGGCCGGCTGCACCGGCTGGGCGACCGCCTTACCGACAACCTCTGCCTCGTCTACGAGCGCTACGGCCTGAGCGAGGGGGAATTCGACGTCCTGTGCGCACTGCGCCGCGCCGGTGAGCCCTACGAACGGGCTCCCGGCGAGCTTGCCGCGCACACCATGGTCACCACCGGCGCGATGACGAAGAGAATCGACCGCCTGGAGCGCGCCGGACTCGTCACCCGCCGCCGCTCCGACAACGATCAGCGCGGTCGGATCGTCGCCCTCACCACACCCGGGCGTGACCTCATCGACCAGGCATTCACCGACCACATGCACAACGAGCGCCGGCTACTGGACCTCCTGACACCCACCGAGGCCACCGCCCTCGAGAAGCTGCTCACGACCTGGCTCTCTCATATGGAACAGCCCACCCCCGGCAGTGAGTGACCTACCGCGGTGTCTTACGGAGAGGCGTGGAGTGACCGGGACCGAAGGTGGGCGTGGAGGGCCGCGAAGGCCGTGTACGTGAGGGGGAGCGTCAGGGCCGCGGTGACCAGGAGGCCCACGATGACGGGGGCGAGGATGCCGGCGTAGTAGGCGGCGAAGAAGTTTCCCGTGGCCTGTTCGAGGAGGGTGCGCACGAGGGGACGCAGCGGCAGGGCGAGCTGCACCACCAGCCGGAGCACCCCGGCGGTGAGCGCGGCCAGCGGCAGTGCGAGGGCGAGGACGCGGAGCCCTCCGGTGCGCGTCCACGTCAGCGACCAGGAACGCCGCAGGGCCGCGACGGGGCCGAGCCCGTCGGCCGCCGCTGCCGGGGCGAGGGCGAGCGCGAGACGCAGCAGCACGGCGACGACAATGGCCGCCACCGGGGAGGTCTTGACGAGTGTGTGGGGCCACGATCCACGCGTCAGAATCTCGTCCTCGGTGTCGATCTGGTAGCCGGTGAGACTGTCCGCCACAGCCATGAAGAGCAGCGGCAGCGCCCATACGGCGAGGCCGCGCAGCGTGTACACAACGAGCAGCGGCCGCAGCCGCGCGCGGCCCGCGGCGCGCAACGAGTCACCGGCCTCGGGAGTTTGCACCCCCACGGCGACGGCGCGTGAGCACACACTCTGCAGGGCCGCGCTGCCCATGCCGAAGAGGAGCAGGAAGAGCGGGAGCGTGCAGGCGGCGACCAGTCCCAGGTCGCTGTGATCGTGCAGGTAGGGGTCCTCGTTGTGGTGGTACCAGACGCGTTGGTTCCGCATGTGGGTGAAGAGGGGCCAGCCCAGCGCGAATATCGCGGCCGTCAGCAGCAGCCCGATCAGCCCGGCCGACCCGACGACACGTACCGTCGCACCCGCCAGCGCTCGCCGGTGCTGCCGCAGGACGGCGAACGTCGTGGCGGTGACACCGCGTCCCGAGTCCACGCTCGGCGGCGCTGTGCGGTCGTGTGGTGTGGTGCGCGTCATGGTGCGAGCCTTCTGTACGTTCCGGTTCCGTTCCCCGTGGGGACGCGAGACGGACCGTAACGGTTCTTCGGACGTGCGAGGTTCCGCGGCTGCATCCGTGGGCCGACGGCAGAAGGAAATGACAAAGGCAAGGAGAAGTTTCTCCTTGCCACTCTCAATGTATAGCGCAACGGGGGGCTTGCGGCAAGGCCCGGGGGGTGCAGCAAAATCCTCCGTCGAGGCCACAACCTGCGGAAATGGGGACACGACGTGCGTGTGTTGTCGACGTCTGGGGGACGCGGTGACGTCGGACCAGGGAGGGAACCGGCAGTGCGGTCGCAAGCGCACAGGACGGTGCGGACGCGCCGGACAAGAGGTTCGGCAGAACCTGAGGCGCCGGTGATTCGATGGGCCGGTGCGGTACGACGACAGGACACGACTGCCTCGGAGGTGGCGCGGTGATCGAGCAGTACGTGTGGAATCTTGACGAGGCCGACGAGACGCAGGTCGCGGCCGTCGGCGGCAAGGGCGCCCACCTGGGCGGGCTGGCGCGGATCGAAGGCGTACGCGTACCGGCCGGCTTCTGCGTGACGACGGACGCCTTCCGGCGGATCGTGGCGGAGGCGCCGGCGGTCAGCGATCGGCTCGATCGGCTGTCGCGCCTGAACCCGGACGACCGGGAGGCGATCCGCACGCTCAGCGCGCAGATCCGCCGGACCGTCGAAGACATCGCCATCCCGGACGATCTCGCGGCGGCGATCACCGGCGCGCTCGCCCGGCTCGGCGACCGGGCCGCCTACGCGGTCCGGTCCAGCGCGACGGCAGAGGACCTGCCGACGGCCTCCTTCGCCGGTCAGCAGGACACGTACCTGAACATCGTGGGGCCGACGGCGATCCTCCAGCACATCAGCCGGTGCTGGGCCTCGCTGTTCACCGAGCGGGCCGTGACGTACCGTCAGCGGAACGGCATCGACCACCGTACGGTCCACATGGCCGTGGTCGTGCAGCAGATGGTCTTCCCGCATGCGTCCGGCATCCTGTTCACGGCCGACCCCGTCACGGGCAACCGGAAGGTCGCCACCGTCGACGCCGGCTTCGGCCTCGGCGAGGCACTGGTCTCCGGCCTGGTGAACCCGGACGTCTACAAGGTGCGGGACGGCGAAGTCATCGCCAGGACGATCGCCGCCAAACAGCGTGCCGTGCACGCCCTGCCGGCCGGCGGCACGCAGGAAGTGGAGATCGACTCGCGGCGGCAGGAGCAGCCGGCGCTGACGGACGCCCAGGTCGTGGATCTTGTGCGGCTCGGGCGGCGGATCGAAGCCCACTTCGGCAGCCCGCAGGACATCGAATGGTGCCTGGCCGATGACGACGCCGGCTTCCAGATCGTGCAGAGCCGGCCGATCACTACGCTCTTTCCGATCCCCGAGGCCGACGACCAGGAGAATCACGTCTATGTCTCCGTCGGTCATCAGCAGATGATGACCGACCCCATGAAGCCCCTGGGGCTCTCCGTGTGGCAGCTGACGGCCATGGTGCAGATGCACACGGCCGGCGGGCGGCTGTTCGTCGACACCACCGGGCGGCTGGCCTCGCCCGCGAGCCGCGCGGGCCTCCTGGACGTCATGGGGAAGGGGGACCCGCTGGTCAGGGACGCGCTGGAGACCGTCCTCGACCGCGACGGCTTCGTACCGTCGCTCCCGGACGCGGGTCCCGGCGGGCCTCCCCCCGGCCCGGGGAGCCGGGGAGGTACCCCCAAGCCCGGCGGTGCGTCCGCTCCGATCGAGACCGACCCGGCCATCGTCACCGAGCTGATCGAGCGCAGCCAGGCGTCCATCGCGGCCCTGGAGCGCGACATCCGGACGAAGACCGGACCGGCGTTGTTCGACTTCCTGCTGGAAGCCTTCGAGGAGCACAAGCGGGTCCTCAGCGATCCGCTGAGCATGCAGGCGATCATGGCGGGGATGGAGGCCACGTGGTGGCTCAACGACAAGCTGCAGGAGTGGCTGGGCGAGAAGAACGCGGCTGACACGCTCACCCTGTCCGCCCCCGACAACATCACCTCGGAGATGGGGCTGGCGCTGCTCGACGTCGCGGACGTGATCCGCCCGCATCCGGAGGTGGTGGCGTTCCTCCAGGGTGTCGGCGTCGAGGACGAGGACTTTCCGGACGAGCTGGCGAAGCTCGCGGGCGGGTCCGAAGCGCGCGACGCCATCGAGTCCTACCTCGACCGGTACGGCATGCGCTGCGTCGGCGAGATCGACATCACGAGGCCGCGTTGGCGTGAGCGCCCCACCACGCTCGTTCCCGTGATCCTCGACAACGTCAGGAACTTCGAGCCGGGCGCCGCCGAGCGGCGCTTCGAGGAAGGCCGGCAGAAGGCGCAGCAGAAGGAACAGGAGGTGTTGTCACGCTTGCGGGCCCTGCCGGACGGGGACCGGAAGGCCGACGAGGCCAAGCGGATGATCGACCGGGTCCGCACCTTCATCGGGTACCGGGAGTACCCGAAGTACGGCATCATCAGCCGCTACTTCGTCTACAAGCAGGCGCTGCTGGCGGAGGCCGAGCGCCTCGTGCGGGCAGGCGTGCTTCCCGAACAGGAGGACGTCTTCTACCTCACGTTCCAGGAGTTCCACGACGTCGTGCGCTCGCACCTGGTGGATGACCAGCTCATCCAGCAGCGCAAGGACGCGTTCCGGTCGTACCACGCGCTCACCCCGCCCCGGGTGCTCACCTCGGACGGCGAGGCCGTCACCGGTGCGTACCGGCGCGACGACGTACCGGCCGGCGCCCTGGTCGGCCTGCCGGTCTCCGCCGGGACGATCGAGGGACGGGCACGCGTCGTCCTCGACATGGCGGAGGCCGACCTCGAAGCGGGCGACATCCTGGTCACCGCCTTCACGGACCCCAGCTGGTCGCCGCTGTTCGTCGGCATCGCGGGCCTGGTGACGGAGGTGGGCGGCCTGATGACCCATGGCGCGGTGATCGCCCGGGAGTACGGCCTGCCGGCCGTGGTGGGCGTGGAACAGGCCACCCGGCGGATCCGGGACGGACAGCGGATCCGCGTACACGGAACCGACGGATACGTCGAGCTCCTGCCGTGACCCAGCACACGGCGAAGACCTGAGAGGAGCGGCCTGCGCCATCGCCGCCGGTTCATCGCCGGTGGTGGAGATGGTGCAGGCCGCAGCCCGTTCGCGGTGTCGGCCCCAGGGCAATTCAGGGCCGTGCGGCGTCAGGGCCCGTCCGGAGTCAGGACCCCGTGCAGAGTCAGGACGTGTGCAGCGTCAGTCCGTAACGGCTCAGGATCTCGTTGACGGGCTGGAACCAGGTCTCCCCGCCGCTGGAGCAGTTGCCCCAGCCCCCGGAGGTGACACCCTGCGCCTGGTCACCGCTGATGAACGAACCGCCCGAGTCGCCGGGTTCGGCGCAGACGCTGGTCTTGGTCATCTGATGCACCGCGCCCTCGCTGTAGTTCACCGTCTCGTTCTTGGCGAGTACGGCGCCGCAGTGCCAGTGGCTCGTGGAGCCGGAACGGCAGATGGAGGCGCCGATCGGGGCCTCCGCCGAACCGCGTACGAGCTGGTCGGAGACCGTGCCCCAGCCGATGACCACCGGCACCGTCCACCAGCCGTTGCCCACACTGACCCAGGCGTAGTCGTTGTCCGGGAACGAGGATCCCTGGAACGTGCCGATGGCGGAACGGTCCCAGCCGCTGACGGCCGCACCGGCCTTGCCGCAGTGGCCGGCGGTGATGAACCCGCCGTGCACCGAGAAGCCTATGGAGCAGCGGACGTTGCCGGTGTAGTACGGGTCGCCGCCGACCGTGCCCGCCGCGAAGGTCCGGGGCGCGGACGCCACCGTCCGGACCTTGACCGGTCCGGACTCGCGGGCTCGGCTCACAAAGCGTTGGACATCGTTGTCAGCGCGCTTGTTTTTCACCACGTCGACCACCACGGTGTTGGCGGCAGGATCGACGTGCCAGCCGCTGACGCCGGTGGGTGCGTCGAGGCGGTCGATGCGTGTCTTGGCGGCGTCCAGCTTCTGGGCGCTGTGCTCGACGGTACGCACCTGGGCGCCGGTGGCGCGGACGGCCCGGACGGTGGCCGGTGTCGCGGCCGGTGTGACGGCCACGGTCAGCCGCTCGCGGCCGGCGTCGAACCACGAGCCGCCGAAGGCGTCTCCGGCGGCCCGTTCCGCCTTGGGTGCGATGCCGGTCGCGCGGCGTTCGGCCGCGATCCGGTGCTCGGCCTGCGCCCGGGTGAGGCCGAAGTCCTGCTGCATGGCCTTGAGCAGGCCGGTGGCGGCGGACGGGGCCTTGGCGGTGGTGGGGGAGTCGGCCGCAGCGGCCGGCAGGGTGCCCGACGCGGTCCAGCTGCCGAGCAGGAGGAGGGTGGCCACGCCGACGTGCTTGAGTCTGCTGCGTCTCACGGGAGTTGCCCTTCGTCGTTCCAGCAAGGATGGGTGGAACAACCGCTATTTGAGAGCGCTCTCATCGGGGTCGCGTCGAGCTTAGCCCGACCTGGGTATCAGGTCCATGCCAATGACGCCGGTACGAGCGCGGGGTGCTGCTGCCGGTGCGGGAGCGGCCTTCCCGGCCCTGGCTAGAGCAGCTTCCACCGCTGGTCGTCCGCCCCGGTGTCCTCGCGCAGGATGGCCTGGGCGCTGTTCTGCGTGGACCCGTCCAGCACGCCGAGTACCTTGCCGCTGAGCACGTGGGTGAGTGTGTGCCATCCGTCGCCGCTGTCGGTCATGCGCCACCGCAGGCCGGGGTCGTCATGGTCCGTGTACTGCACGACGCGCGCACCGTCCGTGCCCGAGCCGCCCTCGACACCGAGCACCTTGCCGCTGTAGCCGTTGCGTATGACGAGCTGGCCGCCGTCGCGTGGGAGAAGCTGCCAGGCGTGGTCGCCCGTGCCGGAGTTGTCGAACTGCACGACGCGTCCGCCGTCTTCCAGCGACATCCCGTCCACGGCGAGCACCTTCCCGCTGTGTTTGTTCTGGACGCGGTGGTACGGAGGCTCCTCGTGCCACCGCCGTCCCGTCGGCGAGACGGTGGGGAACGCGGTGAGACGCAGCCGGGCCGCGCCCATCGGTATCAGCGTCACCTGCTCCTCGGGGGCCTCGCTGCGGGCAGGGCTCGACTGGAGCGGGTTGACCACACCTTCGCTGTCGGCCGTCCACGCCGCGATGCGCCGGGCCGGGGCGCTGATCCGCACAGGGGTGCCGTCGTGGGTGAAGGGGTTGTCCGCCAGGGGCCTTCGGTCACGGTGAAACTTCAGCGCGGCGGCGGCTCGTTCGGCGTCGGCCGCTACATCAGCCGGATGCGCCGTATCCGCCGCGAGGGAGAGCCCGTAGTTCCACGGGGTGGTGGCATGCACCTCGTAGTGCGGGAACGTGGCGTCGCCGGCGTACTGGACGTACTTCTCACCGATGCGCAGCGAGTACGTGAGCGGTCCGTGATCGACGCTCACAGCGTTGCCGTTGCCGGGCCAGGTCCGCAGCGCGGTGTGCTGGGGCAGTCGGAGTGTGACCGTGTCACCGTCCGCCCACGTACGGTCGATCGTGACGAAGGCGGGACCTGAACGAGCCGTAGTACGACGGACGTTGACCTTGAGTGTGGGGTTGTCGCACCAGGCGGGGATGCGCAGCCGAAGCGGGAAGGAGAGTCGTTTGGGTGCGGAGAGGGTGAGGGTCACCGTCTCGTCGAAGGGGTAGTCGGTCTCCTCGCGGAAGGTGACCTCCGTACCGTCGGCGACCTTCGCGGTCACCTCGCCGGCGGCGTACATGACCGCGGCCAGTCCGTGGTCGGGGGTGGCGAGCCACAGTTCCTCGGTGAAGTAGGGCCAGCCCATGCCGTAGTTGTGCGGGCAACAGCGGTAGTTGTCGACACCGGGCTCGTAGGTCTGCATCGCGAAGCCGTTCTGGAACTGCCCCTGGGTCTTCTTCTCCCGGCCCAGATCGACGCTGTTGGCGCTGGTGATGTAGTGGATGGCCCTGCCCTGCGGGTCGAGGGAGGCGGGGAGCATGTTGAAGGCCAGGTCTTCGCACCGGTCTGCCCACAGCGGGTCGCCGGTGAGGCGGACCAGCAGTTCGTGGCTGGCCATGAACTCCACGATCCCGCATGTCTCGAAGCCCTGCCGGGGATCGCCGAAGCCGGGCCGCCGGTTCTCGTCGCCGGCGAAGCCGCCGCCGGGGAACTGGCCGTAGGTGCGCAGCAGTTCGCCGTACGCGCGGTAGGTGGCCTGCGTGAGCCGGGTGTCGCCGGACCGTACGGCGTACTGTGCGGGCTCGCGGAAGCCCTGCGCGATGTTGACGTTGTGCGGGCTGGGCAGCCGTTCTCCGGTCCAGTCGGCTCCGTACCGGTGCATCTTGTCGCAGAGATCGAGCAGGTACGGCTCGCCGGTGCGGTTGTAGAGCCACTGTGCGACGTCCAGCCCGTCACCCCACCGGAAGGAGACCCAGCTGCTGTCGAAGGCGCCCGGCCCCTGGGCGTTCATGAAGCGGGTGAACCGGGTCAGGAACGGCACGATGCGGTCATCGTGCGCGTACTCCTGCCAGGTGCGCAGTGCCATCAGGAGCGGCAGGAACGGCCAGAAGTCCGGGCCCCCGTTCAATGCCGTGCGCAGCGTGCGCGGGCCGAAGAAGCCGTCGTCCTGCTGGGTGGCGAGGATTGCGTCGATCCACCACCGGCTGTTCTCCAGCGCGGTGCTGTCGCGCGTGGCGATGGCCAGGCTGACGTAGCCGCGCAACCAGTAGGTGACTTCCTCCCAGCCGTTCTTTTCCGGGTCGACCCATCCGGTGTCCTCGAAGTCGAGGAAATGCGAGGCGCGTTCGTACTGGCCGCACAGCCCGTCGAGCTGGAGCTTGAGCTGCCCTGCGAGCCAGCCGTGCGCGGTGACGGAGCCCGGGGGCAGCCGCAGGAAGGCAGTGGGGGAGAGGGGCGCGGCGTTGGGGGCGTAATGGCCGCCGGGGGCAGGTGCCACCCGGCCGGTGGGAGGGGTGACTGCGGCGGCGTACCGGGCGGTCAGTAGCGGAGTGCCGAGCGCGAGGACGCCGGTGGCGAGCAACTGTCTGCGAGAGAGGGGCATGCGGGTGCCTCCAGAAAGACATGCGTTGACTTTTGCGCAGCCTTGATGGGGAAACATGTTAGGAACTGTGCGAGTAATTGCCCACCCTCAGGAAGCCCCATCTCACACAAGCTCCCGCGCCCCTGCTAGCGTGTAATGCATGAATACCGATACTGACCCTTACGAGCTGCGTGTCGGCGTCCCCTCCGTCGAGATCTTCCGAAAGCTGCGCACCGACGCCGGGCTCTCCGACAGAGCTCCCGAGGCGGTCGCGCCGGCCCTGCCCAACACGTGGCACGGCGTGGTGCTCCACCACGAGGGTGAGCCCATCGGTATGGGGCGTGTCATCGGGGACGGCGGCACCGCGTTCCAGATCGTCGACATCTGCGTGCACCCCGCACATCAGGGGCGGGGGCTGGGCAGGCGCATCATGGCCGCGCTCACCGAGGAACTGGAGCGCCGCGCGCCCGAGACGGCGTACGTCTCCCTGATCGCGGACGGGCCCGCGCGCTTCCTCTACGAGAAGTTCGGCTTCGCCGACACCGCCGAGCACAACTCGATCGGCATGTACCGCTGGATGCGCGCGAGCTGACGGCGCCGGCGGCGGGCCTCGTGGCGGTCCCGTCTCTCCTTTGCGGGCCGGCCCCTCGCCAGGACTGCCGTGGGTACCGGTCCCCGCTGGCCTACGCCTTGCGGGCGAGGAGCTGGATCTCTTGGAACTGACGCTTGTCGGTGGGCTGCGGCTCGATCACCGTGCGGGCCGCCTCGGCCAGTCCGTGGTCGCGCAGGAGCGCGGCGAGACGGTCGGGAGACCAGCGGTAGGCCGTTGCCACCGCATGGTCGTAGGCCTCGGTCTCGTGGTGGGGGCCGTCGGTGCCGGGAAAGCTGATCAGCAGGTGCCCGCCGGGAGTCAGGACCCGGGCGATCTCGGCCAGGATGGCGGGCACGTCCCGCGGCGGGGTGTGGATGACGGACCACCGTGAGAGCACCCCGGCCAGAGTGCCGTCCTCGATGTCCAGCGCGGCCATCGAGCCGACCTCGAAGCGAAGCTCGGGGTGCGCCTCGCGAGCGAGATCGATCATCACCGGGGAAGCATCGACGCCGAAGGCACTCAGGCCCAACCCGCGCAGGTGAGCTGTGACGTACCCCGGCCCACAGCCCAGGTCCGCGACATCACCGTCGCCGTCCGCCCGCACCAGCTCCGCGAAGGCGCCCAGCAGCGCGCGCTCCAGGGGGCGGTCGCGCAGGGAGTCCTGGAACAACTCCACGTAGGTCGGGGCGATGGCGTCGTAGGACTCACGGGTGGCACACAGGGTCTGAGGTTCGGTCACCCGGAGACCGTAGCGGGTGAAGCACGCATGCGCTTCGAGAACGTGCGACGGAGGGCCTGTGCGGCCGATCACATGAGGAGCCGCACGCCCTGCTCAGCAGTCAAACACCGACCAGTACATCTCGTTGCGGAGCCGCTGATCGTCATGGACGAGCTCGCGGATCGGTGAGCGTCCCACCGCGCCGGATCGTCACGAAGCGGGGGGCACGGACCTTCGGGAGGATCACGGTGGGCACTCCTTCTGGGGAGAGCCGTCAAAGTTCATGCGTCCGCAATGAACCATGGATCAGCTTCCTGTTAAACATGAGCAGGTGAGCCCTCTGCACCCGGCGTACCCGCACCCGCAGCCTTCAGGTGCGCACGCCAGGAACAGAAGGCGGGACGGGGCTGTTGTGACTCACGGCGGCCGGCGCTCCACGGGGCGCGCCGTCCTGGCGGCTCGGCGGGCGGAGGTGTGTGGCATGCGACGCGTGCTCGACCCGCACGCCCTGAACCCCCGCCGCCGCGTCCGGCTCCACTCCCGGCCGTACATCGACCTGCAGCGCTTCGCCGGCGCGCTCTGTCGTCCCTGACGTCTGCGACGTCTGCCCAGGCTCTCGCTCGCCCGGGCCCCTCATTCACCGTGCCCGCGCCCGTCACGTGTGGGCCATCAGCGATCCCGTGCGGACGTACGGAGGTACGGACGTAGGGACGCACGACGACCTACGGACACCCATAGGAAGGCACGCCCGTGTCCCCATCTCCCGCTTCCGCGTTGCATCTTGCCGTCGCTCTGGACGGCACCGGCCGGCATCCCGCGTCCTGGCGTGAGCCGGTGGCCCGGCCCCGGGACCTCTTCACCGCCCCGTACTGGGCCGACCTGGTCGCCGAGGCCGAGCGCGGGCTGCTCGATTTCGTGACCTTCGAGGACGGCCTCGGCCTGCAGTCCTCCCACTTCCTGGAGCTCGACGGCCGCACCGACCAGGTGCGCGGCCGGCTGGACGCCGTCCTGCTCGCGGCCCGCGTCGCCCCGCTCACCCGGCACATCGGTCTGGTGCCGACCGCGGTGGTGACGCACACGGAGCCGTTCCACCTCTCCAAGGCCATCGCCACCCTCGACTATGTGAGCAGCGGCCGGGCGGGAGTGCGCGTCCAGATCAGTGCTCGCCCGAACGAGGCCGCGCACTTCGGCCGTCGTACGATCCCGCCGATCGAGGCGTACGACAGCCCGGACGCGGAGAAGTTGGTGACAGACCTCGTTGCCGAGGCCGCCGACTACGTCGAGGTCCTGCGCCGGCTCTGGGACAGCTGGGAGGACGACGCGGAGATCCGGGACGCGGCCACCGGCCGCTTCATCGACCGCGACAAGCTGCACTACATCGATTTCGAGGGCCGCCACTTCAGTGTGAAGGGCCCCTCGATCACTCCGCGTCCGCCCCAGGGCCAGCCCGTCGTCAGCGCCCTCGCCCACCGGTCCGCGCCGTACCGGCTGGTGGCCCGGCAGGGCGACATCGGCTACGTCACCCCGCACGACGTCGACGGGGCCCGTGCGATCGTCGGCGAGATCCGCGCCGAGCAGGAAGCGGCCGGCCGCTCGGGGCAGCCCCTGCACGTCTTCGGTGACCTGGTCGTCTTCCTCGACGACGACCCGGCCGACGCACGTGCCCGCCGTGCGCGCCTCGATGACCTCGCCGGGTCCCCGTACGCCGACGACGCCCTCGTCTTCACCGGATCCCCCGCCCAACTCGCGGACACACTGCAGGAGTTCCAGTCCGCAGGGCTGAGCGGCTTCCGGCTGCGGCCCGCCGTGGTCGGCCATGACCTGCCCGCGATCACCCGCGGCCTCGTCCCCGAACTTCAGCGCAGGGGCGCCTTCCGCCGCGCCTACGAAGCCGACACCCTGCGCGGCCTGCTCGGCCTCGCCCGCCCTGCCAACCGATACGCCGCCACTGCCGCCTGAGCCGGACGGAGACCGTACGCCATGAGCAAGCCCCAGAAGCAGGTCCACTTGGCCGCGCACTTCCCCGGTGTCAACAACACCACCGTATGGAGCGACCCGGAGGCCGGCAGTCACATCGAGTTCAGTTCGTTCGCGCACTTCGCGCGGACCGCCGAGCGTGCCAAGTTCGACTTCCTGTTCCTCGCCGAGGGCCTTCGACTTCGCGAACAGGGCGGAGAAATATACGACTTGGACGTCGTCGGCCGCCCCGACACGTTCACCGTCCTGTCCGCGCTCGCCGCCGTCACCGAACACCTCGGGCTGACCGGCACCATCAACTCCACGTTCAACGAGCCCTACGAGGTGGCCCGGCAGTTCGCCGGCCTCGACCACCTCACCGGGGGACGTGCCGCCTGGAACGTCGTCACCTCCTGGGACGCCTTCACCGGCGAGAACTTCCGCCGCGGCGGCTTCCTGCCGCAGGAGGAGCGCTACTCCCGGGCCAAGGAGTTCCTGACCACCGCGGGCGAACTCTTCGACTCCTGGCGTGGCGACGAGATCCTCGCCGACCAGGCCACCGGCACCTTCCTGAGCGACGCCAAGGCGGGCTCCTTCGTCCACACCGGACCGCACTTCGACATCCAGGGGCAGTTCAACGTCCCCCGGTCTCCGCAGGGCCGGCCGGTCATCTTCCAGGCCGGGGACTCCGAAGAAGGCCGCGAGTTCGCCGCGTCGACCGCCGACGCGATCTTCAGCCGGCACGCCACCCTTACGGAGGGGCAGGCGTTCTACGCGGACGTCAAGCGCCGGCTGGCCGCGTACGGACGCACTCCGGACCAGCTCAAGATCCTGCCCGCCGCGACCTTCGTGCTCGGCGACACCGACGCGGAGGCCGAGGAGATCGCTCGCGATGTGCGCAGGCAACAGGTCAGCGGGGCCACCGCAGTCAAGCACCTGGAGTTCGTCTGGAACCGCGACCTGTCGTCGTACGACCCGGACGGGCCACTGCCCGACATCGACCCGGACGTGAACGACCAGCACATCGCCAAGGGGCGCGCCCAGGTGCGCATGTACCGGGACCCGCTGGCCACCGCCCGCGAGTGGCGCGAGCTGGCCGCCGCACACAACTGGTCCATCCGCGACCTCGTCATCAACACCGGCAACCGGCAGACCTTTGTGGGCGCCCCCGCCACCGTCGCGAAAACCATCAACGACCTCGTCCAGGCCGACGCCGGCGACGGATTCATCCTCGTCCCGCACATCACCCCGGGCGGCCTCGACGCCTTCGCCGACCGGGTCGTCCCGATCCTCCAGGAGCAGGGCGTCTTCCGCTCCGAGTACGAGGGCCCGACCCTGCGCCACCACCTCGGCCTCGCTCATCCGGACGACATGGGCGGCGAGCGGGTGGCGTCGTGAAGTCAGTGGATTTCGCGTACGAATCGGCGCACCGGTCACCCTCAGGTCTCGCGCGGGAAACTTCCGGGCGCAGGCTGGGGAACGGTACGGCTTCTCGTTAGAGTGACGCCGACTCGGTCTGGATAGCGAGGGGGCGACCATCCATGGCGGTTTCGGCCGGATTGCATGTCAGCGCGGAATTCCCCGCGCTGCTCGAGCGAATCGACGCACTCGGCGGGGAACTTGACACGAAGGCGGACGCGGCCGAGGAACTCGGCAGGCTCCCCGAGGACACCGCGCGAGCATTGCTGGACGCGGGCATCGTCCGGGCCGAACTGCCGCTGAGCCTCGGCGGATACGAGTTCTCCCCGCGCCAACTGATCGAGACGGTCGAACGGGTCAGCTACCACGATGCCGCGGCCGGTTGGACCATGATGGCGCTGCAGTTGGTGACCGGCACCACCGCGGCCTATGTCGATGCCGTCGCGGCGGCCGACCTGTTCCCCGATGTCGCCGGCGGGGATTACGCGCTGTTGGCCGGGCACGGCACCCGGCCCGGCCGGGCCGTCCCGGTGGGCGACGGCTTTCTGGTGAGCGGCAGTTGGCAGTTCGCCTCCGGCATGGCGCACGCCACCCATATCCACAGCGCGATCCAGGTCGAGGGCACCGGGGAGTTCCGGGTGCTGGCGATGCCGAAGTCGCAGGTGGAACTCGTCGACAACTGGGATGTACTCGGGCTGCGGGCGACGCACAGCATCGACTACCACTGCGCCGATGAGTACGTCCCGGCGACGCACACCTACGTCGCCACCACGACGACCCCGGCCAACGGTGGAGCGATCTACCGCCTCGGCCTGGTCAACATGGCCGCCATCGGCCACACCGGCTGGGCCTTCGGTGTCGGGCGGCGCCTGCTCGATGAACTGAGGTCGGTCGCAGCGGCCAAGTCCGGCACACCCAACGCCGCCGTCGACACCACGCAGTTCCACGCGGAGTACGCGACCGCCGAAGCCAAGCTCCGTTCGGCGCGGGCGTGGGCGATGGAGGTATGGCAGGACATCGAAGCCATGCTGGACAAGGGGGAGTTGCTGAGCACCGAGCAGGACACGCTGCTCAGGCTGGCGCTCAATCATGCGACATGGACCGCGCAGGACGTGGGCCGGACGGTGCACCGCTGGGCGGGGACGGCAGCGATCCGGCGCGGGCCGATCGACCGGTTCCTGCGCGACCTCGGCACAGGTACCCAGCACATCACCTCAAGTCCGGTGGTCCTGCAGAACTGCGGGAAATGGCTGAGCGGTGCAGAACCCCAAGCGCACTGGGAATTTCTCGACCTGGTGCCGTGATCAACAGGCAGGCGAGCCGAACATCGACATCAAAAGCCTCATATTGGTGCGATAGTGGCCAATTCCAGGAAGTGGGGTGTAGGTGTATGGGAACGGGCCTCCGGCGCAGGCGTGGGCCCGGGGTCCGGGGTCCGGGTAGAATCGTCCGCATGGTCCGATCTTCCCGTGGTGATGCGAGCCCCGGGATGTGGCGGCGCGAGGCGGGCACCGTGGTGCGCCGGGTGGAGCCGTTCCCGGAGCAGGCGATAGCTCCGTTCGCGATATTCGCCGGTCTGCAGATCCCCCGCGTTCCCACGGAGTGGGCGCCGCACTCGCACCCCCGGCACGAGCTCGTCTGGGTACGCGGCGGAACGCTGACGTCCCGGGTGGCGGACCGCGTCTTCACCGTGGCCGAGGGGCACGGACTGTGGATGCCCGCCGGAGTGGTGCACGGAGGCCGGGCGACGGCGGGCGCGAAGTTCTACGAAGCCTTCTTCGCCCCCGACCGGGCACCGTTCGCGTTCGCGGAGCCGAGAGCGATCGCGATGACGCCGTTGCTGGAGTCGCTGCTGACCCATCTGTGCCGCACGGACCTCGACGCGGCGGCCAGGGCGCGGGCGGAGTCGGTCGTGTTCGACGTGCTGGAGCCGTCGGAACACCAGCTCGCGCTGCAGCTGCCTGGCGACGCCCGCATAGACGCGATCGCCGAAGCCCTGCTGGACGACCCCGCCGACGGCAGGTCGCTGGAGGAGTGGGCGCAGTGTCTGGGGATGAGCGACCGTACGATCACCCGCGCGTTCCGCCACGCGACCGGCCTGACCTTCGCGCAGTGGCGACAGGTGCTGCGCGTGCACCGGGCGCTGACGCTTCTCTCCGAGGGGCTCGATGTGACGGCGGTCTCCGAGGCGCTCGGCTACGCGCAGCCCAGTACCTTCATCGCCGCCTTCCGCAGGGTCATGGGAACCACGCCGGGTGCGTTCTTCGACGCGGACGGCGCCCCCGGGGATGTCCGGAATCCCGTATCGGCTGTCCAGAACTCCTGATTGCCGACATGGCAGGCGGAACATACTCTTCTCGGAGTTAGGTAACCCTTAGTTGGTGCTGTCCGTGTGCGGGAGAGTTCGCTGCCCGGACGGCGGAAGCCCTACGGTGCAAGCCGGACGGCGAAGGCCGGACGGAGGGTGCCGCAGCCCCTGCCCCTCCGACCGTCCGGACCCACCGATGTTCACAAGCACCTCCCGGCGCGCCGGTCGCCCCATGCCCGCCCCCGCCACGCCGGTGGCCGCCCTCAACGGGCACGACCTGGTATTGCGGTACGGCGGCACACCGGTCGTCCACGGCGTCTCGCTGGCCCTGGAGCCCGGCCGCGCGACCGCCCTGGTGGGGCCGAACGGCAGCGGCAAGTCCACGCTGCTGCGCGCGCTCTCCCGACTGCACCGGGTGGACGGCGGCCGGGTCACGCTCGGCGCCCCCGACGGACCGGCCGAGCGCGACGCGGCCCTGCTCAGCGCCCGCCAGTTCGCCCGCGAGGTCACACTGTTCTCCCAGTCGAGGCCCGCGCTCCAAGGGCTGACGGTCGCGGAGGTCGTGGCCTTTGGACGCCACCCGTACCGGCGTGGCTTCGCCGGACCGACCGCCGAGGACCGGAGCGTCATCGACCGCGCCATGGGTGTCACCGGCGTACGGGACATGGCCGGCCGGCCGGTCGGGGAGCTCTCCGGCGGGGAGCTGCAGCGTGTCTGGCTCGCGGCCTGCCTGGCCCAGGACACCGGCGTTGTGCTGCTGGACGAGCCGACCAACCACCTGGACCTGCGCTACCAGATCGAGACGCTCGACCTGGTGCGCGATCTCGTGGAGGAGCACGGCATCGCGGTCGGGATCGTGTTGCACGACCTCGACCAGGCGTCCCGTGTCGCGGACACGCTGGTCCTGATGAGTTCCGGCCGCGTGCACGCGGTGGGCGCACCCGCCGATGTCCTTACCGCGCAGAACATCGGCGAGGTCTACGACATCCGCGTCGAGGTCGGCGTCGACCCGCGCACGGGCCGTCTCCGTATCGACCCGATCGGGCGGCACTTCGTCTGAAGTCTGAAGCAACACCTCGCCCGAAGAGGGCGGGGCGCTTCGCCGGAGCGGCGCGCCCGCCGTTCCCGCTCATCCCTCTCATCCCATGAATCGCAAACGAGGATATTTCATGAAGCTTGCCCGTCGCCTGGCGGCGTCAGCCTCCGCGGGACTCATCGTCCTCGCCGCAACGGCCTGCGGCACGACCAACGTCGACAAGGCCGAGGCGGGCAGCGGCGCCGGCGCGTCGCCCGCGTCGAAGGACTGCGCCAACGACACCACGACCACCTCGACGAAGCCCGTCTCGTTCAAGGACGGAGTCGGCCGGCAGGTGAAGCTCGACAAGCCCGCCGAGCGGATCGCGGTCCTGGAATGGCAGCAGGTCGAGGACGCGCTGACCCTCTGCGTCACCCCCACAGCGGTCTCCGACGCGAAGGGATACGGCACCTGGGTCAGCGCGGAGAAGCTGCCCAGCGGAGTGACCGACATCGGCACCCGTGAGGAGCCCGATCTCGACACCCTCTACGCGGCGAAGCCCGACCTCATCGTCGTGGAGGCGTTCAAGGCCGACGACGAGACCATCGCGAAGCTGGAGAAGAGAGGCGTCCCCGTAATGGCCACGCGGGGGGCCAACCCGAAGGACCCGATCGGGAACATGCGGGAGGTGTTCAGCATGATCGGCAAGGCGACGGGACGCACCGAGCGCGCGGACAAGGTGCTCAAGGAGTTCGACGAGCATCTCGCGACGGCGAAGCAGCAGGTCGCCGACGCCGATCTGCCGACGAAGGACTTCCTCTTCTTCGACGGATGGCTGGAGGGCGGCAACCTCACCGTCCGCCCGTACAGCAAGGGCGCCCTGTTCACCGAGATAGGCGAAGAGCTCGGCATGCACCCCGCGTGGACCGACGACGTCAACAAGGCGCACGGTGACGGCGGCGTCGACCCGTCCTACGGTCTCGCCCAGACCGACGTCGAGGGACTCACCTCGGTAGGGGACGCCAACCTCTTCTACGCCAACGACGAAGGGGCCGGAGGGTACGTCGCCGCGCTGAAGAAGAACCCGCTCTGGAAGACCATCCCGGCCGTGAAGGAAGGCCGCGCGCACTCATTCCCCGCCCGGGTGTGGGGCGCCGGCGGCCCGCGCTCCTGCGAGCAGGCGATCGACGCCTACGTCGACGTACTCGACAAGAAGTGAGCGCACCGCGGACAGCTCGACGTACTCGGCACGAAGTGAACACGGCGCAAGAAGTGAACACGGCACAGACATCGGTACGCGAAGGGGAGGCGCTGCCGCGCAGCGAGCGCGGCGGCGGCCCCGCCGGGGTGGCCGTACTGACAGTCCTTCTCGTCCTGACCGCCCTGGTGGGCATGTGGCACCTGACGCAGGGAACATCGGGCGTCGGTGTCGGTGACCTGGTGCGGCATCTCGCCGGGGAACGGGAGCACACCGGTGGGGCGCCGGTCGGTGAGATTCTCACCGGCTCGCGGCTGCCGCGCCTGTTCGCGGGCGTGGCAGTGGGGTTCGCCCTCGGCTGTGCCGGCACACTGCTGCAGTCCGTCACGCACAACACGCTCGCCTCACCCGACACCCTCGCGGTCTCGGCCGGGGCCTACTTCACGCTCTCGCTCGTCGCGGCCTTCGGACTCGCCGTACCGCTCTGGGCGTCGGGCGCCGTGGCCTTCGCCGGTGGTCTGGCAGCGGCGACGCTCGTACTGCTCCTCGCGGGCCGTGCCGCGGGCACCGCCGGCACCCGGCTCATCCTCGCCGGATCGGCGATCGCGATGGCCCTGGACGCGGCGACCGCGATGCTGCTCATCCTGTTCAAGCAGAACACGACCGGTCTCTTCGCCTGGGGGAGCGGTTCGCTCGCCCAGCTGAACATCGATGCGTCGATGCGGGCCTTGCCCCTCGTGGCCCTGGTGTCGTGCGTGGCCCTGGCGCTGTCCCGGCGGCTGGACGTGATGAACCTCGGCGACGACGCCGCGTCCTCCCTCGGCGTGCCGATCCGGACCACCCGGGTGACCGCCGTGCTCTGCGCGGTGCTCCTGACCAGCACGGCGGTGACGCTCGCGGGTCCGATCGCCTTCGTCGGCCTCGGCGCCCCCGTGCTGGCCCGACTGGTCGCCGGAAGGGTACGGGCGCTGCGCCGCCACCTCTTCCTGGTGCCGGCGGCCGGGCTGGTCGGTGCGCTGCTCATCCTGCTCGCGGACGCGTCGCTGCGCGCGGTGCAGGGTGCGGACGGGGCCGCCTCCATTCCCACCGGCGTACCGACCGCGCTGCTCGGCGCCGTGGTGATCGTGGTCCTCGCGCTCCGCCTCCGCGACACGGGCCGGCTCCGGCAACCACCGCACGCGCGGGTCGCCGCACGGTCGCGCCGCGCGTTCCTGCTCGTTGTGCTCGGCGCGGTGGCACTCCTGGCCGGGGCGGCCCTCGTGGCGGTCCTGGCGGGAAGTCTCTGGCTGCGTACGGGGGACATCGCGCTCTGGGCGCAGGGCGCAGCGCCTGCCCTGATCGGGCAGGCGCTGGACGACCGGGTCCCGCGCGTGCTCGCCGCGGTCCTCGCCGGCGCGGCACTCGGACTGGCCGGATGCGTCGTACAGAGCACGGTGCGCAATCCGCTGGCGGAGCCGGGCGTGCTCGGCATCACGGCGGGCGCCGGGCTGGGTGCGGCGGCCGTCGTCACGTCGGGCCTGTCCGGCGGACAGCCGCTGCTCATCGCGGTCGCCATCGCGGCGGGGCTCGCCACGTTCGCGGTCATCGCCCTGCTGTCCTGGCGCGGCGGCTTCCTGCCCGACCGGTTCGTACTGATCGGCATCGGCTGCGGATACGGCATCAGCTCCCTCACCACCTTCCTCCTGCTGCGTGCCGACCCGTACAACACGCCCCGGATCTTCACCTGGCTCTCCGGTACGACCTACGGACGCACGCTGCCCGACGTCGTACCGGTCGCGGTGGCCCTGGCGCTCGCGCTGCCCGTGCTGCTCGCCATGCGCGGCCGGCTCGACCTGCTCGCCGTCGACGAGGACACCCCGCGCATCGTCGGCGTCAGGCCGGTACGCACCCGCTTCGCCGCACTGACGATCGCCGCGGTGCTCGCGGCGCTCAGTGTGATCGCCGTGGGCGTCGTCGGCTTCGTGGGGCTCGTCGCTCCGCACCTCGCCCGGTCGCTGGTGGGCGCCCGGCACGGCCGCGCGATCCCGGTCGCGATGCTGCTCGGCGGGTTGCTGGTCTGCGTGGCCGATGCCCTCGGCCGCACGCTCGTCGCCCCCGCCCAGGTGCCGGCGGGTCTCATGATCGCCCTGGTCGGAGCCCCGTACTTCGTCTGGGTGCTCCGGCAGTCCCGCGCATGACGGCGGACGGCAGCACCCAGAAGCGACAGGAGGCGTTTGTGAACAGCGTCGTTGTCCCGTTCGAGCCCGACACGTCGCCGGCTTCGCTGAGGCGGCTCGGTCACCACGAGGTGCCGGAGCGCTGGCACACGGTCGACCGGTCCGCTCACGCTCCCCGCATCGTGGCGGTTCCGAGTGCCGAAGCCTCCGACGGTAGCGATGGTTCCGACGGCAGCTACGGTTCCGACGGTGCGGGCTGGGTCGCTGCCGCGCTCGTCACGGCACGCCCGCACACGGCGTACCTGAAGATCGTCGATGCCGTCGGCGATGTACCGGCAGCCGTCGAGGCTGTCGTCGCCCACGCACGCCGCCAAGGGCTCGCGCAGGTCAAGTGGGAAGGCTGGACGGCGAGTCCAGAGGACGCCGCTGCCGCCGGCTTCGCCCCGCTGAGCCCTCCGCTCACGCCGACGGAGCACGCGGCAGGGCCCGATACCGGGTACGTCCGCTGGCTGCACGACGACATGGTGACCACGGTGACCGAACCCCCGTACTACGGGCAGACCACGCACTTCACGTGCGGCGCCGTCACCGCGCTGGTCGCGCAGGCGCACGCGGGCACACTGCCGCGGGAGGCACTCGACCGCGAGGCGGAGCTGACGCTGTGGCGCGACGCGACCAACTTCCCCGCGTGCGAGCCTGTCGGCCTGGGCGTCGCCGTGCGCCGAGCGTGGCCGTCGTCCCCCGTCACGGTCCACCTCGATGTGGACCGGCCCGTCCTGCTCGACGACTACCCGGAGAAGGAGCAGGAGTGGCGTGCCCTGCTCCAACGCACGTCGCGTACGGAGGCCGCGCGGATCGGCGTTCCGATCGACCCGCACCGCCTCTCCCTGGCCCCGATCCGGAGTGCGATCGGCCGGCGCGAACACGTGCTGCTCCTGGTCTCGCTCGCCGGGATGCAGGGGTTCGACGTACCGCACTGGGTGCTCTGCCACGGCGCCGTACCGGGCGCCCTCGTGATCGAGGACCCGTGGGCGCATGCGGACGCGGGGGACACCTGGGTCGACGCCCATCTGCTCCCCGTCCCCGACCCGTCGCTCGACACCATGTCGACCATCGCAACCATCGCGCCCCTCTCCCCGGACTCCGCGGACTCGGCGGAAGCGGAGAGCAGCCCGGCAGACCGCTTCCGCGGAGCCGTGACCATCGGCCGGACGAGCCGGACGGCGAGTGCGCGCGGCCGTGGCTAGATTGGTTTGTGCGCACAGTCAAGGTCGGGACGGTGGGTGAGGAGCATGGTCATCGGGCGGCTTCTGCGGGGCCGGCAGCACGAGCAGACGCCCGGCCTGACGATCGGGCCTGCTCGCGGGTACGAACTGTTCAGTGAGCTTTTCTTCGGCGGCAAGCGGCGCCGGGCCTTCGCACAGCTCGCGGCACTCACCGGCGCGGGGCCCGGAGATCAGGTACTGGATGTGGGCTGCGGTACGGGGTACCTGACGCGGTGCATGGCAGCCGTGGTCGGCCCCGACGGCACGGCGACCGGTGTGGACCCTTCGCCGGCCATGCTCGCGTACGCCGGTCGCAAGAGCCGAGAAGGCCAGGACGAGGGCGTGTGCGTGTACCGGGAGGGCGTCGCCGAGGCGCTGGACGTCCCCGACGCATCCGTCGATGTCGTGGTGTCCAGCCTGATGCTGCACCACTTGCCTGCGGAGCTGCGACCGTTGGCATTGCGTGAGATGTTCCGTGTGCTGCGGCCTGAAGGGCGGCTGTTGGTTGCCGACTTCCGGCCGCCGTCGGGACGCATGAGCCGTCGTACGGCTGGCCTGTTCCTCGGGCATTCCATGGGGGACTACGAGGCCGGGCTGCTGGAGGAACTGGTGACAGACGCGGGTTTCGTGGTGAGTGGCAGTGGCGACATCAGGCCGTGGCTGCGGTATGTCCAGGCCGGGCGGTCGTCAATGGTGGAAAGCGGTGTGGCACGGTCTGGGTGACCCGCCACAGCCTGCGCGGGAGGCCGCCCTCCTCGAAGGCGTGGACCTCTTCGAGGCTCCAGCCCTCCGCCAGGGCGTCCACCAGGTCGCGGGGGAAGAAGTGGACGGCGAAGCCGCCGTGCTCCCAGATGTCGTCCCCGTGTCCGGTACCGGCCCGGTAGTGCGCGTCTCCGGTGTGGCGGACGGTGTAGACGAAGGTGCCGCCCGGTCGCAGCACGCGGCGGACTTCCGCCACCAAGGCGTGGATCTCCTTGGTGGACAGTGCCATGCACAGCAGCATGTGTGCGAAGACCGCATCCACCGAGGCGTCCGCGAGCGGCAGGGGTTCGCGCACATCGTGGATCGCCGTCGTGGCCCTCTCGGCGACCTCTTGCGCGGCGGCGGTCTCCCGCAGTTGCTCCAGCCCCACCGGACTGAAGTCGGTGGCCAGCACGGAGAAGCCCTCGCGGGCGAAGTACAGCGCGTCACGACCGTGCCCGGCGCCCAACTCCAGTACCTCGTGTGCGTCGGAGGCCCGGAACACCGCGGCGGCGTGGACCGCCGGCGCGGACGGCTCCTCGCCGTACATGCCGGGATGTTCGCCGTAGGTCTGCTGCCAGTGCTCACGCTGCCCCTCGGCCAGCTCTTCCTGCCCGCCTTCCGACATGCTGACGCCCTCTCTCCGCCCGACCAGGTATGTGGCCACCCTAGATCCACACCGCAGTGCCGGACGCCGCACTGCAGCACACCGCAGTGCCGGAGCGCTGCGGAAGTCGGAGGGGCCTCCACCGGACCGCGGTACCTGGTCGCCCGGGGCGGGTCAGTGGCCGGGAGCGTGCTGCGGAGCTGTGGGCCATGTGTGGTGGAGGCTGTCGATGACGTAGGTGTGGCTGTGCCGCCAGCCCTCCGGCGCGCGGTCGGCGTCGGCCAGGTGCGGGTGCTCGGCGTCCAGCGCGGTGTGCAGGTGGGGGATCACGTCCGGATCGCGCGACGGCCACAGCCGCAGCGCCAGGAGCCCGGCTGCCAGAGCCGTCGCGCCCAACGCGATGACGGCCCACTGCAGTCCGGCCGTCGCGCCGAGCCATCCGGCGAGCGGATAGGTCAGCAGCCAGCAGGCGTGGGAGAGGGCGAATTGCGCCGCGAACGCGGAGGTACGTCCCGCCGCCGGTGCCGACCGGCGGATCAGCCGTCCGGCGGGCGTGAGCACCATCGAGCAGGCCGCGCCGAACGCGGCCCAGGCCGTCAGGAGGGCCGACCACCGCCAGTTGCCCGCATCGGCCGCGGTGATGCCGCCGAGGCCGGCGAAGGCCGCGGTGAGCAGCAGGGCGCCGCTCAGCATCACCGTCCGGTCGGAAATGCGGTCGAGTACCCGGGGGAGCAGCAGTGCGACGGCCATGGATCCCGCGCCGTACGCGCCGAGCGCGACCGGTACGTCGTTGGCGGAACGGCCGAGGTGGTCACGGACGTAGACGACGGTGTTGACGGTGACGACCGCGCTCGCGGCGGCGACGGCCAGGTTGAGGGCGAGCAGTGCGCGCAGTCGTGGCGTGGTGAAGAAGAGCCGGGCGCCGGTGCCGGCTTTGCCGCCGGTGCTGCGGGTGCTGCCCGTGTATTGGGCGGCGCGGTGGGCGGTGACCGGTTTCGGCAGTACCGCGGAGACCACCAGGGCGGCCGAGGCGAGGAAGCCGACGGCGGTGCCGGCGAACAGCCAGTTGTAGGTGACCAGGGAGAGCAGTGCGGCCGCGAGCGCCGGGCTGAACAGGCTTTCCAGGTCGTAGGCGAGCCGGGAGAGGGAGAGTGCCCGGGTGTAGTCGCGTTCCGCGGGCAGGACGTCGGGGATGACGGCCTGGAAGGTGGGGGTGAAGGCGGCGGAGGCGGCCTGCAGCACGAAGACCAGGAGGTAGACCTGCCAGACCTGGTCGACGAACGGCAGTATCAGGGCTACGCCGACGCGTATCAGGTCGCTGCCGACAAGCAGGGCACGGCGCGGGAGTCGGTCGGCGATCGCGCCGATGGCCGGGGCGATCGTCACGTACGCGACCATCTTGATCGCCAGAGCGGTGCCGAGTACCGAACCGGCTGCCGCGCCGGCGATGTCGTAGGCGAGCAGTCCCAGTGCGACGGTCGCCAGGCCGGTGCCGGCCAGGGCGACGACCTGTGCTGCGAAGAGGTGCAGGTACGTGCGGTCGCGCAGTACGGAGAGCATGCGGGTGTCCCTTGGCCCGAACGGTCGAGGCTGACTCCGCCCACTATACGAATAGGTGCGCAGCTGCGCACCTATCGTTTACGTCATCCGTGACGACCGAGGGATCGCATGCCCGGCGCCGCGCTCTAGGCTGTATGCATGCCCGAACGCGATGCAGTGCCATCTGCACCACATGCGCATCTGCAGGTCCCCGACAGCGCCCGCCTGGCCGAGGCCACAGGGGTGTTCGCACTGCTCGCGGACGCGACGCGACTGCACCTGCTGTGGGTGCTGGCACAGGAGGAGTCGGACGTCGGCTCACTGACCGAGCGCACCGAGGCCTCGCGCACCGCTGTCAGCCAGCACCTGGCGAAGCTACGGCTCGCCGGGCTGGTGGAGACACGGCGCGCGGGCCGGCACATCTACTACCGGCTGAGCGACGGGCACCTGCGGCGTCTCGTACTGGAGGCCCTGAGCCACGCGGACCACCGCGTCAGTGGCGAGGCCGCACACGACTGACGGGCGCGGACGAGTCACCTTCCGCCCTCGTGATGTCGAGCGCGGGCACGCAGGGCCAGCGTGACGAGTGCCGCGCTTTCAGGGCGCCGTACGTCGTGTCCTGTCAGTTCGGCGAAGCGCTGGAGACGGTGCTGGATGGTGTTGCGATGGCAGTACAGGGCGGCGGCCGTGTCCGCGATCGAGCCGGCGCCCGACAACTGCAGCTGAACCTGTCGGAGGCGTACGGAAAACTGACCGGGCGACCCGGCGTCTGCTTCACCACCCGGGGGCCCGGTGATCACCGTCCAGGCCTTCGACACCGAGGAGGAGGCCCTGGAGCTGGCCTCGGGAGTCGACTTCGCACTGGCCTCCAGCGTGTGGACGGCGGACCTGGGAGGGGCCACGCGGCTGAGCGCGGAACTCGACTTCGGCTGCGTCTGGCTCAACTGCCATCAGGTGATCCTCGCGGAGATGCCCCACGGCGGCTACAAGCAGTCCGGTATCGGCCGCGACCTGAGCCGCTACGGATTCGACGACTACACCCGGGTCAAGCACGTCATGGCCGCCCACACCACGCCCTGACACGCAGCCTGCGCGCCGCTTGGACGATGTCTCGATGGCTGAACTGAAGGCTGTGTCTTGGCCCTACGGGGCCTGATCGGGCTCCGTGATCCCGAGGTCGACACGCATGAGGCGGCGCATCTTCCACAGGGGATCCCACAGCTGGTCCATGCTCTCCGAGGCGGCTGCCAGGTTCTCCCCCTGCTGCGGAGTGTTTCCATCGAGCCGCATCAGAAGGCCATAGAGATCACCAAGATGACGGTTTGCCGTGCTGGCCGCCTCCGCCACGGTGTCGGGCAGCACCATCTGGGCCTCGGCGTGACGCATGCGGTGCTCACGGCGCGCCCGATCCAGATCAGTCCGTAGCTCCTCGGTCATCTCGCCTCTTTGCAGGGCGTGCAGGACCTTCGACATCACGTTGGCCAGGTCGCGAGTCCCGGCGCTGAGAGTTGCGTAACACGTGCGCCGCGCCTCGAGCTGAGCCTGGCGCGTGGCGTACTCACGGTCCTCTTGCTGGAGTTGCCTCGCGTGCTCCAGCTCGCGGGCCCGGGCGCGGTCGGCACCGCGCTGTGTGATCACGGCGGCAGCGAGGGTGCCGCCAATGCCCAGTACCGCGATCACGATCTGGCTGAACGAGCTGTTCACGCTGCCCCCTGGCTCCGATCGGCTCGCCGGGACTGTACCCCGCTGCCGGACGTTCTCCTCAGCGGACGGTGCGCCGATGGCCGCCCGGTTCGCCTTGTGCGGTGGTCACTGCCGCACGCCGCCCACCGCATCACCGGGAGTCCATGGCACCTGACATGAGCCGGTGGAGCACCTCGGTGAGCAGGTCGGTGCCGGCGCAGACGTCCCGGTCGTGGGTGAACTCGCCCTCGTTGTGGGAGATGCCCTCGACGCTGGGCACGAAGAGCATGATCGACGGTGCGGCGTCCTTCATGTTCACCGAGTCGTGCCCCGCGACGGTCATGGCGTTCTGGTGGGTGAGCCCGAGATCGTCCGCTGCTTGGGCGGCGAGTTCGACACCGGCGGCGGGGAAGGGGGCGACACCCCAGCCGTGCGTCTGGACCTGCTCGATGCTGACCGACGCACGCTCCTCGATACCGGGGATCGTCCCGGCCAGCTTCTTCGCCGCGGCGTCGAGCAGCGCCTCGTCGGGCGAGCGCAGGTCGACGTGGAGACGTACCTCGCGCGCCACCACCACGGGAGTTGGGCAGGATGGTCATCTCGCTCACCGAGGTGTGCAGCGTCGTTTGCGTGCTCTCCTCGGCCAGTTCGCGTACGGCGACGACCAGGAGCGAGGCGCCGAGCAGGGCGTCACGCCGGTCCGCCATGATCGTGGAACCGGTGTGGGACTGGTCGCCGCGTACCACGACCTGGTACTTGCGCGCCGCCCAGGTGGAGTCCACGAGCCCGATCGTGGTGCCCTCGTTCTCCAGGCCAGGGCCCTGCTCGATGTGGATTTCGGCGTACGCGGCCACGTCCGGGCCTTCGTAGCCGCCGATGGTGCCGATCGCCTGGAGGGCATCCTCCACTGTGGTCCCGGCGGGGTCGGTCGTCGCGAGCGCGGTCTCGGCCGGCAGTTTGCCGGTGAAGACCGAACTGCTCATCATGCTCGGCTTGAAGCGGGAGCCTTCCTCGTTGAACCAGTTGACGACGGCGACGTTGTAGCGCGGGCTGTTGCCCGTGGTGGCCCACTGCCGGACGGCCCGGTGGGCGGCGTGGGCCGAGGCGAGGACACCGTATGCACCGTCGTAACGGCCGCCGAGCGGCTGGCTGTCCAGGTGCGAGCCGCTGAGGACGTACGGCGCACCCTGCGTGACGGTGAACAGCCCGAACTGGTTGCCCACACCGTCGTAGTGGACCTCGGGGCCGCGGTCCGTGAGCCACTGGTGCAACCAGGCCCGCTGTTCGCCGTCGGCAGCGGTGGCCGCCTGTCGCTCGACACCGCCGCCGGGCGTCTCTCCGAACTGCGAGAGGGTGGCGAAGTCCGCCAGGAAGTCCTGGTCGTGGTCGGGGCTGGTCATGGTGATGTCCTTAGTTTTCGGGAGGGCTGGGAGCGCCGGCCGGCTGCCGGCGTGGAGAGCCACTGCTGGTGCCTGAGACCGGTTGTCAGTGCTTGAGACTGGCTTCGGCGACGCTGTGCCGCGGAGCCGGCAGGCCGCCGGCGAGCGCGATGACTCCGATCACCGTGAGGATGACCGCGCTGGCCGGGCCCGACGAACAGTTGCGAGAGTCGGCACGCGACTCGCTGGCCTTGATCCTCCGGGCGCTCGCCACCGATTCCACCACGACACAGCTCAGCGAGCTGCCGGGCGAGCTGGGACGGCTGCGCGCTCGCCAGGGAGTACCGGGAGAGGACCTCGTCGCCGCTGTACGGCTCGACTTCGGCGTCGTATGGTCCGCGATGCTGGCCCGGGGCCGGTCCGGCGACATGACCGTGCTGGCGTTGCACGCCGAGAACCTGTGGCGGGTGGTGGACGACTACGCCCGTGCGGTCCAGCAGAGCTACCTGGAGGAACGGGCCCTCATGGCCGCCGCCACGCGCGATGAGCAGCTCACGTATCTCGCGGAGCTGCTCGGCCCGGCGGGGCGCTCGCCCCGTAACGTGCAGAACATCGCGCGCGCCCTGGAAGTCGACGCCGACGGCACCTTCTGCGTGGTGGTGGCCGACGCGTCGGCCTCGCACGCCGCACGCCGCGCGGCCGCCCAGATCACCGCCCTCGGCGAGCAGCTCTTCGTCGTCAACCAGCCCGGCCGCGTCGTCCTCATGTGGCCGGTCTCGCCGTCGGGCCGCCGGCACGACCTGCAGGCCGCGGTGGTGCTGGTGGCGCTGGCCTGAAGCGTGTTGTGGTTCAGAAGATGCTGTATGCCTTGCGGAGTGTTCCGGTGGCGTCCCAACGTCCGGTCGAGTCCGGGGGGAGGGCCGTGATCGAGAGCCGACGGTGTTGGCTGACGCGCCGTCAATTGATCGAGCCGTCAGTTGTCCGAGAGGGAATCCGTTGACGGTTCCGACTTCTGCGTGGCGGCCCAGGAGGCGAGGAGGCGTAGTCCTTCCTCGGAGGGGGAGCCGGGTTCGGCGGTGTAGATGGTGAGGGTGAGGCCGGGTTCGGCGGCCATCTCGAGGCCCTCGTAGGCGACGGTGAGCTCGCCCACGGCCGAGTGGTGGAAGCGCTTCATTCCGGTGCCGTGATGGCGGACGTTGTGGGCGCCCCAGCGGGTACGGAATTCCTCGCTGCGGGTGGACAGCTCACCCACCAGGTCGTGCAGCTCCTTGTCGTGCGGATTGCGGCCGGCTTCGGTGCGCAGGATGGCGACGGAGATGTCGGCGGCGAGGTCCCAGTCGGGGTAGAAGCGCCGGGACACCGGATCGAGGAAGTTGAAGCGGGCGAAGTTCGGCGGGCGGCAGCAGCTGTTGTAGATGTCGCTGTAGAAGGCGCGGGCGAGCTGATTGGCGGCGAGCAGGTCCATGCGGCCGTTGCGGACGAAGGCCGGTGCTTCGGTGATCGCGTCCAGGGTCCACTGGAGGCTGGGGTGCGGCGTCCACTGCCCTTTGGTGCGCCGGCGCCGGGGCCTGGTGAGGGCGTCGGTGCCGTCGGCGGCCTGGGCCAGATGGAGGAGGTGAGCGCGCTCGGCGTCGTCGAGCTGGAGTGCGCGGGCAACGGCTTCGAGGACGGCGGGGGAGACGCCGGCGAGGCTGCCGCGTTCCAGCTTGGCGTAGTACTCGACGCTGACGTCGGCCAGCGCCGCGACCTCGCTCCTGCGCAGCCCGGGCACACGGCGCCGGGGCCCGGCGGGCAGCCCGGCCTGCTCGGGGGTGATCTTTGCTCGCCGCGAGGTCAGGAACTCGCGGACCTCTTCACGGTTGTCCACACCTCGACCGTACGCCGCACACGCCCCCGGAGGGGTGTACTGGTGGTACACCCCTCGCTGGTGACTCGCTGCACGCGAGAAACGGCGGTTACCTGGGTGACGTGGCACTTCCCGGCCCGGCGCGACGGCGCCGCGGCGGTCGGGTGTGCCCACCCGGGAGTGCGCCGACGACCGTGACGACAGTGGTGCCGTCCTCGTGCCCCGGTACGCAACCGCACGCGGGCCCGCCGCGGACCGGCCCGGACGGCCGCAGCCGCACTCGCGGGCCGCCCCTCAGCACGTTAGGAACCACTCATGCGCGGAGCAGTGCTCCACTCCCCTGGCGATGTGCGCTTCGAGAACCTCGACGACCCGAAGATCCTCCACCCGACCGACGCCATCATCCGCACGGCCGTCACCTGCGTGTGCGGCTCGGACCTGTGGCCCTACCGGGGCCTGGAGCCGATCGGTGACCCGCACCCGATGGGGCACGAGTACGTCGGCGTCGTGGAGGAGGTCGGCAGCGGGGTCACCTCGGTCAAGCCGGGCCAGTTCGTGGTCGGCTCCTTCGCCACCTCGGACAACACCTGCGCGAACTGCCGCAACGGCTGGCAGTCCAGCTGTCTGAACCGTGAGTTCATGAGCACCTGCCAGGCCGACTACGTCCGCATCCCCAACGCCCAGGGCTCCCTCGTCGCCACCGACGGACACCCGGCCGACGAGTACCTGCCGGGCCTGCTCGCGGTCTCCGACGTGATGGGTACGGGCTGGTACGCCGCCCTGGCAGCGGAGGTCAAGCCCGGCTCCACCGCCGTGGTCGTCGGTGACGGTGCGGTCGGTCTGTGCGGTGTGATCGCGGCCAAGGAACTGGGCGCGGAGCGGATCATCGCGATGAGCCGCCATGCATCCCGTCAGAAGCTTGCCCTGGACTTCGGCGCCACCGACATCGTCACAGAGCGCGGCGAGGTCGGCGTCGCCCGCGTCAAGGACCTCACCGGCGGCATCGGAGCGGACGCGGTGCTGGAGTGCGTCGGCACCGCGCAGGCCATGCAGCAGGCGCTGCAGTCGGCGCGGCCCGGCGGCAACGTCGGGTTCGTCGGCGTCCCCCACGAGGTGACGGTCGACGGCCAGGAGCTGTTCTTCGCCCACGTCGGCCTGCGCGGCGGCCCCGCCCCCGTACGCCGCTACCTGCCCGACCTCATCGACCGCGTCCTGTCCGGCCGGATCGACCCGGGCAAGGTCTTCGACCTCACCCTGCCACTGGAAGAGGTCGCCGAGGGCTACCGGGCGATGGACGAGCGCCGCGCGATCAAGGCGCTGCTCAGGCCGTGAATCCATGTGCCCGTATGCCCGTATGCCCGTATGCCTGTATGGCCGTCTTGCGGGGCCGGGTCCGGGGTCGGGGTCCCTGGGGCTGACGGGGCCCGCGCTCGTCGGCGCCGTCTCCGCCGCTCTCACCCTGCTGCCGCTCGTCGCCCTCGCCGCACTCGGCACGTCCCACGCAACGCGAGTCGTTGCCCAGCGCACCACCGCGGCTCACACCCGGGGCGACGAAGCCGTACCGGCACCGGCTCAGCACTGAATCCCGTACCGCTCGCACCGCTCTTGTCGACCGCTCGCACCGCTCTTGTTGGGAGAAAGACCGCATGAACCCGACGTACGACTTCACCGGCCAGGTTGCCTTCGTCACCGGCGCCGGCTCCGGGATGGGTCTCGCCACCGCCCGTGCCTTCGCACATGCAGGTGCCGCCGTGACCCTCACCGACATCGACGAGGACGCGGTGGGCGCGGCAGCGAAGCAGCTCACCGACGAGGGGCATCAAGCGCTCGCCCTCGCCTGTGAGGTCACCGACGAGGAGCAGATCGCCGCGGCCGTCGACCGCACGGTGGAGGTCTTCGGCCGCCTGGACATGGCCTACAACAACGCCGGAATCCAGATCCCGCCGTCCGACGCCGCCGACGAGGAGGCTTCTGTCTTCGACAAGGTCAACGCCGTTAACCTGCGCGGTATTTGGGCCAGCATGAAGCACGAACTGCGGCACATGCGGGACCGGGGGAGTGGCGCCATCGTCAACTGCTCCTCCCTCGGCGGCCTGGTCGGCATTCCCGGCCGTGCCTCGTACCACGCCGCCAAGCACGGTGTGATCGGCCTGACCGGCAGTGCGGCACTCGAATACGCCCCGCGCGGCATCCGCATCAACGCGGTGTGCCCCGGCACCATCGACACCCCCATGGTCAGCGACATGATCGCCAAAGGGGAGCTCGACCGCGCCGAGGCCGAAGCCAATCAGCCCATCAACCGCCTCGGGACCGCAGAGGAAATCGCCCAGGCGGTCCTGTGGCTGTGCAGCCCCGGCGCCGGCTTCGTCATCGGCGTCGCACTCCCCGTCGACGGCGGCTACGTCGCCCAATAGCCGGCGAGTAGCGGACATCCCCAGCCGCCAGTTCCCCCCAGTACCACCCCCAGCACCTCCGCGTGACAAGGAGACCACCATGGAGCACATCACCTCGACCCCCACGGCCAAGGCGCCGGCCGAGCGGTTCACCGGCGACGTCTACCTCAACATGATCGAGGCCCCGGCCGAGCCCGCCCGCCTGGCCGCCGCCCTGGTCCGCTTCACCCCGGGCGCCCGCACCAACTGGCACCGGCACGCCAACGGCCAGACTCTCTACATCACCGACGGCATCGGCCTGGTCGGCACTCGCGACGGCGAGGTCGTACGCGTGAGCGCAGGCGAGATCGTGCAGTGCCCGGCCGGCGAGGAACACTGGCACGGCGCCACCGACACCACGCTCATGGCCCACCTCGCCATGGTCGTCGGCGACGGTGCCGGCGACGGCACCACCTGGCTGGAGCCCGTCACCGACGAGCAGTACACCCAGGCGCTCTCCACGCTCAACCACTGATCCGCGCGGCAGGGGGCGACGGCCTGGTGCCCTCAGGATCGTTAGGACCGGTGCGGTTGCTCGGGCCGCTCGGGCCGGTCGGGCTGCTCGGGGTGCGTGGATGTGCCGAGGAGGCGGGCGATGTGTTCCTCGCCGTAGCCGAGTTCGGTGAGGATGTCGTGGCTGTGCTGGCCGAGGAGGGGTGGGGCGGTGCGTACCGGCGGGCGGGTGCCGCGGAAGCTGACGGGGAATGCGACCTGTTCCAGAGGGCCCACGTCCGGGTGGTCGACCTTTTGCACCATGTCCAGAGCGGCGGTCTGCGGGCAGTCGTACACCTCGTCGAGGGTGCGGATGGGCGCGACGGGGACGCCCAGCGGTTTGAGGAGGCCGCACCAGTGGGCGACCGGTTTGTCGACGAGGACCGGCTCCAGCTTGGCGTTGAGGGCCGTGCGGTGTGCCACACGGTCGCGGTTGGTGGCGAAGCGCGCGTCGTCCGCCCACTCCGGGTGCCCGAGCGCGTCGACCAGCCGGCGGAAGAGAGTGTCGTTGCCGACCGCGATCACGAAGTGGCCGTCGGCGGCCGGGTACGCCTGGTAGGGGACGAGGCTGGGATGGCCCGAGCCGAGGCGGGCGGGGCGCTCACCGGTCGCGAAGTATCCGGTGGCCCAGTTGATGTGCAGGGCGAGCTGGGACTCGTACAGGGATGTCGTGACGTACTGGCCCGCGCCGGTGCGCTCGCGCTCCACGAGCGCCGAGGTGACGCCGATGAGACCGAAGAGGGCGGCACCGAGGTCGCCCATCGCGTAGCCCGCCTTCACCGGCGGGCCGTCCGGCTCACCGGTGAGGGACATCAGGCCGGCCGAGGCCTGCGCCACCATGTCGTATCCGGGTTCGTCGCGCAGCGGTCCGGTGTCACCGAAGGCGGAGATGTGCAGGATGACGAGGCGCGGGTACTGCGCGCTGAGTGCCCGGTGGTCGAAGAGGCGGGCCAGCGAACTGCCAGGGCGGAAGTTCTCCACCAGCACGTCGGCGTCGGCGAGCATCCGGTGTACGGCCTCCTGGCCGGCCGCCGACTTGAGGTCGAGGGTCACCGAGCGTTTGTTGCGGTTGGCGGCCAGGTAGTACGTGGCGTCGGGTCCGTTGAAGGGCGGGCCCCAGGACCGGGTGGGGTCGCCACCGTCGGGGTGCTCGACCTTGATGACGTCCGCGCCGAGGTCGGCCAGCGACATGGTGACGTAGGGGCCCGCGAGGATCTTGGAGAGGTCGACGACCTTCATGCCCGCGAGCGGAGCGGGGTGCTCATGCATGGGCGGCATCCTTCAGCTCGGTGAGCGGGACGGGCCCGCCGTCCGCCAGCGCGGCGAAGTGGTCCAGGGCGGGGCGGGGCAGCGCGGCCGGGTCGTCGAGCAGGGCGCTGTAGGCGCGGGCGACGAGGAGGGCGCGGCCGTCATCGGTGGTGCGTGTCTCGTGGTCGGCCTGGTCGTGGAGGAGGGTCTCCATGACGGCACGGGTCAGCTCGTCGGCGTACCGGCCGATGAGCATTTCCTGTTCGTCCAGCGGGAGGTGGAGGAGGCTGTCGCCCTTCTCGCGCAGGCGCTCCCAGCGGTCCCGTGTGGCGGGGCGGTCGCCGTAGGTGTCGGCGAGGGCGGTGTGGGCGTTCTCGCGGCGCATGCAGCGCAGTACGTCGAGTGCGATGACGTTGGAGGAGCCCTCCCAGATGGAACCGAGGTGCGCGTCGCGCACGAGGCGGGGATTGACCCAGTCCTCGATGTAGCCGTTGCCGCCGCGGATTTCCATGGCCTCGCCGGTGACGCTGCGGGCCCGCTTGCACACGGTGTACTTGGCGAGGGGGGTCAGGACGCGGACCAGCGCGCGGGCGCCCTCGTCCCCGGCGTCGGTGGCGGTGAGCCGGGCGGCGGCCTCCAGGACGAGGTGCAGGGCGGCTTCCGTGTCGAGGATCGTCGGCAGCAAGGTGGCCCGCATCAGCGGTTGGTCGAAGAGCGGCTTGCCGAAGACCTGCCGGTCGCGGGTGTGGTCGATGGACTCGCGCACGGCGCGGCGCATCAGGGCGGTGGCGCGCATGGCGTTGGACAGCCGGGAGACGTTGAGCATCTCCGCCATCTGCCGGAATCCGCGGGTGAGTTCGCCGACCGGGGTCGCGTACGCGCCGTCGAGGGTCACCTCGCCGCTGGCGATGGAACGCGAGCCCAGCTTGTCCTTGAGACGGTCGATGCGGAGGGCGTTGCGGGTGCCGTCGGGGCGCAGCCGCGGTACGAGGAACATGCCGAGGCCGCGGGTGCCCTCGCCCTGGCCGGGGACGCGGGCGAGGGTGAGGATCACATCGGCGCTCGGGTTGGACGCGAACCACTTCTTGCCGGTCAGCGTCCAGTGCGTGCAGTGGTCGGTGGCGACGGTCTCGGTGCGGCCCACGTCGGTGCCACCCTGCTTCTCCGTCATGAACATCGCGCCGGTCTTCCGCAGCGCGGGGTCGGTGGACGACAGGGCGGCGATCTCGTCGGCATACCGCTCGGCGTCGAACAGGCGCAGGATTCGAGCGGCCGAGTCGGTCATGGACAGCGGGCAGGCCATGCCGAACTCGGACTGCACGTAGAGGTAGGACAGGGCGTACTTGACGGTGTGCGGGACCTTCGTGGGCCAGCCGAGGACGCCGGGGCGGTGCGACATCGCCGCGAGCCCGAAGCGCTCGTAGGCGATCGCGGCTGCCTTGTCGTGAGCGGGGTGGAAGGTGATTTCGTCGATGCGTGTGCCGTCGGGGGCGTACTGGACCAACCGGGGCGGGTTGGCGTCGGCGAGGGCGGCCTGCCGGTCGAGTTCGCCGGCGGCCAGCTCTCCCAGCTCGGCCAGCAGCGGTTCGACGCGGGCACGGTCATCGGCGGCCAGGACACGGTCGAGCAGCGGACGCAGGGCGGGGTCGCGGTCTGCGTAGTTCATGGCGGACACAGATGCTCCTCATCAAGCGGACTGACAAGCGGGGTGACCAAGGGGGCTGATCAAGCGGGCTGTGCGGTACGGGAGTTGCGCCCCGAGGCGGGGGCGGCGTCGCCGGTACGGGCGAGCAACGGCAGGACACCGGCGAGGGTGAGCGCGGTGTAGCCGAGGCCGAGGGCGACGACCGGCCAGATCGAGTCGAAGGCGGTGAGCAGGTACTGCGAGACGATGGGGGCGGTCCCCGCGAACAGCGTCGTGCACAGTTGGTACGACAGCGACATCCCGGTGTAGCGGACCTCGACGGGGAAGACACGGGCGAGGATGCCGGCGAGCGCCGCGTAGTACATGGCGTGCGGGAAGGTGGCGAGCCCCATGCCGAGGACGGTGAGCCAGAAGTTGCCGGTGCCGATGAGTACGAACATCAGCGGCAGCACGACGAACTCGGGCAGCAGCATCCACAACACGGCTTTCCGCACCGGCCACTTGCTCGCGAGGACGGCACCGAACGGCTGCACGATCACCTGCACGACGAGGGCGATGGAGATGACGGTGAGAAAGGAGGACCGGTCGAAGTCGAGGTCCGCTGTGGCCCAGGACAGCGCGAAGGTCGTCTTCACATAGGTGATGGCCACGCCGGCCGTACCGGCGATGACGCCGAGGAAGACGAGCAGTGGGAACCGGGTGAGCACGTCCTTGATGGGCAGCTTGACCGGCTTGTTGCGGGCGAGGGCCTCCTGCATCTCGGGCGTCTCGGCGAGCTTGAGCCGGATGAAGAGACCGACGGCGACGAGCACGGCAGAGAACAGGAACGGTACGCGCCACCCCCACGACTCGAAGGCGCTGTCCGGGAGTTGGGCAATGCCCAGGAAGGCGACTGTGGCGAGGAGGTTCCCGACCGGGGAGCCCTGCTGTGCGAAGGCGCCGTAGAGCAGCTTTCGGCCGGGCGGGGCGTACTCGGTGGCGATGAGCACGGCACCGCCCCATTCACCGCCCATCGCAACGCCCTGGATCATGCGCAGCAGGATGAGCAGGACGGGGGCGGCGGTGCCGATCTGGTCGTAGCCGGGCAGCAGGCCCACGCAGAAGGTGGCGCCGCCCATCATGGTGAGCGTCGTGACCAGGGCTTTCTTCCGGCCGTACGTGTCGCCGAGGTGCCCGAAGATCAGGCCGCCGAGGGGGCGGGCGAGAAAGCCGACCCAGAAGGTGGCGAAGGCGGCGAGGGTACCGACGGCCGGCGAGGCACCGGCGAAGAAGACCTTGCCGAGAACCAGCGCGGAGGCGGATCCGTAGATGTAGAAGTCGAACCACTCGATGGTGGTGCCGACGAAGGCGGTGACACCGGCGCGGCGGGCGTCGCGGGCTTGCACCTCGTGCTGCATGACGAGCGTCCTCTCGTAGCGGCAGATCCCGCTACGGAAGGCAGGGCGACTACGGTGATCGACCCTCGCCCCTTCGCGAGACATGGATCACTCTGCCTCGCGATATTAGGTGCTGTCCAAGACCAATAATGGGGTTGATTGAAACGCGATCGCGCACAATCGCCTGTGATCACCTGTCCTTAATCGTTCCCGTGTCGGTGTCCGTGTCCGTGTACGGCGCGGACGGCGGCGTCGGCAGTACCTCCTCCGCCACACGCAGCACCGCCTGCAACGCTGCCGAGGAGTTGCCGGTGCGCCACCCCAGGGCGATCGGCAACACCGGCACGTTGTCCCCGACGAGTGGCCGGAACACCACATGCTCCAAGTGAATACTGCAGGCCGACTCGACGACGACGGCTGCCCCGACGCCCGCGCCGACGAGAGCGAGCATGTTGTACGAGTCCGGGGCCTCCTGCGTGATCCGGGGTACGAACCCGGCGTCGTGGCATGCCTGCACCATCGCCTCGCGCACCGCCGACTCCCGCGAGCGCGGAAACGTGACGATGGGCTCGTTGGCGAGTTCGCTCACGTGCACCTCGGTGCGGTCGGCGAGCGGATGACTGTCCGGCAGGGCGAGCACGAGGCGCTCCATGCGTACGACGCGTGCGGTGATGCCGCGTCGCACCGGCAGCGCGACGAATCCGATGTCGAGGCTGCCGTCGGCGACCCGGCGCAGCGCCTCGCCGGAGTACGTCTGCCCTTCCAGGACCAACTCGATACCGGGGAGTTGCGAGGTGACCGCGCGCGTGAGCAGGGGCAGCGCCGAGTAGCTGCTGGCCCCGGCGAAGCCGACCGTGACCCGGCCGGCCTCGCCCAGATGGGTGGCGCGGACGGTACGGCGCACGGCGGAGGCGTCCGCGAGCAGTCGCCTGGCCGGTTCCACGAGGGCCTGGCCCGCCGGGGTGAGCCGCACGCTGCGAGTGGTGCGGTCGAACAGTTTGACCCCAAGGTCGCGTTCGAGGAATTTGATCTGCTGGCTTAGCGGTGACTGCGCGATGTGCAGACGCTCGGCGGCCCGCCCGAAGTGCAGCTCTTCGGCGACGGCGACGAATCCGGTGAGGTGTTTCAGGTCCACCGGCCCAAAATAGCCCGCAAGGAGGGGCCCGCAATGATTCGAGGTGCCACACCGCCCCGCGTGCGGGCCGGTGCATGGTCTTACGGATCGATGACGGGGCGGGCGTGGCCCTGCACCGCGGCAGGGGACTCGGCCTAGCGTGGCGGTATGCGAGTACTGGTCACCGGCGGTGCCGGGTTCATCGGGTCTCATGTCGTCGATGCGCTGATGGCGCACGGACACGAGCCCGTCGTGTTCGACGTGCGCGAGGACCCGGGCGCGGACGTGCGGGACCGGGAAGCGGTCGCGCGTGCGCTGCGCGGGGTCGACGCCGTGTGCCATCAGGCGGCGATGGTCGGACTCGGCAACGGCTTCGCGGACGCCGGTGAGTACGTCTCGCGCAATGACCTCGGCACCGCCGTCCTGCTCACCGCCATGGCGGACGCGGGCGTGCGGCGGCTCGTGCTGGCGGGGTCGATGGTGGTGTACGGAGAAGGGCGGTACTCCTGCGCCCGGCACGGGGCGGTGCGGCCGGGGCCGCGGGCGGCCGCCGATCTGGCCGCCGGACGGTTCGAGCCCACGTGCCCGGCGTGCGGCGCGGAGCTGAACTCCGAACTGGTGGGAGAGGACGCCCCGGTCGATCCCCGCAACGTGTACGCGACGACCAAACTCGCCCAGGAGCACCTGGCCGCCGCATGGGCCCGTGCCACGGACGGGACGGCGGTGTCGTTGCGGTACCACAACGTGTACGGCCCCCGGATGCCCCGCGACACCCCGTACGCGGGCGTGGCCTCCTTCTTCCGCTCGGCGCTGGCCCGTGGTGAGGCACCGCGGGTCTTCGAGGACGGCCGCCAGCGACGGGATTTCGTGCACGTGCGGGATGTGGCGGCGGCCAACGTGGCGGCGATGGAGACCGATGCCCCCGTGGGCGCCCTCACGGCGTACAACACCGGCAGCGGCGAGCCGCACACGGTCGGCGAGATGGCCCGGGAGCTGGCCGCTGCGTGTCGCGGCCCCGAGCCGGTGGTCACGGGAGAGTACCGCCTGGGGGACGTCCGCCACATCACGGCGGACTCGTCCCGGCTGCGGACCGCACTGGGCTGGAAGGCTCAGGTGGGATTCGCGGAGGGCATGCGGGAGTTCGCGCGGGCCGAACTGCGGGAGGGCTGAGCGCCGCACCGTTGGCGGAATAGGCCCCGCGCGGAGACGGCCCTGCCCGCCGAGAAGGCCCCGGCCGTTCAGCGGCCCCCCTCCAGGAGTCGAATCCAGGAGTCGAACGGCTCAGGCGTCGGCCGCGGGCAGCGTCACCTCGAAGCGGCAGCCGCCGGAGATGTTGGACACGGCCGCACGGCCCCGGTGGGCCTCGACGATGCCGCGGACGATGGCGAGGCCGAGGCCCGCGCCGGCGGGCGGGGTACGCGCGTGAGTGCCGCGCCAGCCGGTGTCGAAGACCCGGGGCAGGTCCTCCTCGGGAATGCCGCCGCAGCCGTCGGTGACCGACACGGTCACGCCGTCGGCGCACCGTTCGGTGGCGATCGCGACCGTGCCGTCGGCTGGGGTGCGCCGGATCGCGTTGAGGAGGAGGTTCCCCAGCACACGGCTCATCTCCTTGCCGTCCACCTCGACGGGTACCGGTTCGACCCGGTCGCCGACGAGCTTCACCCCGTGTTCACGGGCGAGCGGGTCGGCTCCGGCGAGGGCGTCGCCGACGAGGTCGTACAGGGAGACGCGGGAGAGGGAGAGGGTGAGGGAGCCCGCGTGAATGCGGGAGAGTTCGAAGAGGTCGCTCACCATGTCGTTGAGGCGCTCGACCTCGGCGCGGATCTGCCGCAGGTAGCGGTCCGGGTCGGCGGCCACCCCGTCCTCCAGCGCCTCGGTCATGGCGCGCAGGCCCGCGAGCGGGGTACGCAGGTCGTGCGAGATCCAGGCGACGAGTTCGCGCCGCGAGGTCTCCAGGGCGCGCTCACGGTCGCGGGATTCGGCGAGCTTGGCGCTGGTGTTGGCCAACTCCTCGCTCAGGGCGGCCAGTTCGGCGGTCACCGGGCCGGTGGGAGCCGCGAAGTCACCGCCGTCCCCGAAGGAGCGGGCGGCGAGCTGGAGGTCCCGGCTGCGGGCGACGACCCAGCGGCCCAGCAGCAGCGCGGTGGCCAGCGACACCACGGTGGCCATCGCGACGACCGTGGTGACGACGGTCAGGTCGTGCGGGGACAGGAACATCGCCCACGCGACCGCGAGAGTCCCGGCGAGCATCGCGGTCACGGTCACCGCGGCCACCACGGTGAGCGAGGCGGTGAGCGAGCGGCGGCGCAGCAGCCACAGCGCCCCCGCACCCAGGAGTCCGGCCGCGCCGGCGCCGAGGAAGGCGAACAGGGCGATGAGAAGGGTGTCGTGCACGGTTACTCCTCGCCGTCCGCGTCCGCGTCCGTGGCCGCGTCGCCGCTCCAGCGGGCATCGCCACCGTCGCGGGCATCGCCATCGCCCGGGGGCCCACCGTCTGGGGTCCCACCGTCCGGGGTCTCACTGTCCGGGGCCCCGGCCCCCGGATCGAAGCGGTAACCCACGCCCCACACGGTCTGGATCAGCCGGGGCCGGGCCGGGTCGTCCTCGATCTTGCCGCGCAGCCGGCGGACGTGGACGGTGACGGTCGACAGGTCGCCGAATTCCCAGCCCCACACGTCCCGCATCAGGTCCTCGCGGCTGCAGGCGCGGCCGGGGTTGCGAAGGAAGAACGAGAGCAGGTCGAACTCGCGGAGGGTGAGGGCGATGCCGGTGCCGTTCTTGGTGGCGCGGTGCGCGGCGGGGTCGAGGGTGAGCCCGGCCGCGCTCAGGGGACGCGTTTCCGCGCGGGAGTGTGTTTCGGTACGGGGCCGCGTACGGCGCAGGATCGACTCCACCCGCAGCACCAGTTCCCGCGGGCTGAACGGTTTGGTGACGTAGTCGTCGGCGCCCACCTCCAGCCCCATGATGCGGTCGTCCTCATCGCCGCGTGCGGTGAGCATGATGACCGGCACCGGGCCGCGTCCGCGCATCCGGCGGCACACCTCCAGCCCGTCCATGCCGGGCAGCATCAGGTCCAGTACCACCAGGTCCGGCCAGTGCGTCGCGGCACGGGTGAGCGCGGTGGGCCCGTCCTCGGCGCGGTCCACGACGTACCCGGCCCGGTCGAGATAGCCGACGACGACCTCGGCGACCGTGGGGTCGTCGTCGACGACGAGGACGCGGGTGTCCCCGGGCCCCTCGCCTGTCGGCCCGGCCGGCGTCGCGTACGGCAGCTGTTCCATACGGACAGCCTCGCACCCGTGTGCCGTCGCTGCTGGCCGCCAGGTGTCCGTCACCCTCGATGTCCGCGTTTCGTAAGGAGCCGGAGCCCGATATGCACTATTCGCGCTCGTAGGGTGAAAGCCGTGAAGATCTCTCCCACCCGGCCGGACGTCGATGTCGTCCTGCCCTGCCTGAACGAGGCCGAGGCCCTGCCCTGGGTGCTCGACCGTATCCCGCCCGGCTGGCGGGCCCTCGTCGTGGACAACGGCTCCACCGACGGATCGGCGGAGCTCGCCCGGGAACTCGGCGCCACCGTCGTCGACGAACCGCGGCGCGGATTCGGTGCCGCCTGCCACGCCGGGCTGACCGCCGCCACCGCCGACATCGTGTGCTTCTGCGACTGCGACGCCTCGCTCGACCCGGCGTTGCTCGTCCCCTTCGTCCAGGAGGTGCAGGCGGGCGAAGCCGACCTGGTGCTGGGCCGGCGAAGGCCGCAGGGCCGGGGCGCCTGGCCCCTGCACGCGCGGGCCGGAAACCTCGCGCTCGCGCGCATGCTGCGCCGCCGTACCGGGCTCCGCCTGCACGACCTGGGGCCGCTGCGCGCCGCCCGTCGTGCGCAGCTCCTCGCCCTCGGCCTCACCGACCGGCGCAGCGGCTACCCGCTCCAGATGGTGGTCCGCGCCGCCGACACCGGCTGGCGCGTCGCCGAGCACGACGTGCCGTACCTGCCGCGCAGTGGCGAATCGAAGGTCACCGGCACCTGGCGCGGCACCTGGCAGGCCGTCCGTGACATGCGTCGCGTCCTCGCCGAAGCACCGGCCGTGCCGGTGACGACCGCGGCATCCGTGCAAGGAGGCACCACTCGATGACCACCCTGCTCGTCATTGCCAAGGAGCCCCGGCCGGGACGTGTGAAGACGCGGCTGACGCCGCCGTTCACGCCCGCTGAGGCGGCGGCGCTCGCCGAGGCGGCGCTTGCGGACACGCTGTGTACCGTGGCCGCGGCACCCGCCGAGCGCCGCGTGCTGGTGCTCGACGGGAGTCCAGGGCCCTGGCTGCCGCCCGGCTTCGACCTCGTACCGCAGTGCGCGGGCGGCCTCGACCAGCGGCTGGCCGCAGCCTTCGCGGGCTGCGACGGACCGGCCCTGCTCATCGGCATGGACACACCGCAGGTGACACCGGACCTGCTGACCGTCGACTTCGCCGGTTACGACGCTTGCTTCGGTGCGGCCGAGGACGGCGGCTTCTGGGCACTGGGCCTGGCGTCCCCCGATCCCGGTCTCCTGCGTGGCGTCCCCATGTCGACGCCGGACACCGGCGCCGTGCAGCGCGAGCGGCTCGTCGCCGCCGGGCTGCGCGTCCGCGATCTGCCGTTGCTGCGCGACGTCGACACGGCGGCCGACGCGCAGACGGTCGCGGCGTCGGCGCCACACGGCCGCTTCGCCGCGGAACTGGCCCGGCTCCAGGCGGTCGCCGGCTGATGAACACCGCACACGAAGCGATAGCGCAGCACACCGCCGGGCGCCCCACCGTGGCCCCCTGGTCGGCCGACCCCTACGCCGACGCCCTGCGCGCCGGCCACGGTCCGCTCTTCCTCCGCCGTACCGACGGCTGGCTGCTGCCGTTGGAGGTGGAGCGGTGGTGCGCGCGCGCCGACGCCGTCGACCGGGGGGTCCTGGCCCGCTGCGAGGGTGCCGTACTCGATGTGGGGTGCGGGCCGGGGAGGCTCGTCGTGGAGCTCGCCGCCTCGGGGCGCGCGGCGCTCGGCATCGATGTCAGCGACGCCGCCGTCGCACACACCACCCGGCGCGGTGGGCAGGCGCTGCGGCGCTCCGTCTTCGAACCGCTGCCCGGCGAGGGCCGGTGGGGCACCGCCCTGCTGCTCGACGGAAACCTCGGCATCGGAGGCGACCCGCAGGCCCTGCTCGGACGGCTGGCCCGGCTTCTCCTCCCGGGCGGCCTGCTGATCGCCGAAACGGTTCCGGTGGACGTGGACGAGCTCGCCAGCGTCCGCATCGTGCGCACCGCCGACCTCACCGGCGCCGGCGGGGGCCGGGGCACCGCGGGTGTCCCGTTCCCCTGGGCCCGCCTCGGCACCCCGGCGCTGCTCCGGTACGCCAGCACGCACGGCTGGCGTACCGTCGATCAGTGGGCGGCCGGTGGGCGTGCTTTCGTCGCGCTGCGCAGCCGTAGCACCAGCAGCAACGCCGAGCCACCGAACAGTACGGCCGACACCAGCAACCAGCGCGCCAGGAAGCCGTCGCCCGGCAGCCCGGCGGCCGACCGGTAGCGTTCCGCCACCTGCCCGCTGATCAGTGGGAACCACACGAGCAGCAGCAGCGCCGAGAAGGCGGCCGGTACCCGTACGTACATGGTGCCCTGCCGGTGTCCGAGCGCGCCCAGCACGCGTACGACCGCGTGGTCCGCGGCGACGTACAGCGGCAGCAGTACCAGGTCGTGCACCAGGGCCGCGCCGGCGAACCACAGCGCCACCTGGAACCAGTCGTCCGCGAGCAGCCGCACCCCCGCGTACCCGGCGAGCGCGAACGAACAGGCCAGGAGCAGCAGTTGGAGCGGACTGCCGAGCCGGATCCGCGGGCGTCCGCCGCCCCGGAGCCGCCGCGGCAGGCGTCCGAGGTCCAGGCCGTTTCTCATCACAGTTCTCCGAACGTCATCCGGGCCACCCACTTGGTGTTCAGCACTCCGGGCGCGGCGGGCACGATCACCCGCGCCGGGTAACCGTGGTCCAGGGTGAGGGGCTCGCCGTTGACCTCCAGGGCGAGCAGCGAGCGCGGGTCGCGCACCTGGTTGGCGCGCAGCGCGGCCCGGCGGAAGGCGCCGTGCAGCTGAAGCGACTCCACCAGTACGTCCGGCGCCGCGTCCGCCTCGTACCCGACGAGCCGTGCGACATCCCGCAGCCGTACCCCCCGCCACCACTGGTCGGCGGTCGACCAGCCCTCCACACAGGCGATGGGCAGCGCCGAGCTGTGCAGATCCAGGGCCAGCAGCTCGGCCCGGCTCAGCCGGACGGTCCCGGTACGCCCCGTGACGACCAGCCGCCACGCCTCCCCGCTCGTCTCCCGGGCGCCGACCCCCGCGTACGCGGCCGTCTTGTTGATCTGGAAGCCGCCGGGGCCCTCGCCCGGCTCCGCTCCGCCGTGCGGCGCGAGCACGGCGGTCTGCCGCAGCGGACCGTCGAAGCTGCGCCCCGCCGTGGTACCGAACAGGAGCAATGAACCTCCCCCGACCAGCCACAACGCGCCCCGGCGCGAGACGGTGGGGGGATCGGGACGCGGGGACGTCAGCTGCCCGGCGCGCTCCCGGGGCGGCCCCTCGTCCGCGCGGAGACCTCGCAGGTTCCGTACGGCCGCGGGCATCTTCAGCACGGCGTGTGCGACGAACGCGGCGAAGAACACCCACGCACCGTAGAAGTGCAGCGGGTAGAAGGAGCCGGGGAACAGGTAGTCCAGCTGGACATTGAGCACGCCCGTCGTGAACTCGAACAGCGCGCCCCCGACCAGCAGGAGCAGGGAGATGCGCTCCAGCGCGTGGGCGACCGACCGTGCGGGTGGCAGCTGGAACAGCCTGGGCACGACCGACCACAGCTTCGCCAGCAGGACGGGAACGAGCGTGATGCCGAGCGTGACGTGGACACCCTGGGTGAGCCGGTACAGCCAGTGCGGGCCGGTCGGCCAGGAGAAGAGGTAGAAGCCGAGCAGGCCCTTGTCCGGGGTCTTGTCGTTCACCGGCGACAGGTCCGGGTTGTACGCCGCGTACGACAGGAGCCCGGTCACGAACAGCACCGTGATCCCGGCGAGCAGCACCACACCGAGCACCGAGGTGAACCAGGGACCGCGCAGCGGACTGCGCCAGTGAGGCGCGAAGGAGGTGGATCGTGCCATGCGCCGACCGTACGGCCGGAGAACCCGCGACAGGCCCCGCAACCGATGACGAAACGCTGACGTCCGCGCCTGTCAGGGCCTCGGCGGCTGCCATCCGGCCTAACGTTCCCGTGTGAACCGCGATCTCCTCCGCGACCTGTACGCCGCCGTGGCCGCGGTGCTGTTCGTCGTCGCTGCCGCGCTGGCCGGCATCGCCATCGAGCGCACCTACGGCACCCTCCGCGTCGGGTGGCCTCCGCTGTACTCCAACTGGCTGCCGCACCTGGGCCCGGGCACTCCGGCCGCACTCGTCGTGGCCGTCGCCGTCGTGGCGTACGGCCCCGCACTGGCCGCCCGCCTGCCCTGGCGTGCCCTGCTCCTCACCGCCTGGGGCACCGCCACGGCCTGGACGTGGTCCCTCGCGCTCGTCGACGGCTGGCACCGCGGCATCGCCCGGCGACTGACGACCAAGTACGAATACCTCCAGGTCATCGACCGCTTCCACGACATCCCCAGCACCCTGCGGGACTTCACCCACCACATCCTGCTGCACTCACCCGACCACTGGCCCGCACACATCGCCGGGCACCCACCGGCCGCGCCGCTCACCTTCGTCCTCCTCGACCGGATCGGCCTGGGCGGCGGCGGGTGGGCCGGCGCCTGGTGCATCACCGTCGGCGCCACGGCGTGCGTGGCCGTGCTCGTGACCGTGCGGGCACTGGCCGGGGAGGGCCTGGCGCGGCGGGCTGCACCGTTCCTGGCGCTGACGTCGGCCGCGGTGTGGATGGGGGCGTCGGCCGACGGGTACTTCGCCGCCGTCGCCGCCTGGACCGTCGCCCTGTCGGCGCTCGCGGTGACGCGCCAGGCCACGCGCCGGTGGCGGACCGCCGCCTTCGGCGCGGGGCTGCTGCTCGGCCTGACCTGCTACCTCTCGTACGGGCTCACGCTGTTCGCGCTGGTCGTGGCCGGTGTGCTGCTGATCGGACGGCAGCGGAACCTCACCACGACGCTCCGGGTGCTGCCCTACCTGCTGCTCGGCCTCGCCGTCGTGCCGGCGGCGTTCACACTCGCCGGCTTCAACTGGTGGGAGGCGTACCACCTGCTGGTCGAGCGCTACTACCAAGGAGCGGGCGGCATCCGGCCGTACGGCTATTGGGTGTGGGCCAACCTCGCCTGCACGGTGTTCCTCGTGGGCCTCGCGACGGTGGCAGGGCTGCGGCGCGCCGCCGGCACGCTCGTCCGGCAGCGCGACCGCCTCCTCACCCCGCCGGGAACGGCCGGCGGACCCTCCGCCGAGGCACGTCTCGCCCTGCTCGTGTCCGTCGCCCTGCTCGCTCTCCTCGCCGCGGACCTGTCCGGCATGAGCAAGGCGGAGACGGAACGCATCTGGCTGCCGTTCGTCATGTGGCTGCTGCCGGCCTGCGCCTTCCTCACCAAGCCGCGCGCATGGCTCACGGCCCAGGCCCTGCTCGCGTTGCTCGTGAACCACCTGCTGCTGACCGCTTGGTGAGCCGGTCGTCCTCGCGGTGACGCAGGGCCTTGGAGCCGCCGATGGGTTGACAAGGACCGGGCGACGATCGAGGCGCAGGCCAGAATTCGGCTTCCGCGATCGAGTGCTTCACGACCTCTTCCGCGATTCCCGAGTGCTTCACGACCCCGCGACGGCCGGTGTCACTGCTGCTGCGCGTTGACCAGATGGTCGATCACGTCGGTGAGGCTGCGGCGGGTGCGGTACGCGGCGCGTTGGCGGTCCGACCCGTTGCCGTCGGCCCGCAGACGTGCCCAGCCGGTACGGACCGAGTCCAGGTCGCCGTGGCGTTGCAATGCCGGTGCCAGCCGCGTCAGCAGGTGCTCGATGAGAAGGGCGGCGGGGACGAGGCGCCTGGTGTGCAGGTCGACGCCGCTGCCGGCCAGCCCGTCGTGTGCGGCGCGCCAGCATGCCGAACGCAGCATTTCCGGTTGCGGCCGGAAGGGCGGCGTCCCCGCCTCGATATCGGCCAGGGCCGTCGCCACCAGCGCCCTGACGACAGCGGCGAGGACGAGGGTGTCCTGCGCGGTGCAAACGGCGTCGGCGACCCTGACCTCCAGCGTGGGCAGGTGATGCGAGGGCCTGATGTCCCAGTACAGCCCGCCGCGGTCCATGACGGCGCCGGTCGCGGTCAGGTCGGCGATCAGGTCCTCGAAGTGGGCGAGGGATGCGAAGTACGGCGGAGGGCCGGCGGCCGGCCAGCGGGCCCAGGTCACCGTTCGCCAGCTCGCATGGCCGGTGTCGCGCCCGTGCCAGTACGGCGAATTGGCGGCCAGCGCGATCAGGGCGGGAAGCCAGGGCCGCAGATGATTGCTGACGTGCAGCGCCGTCTCCACGTCGGGCACACCGACATGGAAGTGGCTGGCACAGACGCTCTGCTCGTCATCCAGGGCACCGAACCTCGCGGCGCTCTTCGCGTAGCGCCGCCCCTCGGTCAGTGGCGGCGGCATCGGGTGGGCCAGGACCGGCGTACCGGTGGAGATGACGCTCAGCCCGTGGCGTGCGGCGGCTCGGGCCACCGTCCTTCGCATCGACCGGACCTGGTCGGCGAAGTCGGCTAGGCGGGTGTGGGGATCGGTGCGTACCTCGACCTGATAGCGGGTGACCTCCGTGGTGACGCGATCGCCGAGCTCACTGCCTGCCTCGGCCACCACCTTCTCCGCCGCCGGACTCAACGCCCGGGAAACCGGATCGACCAGCAGGTACTCCTCCTCGGCCCCCACCGTCAGCCGCCCGCCACCCCGCCCGGCGCGTCCCGGTCCGCTCGCATCGGCAGGCGCGGAGCCCTTCCGGCCCGGTTCCGAGCGCCCTTTACTCGCCCCGGCCTGCTGCCCTTTACTTGACATGGTGACCATATTGTCACAGAGAGTGAATGGCGCGGCAGGAGAGCGCCCGACGGTACCGGCGACGACGACAACTCGGCCGACATCCGGAGCGAAACATGCCAGAGCAGAACCGGACCGAGAACCACACCCAGGTCCTGATCGCGGGCGGCGGCCCGGCGGGGACGACCGCGGCAACACTGCTGGCACGGCAAGGCTTCGAGGTGGCGCTCATGGAGCGCGACCGCTTCCCCAGGTACCACATCGGCGAGTCCCTCCTGCCCTCCCTGCTGCCGATCCTGGACCTCATGGACGCCCGGCACGTGGTCGAACGCCACGGATTCGTCCGCAAGACCGGGGCCTTCTACGGCTGGAGCGGCCAGGAATGGTCGTTGGGATTCGACGAACCGGGCCGGCCGGCCACTTACAGCTTCCAGGTCATCCGCGCACAGTTCGACCATCTGCTGCTACGGCACGCTCGTGAGCAAGGCGTGGATGTGCGGGAAGAGACCAGTGTGAAGGAGGTCGCGCTGCCCGCCGGCCGGGCGACCGCAGCAGCCTGGGCCGGGAGAGACGGGCGCCGCGGGGAGATCGCCTTCGACCAGTTCGTCGACGCCTCGGGGCGAGCCGGGATTCTCAGCGCGCGGCAGTTGCGCACCAGAACGTTCCACGATGCGTTCCGAAACGTTGCCACTTGGGGCTACTGGCGCGGGACGGACCCTTTGGAGCAGGCTCCGGAGGGGGCCATCGGGGTCTTCTCACTGCCCGAACACGGTTGGTTCTGGGCCATCCCGCTGCACGACGGCACGCTCAGCGTCGGCCTGGTCACCGACAAACGCTCCTTCCAGCGGGCCAAGGAGCGGCTGAAGACGATCGACGCCGTCTACCACGCGGCGCTCGGCGACTGCCCGCTGTTGGGACGCATGCTCGCCCGCGGCCGCCTGGCGTCGCCGCTCAAGGTCGAAAGCGACTACTCCTATGTGAGCCGGGAGTTCTGCGGTGACGGGTACTACCTGGTCGGGGATGCTGCCTGCTTCCTCGACCCACTGCTGTCCACCGGTGTCCACCTGGGGATGTACAGCGGCCTGCTGTGCGCCGCAGCCATCGGCAGCGTATTGCGCGGCGAAGTGGACGAGGCCGCGGCTCAGCGCTTCTACCGGACGGCATACCGGCACGCCTATGAACGGCTCCTTATTCTGGTCAGCGCCTTCTACCGCATCCACGACGGGCGGGACGCCTACTTCCGCAAGGCCCAGAGCCTCAGCCACCGCGACCAGACCGGGCTGCGTCTCCACGAGTCCTTCCTCAACATCGTGACCGGCGTGGAGGACCTGCGCGACGTCCGGGAGGACGCCGTCGACATCCTCCACGAGAAACTGCGACAGCCCTTGGACGGCCGTCCCACCCGCGGACTCGGCGGCCACGGAACCAGCCACATGCTCCCCCTGCCCACCACCGCACAGCACGCGCAGGCGGGCTTCTACCTCGCCTTGGAACCTCACCTCGGCCTCCGCCCCGCGCGCTGACGGGCCTCGGACTCGGTGATCGGGTCCGGTCGCGGTGGTTCAGTTCCCAGCTGACTTCGCCGCCCTGCGGTTTAGGCCGCGATGGAGGTCCCGACCTGCGGAGACGACTTTCACAGGGGCTTTGCCCTCGACACGATGCCCCGTCACGTTCCAGCGCTCGGAGACACCAGCCGGTGGCTCAGGGATTTTGCCGGGGCGACGCGAGGGATCGCCCGGCAGGCTTCCGCGCTGCTGGAAGTGGGGCCTTGCGCGTCATCGGTCCGCGGAGCCGACGCTTGCGGGATGCACCGGGGCGGGCCCTGTCTCCAGGCTCGCCAGCGACGAGGTTCCCGTGAAGGCGCGCTTCCCCCGATGCACCACGTTCAGCCGGAGTGTGCCTGCCAGGTGCTGGACCGAGTGGCCGAAGCGGTGCGGGGTGAGGGAGGGGACAGGAAGCCGCAGCCCTGGAGAGTCTGCGAGGCGCCCCTCCAGCGCGACCCGGTAGTGAGGGTCAGCGGCCGTGATACGCCAGACCCCCTTCTCCACGCCGCCTCTGACGACCGCGCGGGGCGGGAACATGCTGAGCCGTCGGCCATCCAGCTCGACCACCAGACCGCTGACCCGGCTGCTCAGCCGTCCGCGTCCCAGTAGCCCGCCGGCGAACGCGACCGCGACGCCGGGGCGGTCAAAGCCATGTGCCTGCCCCCACCACCAGAGCGCGGGGAAGCCGCGGCCCCAGGACTTCTCGGCGTAGACCTCACAGCCCGTCAGGTCCCAGTCCTGGCCGTTCACACTGGCCATTCCCTCGGCCCGCCCACTGAGCAGATACGGGTGCCAGTAGTGGTTGAGCCCCGGCACCAGAGAGAACACGCTCGCGCCCGGGACGACGGTGCGCCGGGCGGGCTCAGTCGGAATCACTGCCGTCACCCGACTGTCCCCCGCCTCCACCTGGAGCCCGCCGTCCGCGAAGGACAACGCGCCCGGTACCCGGAGCCGGTGCCCGTCAGGGGCGTCCCAAGCGCCGTCGGCACTCACCGTACGCACCAGGCCGCCCGGACTCGTGGCGAGTACGACCACCCCCCAGGGCCGTTCCGGGTGGTGGTTGACTCCGGAGGCGACCAGGAGCACCCTGCCGTGCCGTGGGTCGGTGAACCGCCAGAGATTGCCCTCCATCAAGGCCTGGTGCGAGCGCAGCGGGTCACCCCAGGGCAGGTCCGCTCCCGTACGTCGCCACCAGCCGCAGCGCGCCATCAGTGCTCCCGTTCGGTGATGAAGGCCGACAACTCGCGGAATTTCTGCCACACATGAGGGGGCATCGGGATGGCGGACAGCGTTCGCAGTGCGGTTCTCATCTGCCGACGCGCCTCAAGCCCGGCCGCCTGCCGGCCACCGGCCGTCTCGGTCAGCGCAAGGGCCTGAGCGAGTCCGCCGGGGCCGACGCCTGCCGGGCGCTGCAGCAAAGCCGCCAGGCGTCCGGCATCGGGGCTGTCGGTGCCGAGGGCTGCGACCAGTGGCAGCGTCTTGCGGGCCATGAGCAGATCGCCGCCGACCGGCTTCCCTGTTCGCCCCGGCTCGCCCCACAGGCCGAGGACATCGTCGGCACACTGGAAGGCGATGCCCAGGCGCCGCCCGAACGCTGCGAATCGGGCGATGTCCCGCGGCGGTCCGCCCGCCAGTAGCCCACCGAGGGCCGCTGCGCAGGCCAGCAGCGCACCGGTCTTGCCGGCTGCGGCTGCCCGGTACTCGCGGACGGTGACCGCTCCCTCCCCGGCCCACGGCCGCTCGGTGAAGCCCAGGTCCATGGTCTGACCGCGCATCGTGGCGACGAGCGCGCGATTGAGCAGAGCGGCCGCGGCCGCGCCGCGTGGACCACCGGTGCGAAGCAGTGTGTCCATGGCCAGGATGTGCAGCGCGTCGCCGGTCAGCAGGGCAGGTCCGGTCCCGAAGCGGCGCCACAGCGTGGGCCGGTGGCGGCGGGTGTCATCGCCGTCGAGGATGTCGTCGTGGATCAGGGTGAAGTTGTGCACCAGCTCCACGGCGACAGCAGCGGGCGCGGCGCACCGGAAGGGAGCGCCGAGCGCTTCCGCCGCGAGAACGGCCAGTGCGGCGCGAATCGTCTTGCCACTCATGGCAGGTTGCTCGTCGGCCGGCCCCGGCTCCGTGTCGGTCCATCCGAAGTGGTAGGCACTCATCTTCGCGAGGCTCGGTGGGAGACGGCCGATCGCCGCCCGTAGTGCCGGCGCCGTGCGCCCGCACGCGAGGCCGCAGATCTCCGGCTCGGCGGGCATACGGCGCGTTGAAGGGGCCGCCATGGCGGTCCTGGCCTCCTAGGTGTGGCGCAGGGGCAGCGCCCCCGGTACGTGAGGTGTGCTGCGGCGCGCTGTGGTGATGGCGGTACGCGCCAGCCACCACACGAAGGCGGCCGCCGTCCCCGCAGCCACGGCGTACCAGGCCGGAGGGATGGGGCGGTCTGCCAGGGCCATGTCGGCGAGCAGCGCGAGCATGGTCGTGCACGTGGTCAGCGGCAGCTGCACCGAGGCCCAGAAGGTGACCAGGTTCGCCCTGCGCGGGTCCCGCATGGCGTCCGTGAACAGGCTGCGGATCACAAAGCCGCCCGCCGGTGCGGCAACGAGCTGGACCGCGGCCACTGCCGGGGGCAGTACGCCTGTCCACGCCAGTGCCGCCACGGATGCGTACACCGCGCATTGGCCCAGGGTGTAGCAACCGCGCAGCCGACGCGGGCCCAGCACCGTGGCCAGGGTGGCCTTGCCGGCCCGCCGGTCTCCGTCGATGTCTGCGAGGTTCATGATCAGACAGCGCAGCACCTGCAGGGCGCACACGAGGGCGACGCACCACCACAGCAGTGGCGGCTGCCCGCCGCCCTGCAGGCGGGCGGCGAGAAGCGGCCCCATGCCGTACAGCACGGTCGCACAGGTCACCTCGCCCAGTGCGTGGTAGTTCAGACGCAGCGGCGGTGCCGTGTAGAACCAGGCGAGCGTGGTCAGTGCCAGGGCCAGTGTGCGGCTCGCCGGATCGGGCATCACGGTGATCACGGCGAAGCCGGTGAACAGCGCGACGAAAGCTGCGGACAGGCCGACTGTCGGGCTGAGCAGCCCCTCCACCAGGACCCTGCTGCCGCCGGTCCAGGCGGTGGGCGACTGATTCGCGCGGTCCGCCTCCAGGTCGAAGTAGTCGTTGCAGAAGTGCGTCATCAGGTGGGTGGCCCAGGCGAACGCGAGCGTCAGGGCGTACCAGCGGAGCGAGACATCTCCGGTGGTGTGGACGGCGATGGTCACCCCGAAGCCGGTGACCATCATGCTCTGGAAGAGGAACTTGATCCGGGCGAGCCGGAGAAGGGCGGCAACCGCGCCGTGGGGCGTGAACGCGGAGGCCACCGACACCAGGCGCATCAGCCTTCCTTCGCTGCCACGATGATGCCGTGTGGAGTCCAGCCGGGTACCGGGATCCGCTGGGCCGGGCCGAATCCCGCGTCGCTGAGGCACTTCTCGTGGAGCCGCCAGGGGTAGATCATGCCTCCCTCGGCCGGCAGGGCGGCGAAATACACGCTGTCCAGGGCGGCGACCAGCGGACCGTCCCCGTTGTCGTGCGACATGGAATTGAAGATGACCACGCGGCCACCGGGACGCAGCGCGGCATGGGCCTTGCGCAGCAGAGCGGTGTTCTCCTCCGGCTTCCAGATCACCAGTTGGTGTGCGAAGAGCACGACGTCCATATCGCCCGGGAAGTCCTCGGAGAACATGTCGCAGGGGGTGACCGTGACGCGGTCGCCGAGCGCGGCCTCGGCGATCCTGGCCTCGGTCAGCGGGGCGGAGGCGGGGATCTCCATTACTGTGGCCCGCAGTTGGGGGTTGGCCCCGGCGAGCAGGATGCTGTTCACCGCGTCCCCGCCGCCGCAGTCGAGCAGCCGCTCGGCCCGACTCAGGTCCAGCGCCTCGACGAGGTGAGCGTTGGCCAGCTCGGACCAGGAGCGCATGTAGCGGTAGAAGACCGCTTCCAACGACGGGTGAGCGCTGAACCGGTGGTAGAGATCCGGGTGGTCCCCCACGATGCGGCGCAGCCCCGCGTTCGTGTTGGTGCGCAGCGACTCGGTGAAGTCGGCTTGGCCTTGGTACACGATGTGCTGTTCGAAGGCGACGGTGTCCTTGATCTTCTGCCAGGCGCCCTCCCGGTCCAGGGCGTCGACCAGCTCCGCCCGCCGGTAGCGCGCGCCTTCTTTGACCGTGAGCCCCAGGGCCGTGCAGCCCAACAGCAGGATGTCCGTGGCCCGTTCGGCCAGCCCGAGACGTTCGCGGATCTCCTCGGCCGGGAGCGGCCCGTGTTCGTGGAGAAGCTCCAACAGGCCGAGCTCACAGGCGGCATTCAGGTACTGGAACGCCGCAGCGCCGAACAGGATGAGGGAGAGACGGTCCATGTCGAGGGGTGGGACTGTGTCGCGGGACCCGGCGATTCCGTTCGGACGCACGGTAGCGGAGAGCGGCAATGTGTTCCCCTTGAATGAAGTTGATGAGGCGGGCTGTCCCCGGGGGAGGGCGGTCGCTTCAGCAACCTGCGGAGCAGTGCCTCGTTCTCTGAAGAATTGCCAAGGGGGAAGATCCATAGGGGCCGGTTAGCTCGTAAGAGGGAAAAGGTCACTTGTGTGGGTGACGCTTCCCTTGCTGGTGAACACCGCGGCTTCTACGTTCGTTGTCGGACAGCTTCACCTCAACATCTCCGGGCGTACCTCTGAGCCACTTCTGCGCTTGAACGTAGGGAATACGGATGAAGGTTGAAAGCAGCGCAATTCCAGAGCCGGCGGCCGGGTATCGGGGGCAGGCGACCGGTGGAGAAACGCGCCCCTGGGACATTGTCGGCATCGATCACATCCGGCTGTGCACAGGGAACGCCCGGCAGGCCGCTCACTTCTATGTGAACGTCTTCGGGATGGAGGCCACCGCCTTCCGTGGCCACGAGACGTCCGGTAACGGGCTCGTCGAGTATCTGCTCACCTCCGGGGACGTCCGTTTCCTGGTCACCGGCGGCGTGGCAGCCGACAGCCCCGCCGTCCGGTGGGCCGCCGAGCACGGTGACGGCGTCAGTGACGTGGCCTTGCGCGTCGTCAATCTCGACCAGGGGCTGGAGTTCGCCCTGGCGGCCGGGGCGAAGCTGATCGAGGAGCCGACGGAGGACGCCGATGAATTCGGCAGCGTACGGACGGCCGCCATCGCGACGTATGGCGCGCTCCGCCACACCCTCGTCGAGCGCGACCGCTACGAGGGCGCCTTCCTGCCCGGATTCGGCCCACCTCCCAGGGGCTGCCCCACACCCCTCGGACGTCGGCTGTTCCATCGGGTCGACCATACTGTCGGCTGCGTGGAGCTCGGCCGCATGGATGAATGGGTGGAGTTCTACCGGCGAGCGCTGGGCTTCACCATGATGGCCGAGTTCATCGGCGACGACATCGCCACCAAGTACTCGGCACTGATGAGCAAAGTGGTCGCGGACGGCACCCGAAAAGTCAAACTGCCGCTGAATGAACCGGCGCCCGGAATGAAGCGCTCGCAAATCGATGAGTACCTCTCCTATCACCGCGGCCCGGGCGTGCAGCACATCGCCCTCGAAACGCCCGACATCGTGAGCGCAACCGATGCGCTGCGCGAGGCCGGAGTGGACTTCCTGCCGACGCCGGACACCTACTACGACGACCCGGAACTCCGCTCCCGCATCGGGAGCGTGCGAGTGGATATCGAAGAACTCCGCGACCGCGGGATCCTGGTCGACCGCGACGACGACGGTTACCTGCTCCAGATCTTCACTCGGCCGTTGTTCGATCGGCCGACCTTCTTCATCGAGCTCATCGAGCGGCATGGCTGCCAGGGGTTCGGCAAGGGGAATTTCAAAGCGCTCTTCGAGGCGGTGGAGCGTGAACAGGAACGCCGCGGAAATCTCTGAGCCCTCCGTACTGCAGGCCCCGATCAAGGAGCGGCGATGAGCCGTGCGACCCTGGAGAAGGACCCGGACGACGTCACCCGCATGTTCGACGAGGCGGCCGCCCGGTACGACCGCACCAACTCCTTGCTCTCCGCCGGCCGCGACCGGACGTGGCGAGCGACGGCGCGCACCGCCCTGGCCCTGCGGCCCGGTGAGCGCTGTCTCGACGTGGCCTGCGGTACCGGCGTCTCCACCGTCGAACTGGCCCGTTCCGGTGCGACGGTGATCGGTGTCGACCGTTCGCCCGGCATGGTCGCACGCGGCGCCGCCCGGCCGGTCGACATCCGCGTCGCCGACGCACTGGCCCTGCCCTTCGAGGACGACTCCTTCGACGCGGTGACCATCATGTTCGGCCTCCGCAACATCGTGGATCCGATGGCGGCCCTGACGGAGATGGCCCGGGTGACCAGGCCCGGCGGGCGGCTGGTGGTGTGCGAGTTCAGCCATCCCACGTGGCGCCCCTTCCGTGCCGTGTACCTGCGTTATCTGATGCGGGGGCTCCCCTGGATCGCCCACAAGGTGTCCAGCAACCCCGACGCCTACACCTATCTCTCGGACACCATCCGCGCCTGGCACGACCAGGAATCCCTCGCCGCCACCCTCCTTGAGGCGGGCTGGACCCGGGTGGCCTGGCGTGACCTCTCCGGCGGCATCGTCGCCCTGCACCGCGCCTTCGCCCCGGCGCCTGCCGGTACCGCAAAGGAGAGCCTCCTATGACCAGTGCCCGACGGTCGCCAGGAGAGGACGCGGGCGTGCCCCCACCCGCCCGCACCGACGCCCAAGTACTGATCGTCGGTGCGGGACCGGCGGGGGCCACTGCCGCCTACCACTTGGCCCGGCAGGGCGTTGAGGTGGCCGTGATCGAGAAGTCGGCCTTCCCCCGCGAGAAGGTCTGCGGGGACGGCCTGACCCCCCGCGCGGTGCGCCATCTGGTCCGTATGGGCATCGACACCACGGCGCCGGGCTGGACCCGCAACCGGGGACTGCGGTTCGTGTCCCGGGGCCGAACACTGGAAATCGACTGGCCGGAAGGACAGCGCTTCCCCGGCTACGGACTCACCCGCACCCGGCACGACTTCGACCAGATCCTCGCCGAACGCGCCGCGGAGGCGGGCGCCCGGCTGCACACCCGGACCAAGGCCATCGGCCCGCTGACCGACCGGACCGGGCGGATCATCGGAGTCGCGGCGCAGGCCGAACCGGAGCCGCGCCCGGTCGAGTTCCACGCACCCGTCGTGATCGCGGCCGACGGTGTGGCCGGCCGGCTCGGGTTGGCCATGGGCGTCACCCGCGTGGAAAGGCGCCCGGTGGGTACGGCTGTCCGCCGCTACTACCGCAGCGAGGCAAAGCACCTGGACCCCTACTTGGAGTCCTGGCTGGACCTGCGCAGATCGGACGGCCGGATCCTGCCCGGATACAGCTGGATCTTCCCCATGGGCGACGGCCGGGTCAATGTAGGGCTGGGCGTACTCAACGATTCGCGCACCGGTACCACCGATATGCGGGCGATGCTCGACCCCTGGCTGGAGCGGACACCACAGGAGTGGGGACTGGCAGGACCGGACAACATCGACGGCCCGACGCGGAGCGCCGCACTGCCCATGGGGTTCAACCGGTTGCCGCACCTGAGCCGGGGGCTGCTGCTCATCGGCGACGCCGGCGGGATGATCAACCCCTGCAACGGGGAGGGCATCGCCTATGCCATGGAATCGGCGGAGCTGGCCGCCGAATTCGTCGCCCAGGCACTGACCCGCCCCGACGCTGCCTCCCGCGACCGGGTGCTGGCGGGCTACCCGCGCGAAATCGCGGACCGACTGGGCCGCTATTACCGGCTCGGAAGGGTTTTCTCCGACCTGATGGCCCGGCCCTCGTTCACCACATTGGTCACCCAGAACGCGGTGAAGTCACCTCGCGTCATGAGCTTCATGGTCCGCCTGCTGTCCAACCTGAGTGACGCCCCCGGCAGAGACGCGGCCGACCACCTGGTGAACTCCATGATCAGGGTCTTCCCGTCGGACAAGAGACTGATTTCCCCAAGCTCAGCGGGCTGATGTCGACGACTGCTCCGATTCCTCGCCGACCGGTGTCGACCAGTGGTACGCCCGGTCCGCTGTGGACCGCCCGGGCGGCGGACTGGGCAGTCCGCCGTCGCCGTCTGGTCCTCTCCGTAGCGGCCCTGCTGACGGTGTGGGCCGCGTGGGCGGCAACCAGCATGGCCGACCGGCTCGACCTGGACGGGACCACGTCCCCGCACCGCGAGTCCGCGCTCGCGGACCGATGGATCGCCTCGCACGCCCCGGCAGGGCCACCCCAGTTGCTCATCGTCGCGGCCCCCGGCACGGCCCTCGGGGGGACGGCCTCCGTGGCCGACGGGACGGCACTGACGGCACACCTGGACCGGCAGCCGGCCGTACGCGCGGTCACCTCTTGGTGGACGACGCACGATCCGGCCCTGCGCTCCCAGGACGGCACCGCGGCGCTTGTCCTCATCACCCTGTGGGGCGATGAGAACGAGCGGGTCCGGACGGCCGGCACTCTGGTGCGCGACCTCGGAAACCACTACGGCAGCCTGGAGCTGGCGGTCTCGGGGCCCGCTGTCGCCGGAGCAGAGACCATGGAACAGGTGCGACGGGACGCCCGGCGATCCGAACTCATCACCGCTCCCGTTGTCCTGCTGCTCCTGGCCGCCGTGTTCGGATCATTCATCGGTGGCCTGCTGCCGCTGGCCGTCGGGCTCGTCGCCGTCCTCGGCACCCTGGGCGTGCTCAGTCTGCTGACCCATGTCACCCAGATCTCCCTGCTGTCCGTCAACTTCACCACCGCACTGGGCTTCGGACTCGCCCTCGACTACAGCTTGTTCTACGTCACCCGCTACCAGGAAGAGCGCCGCAACGGTCACGACGGACCGCAGGCGATCCGGCTGGCCGCTGCCACTGCTGGGCACACCGTGTACTTCTCGGCAGTAACCGTCGCTCTCTGCGCGACCGCGCTGCTGTGCTTTCCGCTGTACTTTCTGCGGTCCATGGCCATCGCCTGCTCCTGTGTCGCGCTACTGGCGGCAGCAGCGTGCCTGCTGGTTCTGCCGGCGCTGCTGAGCGTCCTCGGCGACCGGCTGGTCGCCACATCGCACCGCCGGCCCGCCCGCGCCCACGGTGCGATGTGGGCGCGCCTGGCCGCGGCGATCCGTCGCCGTCCGGGCCTTTGGGGTACGGGTGCCCTGCTGCTGATCCTGCTGCTGGCCCTGCCCGCCCGGCACGCTTCATTCCAGCTGGCGGACGACCAGGCACTGGCTCCCACGTCGCCTGCTCATCTGGCCGCGGACCGCGTACGTGACGACTTCGCGGGCGCCGTGCCCACGGTCACCGTGGCGCTGCCCGGCCTCGACCCGCGGCAGCGGTCCGCGGAAGTCACCGGATACGCACGGGCCCTGTCCGGGATCCAGGGCGTGCGGGCGGTGCGCTCCGCCGTGGGAATTCACCGGACGGGAAGCCGGGAGAGACACGTAGGCCGGGAGAGACACACCGCCGGACGCGGGATGCGGTACACGACGTCTGCGGGCACCTGGCTGGAGGTGCTGCCCGAACCAGGCTTCAGCCCCTACTCCGCTGACGCCCGGAAACTGGTGCGTGAGGTGCGGGCCGTCCGCGCGCCGGTCTCCGGCCGACTGGTCGGCGGTCCGTCAGCTGTGTTCACCGACACCCTCCGGACGCTCTGGACCGGTCTGCCGGCTGCCGTGGCCGTACTCACCTTGTCCATGATGCTCCTGGTGTTCGCCTACACCAGGAGTGTGCTCGTGCCGTTGAAGACCGTCGTCGTCTCCTTCCTGAGCCTCACCGCCGTGGCCGGGATCATGGTGGCTGTCTTCCAGCACGGACAACTGCAATGGTTGCTGGGATCGTTCAACACCACCGGCCGGATGGAGATGTCCACCCCGCTCCTGGTCCTGTTCCTCGCGTTCGCCCTCAGCATGGACTACGAGATGTTCCTGCTCGCCCGGGTGAGGGAGGTGTACCGGAAGACCGGGGACCCCGACCATGCGGTGAGCGAAGGACTGAAACATACCGGCAGGCTCATCACCCTGGCGGCCGGCGTGCTCACCTTCACCGTCGCCCTGCTTGCCGTCTCCCCACTGACCGTGGTCAAACTCTTCGGGTTCTCCCTCGCCGCCGCCCTCGTACTCGACGCCACCGTCGTGCGGTCCGTCCTCGTCCCGTCGGTCATACATCTGGCCGGCCGTTACACCTGGTGGGGGCCCGGAGCCGGCAAGCAAGAACACCTGCCGGGGCTGGCTGAGGCCCGGCACCCGAACCTGCTGGAACGCAGCGCTTCGGAGACCGGCCGACACCTGCAGCGCTGAGCGGCGTCGGAGGGACTCATCGCCTGAAGGGCGGCGCCCACCCACGGCCCTCCCGTGTGCGCGTGTTCAGCACCAGAGCGGCGCCCAGCGGGAGACAGGCAATCCAAGTGGCCACCGGCTCCGGCCGTTGCCGTGTTTGGCCTGGGTCCGGCCGAGGAAGGCCAGTGCCAGGGGCAGCGCGCCCGAGCCCGGCACAACGGGCCTGCTGCCGGGCCCGTTCCCGGATACTGCCGACCGTCTTGAGGGCAGACCAGGATGAGCAGGAACGGCAGGTAGAACCCGCTGAGGAGGGTGGCATACCAGTCGGGGAAGGCGCTGACAGCCGACAGACCTCGTTGCCGTCCCGGACCGGGCCGATGGTGTTGATCAGGACCCGCTGCTCGGGCCGGCGCCCCTGCGCCGGCGCCCGCCCGTGGGTGCCCGCCATGCGCTCGCCAGGGTCTTGGTCAGGACGCCGATGCCGAAGTCGACGCCTTCGAGGAAGAAGTAGCCGATCCACAGGAAGACGATCAGCACGATGGCGCCACCGGCCCTGGCCCTCCCGGTCCGTTCACGAAGAACGTACGCAGGCATCGTCCAGCGCACCCCGGACTCCGAGGACTTCGGGAGGCGACGGCCCTCGTGGGTCGGGATGACCGCCGGCGGTCTCATCGGCTACGCCGCATGGCAGGGGGCGCTGATCCGGCGCGGTGGGTTCGGGGTCGTGCGCCTCGCGGTGCCGCACTCCAGTAGGACCTGATCGGATGGTTTGGGCCGATCTTCCGGAGTATGGCGTTTCTTCTGATCAACGCAGCGGGGAGTCATCAGGCGACCTTCCGCACTCGAATGGAGCACACGATGCGCGTACGCACTGCACTCGCCGCCACGGCCCTCGCCGCTGCAGCGGTCCTCGGCGGAGCAGCCGCCGCCACCGCCGACTCCGGAGCTCAAGGCGCCGCACTGAACTCGCCCGGCGTCATCTCCGGCAACACCATCCAGGTCCCGGTTCACGTGCCGGTCAACGCGTGCGGCAACACCATCAACGTCATCGGCCTTCTCAACCCGGCCTTCGGCAACACCTGCGTGAACGACTGAGCTGGAAGCCGGCGTCCGATATCCCGGGGGCGGCCGCGGACTGAGTTGGGGCGTTTGCGCAACTACTCAGTCCGCGGCCGCCCCTCCGCTTTACCCTCCGATACGGCGGCCGTACACCGACTCTGTGCTCTGCCCGCCGGACGGCTGCAGGGCCTGCGCGAGCGCTGTGTGCACGAGGGCACCCCTGTTGGCCTCGGGGATCAGCCCATCAGCCTCTCGTTGGGGATCTCGCCATCGTTCCGCAACCTCTTCCACGACGTCTGAACGGCCGGCATGCGCATATCCCGGGGCGTCGCGTCCGTCTCGTGGCAAGGAGGCAGGCCGTGGTGCACCACTCAGTTGAACCGGAGTCCCTTCTTGCCCTCTCTCGGCCCGCTGAGGATGGTCAGCCCTTGCGAGTCTTGATCTCGTCGGTCAGGGCGGGGACGACGTTGAAGAGGTCGCCGACGACGCCGTAGTCGACGAGGTCGAAGAGGGGGGCCTCTTCGTCCTTGTTGATGGCCACGATGGTCTTCGAGGTCTGCATGCCGGCGCGGTGCTGGATCGCGCCGGAGATGCCCGCGGCGATGTAGAGCTGTGGGGAGACGGACTTGCCGGTCTGGCCGACCTGGTTGGTGTGCGGGTACCAGCCCGCGTCCACCGCGGCGCGCGAGGCGCCCACGGCCGCGCCGAGGGAGTCGGCGAGGGCCTCGATGACGGGGAAGTTCTCCTTGCCGTTGACGCCACGGCCACCGGAGACCACGATCGCCGCCTCGGTCAGCTCCGGACGCCCGCTGGATGCACGTGCCGTGCGGGAGATGACCTTCGTACCCCTCGCCGCCTCACCGAAGGAGAAGGACAGCTGTTCCACGGTCCCGGCAGCCGTGGCGGCCTCGGGAGCGGTCGAGTTCGGCTTCACCGCGAGCACCGGAGTGCCCTTGGTGACACGGGACTTGGTCGTGTAGGCGGCGGCGAACACCGACTGGGTCGCCACCGGACCCTCGTCACCGGCCTCGACGTCGACTGCGTCGGTGATCAGACCCGACCCGATACGGATCGCCAGGCGGGCGGCGATCTCCTTGCCCTCGGCGGAGGAGGGCAGCAGCACCGCGGCGGGGGAGATCCGGTCGTAGGCGGCCTGCAGCGCATCCACCTTCGGCACCACGAGGTAGTCGGCGAACTCCGGCACATCCGCCGCGAGGACCTTCACCGCGCCGTACTCGGCGAGGGTTTTGGCAGCCTCCTCCGCGCCCGTGCCCAGGTGGACGGCAACCGGGTCACCGATACGGCGGGCCAGGGTCAGCAGTTCGAGAGTCGGCTTGCGGACGGCACCGTCCACGTGGTCGACGTAGATGAGGACTTCAGCCATGAGAGTCGTTCTCCTGCGAAAGACGAAGGGTGGGGTGGTCGGGCGGGCTCAGATGAACTTCTGGCCGGTGAGGAAATCAGCGAGCCGCTTGCCGCCCTCGCCCTCGTCCTTGACGACGGTCCCGGCTGCGCGGGCCGGACGCGGCGTGGCCTCCTGCACCTTCGTCCAGGCGCCCTCCAGACCGACCTCGTCCGTCTCGATGTCCAGATCTTCCAGGTCCCAAGAGGTGACCGGCTTCTTCTTCGCCGCCATGATCCCCTTGAACGACGGGTAGCGGGCCTCCCCCGACAGATCGGTGACCGAGACGACCGCCGGCAGAGCAGCTTCCAGCACCTCCGTCGCCGCATCTCCGTCCCGACGACCGGTGACCTTGCCGTCGGCGACGGAGACCTCCGAGAGCAGGGTGACCTGCGGGACGCCGAGACGCTCGGCCAGCATCGCCGACAGCACACCCATTGCGCCGTCCGTCGACGCCATGCCGCACACCACCAGGTCGTAACCGGCCTTCTCGATCGCCTTCGCCAACACCGCCGAGGTCCCCAGTGCGTCCGTGCCGTGGAGATCGTCGTCCGCCACGTGAATGCCCTTGTCCGCGCCCATCGAAAGCGCCTTGCGTACGGCGTCCTTCGCGTCGTCCGGACCGACGGTCAGAACGGTGATCTCCGCATCATCGGCGTCCTCACCGATCTGCAGTGCTTGCTCGACGGCGTACTCGTCCAGCTCCGAGAGCAGGCCGTCCACCGACTCACGATCAGCGGTCAGGTCCTCGGCGAACTGCCGGTCACCTGCGGCGTCCGGCACGTGTTTCACACAGACAACAATCTTCAGACGCACGGGTTTCGTCCCTTCGCAGTGCTCGGACGGGGGTCATGGGAGGTTCGGGAGATGACGATGCGCTGGACCTGGCTGGTGTCCCTCTGGGCTGGATCTGGGTGATCTTGGCGTCGCGCATCATGGGTTCCAGGGGGGCCGCGGATGCAGCCGTAGCCGCCGAGCAGTGGGGCCGCGTCAGTGGTGATGTCCGTATCGGCGGTGAGGGTGTCACTGCGGCCGGCGAGGGGCGTCCGGCCCGGCGGCGAGGGCAAGTCTCGAACTGAGCACGCCGATCGCCTCGTTGACGATACGGCCGACGAGTTCACCGGCGGAGGGAACGTCGTGGATGAGGCCCTGCACCATCCCGACGCTCCAGATGCCTGCCTCGAGGTCCCCCTCCTCGTAGACCTTCCGTCCACGGGCACCCGCGACGAGGTCACGGACGTCTTCGAAGGTGCCGCCGGCGTCGAGGATCTCGACGACCTTGTCGCTGACGGGGTTGCGGGCCACCCGAGCGGTGTTGCTGAGCGTCCGGAAGATGAGGTTGGTGTCCAGCTCGGACCCGGCGACGATCGCTTCCTTGACCGCGTTGTGCACCGGAGCCTCCTGCGTACAGAGGAAGCGGGTGCCCATGTTGATGCCGTCGGCACCGAGGGCGAGCGGCGTCAGGCCGAGGCCCTTGGCCCGCTCGCTCGTGGTGATGAGGACCGCGGCCGAGCCGTCCGAGATCTGAGAGGAGTTGCCCGCGGTGAGGCGGCCGTCCTCGGCGAAGGCGGGCTTCAGTTCGGCCAGCTTGTCGACGTTCGTGCCTCGGCGAATGCCCTCGTCGACGTCGAACGTCGCTCCGTCGGGCAGCACCACGGGCGCGACCTCCTTGACGAACCGTCCGCTGTCGATGGCCGCGGCGGCTCGCTCGTGTGAGCCCACGCTGTACTCGTCGAGCCACGTCCTGCTGAGGTCGTAGCGCGCGGCGAGGATCTCGGCGCCCTTGCCCTGGTTGAACTGGTAGCCGTCGTACCGCTCCGAGACGAGCTCACCGAAGGGAAGACCCGGCCCGTTGGCCCTGGCCGACCCCATCGGGACCCGGGTCATCGACTCGACGCCGCCGGCGACGACGACATCGGCGTGACCGGCGATGACCGTGGCCGCCGCGAAGTGGATCGACTGCTGGCTGGAGCCGCACTGCCGGTCCACCGTGGTCCCCGGGACGGCCTCCGGCCAGCCGGCGGCGAGTACGGCGTTGCGCCCGATGTTGGCCGACTGCTCGCCGACCTGACCGACGCAGCCCCAGATGACGTCGTCGATCATGGCGGTGTCGATGCCGGTGCGCTCGGCAAGTGAACGCAGTACCGAGGCGGACAGGCTGACCGGGTGGACCTTGCTGAGGGCCCCCTTTCGTCGGCCGATCGGCGTCCGCACGGCTTCGACGATGACGGCGTCTCTCATGATGTGCTCTTTTCCGTCGTGCAACGTGACATGGGGTGTGGTGCCCGGATGGATGTCAGGGCAGCCGGCAGCTCGCACCGCTGGTTCTGCTAGTAGTTCTGCTTGATGGCCGAGAGTTCCCGATCGAGCAGCGTGGGAAGGGCTCGCGCCAGATTCCGTTCGTGAATCTGCGACGTACCCTCGTAGATGCGCAGGGCCCGCACGTCACGCCACATCCGCGGCACCGGGTTGTCGCCGACGATGCCGTCGCCGCCGAGGATCTGTACCGCGCGGTCCGCGACCGCGGAGGCCATCTCGGTGCAGTACAGCTTGGCTGCCGAGATTCGCTCGCGCGGCGGAGACCCGGCGTCGAACTCGCGGGCGCAGTCGATTACCAGCGCGCGCCCGGCTTCCAGTTCGGCGTAGCTGCGCCCCAGCAACGATTCCAGGGCACCGAATTCGGCGATCGGGTGTCCGAACTGCTTTCGGGAGACGGCGTGGCCGGTCGCCTCGGCGAGGATGCGGGTCGCCTGCCCGACCGCGGTGGCCGCCACGTGCGTACGGGCGTGATTGATCCCGCGCAGCGCCTGGCGCATCCCCTGCCCCGGTACGCCGCCGAGCAGGGCTTCGCGACCGACGTGGACGCCGGAGAGCTCGATCTCGGCCACCGGTCCCTCGGCGTGGCCATTCATCTGCTCGGGCAGCCGGACGCTCACGCCGTCGGCGGTGCGGTCGACGAAGAACGCCGAGAGGGCGTTGTCGTCGGGGTCGGTGCGGGCGAAGACCAACAGCATGTCCGCCCAGGCCCCGTTGGTGATGAAGCGCTTGTGTCCGTCGAGGACGTAGCCGTCAGCGGTACGGCGGGCGGTGGTGGACAACGCAGAGGCGTCGCTGCCCGCTTCGGGCTCGGTCAGCGCGAACGACGCGACGCACTCGCCTGCCGCCATCGCGGGCAGATACCGCTCGCGCTGCTGTTCGGTTCCGTGCTCCAGCAGTGCCTGCGAGACCAGCCCGACAGTGGTGGAGAAGCGCGACCGGTAGACGGCGGAAGCCCGGGTGAACTCCATTGTGAGCCGTACCTGTTGCTCGACCGACCAGCCGAGTCCGCCGTACCGGGTCGGCAGGGTGAGCCCGAACAGTCCGACCTCCGCCATGCGGCGGACCAGGTCGTCGGGCACGGCGCCTGCGCGGACCATCTGAGGTTCGCGGGCGATCAGTTCGTTGTCGGTGAAATCCCGGATCAGCGCGAGGTAGTTATCGAACTTCATGGTGCGTACGGCTTCGTCGATCATCGGAGCTCCAGGGACTTGGAGATGACGCTCTTCATGACCTCGCTGGTGCCGCCGAAGATGCGGGAGACACGGGCGTCGGTGTAGAGCCGGGCGATCGGGTACTCGCGCATGAAGCCGTATCCGCCGTGCAGTTGGAGGCACTTGTCGATGACCCGGGCCTGCATCTCGGTGCAGAACAGCTTGACCTTCGCGGCATCGGCGGGGGTGAGTATGCCGGCGTCGAGTTCGGCGATGGCCCGGTCGACCATTGCCTGGCCGGCTTCGAGCTCGGTGGCGCACTCGGCGAGCACGAACTTCGTGTTCTGGAAGTCCGCGACGCGCTGTCCGAATGCCTTTCGCTCCTTGACGTAGCCGATGGCCATCCGCAGCGCCGCCGTTGCGGTCGCCTGCGCGACGGTCGCGATCGTCAGCCGCTCCTGTGGCAGGTTCGCGGTGAGCATGGCGAAGGCATCGCCCTCGGTGCCGAGCAGATTGGCGGCCGGCACGCGGACGTCGTCGAAGTACAGCTCCGCGGTGTCCTGTGCCTTGAGCCCCATCTTGTCGAGGTTCCGGCCGCGGCTGAATCCGGGCATGCCGGACTCGACGACGAGCAGCGACAGGCCCTTGCGGCGATTGTCGCCGCCGTCGGAGGTGCGTGCGACCACGATGACGAGGTCGGCGTTGATGCCGCCGGTGATGAACGTCTTGGCCCCGTTGAGGACGTAGCTGTCACCGTCGCGCACGGCCGTGGTGGCCATGCCGGCCAGGTCGGACCCGGTTCCCGGCTCGGTCATCGCGATGGAGCTGACCAGGGAGCCGTCCGCGAAGCCGGGGAACCAGCGCGACTTCTGCTCCTCGTTCGCGAATTCGAGGAAGTACGGCAGCACCGTGCTCAGGTGCACCTGGAGGCCCCCGATCGTTGCCGCGGCGTACCCGATCTCCTCCAGGACGACGGCGTTGAAGCGGAAGCTCTCCATGCCGGCGCCGCCGAACTCCTCGGGGATCTGGAGCCCGTTGATGCCGATCCGGGCGGTCTTCTTGAACAACTCGGGAGGCACGATCCCCGCGGCCTCCCACTCGGCGACGTGCGGCGTGATCTCCTTGCCGATGAAGTCCCGCACGGTCTCGCGGAATGCCTGGTGGTCGGCGGTGTAGATGTCTCTGCGCATGGGTTACTCCTGGCCCGTTCCGATCAGTTGGTGAGGTGGATGACGGAGTCGGCGGCGAGGCCGGCCATCTCCTGCGCGGTGTACCCGAGCTGTCCGAGCAGCTCCGCGGTGTGCTGGCCGAGTCCGGGGGCGCCCTTGCCGGGGTCGGCGGGCACGCCGGCCAGATGCCAAGGCGAGCCGAGTGTGGTGTGCTGCGTACCGTCGGGGCCCGCCACGTCGACGAAGAGACCACTCGCCACTACGTCCGGGTTCTTGCGGACTTCGTCGTAGCCGCTGATCCGGCCGGCCACCACTCCGTTCGGCGTGAGCAGGTCCATCGCCTCGTCGGTGGTCAGGCCCGCGAAGGCGGCACGCAACTCGGCGAGCAGCTCGGCACGGTGGGCGACTCGCGCCTGGTTGGAGGCGAATCTCTCGTCCAGCGGCAGATCGGGACGTTCGATCAGGCGGCAGAGCTTCTCGAAGTGCGGTGCGGAGTAGGCGGAGACCACGATGGCGCCGTCCGTGGTCGGCATGATGTCGGCGGCCGGGGCGACGGTCGGCTGACCGTTGCCGTTGCGTACCGGCGCATTCCCGGTCAGCAGGTATTCGCCCCAGTTGGGTCCCTGCAGATGGACGGCGACCTCCAGGAGCGAGACCGCCACCTCGTCACCCGTCCCGAAGCGCAGCCTGCGGACGTAGGCGCCAAGGATGGCCTGTGCCAGCACGTGCGCCGCTGCCGCGTCGACGACGGGGAATCCGACGCGCTGCGGTTCGCCGTCGGGCTCTCCGGTGACCGTCATGATGCCGCTCTCGGCCTGGGCCGCGATGTCCAGCCCGGCCCGGTTCCGCGACGGGCCGTGCAGGCCGAAGCCGCTCACCGTCGCGTAGACGATCTCGGGGTGCGCCGCCCGCACCGCGGCGGCGCCGAGTCCGAAGCGCTCCATCACGCCGGGGCGCAGATTCTGGACGACGATGTCGGCGTCCTCGATCAGCTGGTGCGCGATCTTCTGGCCACGGGGGTCCTTGAGGTCGAGGGCGATACCCCGCTTGTCGCGGTTGTACGTACGCAGGATCGCCTCGCCGTACAGCCCGATCACCCGGGCGGCCTCACCCGCGACCGGCTCGACCTTGATGACATCGGCGCCCAGGTCGGCCAGGATCTGTGTTGCGGCCGGGGCCGCGATGAACTGTCCGAAGTCGACGACCCGGACCCCTTCCAAGGGCGTGTTCACGACACAACCTCCACTCGTGCGCGGATCTTCGCCAGGTCACGCTCGGGCCGTACCAGGAGCAGCGCGAGCGCTCCACCGACCGTCATCAGCAGCCCGGTCAGGGCGAATCCCTGGCCGTACCCGGTGGCCGCATCGGCGGCTCGGCCCACGAAGTGGCCGAGCAGCAGCGGTGCGAGGACACCGCCCAGGCTGTAGAAGGCGACCAGGCAGCCGAGGACCGTGCCCCGCTGCTTCGGGTGGACCACGTCCCCGACCGCCGTGAACGCGACCGCGTAGGCTGCCGAGTTCAGCGAGAAGGCGAGCGTCACGAAGACCATCTGGAGCAGCCCCCGGTCGACCGTCGTGAACAGGTACATCGACCCTCCGGAGGCGACGACCAGCCCGTCGGCCAGCCAGCCGCGCGTGACACGTTTGGACACTCCTCGGGCGGTGAGGCGGTTGGACAGCAGTCCTGCGCCGATGGCCGCCGCCGCGGCGACCGCGTACGGGACGGTGATGAGCCGGCCCGCGGTGATCGGGTCGTAGCCGAGTCCTTGGCTCAGGTAGAGCGGCAGCCAGGAGACCTTGAGCGTGGTCGACCAGTAGGCGAAGAAGGTCAGGAAGCCGATGCCGGCCACCGTGCCGGTGGTGAGCAGGACACGGAGTGGCGCCCGCGCCGGCTCCGGCGTCGCAGTCTCGGGGTCGCCGGTGACGGACTCGGCCGGGCGCCGTTCCGGGGCGTCCTTGCTCAGGGTGAACCAGGCCGCCAGCCACAGGACGCCGGCGAGGATCAGGACCCCGAAGGCGGCATGCCAAGACCACGTCGCGACGACCCAGCTCAGCACCGGCGCCGCGATCAGCGGGCCGATCGATGCCCCGGAAGTGACGATGCTTGCCGGGAGCCCGCGCTTATCGGGCGGGAACCAGGCATGCACGATGTGGGTCGCCAGCGCGTACGCCGGTCCCTCGGCGAAGCCGAGCACGACCCGGCACAGCAGGAGCGCGGCGAAGCCGACCTGCCACAGCAGCGGGACCATGGTCAGGATCCAGATGACCATGAGTGCCGCCACCAGCCATCGGATGTTGATCCTGCTGGTGAGGGCGCTGACCAGCACCGCTCCGGCGGCGAACAGCCAGAAGAAGGCGCTCTGGACCAGGCCGAACTCCTGGGGTGTGATGCCCAGATCCTTGATGATCTGCCCGCCCGCGAAGCCGATCACGGCCTTGTCCGCGAAGTTGAGCACCATGAAGGCGAGCAGAAGGAGCGTGATGACCCAGGCCCGCGGGTTCACGGCGGGTCTGGAGGTCGATGTCTCGGGGGAGGAGGTGGGTGCCGTTGGAGTCATGGTGGTTTCCAAACGGTGTCGGCGCGCGGCGACTGGCGCGCGGCGAATGAGGGGATTCACCGGCAGGCGAAGCAAGGGGGCGGCGACCGGCGAAGTGAGAAGGGGACGACCGGTGAGAAGGCGACAGTGGCCGACGAACGCCTAAGGGTCAGCGGCCGGCGAATACGGGCTCGCGGCGCTCCAGGAACGCGGCCGCCGCCTCGCGGGCGTCCTCGGTGTGGAAGCAGCGGACCATGCGGTCGACCTCGCCCCCGAGATAATCGCCCAGCGGCATGGACTGCGCGGCGAGCAGATTCTGCTTCATGGCCCGGACCGCGAGCGGAGCGGCGGATGCCAGGCGAGCGGTCATGCGATCGGTCAGCTCGCCGAACTCGGCGGCGGGGGAGACCGCGGTCACCAGTCCGAGCGCGGCGGCCCGGTGTGCATCGAACTTCCCGGGCATCAAGAACAGCTCACGGGCGCGCGCGGCGCCGAGCAGCCGCGTGAGGAACCAGATTCCGCCGAAGTCGCCGGGGAGCCCCGCACTCAGAAATGCGGTGTTGAAGACGGCGGTCTCGGAGGCGATCCGGATGTCGGTGGCGAGCGCCAGCGACAGTCCCGCCCCGGCGCAGGCGCCGTTGATCGCGGCCACGGTGACCTGGGGCATGAGGTGGAGCCGCTGAGCCACGTGGCTGGCCGCGCGCAACCGCGCGGTGTCCTCCTCGAACGACTTGCCCTGGAGGGACCGGAGCTCCGGTGGAGCGGCGAGATCCGCGCCGACGCAGAAACTCGACTCGGCCCCGGTCAGCACGACGACCCGCACCCCGCGGTCCGCTTCGAGGTTCCCGAGGACGTCTTCGAGATCGCGAAGCAGTCTGACCGAGACGGCGTTCCGACGCTCGGCGTTGTCGAGGGTCACCGTTGCGACCTCGCGGGCTATCGAGCATGAGACCTGTGCCGGCATCGGTGCCTCCGGTGAGCGGGAGTTGATCACGGGCTGTCCGCGTCATGAACTGCGCCACATCAAACTCCGGCGCGACCGACAGCGTCAAAGACCAATCTCGGACCAGATTGACTGCGATTGCCTATCAGTCAGTGTCGCTGCTCCAGCTCTCATCTGCGGAAATCGGCGACCGCGCCCTGAACCTGTCGAGCTGGCGCTTCTCCATCGCCGCCATGACCTGCCTCCCGGCCTCGATCCGGCTCAGCCCCGACGCCATACGGCGGTCGAAGGACCGGTTCCAGGACGCCAAATCGTCCTTGGTCCCCTGCAGGAACGCCGAGGCCGCCGTGGTGAGCCTCCCGGACCGATGCACCATCCCGATCCGCCGCTGAAGCTGCGGCTCGATCTCGCGTACCACCGCGCCCCGCTGGCCGGCCTCCAGCGCGACCCGCAGGGAAACGATCGCCGCGCCGGCGCCGGCGAGCACCATGGGCACCACGGCCCCCCGCTGCGGCACCTCGACCGCCACCCGCGGTTCCACCCCGTTCTCGCGCAGCATGGCCTCGATGTAGTCCCGGGTCGCGGTGTTGCGTTCCCCCATCACCAGCGGGATGCCCGCCATCGACCCGAGCGGGACGGTCTCGGGCAGCTCGGACTCCGTGCCGGGCGGGAGGAGCAACACGAACTGCTGCGATACGAGGAACTCGTCCGCAAGCCCGTCGTGCGGCACCGGCAGCATTGTCACGCCGAGTTCGCAGGCACCGGACCTGACCAGCTCAAGAACATCGGAGGTGTGGTCGCGCTCGTCGACGCGCAGGGTGACGTTCGGGTTCTTCACCCGGAAGTTGGCGACCCACACCGACAGCGGATCCGTGGAGATGTCCGACAGCGCCGCGATGTCGATCCGGCCGCGCTCGGCGTCCCGTACCTCGCGCACTGCCTGGCGCGCGGAGTCCACGTCCCGCAGGATCTGCCGGGCCGGGCCCACCAGGGCCTCGCCGGCGGGGGCCAGCACCAGGCCCCTGCCCACCCGGTGGAACAGCTCGGTCCGCAGGTCCTTCTCCAGCTTCCTGAGGGCCTGTGAGAGCGACGGCTGGGCGACGCGCAGCGCGGCCGCGGCCCGGTTCACCCCGCCGTTGTCGACAACTGCGAGGAAGTATTCCAACTGACGGACGTCCATCCCCGAAATCTACGCGGTGCGCTGCCGGGCGGACGCGGTCGCCATCCAGGTGCGTGGCGTTGGCACCGGTGAGGGCATGGTGCGTTGGGGCTCGAGTTCGGGGGCGGGATTCCTGCTGCTCGACGCCGACCGGCAGGGGGGCGGGGCGAGACGGCGAATCGCAGGCCGAAGTCCGTCGAGCCGGAATGGTGCGGCCACGACTTGCCGTTGCGTCGCCGCCGGAGTGTCCCGGAGTGTCGGAGCGCGGGACATCGATGTCGTTCGCGAAGGCCCCGAGGACGCGCCGGTCCTCGGCCGGCAGGACGCGTCCGGAGAGTGTCCGGAGAGTGCGAGGGACATGTGGTCGCCGACGGGGACGTCGACGTCGGCGACCTCGGGACGGGCCCGCCGCCCGATCGGCATACACGCCCGCCGGATCGTGCGGGGAACCGCCGTGCAGGAAGCCGTCGTGAGGGAAACCGCCGTGAGGGAAACCGTCGGGGTGGCGGAGAAGTCCGGGTCGATGCGGATGGCGGAGAAGGCCGGGAGATCACGCCGAGAGGCGGAAACGGAGGCGGCAGATCACCGCGTCCGTGTCACGGCGCACCGCGTGGGCGACCACCGCGCCCCGCTGGTTCTGCAGCACGCGCTGCCACAAGCGGGCCGGTTCGACCTCCGGGATGAGTACGGTGACGCGGGTGCCCGGCTCGTCGGCCGCGACCCGGCGGATGTATTCGGCGATCGGGCGGCCGAGGCTCCGACGCGCACAGGGCAGCCGGACCAGCGGCACCCCCGGATCCCAGAGGGCCCAGTCCCGCTCCAGCGCCTCGCCGGCGGCGCGGTCCTCGGGATCGGAGTGGCAGACGGTCACCGCCCTGACCTCGTCGGCCAGCGACACGGCCGCGGTCAGCGCCTCGCTCGTCAGCCGGGACAGCGCCGAGACCGGGACGATCACCAGGGAGCGGGCCCGGTGCGGGCTCTCGGGTACCCGGCCCAGTCCCATCCGCTCGCCGATCGTCGCGTACGCCCGCCGTACCGTCTCGAACACCGCGACCAGCAGTGGCAGCGCGACGGCGATCAGCCAGGCACCCTCGTGGAATTTGGTGGCGGTCACGACGACCGCGCTCACAGCGGTGAGCAGCGCGCCCAGCCCGTTGAGCGCCGCCTTGCTCCGCCACCGGGGGCCGCGTTCCAGCCGCCAGTGCCGCACCATCCCGGTCTGCGCGAGGGTGAAGCCGACGAAGACCCCGATCGCGAAGAGCGGCACCAGGGTGTTCGTGTCACCGCCGGAGAAGACCAGCAGCGCGGCCGAGACGAGGGAGAGGGCGAGTACGCCGTGCCGGTGGACCTGGCGGTCCGCCTTCAGGGCGAAGACATGCGGCAGACAGTTGTCCCTGGCCAGCAGCTTCAGCAGGACCGGCAGCCCGCCGAAGGAGGTGTTGGCGGAGAGCGCCAGCAGGATCATGGTCGCGAACTGGACGACGTAGAAGGCCCAGGTGTGCCCGAGCGAGGTGTCGGCGAGCTGGGCGAGCACGGTCACGCCCGCGACCGGCTGCAGCCCGAACCGTGAGATCAGTACGGCGAGGCCGATGAGCATGACGCCGAGGATCGCGCCGAGGGCGATCTCAGCATGCTGAGCACGCTTCGCCCGCGGGGCACGGAAGGACGGCACGGCATTGGCGATGGCCTCCACGCCCGTGAGCGCGGAGCAGCCCGAGGCGAATGCCTTCAGCAGGAGCAGCGCGCCGACGGTGGTGGCATCGTCCGCCAAAACGGACGCGTGGCCGGCAGCGGCCTCGGTGCTCACGGGCGCGTCGCGGAACAGCCCGACGGCTATGACCGCGAAGATCGAGAGAACGAATACCGCAGTCGGCAGGATGAAGGCACGTGCGGAGTCGACGATGCCGCGCAGATTCACCCCGGTGATCAGCACGAGAACGGCCAGGCACAGCCACAGCCGGTCTCCGTAGAGGGAGGGAAAGGCCGAGGTGAGCGCGGCGACTCCGGCTGTCACGGCGACTGCCACGTTCAGGACGTAGTCCAGCACCAGGGAGGCCGCCGCCACCAGGCCGGCCCGACGCCCCAGATGCGTCTTGGCGACGGCGTACGAGCCGCCGCCGTCCGGGAAGGCCGCGATCACCTGCCGGTACGAGGCGACCAGCACCGCCAGCAGAGCGGCGATCGCCAGAGTCACCGGGAGGGTGAACCCCAGACCGTATCCGCCGGCCGCGGCCAGTACCAGCACGATCGCCTCGGGCCCGTACGCCACCGACGCCATCGCGTCCAGCGACAGTGCGGCCAGGCCCGTGACAGTGGTGAGCCGGAAGCGCTCACCGCCGTCCTGGGTATCGGGCGGCTCCTCGGCTGCGGGAAAGCTCTCGGCCCCATGCCCAGTCGTGACAGCAGACATACGCAGTGCTCCTTCGTACTTGCGCAAGTCAGCTCCTTGCTTGCGCAGGTCCGATCAGGTTGGGGCCGCTTACGGCTCCTCCCGTGCCTTCCTTGCGCGTTCTTCGCATCCGGAGGCTCTGCCTTGATGTGGTCTTGATGGCTGGATGGCTCCCGGGTGAAGTGGCGCACGTCCGATGGGGAAACCCCCCCGGGCAGGGGCGGGGACACGGCACCGGCCCGGAGGCGGCTCAGGTGGGGCCGAGAGCTCTGCGGGAAGCAAGAGGCCCCGGAGGCGGGGAGGCACACCGGGGCACGCAGATGAGGCTATGCCCGTTCCGCCGGGGCGCGCGACATGTCCTGACGCGATGCTGACGCCGGGCGGCCATACGCTGACTGAGGGCTGACGCCGAAGGATCATCCGGCGTCAAGGTTGAGTCGGAAGGACATCAGCGCCCCGTCAAGGCCGTGCAGTTCTGGCCCTGGGAGTCCTACCTTCGGCCGCATGAAAGACCGCAGCGACACCTTCGCCGAGCACGCCGAGCACTCGCCGTCGCCGGTCGCCGTCGCTCATGACCGGCAGTGGGCGGGCGACCGACGCGATGCCTGGCTGTGTGCCGTTGTGCTGCTGGCACTCCTGCTGGTGCTCGACGGCGCTTCGGGCCGGCTCACTCCACTGCGCGCCGCGCTGTGGGCCGGGTCGGCGGTGCTGCTCTTCGTCGTCCTGCTGCCGCCCCGCGTCACAGCCGGGTATGGCTGGCTGGCCGCGGGCGGGCTGTTGCGTGCGCGCCGAGTACGTACCGACTGCCTGGTGTCGGTGCGCCGGCCGGCCGGCGTGGGCCAGCGGCTCGTGCTGCGCGATCTGTACGGCACCCGGGTCGAGCTGGATCCGAGGGTGCTGATGCACAACCCCGACATCTGGCGACTGCTGGAGCAAGGCGCCCGCACGTCCAGCGAACGCGGGCTGCTGACGTGCGGAGCGGGGGCCCTGTCGCGACTGACACGCCGCATCGACAGTGAGACGGCGCACCTGGTCTTCAAGGCTTCCGGGCTGCAGTAGCGGCTGCAGTAGCGCCGGATGGCCTGCCGCTCCGCGAATACGTCGCGAATCCAATCGGCCGTGGGCCGTTCAGGTCCGAACAACCGCCGGTGGCTGCTGGGCGCGTGGCCGGCCGCGGCTTCACCGAGGGACGCCTCGCAGGTGATACGACGGGGACAGTGCTTCGGGCGCCCCCGGCCGCGTCCCCCTCGTGGACGCGGCCGGGCGGTCATCCGCCCCGCGCCGCTCAGTCTGCGATCGCTTCCGAGCCTCAGTGCCATCCGTTGACGTTGCCTTGATCTTTCTACGGTCCGTCTTGACATGGTGTTGACGCCGCTGGCCGACCGGCCGTAAGAGACCCGCAAATACAGTGCTTTCCAGGGCACTTGTCGCTCGCACGAGCGCTAGATTCCCTCGTGGCCGCCGGAGGTCGCGGATGCCAACGGCACGCCACGTCGCTTCCTGTCCCTTCCTGTGACGGAAGCAGTCCGGGCGCACCCGTCATCGAACCGGGTACGCGCCTCCGGAGGGCGGGCACGCGGGGGCTTCCCTCAACACCGCCGCGTGCGCCCGCAGCTGTGCCGGTACGACGCCCCGGTACCGGCACAGCCCGGCGGCCATCACATCCCTGCCGGCCCGGCCTGCTGCTCAGCACGGAAGTGGTCGGCCGACTCCGAGAAGGGCCACGCCTCATGCTTCCCGCCGCACCTCAGCAGGCACCGCAGGATTCGACGGCTGCGGATCCGGCCGTACCCACCGAGCCTGCTGGTTCGACGCGTCCGTCGGGCAGGGCCCCGCGGACCCACCGGGCGCGCGGCGCCCGACGACGGGCCGCGCCGGCCGGCTTCTTCGACCCGAAGCAACTGTTGCGGTCCCTTCCCGACACGGTGCACAAGCTGCACCCCCGGGCTCTGGTGAAGCAGCCCGTACTGTTCGTCGTGGCCGTCGGAGCCGCGCTCACCACACTCTCCGCCCTCCTCCACCCGGCCGTCTTCACCTGGGTGATCAGCTGCTGGCTGTGGCTCACCGTGATCTTCGCCAATCTCGCCGAGGCGGTCGCCGAGGGCCGCGGCAAATCCCAGGCCGCAACGCTGCGCAAGGCCCGTACGGACACCGTCGCCCTGCGGCTGCGAGACAACTGGCGGGTCGGCACGGACCTGGACCGGGCCACGACCGAGGCGGTGTCCGCCACCCATCTGCAGCCCTTCGACTTCGTCCTGGTCGAAGCGGGCGAGCTGATCCCCGCCGACGGCGACGTGGTCGACGGGGCCGCGGCCGTGGACGAGTCCGCCGTCACCGGAGAATCCGCACCGGTCATCCGGGAGTCGGGCGGCGACCGCTCCGGCGTCACCGGCGGCACCACCGTACTGTCCGACCGGATCGTCGTACGCATCACCTCCCGCCCCGGGAACTCCTTCCTGGACCGGATGATCGCCCTGGTCGAGGGCGCGTCGCGGCAGAAGACGCCCAACGAGATCGCGCTGAACATCCTGCTTGCCGCCCTCACCGCCGTCTTCGTCCTGGTCGTCGCCACCGTGCAGCCGATGGCCGAGTACGCGGACGCGGCGCAGTCCACCACGGTGTTGGTCGCCCTCCTGGTCACCCTCATCCCCACCACCATCGGTGCCCTGCTGTCGGCCATCGGGATCGCCGGCATGGACCGCCTCGTCCAGCGCAACGTCCTGGCCATGTCCGGACGGGCGGTGGAGGCCGCAGGAGACGTGAACACCCTGCTGCTGGACAAGACCGGCACCATCACCCATGGACATCGCGAGGCCACCGCTTTCGTCCCGCTTCCCGGTGTCGACGAACTGCAACTCGCCGATGCCGCCCAGCTCTCCTCACTGGCGGACACCACACCGGAAGGACGCTCGGTCGTCGCCCTGGCGAAAGACAAGTACGGCCTGCGGCAGCCCATGCCGGGGGAGCTGAGCGACGTCCGGTACGTGGAGTTCAGCGCGCGGACGAGGATGAGCGGCGCCGACCTGCGCCGGCACAACGGCGCGGTGCTGCGCATCCGCAAGGGCGCGGTGGCTCAGGTGACCGACTGGGTGGCGCGGTACGGCGGCCAGGTACCGGCCGAGGTCCGGCTGTTCGCCGATGCCATCGCCGCGTCCGGCGGCACCCCGCTCCTGGTCGGCGTGCACGACGGCCGGCGGCCGCGTCTCCTCGGCATCATCCATCTCAAGGACGTGGTCAAGGACGGCATCCGCGAACGCTTCGCCGAACTCCGCCGCATGGGCGTCCGTACGGTCATGGTCACCGGCGACAACGCGCTGACCGCCAGGGCCATCGCCGGGGAGGCAGGGGTCGACGACTATCTGGCCGAGGCCACTCCCGAGGACAAGATGGCCCTGATCAAGCGGGAGCAGGTGGGCGGGAAACTGGTCGCGATGACCGGCGACGGCACCAACGACGCCCCGGCCCTCGCCCAGGCGGACGTGGGAGTGGCGATGAACACCGGCACCTCGGCCGCCAAGGAAGCCGGCAACATGGTCGACCTGGACTCCAACCCCACCAAACTCATCGAGATCGTCGAGATCGGCAAGCAGTTGCTCATCACCCGCGGCGCGCTGACGACCTTCTCCATCACCAATGACGTCGCGAAGTACTTCGCGATCATCCCGGCCATGTTCGCCGGCGCCTATCCGGGCCTGGACACCCTCAACGTCATGGGCCTGCACAGCCCGACCTCGGCGATCACCTCGGCCATCATCTTCAACGCCCTGATCATCATCGCGCTCATCCCCCTGGCCCTGCGCGGTGTCCGCTACGCGCCTGCGTCGGCACACGACCTGCTGCGCCGCAACCTCATGCTCTACGGGCTCGGCGGGCTCGTCCTGCCCTTCCTCGGCATCAAACTCATCGACCTGGTCGTCTCCACCGTCCCCGGACTCGGCTGACCGAGAGGGATGAGTGGACCTGCCGGCCGTGACGTCTTCGCGCGCGACACCCCTGCCCGTTCGTTCAGCCAGTCGCACGCTCGTCCGGCGGAGTCCGCCTGCGTGTCGTTGTGGAGCTGCGGTTTCCGGTGTCGCGGCGGGGCCTTGTGGATCAGGCGGAGAGACCGACTCGGACATCTTCGAGGTCATCGAGAAGAGCTTGAACCAGGCCCGGTCCGACGGTTCATCCCCGAGGCGTGGGGCTGGGGCGTGCGTAACCTCTCGTCAGCCGCTGCGTTCTTAAAGTGATCATTTTTGTGACCTGGAGGAACGCACATGCGCGTACGCAGCATCGTGGCAGCAACAACTCTCGCGGCGACGGGAGTTCTCGGCGGCGCCGGCGTGGCGGCCGCCGACGACGAGGCGAAGGCCAAGTGCATTCAGTTGGATGAGGTCTACACGATCCCCGTCAACAAGCTCGGCGGTCAGACGTTGGAGTTCGTGATCGGCAAGGAAGGCAGGGAGGCTTTCGTGGAAAAGCTCTTCTGCGCAGGACAGAACAAGCACTGACCAGCAGGTCTGCTGAGGCCCGTACCACTGGAGTGGTACGGGCCTCGCGCTGTACCCGTCCCCGCCTCGGCACGGTCCAGTGCTCGTCGTCCTGGTCGGGGCGTACCACGGTGAGGTCTGTCCGGCGGAACATTGCCCCACGGCAGGTGAACCAGTGATTCGCAGGACAGGCCCTAACGGCACCGCCGGGCAGCGCCGGCACACGCGCTTGGACCGAGCACACCGCAGCCCGCGGCGACCGCTCGATGTGTACGCCGAAGTGCGCGCCCCGCCGCTCCACTTGCCGAACTACGCCGTCACCGTGTTCGGCGAGCGCCTGGACACCGGAGCCAGCGGTGCAGCCGGGACATGGTCGGCGAGCTGTCCGGCCGAGGCTTCGGCGCGAGCCGTCGAGCTCCTGTGGGGCCGAGGCCGGGGCCGGGTGCAGGATCGCGTTCCGCAGTCCGGCAGTCGGCGTATGTGCCGGTGGGGCTGAGGCGGATAAGGGGAGGACTGGCGATGGTCGACATGCCATGCATTCGATGTGACGGAAGCTCGCCAAGTGCTCGGACCTGCCTGATGCCGCGCTGCCTACGCTTGTGCCGCTGTACCGCAGCCGGGTGCCTCTGAGCCGCGGGAGGTTTGAGCGCAGCGGTTCACTGGTGTGAGTGAGAGGGAGCCAGTCGCTTCGAGGCGACGTGCCGACAGGCCCATGAGACCACTGCCAGGCAACTGGTGCGCCTGGTGCACGGGTGGAGCTGTTGAGCGTGGCTGGTTCGTCGTGAGCCGTGCTGGCGCCGTGTTGATAGGGGCGATCGGCGTCGCTTGGGTTGGCTGAGCACGGCGAACCGGATGCTTCAGCCAACAGGAGACAAGGACGTGCTCATGCGCACGCTCACGCGCTGGACCGCAACACTGCTCGGCATGGCCACCGGAGCCCTGCTTCTGGCACCGTCGGCACAAGCCAAGCCGGCTACGCTCCTTTGCACGGGGAGCCAGGAAATCACCTATGAGCCGCCAATGAAGCTCACAGCGCAGACCACCACCTCCCAGGCCGAGGAGAACTACAACTGCGCGTCGGTGCTCACTCACGTCCGGCGCGGGACATGGACAGCATCCTTCACACATGAGGCCAGCTGTCTCCTGGATGTGGATCCGGCCGCCGTCAAAGAGACCACGTATACGTGGAACACCGGAGAGTCGAGCACGGTCAGGCTCGCTCTCAGCGGTGTCACGCACGCTGCCAACGGGACCACCACGGTCACCGCCGTCGGGCCGGTCGTCCGAGGCCTGGGGAAGGGCAGCCTCGCCACGCGCGAAGTGGTGTACCCCGCGTTGGACCTGACGGCTTGCGCTACTACCGGCGTGAAGTCGCTGACCGGGGTTGCCACCTTGGCGATTACGCCCTGACCGCGCAGGTAGGTTGCTTCGTCCCGGCTCCGAGCGCTGCATGAGGTCGGTCGGCGCCGCCGACTCACCGATTAGGTGTGGAGGTGCGTGCCGCATAGGATTGCAGTACCGACGCGGGGTGGAGCAGCTCGGTAGCTCGCTGGGCTCATAACCCAGAGGTCGCAGGTTCAAATCCTGTCCCCGCTACTGCTTCCTGGGCCTGTCAGAACATTCTCTGGCAGGCCCAGATTTTGTGCGGTCGGTCTCTACATGCGTCAGTGCGTCAAGGCAGAGCCACTGGGCGAACAAACTACGGATGGGCCTACGCGCTCAGACGCCGAACGCCAGGCTGCTTTCCCTGACTGGCTGCACTCACTGGTACAACTACCACCGACCCCACGCCGGGACCGGCGGCCACACTCCCGCCAGCCGCGTCACCAACCCTTCCGAACAACATCCGCGGGTCTGATGCTGGACGGGCGGCGCAAGTCGCTCCAGCCGATGACGGATCGGCCGCCGGACGGGAACATGCAGGCGCTGCAGCAACGGCCTGGGCCTGGACCACTTCGAAGGCCGCACCTGGCGCGACCGGCACCACCACGTCACCCTCGTCACCGCCGCCCAGGCCTTCCTCACCCTCCGGCGCCTGGGCGCCTGGACCCAAAAGCCCACACACCGGCCCACCCTCTACCAGACCCTCGACGCCCTGCAGGACCTCCTGCGGTGCTGGACAGGAACCTGCATCACCTGCGGCCGACCACTGACCGGAGCCAGAACCAGAACCCAACGAAGCACTACTGGGACGAGGGGGACTGCTGCGGGGAGCGGAGTACGAGCAGGGTGATCTCGCTGGGGGCGAAGACGCGGAAGGGTGGGCCCCAGAAGCCGGTGCCGCGGCTGGTGTAGAGGAGGGTGCGGGTGCCGTGGTGGCTGAGGCCGGCGAGGGCTGGTTGATCGAGGCGGACCAAGTAGTGGAAGGGCCAGATCTGGCCGCCGTGGGTGTGGCCGGAGAGCTGGAGGTCGATGCCGTGGGCTGCCGCGCGGTCGATGAACTTCGGCTGGTGGGCGAGGAGGACGACCGCTTGCTCGCGCTGATCAGGGACCGGCTGGCGACCTCCAGCAACCGCACGGCGCTGGTCGCCGTGTCCGACGCGGTTCGTCTGGTGCTGCTGCATTACCTCGATGAGGTGGATCTCGCGCGGCGGCGGTACGCGCTCACCAGCAAGGTTTCTGCGCTCCGCGACCGGGAGATCGCCAGTGTGGCCCGCTATCAGCGGCTCTTTCGGGAATTCATCGCGGACTGGATGGGCGACCCGGCGGAGTCGGAGTCGTTGCGGGCCGAACTCATGGCGGCGAATGTTGTCGCGGCCCACAACCACGTGCTGCGCCGGTGGCTGCGGGGCGAGTCCTCCGAACCGGTCGCGGAGATGGACGACGCGATGCGTGAGGTGCTCGGCCTCTTCCCGGCCCCTGCCCCCCCGGGACGGCACCGGTGGCGGTACCACCGTTGTCGCGTTCCGTACCGGACAGGATCTCGACGCTCTGCTGCCGTCGCTGCGACGCCTGGTCGAGGACGGCTCGGAGGTCTGAGGTACGGGCCCGACGGACGGGCCGGAACTGTGGGCCGGATCAGCCTGCTCGGTGCCGGCCGTGGATGTGCTGCCTGTCGACCGCGGCGGTCAGGTCCTCCACGGCTCGGGTGACGCGGGTGAAGACGTCCTGGGCGCGCCGCTCCGGGGCGGACGGATCCGCGGGCACGGTGCCGAGCTGGTCGTGCAGCTCCGCGCTGAGTCCGGTGGCCGGGGTTGTCCCTGTACGCACCGCCGTTTCCAGCCCGAACAGCGCCCGGTGCAGGGATTCCGCGTAGCCCGCGGCGGAGGGCACACCGGGCTCTTGCGGTCTCGGCAGATGGACGGCCGGCAGCGCACTGCCCTTGGCGAGTTCGTGGACGGAGCGGGACAGTTGCTGAAGATCGGCCCCCTTCCATCGGGCGTCGTGATGGACCGGTTCGGGTCCGGCGTGCGTGGCGGCTTCCGTGAAGTCGCGGCGTGCCAGGATCGAGATGTGAGGCCCTGAGCAATCAGGCCTGACTGTGCCATCGAGCATCAGCAGCCGACTGCCTTCTCGCAGTACGCGTGCGCTGTGACAGGGCTTGGTCATTAGGGACGCGTGCCGCTGCGGATCCGGCCGATGAGTTGCGACTCGACGCGTCGGAGTGTGGCGATCGCCGCATCCGCCTCGGCGGCATCAGGGAGGGCCTCGGCCAGCAGGCTGCTCCAGACGTCCTCGAGATGCCGCAGGTTTTCAGCAGCCTTCCGAGTCGGATACAGGCGCACCCGCCTGGCGTCTTCTGAGTCGGCTTCGCGGCGCACCAGGCCTTTCTGTTCCAGTTTGCGCAGCGCCCGGCTGAAGTTGCTGGAGATCAGCCGGGTGGCTTCGGCCGCCTGCGTCGCCGTGACGCCCGGGTTGTGGTCGATGAAGCGCATGACCGCCGCTTCGAGCGGCGTCCACGCCTCTGCCGGGTCCGCCTTGGCTGCATGAAGATGTCGACCGACCGCCAGGATCAGGTCGGCGAGCTCGAACAGTCGGGCCTTCTGCTTCTCGTTCACATCAGCAGTATATTGCCTGTCATGCGATAGCTATTATCTGACAGGTAACGCACCGTGTGATTCCCGCTGAGGAGCTGCACGACACGATCGGAGGTCTCCTGTGTCGTTGTGCATGTGAGGGTCAGACCTGCCGAAGCTCTGTCGCCGGCAGCTCCCCCGACTTCTCAGTCAGCGCACAGGCGTGTGCGTGCGGAATGCAGAAGGAGTACTGACCATGCCCGTCGTCGCCATCGAAGAACATTGGATGCTGCCGGAGTTGACCTCCGCGCTCAATGCCGCGTCCCGTCCAGATGAAAGTCTCCTCTTCAACGAGCGCGGTGACGCCGGCCAGCGACTCGAAGACCTGGGCGCCAGCCGGATCGCCACCATGGACACCCAGGGAATCGACCTGGCCGTACTCGCCCTCACCCCGCCAGGAACCCAGGCCCTGCCGGCCGAGGAGGCGGTTGTGCTCAGCCGCCTCGCCAATGACACCGCCGCCGAAGCGGTCCGTACCCACCCGACGCGCTTCTCCTCTCTGTCGACCTTGCCGCTGCCCTCCCCGCGGCATGTCGCCGCCGAGCTGGAACGCGCCGCACAGCAAGGCCATGTGGGGACCATGGTCTATGGCCGCACCGGCGACCGGTTCCTCGACGATTCCGCCTACGATGACTTCTTCGCTGCTGCCGCCGGCCTCGGTCAGCCGGTCTTCATTCACCCGCAGATCCCCTCTGCCGCGCTGCGTGCCGCCGCCTACCGGGGCTTTGACCCCATGACGGAACTCGGGTTGGCCACATTCGGCTGGGGCTGGCACGTGGAGGCGGCGACTGCGGCACTGCGTCTCATCCTGCGCGGCACCTTCGATCGCCACCCTGACCTGCAGATCGTGCTGGGCCACTGGGGTGAGCTGCTTCCCTTCTGGCTCGACCGCGCCGACAGTCTCGCCCGCCTTGCCGGCCTCCGGCGGTCGGTCTCGGACTACATCCGCACCAACGTCTTCCTGACGATGTCGGGGATGCTCAACCCGGCCCTGCTGCAGCACGCACTGACAGTGACGACCGTCGACCGGCTGATCTTCTCCACTGACTATCCCTTCCAGCAGCCCACCCGAGCAGAGATCGACACGTTCTTCGAGCACTTCGCCACCGACACCGACCGGCACAAGGTCCGCTCGGCCAACGCCGCGGCCCTCTTCGGCGTCGATCCCCTCGCACCCTGACCCAAGACCAGTGCAGCAGAGGCCGGCCCCGCGTCCCTCACCTCAAGCCGCCCCACAACAAGGAGAACGTGCGACATGACGCAGTCCCCCACTGAGGAGTACACCCGGACCGCCCTGGTCGTCGGAGCATCCCGAGGACTCGGATGCGCCATGGCGGCCGAACTCGCCGAGCGCGGATGGTCGGTCATCGGCACCGTTCGCGGCAGCGCCCGCACCCCGCTGCACGATTTGGCCGACCGCCGCCCCGAACGCGTCCGCGTCGAACACCTCGACATCACCAAGCCCGAGGAACTCATACCTCTGCACGAGCGTCTGACCGGAGTGCAACTCGACGTCCTGTTCGTCAACGCGGGCACCACCAACAACGAACAGACCCCCATAGGGGCCGTCCCCACCCAGGACTTCATCGACATCATGGTGACCAACGCGCTCAGCCCCCTGCGCGTCATCGAAGCGCTTGACGACCTGGTGACGCCCACTGGCCTGATTGGCGTCATGTCCTCGGGGCAGGGCAGCATCACCAACAACACCAGCGGACTGCGCGAGGTCTACCGCGGCAGCAAAGCAGCCTTGAACATGTTCATGCGCAGCTATGCCACCCGGAAGACCGACGCCGACCGCTCTCTGCTGCTCATGGCTCCGGGCTGGATCCGCACGGCGCTCGGCGGCGACGGTGCCCCCTACTCCGTGGAAGAGAGCACCCCGCTCCTGGTAGACGTCTTGCTTACACACCTTGACAGCAAGGGCCTGGCGTTTTTCGATCGGAACGGCGACCATGTCCCCTGGTGAGCCGAGAATCCATCCTGCATCTCGCCGAGTGGATGGCGCCGGTCGGCGAAACCTGTCGCAGCACGCTCATCCCCGGGCGTCTGCTCGCCTCGGTGATGGCGCGCGCTCGAGCCAAGCACGGTCGCGGTGGGTGCCCACGACATCTTCTTGTCCCCGGCACGACGACTCAGTCCGGCCGCGCGACACTCAACAGACCTCTGGCCTCCCAACAGGACGTTGCGACGTCGTCCAGGACGGCCGTGCGGACGGGCAGCCGCGCGGCCGGCTCGCGCGCGGGGCCGTCGGAACCGCCGGCCGCCCACGCGGTGACCGCCGCCCGGAACTCCGCCATGTCGACCATGGGAGGAGCGTGCGCCCTTCCGGCCGCGGCGACAGGCATTTTCTTTCCGTCGCCGCGGCCGGCCGGCGGCACTCAGACGAAGAACGCGTTCATGCCGGGTACGTCGGAGAGGTAGGTCTCGATGGCGGCGATCCTGCCGTCGCGCAGCCGGCAGACGGTGGCGAGGTACTCCTCCAGCGTGGCGTCGGCCCGCTGAGCGGTGTTGTGCAAAGACAGCGCCACGTTGTCGCGGCTGACCAGGATGTGCAGCAGCGCGAAGTCGAGGCCGTACGAGGCGATCTTCTTCGCCCGGGCCACGACCTCGTCGGCGCCGTGCACCGTACCGGAGACGGCGTTGTCGCCGGGCAGCGTCCAGGTGACGTCGTCGGTGAGCAGGCTGCGGATGCCGTCCCAGTCACCGGCGGAGAGGGAGGCGTGGAACTGTTCGCCGAGCCGGCGGGCGGCCTCGTACGGGGGCATGGGTCCTCCAAGGAAAGCGCTAAAAGCAATGGTCTTTGCCTTAAGGAGGTTAGGCAGTCCGGGCGCTAAAGCACAACTCTTTGCTTTAAGGTGGGGTCATGCCCGCCAAAAGCAAAGACAGTCGGCCCGGCGGCCGGAGCGCCCGCGTACGTACCGCCGTGCACCGCGCAACTGTCGACCTGGTGCAGGAGGTCGGCGCCGACAAGGTGACCCTCTCCGCCGTGGCGCGCCGCGCCGGCGTCAACCCCAGCTCGGTCTACCGCCGTTGGGGGACGATCTCGGCGCTGCTGGCCGACGTGGCCGCGCGTCGCAAGGAGGAGGCACCGCCAGAGCTGCTCGGCGAGCTGCGCACGGACCTCGAACGAGCGGCGGTGTGGACCCTCGCCGATCTGTCCCGGCCCGGCGGCGTCGCCTTCTTCCGCGCCGAGGTGGCGCCGGACGTCGACGACCGCCGGGCCGGGCTGCGGGAGTGCCTGGAGCGGGTGAGCTCCCGCTTCGGTGCCGCCCTGGAAGCGGCCGAACGGCGGGGCGAGCACACGCCCTCGCTGGAGCGGGTGCTGGACCGGGTGGTCGCCCCGCTCTACTTCCGGGTGGTGTTCTCCATCCCGGGGACGGACGAGGGCCGTGCGCGCGGGCTCGTGGCCGAGTTGTGCGACGAGGGACCCGTCGGCGCCTGACCGCACCGATGGGGCTGGGGCACCTCCTCCACGAATACCCGGGCGCCGCCGCCACGGACGGGGTGGCTATGTACGCGAGCCGCGACGTCGTTTGTCGGTGACTCGGGGAGTCGCACGTGCGCACGGATGGGCGAGGTGCGTGAGCTTGTTCCTTAACCTCTTCCGTCACGTTCGGTGATAGTCGCGGGGCGTTTGAGGGGCTTGCCGATGTCGTAGCGGGTGGTGGGCCGCCGGTTTCTGGAGCCGCGTGGGCGTCCGGGGCCGGAGCGGCTCGGTTTTGGCCCCTGGGCCGGGTGAGCGGGATGGGGCGGATGTGCCGGCACCCTCGGCGGACGCGGGTCGGCGGGAGGTCCCTCCGGGCTTGGTCTTCTTCTCCCATGGTTTGCGCCGGTCGGCTGC
>NZ_JBVJIF010000012.1:0-210485 GCF_055586425.1 Streptomyces sp. NPDC050806 | reverse complement strand
GGTCCCCGGTGTACTGCGGAATCTGATCGGGCTTGAGCTCGATCTTCATCGCTCCTGGACCCCCGCCTTCGTCGGGTCCACATCCACCGCACCCAGCGCCTTGCGCTGGGACTCGGCGGCCATCTCCAGATCCCCGTTGGTGTAGGCGGTGGTGGCATCCACCGCCCCGTTCAGGGACTTGCCCGCCCGCATCGCGATGAACTTCAGATCATTGATGGTGTGCTCGGAGAACTGCGACAACGCCAGCGCCACCAGACCCCCGCCCGGCTTCTCCCCCTTACCACCACCGCCGCCCTGGGCCTCGCCCTCGGCGGCAATGGTGCCCGCACTGGTCGCCGCGGACTGCAGATGCTCCCCGTACGCCTTGGTATGCGTCTCGATCTTCCCGGCGAACTCACCGGTCGTCTTCAGCACACCCGAAATGCCCTGCGGATCCAGATCCCAGCCCGCCATGCGCTACCCCTGCTCCCCGTTGCCCGACCACACCCACCAAAGCGGGTCAGCCGATGTTGTCCACCGCGGACTTCGCCTTGGACAGCGTGTGCTGCGCCGTCCCGTCGTTCTTCTCCAGCGTCGTCCTCAACAGCTGAATAATGTTCTTGACCTCCTGCGAGGCCCGATTCCAGCGCAGCTCCTTGCCGTGGTACTCATCCGCCACGCCATCGGCGGTGAAATCCGCCATCGCCGCCTTCACCTGACCGTCCCGCGCGGTAATCACCTGCTCCAACCGCGCAATCACCGTCTGGATATTGCCCTGCGCATCCGCCGACGCACCCGTGTCGTACGAACGACGATCCTGACCCGCAGCACCCATCAACACTCACTCCCCGTGAAATTTCCATCAGCTCGACGTCCCGGCTGCCGGGGCCCGTCGAAGGATCGAAGAATCAACGGCCCGTCGTCAGTGGTGCGAGCGGGCCGGATTCCCTGTGGCTCAGCGGCCGCCGAATCGGGCCGCGTCGAAATTGGCCGACGACATCTGCTGGCGGGCGTTGTCGCCGTGCTCCTGGTCACCCGAGCTGAACGCCGAGTCCATGCCCTTCTGGCCGCCGAGGATTCCCGAGAGCGAGCTCTGCAGCGAGGACGCGATCTCGTCGGAGCGGGCCTTGAACTGGTCGAAGGCCGCCTTGCCGGAGCCGTTGAACTTGCCCTCCAGAGGGGCAGCGGCATCCACGAGCTGGCGGATCAGCCCTCCGAGGTCCTCGCTCGATCCCCGCGACTTCGTCTGCAGGGTCGACAGCACCTGCGAACCCATGTCGAACTTCATCTGGCTCCCCCTGCCGGGCTGGACGGCTACATAAGCGGAGTCATGTCTATCAAGCCGTTATGGGCGGTGCAATCGAGGGTAGGGGGGCGTAGCACACCCGTGACACGGCCGCTGCCGCCACGAAAGTACCTAATGAGGACATGTGCGGAGTTAATGGCTGCGCGCATTCGTGTGCCGCTCGGGACGGTGCCTCCGGCGCGTAACCGGAACTTCATCGCGGTGGACGGAATGCCCCCGGTGTGCCGTGGTGCCCCTGACGAGTCCGCCCCTCCCGTGCCCCTGACGAGTCCGCCCCTGACGAGTCCGCCCCTCCTGTGAGGCGCCGTCTGTGGCATCTCCCGAGGGGCGCCGTCCGTGCGGCACGGTCGCCGCGTTTCTCGGCTGGTGGGCGGCATAGATTCGGGGAATGGAGATCCTCAGTGTGAATGTCGGGGTGGCGAAGGTGGTCGAGTACACCGATGCGCCGTCGGGGACGACAGGTATCGACAAGCGGCCGGTGAGCGGGCCCGTGCGGGTGGCGGCGCCCGGGCCGGCAGGGGTCGGGGCGAGCGGGGTGGCCGGGGACGCGGTCTGCGACCTGCGGTTCCACGGGGGTGACGACCGGGCCGTCTACGCGTTCGCCCGCGAGGAACTGGACGACTGGGAGCAGGAGTTGGGGCGGCCGCTCGTCGACGGGGCGTTCGGCGAGAACCTCACCACGGCGGGCATGAACCTGCGCGACGCGCTCGTCGGCGAGCGGTGGCGGATCGGGGACGAGGTCGTGCTGGAGGTGACGGGCGGCCGGATTCCGTGCCGTACGTTCGCCGGCTGGCTCGGCGAGAAGGGCTGGCTGCGGCGGTTCACGCTCGCGGGCTCGCCGGGGGTGATGCTGCGCGTCGTACGGCCCGGGGAGTTCCGGGCCGGGGACGCGGTCGAGGTGGTGGACCGGCCCGAGCACGACGTGACCGTCGGGCGGCTGTTCCGCGCCGTGACGACCGAGCGCAGGACGCTGCCGGACATGCTGGCCGCCGCGCCGTGGATGGAGCGCGAGCAGCTGGAGATCGCCCGCAAGTACGCGGCGAAGTACGGGGTCGGGGGAGAGGAAGGGTGAGAGGACGGGTGTGAGGACGGGTGCGAGGGGCGCGGAAATGGGGCTGTGGGCGGCGGAGTTGAGCTGAGCTGCGCATGGTGCGCGTGCGGTGCGTAGGGCAGACTGGTGAGCGGTCTGATCGGTGCTCGTGCTGGTGCGTGTGCGCTGATGACATGTGTTTTCGGGGGATCTCACGGTGAACCGCGTTCTGTCCGTCCTGCTGGCCGGCAGCTCTGCCGCGGCCCAGGCCGGCTTTTTGTTCGGGTTCGTGCCGGTGTGCCGCCGGGTCCTGGCGGTCCAGGACCTCTGTCTCACCGGGCAGGCCAGATTGCTCGGCCTGGATGCCGTCGGGTTCGTCGTACGCGACCCCGACCATGTCGGCGGGTGGCTGCCTCAGCTCCTCTTCGTCGTGGTCTGCGCCGTGCTGACCTATGCCGTACTGCGGACCGCGCCGGGGCTGCGGCCGCGGTGGGGGACGTGCCTGGCGCTGCTCGGAGCCGTGCTGCTGGCCGCGGGGGTCGCCGACCTGACCGGACCGGTCCTGCATCCGCTGGAGTGGACGTACCTGCCCACGTCCCATGACCAGCTGGTGCTGGCCCGGCAGGCGGGCGGCTCGGGCGTGGCCGCGCAGTTCGCCCTCTCGTTCGCCTGGATGCCGCTTCTGACGTGGGCGGAGCTGTGGATCCTGCGGCGCTGGGCGCCGGTACGGGAACTGCTGCGGGTGACCGGCGAAAACGGAGACGAAGAGCCGGTGGCGCAGGTGCCCGGCACCCGCCGTGAGCGCTGGGAGGCGGTGTTCGCGGCGCTCATTCCGGCGGTGCTGCTGGCGGTCGCGGGCGGTCCCGTCCTGCGGCACGTGAACGTCCGCCGGCTGGAACAGGAGCCCGCCCTCACCTTCGACCCCGAACTCTGGCTGCCGTACCGGCCGCCGGAACTGGCGGACGACTGGAGCGGGATCCTCTACCCGGCGCTGCGGCTGCGCCCCCTGCGGACCGAGACCACCACCGGATGGCTGGCGACGCTCCTGATCTGCCTCGTGCTGCTGGTGGTGCTGACGGCGGCGCTGCGTGCCGTGGTGCGGCGCGCCGACGCCCGCCGCCCGCTGCGCCTCTTCATGCGGTGCTGGTACGCGACGCTGCTCGCCGCGTTGGCGGCCGCCGTCGTGGAGGGCGCCGTCGTGGGCGGCAAGGACGAGGACGGCGCACTGCCGTGGTGGCTGGCTCCGCGGCAGGAATCGACGGACGCCGTCACGTCGTTCGACCTGGCCATCGGTGACGCCGTCCGGTTCGGCACGGCGTGGGGCTGGGCCACGGGCGCCGCGTGCCTGGTGGCCGTTCTGGTGATGAGACGTCGGGGGCACGGTACGGAGCCGGCCCCGGAGGAGGTACGAACCGGCCATGCCCAGTAACCGACCGGCGGCCCGGAGGAACGGGAACGGGGCCCTGACCCGGGCCAGCGTCCGCCGCGGTGGCCGGCCCCGGCCCGCCCCCGAGGAGAGCCCGAGCCGGCTGCGCTTTCTGCGCAGCCCCGCCACCTGGCTGGCCGGGATCCTGCTGAGCGTGGCGGCCGTGACGTTCCAGGACGTGCTGGTCGGCGCGGCGAAGTCGGTGTTCTCGCTCGACCGGCTGCCGGACCGGATCTCACCGGAGGGCGCCATCGACGTCGTCGAGGTGCAGAACGTCAAGGAGAACGGCACGTACGTGATCCGTGGCGGCAAGGGCGACGGTGCCGCGGCGGCGCCGGTGCCCAGTACGCCGGACTGGTGGAAGAAGGCGGACATCGTCGACGTCGGGGACTCCGAGTGGATGGTCACCCTGGAGGGCCGCGCCGCCCAGCAGGTGCGGATCACCGACATCGTGCCCGAGGTGGAGGGCGGACGGTGCACGGCGCCGCTCGGCGGCACGCTCGTACTCAGCCCGAGCCAGGGCGAGGCGGACGTCATCCCGCTGGAGGTGGCCGTCGACTCGCCGACGCCCAGGATGATGACGACCACCACGAGCGCCAAGGGCGTCGACAAGAGCGAGGCGTACTTCACCGGCCCGCACGCCAAGCACATCACGCTCAAGCAGAACGAGAGCGAGGCGTTCCTGATCCACGCCACGTCGAAGCAGGGCCACTGCCGCTGGCGGTACCGGATCCACTACCAGGTGGCCGGCGCCCCGGCGGAGATGGTCCTCAGCCGCCCGGGCAACAAGCCCTTCGAGATCACCGGCGAGCTGCCGCGCGGCGCCGGGTACCGCGCCGTCCACTTCCCGCCCTTCCTCTGCCCCGGCGTGAAGCAGCAGGACAGGTGGCTCACGGCGACCGGCGAGGCGTACGCCCGCGCCCGGAGCGCGGGGAAGCACGAACCCTGCCCCAAGAAGGGCGATTGACCGGAGAGGGGGACTTGAGCGGGCGTCAGGACTTCGCTGCCCGGGAGGAGGCGGAGCGGGTGGCGGAAACGGGGCGAGTAGCGGAAGCGGAAGAACCCGCGGAGCCCGCCGCCCTGCGTCCCGCCGACGGGCGCAGCCGGTTCATGACGCTCATGTACGAGGCGGGGAAGAGGCGGGCGAGCACGTCGGGGACGACGGCGGAGGGGGCGATGAGGAGGCGGGGGCGGCGGGTGCGGACGGCGGCCAGGATCTGCTCGGCCGCCTTGTCGGCGGGGTAGGTCAGCAGCTTCGCGAAGCTCTCCTTGCCCGCGCGGATCTCGGCCTCGGTGGTTCCGGCGGCCACCCGGGCGGTCTCGGCGATACGGGTGCGGATGCCGCCGGGGTGGACGGTGGTGACGCCGGTGGCGCGGTCGGCGAGCTCGTGGCGGAGCGCTTCGCTGAAGCCGCGCAGGGCGAACTTGCTGGCCGCGTACGCCGACTGGCCGGGCGGCGCGATCAGCCCGAACAGGCTGGAGAGGTTGACGATGTGGCTGCCGGGCGTGCGCAGCAGGTGCGGGAGGAAGAGGCGGGTGAGGGCCACCGGAGCGCGGAAGTTGACGGCCATGACCCAGTCGAACTCCTCGGCCGTCAGCTGCTCGAACCGGCCGCCGAGCGCCACCCCCGCGTTGTTGATGAGCAGGGTGATCCGCGGGTGCGCCGCGGTGATGCGGGCGACCAGGGCGTCCAGGCCCGCGGTGTCGGCGAGGTCGGCCACGTGCGTGTCGACGGGCAGGGCCGGGTGGTCCTTGCGTATCCGGTCGGCGACGGTGGCCAGCCGGTCGGCGTCCCGGTCGATGAGGACGAGGCCGCTGCCGCGCGCGGCGAGGCCGTAGGCCATGTGCTCGCCCATTCCGCTCGCCGCGCCGGTCAGGACCGCGGTGCCGCCGGCGAACCGGTAGGGGGCGAGAGCTGCGGGCATGGGCTCCTCCAAGGGGCTCGGCGGCCGTGCGGCCGGCGGCGGGGCGGTCCCCGGGCGGCACCAGTCTGCCCGGGGAGGGCGGCACCGTACTTGACCTTGCGCGACAGACGCTTACCCCTGCGCGACAGACGCCTGTCCCCGGTCGGCAGCTGCCGCGCCGCCGCCCCGGCGTACGGCCGTCGGCGACACTCCCCACCAGCGGCGGCAGCACCGGCTCAGGGCCGACTGTTCGGAGAGGCCGAGGAGGGCGGCGATCTGGGTCATGGGGAGGGCGGTGCCGGTGAGGTAGTGGCGGGCCGCCTGGCGGCGTACGTCGTCGAGGATCGCCGCGTACGTCGTGCCTTCCTCGCGCAGCCGGCGCTGCAGGGTGCGCGGGTGGATGCTGAGCAGGCGGGCGACCGCGCCGATGTCGGGCGGGGCCGTGCCCAGCGAATGCTGCACCGCGCCGCGGACCCGGGGGACGAGGCTGGCCCGCTCCTCCGGCGCCCGTTCCGCGAGGAAGGCCAGGGCGAGCTGGCGCAGGTGTTCGTCGCCGCCCGCGAGCGGCCGACCGCCGAGGCTCCTCGGTACGCGGAGGAGGGCGGCGGGGCGGCCGACGCGTACGGGGGCGCCGAAGAATTCCTCGTAGGCGGCGAGGGGCGCGGCGGGGCGGTAGGGGAGTTCGACGGTGCGCAGGCCGTACGGGCCGTCGACGAGGAACTGGATGGCGCGGTGGAGGAAGCCGAGGCCCAGGTCGGTGCCCTGGACGGGGGCCGGGAGGCCGGGGTGCGGGCCGTAGCGCAGCGCGGCGATGCCGGGCGCGTCGTACGGGTCGGGTTCGAGGCTGAGGCTGAGGGCCTGCGCGTGGACGAAGAGATAGCGCGAGGTGCATTCGAGGGCGTCGGCGACGGTGGGGGAGTTCTGGATGGCCAGGGCCAGCGCGCCCAGCATGCCGAAATCCTGCCGGGACGCGACGCGGAGCCCGAGGTCGGGGCGGTCCAGCGCGGCGGCGGCGAGCTCCAGGACCTCGGTCACGGCGAGATCGTCGACCAGCAGGTCGTCGGTGTCCAGCGCCGCGACGGGCAGGCCGGCGGCCGTGGCGTACTCCTCGGCGTTGCCGCCCAGCTCGGCGACGGTCGCCCGGAAGCCGCGCAGCCCCGCCGACCTGATCACCGACATGCCGGCCCGATCACGGGTGCGCCGCCCTGATCGCTGACATGTCGTTCAGGGGCAGGGAAAGGGGCAGAGGCATGTCGTTCAGGGTCAAATACGTGTCGTGTGAAGTCAAGAATGCCGCCGGGCGCGTTCCGCAGACTATGACCATGACGACTTCCGCAGGCTCGCAGCCGACCTCCGAGCGCCCGTCCGACGGGCGCCCGCTCCCCGAGCACCTCGACGTCGTGATCGTCGGCGCCGGCCTCTCCGGCGTCGGCGCCGCCTACCGGCTGCGGACCGAATGTCCCGGCCGGTCGTACGCGCTCCTGGAGGCCCGCGACTCCATGGGCGGGACCTGGGATCTCTTCCGGTACCCGGGCATCCGCTCGGACTCGGACATGTTCACCCTCGGCTATCCCTTCAAGCCGTGGCGGGACGCGAAGTCCATCGCCGACGGGTCCTCGATCCTGCGGTACATCAAGGAGACGGCCGCCGAGTTCGGCATCGACCGGCACATCCACTACCGCACGAAGGTGGTCTCGGCGGACTGGTCGACCGAGGACGCGCGGTGGACACTGACCGTCGAGCGGCGACCGGAGGGAGCGCCGGGAGAGCCGGTACGCACCACTCTGACCTGCGACTTCCTGTACTCCTGTGCGGGGTACTACGACTACGAGCGGGGGCACGCGCCGGAGTTCCCCGGCATCGAGAGCTACACCGGGACCGTCGTGCACCCGCAGTTCTGGCCCGAGGACCTGGACTACGCGGGCAAGCGCGTCGTCGTCATCGGCAGCGGGGCCACCGCTGTCACGCTCGTGCCCGCGATGGCCGGGCGCGCCGACCGGGTCACGATGCTGCAGCGCACACCGACGTGGATCAGCGCCGTACCGGGCCGGGACCGGATCGCCGACAAGCTGCGGAGCGCGCTGCCGGCGGGCGTGGCGCACCGCGCCGTCCGCACCAAGAACATCCTCTTCGGCATCGGCTTCTACCAGTTCTGCCGACGCCGCCCGCAGGCCGCACGGAAGCTGCTGACCCGCCTGAACACCCGGGTCCTGAAGGACGAGCAGGCGGTGCGGGACCACTTCACACCGTCGTACGACCCCTGGGACCAGCGGCTGTGCGCGGTGCCGGACGCCGACCTCTTCAAGGCGCTGAAGCAGGGCCGGGCCGAGGTCGTCACCGACCACATCGAGAGCTTCGTGCCCGAAGGCATCCGGCTGAAGTCGGGCAAGGTGCTGGAGGCGGACGTGGTCGTCACCGCCACCGGGCTGCAGCTGCTCGCCTTCGGTGGTATCGCGCCGCGGGTCGACGGGCGGCCGGTCGAGCTGTCGCGGCAGTTCGTGTGGCGCGGCGCGATGATGACCGGCGTGCCCAACTTCGCCGTCTGCATCGGCTACACCAACGCCTCCTGGACGCTCCGCGCCGACCTCACCTCGCGGCTGGTGTGCAAGGTCCTGAACTTCATGGACCGCAACGACTACGCGGCCGTGGTGCCCGAACCGGGCCGGCCGCTCGCCGAACGCCCGCTCCTCGACCTCGCCGCCGGGTACGTCAAGCGCTCCATCGACGCCTTCCCGCGCCAGGGCGACCGGGGGCCGTGGAAGGTACGCCAGAACTACGTGCTCGACGCCGCCACGACGATGCGCACCAACCTCCGGCGCTCGCTGAAGCCCACGCCCCGCGCGGCGGTGCGCGGCCGGCCGCAGGCGCCGGGCCGAGCGCCGGGGCACGCGCCGGGCCGGCCGCAGGCGCACACGCGGGCGGAGGCCGCCAAGTGACCGCCGCCGACGCGACATACGTGGACGTCGCCGGGCACCCCGTCCGGGTACGCGTCAGCGGCCCGGCCGACGGCCCGCCGGTCGTGCTGCTGCACGGCATCGCCCGCAGCCTGGAGGACTGGCAGCTCACCCACGACCTGCTCGCCGCGCGCGGGTACCGGGTCCTCAGCACCGACCTGCCCGGCTTCGGGCTGACCCGCCGCATGCCGGGCCGCGCCGGGCTCACCGCCTTCGCGCGGGCCGTGGTCGGGGTACTGGACACGCTGGACGAGCGGCGGCCCGTACACCTGATGGGCAACTCCCTCGGCGGCGCGGTCGCCATGACCGTCGCCGCGGAGCACCCCGGCCGGGTGGCCACCCTCGTGCTCGCCAACAGCGCCGGTTTCGGACGCGAGGCCAACCTCTCGCTGGGCTCGATGGGGTACGCGGTGCTGGCCGCGCTGCCCGGGGTCGGCAGGCGGTTCCGGGGACGGGCGAGGGCGGCCGGTGTCCAGGTCAACCGGGACCTCTTCCACGACCCCCGGCACGCCACCGAGGAGCTGATCCGGCACGCGGGAAAGGTCGGCGGGCAGCCGGACTTCCGGGGCACGTTCGTCGCCACGCTGCTGAGCCTGGGCGTGCCCGTCCTCGGGACGTACCCCGGCTGGCGCCGCGCCCTGCTGGCACGGACGGCGGCCGCCCGGGTGCCCACGCTGGTCGTCTGGGGGGACGCGGACAAGGTGCTGCCGGTCAAGCACTTCCACGCAGCGGTCGCCGCGCTGCCGCACGCCCGCAGCCATCTTTTCCCGGCCACGGGGCACATGCCACAGATCGAACGGGCGGCGGACTTCGCCGCGCTGGCGGCGGGGTTCCTGGACTCCGCGGCGGGCCGCACGAAGGATGGCGCCGAGGACGCCGCCGGCACCGGGGCCGCACCCGTGGCGGGGGCGCCGGACGAGGCCCGGTGAGAGGCACGGCGAAGGGATGACGTGACGGATGGCGGGGACGCGGCGGACGGTCTCGGAGGCACCGGCCCAGGAGGCCGCACCGGTCCCCGCCCCGCTGCGCGCCCGGTACGCGGTCACCCGCTCCGTGGTTGCCGGCCGCCCGGTCCTGCGGCTCACCCCGCGCCGCGGTGCCACCGGCCGGCACCTGCTCTACACGCACGGCGGCGCGTACGCCTTCCCGCTGCAGGAGGCCCACTGGTGGCTCCTCCAGCACGCCGCCAAGGACACCGGCGTCACCCTCACCGTCCCGCTCTACCGCCTCGCGCCCGAGGGCGACGCGCGGCAGGCGTACGCCCTGCTGCGCGCGGTCTACGAGGGCCTGTGCGCCGAGGCGGGGCCCGGCGCCGTCACGCTCGGGGGCGACTCGGCCGGCGGCGGGCTCGCGCTCGGCCAGGCACTCACATACCGGGACACGGGCGCCGGCCGGCCCCGCCAGGTGCTGCTGTTCTCGCCGTGGCTGGACCTCACCATGTCGCATCCCGCGCTGCCCACCCTCGAACCACTCGACCCGCTGCTGCGCACCGGGGACCTGATCGAGGCGGGGCGGCTGTGGGCGAACGGCACCGATCCGCGCGACCCGCTGCTCAGTCCCCAGTTCGCCGACCTGGCCGGGCTCCCTCCGGTGCACGTCTTCCAGGGCGGCCGGGACCTCTTCGCCGCCGACGCGCGGCTGCTGGCCGAGCGGCTGGCGGCGGCCGGGAACGGCGGAACGTTCACCTTCGAGCCGGAGGGCGAGCACGTGTATGTGAGCGCCGTGTGGACGCGCGCGTCGCGCAGCTCGCTCGCGACGGTGCGGCGACTGCTGCGGGACGGCTCGGCGGACTCCTGACGTACGGTCGGCTCGCGCATTGATACGAGGTCCCGGCCGGTCCGTTCGGTAGAACTGACAGAGAGTCAGTTGGCTGGAAGTCGCCTCTCGGGGGCGAGTGTTACCCGCGGTACAACGACGGAATGAGTTTTCCGAAACTGACGCGCAGAACGGTTCTGGCAGGTCTGGGAAGCGTGCCGCTGGCCACGGGCATCGCCGGCGCGGCGCCGCGGCCGGAGGCACCGCCGAGACCCGGCGACGGCGGGCGCGGCACCCTCCTGCGCGGCGCCGACCTCGTGCTCACCATGGACCCGGACGTGGGGGACGGCGAGCTGGGCGCCCTGGAGAACGCGGACGTGCTGATGCGCGGCGGCCGGCTCGCCGCGGTGGGCCACGGGCTGACGGCACCGGCGGGCGCCCGGGTGATCGACGCGCGCGGCAGCCTCGTCCTGCCCGGCTTCGTCGACCTGCACAACCACCTGTGGCAGTCCAGCATCCGCGGCGGCTGCGCCGACCAGGACCTGAACGGCTGGCTGGCCGCCTGCAACCGCGCCACCCTCCCGAAGATCGACCCCGCGGACATGTACCGCTTCGTCCACCTCGCCGCCCTGGACGCACTCCAGGCCGGTGTCACCACCCTCGTCGACTGGGTGCACGCCATCCCGTACGACACCAGCGAGCAGTACGTACGGGCGCTGGACGACACCGGCCTGCGCTTCGTGTACGCGATGACCCAGAACGCCGGCACCATCGACCTGATACCCCGGGTGAAGAAGGAGCTGCTGGACCCGCTGCCGCTGGCCTCCGCGCAGGTCTCGGTGCACGCGGGCATGCGGGCCGTACCGGAGCTGCGCCGCTTCCGGGAGGTCGCCGACGACCTCGGCACCATGCTCAACTCCCACGTCCTGGAACACCGTGACGACCGCGCCGACGACCCGATCCGCTCGCTCCGCGAGGCGGATGCCTTCGGCCCCCGGCTGCTGATGAACCACGCGATCCACCTCACGGACGAGGAGATCGCGCTCACCGCCGACCACGACGTACGGGTGGCGCACTGCCCGCTCAGCAACATGCGGCTGGCCTCCGGCATCATGCCGCTGCCCGCGATGCACCGGCGCGGGATCCGGGCCGGACTCGGCCACGACGGCGGGACCAACGACACCTCCGACATGTTCAACGTGATGAAGGCAGCGGTCGGGCTGCAGCGGGCCCGGCACGAGGACGCGGAGATCCACCCCACGATCCCGGCCGTGCTGCGGATGGCGACGCTGGGCGGCGCCGAGTGCATCGGGATGGCCGACACGGTCGGCTCCCTGACGCCCGGCAAGCGCGCCGACGTCCTCGTCCTCGACCCCGGCACCCTCAACTTCGCGCCCCGCTTCGACTGGGTCAGCCAGATCGTCCTCAACGGCCAGCCGCCGAACGTCTCGTACGTCTTCGTCGACGGGCAGCCGCGCAAGGCACGCGGCGAGCTGGTCGGCGTCGATACCGAAGCGGTCGTCCGGGAGGCGGAACGCGCCGCGAACCACGTCCGCGCGGCCACGTGACGCCGGACTGCCTCGAACCGCGTCCGCGCGGTCACGTGACGCAGGACTTGAGTCTCCAGCCGCGGGAGACTCCAGGGTGTGGACATGAACGACGACACCCTCCTGGGCATCGGTGAGCTGTCCCGGCTGACCGGTCTGAGCGTGAAGACCATCCGGTTCTGGTCCGATGCCGGAGTGGTGCCGCCGACCGACCGCACCCCGCCGGCTACCGCCTCCAGCGAGCGGCGCCCGGTCGGCGGGGCCCCGTTCAGCGGGGGAAGACCTCGAAGGTGATGGCCGGGTGGTCGCCCGCCGTTCCGAGCAGCTGCTCGATGAAGTGACGGGCGTAGGACTCCGGGCCCTCCGCCCCGCTGTTGAGGCCCTCGATGTACGCGCGGTGCTCGGCGAGCGAGGCGATGGCGCGCTCGATGCCGGGGCCGACCTCGACGGCGTGCGTGGGGTGCGGTGAGCTCGCCACCGCCACCCGGCGCACGCCGTTCCAGGGCGCGAGCCCGTGCTCCTCGAACAGTTCGGGGAAGATCCAGCGGTTGCCCGCGTCGCCCGGCGCGTCCAGGACGGCCCGCCCGACCACCCGGTGGTCGGGCGTGTTCCAGTGCACCCCGCCCCAGGTGTCGTGGTGGTTGATGGTGAGCAGCAGTTCCGGGCGGTGCCGGCGGATCGCCGCCGCCAGGTCGCGGCGGAGCGGCAGCCCGGCCTCGATGACGCCGTCGGGGTGGTGCAGGAACTCCACGTTCTGCACGCCGACCGCCGCCGCGCTCGCCCGCTGCTCGGCCTCCCGGACCACCGCGCACTCGTCCGGGCCGATCCCGTCGATGCCCGCCTCGCCATGGGTGACCAGCAGGTACGTGACCTCGCGGCCGGCGTCCGTCCACTCGGCGACCGCCGCGGCCGCGCCGTATTCGAGGTCGTCGGGGTGGGCGACGATCGCCAGGGCGCGCTCCCAGTCGTCGGGCAGCGGGGTGAGGCCGGCCGGTCCGGAGGAGGTGGGTTCGGGTGCGGGCACGGGGGCTCCTTTCCCGGGACGGCGCACGTGTGCGCCGGCTCCCTGAACGGCGTGCCGACGGGCGGCGTACGCCTCCGCCGATCCTCCCACGGGGCCCCGGGGAGATGGCCGGAAACCGGCCCGTGCGGTGCGGCCGATCCTCGACGGTCGTGGGGCGGGCACAGGAGGGCCGGATGGTGCGGATGCGTCTGCACTTGCGAGGGGGTGTGCGGATGCATATGCGTAATGAGGGGAGGGAGGGCGCCGGTGACGCGAGGGACGCGCCGATCTCGCGGGCTCACGAGGGGTGTCGGCGCCCGGCCGAGGCGTGCGCCGGGGCGCGCGGGACCCCACTCGTATGCCTGCTGAGCTGCGTTTCATCACATCGGGTGAATAAGTGGCCCAGGCTTGCGGGTGGCAACGGTGGGTTGCCACGCTGTTGCTGACTGTCAAGCCCTTGGGAGGGCATGTGCCTTTCGGTGAGCAGCCCGCGTACCTTCGCGTCGCCGGTGACCTGCGTCAGAAGATCGTCGACGGCGTGCTGCCGCCGCACACTCGCCTCCCGTCACAGGCCCGCATCCGCGAGGAGTACGGCGTTTCGGACACCGTCGCGCTGGAGGCGCGCAAGGTGCTGATGGCCGAAGGGCTGGTGGAGGGCCGCTCGGGATCGGGCACCTACGTCCGGGAGCGCCCCGCCCAGCGCCGCGTCGCCCGCGCCGGCTACCGCACCGGGGCCGGCGCGACGCCGTTCCGCCAGGAGCAGTCGGACGAGAAGATCAAGGGCACCTGGGAGTCCAGCAGCGAGCAGGACGAGGCGAGCGAGGCCGTCGCCGACCGGCTGCGCATCAGGCCGGGCGAGCGGGTCATGCGCACCCACTACCTCTTCCGTACCGAGGGTGAGCCGACGATGCTCTCCACCTCCTGGGAGCCGCTGGAGGTGACCGGGCGGACCCCCGTGATGCTGCCCGAGGAGGGGCCGCTGGCCGGGCGCGGGGTGGTCGAGCGGATGGCCGCCATCGATCTGATCGTTGACAACGTCGTCGAGGAGGTCGGGGCGCGGCCGGGGCTGGCCGAGGAGGCCATGGCGCTGGGCGGGGTTCCCGGGCATACGGTCCTGGTCGTCTCGCGGACGTACTACGCGGGCGGTCGCCCCGTGGAGACCGCCGACGTGGTCATGCTCGCCGACCGGCACCGGGTCGCGTACCACCTGCCCGTGAAGTGAGTCCGGCCCGCCGGTGAGCAGGGCCGGCGGCAGGCGTCGCGATGCGCCGGAATGCCCAACTTCCGCCGCTCACCGTGCGTACCGGCACGTAACCTCCCACTCCGGCGGCCCTTCTGTGGCTATTTGTCCGTATTTGCCGGGTGGAAGGTGATGTTGAAAAACTCACACCCCCTCAGTGAGCAGGGGTATTTGACCCTTCCTTGGATTCCGATCTTCCGTTTCGCTTTTACGATGGCGAAGTTTGTGCACGGCCGTGGGGGAAGATCAGGAGACCAAGCACGTTGAGCACGCCGAAGACCTCGAGCGCGGAGCAGGGCTCCTCCTCGAACTACCGCAGGTCCCTCGGGACCATCGCCCTGACGGCCACGGGACTTGGGTCGATCATCGGCTCGGGCTGGCTGTTCGGGGCCGAGCGGGCCGCCGCCATCGCCGGCCCCGCCGCCATCCTGGCCTGGGTCATCGGCGCGGTCGTCGCCCTCACCATCGCCCTCACCTACAGCGAGCTGGGCGCGATGTTCCCCAAGGCCGGCGGCATGGTCCGGTACGGCCAGTACTCGCACGGCTCGCTGGCCGGCTATCTGGCCGCCTGGGCCAACTGGATCGCGATCGTCTCCGTCATCCCCGGTGAGGCGACCGCCTCCGTCCAGTACATGAGCTCCTGGGACTTCGGCTGGGCGCAGGGCCTGTACGACGGTAAGGAGCTCACCGGCTCCGGCGTCGCGTTCGCCAGCGTGCTGCTGGTCTTCTACTTCTTCCTGAACTGGTTCGCGATCACGCTGTTTGCGAAGACCAACACCGCGATCACGGTCTTCAAGGTCGTCGTCCCGATCATGACCGCGGGCGCGCTCATGCTGGCGCACTTCGACACCAGCAACGTGAAGCAGTTCGGCGGCTTCGCCCCGAACGGCTGGAGCGCGGTCTTCACCGCCGTCGCCCTCTCCGGCATCGTCTGGGCCTACAACGGCTTCCAGTCCCCGCTGAACATGGCGGCCGAGGCGCGCAACCCGGGCAAGTCGCTGCCCAAGGCGGTCATCCTCTCCATCGTGATCGCGCTGGTCATCTACCTGGCGCTCCAGGTCGCCTTCCTGATGGGCGTCCCGGCCCAGGACCTGTCCAAGGCCGGCAGCTGGGCCGGGCTCGGCTTCAACTCCCCGCTCGCCGACCTCTCGCTCGCCTGGGGTCTGAACTGGCTGGCGATGCTGCTGTACGCGGACGCCTTCATCTCCCCGTCCGGCACCGGCATGATCTACGCCGCCACCACCTCGCGCATGATCCACGGCGTGCAGGAGAACGGCCACCTGCCCGGCATCTTCGGCAAGGTCGACAAGAAGACCGGTGTGCCGCGTCCGGCCCTGGTCCTCAACCTGGTCATCGCGTTCCTGTTCCTCGCGGTCTTCCGCGGCTGGGGCTCGCTCGCCGAGATCGTCTCCATCGCGACGGTCATCTCCTACATCACCGGCCCCGTCGCCGTGATGTCGCTGCGCCGCCTCTCGCCCGACCTGCGCCGCCCGGTGCAGCTGCGTGCCATGCCCGTCATCGCGCCGATCGCGATGGTCTTCGGCTCGCTGGTCCTGTACTGGGGCCGCTGGCCGCTCACCGGCAAGGTCATCCTGATCATGGCCGTCGGCCTGCCGGTCTGGGCCTGGTACGAGCTGCGCAAGCCGTGGGCCGAGCTGAAGCCGCACCTGAAGGCCGGCTCCTGGATGGTGGCGTACCTCCTGGTGATGGCCGCGGTGTCGTACTGCGGCGGCACGGAGTTCGGCGGCCGCGGCTTCATCCCGCAGGGCGTGGACCTCGCCGTCGTCGTGGTGATCGCCCTGGCGTTCTACTACTGGGGCGTCCGCAGCTCCTGGCGCAACCCCTCGCTCGTGGCGGCCGAGACCGAGGCGCTGGCCGCCGCCGAGCGGGACGCGGCCACCGACGGTGACGGCGAGGGCCGCGGCCCGGCCGAGAAGGTCGGCGCCGGCGCCTGATCCGCCGCCCGCACACCGCCCGGCCGCCCGGCACCTCCTCGGTGCCGGGCGGCCGTCGTGCGTGGGTCTTCCGGGCCGTCCGTCCGTGGTGCGAGAGACGCCTGTTATCGCATGTGGACGGTGGCATGGCCGGTTCGGTGTCTCTTTGTGCAAAGACGTATCCGTTGCGTGAAGGTCGGGCGTAGGCTCGGGCATATGCGGAACGGGTTTTCGGTGTTAGTGCAGGACGGGCGCGCCACCGCGCGCAGGACGGCGGACGGAGGAGCGCGATGACCGACAGTGGCGTCGTACTGCCGTGGCTGGTCATCCGCGAGGACGACAACGGCAACCGCTACCGCGTCGGCCGGTATGCCACGCGCGCGGAGGCGGAACAGGTCGCCGACCGGCTCGACGACCGTGGACACCAGCGGCTCTACGTGGTCGAGCGGGTCGACCGCGCCACCGCCTGAGGCCGCAGGGCCCGGGGAGGAAGGGGAGCGGGGCCGCATAAGCTGCGGCGCATGAGTGCGGTACGCGTGGTGGTGGGCGGAGCGGTGCTGGACCGGGGTCGGCTGCTGGCCGCGCGGCGGAGTGCGCCGCCGGAGCTGGCCGGCCGCTGGGAGCTGCCCGGCGGCAAGGTCGAGGAGGGCGAGACGCCCGAGCAGGCGCTCGTGCGGGAGCTGCGCGAGGAGCTGGGCGTGGCGGTGGAACCGCTGGCGCGCATCCCGGGGGAGTGGCCGCTGAAGCCCGGACTGGTGCTCCAGGTGTGGACCGTACGGCTGGTCTCCGGCACTCCGCGGCCGTTGCAGGACCACGATGTGCTGCGCTGGCTGGCGCCCGGTGAGGAGGGGGCGGTGGACTGGCTGGACCAGGACCGGCCGGCCGTGGCGGAGGCCGTGCGCAGGCTCACGAGGCAGGGGGCGCTCGGCTGATCGGCTACGCCGTTCGCGCCACGATGCACCGCGATGACCCTCTTGGGGCGATAACCCGGCCCTGATATCGGGTATGTGCTGATTAACCCCCCTCAAAATGTACAAAACCGCCGGGGGAGCATCGGGCTGGGGAAGTGATCGGCGTGAGCGACAGCGCAGCGGCAGGGCCCCCGGGGTCTCCTGCGTCGCAGGCCCGCCGCCTCGGTACGGCCGCGGTCCCCCCGATCGCGGAGTGGAGCTTTCCCGCCGAGCCGGGCGTGGTCCGTACGGCCCGCGCCATGGTCCGCGAGACGCTGCACGACTGGGATCTGGAGCCGGCGGTGGACGTGGCCGTCCTCCTGGTCAGCGAACTGGTGACGAACTCCCTGCGGTACGCCAGCGGGCCGATCGGCGTACGCATCGTCCGGCTGCGCGGGGGCGACCTCCTCGTGGAGGTGTCCGACCCGCTGCCCGACCCGCCCCGCGAGCGCACGGCGGCCCCCGACGACGAGGGCGGCCGGGGGCTGCAGCTGGTGGCATGCAGCGCCCGTCGTTGGGGCACCCGACGGGGCAGGAGCGGTAAGACGGTGTGGTTCGAGCTCGCCGAGACCGGCTGAGGCACGCCGGACGGCCGCGCCCCCTGCGGTCCGTGGGCAGAAATCACTGCTTCGTGCCTGGTGGGGAGGTTGGAGCGCACCGTGGCTGGTTATGAGTCAGGGTGGGTCACGATCGTTGCGAATTCATCGAGATCTTGTCGATGACCTGCGATCGAGACTGTGCTGTGATCGTGAAGACCGTGTTCCGGATAGCCGTGTTGCTGGATACTCGGCCTGTCCGGTCCGGGCACGATGAGCTGGAGGGGACGGGGCTCGTGAGCGAGATGTCAGCGGGTGAGGAACACCCTGCGATGAGGGATGGGTCGGACCGTACGGCTGTACCGGACGGTCCGCCGGTCTGGCAGAGCAGCGCGCCCGGATCGATCTATGACTACATCCGTGTCGCGTCCTTCGCCCTCGGGCCCGACGGCCGCATCGAGCAGTGGAGCCGCCGCGCCGCCGACATGCTGGGCATCCCCGCCAAGGACGCCATCGGCCAGGACCCCGTGGAGGCCTTCGTCCCGCGCGAGCTGCGCGACGCCGGCCACCGCACGGTCAGCGAGATCCTCGACGGCCGCGAGTGGACCGGCCTGGTGCCCTACCGCACGGGCTCGGAAGCCCCCGTCGACGGCCTCGCCGAGATCTACGTCATGCCGTCCGAGACCGGCAGCGGCGAGCGCGCCGCGGTCTGTCTCGTCGTGGACGTGCGGGCGCTGCGCGGCATCGAGACCGATCTGGCCGCCGCGCAGGCGGTTTTCGGACAGTCCCCCATAGGCTTCATGCTCTTCGGCACGGACCTGCGGCTGCGCCGGGTCAACGAGCGCTTCGCCACCGTCTTCGGCGGCACGCCGAACAGCTTCTGCGGCGCGGCGCCCGAGGACTACCTCCCCCGCCCCGAGGCCGACCGGCTCAACGCCGCGCTCCGCAGGGTCCTGGAGACCGGTGAGCCGGTCGCCGAGATGCAACTGGTCGGCACCCCGCACGGCGAGGAGGAGCGCCGCCGCTGGTCGGTGTCGCTGTACCGGCTGCACAGCGCCAGCGGCCGCCCCATCGGCGTCGCCGCGCTCGCCTCCGACGTCACCGGGCGCCGCCGCGCCGAGCGGGAGGCCGCCAACGCCCGCCGGAACCTCGCGCTGCTGAACGAGGCCGGGGCGCGGATAGGCAACTCCCTGGACCTGGAGACCACCGCGCGCACGCTCCTGGACGTCGCGGTACCGCAGTTCTGCGACCTGGCCTCGGTCGACCTCTACCAAGGGCTGCTGGCCGGGGACGAGGCGCCGCCCGGCATGACCGACGGCAGCGCGGAGCTGCGCCGGGTCGCCTTCGCCAGCGCCGTGTCGGACGGGCCGCTGCCCCAGGGCGGCAGCGGCGGCGTGCCCGGCGGGGACGCGGCGGACGACGACGGCACGGTCGCGGTCGGCGCGGTGCACCGCTTCCCCTTCAACTCCCCCTGCGCGGGCGCGCTCCGTACCGCCCAGGCACAGATCATCCCGGGCCGGGAGACCGACGAGCGGCCCGAACTGGGCAGCGCCGTCGTGCACTCCACGCTCGCCGTGCCCATGGTCGCCCGGGACACCGTCGTCGGCCTGGTGCAGTTCTCCCGTACGAAGGGCAGCGAGTCCTTCGGCGAGCGGGACACCGCCCTCGCCGTGGAGCTGGCCGCGCGCGCCGCCGTCTGCATCGACAACGCCCGGCTGTACCGCCGCGAGCACGAGCGCGCCCTGATCCTCCAGCGCAGCCTGCTGCCGCCCGGCGACCCCGAGGCGGCGGGCCTGGACATCGCCTGCCGGTATCTGCCCGGTACGACCGCCACCGAGGTCGGCGGCGACTGGTTCGACGTCATCGAGCTGCCCGGCCACCGCACGGCGCTGGTCGTCGGCGACGTCATGGGCCGCGGCCTGCGCGCCGCGGTCGCCATGGGCGAACTCCGTACGGCGGTACGTACCTTGGCCCTGCTGGACCTGGAGCCCGCCGAGGTGCTCTCGGCGCTCGACGAGATCGCGCGCGGGCTCGGCGCCACGGGCAGCGGGGCGCGCTCGGGCCCGCGGGGGCGCGGAGCCGCGGGCGACGCCGGACCGGACGCGGGCTCCGGGACCGGCGCGGAGGCCGGAGCGCAGGCGGGCGCGGGCGCCCATGTGGGCTCCCGGCGCACCGACCGCGCCGCCGACCTCTCCGAGGTCTACCTCGCCACGTGCGTGTACGCCGTCTACGACCCGGTCACCCGGCGCTGTACGTTCGCCAACGCCGGCCATCTGCCGCCCGTCCTGGTGGAGGAGGGCGAGGACGCCCTGCTTCTCGACGTACCGCCCGGCATGCCGCTGGGCGTCGGCGGCGAGCCCTTCGAGGAGACCGAGGTCGAGCTGCCGGACGGGGCGCTGCTCGCCCTGTACACCGACGGTCTGGTCGAGTCCCGGGACCATCCGCTCGACGAGGGGCTGCAGGCGTTCCGCGCGGCCCTGTCGGCGGCGGGCCGGCCGCTGGAGGACGCCTGCGACCACGTGCTCTCCGCGCTGGACACCCGGCACGGCGAGGACGACATCGCGCTGCTGATGGCCCGGGTGCAGGGCCTGCCCAAGGACGCGGTGGGCGACTGGAGCCTCGCGCCCGAGGCCCGTTCGGTCGCCCGCGCCCGCGAACTGGCCCGCGACCAGCTCACCGACTGGGGCCTGGAAGCCCTGGTCGACACGACGGAGCTGCTGGTCAGCGAGCTGGTCACCAATGCGCTGCGGCACGGCCACGGCGACATCCGGCTCCGCCTGCTGCTGGACCGCACCCTGGTCTGCGAGGTCTGGGACGCCGATCTCGCCCAGCCGCGGCGGCGCCGCGCGCGGGACACCGACGAGGGCGGCCGCGGCCTGCAGCTGGTCGGCCTCCTCAGCCGGGGCTGGGGCAGCCGCCGCACACCCCGAGGGAAGACCGTCTGGTTCGAGCTGGACCTGCCCGACGGCGACACCGAGCCGGTGGACCCGGCGGACGCGCTGCTCAGCCTGTTCTGAGCAGCGCGCCCCGCGCCGGGGACGTCACCCCGAGCGGCGCCGACGGATCGTCTTCCCCAGCCAGACCAGCGGGTCGTACTTGCGGTCCACGGCCCGCTCCTTGAGGGGGATCAGCGCGTTGTCGGTGATCCGGATGTGCTCGGGGCAGACCTCGGTGCAGCACTTGGTGATGTTGCAGTAGCCCAGGCCGTGCGTCTCCTGCGCGGCACGCTTGCGGTCCAGTCCCTCGCCGGCCGCGGCGTCCAGCGGGTGCATGTCCAGCTCGGCGACGCGCATCAGGAAGCGGGGACCGGCGAACGCCTCCTTGTTCTCCTCGTGGTCACGGACGACGTGGCAGGTGTCCTGGCAGAGGAAGCACTCGATGCACTTGCGGAACTCCTGCGCGCGCCCCACGTCCTCCTGCTGCATCCGGTACTCGCCGGGCTTGAGGTCGGCGGGCGGGACGAACGCCGGCACCTCGCGGGCCTTGGCGTAGTTGAAGGAGACGTCCGTGACCAGGTCGCGGATGACGGGGAAGGCCCGCATGGGGGTGACGGTGACGGTCTCCGCGCGGTCGAAGACCGACATCCGCGTCATGCACAGCAGCCGCGGCCGGCCGTTGATCTCCGCGCTGCACGAACCGCACTTGCCGGCCTTGCAGTTCCAGCGCACCGCCAGGTCCGGGGCCTGGGTCGCCTGCAGCCGGTGGATGATGTCCAGCACCACCTCGCCCTCGTTCACCGTGACGGTGAAGTCGCCGAGGCTGCCGCCCGCCGCGTCCCCCCGCCACACCCTGAAGTGCGCGTCGTACGAACTCACGAGCTCAGCTCCTCGTCCGTCAGGTACTTCGCCAGTTCGTCCCGCTCGAACAGCTCCATGAGGTCGCCCCGGATCGGCGGCATGTCCCGGCGGTCCAGGTGGATGTGGGCCAGCGCGGGATCCTCGGGCAGCCCGGGCCGGCCGTCGGTCGTGGCCAGCCGGCACAGCAGGTTGACCCGGCGCCAGCGGCGGTCCATCTCGGGGTGGTCGTCCCGGGTGTGACCGCCCCGGCTCTCCTTGCGCTCCAGCGCGGCCCGCGCCACGCACTCGCTGACCAGCAGCATGTTCCGCAGGTCCAGCGAGAGGTGCCAGCCCGGGTTGTACTGCCGGTGGCCCTCGACCCCGGCCCGCCGGGCCCGTACCCGCAGGTCCGCCAGCTTCTCCAGCGCCTGCTCCATCTCCGGCTCCCGCCGGATGATGCCGACCAGGTCGTTCATCGCCTGCTGGAGTTCCTGGTGCAGGGTGTACGGGTTCTCCGCCGGGCCCCCGGCGGAGGGGGTGCCCGAGCCCTCCGCGCTGAACGGCCGCAACGCCTCCGCCTCGGCGGCCCCGGTCTCCAGCGGGTCCACGGCGGGCCGCTCGCCGGCTGCCAGCGCCGCGGCGTACTCCGCTGCGTACATCCCGGCCCGCCGCCCGAAGACGAGCAGGTCGGAGAGGGAGTTGCCGCCCAGCCGGTTGGAGCCGTGCATGCCGCCGGCCACCTCGCCCGCGGCGAAGAGGCCGGGGACGCCGGTCGCCGCCGCGGTGTCCGGGTCGACGTCCACGCCGCCCATGACGTAGTGGCAGGTCGGCCCGACCTCCATCGCCTCCGCCGTGATGTCCACGTCCGCCAGCTCCTTGAACTGGTGGTGCATGGACGGCAGCCGGCGCCGGATCACGTCGGCCGGCATGCGGGTGGAGACGTCCAGGAACACGCCGCCGTGCGGGGATCCGCGGCCCGCCTTGACCTCGGCGTTGATGGCCCGCGCGACCTCGTCGCGGGGCAGCAGCTCGGGCGGGCGGCGGTTGGTGTCCGGGTCCTCGTACCAGCGGTCGCCCTCGTCCTCGGACTGCGCGTACTTCTCCTTGAAGACGTCCGGGACGTAGTCGAACATGAAGCGCTTGCCGTCGCTGTTGCGCAGCACCCCGCCGTCGCCGCGGACCGACTCGGTGACGAGGATGCCCTTCACCGACGGGGGCCAGACCATGCCGGTGGGGTGGAACTGCACGAACTCCATGTTGACCAGCGGTGCCCCGGCGAGCAGCGCCAGCGCGTGCCCGTCCCCGGTGTACTCCCAGGAGTTGGAGGTCACCTTGAAGGACTTGCCGATGCCGCCGGTGGCCAGCACCACGGCGGGGGCCTCCAGGATGAAGAACCGGCCCGACTCGCGTTCGTAGCAGAACGTTCCGGCGACCCGGTCATCCTCCTTGAGCACCCGGGTGACCGTGCACTCCTGGAAGACCTTCAGGCGCGCGTCGTACGCGCCGTGGTCCCGCTCGTCCTCCTGCTGCAGCGAGACGATCTTCTGCTGGAGGGTGCGGATCAGCTCCAGCCCCGTACGGTCGCCGACGTGGGCGAGGCGCGGATACTCGTGCCCGCCGAAGTTGCGCTGCGAGATGCGGCCGTCCGGGGTGCGGTCGAAGAGCGCGCCCCAGGTCTCCAGCTCCCAGACCCGGTCCGGGGCCTCCCGCGCGTGCAGCTCGGCCATCCGCCAGTGGTTCAGGAACTTCCCGCCGCGCATGGTGTCGCGGAAGTGGACCTTCCAGTTGTCGCCCTCGTTGACGTTGCCCATGCTGGCGGCGATGCCGCCCTCGGCCATGACCGTATGGGCCTTGCCGAACAGGGACTTGCAGATGACGGCCGTCCGCATGCCCTGCTCGCGGGCCTCGATGGCGGCCCGCAGGCCGGCGCCGCCGGCGCCCACCACGACCACGTCCCAGGCCTGCCGTTCGACTTGCGTCATGAAAATGCGCACCCTTCCTGGGAGCTCTAGAAGAACCGCGGATCGTCGAAGGCCCCGACGGACAGCAGATAGACGTAGAAGTCGGCGGCGGCCACGCTGATCAGCGAGGCCCAGGCCAGCACCGCGTGCCGGGCGTTCAGCCGGCTCACCCAGCCCCACATCCGGTACCGCACCGGATGCTTGGAGAAGTGCTTCAGACGCCCGCCGACGATGTGCCGGCAGGAGTGGCAGGAGAGGGTGTACGCCCAGATCAGGGCGATGTTCACGAGGAAGATCAGGGAGCCGAGGCCCATATGGCCCCAGGCGTAGCTCTCGTCGCGGAAGGCGAGCGCGGTGTCGTACGTCAGCACGCCCGCGACGAGCAGCGCCGCGTAGAAGAAGTACCGGTGGATGTTCTGCAGGATCAGCGGGAGACGGGTCTCGCCGCTGTACTTCTTGTGCGGCTCGGCGACCGCGCACGCCGGGGGCGAGGCCCAGAAGCCGCGGTAGTAGGCCTTGCGGTAGTAGTAGCAGGTCAGCCGGAAGCCCAGCGGGAAGATCAGGATCAGCAGCGCGGGGGACAGGCCCCACCAGCCGCCGAACAGCTCCCAGTTGGGGCCGCCGCGCATGGTCTCGCAGTTCTCCGCGAGACAGGGGGAGTAGAAGGGCGAGACGTAGGGCGCGTGGTAGTAGTCGGCGTTCGCGAACGCCCGCCAGGTCGAGTACACGATGAACGCGAGCAGTCCGGCTGCGGTGCCCGCCGGATAGAGCCACCAGCGCTCGGTGCGCAGGTGGCGGGCGGGGATGGCGGCGCGAGCGGGACCGTGCACCCCGCTCGCGCCGGTTGTCCTTGAAGGTTCGGTACCTGTGGCCAACGTCAGACTCCGTGAGCGGTTGACGGATCGGGGGGAGGGGGCGCCCGGGCACGAGCGGGGTGCCTACGGGGCCCGGCGGTCGCGTGCGCCCAGCCCCTCGTCCTCGGCGTCGGTCCACAGGGAGGCGTCGTACGGCGCGTCGGGGATGGTGACCATGTCGGACACCGCGCGTCCCGCGGTCGGCGCGGGACGGTCGGCGGAGTCGGGAGCGGTCTGGGCGCGCAGCAGTTCGAGGCTTTCGCGCAGGTGCTCGGTGTCGCTGCGGACCCGGCGGATCTCCAGCCCGCCGCCGACCCGCTGCTCCAGGCGCCCGACCGAGCGGACCAGGTCCTCCAGGCTGCGCTGCACAGCCGTCAGATCATCGTGCAAGGACATGACGAGCCCTCACTTCCGAGGGTGCGGTCGGCAATCTCATGCGCCTGCGAGTGTCGCGCGTCACAGTCGCGGTTGGGAAGGGATAGGGCCGTATTCCGGGTCACGATGGCGCATAGGGGAGCACCGCCGGTCGGCCCGCGCCCCATTGGGCCGACCGGGTGGCCTTGGGAAGTGCGGCCGCCGTGTCGCCGCCCCACGCCCCGCGCCGTCGTTTTCAGTGGACGGGCCATAGGTGTGATGAGCCGCAAAGTCGGCCGAATGTGATCAGCGGCGGCGGCGCCGCGCGGGCGAGCCCGGAGGTAACAGATGACCGACGACAGCGGACCGCGCGGCATCCAGGGCGGCCGGGCGGCGGGCCGCGGGCGCCGCCGGGTGGCACTCCTCACGGCGGGCGCGCTGCTCCCGCTGCCCCTGATGGCCGGCTGCGGCGGGGACGACGAGCCGGCCGCGGCCGGGGCCGGCAGCCAGGACATCGCCCCCGCCGCCGCGGCGACGCTGCGTGACGGCGGGACGGTCCGGTGGGCCGTGGACGAGCTGCCCGGTACCTTCAACGCCTTCCAGGCCGACGCCGGGCAGGGCACCGACACCGTGGCGGGCGCGGTCCTCCCCGCGCTGTTCACCGTGGACGCCAACGGCGCACCACAGCGCAACGCGGACTATCTGAAGGCCGCCGAGGTCACTCAGCGCGAGCCGAAGCAGATCGTGAAGTACACGCTCGATCCCGAGGCGCGGTGGAGCGACGGGCGGCGGATCTCCGCGGCCGACTTCGCCGCCCAGTGGAAGGCGCTGCGCGGCGAGAACGCCGCGTACTGGACCGCCCGCAACGCCGGCTACGACCGGATCGAGAAGGTCACGGCCGGGAAGTCCGGCGAGGTCGAGGTGGTCTTCGCCCGGCCGTACGCCGACTGGCCGTCGCTCTTCACCCCGCTGTACCCGAAGAGCGTGATGGGCAGCCCGGCGGCGTTCAACGACGGCGCGCGCTCCCGGCTCGCGGTCTCCGCCGGGCCGTTCCGGGTACGGACGAAGGACGGCCGGAAGGACACCCTCTCCCTCGTACGGAACACGAAGTGGTGGGGCGGCCGGGCCCGGCTGAAGAAGATCGTGCTCACCGAGGTGCCCGCGGCGAAGCGGGCGAAGGCGCTGGCCGAGGGCCGGATCGATGTCGCGGACGTCGACCGCGGCACCGCCAAGGAGATCACCACGGCGCGCGGCACGAACCAGCAGGCCGCCGTCGGGGACGACGCCCCGCGCGGCGCCGTCTCCTCCGACGCGCTGCGCCACCAGGCGCAGGCCCGCGGCAGCGAGTCCGAGCGCGCGGCGGAGCAGGAGCGCCGCGCGGAGGCGGCCGCGGCCGCCGCGCGCCGCGCCCACCTGCGCGACTACACCGTCCACCGCGCCCTCTCGCCGTCCTTCACCCAGCTCGCCCTCAACGGCAGCACGGGGCCGCTCACCGACGAGCGGGTCCGCCGCGCGGTGGCCCGTGCCATCGACCGCACGGCGCTGGCGAAGGAGGTGCTGGGCCCGCTCCGGCTGCCCGCCGCGCCGGTCGGCAGCCACCTGCTGCTCGCCGGGCAGCCCGGGTACCGCGACAACAGCGGCGCGCTGGGCGGCCAGGACACCGACGCGGCCCAGGCCCTGCTGGCCGACGCGGGCTGGCGGATGCCGGAGGCCGGCGGCGGGGAGAAGACCGACGCGCAGCCGGGCGAGCGGGAGGCGGGCCGGGGCCGGACCGACGCGGACACCGGCCGGTCCGACGGCGAGAACGGGCAGCCGGGCCCCCAGAACGGGGCCGGCCGGCCGCACAGCGGCCCCGGCCGCGCCGGCGCCGACCGGCCCGCCGCGACGGCCCCCGTCACGCTCACCACGCTGACCGGCGCCGGCTCGGCGGGCGTCCAGCGGGCCGCCCTGCTGCGGCAGAGCGCGGCGCTGTACGACGTGGCGGCGCGTGCGGAGCGGCGGCGCGCCCTGGGCGACCGCGGTTCGGCCGCGTACGCCGCGTACGAGCGGGCGAGCGGCCGCGCCGCGGACGCCTGGGACGAGGCCGACGTCCTGGCGGAGGCCGCCCGGCAGCAGACGACCGCGCTCGCGGCGGGCTGGGACGACACCAAGCCCGGGGCCGGCGGGGACGACGTCGCCGGCACCGGCCCGGCCGGCCCGCTCAGCGTCGTCCAGGCCCGCGAGGCCGCGGCCGCCGCCGAGCGGAACCGGCTCGCGGCGGACGCGGAGCGTACGGACCGGGAGCACGCCCAGGCCGCCGAGGACGAGAAGGCGCCCGCGGAGGAGCGGGCCGTCCGGGCCGGGATGGACGTCCCGGGCGCCGCGGACGCGCCCGGAGGGGAGGCCGGGGACAAGGACGGCAAGGGGTCCGGGGACAAGGACGGCAAGGCCGCCGAGCACGGCCGGCAGGCGCGCGGCCACGACGACGCGGCGGCCGGCCGGAGCGCCGTCTTCGTGAAGAAGGACGGCCGGCCGCTGATGCTGCGCTTCGTCCTGCCCGACGGCCCCGGCACGGCCCAGCTGCGGACGGTCGCCGACCGGATCTCGGAAATGCTCCTGAAGATCGGCGTACGGACGACCGTCCAGAAGGTGGCCGACAAGAGCTACTTCCAGGACCACATCGCGTCCGGCGACTACGACCTGGCGCTCTACTCCTGGCCGGGCAGCGCCTACCCGGCGACCGACGCCCGGCCCATCTACGCCAAGCCCCGGCCCGCCGCGGACGGCTCGCTCACCGTCGAGCAGAACTACACCCGGGTCGGCACCGACCGGATCGACCAGCTCTTCGACCAGGCATCCGCCGAGCTGGACCCCGAGGCGGCGCGGGATCTCGTCGCCCAGGCGGACCAGCGGATCTGGGCCGCCGCCGGGTCGGTCCCGCTGTACCGCCGGCCACAGCTCGTCGCGGCCAGGTCCGATCTGGCCAATGTCGGCGCCTTTGGCTTCGCGACACCCAGGTACCAGGACATCGGATACAAGAAGTAGCAGGTCAGCACGGGTGCGAACGGGCTGGGGCGGCTGTTGCCGCGCCAGCCCCGTACCATGGGGTGAGGCCGTGGCGTGATGATGCCCGGCGGGCGCGCGTGCCGGACCGTACGCGCCGTCATCCACAATCCGGGAGAAGCGCCGCAAGTATGCCCACGCGCCACGACATTCGTAACGTCGCCATCGTCGCCCACGTCGACCACGGCAAGACCACCCTTGTCGACGCCATGCTCAAGCAGGCGGGAGCCTTCGCCGCGCACGCCGCCGAGAACCTCGACGAGCGCATGATGGACTCCAACGACCTGGAGCGTGAGAAGGGCATCACGATCCTCGCCAAGAACACGGCGGTGAAGTATCACCCCAAGAGCGGCGGGGACCCGATCACGATCAACATCATCGACACCCCCGGCCACGCCGACTTCGGCGGTGAGGTCGAGCGCGGTCTGTCGATGGTCGACGCGGTCGTCCTCCTCGTGGACGCCTCCGAGGGCCCGCTGCCGCAGACCCGCTTCGTGCTGCGCAAGGCGCTGGCCGCGAAGATGCCGGTCATCCTGTGCATCAACAAGACCGACCGGCCGGACTCCCGGATCGCCGAGGTCGTCGACGAGACCTACGACCTCTTCCTGGACCTGGACGCGGACGAGGACCAGATCGAGTTCCCGATCGTCTACGCCTGCGCCCGTGACGGCGTCGCCTCGCTGACCAAGCCGGAGGACGGCACCGTCCCGTCCGACAGCACCAACCTGGAGCCGTTCTTCACCACGCTCCTGGACACCGTTCCGGCCCCCGAGTACGACGAGGCCGCGCCGCTGCAGGCCCACGTCACCAACCTCGACGCGGACAACTTCCTCGGCCGTATCGCGCTGCTCCGCGTCGAGCAGGGCGAGCTGCGCAAGGGCCAGACCGTCGCGTGGATGAAGCGCGACGGGTCGGTCCAGAGCGTGCGCATCACCGAGCTGATGATGACCGAGGCGCTCACCCGCAAGCCGGCCGAGGTGGCGGGCCCCGGTGACATCTGCGCCGTCGCCGGTATCCCCGACATCATGATCGGCGAGACGCTGGCCGACCCGGAGAACCCGGTCGCGCTGCCGCTGATCACGGTCGACGAGCCCGCGATCTCGATGACCATCGGCACGAACACCTCGCCGCTGGTCGGCCGCGGCGGCACCGGCAAGGGCGCGGACGCCAAGGCCGCGGTCAAGGACCGCAAGGTCACCGCGCGCCAGGTGAAGGACCGCCTGGAGCGCGAGCTGATCGGTAACGTCTCGCTGCGCGTGCTGGACACCGAGCGCCCCGACGCCTGGGAGGTGCAGGGCCGCGGTGAGCTGGCGCTGGCCATCCTGGTCGAGCAGATGCGCCGCGAGGGCTTCGAGATGACCATCGGCAAGCCGCAGGTGGTCACCAAGGAGGTCGACGGCAAGACCTACGAGCCGACCGAGCGCATGACCATCGACGTGCCCGAGGAGCACATGGGCGCGGTCACGCAGCTCATGGGTGTCCGCAAGGGCCGGATGGACAACATGTCCAACCACGGCTCCGGCTGGGTCCGCATGGAGTTCATCGTGCCCTCCCGCGGTCTGATCGGCTTCCGTACGGAGTTCCTGACCAACACCCGCGGTACGGGCATCGCGCACTCGATCCACGAGGGCCACGAGCCGTGGTTCGGCACGCTGACGACCCGTAACAACGGCTCGCTGGTCGCCGACCGCTCCGGCTCGGTCACCGCCTTCGCGATGACCAACCTCCAGGAGCGCGGCGTGCTCTTCACCGAGCCCGGCACCGAGGTGTACGAGGGCATGATCGTCGGCGAGAACAGCCGCGCCGACGACATGGACGTCAACATCACCAAGGAGAAGAAGCTCACCAACATGCGCTCCTCCTCCGCCGACTCCTTCGAGGCGATCGTGCCGCCGCGCAAGCTCTCCCTGGAGCAGTCGCTGGAGTTCTGCCGCGACGACGAGTGCGTCGAGGTGACCCCGGAGGCCGTGCGTATCCGCAAGGTGAACCTGGACGCCCGCGAGCGCGCCCGCGCCGCCTCCCGCGCCAAGCACAACTGACGCCCGCAGGGCCCCAGTAGAGCGACGGAGCGCCCCGCCGGACTTCCTGTCCGGCGGGGCGCTTTCGTGCGCGGAGAGGGTCACTTACCGCACATGCTTGGTGACGTCAAGACGCCGCGGGTCGTCCACCACCCCGCCGGGCGTCCGGAAAATGGACACAAGGGAACCGCCGGTCGGCGGGAGGTCCGATTTTTGCCCGTCTGGATGGATTGGTTTGTCCGGATTCCGAACGAGGCTCACCGCGATGTGACCAAAAAGTAACCACTAACTCGTGGCTTATGGGGCGAACGTGACTGAGGATGGGGGCTATTGAGCTCGGGTCAATGGGTCACGCGCTGTGAAAGGCGCCGACTCACGAGCATCGGGGGCTGGTCGCGCGCTGTCAGGGGTGTCAGCGGACGACCGGCTCCTTTCCATGTCAAGAATGGACTCATGAGGAGGCAGTCCCATGCGCGGTGCCAGAAGCGCCACTTGGGTCGCAGGAGCGATAGCCGTGGCCCTGGGGGTTTCGGCGTGCGGCGGCAGCAGCGACAGCGCGGGCTCGGAAGCCGGCGTCGTACGGGCCGCGTGGGGCGACCCGCAGAACCCGCTGGAGCCGGCCAACACCACTGAGGTGCAGGGCGGCAAGGTCCTCGACATGATCTTCGCCAACCTGAAGAGCTACGACCCGAAGACCGGCGAGGCCCACAACGACTCCGCCGAGTCCATCGACACCAAGGACCAGCAGACCTTCACCATCAAGGTGAAGAAGGGCCTGAAGTTCTCCAACGGCGAGACCGTCACCGCCAAGTCCTTCGTGGACGCCTGGAATTACGGCGCGCTCGCCACCAACCAGCAGAAGAACAGCTACTTCTTCTCCGACATCGAGGGCTACGACAAGGTCGCGCCGGCCGAGGGCAAGCCGACCGCCAAGACCCTCTCCGGGCTGAAGGTCGTCGACGACCACACCTTCACCGTCAAGCTCACCCAGAAGATGTCGACCTGGCCGACGCGCCTGGGCTACAAGGCCTTCGCGCCGCTGCCCGAGAAGTTCTTCACCGACCACAAGGGCTACCTCGACAAGCCCGTCGGCAACGGCCCGTACAAGGTCGACTCGTACTCCAAGGGCTCGCAGATGAAGCTCGTGCCGAACCCGGAGTACAAGGGCGCCGACAAGCCGAAGAACAAGGGCGTCCTGCTCAAGGTCTACACGGACTCCAACACCGCGTACTCCGACCTGCAGGCCGGCAACCTCGACGTGCTCGACAGCCTGCCCGCCGAGCAGATCAAGAACGCCAAGACCGACCTGCAGGGCAACTACGTCTCGCAGCCGGCCGGCATCGTGCAGACCGTCAGCTTCCCGCTGGACAAGGGCGCCTGGAGCAAGAAGGGGATGGAGAAGGTCCGCAAGGGCATCTCCATGGCGATCGACCGCAAGACGATCACCGAGAAGATCTACCACGGCACCCGCACCCCGGCGACCGACCTCACCTCCCCGGTGCTCGGCGACGCCAACGGCTACTCCAAGGACATCTGCGGCGACGCCTGCGCCTACAACCCGACCGAGGCCAAGAAGCTCATCAAGGAGGGCGGCGGCCTTCCCGGCGGGAAGATGACCATCAGCTACAACGCGGACAAGGACTCCCACAAGGAGTGGGTGGACGCGGTCTGCAACAGCGTCAACAAGGTGCTGGGCGACGACAAGGCGTGCGTGGGCAACCCCGTGGGCACCTTCGCCGACTTCCGTACCCAGATCACCAAGGGTGAGATGACCAGCGGCTTCCGCGCCGGCTGGCAGATGGACTACCCGCAGATCGAGAACTTCCTGACCCCGCTGTACGGCACCGGTGCCTCCTCCAACGACTCGCACTGGAGCAACAAGGAGTTCGACGGTCTCCTGAAGAAGGCCGCGGCCGAGCCCGACACCAAGAAGGCCACCAAGACCTACCAGGACGCCGAGAAGCTGGTCCTGGACGACATGGTCGCCATCCCGCTCTGGTACCAGAACGGCGTCGCCGGCTGGTCCCAGAACGTCTCCGACGTGACGCTCGACCCCTTCAGCGTGCCGGTCTTCTCCGACATCAAGGTCAAGGGCTGACCCGTCCGACGCATGAGCCCCTGAGCGGGGCCCAGTCATTCCGACCGCTCACGGCGGCAGGGGACAGCCGGCCACCCGCGGCCTCTCTCAGGAGGCCGCGGGCCCGGCCGTGCCCGCGTCGGCGCATATCTGGAGGACCACATGGGGCGCTACGTCGTGCGACGACTGCTCCAGATGGTGCCCGTCTTCATCGGCACCACTTTCCTGATCTTCGTCATGGTCTACGCGCTCGGCGACCCCGTCGCGGCCATGTTCGGAGACCGGACCCCCGACCCGGCCACCGCCGCCCAGATCCGGGAGTCCCTGCACCTGAACGACCCGCTGTGGAGCCAGTACCTGCAGTACATGGCGGGCATCTTCCAGGGTGACTTCGGCACCGCCTTCAACGGCCGTCCCGTCATCGAGCTGATGGGGGACGCCTTCCCCAACACCATCCAGCTCACCCTGGTCGCCTTCGCCATCGAACTGGTGGTGGGCGTCACGCTCGGCGTCATCGCCGGCATGCGCCGCGGCCGCCTGATCGACACCGGCGTGCTGGTGCTCACGCTGATCGTGATCTCCATCCCGACCTTCGTCACCGGCTACCTGCTGCAGTACTTCGTCGGCGTGAAGTGGGGCCTCGCCTCCCCGTCGGTCTCCGCCGACGTGCGGTTCGACGAACTGATCCTGCCCGGCATCGTCCTCGCGGGCGTCTCGCTGGCGTACGTGGCCCGGCTGACCCGTACGTCCATCGCGGAGAACATCCGCTCCGACTACATCCGCACCGCCACCGCCAAGGGCCTGCCGCGCCGCCGCGTGATCAGCGTGCACCTGCTGCGCAACTCCCTGATCCCGGTCGTCACCTTCCTCGGCACCGACATCGGCGGCCTGATGGCCGGCGCCATCGTCACCGAGCGGATCTTCAACCTCCAGGGCGTCGGCTACCAGCTCTACCAGGGCATCCTGCGGCAGAACGCGCCGACCGTGGTCGGCTTCGTGACCGTGCTCGTGGTCGTCTTCCTCGCCGCCAACCTGCTCGTCGACCTGCTCTACGCGGTCCTGGACCCGAGGATCCGGTATGCCTGAGATGACCAAGACCCCCGCGGAGGCGCTCGCCGGACCGGCGGCCGAGCCCGCGCCGGCACAGGCCGACAAGGCCCGCTCCCTCTGGGGCGACGCCTGGCGGGATCTGCGGCGCAACCCGATCTTCTACATCTCCGCCGTACTGATCCTCTTCCTGGTCGTCGTCTCGATCTGGCCGAGCATCATGACGAGCACCAGCCCGTACGCCTGCGACGTGTCCAAGTCGGCGCAGGGCGCGGCCCCCGGCCACCCCTTCGGCTTCGACAAGCAGGGCTGCGACGTCTACGCGCGTACGGTCCACGGCGCCCGCGCCTCCGTCACCGTCGGCATCTGCACCACCCTGCTCGCCGCCGTCATCGGCTGCGTCATGGGCGGCCTCGCCGGCTTCTTCGGCGGCTGGTGGGACGCGCTGCTGTCCCGGATCGGCGACATCTTCTTCGGCATCCCGATCCTGCTCGGCGGCATCGTCTTCCTGTCCGTCGTCAAGGGCGGCTCGATCTTCACCGTCGTGCTGCTGATGGCCGTGCTCGGCTGGCCGCAGATCGCCCGTATCGCGCGCGGCGCGGTGATCACCGCCAAGCAGCAGGACTACGTGCAGGCGGCCCGTGCGCTGGGCGCTTCGACCCCGCGCATGCTGCTCCGGCACATCGCCCCGAACGCCCTCGCGCCGGTCATCGTCGTGGCGACCATCGCGCTCGGTACGTACATCTCGCTGGAGGCCACCCTGTCGTTCCTCGGCGTCGGCCTGAAGCCGCCGACGGTCTCCTGGGGCATCGACATCTCCCAGGCCGCCACCCAGATCCGCAACGCCCCGCACACCCTGCTGTACCCGGCAGGTGCGCTGTCGCTTACGGTGCTGGCGTTCATCATGCTCGGCGACGCGGTGCGCGACGCCCTCGACCCCAAGCTGCGCTGAGGGAGGCGTACGTGACCACCACCGAGAAGACCGCGGCCGTTCCCGAGCCGCGGACGCCGGAAGCGGCCGGAACGCCGCTGCTCCAGGTCCGTGACCTGCACGTGGAGTTCCACACCCGGGACGGCGTCGTGAAGGCCGTCAACGGCGTCAACTACAGCGTCAGCGCCGGCGAGACGCTCGCCGTGCTGGGCGAGTCCGGCTCCGGCAAGTCCGTGACAGCGCAGGCGATCATGGGCATCCTCGACATGCCGCCGGCGAAGATCCCGCGGGGCGAGATCCTCTTCCGCGGCCAGGACATGCTGACCATGTCCGGCGAGCAGCGCCGCAAGATCCGCGGCGCGAAGATCGCCATGATCTTCCAGGACGCGCTGTCCTCGCTGAACCCGGTGCTCTCCGTCGGCTACCAGCTCGGCGAGATGTTCCGTGTCCACCAGGGCCTGTCCAAGAAGGACGCCAAGGCCAAGGCCATCGAGCTGATGGACAAGGTCAAGATCCCGGCGGCGAGGAACCGGGTGGGGGACTACCCGCACCAGTTCTCCGGCGGTATGCGCCAGCGCATCATGATCGCCATGGCGCTGGCCCTGGAGCCGGACCTGATCATCGCCGACGAGCCCACCACGGCCCTCGACGTGACGGTCCAGGCCCAGGTCATGGACCTGCTCGCGGAGCTCCAGCGCGAGTACAACATGGGCCTGATCCTGATCACCCACGACCTCGGCGTGGTCGCCGACGTCGCCGACAAGATCGCGGTGATGTACGCCGGCCGGATCGTCGAGAACGCTCCCGTGCGCGAGCTGTACAAGAACCCCGCGCACCCGTACACCCGCGGTCTGCTGGACTCCATCCCGCGCCTGGACCAGAAGGGCCAGGAGCTGTACGCGATCAAGGGGCTGCCGCCCAACCTGCTGAACATCCCCGGCGGCTGCGCCTTCCACCCGCGCTGCCCCAAGGCCCAGGACGTCTGCCGTACGGAGATCCCGGCCCTGGTCACGGTCGCCGACGACCGCGGCAGCGCGTGCCACTTCTGGAAGGAGACGCTCCATGGCTGAGCAGTCCGCCGAGCAGGCCGCGGGCGGCCGCGAGCCCATCCTCCAGGTCCGCAACCTGGTCAAGCACTTCCCCCTCACGCAGGGCGTGCTGTTCAAGAAGCAGGTCGGCGCGGTCAAGGCGGTCGACGGGATCTCCTTCGACCTGTACCGGGGCGAGACGCTGGGCATCGTCGGCGAGTCCGGCTGCGGCAAGTCCACCGTCGCCAAGCTGCTGATGAACCTGGAGCGGGCCACCGCGGGCGAGGTCTTCTACAAGGGCGAGGACATCACCAAGCTGTCCGGGCGTGCCCTGAAGGCCGTCCGCCGCAACATCCAGATGGTCTTCCAGGACCCCTACACCTCGCTGAACCCGCGCATGACGGTCGGCGACATCATCGGCGAGCCCTTCGACATCCACCCCGAGGTGGCGCCCAAGGGCGACCGGCGGCGCAAGGTCCAGGAGCTGCTGGACGTGGTCGGCCTCAACCCCGAGTACGTCAACCGCTACCCGCACCAGTTCTCCGGCGGCCAGCGCCAGCGCATCGGCATCGCCCGCGGCCTCGCGCTCAACCCGGAGATCATCATCTGCGACGAGCCGGTCTCCGCGCTGGACGTCTCGGTCCAGGCCCAGGTCATCAACCTGATGGAGAAGCTCCAGGACGAGTACGAACTCTCCTACCTCTTCATCGCCCACGACCTCTCCATCGTCCGGCACATCTCCGACCGCGTCGGCGTGATGTACCTGGGCCGGATGGCCGAGATCGGCACCGACGAGGAGATCTACGAGCACCCGACGCACCCCTACACCCAGGCGCTCCTCTCGGCCGTCCCGGTCCCCGACCCGGAGGTCAGCGGCGCCCGCGAGCGCATCATCCTCAGCGGCGACGTCCCCTCCCCGGCCAACCCGCCCTCCGGCTGCCGCTTCCGCACCCGCTGCTGGAAAGCCCAGGACAAGTGCGCCGAGGAAACCCCCCTCCTCGCCGTCCCCGAGGTCTTCAAGGCCACCGGCTCCCCGGCCGCCCACGAGTCGGCCTGCCACTTCGCGGAAGAAAAGGACGTGGTCGGGGCGGCCTGACCCCCTACCCGCCCGTCGAAGGCGCCCGAAGCATCCGTGCCCCGGGCGCCTTCGCCGTTCGTGCCTCCGCCCGCCATGCGCGTGGCCGTGCTCCCGCATTCGGGCGGTTTCCCGGAAGCGTGCGGCTCGTACGGCCGTGACAGAAGTGCGGTGTCATCCCTTGTGCGTTCTTATATGGCCTACGTACCTATTGGTCGGAGGAGGCACCGGATGCGTGGAGCCACCCGTGCGAAGTGGGCGGTGGGAACGGTGGCGGTCGCTCTCGTGGCGACGGCGTGTGGTGGCGGGGGTGGCGGCGGTGGTGGTGACGGGAAGGGGGTGCTCAGCTCGTCGTGGGGGGATCCGCAGAATCCGCTGGAGCCGGCCAATACCAATGAGGTGCAGGGCGGCAAGGTCCTGGACATGGTTTTCCGGGGGCTGAAGCGGTACGACCCGAAGACCGGCGAGGCCAAGGACATGCTCGCCCAGCAGATCGAGACCGATGACCAGCAGAACTACACGGTCACGATCAAGAAGGGGTGGAAGTTCAGCAACGGGGAGCCGGTCACGGCGCAGTCGTTCGTGGATGCGTGGAATTACGGGGCCAATCTGGAGAACAATCAGAAGAACGCCTATTTCTTCGGGTATATCGACGGGTATGAGAAGGTCCATCCCGAGAGCGGGAAGCCGAGTGCGAAGACTCTCTCCGGGTTGAAGGTCAAGAACGACACCACCTTCACCGTGGCGCTCAATCAGAAGTTCTCCACATGGCCGCAGACGCTGGGGTACCCGGCGTTCGCTCCGCTGCCGCGGGCGTTTTTCAAGGATCATGACGGGTGGTTGAAGAAGCCGGTCGGGAACGGGCCGTACAAGATCGAGTCGTACGACAAGGGCTCGGCCATGAAGCTCCGGAAGTGGAGCAAGTACAAGGGGCCCGACAAGGCCGAGAACGGTGGCGTGGATCTGCGGGTCTACACCGACAACAACACCGCTTACACCGATCTGCAGGCCGGGAATCTGGATCTCACCGACGACATTCCGGCCGCGCAGTTGAAGAACGCCGAGGCGGACCTCGGCGATCGGTACATCAATCAGCCCGCGGGAATCATTCAGACCCTGACCTTCCCCATGTACGACCCGAAGTGGGGGACGCGGAAGATGGCCAAGGTGCGGCAGGGGCTGTCCATGGCGATCGACCGCAAGACGATCACCAAACAGATCTTCCAGAACACCCGCACCCCGGCCACCGACTGGACCTCCCCGGTGCTCAAGGCGGACGGCGGCTACAAGGCGGGCCTGTGCGGGGAGGCGTGCCAGTACAAGCCGGCCGAGGCGCGCAAGCTCATCAAGGAGGGCGGCGGGCTGCCCGGTGGCAAGGTCACCGTCACGTACAACGCCGACACCGGCTCGCACAAGGACTGGGTCGACGCGCTCTGCAACAGCGTCAACAAGGTGCTGAAGGACGACAAGGCGTGTGTGGGCAATCCGGTGGGGACCTTTGCCGACTACCGGAATCAGATCACGGCTAAGAAGATGAAGGGGCCGTTCCGGGCCGGGTGGCAGATGGACTATCCGCTCATCCAGAACTTCCTCCAGCCGATGTACTACACCGATGCCTCCTCCAATGACGGCAAGTACAGCAACAAGACGTTCGACAAGCTGGTCGACGAGGCGAATGCCGAGCCCGACCAGCAGGCGGCGGTGAAGAAGTTCCAGGACGCGCAGCGGGTCCTGGTCAAGGACATGCCGGTGATCCCGCTCTGGTACCAGAACGGCAGCGGGGGATATACGGACCGGCTGAGCAACGTCCGGCTGAATCAGTTCAGCGTGCCCGTCTACGAGCAGATCAAGGTCGGCAGCTGACCCCATGGGACGCTATGTCATCCGGCGGCTGCTCCAGATGATCCCGGTGTTCATCGGCAGCACGTTCCTGATCTTCTTCATGGTGTACGCGCTCGGGGACCCGGTCGCCGCGATGTTCGGCGACCGCGCCCCCGACCCCGCCACCGCGGCGCGGATCCGCGAGGAACTCCTCCTCGACCAGCCGCTGTGGAAGCAGTACCTGCACTACATGGGCCAGATCTTCCGCGGGGACTTCGGCACCGCCTTCAACGGGCAGCCGGTCACCGAGCTGATGGGCACCGCCTTCCCCGTCACCCTGCGGCTGACCCTGGTCGCCATCGTCATCGAGATCGTCGTCGGCATCACGCTGGGGGTGCTGAGCGGGCTGCGCCGCGGGCGCGCGCTGGACACCTCGGTGCTCGTCTTCACGCTCGTCGTGGTGTCCATTCCGACCTTCGTCAGCGGTTATGTGCTGCAGTTCCTGCTCGGCGTGAAGTGGGGGTGGGTGACGCCGACCGTCTCCACCGACGCGTACCTGACCGAGCTGCTGCTGCCCGGTGTGGTGCTCGCGCTGGTCTCGCTCGCGTACGTCACCCGGCTGACCCGCACCTCGCTGGCCGAGAACGCCCGCGCCGACTACGTACGGACGGCCGTCGCCAAGGGCCTGCCGCGCCGCCGGGTCGTCACCCGCCATCTGCTGCGCAACTCCCTGATCCCGGTGATCACCTTCATCGGCACCGACATCGGCCAGCTGATGGGCGGCGCCATCGTCACCGAGCGGATCTTCAACATCCACGGCGTCGGCTTCCAGCTCTACCAGGGCATCCTGCGGCAGAACTCGCCCACCGTCGTCGGCTTCGTCACCGTCCTCGTACTGGTCTTCCTCTTCGCCAACCTCGTCGTCGACCTGCTGTACGCCGTACTCGACCCGAGGATCCGCTATGCCTGACGCTTACGTGCCCAAAGAGGCGGTCACGCACGGGGACGGCGCCACCACCGCCCTGGCGATGGCCGAGGCCGAGACCCTGGAGGGCGGCCGGAACGGGCGGGGCGGCGGGCGCCCCGACGGCAGGCCCCGCAGCCTGTGGGGCGACGCCTGGCGCGACCTGCGGCGCAATCCCGTCTTCCTCATCTCCGCGCTGATCATCCTCTTCCTCGTCGTGATCGCGATCTGGCCGCAGCTGATCACCGACGGGAACCCGTACCGCGCGGACCTCGCCAAGGCCCAGGAGGGCTCGGCCCCCGGCCACCCCTTCGGCTTCGACACCCAGGGCCGGGACGTCTACACCCGTACCGTCTACGGGGCGCGCGCCTCCATCACCGTCGGCGTCTGCGCCACCGCCGGCGCCGCGCTCCTCGGCAGCCTCCTCGGCGGCCTCGCGGGCTTCTTCGGCGGCTGGTGGGACGCGCTGCTCTCCCGGCTCGCCGACATCTTCTTCGGCATCCCCGTACTGCTGGGCGGCCTGGTCTTCCTCTCGGTGGTCACCAGCAAGACGGTCTGGCCGGTGGTCGGCTTCATCGTGCTGCTCGGCTGGCCGCAGATCGCCCGGATCGCCCGCGGCTCCGTCGTCACCGCCAAGCAGAACGACTACGTCCAGGCCGCGCGGGCGCTCGGCGCCTCCAACGGCCGGATGCTGCTGCGGCACATCGCGCCGAACGCGGTGGCCCCCGTAATCGTCGTCGCCACCATCGCGCTGGGCACCTACATCTCCCTGGAGGCCACGCTGTCCTACCTCGGCGCGGGCCTGAAGCCGCCCAACGTCTCCTGGGGCATCGACATCTCCACCGCCTCCACCTACATCCGCAACGCGCCGCACATGCTGCTGTATCCGGCGGGCGCGCTGTCGATCACGGTGCTGGCGTTCATCATGCTCGGCGACGCGGTGCGCGACGCCCTCGACCCCAAGCTGCGCTGAGGAGACGGAGAGAGCCGATGGCCACCGCGACGAACCCCGACGCCGCGCCCGATCCCGGCGCGGCGTCGCCCGCGCTGCTCGACGTGCGCGACCTGTACGTGGAGTTCCGTACCCGGGACGGCGTCGCCAGGGCCGTCAACGGCGTCAGTTACCGCGTCGACGCGGGCGAGACGCTGGCCGTGCTGGGCGAGTCGGGCTCCGGCAAGTCCGTCACCGCGCAGGCCGTCATGGGCATCCTCGACTCGCCGCCCGGCTTCGTCACCGGCGGCGAGATCCTCTTCCGGGGACAGGACCTGCTGAAGGCCGCGCCCGAGGAGCGGCGCAAGGTGCGCGGTGCCCGGATGGCGATGATCTTCCAGGACGCGCTGTCCTCGCTGAACCCGGTGCTCTCCGTCGGCGCCCAGCTCGGCGAGATGTACGAGGTCCACCAGGGCATGAAGCGGAAGGACGCGCGCGCCAAGGCGGTGGAGCTGATGGACCGGGTGAAGATCCCGGCGGCCCGCAGCCGCGTCGGGGACTACCCGCACCAGTTCTCCGGCGGCATGCGCCAGCGCATCATGATCGCGATGGCGCTGGCCCTGGAGCCGGACCTGATCATCGCGGACGAGCCGACGACCGCGCTGGACGTCACGGTCCAGGCGCAGGTCATGGACCTGCTGGCCGACCTCCAGCGGGAGTACGACATGGGGCTGATCCTGATCACCCATGACCTGGGGGTGGTCGCGGACGTCGCCGACCGGATCGCGGTGATGTACGCCGGGCGGATCGTGGAGCACGCGCCCGTGCACGACCTCTACCGCGCCCCGGCCCACCCGTACACGCGTGGCCTGCTGGACTCCATCCCGCGCCTGGACCAGAAGGGCCAGGAGCTGTACGCGATCAAGGGCCTGCCGCCGAGCCTGACCGCGATCCCGCCCGGCTGCCCCTTCCACCCGCGCTGCCCGCGGGCCCGCGACAGGTGCGCCACGGACCGGCCGCCGCAGTACGACGTGGCGGCGGGCCGGACCAGCGCCTGCCACTTCTGGGAGGAGACCCTGCGAGACGAGGAGCCCCCGCATGCCGGCTGAGGCCATTCTCGAAGTGCGTGACCTGGTCAAGCACTACCCGCTGACCCAGGGCATCGTCCTGAAGCGGCAGGTCGGCGCGGTCAAGGCGGTCGACGGGGTCTCCTTCGACCTGCGCAAGGGCGAGACGCTGGGCATCGTGGGGGAGTCGGGCTGCGGGAAGTCCACCGTCGCCAAGACGCTGGTCGGCCTGGAGCGGCCGACCGCCGGCGCGATCCGCTACCACGGCGAGGACATCACCGCCCTGTCCGGGCGTGCGTTGAAGGCGGTCCGCCGCAACATCCAGATGGTGTTCCAGGACCCGTACACCTCGCTGAACCCGCGGATGACGGTCGGCGACATCATCGGGGAGCCGTACGACATCCACCCGGAGGTGGCGCCGAAGGGCGACCGGCGGCGCCGGGTCCAGGAGCTGCTGGACGTGGTCGGGCTGAACCCGGAGTACGTCAACCGGTACCCGCACCAGTTCTCCGGCGGCCAGCGGCAGCGCATCGGCATCGCGCGGGGGCTGGCCCTGCGGCCCGAGATCATCGTCGCCGACGAACCGGTCTCCGCGCTGGACGTCTCGGTCCAGGCGCAGGTGGTGAACCTGCTGGAGCGTCTCCAGGACGAGTTCGACCTGAGCTACGTCTTCATCGCGCACGACCTGTCGGTGGTGCGGCACATCTCGGACCGGGTGGCGGTGATGTACCTGGGCCGGATCGTGGAGACCGGCACCGAGGACGAGATCTACGGGCACCCCACCCACCCGTACACCCAGGCGCTGCTGTCCGCCGTGCCCGTACCGGATCCGGAGGCCCGGGAGCACAGGGAGCGCATTCTGCTCGCCGGGGACGTGCCGTCGCCGGCCGATCCGCCGTCGGGGTGCCGGTTCCGCACGCGGTGCTGGAAGGCGCGGTCGGTGTGTGCGGAGGTCGTTCCGCCGCTTGCCGTTCCGGCGGGGTTCGAGGGGGTGGCCGGTGCTGCGCACCATCCCTCCGCGTGCCACTTCGCGGAGGAGCGGAACGTCGTGCCGAGCGAGTAGGGGCGGGCGGCGACCGGGGGTGCCCCTTGGGGCCGGTGGCCGGCTGGCGCGCCGTGCCGGTTGCTCGCGCAGTTCCCCGCGCCCCTACGGGGCGCCCGTCAGGGGCGCGGGGAACTGCGCGACCGGCCACGACGGCGCGGCAGCCGGCAACGGTCCTGGCCTGCCGTGGCGGGACCGTCAGTCCGAATCCGCCGCGTCCTCGATCGCGGCCAGCGCCGGGTCGAGGACGATGTCCTCGCCGCGCGCGGCGAGCGTCGGTTCCTCGGGGAAGTGGCAGGCCGTCAGGTGGCCCGCGGCGTTGCCGGCGATCTGGAGCAGCGGCGGCTCCTCCGTCGCGCACTTCTCCTGTGCCTTCCAGCACCGGGTGCGGAACCGGCAGCCGGAGGGCGGGTTGACCGGCGAGGGCACGTCGCCCGCGAGCCGGATGCGCTCGCGCTGCTCCTCGTCGTCCTCGGTGAACTTCGCCTCCGGTACGGCGGAGAGCAGCGCGTGCGTGTACGGGTGGCGCGGGCGGGTGTAGATGGATTCGCGGTCGCCGACCTCGACGATCTTGCCCAGGTACATGACCGCCACCCGCTGGCTGAAGTGCCGGACGATCGCCAGGTCGTGGGCGATGAAGAGGAACGCGATGCCCAGCTCCCGCTGGAGTTCCTGGAGGAGGTTGACGACCTGGGCCTGGATGGAGACGTCCAGCGCGGAGACCGGCTCGTCGGCGATGATCAGCTTCGGTTCCAGCGCGAGGGCGCGGGCCACGCCGATGCGCTGCCGCTGGCCGCCGGAGAACTCGTGCGGGAAGCGGTTGTAGTGCTCCGGGTTGAGGCCGACCGTCTCCAGCAGTTCGCGCACCCGCTTCTCGCGGCCGCCCGTCGGGTTGATCCCGTTGATCTCCATCGGGCCGCCGATGATGGTGCCGACGGTCTGCCGCGGGTTCAGCGAGGAATACGGGTCCTGGAAGATCATCTGGATCTCGGACCGGACCGGCGCGAGCTGCTTGCGGTTCGCGTGGCTGATGTCGCGGCCGCGGTAGGAGATCTTGCCGCTGGTGGGCTCCAGCAGGCGGGTCAGCAGCCGGCCCGTGGTGGACTTGCCGCAGCCCGACTCGCCGACCAGGCCGAAGCTCTCGCCGGCGTGCACGGTCAGGTCGACCCCGTCGACCGCCTGCACCGCGCCGATCTTCCGCCGGATCGGGAAGCCGCCCTTGATCGGGAAGTGTTTGGTGAGGCCCTCGGCGACCAGCAGCGGTTCGCCCGCGGGGGCGGCGTCGCGGGGAGCGGGGAGGGTGACGTCTTTCGTTTCACTCATGATGGTCGTCGCTCCCTAGCCCAGCCGGGGCTTGATCTGCTCGGTGAAGAAGGTGTGTTTCTGCTCGGCCGTGAGGTGGCAGGCCGAGGCGCGCCCCGGTGCCAGCGGCGGCCGCTCGTCCGCGCAGCGGGTGCCGCCCACCTCGGAGGTGAACGCGCAGCGCGGGTGGAAGGGGCAGCCGGTCGGCGGGGTGAGCAGGCTCGGCGGGGCGCCGGGGATCGGGTGCAGCGGCTCGTCGACGCTGGCCGACAGGCGCGGCATCGAGCCGAGCAGGCCCCAGGCGTACGGGTGCTGCGGCTCGGTGAGGATGTCCCGTACCGTGCCGCGCTCGACGGCCCGGCCCGCGTACATCACCAGCAGCTCGTCGGCCATGTCGGCGACGACGCCGAGGTCGTGGGTGATCAGGATGATCGCCGACCCGAACTCCTGCTGGAGGTCCTTGAGGAGGTCCAGGATCTGCGCCTGGACGGTCACGTCCAGCGCGGTGGTCGGCTCGTCGGCGATGAGCAGCGCGGGGTTGCAGACCAGGGACATGGCGATCATGGCGCGCTGGCGCATGCCGCCGGAGAACTGGTGCGGATAGTCGTCCACCCGCAGGTTCGGCTGCGGGATGCCGACCTTGGTCAGCATCTCGATGGCGCGCTGCCGGCCCTCGCGCTTGCTCGCGCCGGTGTGCTTGATGAACGGCTCGGCGATCTGCCGGCCCACCGAGTAGTACGGCGACAGCGCCGTCAGCGGGTCCTGGAAGATCATCGCCATCTTGTTGCCGCGGAGCTTCTGCAGCGTGCGCTCGCCGGCGCCGGTCAGCTCCTGGCCGTCCAGCGTGATCTCGCCGGCGATCTCGGTGGAGGCGGGGTTGTGCAGGCCCAGCACGGCGAGGTTGGTCACGGACTTGCCGGAGCCGGACTCGCCGACGATGCCGAGCGTGCTGCCCTTCTCCAGGTCGAAGGAGAGCCCGTCGACGGCCTTGACGATGCCGTCCTCGGTGGAGAACCGCACGTACAGGTCGCGCACGGACAGGAAGGGGTCCGACCCGGTCGGGACCGGTGCGCCCTCGGTCTTGGTGAGTGTGGTCACTGGTGGCTCTCCTAGGACAGGCGCACGCGCGGGTCGATGAACGCGTAGGCCGCGTCGACGATGATGTTGAAGAGGACGATGAACGTCGCCGCGAACAGCATCACGCCCATGACCATGGGCAGGTCGGTGTCCTGTACGGACTTCACCGCGAGTGTGCCGAGGCCCGGCAGGGCGAAGGTCTGTTCCGTGATCATCGCGCCGCCGAAGAGCGACCCGAGGTCGATGCCGAAGATGGTGACGATGGGGATGAGCGAGCCGCGCCAGGCGTACCGGAAGAAGACCGTGCCGCGCGTCATGCCCTTGGCGCGTGCGGTGCGGACGTGTTCCTCGGCCAGCTGCTCGATCATGGAGGAGCGCGCCATACGGGTGTACTGCGCGGTGAAGATGATCGACAGCACGCACCAGGGGATCAGCAGGCCCATGAACCAGGCCCCTGGATTGTCGGTGAAGTTGACGTACTTGGGCTGCCCCAGGATCTCCAGGTTGTACACCAGCAGAGCCAGCACGATCGGGCCGATGAAGTAGATCTGCATCGAGCTCAGCACCAGCGAGGCGGAGCTGAAGAACTTGTCGATCAGCTTGCCCTGCTTCCAGGCGGCGAGCATGCCGGTGCCCAGGCCGACCGTCAGGAAGACCGCGGCGGCGCCGATGGTCAGCGAGATCGTGGTCGGGAAGCGGTCGACGATGGTGTTCCAGACGGGGTCGCCGTTGGCGAACGAGTAGCCGAAGCAAGGGGCCGGGCAGGGCCCCTGGGCGAAGTCGCGCCCGGTCACGATGCCGGACATGAAGTCCCAGTACTGAACCGGGATCGGCTTGTCGAGGCCGAGGTTCTTGTGAATCAGCGCGACGGCGTCCGGGGTGCAGTTCTTTCCGCAGGCCAGTAGCGCGGGATCCCGGGGCGCCGCGAAGAACAGGAAGAAGGTGAACGCGCTGATCAGCAGCAGGATCACGATCGCGCCGAGAGACCGGCGGAAGAGGAAACGAAGCATGGCAGATCGCAGCTCTCGTGGGGCAGCGGAAGGAGGTGGGTGGGGACCGCGCGGTGTGCCCGTCCGGTCCGGACGGGCACACCGGGCGCCAGGGTTACCGGCGCGAGGGCACGGCTACTTCTTGAGGAACAGCTTCGTCGGGTCGACACCGCTGATGATGTCGTTGTTCACCACGCCGCCGACCTTGGAACCGTGCAGCTGGATCTGCTTGTAGTAGAAGGTCGGGATCGCCGGCAGGTCCTCCTTGAGGATCTTCTCGTTGAGCTTGAACCACTCCTCGGACGCCTTCTCCTGGTCCGACATCTTGGAGATGCGGTCCATCTCCTTGCTGACGGCCGGGTTGTTGTAGTGCGAGTAGTTCGGCGAGCCGTCCTGGATCTGCCGGCCGTCCATGGTGGGCGGCAGCACGGTCGAGGCGCTCGGCCAGTCGGCGCCCCACGCGGAGGCGTAGATGTCGAACTTGTTGTCGACCTTGCCGATCACGTCGTAGTACGTGTCGGAGGGCAGGTCCTTCGGCTGGACGTCGAAGCCGGCCTTCTTGAGGTTGTCGACGATGGAGACCGAGTACTTCTGCGGCTCCGGCGCGTTCATGTAGGCGAAGGTGATCTTCATGCCGGTCTTGCCGGCTTCCTTCAGGAGCTTCTTCGCCTTCTCGATGTCGCCCAGCGGCTTCTTCAGTTTGCCGTAGGGGTCGATGTCCTTGTAGCCGGTGACCGTCGGGCTGACGTAGCTGCCCGCCAGCTCGCCGCCGCCGGGCGTGCCGTACGCGTCCAGGACGGCCTGCGTCGGCATCGCGTAGGCGAGGGCCTCGCGGACCTTCTTGTCCTTGATCCGCTTCATGTTGAAGTTGATGACGCCGACGTAGGGCTGGTAACCCGAGGTCGAACGCTTCTTCACCTTCGGGTCGTTGGTCACGGTCTGCATGCTGGCCGCGTCGACCTGGTTGCTGAAGCTGACCGCGTTCTGGTTGTCGGCGTTGTCCGCGATCAGACGCTGGGTCGAGTCCGGGAAGGACACACCGAACTGGATGTCGAACTTGTCGACGTACTGGTGGCGCGAGTTGTCGGTGTTCGCGTCCCACTCGGGGTTACGGACCAGCGTCATGCCCTTGCCGGACTTGAAGGACCCCGGCTTGATCTTGTACGGGCCCGAGGACTGCGGGGCCTTGTCGTACTTCTCCTTGGTGTCCTTCTTCTCCTGCACCGCGGCGTAGCCGGCCATGGCCAGCGCGTACGGCAGGTCGGGGTGCGGCGTCTTGAAGTGGAAGACGATGGTGTTGTCGTCCGGCGTCTCCAGGACGCTGTCCGGGAGGTGCTTCCCCTTGTACGGACCGTCCTTGAGGAGCTTGCGGTAGTCGGTGGAGTCCGCCAGCCACTGCTGGACGAAGTACGGGCCGTCCGTGATGAACGGTGCGAACTGCCGCTCGAAGGTGTGCCGGATGTCCTTGGCCGTGATCGGGGAGCCGTCCTCCCACTTCACGTTGTCCTTGAGCGTGTACTTCCAGGTCTTGCCGCCGTCGGAGGACTGGCCGCTGTCCGTGGCGAGGTCACCGACGACGGTGTACTTGCCCTTGTTGTCCATGTGGTACGTCGTCAGCTTGCGGAAGAGCAGCGTGGCGAGCGCGCCCTCGTCGCTGACGTAGATCTGCGCCGGGTCCAGGTGCGAGAAGGTGTCGCGCTGGTAGACCTTGAGGGTGCCGCCCTTCTGCGCGCCCGGCACCTCCTCGGCCTTGCCCTTGGACGCCGCGGCGTCGCCGAACGCGATCTGGGAGCGCTGCGCCTCGGCGCCGGTGCGGTCGTTGGCGTTGTCCCCGCCGCCGGCGCCCGCGCCGCTGCTGCACGCGGTGAGGACCAGGGCGCCGGCTGCCAGCGCGACCAGGGTGGCGTGAGTTCTGCGCGTACGGTTGCTGCTCATGACGGTAAATGCACCTGCCTGTCGTTGATCCGATGCTGCTGCCTGACTCATGCGATGCCGGGGTGGCAGCACCCCCCATGGAACGGATCTCATCGAGCCCGCTTCGGGTCGAAAGCGTCCCGGACCGAATCCCCGAGCAGGTTGAAGGCGACGATGAAGATCACCATCGCCAGACCCGGGAAGAACAAGTACGTGATGTCGTTGCGGTAGTAGTCGGCGGCGTTCGCGAACATCCGGCCCCAGTCCGGGGTGGGCTCGACGTAGCCGACACCCAGGAAGGACAGGCCCGCGATGGCGGTCACGAAGTTCGGGAGCATGTACGTCGACTGGACCAGGATCGGCGTCACGACGTTCGGCAGCAGCTCGCGGCGGATGATGCGGGCCGGTGAGGCGCCGGAGACCTTCGCGGCCTCGATGAACTCTCTTTCCCGTAGCGAGAGCACTTGCCCGCGGAGCAGGCGGGCCAGGCTCATCCAGCCCAGGAACCACATCACCAGGATCAGGATGGTCGCGCGCAGCCAGGTCGGCATGGCGTCCTCGGGGGCCACGAAGATGGCGCCCACGACGGGGACGAAGGCGACGAAGAACAGCTGGTTCGGGAAGGCCATCAGCAGGTCGATGGCCCGGCCGATGAAGTAGTCGATCTTGCCGCCGAAGTAGCCGGCCGCCACACCCAGCACGATGGCGGTGAGCACCGAGGCGATGGTGATCGCGACCGCGGTGTAGAGCGTGGTGCGGATGCCGTAGACGAGCTGCATGAACACGTCGCGGCCCAGGGTCGGTTCGATGCCGAACCAGAAGTCGCCCGAGATGCCGCCGTTGGGCTGGGTCGGGTAACCGTTGGTCAGCAGGCCCGGCGTGAGCATGCCGTACCGCGTGTAGGGGTCCTTGCCGTACAGCGCGGAGATGACCGGGGCCAGCAGACCGACGGCGAAGAAGAAGATCACGACATAGGCGCTGATCACTCCGGTGCGGTCCCGCTTGAACCTGGCCCACATCAATTGGCCCGGCGAACGGCCGACCAATTCGCCGCCCTTGCGGTCCTTTCCCTTGCTCAGCCCGTCGGGTCCAAGTCCTGGGGTGTCGGTCTTGGAAACCGCGGTCTGGGATGGACTAGTCATCGCGAAGTGCCCCCGCGCCGAGTTCTCTTGGAACATGAAGCGGCACAGAGTCGCACCGCTGGTTGAGCGGACTTTCGCAAGTGATTTACGGCGGAGTCAAGAGTCTGCGGACCGACCGTAGCCAGCTTGTTCGCTTCTTGAGCGAAGATTGCGCAGATTGACGCCAGGGCGTGCTTGACAGGTGTGGAAGGTGTACGGCATGGGCGACATATCGTCCCCAACATCCTTAACATGAAGGACACTTGGCCGTCGCAGCACCGATATACGAACGCGCCATCCTGGACAGCGTACGGCCGTGCGGGTGCCGTGGACCGGCCGGGGAGACCGAACGTCTCCCCGGCCGGTCGTATTTCGTCCGGTCTCGCCGCACGTCCGCGTGCACATATCCACGCGGGACGGCCGGGGATTCCTGGTACTAGGAGAGACCCAGGCTCCGCTTGAGGAATGCGACTTGCAGAAGAAGCAGGTTTTCGGCCACCTGTTCCTGCGGAGTCATATGGGTCACGCCGGACAGTGGCAGTACTTCATGCGGGCGGCCTGCGGCCAGCAGCGCGGAGGAGAACCGCAGAGAATGCGCCACCACCACGTTGTCGTCCGCCAGCCCGTGCACGATCATCATCGGCCGGTGCTGCTCGGCGGCGCCCGACAGGCCCGCGTCGGTGACCAGGGAATTCCGCACGTAGGACGCGGGGTCCTCGGCCGGGTGCCCCAGGTACCGCTCCGTGTAGTGCGTGTCGTACAGCCGCTGGTCGGTGACGGGCGCGCCCACCACCGCCGCGTGGAAGACGTCCGGGCGGCGCAGCGCGGCCAGCCCGGCGAGGTAGCCGCCGAACGACCAGCCCCTGATGGCCACCCGGTCCAGGTCCAGCGGGAACCGTTCCGCCAGTGCGTGCAGCGCGTCGACCTGGTCCTCCAGCACCACGTCGGCGAGCTGCCCATAAATGGCCTTCTCCCAGGCGGGGGAGCGGCCCGGGGTGCCCCGGCCGTCCGCCACCACCACGGCGAAGCCCTGGTCGGCGAACCACTGCGAGGTGAGGAAGGCGTTGTGGGCGGCGAGCACCCGCTGGGCGTGCGGCCCGCCGTACGGGTCCATCAGGACCGGCAGCGGCCCGTCCCCGTCCTGGTAACCGGTCGGCAGCAGCACGGCACACGGGATGTCCCGCTCGCCCGCCGTCACGAACCGCGGCCGGGCGGTGAGCACCGGCGTCTCGGCGTACGAGGGGATCTCGGCGAGCCGGGTCTCCTTGCCGTCGGCGGCCAGCCGCAGCACCTCCACCCGCGCCCCGGGCCGCTCCGCGCTCATGTGCGACACGACCGCGGTCTCGCCCACCCGCACCGCGGAGGAGTACGAGGCGTACGGACGTTCCGTCACCCGCTCCCAGCCGCCCTGGTCGCCGCTGCCCCGGTACCAGGCCCGGTAGATCCCGACATCGTGCAGATCCCCGGCGCTCGCCGAGAACAGGACATCTTCCTGGCCGATATCGAACACCGCGCGCACGTGCAGCGGCGCGGACGTCAGCGGCCGGTCCCCGACGAAGAGCTTGCGCGCGCCGCCCTCGTCGGCGATCCGCACCAGCCGCCGGTCCGGCGTCCAGGCCGGCACGCCCGGGTACGGCTCGACCCACACCGGGTCCTCGTCGGCGTGCACCAGCCGGGTGGCGCCGGTCTCCGTGTCGACGGCCAGATAGCGCTGCGACCGCTGGTCACGGGACTGGACCAGGAGCAGCGGCGGGCCGGCCGGGGACCAGTGCACCCGGGCCAGATAGGGGTAGCGCTCGCGGTCCCAGACGACGTCCGTGCGCTCCCCGGTCAGGTCCAGCAGGGCGAGGCCGACCTCGGCGTTGGGGGTGCCGGCGGCCGGGTAGGCCACCTCGGCGGGCGCCTTGTCCGGGTGCGCCGGATCGGCGATCCACCAGCGGCGTACGGGGGAGTCGTCGACCCGCGCGGCCAGCAGCCGCTCGCTGTCGGGCGACCACCAGAAGCCGCGGTACCGGCGCATCTCCTCGGCCGCGATGAACTCCGCGAGGCCCCAGGTGACGTTCGGCCCGTCCGGTGCCGCCAGCGCGCGGTCGCCGTGCGCCGCGCCGTCGCCGTCCGCCGTGCCGTCACCCGTCACGGGCACGACCCGCAGCGCGCCCTCCGCGACGTACGCCACGTACCGGCCGTCCGGGGACGGGCGGGGGTCCACCACCGGCCCCGGCACGGGCAGTTCGCGGCAGGTGCCGGCCCGCAGCTCGGAGACGAACAGCCGGCCGGAGAGCGGGAAGGCGGCCAGCTCCACGGCCGCGTCGGTGGCGTACCCGACCACGCCGCCCGAGCCCTCCCGGGTCCGCTCGCGGCGCGCCCTCTCCTCCGGGGACAGTTCCTCGTCGGCGCCGCCCAGCAGTTCCGCCGGGTCTGCGGCGGCGTACTCGCGCCCGGCGTCAAGGTCAAGGACCCACAAGAGATTCGCCCGATCGGTGCCTGATCGGGAGCGGAGGAAGGCGACGCGCGTACCATCCGGCGAGACGCTGAAGCCGCGCGGTACGCCCAGGCCGAAGCGCTGGGTGCGCGCGTGCTGCCGGGGAAATGAGAGCTGTCCGGTCATGCGGTCGAGCGTAAGGGCCGCCGGGCTCATGGCTGCCGCACTCGTCAAGATCGTGTGCGCCCCCACTCTGCACCCGTGCACCGGCATATGCGCGCGGATCGATAGTTATGATCGCTGAGGCGTGTGGGTATGGAGCCATTGGCCAAAGCGGCCCGGGCCCTGCCCGCCCAATCCCGTTCCGTCCGTGCGTACTTGGAGGTGACCGCCGTGGCACTCTCGATTTCGGCGGTGGTGCTGCTGGCGATCATCGTCTTCCTGCTGGTGAAGAAGTCAGGCTTGAAGGCGGGCCATGCAGTCGTCTGCATACTGCTGGGGTTCTACATCGCCAGCTCGTCGATCGCGCCGACCATCAGAGAGTTCACCACCAACGTCGCGGGGATGATCGGCGGCATCAAGTTCTGACCTCGACTCCACGGGCCCGCGCGGTACGGCCGCCCGCGCCCGTGGCTCCACCACCCGCCCGGCCGTGACCGGCGGACGAGGCGCCCGACCGGGTGGATCACCCGGTCGGGTTCTCCGTGCCCTGCGCAGGACTCGTACGCTGTCCTCATGTCCGAGCTTCCCGCCCGCCGTCTGCTCCTGGTGCACGCGCACCCCGACGACGAGTCGATCAACAACGGCGCCACCATGGCCAGATACGCGGCCGAGGGCGCCCTCGTCACCCTGGTGACCTGCACTCTGGGTGAGGAGGGCGAGGTGATCCCCGCCGACCTCGCCCACCTGGCCGCCGACAAGGACGACGTGCTCGGCCCGTACCGCAGCGGCGAACTGGCCGCGGCCATGGCGGAGCTGGGTGTCACCGACCACCGCCGGCTCGGCGCCCCGGGCCGCTACCGCGACTCCGGGATGATGGGCGCGCCGCAGAACGACCGCCCGGACGCCTTCTGGCAGGCCGACCTGGACACGGCCGCCGGTGACCTGGTCGAGGTCGTCCGCGAGGTCCGCCCGCAGGTCCTGGTCACCTATGACCCCGACGGCGGGTACGGCCACCCCGACCACATCCAGGCCCACCGGGTCGCGATGCGCGCGGCCGACCTGTCGGCGGACCCCGCCTTCCGGCCGGAGCTCGGCGCGCCCCACGCGATCGAGAAGATCTACTGGAACTGCAACCCGCGCTCCGTGGTCGAGGAGGGCTTCGAGCGGCTGCGCGCCGCCGGACTGTCCTTCCCCGGCGTGGCCGACGTGGACGACGTGCCGGGCGTGGTGGCGGACGCGGAGGTCACGGCCTCGATCCCGGCCACGCCGGAGTACAGCGCGGCCAAGGCCGCCGCGATGCGCGCGCACGTCACCCAGATCTCGGTCGACGGTCCGTTCTTCGCGCTCTCCAACGACCTCGGGCAGCCGCTGATCAGCGGTGAGCACTACCGTCTCGTGCGCGGCACGCCCGGCGCGAAGGACGGCGAGCGGGAGGACGACCTGTTCGCCGGCGTACGGACGCAGGACGGGCCGGAGACGGCGGCGGAGCGGTCGGAGGCACGACGATGAGCGGCAACGACGACGCGAACAAGCGCAGCCGGGCGGGCGGCGGAGGCGCCGGAAAGGCCGCTGCCGCGGCGCCGCGGCCGGAGACCGCACCCGCCGGCGTGCTGAAGGCCGGGCTGTACGTCCTGCTGTTCGTCCTGGGCGCGCTGACCGCGGTGGCCGGCGCGCTGGTGCAGGGGGCGTGGTTCCCCGGCGGGCTGCTGCTCGCGCTGGCGGGCGCCGCCGCGCTGTTCACCGGCGGCGCGCGGGCGGCCGTCTCGGTCGTCGGGGCGCTGGTCCCGGCCGCCGGCTGGCTGATCACGGTGATCGGCCTCAGTACGACGCGCGCGGAAGGCGACTTCGTCTTCGGCGCCGGCCTCGGCGCGTACGCCTTCCTGCTGGGCGGCATCGCCGTCGCTGTGATCTGCACCACGGCGTCGATGGGCCGCTCCGCGAACCTGGGTGCGGTCCGTCGTGGCATGTGACGGGCCGTCCGAGGCCGTTGTTCCGCGGTGCGTGCGGACGTCCGTACGGGGAGCGTTCTCACACACCCCGATACCCCGCACGCGCCGGACAGTATGGTGGTGCGCGCCGCCGAGCCGCCCAAGCACGTCGATGACGAGCGGCGGAGCCAACCGGGAGATCCTGCTTTGAGTCGTGAATCTGAGAGTTCGTCCTCCGGGCCCCAGGGGCGCGGCGCTGCCGCCTACCCCTCGGGTACCCCGCCGTACGGGCCCCGCCAGGGCGACGCCGACGAGGCGGTAGCAGCGCGGTCGGAGGAGCCCAAGACCGAGACCACGCTGACCACGCGCATCAAGATCAACATTCCGGGATCGCGGCCGATCCCGCCGGTCGTGGTGCGCAAGCCGGTCGGCGAGGACACCGCCGCGAACGGCGCCGACGGGGCGCAGGGCGGCCGTGCCGGTGCCGAGCGCACCGGCGGCACGCCGCGGCCCCGGCCGCAGGCGGCGCCCGCCGCGCCCGCCGAGAGCGCGCCCGAGGAGAAGAAGGAGTCCGCGGGCTCGTCCGCCACGAGCGACTGGTTCGCGCCGCGCAGGCCCAAGCGTTCCGCGGGCGGCCAGGCCGCGCCGCAGGGCGGCACCCCGGCCGGCGGCGTTCCGGCCGGTGGCGGCCAGGGCCAGGGCCCCGGCGTCGGCCAGGGCCCCGGTGCCGGGCAGCGTCCGGTTCCCGGCGGCCGGCCTGCACAGCAGGGTCCGGGCCAGGACTCCGTCCTGCCGTACTTCTCCGACGGCCCCGCGGCGCCCGGTGGCGGCGGTCCGGCGGGCTCCGGCGGCATCACCCCCGGCGCGCCCGGACCGTCGGGCCCGACGACCGGCCCGGCCACCGGTGACCTGTCCTTCCCGCCGGCCGGACCCGGCGCAGACCGGCAGCGCTCCGGCCTGGAGGCGCTCGCGGCGGGCGAGACGCTGCCGCCGGCCAGCCTCACCGGCGAGCGGCCGGGCGGCGAGCAGCCCGGCGACCCGTTCCACGGCGGCCCGTTCGCCGGTGGTGCGCTGACCGGTGGTGCCACCCCGCCGCCGAGGAGCGACGACACCGCCGAGCTGACCCCGCAGCCGCCGGCCGGCGCGGTGGGCCCGGTCGCCGGTACGGACGGCCGCACCTCCAGCGACACCCTCGTCAGCGGCATCCCCACTGTCTCCGCCGACGGCCCGGCGCCGTGGCAGGCCGCCCCGCAGAACGCGGCCGGCCCGGCGGAGCCCGACGCGCCGGACGCGCCCGCGGCGCCGAAGCCCAAGCCGCGCGCGAAGATCCCCGAGCCGATCAACCCGCCCAAGAAGGGCCGGAACAAGCTCGTCCTCGTGCTCGGCGGCATCGTCGTGCTCGCGGGCGTGGCCTACGGCGCGGGCCTGCTGCTGGACCACTCCGACGTACCGGGCGGCACCACGGCGCTCGGCGTGGACATCGGCGGTACGACCAAGGAACAGGCCACCGAGAAGCTCGACGCGGCGCTGAAGGACACCAGGACCGCGCCGCTGAAGCTGACCGTCGACGGGCAGCCGCAGACCCTGCTCCCCGGCAAGGCGGGCCTGGACATCGACACCCAGGCCACCGTCCGGGGCGCGGCGGGCCGCGACTACAACCCGGTCTCCGTGATCGGCTCGCTGTTCGGCGGCGCCCGTACGGCCGAGCCCTCGATGATCGTCGACGACGAGAAGCTGGACATCGCGCTGAAGTCGGTGGCCGGCGAGCAGGGCGCGGCCAAGGACGGCGGCATAAACTTCGTCGCCGGCAAGGCCGTCCCGCACTACGGCAAGCCGTACAAGTCGATCGACGTCGACGCCGCCAAGCAGAAGGTCACGCAGGCGTACAAGGACCGGCTCGCCGGCGGCGCCGGGCAGCCGGTGGCGCTCAAGACCAGCATGCAGCAGCCGACGGTCCCGGACTCCGAGGTGAACCGGGCGCTGAAGTCGTTCGCCAGGCCGGCGATGTCCGGGCTGATCACGGTGCGGACGGACGCGCAGCACACGGTGTCCTTCAGCCCCGAGAAGTCCATCCCGAAGTTCGTCTCGATGCGGCCCGTCGACGGCAAGCTGGTCGAGTACTACGACCGGCCGGCGCTGAAGGCCCTGTACGGCGAGACGTTCGAGGGCGTCATGGTCACCAAGGGCGACGGCTCCAAGAAGCCGGTCAGCGTCGAGGAGGTCGCGGGCGCGGTCGGCCAGGCGCTCCGCGGCACCACCCCGGCGCAGCGGGTCGTCACCATCCCGACGAACCCGAACTGACCCGCGGCGTACGAAGCGAGGGGAAGCCCCGGCGGCACCGGCCGCCGGGGCTTCTCACGTCTGTCCGTACGTCTCCCATGACATCTGTCATCCCGTTCTCACGACGCACGGCACTGCCGCCGCGGGGCCCCGAACGGCGACGCTTGATGCCATGACGACCACAGCAACCACCGCAGCCGACACCGGTCACCGCGCCGGCCGGCGGCCCGTGGTCAGTTTCACGGGGGTCAGCAAGAGCTACGGCAAGGTACGCGCCGTCTCCGACCTCTCCCTGGAACTGCACCCGGGCGAGACCGTCGCCCTTCTCGGGCCGAACGGCGCCGGCAAGTCCACCACCCTCGACCTCCTCCTCGGCCTCCGCACGCCCGGCACCGGCTCGGTGTCCCTGTTCGGCACGTCCCCGCAGCAGGCCATCGCCCGCGGCAAGGTCGGCGCCATGCTGCAGAGCGGCGGCCTGATGGAGGGCATCACCGTCCGTGAGCTGGTCCGCCTCGCCTGCGACCTGCACCCCGCGGCGCACCCCGTCGAGCAGGTCATGGCCACCGCCGGGATCACCGGCATCGCCGACCGGCTGATCGGCAAGCTCTCCGGGGGCCAGGAGCAGCGGGTCCGCTTCGCGCTGGCCACGGCCGGCGCGAGCGAGCTGATCGTGCTGGACGAGCCGACGACCGGCATGGACGTCTCCGCACGGCAGACGTTCTGGGGCACCATGCGCGAACAGGCGGACCAGGGCCGCACGGTGCTGTTCGCCACCCACTACATCGAAGAGGCCGACGCCATCGCCGACCGGGTGATCGTCCTGCACCGCGGCCGGGTGCTCGCCGACGGCACCGCCGCCGAGATCAAGGCGCGCGCCGGGGCCCGGCGCATCAGCTTCGACCTGGACGCGCCGGCCGGGCAGGACGCGCTGCGCGGCCTGCCGGCCCTGACCGCGCTGGAGACCTCCGGGCGGACGGTGCGGATCCGGTCGGCGGACGCCGACGCGACCGTCCACGCGCTGTACGGCCTCGGCCTGTACCCGCGGAATCTGGAGGTCATGGGCCTCGGCCTGGAGCAGGCCTTCATCGTCCTCACCACGGCGTCCGACGCGGGCGCCGAAGCCGGCGTTCCCGGCGCACCCCGGGCGTCCGAGGAGGCCGCACGATGACGACGCTGATCACGCTGGAGATCCGCCGCGCGCTGCGCAACAAAAAGTTCATGTTCTTCTCGGTGCTCTACCCGCCGGTGCTGTACCTGATCATCGCGGGCGGCGCTGACCGCCGGCCGATCCCCGGCACGGAGCTGGACATGGGGCTGTACTACATGGTCGCCATGGCCGCGTTCGGCGCCATGACCGCCGTGCTGCTCGGCAACAGCGAGCGGATCGCCAAGGAGCGCGAGTCGGGCTGGGTGCGCCAGCTGCGGCTGACCGCGCTGCCGGGCCGCGGCTACGTCACCGCCAAGATCGCCGCCGCGGCGACCGTCAGCCTGCCCTCGATTGTGCTCGTCCTGATCGTCGGCGCGACCGTCAAGGGCGTCCGGCTGGAGGCCTGGCAGTGGGCCGCCATCGCCGCCGGCACCTGGCTCGGCAGCTTCGTCTTCGCCGCGCTCGGCGTCGCCATCGGCTACCTCGCCACCGGCGACGCGGTCCGGCCGATCTCGATGCTGGTCTACTTCGTCCTGTCCTTCGCGGGCGGCCTGTGGATGCCGCTGACGTTCCTCCCCGACTGGGTGCAGAACGTCGCGGAGTGGATACCGACCCACGCGTACGCGGCGCTGGGCACGGCCGTCGAGGCCGGCGGCGCGCCGCACCTCAAGGACGTCGGGATCCTGGCCGGGTACCTGCTCCTCTTCGCCGGCTGCGCCGCGTGGCTGTACCGCAAGGACACCCGGAAGGCGTGAGACGGACGCGGCGGGCGGGCCTGCGCGGCCGTCCTGCCGTGGGAATGGTCGCGCCGGGCGATCCCGGCGGTCACCGCCGTCATCGTGCTGATCGGCCGGCGCTGGGGCCACGTCCGCGTCTACCTCGCCGGGTACGCGCTGCCGGCGCTGCTCGGCGGGTTCGCCATGGTCGGCATCCAGCAGCTGATCCGCACCACCGACGAGCTGCGGCAGGTCCGTGAGGAGGTGGCCCGGCTCGCCGCCGACGAGGAGCGGCTGCGGCTCGCCCGTGACCTGCACGACCTCCTCGGCCACTCGCTCTCCCTGATCACCCTGAAGAGCGAGCTGGCCGGGCGGCTGCTGCCGGACCGGCCCGAGGACGCGGCCCGCCAGGTCGCCGACGTCGAGCGGGTCGGCAGACAGGCGCTGGTGGACGTCCGGGAGGCGGTCACCGGCTACCGCCGCCCCCGGCTCGCCGTCGAGCTGGCCGGGGCGCGCGCCGCGCTCCGTACCGCCGGGATCACCGCGGAGGTCGACCCGGCCCTGGAGCGGTACCGCGACCTGCCGCGCGACCCGGACCGGACGCCCGGGACCGGGCCGGCCCCACCGGCGCCCGCAACCGCGCCGAGGCCGCCCGTACCGCCCGCGACAAGGGCTGGCTGTAGCGGGCCTGAGGTACCGCCGCCGTACCGGACCCCCGGCCGGAGCGGACGGGACCTTCGCCCCTGCAGGACCGCGGCACCTGTGCGCATGCTGGAAGTGCCATGCCTTTCACGCGACTGCAGGATTCGGGCCGCCGGCGCGCGCTGCTGCTGAGCGCCCTTGTCGTGCTGATCGCGGTCGCCGACGAGCTCACCGGCCCCCAGGTGCGCCTCATCTCCTTCGCCGGGGTCGCGCCGATGTTCGCCGCGCTGCGCTGCTCGGCGCGCTGGACCGCCGTGGTGACGGCCTCCTTCGTCGCGGCCAGCTTCGTCATCTACTCCGTGCACTTCGCCGCCTGGACGGTGTCGGGCTCGCTGGTGGGGCTCCTCGGCACCCTCGTGGTCGCCGCCTTCGCCCAGCTGCTGTGCCACAACCGGCGGCGGCGCGACGACGCGTTCGACCGCACCCGGCTCGTCGCCGACGAGGTCCAGCGGGCCATGCTGCACGAGCTGCCGCTGCGCGCCGGTGCGTACGCCGTGGCCGGTTTCTACGTCTCGGCGCTGGAAGGCGCCCGGGTCGGCGGCGACATCTACGAAGCGGTCGAGACGCCGTACGGCACCCGCCTGGTGATCGGCGACGTCCAGGGCAAGGGCATGCCCGCGATCGGCGCCGGCCACGAGGCGCTGGCGTCCTTCCGGGAGGCCGCGCACTACGAGGCGACGCTGGAGGGCGTCGCGACGCGCATGGAGGCCTCCCTCAAGCGCCACAACGCGCGCGCCGTCGCCCAGGGCGGCACGGAGCGCTTCGTGACCGCGCTGCTCATCGAGATCGGCCCCGACGGCCACGGCCGCTCGCTGTCCTGCGGCCACATTCCCTACTACGTCGTCCGCGGCGACCGGGTCACCGAGCGGGACGAGGGGCAGTGGCTGCCGCTGGGCCTGGGCGAGCTGACCGGCGAGCGGCGCCGGGCCTTCGACTCGTGGCCGCTGGACGAGGACTGGGCCGTGCTGTGCACGGACGGCGTGACCGAGGCCCGGCGCCGGGACGGCACGTTCTACCCGCTCGGCGAGCGGCTGAAGGGCTGGACCGGGCTGGCGCCGGCCGAGCTGGCCGCGGCCCTCCGCGCCGACCTCACGGAGTTCACCGGCGGCCGGCTCAAGGACGACGCGACCGTACTGATCGTCCGCCGCAGCCCGGACAGCGCCCCGCTGCGCCCCGCCGCCGGACTGCCGACGGGCAGTCACGCCGGGGACCGCGCGCCGGCGGAGCGGGGTGCCTCCCCGAGCCGGCCCCGTACCGTCAGTTGAGCATCGCGCGGGCCGCCGCGGCCTGCCGGCGGACCGTTTCCGCGGCCTCCGGGTCCACCGCCTCCAGCACCGTCGCGTACTCCTCCAGCTCCGCGGCGCCGCGCACGAAGTCGCCCCGCTCCACCAGCACCTCGGCGTGCTCGTGCCGCAGCCGTGCCGGGTGGCTGGGCAGCAGCAGCGACAGCTCCACCGCCCACAGCCGCACGTCGCTGCGCTCGGGGCGGGCCGTCGCCCAGGCCCGGATGTTGTTCAGGATGCGCAGCACGGTCTCCAGGGGGTCGGCGGGCGCCAGCATCTGCGGTGTCAGCGGCTGCCCGGTCGCGCCCGCCACCAGCAGCCCGGCGTCCTCGTCGGACAGGATCCGCCCGCCGTCGAACGGGTCCACCAGGACGTGCGCGCCGTACGGGTCGCCGAACCCGACGACGTAGTGCCCGGGCAGCGCCACGCCGTACACCGGAGCGCCGGCCCGCCGCGCGACCTCCGTCCACACCACCGACAGCAGGATCGGCAGCCCGCGGCGGCGCCGCAGCACCTCGTGGAGCAGCGAGGACTCCAGCCGCCGGTAGTCGGCGGGCAGGCCGTGGAAGCCGCAGCGGGCGCCGAGCAGCCCGGAGACGCTGCGGGCCCAGGCACGCGCGTCGTCACCGGTGCCGCCGTGGGCGCGCGCCGGGCGGAACGGCAGCAGGCCGGCCAGCCGGTCCAGCTCGATCTGCGCGGCGTCGATGCCGTGCTCGGTCAGCTCCGGGTCGGCCTCGGCGGCCAGCAGCAGGCACAGCAGCGTGAGGTCGGGCCGCTCCTCGCGGGCGGCCTCGGCGAACTGCCGCCGCCGGGCGGCACGGCCGGAATCGGGCTCGGGATGCATGTCTGGTCCGTACCCGTTCAGCGAGGGCCGTCCTGCGGGGCGCGCCGGTAGTGGTAGTGGTGATGATCGGTGAAGCCGAGGCCGTCGTAGAGCGCCCGGGCGGCGTCGTTGTCCGTCTCGACCTGCAGGTACGCCGCCGAGGCACCCTCCTCCAGCGCCCGCTGGGCGAGCGCGGCCATCACCAGCGTGGCCAGCCCCTGACGGCGGTGCGCCGGAGCGACCTCCAGCGCCGCGAACCCCGCCCAGCGGCCGTCGATCACCACCCGGCCGATGGCGGCGGGCCCGTCCGAGCCCGCCACGGTCGCGAACCACACGGACGGCCCACCGGCCAGGACCTTCACCGCCTCGGGCGGTGCGTCCGCGCTCCGGTTGTACATCGTGGTCCAGCCGTCGTCCGGCTCGCGGGAGAGCCGCACCCGGCCGGTGTCCGCGTCGGTGTCGGCCAGCGGGGCCAGCGCCCCGACGCGTACGACGGTGTGCCGTTCGGCCGTCCAGCCGCGCCGCTCCAGCTCGGCGGCCAGGATTTCGTCGCTGCCCGCGGCGCCGGTGGAGACGACGACGTACGGGGGCAGACCGCGGCGTACGTACCAGTCACGGACGCGGTCCAGCGCGGCGTCCAGCGGCACCCCGGGATCTCCGACCGGCAGCACCGAATTCGCCCGCCGGGTGAATCCCGCACTGGCCCGCAGCGTCCATTCCCCGAGCCGCTCCGTCTCGACGGCCGGCCAGCCGCGCGCGGCCACCTCCGTGAGCTCCCGCGCGCTCGTCGCCGGGCCTCTCCGGCGGGCCGGCGCGGCCGGGACCACCTTGCCCGCGACCAGCGAGCTTGCCATGATCCGTACCTCTTCACCGGTCCGCCGTGTGATGCTCAGCACATCATCGTCCCACGATGTGAGAACGCCGACCGTGTCAGTGAATCGCTCCGTGGACTCACCCGGCCCGGCCAGCCTGCGGACCGATACCCTTTTCCCCACGTCAGCAGGGGTGATGGCGACCTCCAGTCGTCCGCCCGTGGTGAATTCCACAGCTGTGCCCGCCCCTCTTGTTCGTCTCGTGCCCGGGACCGGAGATACTAGGTGCGGGCATCGACGACGCCGCGCTCCCGCGCGCCCTGAGGCGGCCGCCCGAACGAGACGGTCCGCCGGCCCTAACGAGGAGGAACGACAGCGTGACCTACGTCATCGCGCAGCCTTGTGTCGACGTCAAGGACAAGGCGTGCATCGAGGAGTGCCCGGTCGACTGCATCTACGAGGGCTCCCGGTCCTTGTACATCCACCCGGACGAATGCGTCGACTGTGGTGCCTGTGAGCCGGTCTGCCCGGTCGAGGCCATCTTCTACGAAGATGACACCCCTGAGGAGTGGAAGGACTACTACAAGGCGAACGTCGAGTTCTTTGACGAGCTCGGTTCGCCCGGTGGTGCCTCGAAGCTGGGCCTGATCGAGAAGGACCACTCCTTCATCGCCGCCCTGCCGCCGCAGAACCAGTAACGGCAGGCCGCAGCCTCCGGTCCCGTACGGCCGCCACCGCCGTACGGGACCGCGGCGTTTCCCGACACGCACGAAAGAAGAGCAACGTGGGCGCAGTATCCGCACGCCTCCCTGTCTTTCCCTGGGACCGGCTGGAGCCCTACAAGGCGACGGCCGCCGCGCATGCCGACGGCATCGTGGACCTGTCCGTGGGGACCCCGGTCGACCCGGTGCCGGCGCTGATCCAGAAGGCGCTCGCCGACGCGTCGGACAGCCCGGGCTATCCGACCGTGTGGGGCACGCCCGCGCTGCGCGACGCGCTCACCGGCTGGGCGGGCCACCGCCTCGGCGCCACGGACCTCGCGCACGAGAACGTGCTGCCGGTCGTCGGCTCCAAGGAACTGGTCGCCTGGCTGCCGACCCAGCTCGGCCTCGGCGCGGGCGACAAGGTGGCCCACCCGCGCCTGGCGTACCCGACCTACGAGGTCGGCGCGCGGCTCGCGGGCGCCGAACCGGTCGTCTACGACACCCCGTGGGAGCTGGACCCGGCAGGCCTGAAGCTGCTGTGGCTCAACTCGCCGTCCAACCCCACCGGCCGCGTGCTGAGCGCCGAGGACCTGCGCCGTACGGTCGCCTGGGCCCGCGAGCACGGCATCCTGGTCTTCAGCGACGAGTGCTACCTGGAGCTGGGCTGGGAGGCCGACCCGGTCTCCGTCCTGCACCCGGAGGTCAACGGCGGTTCGTACGACGGGATCGTCGCCGTCCACTCGCTCTCCAAGCGCTCCAACCTGGCCGGCTACCGCGCGGCCTTCATCGCGGGCGACGCCGCGGTGCTCGGCGAGCTGCTCCAGATCCGCAAGCACGGCGGCATGATGATCCCCGCGCCCGTCCAGGCCGCCACCGTCGCGGCGCTGGGCGACGACGCGCACGTCGCCGAGCAGCGCGAGCGCTACGCCCGCCGGCGCGCGGCCCTGCGCACCGCCTTCGAGGCGGCGGGCTTCCGCATCGAGCACAGCGAGGCGTCGCTGTACCTCTGGGCGACCCGCGACGAACCCTGCTGGGACACCGTCGGCGACCTCTCCAAGCGCGGCATCCTCGTCGCGCCGGGTGACTTCTACGGCACGGCGGGGGAGCGGTTCGTACGGATCGCCTTCACGGCCACCGACGAGCGGGTGGACGCGGCGGTCCGCCGGCTCGCCGACTGAGCGCAGGACACGGCCGAAGGGCCCCGGGAGGTGTTGCTCCCGGGGCCCTTCGTGTGTCCGGTGATGGCGTCAGCCGCCCAGAGCGCCGAGCACGCCGGCGACCGGCAGGCCGTCCGTCGGCAGGCCCTTGGTCACGGGCAGACCCGCGAGCAGCTGGCCGGCGGGCAGCTCCTTGGCCAGCGGCAGGTCCTTGGTGAGTCCCTCGGTGGGCAGCGCACGGGCGGTGTCGCCGACGGCGTCCTTGGTGTCACCCGTGACGTGACCGGTGGTCTTCTTGGCGGTGGGGGCGAGCTTCTGCAGCGTCTCGTTGCCGGTGCGGCCGGCCTCCGGGACGGCCTCCTTCACGGCCTCACCGGCGACCGGGCCGGCCACCGCGCTGGTGTTCTCCAGGGCGTTGCCGGCGGTCTCGGTGACGCTCGACGGGTCCACCTTGGTCAGTCCACCCAGGTCGGCGGCCTTGGGCAGGTCAACGGCGCTCGCGGAGCCGGCGGCACCGACCACGGGAGCTGCGCCCGCTGCGACCAGCAGCGCGGCCCGGGCGATCCGACGCGTAAGGGGGAGGGACATGGTGCTCCTTTGACGGAGAGGGACTTGTTTCTTCTGTGCAGACGTACGGTGCCCGCCGGGCGGCGGCAGTCGACTGCCGGGCGGACGCAGTGAATACCGCGCCAGAGCCCCGAAGGTTGCGGTGCGCCCCGGTAAAGAATTGGTAACGCGTCGCATTATCTGCTTCGGATGAAAGTGGGTGAAATTCGTACGTCCGGAGGAGGTGAAAGAACGTCACGCCTCATATGCGCCAAGGAAGTTATGGGGTCGCGGCAGGGGTGAGGAAAGCGCCGTGAATTGTCGACGTGGATTGACGCCATTCCCACTGCCGAGGGAATGTCCGGACTACTGCGCGGTCGTGATCCGAACATCCGTCGGGCGGGCGCCGCCGGAATCGCCGGTCACCTTCTGCCAGCCATTCCCGGAATCCTCGGCGGTCCACCGGCGATCGCCGTAAGAGATGCGTTCGATACGCAACTCCGACGCGTGTGCCACCGCCCAGGTCGCCAGCTGCCAGCCCCGCTGGTCCGCCGCCACGCCCGCGACGGCCGTCACCGGCACCGTGAGCGTCCGTCCGGCCGTACGCGCGGCCGCCGTGGTCCGCGGCAGCACCTCGGGCCCGAACTCCCGCACCAGCTTCTCGCGCACCTGCGCCGTGCCGCCCGGCGCGTTCTCCGCCGGCCGGCTCTCCGCACAGCTGAGCGCCGCCGGCGCCCGCCCGGTCAGCGCGCCGGTCAGCACCGCAGCGTTCGCCTCGTGCTTGGCGTACGCCTGCGGATAGGCGCTGCGCTGCACCTTCTGGGCCGCGACGGTCAGCGGCAGCCGGGAGTACCCGGGAACCTGCACCAGGTGCTTGTAGAACTCCCCGGACGCATAGACCGGGTCCATGATCTCCTCGGCCGTGCCCCAGTCCTGGGAGGGCCGCTGCTGGAAGAGGCCCACCGAGTCCCGGTCGCCGTACTCGATGTTGCGCAGCCCGGACTCCTGCATGGCGGTCGCCAGCGCGATGGTCACCGCCCGCTCGGGCAGCTCGCGCGAGGCGCCCACCGCGGAGATCGTCGCGGCGTTCGCCGCCTGCTCCGGGGAGAGCTCGTACGGCTCGCCGCCGCCCTCGGGCTGCACCGTGCAGCGCGGGGCCCCGGGGCCACCGGTCACGTACTGCACGACGAGGTAGCCCGCGAGTCCGAGCAGCACGACGAGGGCCGCGAACACGCGTATGAGGCGCTTGCGGCGGACGGAGGCACGCTGGGGACGGCGAAGCACGCGCCATACGGTACTGGAGTGCGGTGACGGGCCCCGCCGGACCTCGGTGAACGGACAGCGTCGGGCAGGAGAGGGGCATCCTGCGACCGGTAGGGTCGGGACCATGGAACGCCCCGCGCAGAAGCCCGCACTCGACCTGTCGCTCGACGCCGCACAGCTGACCGCGGCGCTGGTGGACATCCCGTCCGTCAGCCGGGACGAGAAAGTCCTCGCGGACGCCGTCGAGACGGCCCTGCGCGCGCTCCCGCACCTGACCGTGGACCGCGACGGCGACACCATCGTGGCGCGCACCGACTTCGGGCACGCCGAGCGGGTCGTCCTCGCCGGCCACCTCGACACCGTGCCGATCGCGGACAACGTGCCCTCCCGGCTCGACGAGAACGGCGTCCTGTGGGGCTGCGGCACCTCCGACATGAAGTCCGGCGTCGCCGTGCAGCTGCGCATCGCCGCCACCGTGCCCGCGCCCAACCGCGACCTCACCTTCGTCTTCTACGAGGCCGAGGAGATCGCCGCCGAGTACAACGGCCTGAAGCGGATCGCCGAGGAGCACCCCGACTGGCTGGCCGGTGACTTCGCCGTCCTCCTGGAGCCGTCCGGCAACCAGGTCGAGGGCGGCTGCCAGGGCACCCTGCGCGTCCTGCTGCGCACCACGGGGGAGCGGGCGCACTCCGCGCGCAGCTGGATGGGGTCCAACGCCATCCACACCGCGGCCCCGATCCTGGAGCGGCTGGCCGCGTACGAGCCGCGCCGCGTCGTCATCGACGGCCTGGAGTACCGCGAGGGCCTGAACGCCGTACGCATCGAGGGCGGCGTCGCGGGCAACGTCATCCCCGACGAGTGCACGGTCACCGTCAACTTCCGGTACGCGCCCGACCGCAGCGGTGAGGAGGCGCTCGCCCACGTGCGCGAGGTCTTCGCCGGCTGCGAGACCGACGCGTGGACGGTCGACGACCACTCCACCGCGGCGCTGCCCGGCCTCTCGCACCCCGCGGCCAAGGCGTTCATCGAGGCGGTCGGCGGCACGCCGATGCCCAAGTTCGGCTGGACCGACGTCTCGCGCTTCTCCGCGCTCGGCGTCCCGGCGGTCAACTACGGCCCGGGGAACGCGCTGCTCGCCCACAAGCGGGACGAGAACGTCGTCGCCGCCGACGTGATCCGCTGCGAGGAGCGGCTGCGGGCCTGGCTGGAGGCCTGAACCGGCGCCCTGCGGGCAGCGGGAATGTGGTGACCGGGATTCCGGTGATCTCGGGTGGTCTGCGCGGGTAGAGGTTCACCGGAGCGCCGCGCGGCGGCCGGGACCGCCGTCAGACCGAATTACGCCGCTCGTCACCTTTGTGCACATACGCTTTACCGGCAACGAACTGTCTTCCGTCCTTGGCGGAGGACCCTGCGGAGGGAGCACACCATGGCCGATCCTGAGGCAGCCGAGCGCGAGACCCTGGCAGCCGAGCGCGATCAGCAGCGACTCGGCCCGGTACTGCGCCGCCGTGACCAGGTGCGTCCCGGCACCACCGACCAGCGGCTGCTGGACTCCGAGGGCCCCTCCGAGTGGGTGCACACCGACCCCTGGCGCGTGATGCGCATCCAGTCGGAGTTCGTCGAGGGCTTCGGCGCGCTGGCCGAACTGGGTCCGGCGATCAGCGTCTTCGGCTCGGCCCGTACGCCCCGCGACTCGTCCGAGTACGAGGCGGGCGTCGGCCTGGGGCGGGCGCTCGTGGAAGCGGGCTTCTCGGTCATCACGGGCGGCGGCCCCGGCGCCATGGAGGCGGCGAACAAGGGCGCCCACGAAGCGGGCGGCACGTCCGTGGGGCTCGGCATCGAGCTGCCCTTCGAACAGGGCATGAACGAATACGTCAACCTCGGCGTGGACTTCCGGTACTTCTTCGTCCGCAAGACGTGTTTTGTGAAGTACGCCCGGGGCTTCGTGGTCCTGCCGGGCGGCCTCGGCACGCTCGACGAGCTCTTCGAGGCGCTCACCCTCGTGCAGACCCGTAAGGTCACCCGCTTCCCCATCGTGCTCTTCGGCACGGAGTACTGGGGCGGCCTGGTGGACTGGCTGCGCAACACCCTCATCGCCCAGGGCAAGGCCTCCACCCGCGACCTGGACCTCTTCCACCTCAGCGACGACGTGGACGAGGCGGTCGCGCTCGTCACGAAGGAAGTGGGCCCCGGCCCCTCCCGGTGAGGCACCTCGCGGCCCCCGGAGGACCGGGGGCCGCCCGGCCCGGCTCAGGCCAGGCCGCGGCGGGTCGCCGCCGGGGGCCGGTGCCCGGCGATCGAGGCGACCATGTCCAGCACCTGCCGGGTCTCGGCGACCTCGTGGACGCGGTAGACCCGGGCGCCCAGCCACGCCGAGACCGCGGTCGTGGCGAGGGTGCCCAGCACCCGCTCCTTGACCGGCTTGTCCAGCGTCTCGCCCACGAAGTCCTTGTTGGACAGCGACACCAGTACAGGCCACCGGGTGTCCGTCATCTCGCCGAGCCGGCGGGTGGCCTCCAGGCTGTGCCGGGTGTTCTTCCCGAAGTCGTGCCCCGGGTCGATCATGATCCCGTCCCGCCGTACGCCCAGCTCCACGGCGCGCTCCGCGAGCCCGAGCGTGACGTCCAGGATGTCGGCCATCACGTCCTCGTACGTGGTCCGGTGCGGCCGGGTGCGCGGCTCGACGCCGCCCGCGTGCGTGCACACCAGGCCCGCGCCGTACCGGGCCGCGACCTCGGCGAGCTTCGGGTCCACGCCGCCCCAGGCGTCGTTGAGCACGTCGGCACCGGCCTCGCAGACCGCCTCGCCGACCTCGTGCCGCCAGGTGTCCACGCTGATCACCACGTCCGGGTGGCGCCTGCGCACCTCGGCCACGAAGCCGACCGTGCGCCGCGCCTCCTCCTCGGCGGTGACCTCCTCGCCCGGACCGGCCTTGACCCCGCCGATGTCGATGATCGCCGCGCCCTCCGCGACCGCCTGCTCCACGCGGGCGAGCGCCGGCTCGTCCCGGAACGTGGCGCCCTGGTCGTAGAAGGAGTCCGGCGTCCGGTTCACGATCGCCATGATCACGGGCTCGTGCGGGCCGAACTCGCGATTCCCCAGCCGCAGCATTACCTACTCCCTCTTCGTGGTTCCGGGCCGGTCGTCGAAGGGGGCGCCCCGCTCATGCCGCTCCCGGCCGGGCGCCCCCTTCGACGACAGGACCAAGCGACCTTAACTGTCAGCGGCGCATGGCACGATCAATGGACGACGGAGAGCGTGGGGAGATGGTCGTGTTCTGGTTCTTGCTCATCGCGTTGGTCGCGGTGGTCGCCGTGGTCACGCTCGCCGTGGTCGGCGGCGGTGACGGCGGCGCGCTGCGGGAGGCGGAGCCCGAGCGGCTGTACGACCCGCTGCCCGCCGACCGCCCGTGCACCCGGGCCGACGTGGAGGAGGTACGGCTGCCGCCGGCGCTCCGCGGCTACCGCATGAACGACGTGGACGACGTGCTGGACCGCCTCGGCGCCGAGCTGGCCGAGCGGGACGCCCGCATCGCCGAGCTGGAGGCCGCCCTGGCGGGGGCGAACGCCGCGGCCATGGGCGGCGGCCGGGGAATGGACGCGCGCCCAGGGACGCCGGACGCGCACCCCGAGGCACCGGGCCCGGTGCCGGACGAGGCCCCCGGCCTGCGGAAGCCCGCGGGCCCGGGCGAGACCCCCGAGGACGGTGAGACCGCATGAGCGGCGTCGAGACCGCGCAGGACGGCCTGCCGCGCTGCCCCTGGGGCATGACGGCCGAGTCGATGGCGGACTACCGCGCTTACCACGACACCGAGTGGGGCCGCCCCGTGCACGGTGACGACGCCCTGTTCGAGCGGATGTCCCTGGAGGCGTTCCAGTCGGGGCTGTCGTGGATCACCATCCTGCGCCGCCGCGAGGGGTTCCGCGCCGCCTTCGCGAATTTCAGGATCGCCGAGGTCGCGCGGTTCACCGAGGAGGACGCGGCGCGGCTCCTGGCCGACCCCGGCATCATCCGCAACCGCCTCAAGATCTCCGCCACGCTCGCCAACGCCCGGCTCGCGGCGCAGCTCGCGCCGGGCGAGCTGGACGCCCTGATCTGGTCCTACGCCCCGGACCGTGCGGACCGCCCGGCGCCCCGCAGCGGCGCCGACGTCCCGCCGGTAACCCCGGAGTCGACCGCGCTCGCCAAGGACCTCAAGAAGCGCGGCTTCCGCTTCGTCGGCCCGACGACGGCGTACGCCATGATGCAGGCGTGCGGGCTGGTCAACGACCACCTCGCCGACTGCCACGCCCGTGCGGCCACGGAGGCGGCAGCGGCGTCGTGAGCCCCCGTGCGGGGCCGGGCCGGGCCCCGCACGACCGCTCACCGCCCGACGAACCTCGGCTTCTCCTTCTTCACGAACGCCTCCACCGCGATCACGTGGTCCTCCGACGCGCCGGCCCGCGTCTGCAGCTCGTCCTCCTTGGCGAGCGTCTCGGCCAGCGAGTGGTCGGTGCCGTAGGCCAGCGACTCCTTGATCGCGGCGTACGCGGCGGTCGGCCCCTGCGCCAGCCGCAGCGCGAGCGCCCGGGCCTCCGAGGCCAGCTCCGCCGCGGGCACGACCTTGTTCGCGATGCCCAGCTCGTACGCCTCCTGGGCGCTGATGTTGCGCGGGAAGAGCAGCAGGTCGGCGGCGCGGCCGTGGCCGACCAGACGCGGCAGCGTCCAGGACACGCCGGAGTCGGCGGTCAGCGCGACGCCCGCGAAGGAGGTGTTGAAGGACGCGGAGTCGGCGACGAGGCGGTAGTCCGCCGCCATCGCGAAGCCGGCGCCGGCCCCGGCCGCGACCCCGTTCACGGCCGCGACCACCGGCTTCGCCATGCCGGCCAGCGCCTCGACGATCGGGTTGTAGTGCTCGCGCACCGTACTCATGGTGCTGCCCTCGCCGCTCGCCCGGTCCTTCTCCAGTGAGCCGATGTGCTCCTTGAGGTCCTGCCCGACGCAGAAGGCGCGGCCCGTGGCCGTCAGGAGGACGGCGCGTACGGCCGGGTCGGCGGCGGCCTCGCGCGCGGCGTCACGGAGGGCGACCTTGGTCTCCGTGTCGAGCGCGTTCATGGCATCAGGGCGGTTGAGCGTGATGGTGGCAACGCCGTCGGTGACGTCGTAGAGCACGGTGTCGGCCATGGTGGGATCCCCTCCGTCGCGGCTCGGGCTGCGGGAGAAGTGCAGCCGGCGATCAGGATGCCGGAGATCATCCGCGCTGTCGTGTGACGTACATCAAAGAATGGTGGCGTGCCGGGCAACGGCGGGTGGCGCAGTATCGCAGGTGACTCCCCGAATTGGGTGGTTTTGCGAATGTACGTTGCCGAAGGGATGCCCGCTGATGTTGGTCATCGGGTCCTGCGATGCGGGATAATGACATGGAAGCAATGTGTTCGATGCCGGTGACGCGTGCCCCTCTCCAGAGGGCCGTCGGCTGACGATGAGCTGGTTTCAGGAAGGGGAACGAGCATGGCGGCCATGAAGCCGCGGACGGGCGACGGCCCGCTCGAGGTGACCAAGGAGGGGCGGGGCATCGTCATGCGCGTTCCGCTCGAAGGCGGCGGTCGGCTTGTCGTCGAGCTGACTCCCGACGAAGCCAAGGCTCTCGGCGAGGCTCTGGACAAGGTCTGCGTCTGACGCGGCCGAGCCTCACGATCTGTCCGGCCCCGGCGGACGGCGCGTACCCGGTACGCACCGACTCCCGGGGCCGTGTCGTACCCACGGCCCACTACCCGGATTCGGAAATACGCATGCGTGCGTACGCGCCCGGACGTAGGGCTTTTCAGCCCCGGCGTACGCGCTCTCGCCCGTCGCACCCTACGCACCCCTGTGCGCCCGGCGCGCGCTGGGCCCCGCGGGCGCCCCTCAGGCGCGCTTGACCGCGCAGAGCAGGCCGTCGCCCACCGGCAGCAGCGAGGGGACCAGGTGGGTGCTCTCGCGGATGGACCGCAGCAGCTCCCGCAGCCGCTGTATCTCCGCAGGCTGGACGCCGGAGTCGACGGTCCGGCCGTCGGCGAAGATGCCTTCGAAGCAGACCACCCCGCCCGGCCGCAGCAGGCGCAACGATTCAGCGAGATAGTCGGCGTACTCCATGCGGTCGCCGTCGCAGAAGACCAGGTCGTAGCCGCCGTCGGCGAGCCGGGGGAGGACCTCCAGGGCGCCGCCGGGGATGAAACGGGCCCGGTTGCCGGCGAAGCCCGCGGCGCGGAACGCCTGCCGGGCGAACTGCTGCCGCTCCGGTTCCAGGTCGACGGTGGTCAGGACGCCGTCGGGGCGCATGCCGTGCAGCAGGTAGATGCCGGAGACGCCGGTACCGGTGCCGATCTCCGCGACGGCCTTGGCGTCCGCGGTGGCGGCGAGCAGGCTGAGGGCCGATCCGGTGCCGGTCGAGACCGTGCGGATGCCGGCTTCCCGGGCCCGGTCGCGGGACCAGTGCAGGGCGGCGTCGGCCGTGTCGTCGATGGTCCCGGCGCCGTAGGCCTCGGCGAATGCCAAGCTCGTCTGCCGGTTGCCGGTAATGGCCCTCTCCTGTCCCCGTAGTTGACGCAACCGTGACTGTATCCGCTGAGTGCGGGAACCCGCAGATGGGACCGGGCGTTGGAGAGAAACAGGGGGGATGCGCAGGTGAAGACGGAAGAGAACCGCAAGCCAGACCAAAAGCAGGTCAAAACTGCTTATCCGGAGCTAACGGGTGAGGTGGATATGGTAGGGGCTCTACTGGACACCACCAGAGCCACCAGGGGAGGTGCGGCTGCGGCGGGTGACCGAAGAACGCTGCTGCGTTTTCGAAGGTCGGCCGGCGAGCCGAAATCCGTGACCAACAATGCTGACCGTGCCCGCGCGAACGACTCCGCACCCACCGCGACCTTCGCCGCCGATGCGGAATCGCAGGCGTGGACTCCGCCCAGCTGGGAGGAGATCGTCAGCACTCACAGTGCGCGTGTCTACCGTCTCGCCTACCGCCTGACGGGAAACCAGCACGATGCCGAGGACCTCACCCAGGAAGTCTTCGTCCGCGTCTTCCGTTCGCTCTCGACGTACACCCCCGGTACGTTCGAGGGCTGGCTGCACCGCATCACCACCAACCTCTTCCTGGACATGGTGCGCCGCCGGCAGCGGATCCGCTTCGACGCGCTGGGTGACGACGCCGCCGAGCGGCTGCCCAGCCGCGAGCCGTCGCCGCAGCAGCACTTCAACGACACCCACTTCGACGCCGATGTGCAGCAGGCGCTGGACACCCTGGCGCCGGAGTTCCGCGCCGCCGTCGTCCTGTGCGACATCGAGGGCCTGTCGTACGAGGAGATCGCCGCGACCCTGGGCGTGAAGCTCGGCACGGTCCGCAGCCGTATCCACCGAGGCCGTTCCCACCTGCGCAAGGCGCTCAAGCACCGCTCGCCGGCTGCGCGCGCCGAGGAGCGGGAGCGCGAGCGGCAGCAGCGCGCCTTCGCGCCCCTGGCGACAGGGGAGGTCGGAATCGCGTGAGCGGTAGCGGCGGTCAGTCCCCCGCTGAGCAGCATCTCGGCGACCGCCTCGCGGCTCTGGTCGACGGGGAGCTGGGGCACGATCAGCGTGAGCGGGTGCTGGCGCACCTGGCGACCTGCGGCAAGTGCAAGGCCGAGGCCGATGCCCAGCGGGAACTGAAGAACGTCTTCGCCGAGATGGCCCCGCCCGGGCCCTCCGACGGGCTGCTCGCCCGTCTGCAGGGGTTGCCCGGGGGGGATCCCGGCGCGCCCGCGGGCCGGCTCGGTGAGGGCGGTCTCGGGCGTGGGTCCTTCGGCCGCGGCGGCCTGGACGGCGGCGGCTTCGGCCGCGGCGGCCTGTCGTTCGCGTACGCCCCGACCTCGGGTACGCACGCGGCCCCCGGGCTGCTCGCGCAGCCGGGCGGGCGCGGCTTCCGGATACATGAGCGCGGCGGCGAGCGGTCGGGTGCCGCGACGGCCGGTCCCTCCGGCACGGCTCCCAACGGTTCGCCGCGGCGCCGCTTCGCGTTCGCCGCTGCGGGCGCCGTCTCCCTTGCGGCCTTCGCGCTGAGCGGAGCGCTGCCGCTGGAGGCGGCGGTCGACACCGCTTCGGGGCGCGGCGAAGGGGCGAACAGTCCGCTGTCGGCCTCCCCGGCCGCCCAGGCGGAGCGTGCCACCGGGCGTGGGCAGCGGCCGGCCGCGGCGCGCGGTTCGGGTGACCGGGACGCGCTGCTCGGCGTCCTGCAGGGCCGGGCGACGCCGGCCGCCTCCTCCGCCGAGTTCTACCCCGCGTCCGCATCCCTCCCGGTGCGGTACGCCACCTCCTTGACCGGCGACGGCAGCGCGCGGCTGAGCCCGCTCGCGGCCCCCGGCCGTCCCGGTGTCTCCGGCAGCGGCCCGGCCTCCGGGCTGGACACGGCGGCGGGCACCGGTGCCGCTTCCGGTGCGTGGGCGGGCGCGTCCCACGGGCTCTCCGGCGTGACGGCGGCCGGCGGCGGCACGGGCGGCTCGGCCCCGTCCGTGAGCCGCGGGCCACTGCCCTCGGCGCTCGCCTCGCCGTCCTCGCGGGCCACCACCTACCCGGCCCCGCCGCTGCCCCCGCTGGAGCCGAAGCGGCCCCTGCTGACCCGCAGCGCCTCCGCCGCCCCCTGACCCGCCGTCAGGCAGGCGGTGCCTTCCGTCGTCACCGGGGCCCGGCAGCCGCCGGGCCCTGCACGCGGCGGACCCGAACCTGGTTGAATCGCCGGTGGGCCGCGCATCGCGCCACCAGCGCACCCAGGGGGCGCGCGGCCCCGCACGCGGGCGAACTGTGGGGAGAACATGAACGAGGGCACGGCCTCCGGGCCCCACCACGAGGACCGTTCGGACCGGGCCACGGAAGGACGGCCGGAGCCGGCCCAGCAGCGGCCCCCGGAGCCCGCTCCGGAGGAGACCCCGGTGCCGGACCCGACGCCGGGCCAGGAGCAGTCACGGGCCGGGCGTCCGGGGACGGCTGCCGGAACGGGCACGCCGGACACCGCGGTGGCCCCCGCGCCGGAGCAGCCCGCGCGACCGCTGCATCCGCAGGACCCGTACGGCACCCCGCCGTACGGCGGGCCCGGCCCGTGGGCCCCGGCGCCGCCCGTACAGCGCCCGGTGCCGACACCACCCCACGGCGTGGCCGTCCCGCCCCAGCAGGCGCAGAGCGCCCCGCCCGCCGCCGCGCAACCGCCGGCGCAGGACTTCCCGTCCGCGGCCCCACAGCCGTACGCGGGGCCCCCGGCACCGGCCGCACCGGGCACACCTCAGGCGGCGCCGCAGGGAACGCCCCGTCAGCCGCAGCCGTACCCGCAGGGCGGGCCTCTGCCTCCGGCGCAGCCCGGACCCCAGGCCCACACCCCGAGCGCCCCGCTGCCCCCGCAGGGCGGTCCCCAGCCCCAGCCTCCGTCTCACGGCGGCGGGCAGCAGCCCCCGCCTCAGGGCGGACAGCTGCAAGGCCGGCCCCAGGGCGGGGAGCCTCTCCCGTCGCCTCAGGTGCCCGTTGCCGGGTACTCCGGGGGCGGTGGGGGGCCGTGGGAGCGGTACGACCCCTGGGCGGCGCGGAACGGCGCGGGAGAGGCGGCGCCCGCGGAGCGCAAGCGGGGGCGCGGACGGATCGTCGCCGGCGCGGTCGTGCTCGCACTGGTGGCGGGCGGCGTGGGCGGCGGCGTCGGCGCGTACATCGAGCGGAGCGGCGGCGTCGGTGACGTCCGGCTGCCGCAGGTCTCCGGCGAGCAGTCCGGCCGCGCTCCCGACAGCGTGGCCGGCATCGCGCGCAGCGCGCTCCCCGGCGTCGTGACCCTGCACGTACGCGGCGGCGACGAGGAGGGCACCGGCACCGGCTTCGTACTGGACCGCCGGGGCCACCTGCTGACCAACAATCACGTCGTCGAGGCCGGCGGGGGCGACGCCGAGATCACCGTCACCTTCAGCGGCGGCGAGACCGCCACCGGCCGCGTCGTGGGCCGGGACAGCGGCTACGACCTCGCCGTGGTCAAGGTCGACGGCGCCGGTGACCTGAAGCCGCTCACCCTCGGCAACTCCGACGACGTACAGGTCGGCGACCCCGTCGTCGCGATCGGCGCTCCCTTCGACCTGGCCAACACCGTGACCTCCGGGATCATCAGCGCCAAGCAGCGCCCGATCACCGCGGGCGGCGAGAGCGGCGACGGCAGCGACGTCAGCTACGTGGACGCGCTGCAGACCGACGCGCCGATCAACCCGGGCAACTCCGGCGGCCCGCTGGTCGACGGCCGGGCGCACGTCATCGGCATCAACAGCGCCATCCGCGCGGCCGGCAACGGCGACAGCCTCGGCGGCGAGCAGGGCGGCAGCATAGGGCTGGGCTTCGCGATACCGATCAACCAGGGCAAGCGCGTCGCCGAGGAGCTGATCAACACCGGCCGGGCCACGCATCCGGTGATCGGCGTGACGCTGGACATGGGGTACAGCGGGGACGGCGCGCGGGTGAGCGCCAAGAGCCGGGGCGGCGGCGCCGCGGTGACGCCGGGCGGGCCCGGCGCGCGGGCCGGGATCAAGGCGGGCGATCTGATCACGCAGGTGGACGGCGGCGCGGTGCACAGCGGCGAGGAGCTGATCGTCAAGATCCGCAGTCACCGCCCGGGTGACCGGCTGAAGCTCACGGTCGAGCGGAACGGCCACCCGCGCACGGTCCGGATCACCCTCGGCTCGTCCACGGACCAGAACTGACTCCACGGACAGGAATGACTCCACGGACGAGAACTGACTCCACGGACCGGAACCGACCGGTGGTGACCGTCGCGAATCGGTCCTGGATCGATCGTCCTTCCGGTCCCGCCCTCGCGTCTCACCCCGTGTCCCGGCGCTCGCGCGCCGTTACGGGCGGGGCCCCGGTGTCACGATCGTTTGCACTGTGTTGGGACGGGTGACTCCCGTTGGACGGCCGGGGCCAGGTACCGTGATAGTCGGCCTGGGCCGGAAGGCCGCAGGACAGGGCCACGGACGGATCAAGGAGCTGCAAGGTGTTCTTCGACATAGGACCCCTAGAGCTGGTGGCGCTCGTGGTTCTGGCCATCCTGATCTTCGGCCCCGACAAGCTGCCCAAGGTCATCCAGGATGTGACGGGATTCATCCGCAAGGTGCGGCAGTTCTCCGACAGCGCCAAGGAGGACATCCGTTCCGAGCTGGGCCCCGAGTTCAAGGACTTCGAGTTCGACGACCTGAACCCGAAGAACTTCGTACGGAAGCACGTCCTGGAGAAGGAGGAGTACGGCCTCCAGGAGATCCGTGACGGCTTCGACGTGAAGCAGGAGATGGCCGAGGTCACGGAGGCCGTCCGGGGCAACGGGAGCGACGACGGCGGCGGCGGCGTACGCCACAGCCTCAGCAAGGAGACCCCGGCCGCCGGCGGCGGCACGCCCGACCGGCTGACCAAGCGCGAGACCCCCGCCCCCGCCGACCGTCCCCCGTTCGACGCGGACGCCACCTGATACGCCCGTATGTCCGGCTGTGTTGACTCGTATGGCTATGCTCCCGGTGTCCGGGGTGAGGTCGCCTGAGGGGGGCGGGCCGCCCACGACGCAGGGCAACGAGGAGGCTCCGCGCACATGGAGACGAAGAGTCGGGCCGGCGCACACGCGGTGCCCGCTGACGCCGGGGAAAAGGTCGACGGCTATCTGATGGCCGATTTCCCGTGGTACGGCCTGGACGAGGCCTTCACGGGCCCGCGCCGGCTGATGCACGCGGGCGTCACCCCCCAAGGCACGGTCGAACACGGTTCGCTCGCGCACGGCGAGGAGCCCACCATTCGGGTGGAGACCGTGCCGGATGCCGAGCGCTTCGCGGTCGTGGTCACGGTGCCCTGCCGCCCCGTACGGCGCAGCGAGGACGGCACGGGCGTCCTGGAAGCCACCTCGGTCTCCTCGGCGGCCTGGCTGGCCGGCTCCGGGCTGCTGAACTGCACCTGGCCGGTGCAGATGGAGCGGGCGCTGCGGCAGGACTGGCTGGACCAGCAGACCATGATCGCGTGGGAGCTGGCGGACGACCTGACCGGTGAGGCCTGGACCGAGCTGACGCTCCCGGTGGACGGCGTGCCGACGCCGTTCCACTACCGCGAGTCGGAGTACGGCTGGGTGCTCGCCGGGTCGACGGGCGACGGCCCGGACGGCGTGCACATCGGCGCGTACGGGCGGGGCATGAGCGCCTACGGCCTCGGCTTCGCCGTCGTCAAGGACCTCAGCACGTACGAGGGCTGACGTCCGAGGACTGGGCGCCCGGCACCGACGCGATCGCCCCGCCGGGCGGGCGGCGCTCGGCTACGAGCCGGGCAGCGCCCTGCCGTGCGCCTACGCGCCCCGGCGCGTAGAAGCACGTAGCGGAGACCACGTACAACGAGCGCTCACGGCGACCGCGTACGACGCCCGCGAACAGTCACCGCATACGACGCCCGCGGACAACGCCCGCGTACGACAAAGGGGCGGACCCGGTGGTCCGCCCCTCGTGACGCCCGGGAATGGCCCGGAGAGCGCTCAGAACTTGTTGCGCGGGGTGATTCCCAGGGACATGCCCGACAGGCCGCGCTGACGGCCGCCCAGCTTGCCGGCGACCGCGCGGATCGCCGCGCCCGCACCGGAGTCCGGGTCGGTGAGGACGACCGGACGGCCCGCGTCGCCGCCCTCCCGCAGCCGGACGTCGATCGGGATCGAGCCGAGCACCGGCACCTGCGTACCGGTCGTCTTCGTCAGGCCCTCGGCGACCTGCTGGCCGCCGCCCGTGCCGAAGACGTCGACGATCTCGCCGTTGGGCAGCTCCAGGCCGGCCATGTTCTCGACCACGCCGACGATCTTCTGGTGGGTCTGCACGGCGATGGAGCCGGCCCGCTCGGCGACCTCGGCGGCGGCCTGCTGCGGGGTGGTGACGACCAGGATCTCGGCGTTCGGCACCAGCTGCGCGACGGAGATCGCGATGTCGCCCGTGCCGGGCGGCAGGTCCAGCAGCAGGACGTCCAGGTCGCCCCAGTACACGTCCGCGAGGAACTGCTGGAGCGCGCGGTGCAGCATCGGGCCGCGCCAGACGACCGGCGCGTTGCCCGGGGTGAACATGCCGATCGAGATGACCTTCACGCCGTTCGCCGACGGCGGCATGATCATGTTCTCGACCTGGGTGGGACGGCCCTCGGCGCCCAGCATGCGCGGCACGCTGTGGCCGTAGATGTCCGCGTCCACGACGCCGACCTTCAGCCCGTCGGCGGCCATGGCCGCAGCGAGGTTCACCGTCACCGAGGACTTGCCGACGCCGCCCTTGCCGGAGGCGACCGCGTACACGCGGGTGAGCGAACCCGGCTGGGCGAAGGGCACCTCGCGCTCGGCCGTGCCGCCGCGCAGCGCCGCCGCCAGCTCCTTGCGCTGCTCGTCGCTCATCACGTCCAGGTCGACGGCGACGGAGGTGACGCCCTCGACCCCGGCGACGGCCTCGCGCACGTTACTGGTGATCGTCTCGCGCATCGGGCAGCCGGAGACGGTGAGGTAGACCACGACCGACACGGCGCCGTCGGCCGCGATGTCCACGGACTTGACCATCCCCAGCTCGGTGATGGGGCGGTGGATCTCGGGGTCGTTCACCGTCGCGAGCGCGTCGCGGATCGCGTCCTCGCTCGGAACGGCCGTCGTGGGCGTGTCGGTAGCCATGTACTGCATAGTACGGCCGCGCAAAGCGCGTCCCAAAGGGGCGGTGGTCGGGGGACGGGCGGGCTTCGGTGGGAGCCTCCGGAAAGGCCCGTCCCCCGTCGCGTGTGTCACTCCCGGTGACGGCGGCGGGACGGCCGTTCCTCGTACTCGCCGTCCTCGTACTCCGAGTCCCGCCGCCCCTCCAGTTCCTTGATCATGTCCTGGAGTTCGGAGCGGATCCAGTCGCGGGTGGCGACCTCGCCGAGGCCGAGGCGGAGCGCCGCGATCTCACGCGTCAGGTACTCCGTGTCCGCGATCGACCGCTCGTTCTGCTTGCGGTCCTGCTCGCGGCTGACCCGGTCCCGGTCGTCCTGCCGGTTCTGGGCGAGCAGGATCAGCGGCGCGGCGTACGACGCCTGCAGGGACAGCGCGAGGGTCAGGAAGATGAAGGGGTACTCGTCGAAGCGGAGCGGCGCGGGTGCCGTGACGTTCCAGGCGACCCAGACGATGATCAGGACGGTCATCCAGACGATGAACCGGCCGGTCCCCAGGAAGCGGGCGATCTTCTCCGACAGCCGTCCGAACGCCTCCGGGTCGTACTCCGGCAGCAGGCTGCGGCGTGGCGCCCGCGGCACGTCCAGCCGGGCCCGTGACCGCTCGCCGGAGACCGCGGCGGCCCGCGCCCGCTCCTTGGTGCTCTCCCGGTCATCGACGCCCATGCGTGCCCCCGCCCGCGGTGCCCGCGGCGCTGCTCCCCGGAGCGCCGCCGGAGTGTCCGTTCGTCCGGTCGCCCCCGTGCCCGTTCGGGCGGTCGGCGTGCCCGCCCATGTGGTCGGCGGCGTCCACGCCGGGCGCGCCGTGCAGGTCCGTCTCGCGCCAGTCCTCGGGCAGCAGGTGGTCCAGTACGTCGTCCACGGTCACCGCGCCCAGCAGGGACCCGCTCTCGTCCACGACGGGCGCCGCGACCATGTTGTACGTGGCCAGGTAGCTGGTGACGGCGGGCAGCGGGGTGTCCGGCGGCAGCGGCGGCAGGTCGCTCTCCACGATCGCGCCGACGAGGGTGAAGGGCGGGTCGCGCAGCAGCCGCTGGAAGTGGACCACACCGAGGTACTTGCCGGTCGGCGTCTGGTCCGGCGGCCGGCAGACGTACACCTGGGCGGCGAGCGCGGGGGAGAGGTCGGGGTCGCGCACCCGGGCGAGCGCGTCGGCGACCGTGTCGTCCGCGCCCAGCACGATCGGCTCGGTGGTCATCAGGCCGCCCGCCGTCCGCTCCTCGTACGACATCAGGCGCCGGACGTCGGCCGCGTCGGCGGGCCGCATCAGCGTCAGCAGCCGCTCCTTCTCGTCCTCCGGGAGTTCGGAGAGGAGGTCGGCGGCGTCGTCGGGGTCCATCGCCTCCAGGACGTCGGCGGCCCGCTCGTCCTTCAGCTTGCCGAGGATCTCGACCTGGTCGTCCTCCGGCAGCTCCTCCAGGACATCGGCGAGCCGGTCGTCGTCCAGCGCGGCGGCGACCTCGACGCGGCGCTTGGGGTTGAGGTGGTGCAGGACGCTCGCGAGGTCGGCGGGGTGCAGCTGCTCGAACGTGGCGAGCAGGCTCTCGGCGCCCTGCCCGTGCTCCTCCAGGGAGAAGCCGGTGACCTGGGACCAGTCGAGGGTAAACGTCTCTCCTTTGCGCCTGAGCGCGCCGCCCTTCCCCTTCCGTACGAAGACCTTCTCGATCTCCCAGTCCCGGCGGGCGGGCAGCTGGGTGATGCCGATGTCCAGGACGGTGGCGTCCTCGCCGGTCTCCACGATGCTCACCCGGCGGTCCAGCAGCTCGCCGAGGACGAGGGTCTCCGAGGCGCGCTGCTCGAAACGCCGCATGTTCACCACGCCGGTCGTGATGACCTGGCCGGACTCCACGCCGGTCACCCGGGTCATCGGCAGGAAGATCCGGCGCCGGCTGATCACCTCGACGACGAGCCCGAGCAGCCGCGGCGGCCGGCCGGCCACCCGGAGTACGGCCACGAGGTCCCGTACCCGGCCGACCTGGTCGCCGTTGGGGTCGAACACGGCGATGCCGGAGAGATGCGAGACGAACACCCGGGGGGTGACCACCGCCATGCCGTGCGCCTCCGCTCCTTCTCCTCCGGCTCCCGGCGGACCGGGGGCAGCCGACTCCCGAAAAATCAGGTGATATCGCGCTTCGGTCGGCTTCAGGCTAGCGCGCTCCGCTGACGGGTGCCCCGGCAGGCACCACCGTACGGCTGTCCGACCGCCGTCCGCCTCCCTCTCCGCCGGACGGCGTGCGGAGCACCGGTACGCTGCCGTACGCCGTCGAGGCACCCCGCGACCGACCAGCGCACCAGGAGGCAGCCAGCCGTGACCGCAACTTCGCCAGGAACGAGTCGCCGGCCCCGCCCCGTCCGCCGCGCCGGCCGGGCGACGGCCGCCGTCACGGTGTGCGCGGGCCTGGCGCTGGCGCTGACGGCCTGCGGAGGCTCGGAGGACCCGGACGCGGGCACCAACGGCGTCGGCAAGCTGTCCGCCGCCAAGATCCGGAAGAAGACGGTGGCCGCGGCGGAGAGCGCGAACACCGTGCACGTCACCGGCAAGCTCGTCAGCGGCCGCAGCACGTACGAACTGGACATGCAGCTGGCGCAGAACGGCGGCAAGGGCACGGTCGGCACCAAGGACACCGAGTTCTCCCTGCTGCGCATCGACCGCTCGCTGTGGGTGAAGGCCGACGCCGACTTCTGGGCGCACCAGAAGGACGCAGCGCCGAGCAAGAGCGACACCGCGGCCGCCGCCAAGCTCGACGGCAAGTACGTGAAGGTGCCCGCCGAGGACCGCACCTACCGGCAGTTCAGCGGCTTCACCGAGAAGGAGCCGCTGCTGGAGACGCTGCTCACGCTGCACGGCGGCCTCTCCCGAGGCGCCCACGGCGACGTCGACGGCACCCGCACCATCCGCGTCGCGGCGGCGCAGGGCAACGGAGGCACGCTGGACGTCTCCCTGGACGGCGAGCCCTTCCCGCTGCGCCTCCAGCGGGCCGGCGGCGCGGGCGTGATCCGGTTCACCGACTGGGGCAAGCAGATCGGGCTGGAACGCCCGGACGACGACCAGGTCGTGGACTACGGGGAGAGCCTCGGCAGCGGCAACTGAGCGCCGGCGCGCGGCGCCCGGCCCCGGCGGTACCGGGAGCGGCTCAGCCGCGCCGGCCCCGGCGGAGCAGCTTCGGCAGCGCGGCGGGGAGCGGCCCGCGGGTGGTGGCGGCGGACGGCAGCGGCCGGGCGGCCCCCGCGCCGTCGCCGAAGTCCGTACGGGCCTCGGGCGCCCCGTCCCCGGTGAGCGGGGTCAGCCGCAGTACCCGGCTCTCGCGGGCCCAGCGCTCCGGCATGGTGTCGGCGTCCGGCGCGTTCAGCCGCTTGCCCTTCAGCTCGCCGACGGCGGCCTCCCAGGGCTCGCTGTGCGGCGCGGCCTCGGTGACCCGGGCCGTCCAGGCGACCAGCCGGCCGCCCTTGTCCTTGCTGCGGACGGTGACGGTGGCGGTGGCGCCGTCGGCGAGCCCGAGGTCGGCCAGCGGCTGCTCCAGGGCGCCGTCGCCGACCAGGCACGCGGCACCGTCGTGCCAGACGTGCCAGAGCGCGCGGGACGGGCCCTCGGTCCCCTGGACCCAGATGAGGCCGGACTTCTTGGTGGCCTCCTCGATGAGCGCCTGGTCGAGCAGCGGCTGGGGCACGGTCTCCGTCATGCCCGTAAGCCTAGTCAGGCTCACCGGGGGACCGTGCCGCCGCCCCGCGGCCGCTACAGCCAGCCGTTGCGCTTGAAGCCGCGGTGGATGCCGAAGCAGATGGCGACCGTGACGACCAGGACCGCCGGGTAGCCGAACTTCCACTGGAGCTCGGGCATGTACTTGAAGTTCATGCCGTAGATCCCGGCGATCATCGTCGGCACCGCGAAGATCGCGGCCCATGAGGTGATCTTGCGCATGTCCTCGTTCTGCGCCACGGTCGCCTGCGCCAGATTGGCCTGCAAGATGGAGTTCAGCAGGTCGTCGAAGTTGAGCACCTGCTCGTTGACACGTGCCAGGTGGTCCGCGACGTCCCGGAAGTACTTCTGGATGTCGGAGTCGACCAGCCGCATCGGCCGCTCGCTGAGCTGCTGCATCGGGCGCAGCAGCGGCGAGACCGCCCGCTTGAACTCCAGCACCTCGCGCTTGAGCTGGTAGATCCGCCCGGCGTCGCCGCCCTTGGCGGTGGCCCCGGCCTTGCCCTGGGCCTTGCCGTTGGTGCCGGAGCTGAAGACGTCGATCTCGACCTCGTCGATGTCGTCCTGCACCGCGTCGGCGACCGCGATGTAGCCGTCCACGACCTGGTCGGCGATGGCGTGCAGCACGGCCGAGGGGCCCTTGCCGAGCAGCTCGGGGTCGTCCTGGAGGCGGTGCCGCAGCGCGCGCAGCGAGCCCTGGCCGCCGTGCCGGACGGTCACGATGAAGTCCCGGCCGGTGAAGCACATCACCTCGCCGGTCTCCACGACCTCGCTGGTGGCGGTCAGCTCGGCGTGCTCGACGTAGTGGATCGTCTTGAAGACGGTGAAGAGGGTGTCGTCGTACCGCTCCAGCTTGGGCCGCTGGTGGGCGTGGACGGCGTCCTCGACGGCCAGCGGGTGCAGCCCGAACTCCTTGGCGATGCCGGCGAACTCGCGCTCGTTCGGCTCGTGCAGGCCGATCCAGGTGAAGCCGCCGTTCTCGCGGACGTCGGCGATGGCCTCGCCGGGGGAGACGTGGCCGCTGACGCGCCGGCCGTCGCGGTAGACACCGCAGTCGACGATGGCGCTGTTGGTGGCGGCGGTGCGGGTGGTCTCGTACTCGTACGGGGAGTCGCCGCGACGCCGGGAGGGGCGGACGGCGGCGCGCAGGTCGCGGATCATCGACATGGCAGGCTCCTTCACGGGCCGGCCGTCAGGCGCGGGGCGCGGTGCGTAGCGCAACCCGGAACGTGGACGTACGCGGCATCGTCGGCCGTACGTCCGCAAAGCGGGCGGCGCTCCGTGCGTCGGTACTGACGGCGGTTCGCAGTGCGGAAAGAACAGGGAAAACCGAGGTGCAGGCGTTCTTCCGTCAGAAGCTGCGGGTGCGAAGGGACTTCACGTGTTTCGGCGTGAGGAGGCCGGGTACGGAAGCTCTCGGAATCAGGAGAGTCGCATCATCAGCGGGACGACGGGAGAACTGCCGGTACTGCACGGTCGACTAGGATCCATGCCAGTCCCACCTCCTCCGGCCGGTCCCTGCTGGGGGACGGACGTCTTTCGCTGAACCAGATGGCAAGGCTATCAGCCGACTGAACCGTTACGTTCCCGCTGCGCCGCCGCTTTGCCTGTTCCATACGCGGCCGCACCCCGCCGAAGGGGCGGCCGGCCGGCCCCGGAGCCGCCCGTATGCTCGCCGCATGTCTGACGTTCTTGAGCTGGTCGAAGCCCGGTTGCTGATGGCGCTGGGAGAGCCGGACGCGCGCGCGGCGGTGACGTTCCTCGGTACGGACCGCATCGAAGTGCTGCGCTACGCCGACGACGAGCTGGTGCGGTACGTCACGCTGGGCATGTCCGCGCAGCCCATGAACGACCCGTCGGCGGTGCTGGCCGACCCGCTGCGCGGCCCCCGCGCGGAACTGATCCTGACCGTACGGAACGGCCGCGCCGACACCGACAAGGTGCTCAGGCCGCTCGCCGTGCTGGCCGCTTCCCCGCAGGTCGAAGGCGTCATCGTGGCTCCCGGGGCCTCCCTGGACGTCGGCGACCCACTGTGGCCGGACGCGCCCTTCACCTCGGTACTGGTCAGCGAGGGCGGTGGCCTGGTCGAGGACCTGGAGCTGGATGAGCCGCTGGAGCCGGTGCGCTTTCTGCCGCTGCTGCCCATGACGCCGAACGAGGCGGCCTGGAAGCGGGTGCACGGTGCCGCGGCGCTGGAGGAGCGATGGCTCCAGCAGGGCACCGACCTGCGCGATCCGCTGCGCGGCGGCGTCTCTTTGGACTGACACACCGAGATCGAAACGCCACGGTACGAAGTTGGCGTGAAGTCGCCGACTCCTTGGCTCGAATGCGAGCGATCTCGCTGCATGGGGCATACAGATGACGCAGCGGCGCAGCGCACCCCGGACGGGTGATCGTCCTTGACGCGCGGGCGGCCCTGGAGGACCGTTGAGCCCTATGAGGGGCGAACCCAGTTGCCCGAAGTGCGGTGGCCGGGTGCGCGCGCCCGGTCTCTTTGCCGACTCCTGGCAGTGCGACGTGCACGGCACCGTGCACCCGCTGCAACCGGTCGTGCCGCCGAGCGTCGAAGCGCTGGCCGTCGTGGTCAATCGCGCGCGCGTCCCGGTGTGGATGCCGTGGCCGCTCCCGGTGGGCTGGCTGTTCACGGGCGTGGCCTGCGCGGGGGACGACCGCAGCGGCGGCCGTGCCACCGCGGTGGCCTGCTCGGGCCCCGGACCGCTGGGCGGCCCGGGCGAGCTGGTGCTGGTGGCCGAGGAGCTGGGCGTCGGGCTCGGTGCCCGGTACGCCGGCATCGACGGACCGGACCCGGGACCGGGCATGCGCGTGGAGCGGCCGCCGCACGCCAAGGTGATGGCCGCGGGCCGGCCGACCCCGTTGTGGCACGTCGAGGGCGTGCCCGAGGACCGTGCGGTCTTCGCGGGCGAGGCGCGCGGGCTGTGGCTGTGGGCGGTCGTCTGGCCCGAGCAGTCCGGGATGCTGATGTACGACGAGCTGGTCCTCACCGACCTGCGGGACGCGGGCGCCGAGGTCGACCTGCTGCCGTGCGGCGCGCTGTCCCCGCGCATCCTGTCCTGAGGCGGCCGGCTCCGCGTACGTCCTGTCCTGCGGCGATGGTGTCCGCGCACGTCCGGCAGTGAGAGCGGTGTCACGCCCGGCCGACGGACGGCCGGGCGGGCGGCGGTTATCCTTTGGACGTCCCCTGTCGTCCGGCGCGCCGTCCGGCCATTGCCCGGTCCGCCGTCCCGTCCGTGTCTGGAGTCCGTGTCGTGCGTATCGACCTGCACACCCACTCCACCGCGTCCGACGGCACGGACACCCCGGCCGAACTGGTTCGCAACGCCGCCGAGGCCGGTCTGGACGTCGTGGCGCTCACCGACCACGACACCGTCGGCGGACACGCCGAGGCCAAGGCCGCGCTGCCGGCCGGGCTGACGCTCGTGACCGGCGCCGAGCTGTCCTGCCGGCTGCCCGCGCGCGACGGCAGCGGCGACGGCATCAGCCTGCACATGCTGGCCTACCTCTTCGACCCCGACGAGCCGGAGCTCGCCCGCGAGCGGGAGCTCGTACGGGACGACCGGATCCCGCGCGCCCGCGGCATGGTCGGCAAGCTCCAGGAGCTGGGCGTGCCCATCACCTGGGAGCAGGTGGCGCGGATCGCCGGCGACGGCGCCGTCGGGCGCCCGCACATCGCCACCGCCATGGTCGAGCTGGGCATCGTGCCGACCGTCTCCGACGCCTTCACCCCCGAGTGGCTGGCCAACGACGGCCGGGCGTACGTCGAGAAGCACGAACTGGACCCCTTCGAGGCGGTCCGGCTGGTCAAGGCCGCGGGCGGGGTCACCGTCTTCGCGCACCCGCTGGCCCTCAAGCGCGGCGTCTGCGTCCCGGAGAGCGCGATCGCCGAGCTGGCCGCCACGGGGCTGGACGGCATCGAGGTCGATCACATGGACCACGACGCGCCGACCCGTGACCGGCTGCGCGCGATCGCCGCCGACCTCGGCGTGCTCACCACCGGCTCCAGCGACTACCACGGCAGCCGCAAGACCTGCCGGCTCGGCGAGTACACCACCGACCCCGAGATCTACGGGGAGATCGTGCGCCGTGCGACGGGCGCGTTCCCCGTCCCCGGCGCCGGCGGCTGATCCGGCCCGCCCGGCCGTACACCTTCCCGCCCCTTCCGGGCTCCTCCGGCGCTCCGCGCCGCCCCCTTCCCGCTGCACGCGCGCCCCTGCGCGCGCGTGCTCCCGTACCACCGCAAGGCCATCACCGTGTTCGACCTCGCCGTCTTTGGATCCCTTTTTCTCACGCTTTTTGTGATTATGGATCCTCCTGGAATCACCCCGATCTTCCTCGCCCTGACCTCGGGCCGCCCGGCCAAGGTGCAGCGCCGGATGGCCTGGCAGGCGGCGGCCGTCGCGTTCGGCGTGATCGCCGTCTTCGGCCTCTGCGGCCGCCAGATCCTCGCCTACCTGCACATCTCCACGCCCGCGCTGATGATCGCGGGCGGGCTGCTGCTCCTGCTCATCGCGCTCGACCTGCTGACGGGGAAGTCGGAGGAGCCGACGCAGACCAAGGACGTCAACGTGGCGCTGGTGCCGCTGGGCATGCCGCTGCTGGCCGGGCCGGGGGCCATCGTGTCGGTGATCCTCGCGGTGCAGCACGCGGACGGTGCCACGGGCCAGGTCTCGGTGTGGGCGGCGATCGCCGCGATCCACGTGGTCCTCTGGCTGGTGATGCGCTTCTCGCTGGTGATCATCCGAGTGATCAAGGACGGCGGGGTGGTCCTGGTGACCCGGCTGGCCGGGATGATGCTCTCCGCGCTGGCCGTCCAGCAGATCATCAACGGCGTGACCCAGGTGGTCAACGGCGCCTGAGCCGACCGCCTCGGCAGTCACCGCCGCCGGAAGACACGCCGCCCCCGTACGGACCGTCCGTACGGGGGCGCTGCTGTCGGCGGGCCGGTGAGCCGGCCCGGCCGGGAGAGCCGGGGACCGCGTTACGAAGCGGCCGCCGCGGCATCGGCGGGGCGGATGTAGATGCGCTGGCCGATTGCTGCGGCCTGCTGCACGATCCGGTTGACGGAGGCGGCGTCCACGACGGTGCTGTCCACGGCGGTGCCGTTGACGTCGTCAAGACGCATGATCTCGAAGCGCATAAAGGGCTTCTCCCTTCGTCTGATCCTCCTGAGGAGAACTGCTGGGTGGCACGGATGCCTGTCATCGGTGTCAGGCGTGCCAATGGGGACAACGAAGTGCTCTGAGCAATAATTCCCTACGCTAAAGAAAATTTTCGAGTGTCTAATTACTCACAGGTAAGTTCACTCGCCCCTCGCCACCCGGCCGGTTGTGCCTCCCCCGTGCCCGCCAGGAGAATCGGACCGGTATGAACGACGACGTCCGGCCCGCGGGCCCCACCGACCTCACCGCTGTCGTGGCGGGCATCGAGCGCACCAACGAGCTGCTCAACCGCGTCCTGGCAGAGGTCGCCACGACCCCCTCCACGCACGCGGTCTTCGTCGACGCGGGCTACCTCTACGCGGCGGCCGGCCGGCTCGTCACCGGTACGGAGGACCGCCGTTCCTTCGATCTGGACGCCGAAGGGATCATCGACGCCTTCATCGAGGTGACCCGCGTCGTCTTCCCGGACAGCCGGCTGCTGCGGGTCTACTGGTACGACGGCGCGCGCCGCCGCATCCACACCCTGGAGCAGCAGTCCATCGCCGAGCTCCCCGACGTCAAGGTGCGGCTCGGCAACCTCAACGCCAACAACCAGCAGAAGGGCGTCGACTCCCTGATCCGCTCCGACCTGGAGTCGCTCGCCCGGCACCGCGCCATCAGCGACGCCGTCCTCATCGGCGGCGACGAGGACCTGGTCTCCGCGGTCGAGGCGGCGCAGGGCTACGGCGCGCGGGTGCACCTGTGGGGCATCGAGGCCGTCGACGGGCGGAACCAGGCCGAGCCGCTGCTCTGGGAGGTCGACAGCCAGCGCACCTTCGACCTGGAGTTCTGCAAGCCGTACGTCACCGAGCGCACGCTGCAGGACGGCGGCGCGGCGGGCGCGGCCGACGACGGGCCGGCGCCCAGCCGCGAGGACGTCCGCTTCGTCGGCGCGCAGGTCGCCGCCCAGTGGCTGGCCTCCCGCGGCCGCGACTGGACCGCCGACCTGCTGCCCGGCCACCCCTATCTGCCGGGCGCCGTCGACCAGGACCTGCTGACCACCGCCGAGGGCCTGCTGCGCCACTCCCTGCGCCCGTACGCCGACCTCCGGCGCGTGCTGCGGGACGGCTTCTGGGAGCACGTGCGGGCGCAGTTCTGAGCCGCCCGCCCCGGGCACGCGCCACAGCCCCGCGTACGCCCTACAGCCCGGCGCCGTCCCCGGCCTCGCCCCAGAAGGGCACCAGGGCCGCCGCCGTCTCCGCGGGCCGCTCGACGTTGGGGGAGTGCTCGGCGCCCGCGATGACGGTACGGCGCGCGCCGAGCCGCTCGGCCATCTCGTCCATCAGCGGCACCGGCCAGGCGTAGTCGACGGCGCCGGACAGCACGTGCTTGGGCAGCGGTACGGCGGCCAGCGCCGCCACCCGGTCCGGCTCGCCCGCTATCTGCCGCGCCGTGCCGATCAGCTGCTCCGGCACGGTGCCCAGCCAGCGGCGGTGCAGGAACTCGGCGATCTCCGGCGGCGTGGTCTCGCCCGCCGCCTCCGGCGGGTCCAGGTCCCGCATCGCCTGCCAGACGGCCTCCATGGGCATCGTGGTCAGCGCGTCGATGAGCATCTTGGCGCGGGCCCGCTGCTCGGGAGCGACCGCGGCGGGGCCCGAGCTCATCAGGGTCAGCGAGCGGTACGGCGCGGCGTCGTCGAGCACCGCGGCGCGCGCCAGCAGCCCGCCGAGCGAGTGGCCCAGCAGATGCACAGGGCCGGCGTTCAGCGCGGCCGCCTGCGCGGCGATGTCCCGGGCCAACTCGCCCTGCGTGTAAGCCTGTTCCGTACGCGGTCCGGGCGTTTCGTACTGGCCTCTGCCGTCCACGGCCACGGCGCGGTACCCGGCCGCCGCCAGCGGGGCGAGCAGGGGGAGGAAGTCCTCCTTGCTGCCGGTGAAGCCCGGTACCAGCAGGGCGGTGCCGCGTACCGGACCGTCGGGACGCGCGTCGTGCACCGCGAACTCACCTCGCCCGGTGGCGAGTCGGTACGCGCCGGCGCACGCGGGCAGATCGAGGAACGGAGGCCTACTCATGCACCAGAGGCTATCCGGGGCGGATGACGGGCGGGTGCCGGAAAGATGGCCTCCGCCGCCCGCCCCGCCGCCCGAACGACGACGGCCCCGCACCGCCTGAGCGGTACGGGGCCGTCGGTGGCCTGCGGATCAGCCCTCGGACGCCGCCTCGGCGGCGGCGGCCGTCTTCTTCGCCGCGGTCTTGCGCGTGCGGCGCGGCTTGGCCGGAACCTCATCCGTCGCGCCGCCCCCGGTGGCCGCTTCGGCCTTCTCGGCGGTCTTCTTGGCGGCGGTCTTGCGGGTGCGGCGGGGCTTGGCCGGTGCCTCGTCGGCCGCCGTCTCCGGGAGCTGGTTGCCCTCGGCGGTGTCGACCGCGGCCTCGGCCTTCTTGGCGGCGGTCTTGCGGGTCCGCCGCGGCTTGGCCGGCGCCTCCTCGGCGACGTCCGCACCCTCGGCCGCCTCGACGGCGGCCTCGGCCTTCGCGGTCGTCTTCTTGGCGGCGGTCTTGCGGGTGCGGCGGGGCTTGGCCGGTGCCTCGTCGGCCGCCGTCTCCGCGAGCTGGTTGCCCTCGGCGGCGTCGACCGCGGCCTCGGCCCTCTCGGCGATCTTCTGGGCGGCCGTCTTGCGCGCACGGCGCGGCTTCGCCGGCGCCTCCTCGGCGGCCTCGGCCGGAGCGCTCTCCGCGACGGCCTTCTCCGCGGTGGCGCGCTCGGCGGTCTTCTTGGCGGCGTCCTCGGCGGCGCGCCGCTCGGCGGCCAGGCGCCGGGCGGCGACCTCGACCGTCTGGAAGCCCACCGAGTTGTCCTCCTTGACCACGACCGGGCGCCGGGGTGCCGGAGTCTTGGCCCGGGCCGGGGCCTTGGCGGCGGGCGCCCGGTCCTCGGCGGGGGCGGCCACGGCCTCGGCGGCCGTGCCCTGGGTGCGGGCGTTCCGGCTGCGGCGGCGGCGCGGCTTGGCCGGCGCCTCCTGCGCGGTGTCCGGACCGGCACCCTGCGCCGGGACGTTCGCGGCGTCGGTGCCCTCGGCGGTGTCCACCGCGTTCGCCGCCTTCTCGGCGGGGGCCTTCTCGGCGGGCGCCGGCTCCGGCTCCGCCACGGCGTGCGCGGTGGCGGCGGGGGCCGTGGTGGCCGCGGACGTGGCGGCGGAGGCACCGCTGCGGGTGCGACGGCGGCGGCGCAGCTGGCGCGGCGCGGACGTGCCCTCGGCGGTGTCCGCCGCGGCCTCGGCGGCCTCGCCGCCCTTCGGGGCGTCGGCACCGCCCTCGGCACCCGCCTCGACCGGGGCGCCGTTGCGGGTACGGCGACGCTTGCGCGGCGTACGCGTACGCTCCGGGCGCTCCTCCTCGCGCTCCCGGCCGCCCTTGCGGGGACCGCGGCCGCGGCCGCCGGTCTCGCCGAGGTCCTCGACCTCTTCGGCGGCGAGGCCCGCGCGGGTGCGCTCCGAGCGCGGCAGCACGCCGGTGACGCCCTGCGGGATGTTCAGCAGCTCGTAGAGGTGGCCGGAGGTGGAGTAGGTCTCCTCCGGGTCGTTGAACGACAGGTCCAGCGCCTTGTTGATCAGCTGCCAGCGCGGGATGTCGTCCCAGTCGACCAGCGTGACGGCGGTGCCCTTGGCGCCCGCGCGGCCCGTACGGCCGATGCGGTGCAGGTAGGTCTTCTCGTCCTCGGGCGTCTGGTAGTTGATGACGTGCGTCACACCGCCGACGTCGATGCCCCGGGCGGCGACGTCGGTGCAGACCAGGACGTCGACCTTGCCGTTGCGGAAGGCGCGCAGCGCCTGCTCGCGGGCGCCCTGGCCGAGGTCGCCGTGGACCGCGCCGGAGGCGAAGCCGCGGCGCGCCAGCTGGTCGGCGATGTCGGCCGCCGTGCGCTTCGTACGGCAGAAGATCATCGCGAGCCCGCGGCCCTCGGCCTGCAGGATGCGCGAGACCATCTCCGGCTTGTCCATGGAGTGCGCGCGGAAGACGTGCTGCGTGGTGTTGGCGACCGTCGCCCCCTCGTCGTCGGGCGAGGTGGCGCTGATGTGGGTCGGCTGCGACATGTAGCGCCGGGCCAGCGAGATGACCTGGCCGGGCATGGTCGCGGAGAACAGCATCGTCTGCCGCTTGACCGGCAGGTACTGGATGATCTTCTCGACGTCCGGCAGGAAGCCGAGGTCGAGCATCTCGTCCGCCTCGTCCAGGACGAGGCCGCGGACCTTGGAGAGGTCCAGCTTCTTCTGGCCCGCGAGGTCCAGCAGCCGGCCGGGGGTGCCGACGACGATGTCGACGCCCTTGTTGAGCGCCTCGACCTGGGGCTCGTACGCCCGGCCGCCGTAGATGGCGAGCACGCGGACGTTACGGACCTTGCCGGCGGTCAGCAGGTCGTTGGTGACCTGCTGGCACAGCTCACGGGTGGGGACGACGACCAGGGCCTGCGGCGCGTCGGTCAGCTGCTCGGGCTTCGCCCGGCCCGTCTCGACGTCGGCGGGGACGGTGACGCGCTCCAGGAGGGGGAGGCCGAAACCGAGGGTCTTGCCCGTACCGGTCTTGGCCTGGCCGATGACGTCGGAGCCCGAGAGGGCGACCGGCAGGGTCATGGCCTGGATGGGGAAAGGAGTCGTGATGCCGACGGCCTCGAGGGCTTCGGCGGTCTCGGGGAGGATCCCGAGGTCTCGGAACGTAGACAGGATGCTTGCCTCTTCTGTGAGTCGCGGCGCGAGGCGTCGAAGGGGATCAACCGTGCCTTCTCACCGTCGTACTGGTCGTACTCGGCGCGGCCCGGCCTCCTAGGGCCGGATGGCGCGGGACCACTGCCTTCGCTCAGGCGCTCGTGCCGCGAGCGGTGTCCCTCCTGCCGCACGTACGTCTCGTACGCGCCACAACAGAGGGCGGTCGGGTGTTGGAGCCGATCGGGCCACCGACCGGGCATCCGCATGCGTGGCAGGCCCACCGACTAATCGGCGGGCTCATTACCACCATACCCCGGATGAGCGCATGTGTGTCCGGGCAATCGTTCGGTCGAGTGGGACCCGAGTGGCTGACCAGGCCCTCTCCCGGCTTGCGCGGCGGGCTATTGTGCGCTCCATGGAGACGCCTGACAACGCCACCGCCGACGCCCCCGCCACGCCCGACGAGCCCACCGGGATCGCCGCCCAGACCTGGGAGCAGGCGGCCGCCGATCCGCAGTACCGCGCCGCGGTCGTCGACCTGCTCGGCGCCCTCGCGTACGGCGAGCTGGCCGCCTTCGAGCGGCTGGCCGAGGACGCCAAGCTGGCCTCCACCGTGGACGACAAGGCGGAGCTGGCGAAGATGGCGTCGGCGGAATTCCACCACTTCGAGCGGCTGCGGGAGCGGCTCGCGCAGATCGACGCGGAGCCCAGCGCGGCCATGGAGCCGTTCGTGGCGGCACTGGACGAGTTCCACCGCCAGACCGCCCCGTCGGACTGGCTGGAGGGCCTGGTCAAGGCGTACGTCGGCGACTCCATCGCCAGCGACTTCTACCGCGAGGTGGCGGCCCGGCTGGACTCCGACACGAAGGAGCTGGTGCTCGGTGTGCTGGATGACACAGGGCACGCGTCCTTCGCCGTCGAGAAGGTCCGCGCGGCCATCGAGGCCGACCCGCGGGTCGGCGGCCGGCTCGCACTGTGGGCGCGCCGCCTGATGGGCGAGGCGCTGTCGCAGGCGCAGCGGGTGGTCGCGGAGCGCGACGCACTGTCGACGATGCTGGTCGGCGGGGTGGCCGACGGCTTCGACCTGGCCGAGGTCGGCCGGATGTTCTCGCGGATCACCGAGGCGCACACGAAGCGGATGGCGGCCCTGGGGCTGGCCGCCTGACGTACTGACGGCGGGACCGGCCGGTTCGGCCGGACCGCCCCGGCCGGGACCGTCACCCGGCCCGTATGAGGATGCTCACCCCGTGGGCCCCGCACCGTCCGGGACGGTGCGGGGCCCACGGTGCGGAACGCGCCGTTTCTCCGGCCCGACATCGGCCGGAAAGCGTCCGTCACGCTCCGTCCGGGCCGGAGTCCGCACCGGACGGCGGCCGGGCCTCCCGCGGCGCCTCAGGCCGTCGCTGATCGGCGCAGCCGACGGGCCGGCCGGGGTTCGGGACGCAGCAGCAGCGAGAGCAGCGCGGCGCAGACGCCCACGGCCACGAGCAGCACCGCGGGCGCCCAGCCCGGGCCGAGGACCGTGTGGGCCAGCAGCGCCCCGAAGACGGCCGCGCCGGGCCCCGTGGCCAGCGTCAGGCTCCGGGTCGGGAAGCGGCCGGGCAGCCGCCGCACGGCGGCGAGGGCGATGGCGAGGCCCAGGACCGCGGCGCCGAGAACTTCGAAGATCATGTTTCCCCTCCCGCGCGATGACGCCGTCCTGATACGGCGGTGTCACTGTCGTTCGTGGGCGGTCGTACCCAAGGGGCGCCACGGGCAATCGTGCCGGGCCGGACAAAGGTGCGATCACGGCCCTGAGCAGGGAAAAGCGGCCGAGAGCGCACGGCTGCGGGCGAGCGCGGCACGCACAACGGGCGGCGGCCCGGGGAATCGTCTCCCCGGGCCGCCGCCCGTCATGCGTGCTGTGCCTGCGGCAGCGTCCTACAGCGCGCCGAAGCCCACCTTGCGCCCGGCCGGCTCGCCGATCTCGACGTACGCCAGGCGGTCCGCCGGCACCAGGATCTTGCGGCCGTGTTCGTCCTCCAGGCTCAGCAGCTGCGACTTGCCGCCCAGCGCAGCGGAGACCGCGCTCTCGACATCCTCGGCAGACTGCGAGCTCTCCAGGACGATCTCGCGGGGCGCGTGCTGCACGCCGATCTTGACCTCCACGGCTTATGTCCCTCCGACGGTCTCGGTCCCCCCGGTCCGACCAGGGGGCGGGGTGCGCGACGATCCGCGCCGTACGCAGCACACATTAGCCCGGTACGGGGACGGACAGGCCGTCACGGAGCACGCCCGCAGCGAACACGGGAGGCGTGCGTCGCACCGCCGTACCCGGAGCGGGCGCCGGGCCGCGGCCGGGGCGTGCCCCAATGACGGCCGTCGGCACCCGCTTCGGGGGTGGACCGGCGCCCGCCCTCAGTGGCCTTCCGTGCCGTGCAGCGGGAAGCCCGCGATGCCCTTCCAGGCCAGCGAGGTGAGCAGCTGCACCGCGGTGTCGCGCTGCACCGTGCGCTCGCTGGAGAGCCAGTACCGCGCGACGACCTGGGACACTCCGCCCAGGCCCACCGCCAGCAGCATGGACTCCTCCTTGGAGAGCCCGGTGTCCTCCGCGATCACGTCACTGATCGCCTCGGCGCACTGCAGCGAGACCTTGTCCACGCGCTCGCGGACGGCCGTCTCGTTCGTCAGGTCGGACTCGAACACCAGTCGGAACGCGCCGCCCGGGTCCTCCACGTACGCGAAGTACGCATCCATGGTCGCGGCGACCCGCTGCTTGTTGTCGGTGGTGGAGGCCAGGGCCGTCCGCACCGAGTGCAGCAGCGCCTCGCAGTGCTGGTCCAGCAGCGCGAGGTAGAGGTCGAGTTTGCCGGGGAAGTGCTGGTAGAGCACCGGCTTGCTGACGCCGGCCCGCTCGGCGATGTCGTCCATCGCCGCAGCGTGGTACCCCTGTGCCACGAAGACTTCCTGTGCAGCGCCCAGGAGCTGGTTGCGCCGCGCCCGGCGCGGCAGGCGCGTGCCCCGAGGGCGCGCGGCCTCTGTCTGCTCGATGGCGCTCACGCCGCCTCCCAGTGTCGTTCCGTACGAGATGCACACAGCACGGTGCACCGCGCCCGCCATCGTACTTTTGGGTAACGAGGCTGTGCGCGGTCCGGACCGAGAATTTCTCCGCCCGGCGCCTGCGGGAAGCCGACATACCGGCTCAGGTCACCGGTAATCGTCTTCGTCGAGCTCGACGGTCCGCGCCTGTTCCGCGCGGTCCGCTTCATTCGCTGTGTCGGGATCGCCGCCGGTCAGCGCGTCGTCGCGGTGCGGAGCGAGCTCGGTCAGCTGCTCCTGGGCGTCCGCCTCCGGTGCTTCCACGTCCATTTCGGCCGCCTCGTCCTCGTCGAAGGTATCCGGATCTGTGGGGTCGACAGGCATGGTGGCTCCCCTTTCCTGGGCGAGCGTCCTTTACACGAGCCTATGAGAGGGGAATGTCCGGCGCGACGTGGTACGCGCCGCGAACGGGTGGCGGTTCCGGGAGCGCGCACACGGTGCGCGGCCCCGCGGGCGCCGACCGTGACGCGAGGGACGTGTGATGGCGAACACACCGGAAGGGGTGTGATCGTCTCGTAACATCGACGCATGTCTTCCACGGAGCCGCCGGACACCCGAACCGCGCTCCCGGTACCGCCCGGGGGGCCGGGCCCGTACGTGGGCGCCGAGGAGACGCTGCGCAGCGTGAGCCTGCCGGGCGTGACGCTCAGCGTGCGCGCGCCCGCGAGGGTGCGCGAGGGGCTGCCGCCCGCCCTGTACGTCCACGGCCTCGGCGGCTCGTCGCAGAACTGGTCGGCCCTGATGTCGCTGCTCGCCGACCGGGTCGACGGCGAGGCGCTGGACCTCCCCGGCTTCGGCGACTCCCCGCCCCCGGACGACGGCAACTACTCCATCAGCGGCCAGGCCCGCACGGTGATCCGGTACCTGGATCACCGCGGCCGCGGCCCCGTGCACCTCATCGGCAACTCCATGGGCGGCGCGGTCTCGACCCGGGTCGCCGCCGTCCGCCCCGACCTCGTGCGGACCCTGACGCTCGTCTCGCCCGCCCTTCCCGAGCTGCGGCCGCAGCTCAGCGCGCTGCCCACGGGCCTGTTGGCGCTCCCCGGCGTGACCGGCCTCTTCAGCCGCCTGACGCGGGACTGGACGGCCGAGCGCCGCACCCGTGAGGTGCTGGCCCTCTGCTACGGGGATCCGGGGAAGGCCACCCCCGAAGAGGTGGCGGCGGCGGTCGAGGAGACCGCGCGCCGGCTGGAACTGCCGTACTTCTGGGAGGTGATGGAGCGCGCCTCGCGCGGCATCGTCAGCGCCTACACGATCGGCGGCCAGCACAACCTGTGGCGGCAGGCGGAGCGCGTCCTCGCCCCCACGCTGCTCATCTACGGCGGGCGGGACCGGCTCGTCTCCTTCCGGATGGCCCGCAGGGCGGCGGCCGCCTTCCGCGGCTCGCGGCTGCTCACGCTCCCCGAGGCGGGCCACGTCGCGATGATGGAGTACCCGCCGACCGTCGCCCGGGCGATCCGGGAGCTGCTGGACGACACGGAGGGCATGCCGTCCGGGGGCCCGAAGGGCCGTGCCTCGCGGGGCACCCGTGGCGGCGCCGTCGCTCCGCAGAGCGGCGCGGACGGTGCGCCGGGTGACACGACCGCCGACGCGGGCAGGAGCTGACGGGCCCAGTGGGACGCCATAGCCGCCGGGCCCAGGACGGGACCGCCGACACCACCGAGACCGACGTCGTCATGGACGGGCGGGCCGCGGCCGGCCCGCCGCCCCGGCAGCCCGCGGCAGCCCGCGGTGCCGCCCAAGGCCCCGGGCCGGACGCGGGACCCGGCAGGGGCCGCCGGCGGCGCGGCGAGGACGGCCCGGCGGAAGCCCCGGCGGTGCGCGGCGGCCATCCGGCCCACCAGGAGGACACCGGCGGCCCGCGCCACCCGCAGGCGCCGGGTGTCCCGCTGGTGCCGCATCAGCGCGGTACGGGCGGCGGCCGGCCCGGTGTGCTCGGCACGCCCGTCGATCCGGGCGGCGGCCGGCCGGGGCCGCGCCAGGAGTACCTGGACGCCTTCGCCGACGACGGTCACTTCGCCGCGCCCGCTCCCGGTGCGGTGTCCGGCCCGCGTCCCCCGAAGGGCGCGCGCCCCCCGGTGGGCGGTCCGCCCACCGCGCCCGTGCCGCCCTCAGGGGCTGCGCAGGGGGTGCCTCCCGTGCACCCGCCGTCCTCCGGTCCCGAGGAGGACGAGGAACTCGCCGCATACGAAGCGGAGTTCGCCGGGCGGGAGCCGTCACAGGACGCTCCCGCCCGGCGGCGCGGCGCCAAGGGGCGCACGTTCACCGGAGTGGCCGCCGCCGCGGTGACCACCGTGCTCGCGGTGGTGGTCGCGGGGCAGGTCGCCGACGCCCGCAAGAACGGCGCCGAGGGGGCGCCGGTGAGCGGCGGGGACGCCTCGCCGGACGCCGACGCCGCGAGCCCGCGCCCCGGGCCCACCGCCGCGCCCGTCACGTACGCGGCCAGGATGGCCAAGGTCTATCCGCTGGCCGCCGATCTGAAGGGGCCGGGGACGTTCCGGCCGGCCGGCGGCGCGGCGGCGGCGCCGGGCCGCGGGGACGTGGTGCGCTACCGCGTCGACGTCGAGGACGGGCTCGGGCTGGACGGCGGGCTGTTCGCCGAGGCGGTGCACAAGACGCTGAACGACGAGCGCAGTTGGGCGCACGGAGGGCGGCGGACGTTCGAGCGCGTCGCCTCGGGCAAGGCGGACTTCGTGATCACCTTGGCGAGCCCGGGGACCACGGACGAGTGGTGCGCCAAGTCCGGCCTGGACACCAGTCAGGAGCGCGTCTCCTGCGACTCGGCCGCGACCGAACGCGTCATGATCAACGCCTACCGGTGGGCGCGCGGTGCCGAGACGTACGGCGCCGACAGGATGTACGCGTACCGGCAGATGCTGATCAACCACGAGGTGGGGCACCGGCTGGGGCACGACCACGAGGGCTGTCACCGGCAGGGGGCGCTCGCGCCCGTGATGATGCAGCAGACCAAGTTCCTGAGCACGGACGGCGTCACCTGCCGCCCGAACGCCTGGCCGTTCCCGACCGCCTGACGCGCGGCACGTCCCCGGCGCAGAGTCTCCGCTCGCGCGACCGACACTCCATGTAGCGCTCCGTGTACGTAGCGCATCAGAACGCCGGGTTCGGCGGAAAGTTACGCCTCTTCACCCCTTTTGGTGGCGCGATGGACAACCGTCCGTCGCGCCACCGGTGCTTCTGCGTAGCGTCGGGGCGCAGGCGGTGCCGAATCAGGCCACCGCCCGGAAGGTCGCCGATCCGAGGAACGGGGGTGCACTTGTGCGCATAGGTCTGCTCACTGAGAGTGGCGATCCGTACGCGTGTGGTGAAACGCGCGTCTGGTGCGACCGGCTCGTGCGCGGGCTCACCGGTCATGACTTCGAGCTGTACGCGCTCGGCCGGGACGCCGCGGCACAGCCCGGTCCGGCCGGGCTGCCGAAGCGGGTCCGCGTGGCACGCACGGCCCCGCTGGGGGGCGAGCTGCCCGACGCGGACCGCTGGTGGCCGGCCGGCGCGAAGGCCCGGGCCGGGCGCCGCGTGCGCCGACGCTTCGCCCGGCACTTCGCGGACCTCACGACGGCGTTCTGCGGTGCGCCCGGCGAGCCGGCGGACGAGCCGGCGAAGGCGGCGGACCCGCGTGGCAAAGGCAGCGTGGGCAGCGGTGCGGAACCGCAGGCGGACCGTTTCGCCGCGGGGCTGTACGGCCTCGCCGAGCTGGCCCGCACCGACGGCCTCCTCCCCGAACTGCTCCGCTCCGAGACGGCCGTCCGCGTGCTCGAAGCGGCCTGCCGGGCGCCCGGCGCCACAGTGGCCGCGCGCGCCGCCCAGGTGAGCGACCTGCTGGCCGTCACCGAAGCGCTCGAAGCCGCGCTGCGCCCGCTGTCGCTGGACTGGTACGGCGACGGGGAGGGTGGGTGGCACGAAGGCGCGCGAGGCGCCGGGTGCGCCGACGAGCGGGGGCTCGGCGGAGTCGACCTCTGCCACGTCACGAGCGGCGGCCCGGCAGCCCTCGCCGGACTGCTGGCCAAACGCTTCTGCAACACTCCGCTCCTGGTCACGGAGTACGGCGTACGGCTGCGCGAGCACTACCTCGCGCGCGGCGCCGTAACCCTCAGCACGCCCGTGCACGCCCTGCTGGCGGCCTTCGAGGCGGCGCTCGCCACGGAGACGTACCGCGTGGCCGATCTCATCACCCCCGGCAACACCCGCATCCGTCGCTGGCAGGAGCGGTGCGGCGCGCCCCGCGACCGGCTCCGCACGGTCTACCCGGGCATGGACGCCGCCCCGTTCGCCGCCGTCCCGGACGCCGCCGCCGACGGCTCCAAGACCCTGGTGTGGGTCGGGACCGTCGAGCCCGAGAAGGACCTCATCGGCCTGCTGCACGCGTTCGCCCGGATCCGCGCCGCCGAGCCGGAGGCGACCCTGCGGATCATCGGCGCACCCGGTGAGGGCCCGGAGTCGGCCGCGTATCTCGCGCACTGCAGGGCGCTCGCCGCGCAGCTCTTCCCGGACGAGGCCGCCGACGCGGTCACGGTCGGCGAGAACCCGGTCTCGTTCGAGGAGATCGGCGACCCCGGCGTGGCGCGCCTCGCCGACGCCTACGAAGCGGGCGCGGTGCTGGTGCTGTCCAGCGTCGTCGGAGGGTTCCCGAGGACGCTGGTGGAGGCGATGTTCTGCGGCCGGGCCACGGTGTCCACGGACGTGGGTGCGGTCTGCGAGGTCATCGGCGGCACGGGCCTGGTCGTACCGCCGCGCAACCCCCGGGCGCTGGCCGAGGCGTGCACCGCGCTGCTGAGCGACCCGGCGCGGCGGGCCCGGCTGGGCGCGGCGGCGCGCGCCCGGGCACTCGAACTGTTCACCGTCGAGCAGAACATCGGGGCATTTCGTGGCATCTACCTGGAGCTGATGGCGCACACCCCGCTGCTCCATGCCGAGCGGGACGTGGACGGCGCGCCGCGCCTCTTCGCGCGCACCGCCGAATCGCAGCTTCCGGGCCGGTGGTCCGCCGCCCGCCCGGCGTCCGGGCCGCAGGACAGCGGCCACACCCCCAGCTGGGCCCGACCGCCCGCGGGACCGGACCACGCCGGGCCGCGGGTGCCGGCCGGCGTGGCCCGGACGAGAGGAGGAGCCGACGCATGACCGCGTACCGGACCCGGGCCGCGCACCGGCCCGAGCTGCCCACCACCCCGCGCAGCCCCGGAGGCTGGGACCCCCGCTCCAGCGCGATGCTCGGCCGGGCCGCCGGGAGCACCGCTCCCGCGGGCGACGTGGCCGGGACCGACGGGCCCGCCATCGGCGGGACGCCCTCCGGGAGCGCCACCGCCTCCGGGAGCGCCACCGCATCCGGAAGCGCCGCCGTCTCCGGAAGCGCCACTGCCTCCGAAGGCGACGCGGCCGACGCCCCAAGAGGTGCCGGCCTCGGACGCGCCCCCGAGGCGGCGCGGGACGCGGGCCACGAAGAGGAGCCGCACTCCGCCCCCGAAGAGGGCCCCGCACGGAAGACGCCGCCCCGGAGGGGGCCCGCGGACCCCGTACGGGAGCTGATGCACCGCCACCGGGAGCTGTGCGAACGGGCCGTGGACCCGCTGGAGATCGCCGCGGGACTGGAAGCGCACGGCGTGACCGACCGTACGGCCGCCCGCTTCCGGCACCGTGACGTCTTCTCGCTCGCCGAGGAGCTCTACGCCCGTGTGCCGCGCACCGACGCCCCCGACGCCGCGCGTCCCGCCGACCCGGCGCCGCTGCCCTCCCGCCGGGTCCGCGCCGCGCTGCAGGCACTGCCGGGCGCGCTGGCCGCGGCCACCGTCGCCGCCGTCGCCTCGGTCCAGGGCCCGGCGCCCGCCCCGTACGTCCGCCCGGCCCTGGCCGTCGCCGGCGCGGCGTGCGTCTTTCTGGCGCTGCGGCTGTGCCTGCGGAGCGGACCGCTGGGCGGCGGGCAGCGCACCGGCCGCGTGGCGGCCCTGTGGACCTGCTGGCTCGCCGGTTACGCGCTCTTCGGCGACCGGCTCTTCCACCTGCTGCGGTCCGGCGGCCCCGACGTATCCGCGGGCGGATGGCGGGCCGCCTTCGAGGCGCTGTTCGCCGCGGCCCCGGAGGCCGCCGGCGGGCCGCTCCGGCTGCCCGGCCTGACCCCGTACGGCACGGCGACCGCGGTCGCACTGTGCTGCGCGGTCGTGCCCGCAGCCTGGTGCGCGCGCCGGTTCGCGGTACGCGGGCGGCGCCGGCTCGCGGCCAGCCGCGGCCTCGGTGAGTTCGCGGCCCGGATGCGTCCCCTGCTGATCGGCACGGTGCTGCTCTTCGTGGCCGCGGTCACCGCGCTGCTGGCCGCCGCCGCCCTCCTGACCGGCACGCCGGGCGCCGGCCCCGGGCCGCTGCCGCTCCGTGCGCTCGCCCCCTCCGCCGCCGCTCTGGCCCTCGCCGCGCTGCTGTTCCTCGCCCGCCTCCTGGCCGTCCACGGCTTCCCGGCGGCCGCGGGCACCGGGCTCGCCACGGCCGGCGCGCTGGAGGCCCTGGCCCTCGCCACGCTGCCCGCCGGGCGGCTCCCGGGGCTGGACGCGGTGGCCCGTCCCGTGGAGACGGCGGCCGGCCTGCTCGGCCCCGCCGTCGTACCGGCCGTGGCCTGCGCCGCCGCCGCGCTCGGCCTGTTCGCGTACGGACTGCGGGCCCTGACCGGCGCGTCGGCGCACTCCCCGGAGCCCGGTACCGCCGCGCTCCGGCCCGGCCCCGCCGGCCCGCAGCCGCCCGGTCCGCCCGCGGCGACCACCCCCTGATCCACGCGGCCGCGCAGCCACGCAGGCACCGGCCGCGCACCGTCACCCCCCGCTCCGTACCCCGACCCCCTTCACGACCCCCTCTGAGGAGCCCTCGCCCATGACCGTCCAGCACGCTGTACGAGAACCACTCGTACGTGAACCGGCCGTACGGAAGCCGGCCACCGCCCCGGCCCTGCGGGAGCGGGCCACCGCCCGCCCGGCCGTTCCGGCCGTACCGGAACTGGGGGGCGCGCGATGAGGGTTCTGCTCGTCGGTGCCAATGGGTACCTCGGCCGGCACGTCGCCGACCGGCTGCTCGCCGACCCCGCCGTCCAGCTCACCGCGCTCGGCCGCGGCGACGACGCCGACGTCCGCTTCGACCTGGCCTCGGGCAGCCCGGGCGCGCTCACCCGCTTCCTCGACGCGGTGCACCCCGGCGTCGTGATCAACTGCGCGGGCACGACGCGCGGCGGCGCCCGCGACCTCACCCGGCACAACACCGTCGCGGTCGCCACGATCTGCGAGTCGCTGCGGCGCAGCGGCTGCGGTGCCCGTCTGGTGCACCTCGGCTGCGCCTCCGAGTACGGGCCGTCGCAGCCGGGGTCGTCCACCGCCGAGGACGCGGTGCCGCGCCCCGGCGGCCCGTACGGCGTGAGCAAGCTCGCCGCGACCGAACTGGTGCTGGGCTCCGGCCTGGACGCGGTCGTGCTGCGGGTCTTCTCGCCGGTCGGCCCCGGCACGCCGGCCGGGTCCCCGCTGGGCCGGCTCGCCGAGGCGATGCGCCGCACCATCCAGTCCGGCGAGGGCGAGCTGAAGCTGGGCGGGCTCGGCGTGCAGCGCGACTTCGTCGATGTGCGCGACGTGGCGCGCGCCGTGCACGCCGCGTCGCTCTCCGCCGCCCAGGGAGTGGTGAACATCGGCACGGGCAAAGCCGTACGACTGCGTGAGGCCGCCGCCGTGCTCGCCAGAGTCGCCGGGTTCGGCGGCGCGCTGCACGAACTGGACACGCCGCCGGGGTTCGCCCCGGGCGGCCACGCCCCCGCGCGGGTCGCGATCCCGGGCCAGACCGGCGAGCACCCCGGTGGCGGCCTGCCCGCCTACCCGTACCCGGACGGCTGCGGCAGCTGGCAGCAGGCCGATGTGCGGACCGCCCGCGACCGGCTCGGCTGGCGCCCGCGCATCGGGCTGGAGGAATCGCTCGCGGACATCTGGATGGAGGCCGCATGTCGCATCTGACCGCGCAGACCCCGAGCCTCGAAGCGGCGCTCGGCGCCGGCCCGCTAGGGGTCGGGGTGCCCGGATACGGGCACCCGCTGCTCGCCCCGGCCGAGTGGGGCGAGCTGCACCGGCTGGCCCAGGAGGGCCCGCATCCGTACGGCGGCGGGCCGCTGCACTGGGCGGTGCTGAACGTCGCCGACGGGCCGGGCTCCCGGCCCGACCCGCACTGCCTGGCTGCCGTGGCCCGGCTGCGGGCGGCGACGGGCCCGGACCGGGGTGCCGGCGGACGGCGGCCCGGCCCCCGGCTGCTCGGCCACCTGAACGCGGCGTACGGCTCCCGGAGCTTCGGCGAGCTGGTGTCCGAAGCGCATCGGTACCTCGACTGGTACGGGGTGGACGGCTTCATCCTGGACCGCTGTCCCACGGACCGGACACACCTCGCCGAGACCCGCCGCGTCGCCACCACGCTGCGGGCCCTGACGGACGACGCGTACCTCGTCTTCCGGCACGGCGAGCATCCGTGCCCCGGGTACGCGGAGAGCGCCGACCAGCTGGTCACCTTCGCCGGCCCGTGGACGGAGTACCGCTGGTCACAGGTGGCGGAGTGGACCGCGGACCATCCGCCGGAGCGGTTCTGCCACCTGGTGCACGGCATTCCGCGCACGCACCTGGAGGAGGCGCTGCGCATCGCCCGGTGGCAGGGCGCCGGCACCGTCTTCTTCACCGACCGCCGGGACACCGGCGCCGGGGACGCCTGGCAGACGCTGCCCGGTTACTGGGACGAATTCGTCTCGCGCATCGGACCTGGTGTCTCGGAATGAAGAAGGGCGTGGCAGTGTTACCGACAGAGCAACTGTCATGAATTACCGACCAACGGAGTCCCCGTGTCGCTGCCACCCCTGGTAGAGCCCGCTTCGGAGCTCACCGTCGATGAGGTCCGCAGGTACTCCCGCCACCTGATCATCCCCGATGTCGGGATGGACGGGCAGAAGCGGCTGAAGAACGCCAAGGTGCTGTGTGTCGGCGCCGGCGGCCTGGGCTCGCCCGCGCTGATGTACCTGGCCGCGGCGGGTGTGGGCACGCTCGGCATCGTGGAGTTCGACGAGGTCGACGAGTCGAACCTGCAGCGCCAGATCATCCACAGCCAGGCGGACATCGGCCGCTCCAAGGCGGAGTCGGCGAAGGACACCGTCCTCGGCATCAACCCGTACACCACGGTCAACCTGCACAAAGAGCGCCTCGACTCCTCCAATGTCATGGAGCTCTTCGCGCAGTACGACCTGATCGTCGACGGTACGGACAACTTCGCCACCCGTTACCTGGTCAACGACGCCTGCGTGCTGCTGAACAAGCCGTACGTGTGGGGTTCGATCTACCGCTTCGACGGCCAGGCGTCGGTCTTCTGGTCCGAGCACGGTCCCTGCTACCGCTGCCTGTACCCGGAGCCCCCGCCGCCGGGCATGGTGCCCTCCTGCGCCGAGGGCGGCGTCCTCGGCGTGCTGTGCGCCTCGATCGGCTCCATCCAGGTCAACGAGGCCATCAAGCTGCTCGCCGGCATCGGCGACCCGCTGGTCGGCCGCCTGATGATCTACGACGCGCTGGAGATGACCTACCGCCAGGTCAAGGTCCGCAAGGACCCCGACTGCGCGGTCTGCGGCCCGAACGCCACCGTCACCGAGCTCATCGACTACGAGGCCTTCTGCGGCGTCGTGTCGGACGAGGCCCAGGAGGCGGCCCTCGGCTCGACGATCACTCCGAAGCAGCTCAAGGAGATGATCGACGGCGACGAGAAGATCGAGATCATCGACGTCCGCGAGCCGAACGAGTACGAGATCGTCTCGATCCCCGGCGCCAAGCTGATCCCGAAGAACGAGTTCCTGATGGGCACCGCCCTGCAGGACATGCCGCAGGACAAGAAGATCGTCCTGCACTGCAAGACGGGTGTCCGCTCCGCCGAGGTCCTCGCGGTCCTGAAGTCCGCGGGCTTCTCGGACGCGGTGCACGTCGGTGGCGGCGTCATCGGCTGGGTCAACCAGATCGAGCCGGACAAGCCGGTCTACTGACCGTGCGCGCCCACTGAGCGCAGGAAGGCCCGTCCGTATCGCGGACGGGCCTTCCGCATGTTGGGCGCGGGCCGGGGCTCCGGAGACGCCCCGGTGCGGCGTACCCGAGGGACAGCGTTCCGTCCCGCCGCAAAGGGGGCGCTGCCCGCGCCGTAAAGCAGTACCGCGACGGGAAGTGCCCGCCGTACCGTTGCGGCATGGACTTCTTTCCGCCGCCCCGGCCGAGGGACGAGGAGACCGGCGACGAGCTGGAGTTCGCGCGGGTGCCCTGGGACGGCGCGCCCGAGGAGGTCATCGGCGGCGTCGTGCCCCTGGAGCGGGTGCTGGCCCGCAACGACCACCTGGCGATCGTCGCGACCCAGGCGGTCGCCTACGCGGACGGTGTGGAGATCGGGCTGCGGCTGCGCGCCCGGCGCCGCCCCGGCATGAGCCGTGAGGAATGGGCGCTGGTCTCCCGTGGCATGTGGGGCTTCGACGACGATCCGTGGCACGTGGCGCAGGCGGAGGCGGCGGCCGCGCAGGGCCGCCACCCGGACGGGCTGCTGCGCTTCGGGGTGCGCTTCGCGGACGGCTCCGTGGTGACCACCGTCGACGAGCGCGAGGACGAGGACGAGTGGCCCGGCCGGCGGCCGGAGCGGCCGGTGCTGTGCCTGAGCGAGGAGGGCGGCGGCGGCTCCGGCGAGAACGTCGACACCGAGCACACGCTCTGGCTCTGGCCGCTGCCGCCGCCGCAGCTCTTCGAGCTGGCGGTGGAGTGGCCGCTGCTGGGCGTGGAACTCACCTTCACGCCGCTGGACGGCGCCGAGATCGCAGCGGCCGCGGCCCGGGCCCGCCCCTTCTGGGACGACTGACGGGCCCGGCCGGCCCTACGGGGCCCGCGGGGCGCGGCGTACGGAGGCGCGTGCCGCGCTGTGTACGGAGGTACGTGCCGCGCCGCGTACGAAGCCGCGTGCCGCGCGGGCCTCTTGAGGCGCGCGTCGCGCCACGTATGAAGGCGAGCGGCGACCGTGCGCTCGCCTTCGTACGCGTGCGTCACAGCGATCCCTTGCGCGTCAGGAACGTGAAGGACATCCAGCCCGGCAGCACCGGCAGCCAGAACGTCATCAGACGGAAGAGCAGCACCGCCGACAGGGCCGTGTCACTGCCCAGGCCGGCCGCCGTCAGCAGACCGGTCAGGGCCAGTTCCACGGCGCCGACGCCGCCCGGCGTGGGCGCGGCGGAGCCGAGCGCGTTGCCCGCCAGGAAGACGACCGCGATGCTCGCGTAGGAGATCTGGTCGCCGCCCCCGAAGGCCCGGATCGAGGCGTCCAGGCACATCACGTTCGCCGCCGTCAGCAGCAGCATGCCGCCGATGCCGGCGACCAGCTTCTTCGGGCGCTGCAGCACGTCGAGCATGCGCGGCACCACGCCGGCGAACAGCGACCGCACCCGGGTCACCACGAACTTGCGCAGCGCCGGGATGGCCGTGACCACCAGGGCCAGTACCGCCGCCGTCAGCAGCCCCGCGATGACCGTACGGGACGGCGACAGCGAGGGCGTGCGTTCGGTGCCGGTCAGATAGCCGAAGGTCAGCAGCAGCAGGATGTGGCTGCCGAGGCCGAACAGCTGGGACGCGCCGACGCTCGCCACGGCGAGGCCCGGCCGGATGCCGGCCCGTTGCAGGAAGCGGGCGTTGAGCGCCACGCCGCCGACCGCGGCCGGCGCGACCAGCTTCACGAAGTTGCCCGCGACCTGCGCGATCACCGTCCGCACGAAGGAGACCTTCTCGGGGACGAAGCCCAGCAGGCTGAGCGCCGCCGCGATGTAGGTCAGCGCCGAGAAGAACATCGCGGCCGCCACCCAGCCCCAGTTCGCCTCGCCGATGACCTGGTCGAACTTCACGTGCGTGAGCTGCGAGAGCAGGAAGTACGCGGCGAACGCGCCGGCGATCCAGCTCACCAGCGTGCGCGGGCTGATCCGCTCCAGCTTGGCCGGTTCCACCGGCGCGGTCGGCCGGATCAGCAGCACCTGGCGGCGGATCTGCGAGAGCAGGTCCTCCTCGCGGGCCTCCTCCATCGCCTCGTCCAGCGCCCGCTTCTCGGCGTTCTTCTCGGCGCGCAGCGTCTTGCGGTCGGTACGGCCCTCCTCGGCCTTCGCCGCCTTTGCCGCCTGTGAGGCCGCCAGGACCGCCTCACGCTCCCGCTTGGCCCGCTCCCTGGCCAGGTGGCGCAGGGTCGCCCGGGTGGTCCGGCTGAGCGCGATCGGCTGCAGCAGCGGCAGGCTGTCCGCCACCGCGTCCGGGCCGAGCACCTCCACCGCCGCCTGCACGCTGCGCTCCGCGCCGACCCGCAGGCCCAGCGTGGTCATCAGCTGCGCGACGTCCATCCGCAGCACCACGTCCCCGGCGGCGATCTCACCGCCGCGAAGGTCGGTGAGGACGACCGTGCCGGAACGATCCACCAGGAGCGCGTCACCGACCAGCCGCCGGTGCGCGATGCGCCGTGACTGCAGCGCCGCGACCTGCTGCCAGGCGTTGTCCATCAGCTCGTCGGTGATCTCCTCGTCCGCGAGCGCGTCCAGGGTGCGGCCCCCGACGTGCTCGTACACGAGCATCACGGCGTCCGGGCCCAGCTCGGAGGTGGCGATCAGCTTGGGCGCGTTCGCCCCGGCCGCGATCGCCGCGTACGCCAGCAGCGCCTCCTGCTCCAGCGCCTGGCGCAGCGACTGAAGGCTGCGGCGCTGGTTGATGCCGCGCAGCGAGAGCCTGCGCCACACGCGGTAGAAGAAGCCCTGCGCCTGCTGCTCGCGGTCCACGACGGTGACGTCGATGGGCGGGCCGTCCTCCAGGGTGACGATGTACCGGCGGCCGCGGTCGGAGTGCTCCGGGTACGCGGTGTCCTCCGCGCGCAGCGCGCTGACCGGCCGGAAGCCGACCCGGCGCAGGCCGGCCAGGAGGTTCTGACCGGTCGGCCGGACGTTCGGGGAACCGACCGCGTACAGCGTGCCGAAGGCGACCGTGTAGCCGATCAGTACGGTCGTGACGATCGCGAACGGGGTGGTGTACCGGCCGACGAGCACCGCGAAGGCGTCGAGCAGCAGCACGCACCACATGGCCACGCGCCAGCGCGGCCTACGGGACATGCCGACGGCCGTCATGTAGGCGATGACGGGCGCGAGGTAACTGTGCACGGGGGCGGTGATCGCCCCGTTGGCCAGCGGCTGGGTGAGCGCGTCCCGGATGGACTCCGGTGCGGCCTCGGCCACCCAGAGGTCCGTCGCGAGTGACACCCCGTGGGCGAGGACGGCCGCGAGCACGCCGTCGGCGATCCGCAGGCCGTCCCGTTTGATCAGCCGTTCGATCGCGAAGGCCACCGGAACGATCAGGACCGCGATGCTCGCGGTCAGCCCGGCGAAGGTGATCAGTAGCTGGGGTGCCTGTCCGGCGCCCTTGCCGATGTCGTTCTCCAGGCCCTGCGTGGTGCCGTGCGCGAACGTCGCCAGCCCCAGGACCAGCGCGATCCCCACGATGCCGAGCAGGAAGCGCAGCAGATCGAAGGGCCGGTGCACGCGCGCGGGCAGCAGGGGCTCGTCGCCCGAGATGTGGTCGACGTGGAACTCGCTGCCGACGCCCTCGTCGCCGATCCGGTCGCCCTTGGCGAGGCGGTCGTCCCCCTCGGGGCGGTCGGTCCGCTCCGTACGGAGGCCCTGCGCCGTCCCGGGTCTGTCGGCGTCCTGCCCGCCCGCGTCGTCGCGCGTGGCACCCGGCGGCGGACGCTCGTCCTTCGGGCTGCGGCCGGCGGCTGCGCCCGCCCCTTCGGGCACGTCGGCCCGTCCGGCCTGGTCGGTCGTGCTTGCCATGTCGGTGGTGGAAGCCCTTCCCCGTTGTAGCGGCTGTCCCGGTGTCTTCTCCGGCTGGTCCGGCTGCTCCGGCTTCCTCTTGATCGTTCCGTCGTTCTCGTTCTCGGCGGTGCTGGTGCCGGCTGTACCGGCCTCGGTGGAGCGGTGGTCGGCGGTGCTGCCACCGGGCCCGGACAGCGCGTCGGGAGCGCCCGCCTCCCCAGGAGGCGCCGCGCCCTGATGCTGCTCAGCCGTCTCTTCTTGATCTCGTATCACCAGTCACCGCCCGGAAGATGGTGGCACGGCCACGGAGCGGAGGGGGGCATCAGGGTGCATTTCGGGGGCGCGGGAAGCGCAGCGTACGCCGCGTCGCCCCTTCGTGCACGCGACGCCACCGCCGTGGCGGGGAACGGCGGGCGTTGTCGGTGGCGTACGGCAGGATGGGCCGAATGAGTGGGACCGGAGAGAACGGGAGCGACGCCCCGGGCGGCGAGCTGCCGGAGTACGCGGATCGCGTGCTCGACCTGGCCGAACGGATTCCGCCGGGCCGCGTGATGACCTACGGGGACGTCGCCGAGTACCTGAATGAAGAGGGGCACCCCGATGCGCACCCGGAGGCGGGAGGTGGCGGGCGCCGGATGGGCCCGCGGCAGGTGGGACGCGTGATGGCGCTGTACGGCGGCGCCGTGCCGTGGTGGCGCGTGGTCCGCGCCGACGGCGTCCTGCTGCCGGGCAGCGAGCGGCGCGCGCTCCAGCACTACCGCACCGAGGGCACGCCGCTGCGCGAGCCGAAGCGCACCGCCGGCTCCCGCGAGGAGCGCGGGATACCGCGGCTGGACATGGCGCGGGCGCGCTGGGACGGCAGCGAGCCGGACCCGGCCGGTTCCCGGGACGCGGGCGGCGCCCCGGACCGCGAGGGCTGAGCGCGCGGCTTCCGGGGGCGCGTACGGGACGCGCGCGACCGGCGGTTCCCGCCGCTCGCTCGCGGGACGCGCTGCGGCTCGTGCGCCACCTGGCGTAGCGTCGGGCGCAGCCCGCACGACGGACACCAGCACCCATACCACCCCGCACTTCGGCACCACACGTATCGACAGCCTTGTCCGTACCACCAGCATCACCGCAGATCGGGCGTCCGGCATCACTCACCGGACACCCGTCTCCACCGCATCCGCACACCAGGACCCCAGTACCACCGCAACCGCACCTCAGACCCCGGCACAGGCGATCCACGTGAGTTCCTCCTCCTCGGCGATTCCGCAGCCCCGGCCGTACCCACGGCCGGAGCGGCGGGATGCGCCCGGCGCGTACCGCCTGGTCCGCAGCCGGCCGGACGCGGTGCGCCCTCCTGTCCTGGACGCACGTCAGCGTGCGGTGGTTGACCATGAGGGCGGCCCGCTGCTCGTGCTGGCCGGCCCCGGTACGGGCAAGACCACGACGCTCGTCGAGGCGGTCACCCGGCGCGTACGAGAGGGCACCGACCCCGAGCGCATCCTGGTCCTCACCTTCAGCCGCAAGGCCGCCGTCGAGCTGCGCGACCGGATGGCGGCCCGGCTGAGCCACGAGAGCCCGTCGGAGGACGGGGCGGGGGACACGGGAGCCGCCTTGCGCCGGGCGGGCGGCCCGCAGGCCACCACCTTCCACTCCTTCTGTTACGCGCTGGTCCGCGCCCATCAGGACGCCGACCTCTTCGCCGACCCGCTGCGCCTGCTGTCCGGACCCGAGCAGGACCTCGTGGTGCGTGAGCTGCTGGCGGGCCAGGCGGAGCTGGCCCGGGAGGGCCGCGCGCCGGTCGGCTGGCCGGACGAGCTGCGGGCCTGCCTGACCACCCGCGGCTTCGCCGACGAGGTGCGCGCCGTGCTCGCCCGCAGCCGCGAGCTGGGTCTCGGCCCGGACGCGCTGGGCGACTTCGCGCGCCGCACGGGGCGGCCCGACTGGGGCGCCGCCGCCGGTTTCCTCGCCGAGTACCTCGACGTCCTCGACGCGCAGGGGGTGCTGGACTACGCCGAGCTGGTGCACCGCGCGGTGCTGCTCGCCGAGCGCCCCGAAGTGGCGGCCGAGCTGGCGCGCCGGTACGACGCGGTCTTCGTCGACGAGTACCAGGACACCGACGCCGCGCAGGTACGGCTGCTGCACGCGCTGGCGGGGAACCGCGGGCCCGCGCGCCCCGGGGCCGGCGGCGGCCGCACCCTGGTCGCCTACGGCGATCCCGACCAGTCCATCTACGCCTTCCGCGGCGCCGACATCAACGGCATCCTCGACTTCCCGGAGACCTTCCGGCGCGCGGACGGGGCGCCCGCGCCCGTAGAGGTGCTGCGCACCGCGCGCCGTTCAGGGGCCGCGCTCGTCGCCGCCACCCGGCTGCTCACCCGCCGCATGCCGCTCAACCGGCTGCCCGCCCGGCAGGTCAGGGAGCACCGCGAGCCCACGCCGGTACGGGACGGCGGCCGGGCCGAGGTGTACACGTACCCGACGGCCGGGGCCGAGCTGGACAACATCGCCGACATCCTGCGCCGGGCCCACCTGGAGGACGGCGTTCCCTGGCAGGACATGGCCGTCCTCGTGCGCGCCGGCGGCCGTTCGATCCCCTCCGTACGCCGCGCCCTCACCTCGGCGGGCGTCCCCCTCGACATCGACGGCGACGACCTCCCGCTGCGCCACGAGCCCGCGGTCGCGCCGCTGCTGCTGGCGCTGCGGGTGGCGGCGACGGACGCGCCGGTGACCGCCGTCCCGGGCACGGACGGGGCCGAGGAGGCGCCGGACGGGGACCTGGACGCGCACCTGACGGCCGACGGGGAGGCCCGGACCCCGGAGGAACCCCCGGGGGAGGGGGGAGCCCCGGACGAGGCCGCGGAGGAGGCCACGGAGCCCGTCGAGCCCGCCGAGTCCGGTGCGCCGTCCGGGGCCGAGGCGCCCGCCGCGTACACGCGCATAGCGCCCGAAGTGGCCATAGAGCTGCTGACGTCGCCGCTGGGCGGGATGGACGCCGCCGATCTGCGGCGGCTCGGGCGCGCGCTCCGGGAGGAGGAGCGGGCCGCCGGGCAGGCCGTGGCGCGCCCCTCGGACGTACTGATCGCCGAGGCGCTGGACGAGCCGGAGCGCCTCGTGGCCCACGACCCGGCGTACGCACGGGGCGCGCAGCGCCTCGGGGTGATGCTGCGCAAGGCCCGCGAGCTGCTCGCCGGCGGCGGCACCGCCGAACAGGCGCTGTGGGAGCTGTGGGACGGGACGCCCTGGCCGGGCCGGCTCGAACGGACCGCCCGGCGAGGCGGCGCCGCGGGCCGGAACGCGGACCGTGACCTGGACGCGGTGGTCGCCCTGTTCGAGACCGCGGCGCGCGCCGAGGAGCGCACCGGCGGCCGGGGCGCCCTGAACTTCCTGGAGGAGCTGGACAACCAGGACATCGCCGCCGACACGCTGACCCGCCGTACGGTGCGGCCCGAGGCGGTCCGCCTGATGACCGCGCACCGCTCCAAGGGCCTGGAGTGGCGCCTCGTCGTGGTCGCCGGCGTACAGGAGGGGCTCTGGCCCGACCTGCGCCGCCGCGGCTCGCTGCTGGAGGCCGACCGGATCGGCCGGGACGGTCTCGCCGAACCGCTCACCCCGGGGGCGCTGCTCGCCGAGGAGCGCCGGCTGTTCTACGTGGCGGCCACCCGTGCCCGGGAGCGCCTCGTCGTCACCGCCGTGAAGGCCGCGGCCGACGACGGCGACCAGCCCTCCCGCTTCCTCACCGAGCTGGGCGTCGACCCGGTCGACGTCACCGGGCGGCCGCGCCGCCCCCTGTCGGTGGCCGCGCTCGTCGCCGAGCTGCGCGCCACCGTCGTCGACCCCGCCGCCTCCGAGGCGCTGCGCACCGCCGCCGTCGAGCGGCTCGCCAGGCTGGCCGCGCTCCGGGACGACGAGGGCCGCCCCCTCGTGCCCGCCGCGCACCCGTACCGCTGGTGGGGCCTGTACGAGCCGACGCACAGCTCCGTACCGCTGCGCGACAAGGACGCCCCCGTGGCGCTCTCGGGCAGCGCACTCGACCAGCTGGCCAACACCTGCGCGCTCCAGTGGTTCCTGGGCCGGGAGGTCAAGGCGGACGCGCCCGCGACCGCTGCGCAGGGCTTCGGCAACGTGGTGCACGTCCTGGCAGACGAGGTCGCCTCCGGCCGCACCCCGGCCGACCTCGCCGTGCTGATGGAACGGCTGGACTCCGTATGGGACTCGCTCGCCTTCGACGCGCCGTGGAAGTCGCGTCAGGAGAAGGACAGCGCACGCGCCGCCCTGGAGCGCTTCCTGCGCTGGCACGTCATGGAGCGCGAGACGCTCGGCCGCACCACGGTCGCCACCGAGCACGGCTTCGACGTCACACTGAAGGCCGGCGCCGCGGAGGAGTACGCGGTGCGCATCCGCGGCAGCATGGACCGCGTCGAGGCCGACGCGGACGGCCATGCGTACGTCGTGGACTTCAAGACCGGCAAGAGCCGGCCGACCGGCCCTGAGGTGGCCCGGCACCCGCAGCTCGCCGTGTACCAGCTCGCGGTGCGCGAAGGGGCTGTCGACGAGGTCTTCGGGGGCCGCACCCCGGAGCCCGGGGGAGCGGAGCTGGTACAGCTGCGCCAGGGCGCCGCGAAGAAGGACGGCGGCGACGCGCTCCCCGTGGTGCAGGCGCAGCCTCCCCTGTCGGGTGAGGGGGCGGGCGAGTGGGTCGGCGACCTGCTGGCCACGGCCGCGGGCCGCGTACTGGAGGAGCGCTTCGTCCCCTCGACCGGACAGCACTGCACGCACTGCGCCTTCAAGAGCTCCTGTTCGGCGCGGCCCGAGGGGCAGCACGTCGTCGAGTGACGGTCCGCCCCACTGACCGGCGGTTTTGCTCCGTTGTCAGTGCCGCCCGTTACCGTCTCGGACGTGTCCGCGCGCATCACCGACCCCGAACAGCTCAAGGAGCTGCTGGGCATCCCGTTCACCCCGGAGCAGCTGGCCTGCATCACGGCACCGCCCGCTCCGCAGGTGATCGTGGCCGGTGCCGGCTCCGGCAAGACGACGGTGATGGCCGCGCGCGTGGTGTGGCTGGTGGGCACCGGGCAGGTCGCCCCCGAGCAGGTACTCGGCCTGACGTTCACGAACAAGGCCGCGGGCGAGCTGGCCGAGCGGGTGCGTGCCGCCCTGCTCGCGGCCGGCGTGACCGACCCGGACCCGGCGCCCCCCGGCCACGGGAACGCCGACGAAGCTCCCGGCGAGCCCCGTATCTCCACGTACCACGCCTTCGCCGGCCAGCTCCTGAAGGACCACGGCCTGCGCATCGGTGTCGAGCCCAGCGCCCGGCTGCTGGCCGACGCCACCCGCTTCCAGCTCGCCGCCCGGGTGCTGCGCGAAGCGCCGGGCCCGTATCCCGCGCTCACCACCTCGCTGCCCACCCTCGTGGAGGACCTCCTCGCCCTCGACGGCGAGCTGGCCGAACACCTCGTCGCCCCCGAGGAGCTGCGCGCGTACGACACCCGGCTGCTCGCCGAGCTCGGCGCCGCCAAGCTCAGCAACGCCGAGCTGCGCAAGGTCCCCGAGGCGGTGCAGGGCCGCCTGGAGCTGCTCGACCTGGTCGGCGCGTACCGCAGCGAGAAGCGCCGCCGCGACCTCCTGGACTTCGGCGACCAGATCGCCCTCTCCGCCACGCTCGCCACGACACGCGCCGAGGTGGGCCGCCTGCTGCGCGAGGAGTTCGCCGTCGTCCTGCTGGACGAGTACCAGGACACCTCCGTGGCCCAGCGCCTGCTGCTCTCCGGGCTCTTCGGCGGGGGCACCGGCCACGCCGTCACCGCCGTCGGCGACCCCTGCCAGGCCATCTACGGCTGGCGCGGCGCCTCGGTGGCCAACCTCGACGACTTCCCCCGGCACTTCCCGTTCGCCGACGGCAGCCCGGCGCGCCGCTTCGCGCTCAGCGAGAACCGCCGCAGCGGAGGCCGCCTCCTGGACCTCGCCAACGGCCTGGCCGCCCCGCTGCGCGAGCGCCACGAAGGCGTCGAGGCCCTGCGGCCCGCTCCGGGTGCCGAGCGCGACGGCGTCGTGCGCTGCGCCCTGCTGCCCACCCACGCCGACGAGATGCGCTGGCTCGCCGACTCCCTCGCCCACCTCGTCCGTACGGGCACGCCGCCCGGCGAGATCGCCGTCCTGTGCCGCACCGCCGGCGATTTCGCCCGCATCCAGGGCGAGCTGGTCGCCCGCGACATCCCCGTGGAGGTCGTCGGCCTCTCCGGGCTGCTGCACCTCCCCGAGGTCGCCGACCTGGTCGCCGTCTGCGAGGTGCTCCAGGACCCCACGGCCAATGCCGCCCTGGTCCGCCTCCTCGTGGGGCCGCGCTGGCGCGTCGGCCCCCGGGACCTCGCCCTGCTGGGCCGCCTCGCCCGTACGCTCGTCCACCGCGACGGACCGTCCGACGATCCCGAGCGGCGCCTCGCCGAGGCCGTCGAGGGCACCGACCCGGCCGAGGTGATCTCGCTCGCCGACGCCCTGGACACGTTCCTCGGGACGGACGCCGGCGCCTCGGGGGAGGACGGGCCGGGCGCCGCGCTGCCCTTCTCGGCCGCCGCGCGGGTCCGCTTCGCGCACCTCGCCGCCGAGCTGCGCGAGCTGCGCCGCTCCCTCGGGGACCCTCTGATGGACGTCCTGCACCGCGTCCTGGCCACCACGGGGCTGGACGTCGAGCTGTCCGCCTCCCCGCACGCCCTGGCCGCCCGCCGCCGCGAGACCCTGGGCTCCTTCCTCGACATCGCCGCGGGGTTCGCGGCCCTGGACGGCGAGGCCACGCTGCTGGCCTTCCTCGGGTTCCTCCGAACGGCCGTGCAGCACGAGAAGGGCCTGGACAGCTCCCTCCCGGGCGGCGAGAACACCGTCAAGGTGCTGACCGCGCACAAGTCCAAGGGCCTGGAGTGGGACGTGGTCGCGGTCCCCGGGCTGGTCGAGAAGCAGTTCCCCAGCAGCCGGGCCCGCGAGTCCTGGACCAGCCAGGCCAAGGTGCTGCCGCACGCCCTGCGCGGCGACGCCGACACCCTCCCCGACGTACCGGAGTGGGACAGCCGCGGCCTGAAGGCCTTCAAGGAGGCGATGAAGGACCACCAGGCCACCGAAGAACTGCGCCTCGGATACGTCACGTTCACCCGCCCGCGCTCCCTGCTGCTCGGCTCCGGCCACTGGTGGGGGCCCGATCAGAAGAGGCCCCGCGGCCCGTCCGCCTTCCTGGACGCGCTGCGCGCGCACTGCGAGGCGGGCCACGGCGAGATCGAGGAGTGGGCCGACCCGCCCGAGGAGGACGCGGAGAACCCCGCCCTCGTGGCCGCGGACGACGACGCGGCGGGGGAGTGGCCGCTCCCGCTGGACCCGGAGGCGATGGCCCGCCGCCGGGCCGCGGCCGAAGCCGTACTGGCCCGGGTGCAGCGCCTGGAACACGGTCCGGAGCAGGCCGGGACGGCCCCCTCCGGGCCACCGGAGGCCCCGGCCGGCCCCGTTCCGGCGGACGACCCGGAATGGCCGCCCGAGGAGCCCGCGTACGAGGACGAGGAGAGGTACGGCGACCCGTACGGCGAGGACGAGTCCTACGAGCCGCCGTACGGAGAGGACGACGAGGACGGGCCCTACGAGCCTCCGCACGACGAGGACGGCACGTACGCAGCGCCGGACGACGCCTCGCACCCCGGCCACCCCACACGCGCCGTCCCCGACCGCACCGCGCACACACCCGCCGTCCCCGCGGCCCGGGACGGCGACGAGGCGGACACCATGGCTTCGCTCGTCCCCGAGGAGCGGCGGGCCGTCGCGTCCTGGGATCGCGACCTGGACGCGCTGGCGGGCGAGCTGCGCCGGTCCCGGGCCCGCGTCCAGGACGTGCCGCTGCCGTCCTCGCTCAGCGCCTCGCAGCTGATGCGGCTGGCCGCCGACCCGGACGGCTTCGCGCGCGAGCTGGCCCGGCCCATGCCGCGCCCCCCGCAGCCCGGCGCGCGCCGCGGCACCCGCTTCCACGCCTGGGTCGAGTCCCGCTTCGAGGAGCTGACGCTGCCGATGCTCGGCCCCGAGGAGCTGCCCGGCGCCGACGAGGAGATGCCGGCCGAGGAGGGCATCGCGGACGAGCGGGACCTCGCCGCCCTCAAGGAGGCGTTCGCGCGCACCCCGTATGCGCGGCGCACGCCGTACCGGGTGGAGGTGCCCGTCCAGCTCACCCTCGGGGGCCGCATCATCCGCGGCCGCATCGACGCCGTCTACCGCCTCGCCCCCGAGCCGGAGGCGACGGACAGCCACGAGGGCCCGGTGTACGAGATCGTCGACTGGAAGACGGGCCGCAGTCAGGACGCCGACCCGCTCCAGCTGGCCCTGTACCGCCTGGCCTGGGCGGAGCAGCGCGGCGTCCCGCTCACCGCCGTGCGCGTCGCCTTCCTGTACGTGCGCAGCGGCGAACTGGTCCGGCCCGCGGGACTCCCCGGCCGCCGTGAGCTGGAACGCATCCTGCTCGGCGAGCACCCGGGCGGCACCGACGGCACGGCCGCCGCACCGGGCGCGTACGACGCCGACACGGCGTACCCGGCCGGTCACGGAGGTGAGACCGGCGACCGTACGACCCATACGGGCCGATAGGCTCAGGGGTATGAGCAGCACCCCGGACAGCGCCGTCCGCACGTACATCAGCAGCCGCCGTGAGGCCTTCCTCGACGACCTCGGCGCATGGCTGCGCATCCCCTCGGTGTCGGCCGACCCCGGCCACTCCCCCGATGTACGCCGCAGCGCCGAATGGCTGGTCGCGAAGCTCGCCGAGACCGGGTTCCCGACAGTCGAGATCTGGGAGACCGAGGGGCTGCCCGCGGTGTTCGCCGAGTGGCCGTCCGGTGATCCGGAGGCCCCGACGGTGCTCGTCTACGGCCACCACGATGTGCAGCCCGCCGCCCTGGAGGACGGCTGGCACACCGACCCCTTCGAGCCGCACACCGCCGACGGCAAGCTGTACGCGCGCGGCGCGGCCGACGACAAGGGCCAGGTCTTCTTCCACACGCTCGGGGTGCGGGCGCACCTCGCCGCGACCGGCCGTACCGCCCCCGCCGTCAATCTCAAGCTGATCGTCGAGGGCGAGGAGGAGTCCGGTTCGCCGAACTTCCCCGCGCTGATCACCAAGCACGCGCACCGCCTCGCGTGCGACGCGGTGATCGTCTCCGACACCGGCATGTGGGCGGAGGACACGCCGACCGTGTGCACGGGCATGCGCGGCCTCACCGACTGCCAGATCGACCTGTACGGGCCCGGCCAGGACATCCACTCGGGCTCCTTCGGCGGCGCCGTGCCGAACCCGGCCACCGAGGCGGCCAGGCTGGCCGCCGGGCTGCACGACGCGGATCGCAGGGTCGCGATCCCCGGCTTCTACGACGGCGTGGCCGAGCTCACCGAGCGGGAGCGGAAGCTCTTCGCCGAGCTGCCCTTCGACGAGGAGGCGTGGCTGCGTACGGCGCATTCGCACGCCGCGCTCGGCGAGGCCGGCCACACCACCCTGGAGCGCGTCTGGGCCCGCCCCACGGCCGAGGTCAACGGCATCGGCGGTGGCTATCAGGGCCCCGGCGGCAAGACCATCGTGCCGTCCAGGGCCCAGCTGAAGCTCTCCTTCCGGCTGGTCGCCGGCCAGGACGCGGCCGCCGTCCAGGAGGCCGTCCGCTCCTGGGTCGCCGAGCGGCTGCCGGCCGGCATCCGGCACGAGATCACCTTCTGGGGCGCCACCCGGCCCTGCCTCACCCCGCTGGACCACCCCGCCCTGCAGTCGGTCGCCCGCGCGATGGGCCGCGCCTTCGAGCAGAAGATCCGCTTCACCCGGGAGGGCGGCTCCGGGCCCGCCGCCGACCTCCAGGACGCGCTCGGCGCGCCGGTGCTCTTCCTCGGCATCTCCGTGCCCTCCGACGGCTGGCACGCGCCCAACGAGAAGGTCGAGCTGGACCTGCTCATGAAGGGCGTCGAGACCGCGGCGTACCTGTGGGGCGACCTGGCGGAGAACTGGCGCCCGGCATGACCCGACCACCGCGGCCGCGGCCCCCTGCCGGCCGGCGCCCCGCATCCGTACGCAGCCCGCACCTCTCGCACAGGGGGAGTTGGAAACACCAGTGACCACCCGGATCGATCACGACGCACACCGGCCCATCACCTTCAGCGCCGACAGCGGCATCGACCGCAGCGCGCATCACCGACTCGACGAGGCATGGCTCGCCGCGGCGTGGAGCCACCCGACGACGCGCGTCTTCGTGGTCTCCGGCGGCCAGGCCCTGGTGGACGACACCCCCGACGGCCGTACGGAACTGGTCATGACGCCCTCCTTCGAGGCGCCGATGACCGAGACCCACCGTTACTACCTCGGGCAGGACGAGGACGGCGTCCGCTACTTCGCGCTTCAGAAGGACTCGCTCCCGGGCCGCATGGACCAGTCCGCGCGCCCCGCGGGCCTGCGGGAAGCCGGTCTGCTGCTGTCCGAGCGCGACGCCGGCCTCCTCGTGCACGCCGTCGCCCTGGAGAACTGGCAGCGGCTGCACCGCTTCTGCTCGCGCTGCGGCGAGCGCACGGTCATCGCGGCGGCGGGTCACATCCGCCGCTGCCCGGCCTGCGGCGCCGAGCACTACCCGCGTACCGACCCGGCCGTGATCATGCTCGTCACCGACGAGGAGGACCGCGCGCTCCTGGGGCGCCAGGTGCACTGGCCCGAAGGCCGGTTCTCCACGCTCGCCGGCTTCGTGGAGCCGGGCGAGTCCATCGAGCAGTCGGTGCGGCGCGAGGTCCACGAAGAGGCCGGCGTGGTCGTCGGGGACGTCGAGTACGTCGCCAGCCAGCCCTGGCCCTTCCCCTCCAGCCTGATGCTCGGCTTCATGGCCCGTGCCACGCACCCCGAGATCCAGGTGGACGGCGAGGAGATCGAGGAGGCCCGCTGGTTCTCCCGTGAGGACCTGCGCGAGGCCTTCGAATCGGGCGAGGTCCTGCCGCCGTACGGTATCTCCATCGCGGCCCGCCTGATCGAGCTCTGGTACGGGAAGCCGCTGCCGAAGCCGTAGCGGCCGCGGGCATGCGCGAGGGCCGGAACCGTACGGTTCCGGCCCTCTGCGCGTCCGGCCTCACAGCGCGGGCCGCGCAACGGCGTGCGCGGGCCTCAGGCGGCGAGCTTCTCCTTGATCCACGCGAGCGACGGGTTGCCCTTGGCGTGCTGCTCGCCGCCCGCCTCGGGGACCACGACGACGGTCGGCACCAGCTGGTTGCCGCCGTTCACGGTCTCCACGTACGTCGCGGACTCGGGGTCGTGCTCGATGTTGATCTCGGTGTACGCGATGCCCTCGCGGTCCATCTGGCCCTTGAGCCGACGGCAGTAACCGCACCAGGTGGTGCTGTACATCGTGACAGTGCCCGCCATGAGTCTCGCGCTCCTTCTTGCTGCTGCTCGGCGTGGTGGCGGCGGATTGCCGCGACCGCAGTGGTTCAACGCGCACCTACCCCGGACCATTCCCCGCTCTCTCGGGGGCGCTCGCGGGTGAGTATTCCCGCCTTCTTCTAGTGCTTCCCGCCCCGCACGCTTCCGGCTCCTTCGGGACGTGCGCAAAAGTACGACCACCGGCCGCGCCTGTGGACAACATTCCCGGCCGCCGCCACGGACCTGGCAGCATGGCGGGGTGACAGCAGCATCGGACCCCACCCTCTTCCCGCAGGCACCGTCGGCGACGAACTTCCCCGCCGCCCCGGCGGACGCCGACGCCGTGCTGGAAGGGCTCGACCCCGAGCAGCGCGAGGTCGCCACCGCGCTGCACGGCCCCGTCTGCGTGCTGGCCGGTGCGGGTACGGGCAAGACCCGCGCGATCACCCACCGCATCGCGTACGGCGTCCGCGCGGGCATCCTCCAGCCCAACACCGTCCTCGCCGTCACCTTCACCAACCGTGCGGCGGGCGAGATGCGCGGCCGGCTGCGCCAGCTCGGCGCCGCCGGCGTCCAGGCCCGTACGTTCCACTCCGCCGCGCTGCGCCAGCTCCAGTACTTCTGGCCCAAGGCGGTCGGCGGCGAGGTCCCCCGGCTGCTGGACCGCAAGGTCCAGCTGGTCGCCGAGGCCGGCGCCCGCTCCGGCATCCGGCTGGACCGCACCGAGCTGCGTGACGTCACCGGCGAGATCGAATGGTCCAAGGTCACCCAGACCGTCCCCGCCGACTACCCGGCAGCCGTCGCCAAGGCCACCCGCGAGGCCCCCCGCGACCCCGCCGAGATCGCCCAGATCTACCGCACCTACGAGGACCTCAAGCGGGACCGCGGCGTCATCGACTTCGAGGACGTGCTGCTGCTCACCGTCGGCGTGCTCCAGGACCGCCCGGACATCGCCGAGCAGGTCCGCTCCCAGTACCAGCACTTCGTCGTCGACGAGTACCAGGACGTCAGCCCCCTCCAGCAGCGCCTTCTGGAGCTGTGGCTCGGCGACCGCGACAGCCTCTGCGTGGTCGGCGACGCCAGCCAGACGATCTACAGCTTCACCGGCGCCACCCCCGACCACCTGCTGAACTTCCGTACCCGCCACCCCGGCGCGACGGTCGTGAAACTGGTCCGCGACTACCGCTCCAGCCCCCAGGTCGTCCACCTCGCCAACGGTCTCCTGTCCCAGGCCGGCGGCCGCGCCGCGGAGCACCGGCTGGAGCTGGTCTCCCAGCGCGAGGCGGGCCCGGAGCCGGTCCACGTGGAGTACGGCGACGAGCCCGCCGAGGCGGAGGGCACCGCGCGCCGCATCCGCGACCTGATCGCCTCCGGCGTGCCCGCGGGCGAGATAGCCGTCCTCTTCCGCATCAACGCCCAGTCCGAGGTCTACGAACAGGCGCTGGCCGACGCGGGCGTGCCGTACCAGCTCCGCGGGGCCGAGCGGTTCTTCGAGCGCCCGGAGGTGCGCGAGGCCGGTCACAAGCTGCGCGCGGCCGCCCGCTTCGGGGGGAACGACGCGCTGCTGGACGACGCCCAGGACCTGCCCTCGGAGGTGCGGGCCGTACTGAGCGAGATGGGCTGGGGCGACCGGCCGCCGGCCGGCTCCGGCGCCGTGCGCGACCGCTGGGAGTCCCTGGCCGCGCTGGTCCGGCTCGCCGAGGACTTCGCCCGGGCGCGCCGCGAGGCCACCCTCGCCGACCTGGTCGCCGAGCTGGACGAGCGGGCGAGCGCCCAGCACGCTCCGACGGTCGACGGTGTGACGCTCGCCTCGCTGCACGCCGCCAAGGGCCTGGAGTGGGACGCGGTCTTCCTGGTCGGCCTCACCGACGGCATGCTGCCGATCACGTACGCCAGGACGGACGAGCAGCTGGAGGAGGAGCGCCGCCTGCTGTACGTCGGCATCACCCGCGCGCGGCGCCATCTGAGCCTCTCGTGGGCCCTCTCGCGTTCTCCCGGCGGCCGGGCCCACCGGAGCGCCAGCCGCTTCCTGAAGGGGCTGCGGCCGGGCTCCGGGGCCGCGGGGCACCGCTCGCCCGGCGGGGGCGGCGGCATCGTGCGGGGCGTCGGCGACGCGGCCGCCCGGGGCGAGGAGCGGGAGGCGCCCCGCCGCACGCGGCGCGGGCCGATCCGCTGCCGGGTGTGCGGCCGGGTGCTCTCCGACGGCGGTGAGATCAAGCTGATGCGCTGCGAGGACTGCCCCTCCGAGCTGGACGAGGGGCTGTACGAGCGGCTGCGGGACTGGCGCGAGGGGCAGGCCGCCGCGCTGGGCCAGCCGGCATTCTGCGTCTTCACCGACAAGACGCTCATGGCGATCGCCGAGGCCGTTCCGGGAACCGAACAGGAGCTGGCGGGCATCCCTGGAGTTGTACGGCGCAAGCTCGGCAGATTTGGTGCCGACGTCCTGGCCCTGTGCGCGGGGGAAGAACTCCCGGGTGGAGAACTCGCGGCGGGCCGGGCCGAAGGTGACGAGGACGCTGCGGAATGAAGGCTTCCGGGGAACGTCTCCGATGACGCGGAAAAGTCGTCGGAAAAATAGTTTGCGCGCGCGGAGCGCATCCCCATAGCCTTCGGAAGCACGGAGACAACGGGCCTTCCGAGAACCGTTGGATTCGTGCTGTACTGAACAACCCGGACCGGTTCGCGCCGGTCCCCGAAGACGCCGAAAGGAGGCGAGACCAGTGATCAGCTTCATCGAGACCCAGAAAATGACCGATCTCTCGGTCGTCGCCGCCTGCCCGCTCGGCTCTTCGCTCCGTAGCACCGGTCTGTCCGGAGCCGGTCTGTCCGGTTCCGTCCGCCTGTCCGGCGTTGCGGCCCCGCGTCCCGCGTCCCTCGCGATTCTTCCGATTCGCGAGCGCAGCGAGCGACCGACCGAGGCACCTGAGGTAGCAGCAGTGGCAAACGCGCATGCCTTTGCCTTTGCGGCGGCCAATGGTGCCGAATCCCTGACGCAGTACGGCACGACCGAGTACACGCAGCAGAACGACATGTGGGCCTTCCGCGGGCTCGAACCCTGGAGTGATCCAGCCTGATCGGCGAGATCAGGTCGGCACCTTCCAGGGCCGCGGAACCCACACCGGGATCCGCGGCCCTTTTGTTTGTCCTCCGCAGCCGGCGGAGGGCGCCATACGACAGCCCAGCCACCAGCCGGGCCGAACAGACGAGGAACACACCACCGTGCAACTCCAGACGCACACCCCGTCCGTCGCCACCGACCTGATTCCCCCGCCCGACACCCAGGAGAACTCCTTGCTTCCGCTCACCGAGCTCGACGACGAGATCGACCGCCTCGGCGCCGCCGTTCCGTGTCGTACCTACGACCCGGAGGTCTTCTTCGCCGAGTCCCCGGCCGACGTCGAGTACGCCAAGTCGCTGTGCCAGACCTGTCCGGTGCGCGAGGCCTGCCTGGCCGGCGCCAAGGACCGCCGCGAGCCCTGGGGTGTCTGGGGCGGTGAGCTCTTCGTCCAGGGCGTTGTCGTCCCCCGGAAGCGCCCGCGTGGCCGTCCGCGCAAGAACCCGGTCGCGGCATGAACACCACCGGCACAGGAACGATCGACCGTCCCGTCACCCGGGACCCCCAGAAGCAGGATCCGACGATGAACCCATCCCTCACCGACATGCCCGCCCCCGCGAACTCCGGCGCGAACGAGCGTCGCCAGAACAGGACCCGCGAAATGCAACTCATCCCAGAAGCCCTGGCTCGCGCGCATATCCATGAGAGGTTGCGCGAGGCCGAGAGGGACCGCAGAGCCCACCGGCTCGCCACGGCCCGCCGCATGCAGCGGCGTGCCGAACGTGCCTCCCTCCGCGCCCGCCGCGCCCTGGCCATGGCCGTCATGCAGTGACCGCCCCCGAGCGGCTCGACTCACATAGCGCGCCCACGCCCTTCCCGGGCAGTGCGGCGCGCTATGCGCTTTTCCGAGCGATGACGGGGGAGGGGGCCGAGGGAAGCCAAGGGCATGGGGGAGCGGAAAGCATGAAAACGTGCGCCGTGACTTCCGCTCCGTGCGCCCGTTGGATGGCACATGCACCCGACGGTCGAACTGTGCGCCGGGTCGCCCGCACCGTGCGCCGTAATGGCGGGCCCGTGCTCCGACACGATCCGCATTACCAGTGTCTTCTGCACGTATTGTCGGCCTTGGCGGAGATATCGTCGGGCAGTGGACGACGAGACGCATGAGCGGGCGGAGTTGACCGGCAAAACCAACCGGGAGGGCGGCACCCTCAGAACGGACGCACACCCCCGAACGACGGCCCGGAGCTCCGGAACGACGGACCCACACCTCGCACCGGACGACACGTCCGAGAGCGGCGAAACGTTCGGGCCCGAGGAGACCACGGTCTGTGCCCTGTGCGGCGCGGTGGCCGATGGCACCCCGCCGACCTGGACCTGTTCCGTCGAAAACGGCACCCGCCGCTACTTCTGCGAGACCTGCGCCCGAACCCACCTGCGAGCCATCGAATCCCGCCTGGACTCGGCCTGGTGGTAACCCCGCCACCCCTGTCAGGCAGCTGTCAGGCAGCCGCCTGCACGGCAATGGCCCTGACCCATCGCCCCCGGGGCCGCCCCGGCTCGCGAAGGCCGGGGGCTGGGCGCCGGAGCCACCTGGTGCGGAGGGTCAGGCGGAGGACTCTTCGGGGGTGTCCTCCTCCGTGGCGTGATCCTCCGCGGGCTCGGGGCTGGTCTCGGGGCTGGTGTCGCGGTTGGCTTGGGCGGGGAGCGAGGCGGACTCGGGGTCCGGCACGGGGACCGGGGCGGGGTGGACGAAGCCCGGGAGCCAGCTGATGAGTTCGTCCCGGAGCCGGACCGTCGCGCCCAGCTGACACAGCACCCCGATCGTGCTCAGCGTCACCCGGTGTATGAGGAGGTACGACGGCGGGAGGTTCAGCTGCTTGCCCAGCTGGTGGGCGGGGGAGCGGGGGTCGGCGATCCGAGTGGCCTGGTTCCGGATCCAGCCGCGGGTGAAGGTGAACTCCTCGGCCTGCGCCGGCTCGATGATCGGGAGCAGGTAGTCCAGGACCGCGTCCGGCTCCAGCTCGATGGAGTCCTTGACGAACCCCTCCTCGCACAGCAGCTCGTAGACCTCATCGGCCCGGCCGTCCAGCGTCATCCGCAGAGACGTACCGATCGTGGGCGGCAGCCCGTCGGGCAGCCGGTCGACGGTGCCAAAGTCCAGCACCCCCAGCCGCCACTCCTCCGGCGGTCCGTCGGGTGCGTCACCGGTCAGCAGGCGGAAGTTGCCCGGGTGCGGGTCGGCGTGCAGCAGGCCCGTACGGGCGGTGCCGGAGAAGAGGAAGCGGGCCAGCAACTGCCCGGCACGGTTCCGCTGCTCGGGCGTACCGTGCGAGACGATCTCGGAGAGCGGGATCCCCTCCATCCACTCCGTGACCAGTACCTCGTCACCCTGGTGGACGACGGCCGGCACGACGACATCCGGGTCGCCCGCGAACTCCTCGGCGTACGTCCGCTGGGCCGCCGCCTCCAGGCCGTAGTCCAGCTCCTCCGAGACCCGGTCGCGCAGCTCGGTGATCAGCGGCTTGACGTCCATGCCGGGCACCAGCGGACCCAGCAGCCGTGCGAACCGGCCCAGTTGAGCGAGGTCGGAGAGCAACGCCTCGCCGGCGCCCGGGTACTGCACCTTCACCGCGACCTCGCGGCCGTCGTGCCAGACCGCCCGGTGCACCTGCCCGATCGAGGCCGCGGCCGAGGGCTTGTCGTCGAACTCCGCGAACAGCTCCCGCCAGTCCTCCCCGAGCCGCTGGGCGAGAACCGTGTGCACGGTGGATGCGGGCAGCGGCGGGGCCGCCTCCTGGAGCTTGGTCAGCGCGGCACGATAGGGCCCGGCGATCTCTTCCGGAAGCGCCGACTCAAACACCGACAGCGCCTGCCCGAACTTCATCGCGCCGCCCTTGAGCTGGCCCAGCGTCGCGAAAAGCTGCTCGGCGGTGCGCTGCTGGAGCTCGGTGGCGATCATCTCCGCCGGGCGTCCGCCGATGCGCTTGCCCAGCCCGAGTGCGGTGCGCCCGGCGAAGCCCAGGGGGAGGGCGGCGAGCTTGGCCGTCCGCACGACGGCCTTGCGCGGCAGATCAGACATGTGCGCGTCCTCCCAAGATCCCCGCTCCGGCGGGGCGCGTTGTTCCCACGAGTCAGGTCAGTGCTCGGTCAATCGGGTTGGTCGGATCGATCGGGTTGGTCGGATCGGTGGGATCGGCCGGGCCGGTCGCACCGGTCGGACGGCCGGGACGGTCGGGGGGCGAGTTGGGGGTCGAGGGGTAGGCGGTGGACGTGTCGGTTCGGTGTGGTGCCGCCATGTGCCCCTCCAACTCGCTCCGGTTCCCTGTGGGGTTACCCCGTCATTGTGGCGTGTCGGGGTCGAGGATCCGAGGCGGCTGCGGTGGCAGCGGAGCGCGCCGCGCCACAGGCGCACTCGGGATGAGCCTCGATCCGATCGATGTCCCAGCTCGTACAGGGGAGCGCAAGCTCTGTCCGTGCGCCCGTACAGGGTGGCAGATACCCGTCGAGGAAGGTCAGGACCTGTGTCGCGGCGAGCCCCGCCACCGTCGTCGCCAGCGCCGCGTCACACGCGGGAACGGCCGGGGCGGCACGGCCGGAGCGCCACTGGGCCAGCAGTCGCGGCCAGGCCGGCTCGGCCTCCGTGCGACGCAGCTCCCAGCAGCCGGCGCAGGCCGTGTCCCCGGGGAGCACCAGCGGCCCCACCACTCCCGTGGCCTCGACGACGCCCGCGTACAGATGCGGTATCCCGGAGGTGAGGAGCGGTTCGGCGAGCCGGGGATCGGGGGCGTAGGCGGCCAGGCCGTCGCGCGGGGCGAGGACCGTCAGGACGAGAGGCGGATCGACCGGTGGGGCGGGGCCGTCGTGGGTGCGGTCAACGCCGGCCATGCTGCGAGCGACGTCCTCGGCAGACCGGGCCGGTCGGGCGTGCTGGGTATGGGGACCCGGCTCGCCGATCCGTTCCTCACCCGAGGGCGGCGTGGTGCCGGTCGGCGCGGCTCCGGGTGAGGAACGGGGGCGCCTGGTCCACGGGGAGCATTCGTTGATCAGGCGCCGGGCGGAGACGTCCCGGCGTGTGCCGACGCGGTCGGCGGAGAAGCCGGCGGGCAGCACGTCCCACGGCTCGACCCGACCGCCGTCCAGCACCTCCACCTGCCCGACGCCCGCCGCGGAGAGCAGCGCCGCGATCGACGCACCCACCCGGCCGGTACCGCGCACGCGGACCCGCGCCGAGCGGCGTGCCCACATCCGTTCCTCCGCACCCGTCCTGTCGCGATGGTGCACCGACAGGCCGGCCAGGTCCGGGCGCAGCCGGTCGAACGCGGGGAGGTCGGTCCGGAGCGCTTCGCCGACCGGGGAGGCGGGGGAAGGGGTGTCCAGCAGCCCGGCGGCGTCCAGGCGGTTCACCACTTCCCTGGTGTGCTCCGGCGGCAGCTGCAGCGCGGCGGCCTCACGCTCCAGCTGCTCGACGCTGCGGGTGCCGTCGATCAGGCTCAGCAGACTGCCGGTCGCGCTGTCCACCGGGCCCATCACCACGGCATGGGCCGGTGCGACGCCGAAGCGCACGGTGGACCTGTCCCGCCAGCCGCGCCGCAGAGCGGGCTTGAGCATCGGCCGCGGGCGAGGGCCTGGAGCCGGACGCGTGGTGGAAGAAGAGGGGGACGAGGCAGGGGGAGGGGCATGTGGAGTGGTCGGGTGTGGGTGTCGCATGTCGTCCCCCGTTGGTGTGGTGCTGGTCGGTGTGTGACCGGGCGATGGTGCGGATGCGACGCGGGGCTCGCGGAGCTGCCTGCCGGTCGTTCGCCGAGGCCCGGATCTGTCGCACGGATCGAGCATGCGGCAAGAGCCCGGGCCGGCGCCCGGAGTTGTCCACAGGCGGCGAAGATAGTCGTACCAACGCCGAGCGTCTCTGTGTACCAGTGCCGGGCGTCCGCGTACTCGACATGGAGGGATTCGCCGGCAACCCGGCTCGGGGACGGGACTTCCCCCGCCGCCAACAGGTAACGTCGGGGCGTGCCCGCCGACCCACTGCATCGTGCCGCCGACCCGCAGCGCCGGAACGCCGCGAGCCCGCAGGGCAGCGGCGCCACGACCAGCGCGGTCGAGGTGCGCAGAAGCTCACGGAGGCGGCGCACGGTCTCGGCGTACAGAGAGGGCGACCGGACGGTCGTCCTGATCCCGGCCCGGATGTCCGAGGCCGAGGAGCGCCGCTGGGTGACGGTCATGCTGGACAAGCTGGCCGCGCAGGAGAGCAAGCGGATACTGGGCGACGACGAGCTCGCCGAGCGCGCCGAGCGGCTGTCGGCGCAGTACCTGGGCGGCCGGGCCCGTCCCGCCTCGGTGCGCTGGGTCACCAATCAGAACACCCGCTGGGGATCGTGCACCCCTGCCGAGGGCAGCATCCGTCTCTCGCACCGGCTCCAGGGCATGCCGGAGTACGTCATCGACTACGTGCTGCTGCACGAGCTGGCCCATCTGCTCGTCCCCGGACACGGCCCCAGCTTCTGGGAGCTGTTGACGGCCTACCCCCGTACGGAGCGGGCGCGCGGCTACCTGGAAGGGGTGGTCGCCGCCGGCCGGCTGCCGCATCTGCCCGCCGCGCGCAGCGAATGAGCCGTACGGTGCTCCCGGGATTTTCGTGACCGAACCGTCGAACCCCGGCATCGTCCCGTGTCCGAGCCAGCCGTTAGCCTGACGCGCAACGCAATCAAGCTCGGATGGGGGACGGTCGTTACGTATGGCCAGGGAATTCCAACGGGGCCACAAGGCCAGGATCAGTGACCTGACCGCGGGTACGGATCTGTACGTAGGCGTACAGATCGCCGCTCCCGGTCTGACCTTCGACATCAGCTGTTTCGGCCTGGACGCCGACGAACGGCTGTCCGACGACCGGTACTTCGTCTTCTTCAACCAGCCGAAGTCGCCCGAGGAGTCCCTCCAGCAGCTCGGCCCGCAGGCCGGCGACACCGAGTCCTTCCGGGTCACGCTCGACCGGATCCCGCAGCACATCCAGAAGCTGTCCTTCACCGCGGCGATCGACGGCGCGGGCCAGATGTCGCAGATCGGCCCGGGGTACATCCGCATCGTCGCCGGGGGACAGGAGGTCGCGCGCTACTCCTTCACGGGGGCGGAGTTCAGCACGGAGCGTGCTGTCATGCTCGGCGACTTCTACATGAAGGACGTGTGGCGCTTCGCCGCCGTCGGGCAGGGCTTCGACGGCGGGCTGGAAGCGCTGCTGAGGAACTTCGGCGGCGAGGTCGCCGAGGAGGCCGAGGCCGCGCCGCAGCCGGATGCCGCGCCCGGCTTCGCCCCGCCCGCCGCCGCCGAGCCGCCGCCCGCCTTCGCGCCCCCCGCCGCTCCCGAGCCGGCACCGGACTTCGGCGTCCCGTCCCAGCAGCCTGCCCCGGCCCCGGCCCCGGCGCCCGTGCCGCCGCACGCCACGCAGCCGGAGCCCGTCGCCCAGCAGCCGGACGTGCCGCAGCAGTACCCGGCTCCTCAGGCGCCCGTCGCCCCGCAGGCCGACCAGCAGGCGCAGATGCACGCGGCCCCGACCATCGCCGCGCCCATGGCGCCGCCCGCCGCCACGCCGCCGCCCCAGGCCCCCTACGGAGCGCAGATCCAGCCCGCTCCGTACGGAGCTCCCGGAGCACACCCTGGGCAGCCGGTGCCGCCGCCCGGCCAGCCCGGTCCGTACGGCCAGCAGCCGCCCGCGTACGGGCAGCCGGCGCCGCAGGGCAGTGGCGCCTACGCGGTGCCGCAGCAGGGTGCGGGCGCGGGCCTGGAGGCCTCGCTGCAGAAGTACCGGGAGGCCGCCACCGGGCAGCGCTGGACGCCGCAGAGCGAGAAGCTGATCCGCGCCGACCTCGGCATCGACGGACAGCCGGTGCTGGCCCGGCAGGGCAGCATGGTGCTCTACCAGGGAAAGGTCGACTTCAGCTACAAGGGAGCCGGCTTCCGCGGCCGCATCGTGGGCAACGCCACCGGCCAGGAGATGCAGCTGATGCGCTGCTCCGGCCAGGGCCAGGTCTTCTTCGCCGAGAACAGCGCTCACGTGCACCCGATCGAACTGCAGGGCGACGCCATCTGCGTCAACGCCGAGAGCGTGCTCGCCTTCGACGAGTCGCTGCAGCACGAGGTGCGGCGCATCGAAGGGCACGGCATCCCCGGGGGCGCGCTGTTCACGATGCAGTTCCAGGGCACCGGCACGGTCGTCGTGAAGACCTCCGGTACGCCGGTCGTACTGCCGGTCACGCCGACGACCTTCGCGGACGCCAACGCCATCGTGGCGTGGTCCGCCGCGTCCCAGGTGATCGTCTCCAGCCAGGTGCGGCTGCGCCGCAACGCGTACCCCGGGCACTCCGGCGAGACCGTGAACCTGCAGTTCCGGGGCGCCCCCGGCAACTTCATCGTCGTCCAGCCCTACGAGGTCTGAGGGAGCCCGTCATGACTCAGCAGCAGCTTTCGGGCTATGCCCCGACCGCACCCGCGGCCCGCATGGAGAACCACGGCAGTGCGATGGTGAAGATCGCCATGCAGAGCGGCCAGGACGTCTTCTGCCGCACCGGTTCGATGGTCGCCTACGAGGGCTTCGTCCAGTACGAGCCGAACCCGCCGGCCGTCCGTCAGATGGCCTCCCAGTGGCTGACAGGCGAGGGCGCGCCCCTCATGAAGGCCGGCGGGGACGGCCTCCTCTACCTCGCCGACTACGGCGCGGACGTGGTGTGCCTGAACCTCAACGACGACGCGATCTCCGTGAACGGCACCAACCTGCTCGCCTTCGACGCGCACCTCCAGTGGGGCGTCCAGCGCGTCAAGGGGATGGCGAAGTTCGCCGGACAGGGATTGTTCAACGTGGGGATCTCGGGCACCGGATGGGTCGCGCTGACGTCGCGCGGCACCCCGATCGTCGTCGACTGCGGTCGCGGTGAGGACGAGACCTACGTCGATCCCGACGCGCTCGTGGCCTGGTCGACGAATCTGAACGTGAAGGGCAAGCGCAGCTTCAAGGCGTCCTCGATGATCGGGCGCGGCAGTGGCGAGGCGTACCAGCTCGGCTTCTCCGGCCAGGGCTTCGTGGTCGTACAGCCCAGCGAGGACAGCGCCGACCGGCTCCGGGCCCGGGGCTGAGGGGGAGGACTTCCGTAACCATGCAGAGCCCGCTTTTCGCCTACACAGAGGCGCAGACGCAGGACCGGTACGCACTTCAGAACCCGCAGCTCCTGCGGGTCGCGCTGACCGGCCACGAGGACCTGCTCGCCCGTAAGGGCACGATGGTCGCCTATCAGGGGCTGCTCGAATTCGACGGGGAGTACCAGACCCCGAACCAGCGCCGGCAGCGCGCCCGGGCCGGCGAGGGCCTGGACCTGATGCGCGTGTCCGGGCAGGGCACGGTCTACCTGGCCAACCTCGCCCAGCACGTGCACCTCGTGGACGTCGACCACGAGGGCCTGACCGTCGACAGCAACTACGTGCTCGCGCTGGACTCCACGCTCCACTGGGAGGTCATCTCCGTGGACAGCCAGTACGGCATCTCGGGCACCGGCAAGTACCAGCTCAACATCTCCGGGCAGGGCAAGGTCGCGCTGATGACCTCGGGCCAGCCGCTGATGATGCAGGTGACACCCGACAAGTACGTGAACGCCGACGCCGACGCGGTGGTCGCCTGGGCCACCTCGCTGCGCGTCCAGATGCAGGCCCAGACGCATTCCTCGGGCGTGTGGCGGCGCCGCGGCAGCACCGGCGAGGGCTGGGAGCTCAGCTTCCTCGGACAGGGCTACGCGCTCGTCCAGCCCAGCGAGCTGCTGCCGCCGCAGAACGCGGCCATCGGGCAGGGCCTCGCCGCGCAGTACGGCATGGGCCGGCACGGCGCCCGCGGGCAGAACCAGGGCAACATCTTCACGAACTGAGCCGAATTCACGAACTGAGCCGGATGCACGACCCGGCCGAATCCACGGCCCGACCGGACGCCGCCGGGAAGGATGCGCAGGGCGCCTCCGGACCGGCAGGGCGCCCGCCGGGGACACGCGAAAGGGCCCGGCACCCTCCCGGTGCCGGGCCTTCTCGTCCCGCCTTGGAGCAGCGCGCCTCAGAGCAGCGCTCTGGTCCGTTCCACGAGTCGGACCACCGACTCGTCGGCCACGCCGGGCACCTCGTCGTACGGGAACCAGCGGAGGTCCAGCGACTCGTCGCTGATCGCCTCCGTGGCGCCCTCGGGGGCCAGCGCGGCGTACTGCACGTCCAGGTGCCACGCGCACGGCGTGTGATGGCGGTCCAGGCGCACCGGGCCGCCGGGCAGCAGCGTCAGGCCCCGGGCGATGCCGGACTCCTCGCGCGCCTCGCGCAGCGCCGCGTCCGCCAGCGTCGCGTCCTCGGGCTCGCAGTGGCCGCCCATCTGCAGCCACATGCGCAGCTTCTTGTGCAGCGTGAGCAGCACCCGGCCGCGCGACGGGTCGACCACCAGGGCGCTCGCCGTGATGTGCCCGTCGCCGCAGGGCTTCCACATGCCGTCGGGGTACGCGGCAAGGTGGTCCAGGTAGGCCAGGCGCAGCCGCTCCTGATCGGGCGCGTGCGCGGGCCACTCCTTCAGGACCCGCGCCGCGTCCTCATGAAGGCTCAGGGCCACTTGCCGCCGTCGCCCTCGTCGCCGTCCGCACGCTCGGAAGCGTCACCCTCGGGGCGCTCACCCTCGGCACCCTCGCGCTTGGTCAGGTCCGGCCGGCCGCCCTCGGCCGTGCCCTGCGCCGCCTCGCCGAGCATCTTGTCCAGCTCGGAGAAGTCCAGCTGCTCGCGGTGCACGAAGCCGTCCGGGTCGTCCAGGTCCTGCGCCGTGGGCAGCATGTCCGGGTGCGACCACAGGGCGTCCCGGCCCTCCAGGCCGCGCGCGTCCGTGAGCGAGGCCCACAGCCGCGAGGCGTCCCGCAGGCGCCGCGGACGCAGCTCCAGACCGATCAGGGTGGCGAAGGTCTGCTCGGCCGGGCCGCCGGTCGCCCGGCGCCGCCGCAACGTTTCACGCAGCGCGTCGGCCGACGGGAGGTGCGGTGCCGCCGCGGCGTGCACGACCGCGTCCACCCAGCCCTCGACGAGCGCCAGCGCCGTCTCCAGGCGGGCCAGCGCGGCCTTCTGCTCCGGGGTGTCCTCGGGCTGGAACATGCCCTGCTGAAGGGCGTCCTGCAGCTGCTCGGGGTGGGCCGGGTCCAGCTGGCCGACCGCGTCCTCCAGCTTGCTGGTGTCGACCTTGATGCCGCGCGCGTAGCCCTCGACCGCGCCGAAGAGGTGCGAGCGCAGCCACGGCACGTGGGCGAAGAGGCGCTGGTGGGCGGCCTCGCGCAGGGCCAGGTACAGCCGCACCTCCTCGGGCGGCACGCCCAGGCCGGAGCCGAGCGCCTCGACGTTGCCCGGCAGCAGGGCGGCCTTGCCGGCCGGTCCCAGCGGCAGCCCGACGTCCGTGGAGCCGACGACCTCGCCGGCCAGGGTGCCGAGCGCCTGCCCGATCTGCGTACCGAACATCGCGCCGCCCATGGAGCGCATCATCCCGAGCAGCGGGCCCGCCATGGCCTGCATCTCCTCGGGGAGCACATCGCCCATCGCGGCGCCGACCCGCTCGGCGACCGGGTCCACCAGCTCGCGCCACACCGGGAGGGTCTCCTCGACCCACTCGGCACGGCTCCAGGCCACCACGCTGCCCGCACCCGACGGCAGCGACGTCACGCCGTCCAGCCACAGGTCGGCCAGGCGCACGGCCTCCTCGACCGCTGCCCGCTCGCCGGGCGCGACGCTGGCGTCCTTGCTGCCGTCCGGGGCGCCCTGCGCCACCGTCTGCCGGGCGATGTCCTTGGCCATGTCCCAGTTCACCGGGCCGCCCTCGTACGAGAGCATCTGGCCGAGCTTCTGGAAGGCGGCTCCGAGGTCGCCGGGGTTCATCTCGCCCCCGGGCCCGCCCATGCCGCCGAAGAGCGTCGCGAACGGGTTGTCCGCGCCGCCGCTCCCGCCGCCGAACCCGAACGGATTCGCGGGGCCCTGGCTACCTCCCTGGCCGCCCTTCTGCTTGCCGTTGTCGCCGTCCTCCGGCTCCTCCGGCGGAAGGCCGAATCCGAATGGGTTGTCACTCACGGGTTTCCTCGGCTCGTAGGGCCGCCGGCCCCGGGCCGACGGCGGCTGCCCGACATTCCCTTCCAGCCTAGAGGGTGCCCGGCCGTTCTCCGCGGCCGCGGAGAAGACGGTCCGACGCCCCTGTGACACCCCGCGCCGCTGAGGGGCTCGGTGCTTGGCTGTCGGGGTGCCTGCGGCAGGATGGACGCACGCTGGTCCGTACGCGCCGGTGCGCATACGTACTGAAGACAACCGCTGGAGACGCCCGGTGAGTTCCCCAGATCCGACCGTTCGCGCAGCGCGAAACGACGCTGCCAGGCCCGAGAAGACGCCCGAGACGACCCTCGCCGCGGCAGGCGCACCGCAGCACCGCCCCGTCGTGGCGGTCACCGGTGCCGCGTCCGGGATCGGCACGCTGCTGACCCGCGCCCTGCTGGAATCGGAGGAGGTCAAGCGGGTCGTGGCCATCGACGAGCGACGCGGGGACGAGGAGGGCGCCGACTGGCATGTACTGGACGTCCGCGACCCCGCCATCGCGGAGAAGCTCCGGGGCGCCGACGTCGTGGTGCACCTCGCGCTCGACCTCGACCTGGAGACCGACCCGGCGGCCCGCACCGCGTACAACGTGCGCGGCACCCAGACCGTCCTCACGGCGGCCGCCGCGGCCGGCGTGCACCGGGTCGTGCTGTGCACCTCGGCGATGGTCTACGGGGCGCTGCCCGACAACGACGTCCCGCTCTCCGAGGACGCCGAGCTCCGCGCCACCGCCGATGCCACGGGGGTCGGCGACCTCCTGGAGATCGAACGCCTCGCCCACCGGGCGCCGCGAGCGCACCCGGGGCTGAACGTCACCGTGCTGCGCCCCACCGTCCTCGTGGGCGGCACCGACACGGCGCTCACCCGGTACTTCGAGTCGCCGCGCCTCCTGGTCGTCGCCGGCTCCCGCCCCACCTGGCAGTTCTGCCACGTGGAGGACCTGGTCAGCGCGCTGGAGTACGCGGCGCTGGAGAAGGTCGAGGGCGAGCTCGCGGTCGGCTGCGACGGCTGGCTGGAGCAGGAGGAGGTCGAGGAGCTCACCGGCATCCGCCGCATGGAGCTGCCCTCCTCGGTCGCCCTGGGGGCCGCGGCCCGGCTGCACCGCATCGGGCTCACGCCGTCGCCCGCCGGCGACCTGGCGTACACCATGCACCCGTGGGTGGTCAGCGGCAGCAGGCTGCACGAAGCGGGCTGGCGGCCGCGCTGGACCAATGAGGAGGTGCTCGCGGAGCTCCTGGAGGAGGTCGCCGGACGGCACACCGTGGCCGGGCGCCGGCTGGGCCGCAAGGACGCCACCGCGGCCGGCGCCGCGGGCGCGACCGTCGCCCTCCTGGGCACCGCCGCCCTCGTGCGCCGCGCCCGTAAGGCCCGGCGGCGCCTCTGAGCGCACCGGGCGCCGCCTCCGAAGCGGACGGCCGGCGACCCGTTCACGCCTCCCGGGCCCCGCACGCCCCCGACGCGCCGGGGACCGTACGGAAGCGGTGGCTCCCTCCGGACGGCGGGAAGGCGTCGTCCGTACCCGCCGTCCGTTCCCCTACGGTCTGGTAGGACCCTCCATACGGCGGTCCGTACACCAGGTGAAACAGCCATTCCCCAGTGCCGTGTCCGTGGGGCACGATGGGCGCATGTCAGGTACGAACCACCACCCGTCGACACATCCCGACCACCCCGGTGAGCAGGGGGTGGCGGATCCGATCCGGCTGCTGGCCGTCCGGGACACGCCGCTGTCCGTGGACGAGGTCTTCGCCGCAGTGGGGGACGCCGCGTCCGGCGGGACCGCCCTGTTCGTCGGCACGGTCCGCTCGCACGACGGCGGCTCGGACGTCGACGGGCTCGGTTACTCCGCACATCCGTCGGCCGGGGCTGAGCTGCGCCGGGTCGCGGAGAAGGTGGCGGCGGATTTCCCCGTACGGGCGCTGGCCGCGGTCCACCGGGTGGGGGACCTGGCCATCGGGGACCTCGCGGTCGTCGTCGCGGTGTCCTGTGCGCACCGCGCGGAGGCCTTCGAGGCGTGCAGACGGCTGATCGACGACCTCAAGCACGAGGTGCCGATCTGGAAGCACCAGACGTTTTCGGACGGGACCGAAGAGTGGGTCGGCGCGTAAGCGCCGTCCTCTGGGGGTGGAGGTCGGGTGACGGGTAGCGCCGTCTTCTGGGGGTGGAGGTCGGGTGACGGGAGGGCGCGTGACACCCACCCAGGACAGGCCGCGGGTCCCGCGCCCCGAATGGCGTAAAGAAAGCGTGTAGGGCGCATGGATGGGGCGCGCGGGGGCGGTGAGCTGTTCCGAAGTGGGTACGCGCTCTCCACGGGTGCCCCGCCGCAGTCGCCCGTTGATCAGCCGGACAGTCGACATCCTCCTCCGGTTGCGTAACCCGCACCCGGGCGTGAGCGTTGAGCTGGCGGATGGTTAATCTGCTAATTCGTCGTTGCGGTTGTACAAGGGGTCGGGAGGCCGCTATGGGTGCGCTCCTCTGGTTGCTGATTCCGCTTCTCGCCGCGCTGGCTGCCACGGTGTGGAGCAGTTGGACGACGCGTAACCGCAAGGCCGGCGATGTCGCCGAGCTGGCCGGTTACGCCCGGTTCCGCGAAGCGATGGAGCGGTCCGAGGACGCGCGTCCGCAGGAGCATTCGGACGCGGCCTGAGCCGCCGGGGCGAGCCGGGACCCGTACGGACGGCCCCGCGGGCCGCTTGTCATACTCGTCCCGTACTGTCGTTCCATGCCACGCCGGACCGCGACGCTCCTCGCCTCGACCCTCATGCTGATCGCGCTGTTGTGCGCCGGGGTGCTGATCCCCGTGCCGTACGCGCAGATGACGCCGGGGCCGACGGTCAACACCCTGGGCGATCACGCCGGCGAGCCGGTGCTCCGGATCGAGGGCCGCAAGACGTATCCGACGACCGGTCATCTGAACATGACGACGGTCCGCGTCACCGGCCCCGACTACCGCATGAACCTCTTCGAGGCGGCGTACGGCTGGCTGGCCCACGACAACGCCGTGGTGCCGCACAAGACGCTCTACCCGGACGACCAGACCGCCGAGCAGGCCGACCAGGAGAACGCCGAGGAGTTCAGCCAGTCCCAGGAGAGCGCCAAGGTGGCGGCCCTGAAGGAGCTGCACATCCCGGTCGACACACAGGTCGTGGTCGCCTCCGTCATGAAGGACACCCCGGCCGACGGCGCGCTGCACGCCGGTGACGTGATCAAGGCGGTGGACGGCAAGGCCGTGAAGCAGCCGACCGACGTCGCCGGGCTGGTCACGAAGCGCAAGCCGGGCGAGAAGGTCACCTTCACGCTGATCCCGGCCAAGGAGGCGGCCGCGGCGGAGAAGAAGGGCAAGAAGCCCACGGGCGGCCGTGATGTCTCGCTGACGACCAAGAAGGCCACCGACGGCCGGGCGATCGTCGGCATCCAGGCCGGGCTCGACCACACGTTCCCGTTCGACATCGACATCAAGCTCGCCGACGTGGGCGGTCCGAGCGCCGGCCTGATGTTCGCCCTCGGGATCGTCGACAAGCTCACGCCGGCCGACCTGACCGGCGGGAAGTTCGTGGCCGGTACGGGAACGATCGACGAGAAGGGCGTGGTCGGGCCGATCGGCGGCATTTCGATGAAGACCGTCGCGGCCCGCGACAAGGGCGCCGAATACTTCCTGACGCCGAAGGACAACTGCGCGACCGCGGCCAAGGACACACCGGACGGCCTCCGCCTCGTCAAGGTGAACACCATTCACGATGCGACGCGGGCCCTCGCGAAGATCCGGAAGGGCGACACGAAGGATCTGCCCAGCTGCACGCCGGCCGGGCGTTCCTGACGGCGGACCGGTTTCCGCAGCGAGGCGCTCCCCCCCCGGAGCGCCCCCTGGGGCATCCGAATGCCCCCGGCACCGGGGGCCCCCGGCACACGGGAGCCCCCGGCACACGGGAGCCCCCCCCGGGCATCCCGGCGCCGCGCCCCCCCAGGCGCCAGCCCCCAGCGCCCCGACAGTGCCCCGGCCCCGGAGCAGCTGCTCCGCTACTCCTCGAACGTCGCCGTCAGTGCCTCGGCCAGACCCGGTACGAGGTCGGCCCCGGTGAGCACCTCGGCGGTGGAGTCCTTCTCGCGCAGCCGCAGCGCCGATTCGCGCCGGCCGTCCCGCAGCACCGCCACGGTCATCCGGACCTCCTGGCGGTCGGGGTGCTCGGCGACCCACTTGGCCAGCTCGTCCTCGTCCATGCCGGCCGGCACGGATTCCTCGGCGGACGGCGGCAGCATCAGCCGCTCCACGGTCATGGCGCAGCCGGCCACCGCGTCGGGCCAGGCGATGGTGGCGAGGAACTCGTCGAGCGGCACGGTGGCGGGCACCTCGTCCTGCTCCACGGGGGTCAGGGAGGCGTCGGCGTTCTCGTCGATGCCCAGCTGGGCGGCGAGGGCGGGTTCCTGGTCGCGCAGGCGCGCGGTGTCCACAAGGGCGAAAAGTCGGGCGGGCTGGTCCCAGCCGATCCCGGCCGCGTACTCGTCGATTTCGAGCACGGCGCGGGTCAGCGGGTCGGCGGCGAGAGGGGTGCCGTCCACGGGGAGGTTGGTCATGTGGAATATCGTGCCCTGAACTTCCCGGAAAACGGGAACCGGGTAAAGCCTTAGTAAGTTGCAACAGTGGGTCCTACTATCACCGGGCCCGCTTCATACGACAGCGAACTTCGAGGTGCGCACCTTGGCTTTCCAGATGCCGGACCGCGGCTCAGGCCCATCGGGGCCACGGACGAGAGTGGGCCGCCCGTCGCGGCGGATGCGGACCGGGCTTTTGACCCTGGGCGTGCTGGCCGTGCTGGCCATGCTCTTCGTGATGTTCTCCGGGTTCTGGACCGACTGGCTGTGGTACCGCTCGGTGAGGTACTCCTCGGTCTTCACCACGACCCTGTGGACCAAGGTCGGGCTGTTCTTCTTCTTCGGCGTGCTGATGGCGGCGGCCATCGGGGTCAACGTCTGGCTGGCCCACCGGCTCCGCCCGCCGCTCAGCGCCATGTCGCTGGAGCAGCAGAGCCTGGACCGCTACCGGATGAGCATCGCGCCGTACAAGAAGTGGGTGCTGATCGCGGTCACCGCGCTGGTCGGTCTGATCGCGGGCGCGTCCGCCTCCAGCCAGTGGCGCACCTGGCTGCAGTGGGTCAACGGTGTGCCGTTCGGCCAGAAGGACCCGCAGTTCGGCAAGGACATCTCCTTCTACTCCTTCGACCTGCCGTGGTTCCGCTTCCTGTTGAGCTTCGGCTTCGCGTGTGTGGTGCTGTGCCTGATCGCCGCGGCGCTCACGCACTACCTGTACGGCGGCCTGCGTGTCACGAGCCCGGGTTCGCGGGCCACTGCCGCGGCCACCGGCCACCTCTCGGTGCTGCTGGGCATCTTCGTGTCACTGAAGGCGATCGCGTACTGGCTGGACCGGTACGGCCTCGCGGTGAAGTCCAGCGGGCTGAAGTCCGCCGAGGGCTGGACGGGCCTGCGGTACGTCGACGCGCACGCCTACCTGCCGGCGAAGACGATCCTGTTCTTCATCGCGGCGATCTGCGCCGTGCTCTTCTTCGCCACGCTCTGGCGGCGGACCTGGCAGCTGCCGGTCATCGGCTTCGGCCTGATGGTGCTCTCCGCCGTCCTGATCGGTGGGCTGTACCCGGCCATCGTGCAGAAGTTCCAGGTCCAGCCGAACGAGCAGGCCAAGGAAGCTCCGTACATCAAGGAGAACATCCAGGCCACCCGGGACGCCTACGGCATCGGCGGCTCCAAGGTCACCGGCTACAAGGGTGACTACAAGCCCACGGACAAGGCGGACAACGAGCGGCTGCGCGCCGACGCGGACACCACCGCGAGCATGCGCCTGCTGGACCCGAACGTCGTCTCGCCCACGTTCCAGCAGCAGCAACAGGTCCGCGGTTACTACCAGTTCCCCGCCACGCTCGACGTCGACCGGTACAAGGACGACAAGGGCAAGGAGCAGGACACCGTCATCGGCCTGCGCGAGCTGAACATCGCCGGCATCCCCGAGCGCAACTGGATCAACGACCACTTCAAGTACACCCACGGGTACGGCGCGGTCACCGCCAAGGGGACCGGCACGGTCAACGAGGGCGAGCCGGACTACACCGAGAAGAACCTCCCGGCCAAGGGCCACCTGGGCAAGTACGAGCAGCGCATCTACTACGGCGAGAAGACCTCGCAGTACTCCATCGTCGGGGGTCCGCAGAAGGAGCTGGACTACTCCGACGACAGCGGCGAGAAGAGCTACAGCTACAGCGGCAAGAGCGGGGTGAACCTCGCCAATCCCGTCAACCGGGCGGCGTACGCCGTGGCCTTCGGCGAGCCCCAGATCCTGTACTCGGGCGCCATCGGTGACGGCTCGCGCATCCTGTACAACCGCACGCCCAAGGAGCGCGTGGAGTCGGTCGCGCCGTGGCTCACCATCGACGGCGACGCCTACCCGGCGGTGGTCGACGGCCGCATCAAGTGGATCGTGGACGCGTACACCACGAGCAACGGTTATCCGTACGCCTCGCGGACCACGCTCGGCGACACCACGGCGGACTCGCTGACCGACGGCCAGCGCGCGGTGGTGGCCCAGCAGAACCAGGTCAACTACATCCGCAACTCCGTGAAGGCGACGGTCGACGCGTACGACGGCTCCGTCAAGCTCTACCAGTGGGACAAGAAGGACCCGGTCCTGAAGACCTGGATGAAGGCGTTCCCCGGCACGGTCGAGTCGAAGTCGAAGATCAGCAATGACCTGATGGAGCACCTGCGGTACCCGCAGGATCTGTTCAAGGTGCAGCGGCAGCTGCTGACCACCTACCACGTCACCGACGCGAACACCTTCTACACCGGCAGCGAGCGCTGGCAGATCCCGAACGACCCGACGACCAAGTCGGCGACCGCGGTTCCGCCGTACTACCTCAGCATGAAGATGCCGGACCAGAAGAACCAGACGTTCTCGCTGACGACGACGTTCACGCCGAACAAGCGGGACAACCTGGGCGCGTTCATGGCGGTCGACGCCAACGCCAAGAGTCCGGACTACGGGAAGATCAGAATCCTCAAACTCCCGTCCGAGACCACGGTCCCGGGTCCGCAGCAGGTGCAGTCGAAGTTCAACTCCGACGACACGGTGGCCAAGACGCTCAACATCCTCAAGAAGGGCGACTCGGAGATCGAGTACGGCAACCTGCTCACCGTCCCCCTGGACGGCGGCCTGCTGTACGTCGAGCCGGTCTATCTGAGGGGCGCGGGCACGAACTACCCGCTGCTGAAGAAGGTGCTCGTCAGCTACGGCAACAAGGCGGCCTTCGAGAACAGCCTCGGCGAGGCGCTGGACGTGGTGTTCGGCAAGAAGGCACCGAACATCGGTGACGACGGCGAGGAGGACACCACCACGCCGCCGGACGAGGGCAGTACGACCCCGCCCTCGGACCAGTCGGTGCAGGACGCGCTGGACGATGCGCAGCAGGCCTACGAGGACGGCGAGAAGGCCCGCGTGGAAGGCGACTGGAGCGGCTACGGCGAGGCGCAGAAGAAGCTGAAGGCCGCGCTGGACCGGGCGGCCGCCGCCGAGAAGAAGGCGGGCGAGAAGGGCGGTTCGTCGGACAGGGGCGGCTCGGACGAGGGGGACAAGCAGGGCGGCTGACCGCGGATTATGGCTGCGACTCCGCGCCGTGGTACCTTAAATACACAACGGCGCGGGGTGGAGCAGCTCGGTAGCTCGCTGGGCTCATAACCCAGAGGTCGCAGGTTCAAATCCTGTCCCCGCTACTGAAGACGAAGGCCCGGATCCTCAGGATCCGGGCCTTCGTCATGTGTGGGCGTCACATATGTGCGCGTTAAACCACTCGCATTGGGGAGACTCGTCTTCCGAGCGTTTGGCATGTCGTCGTGTCGGGAAGTCGACAAAACGCTGTAGTGACCTCACTGGCTGCGGTATACCAGGTGTACCCGGGCTTCGGGTGGTGCGACGATGGCCCTTATGGGGGACAAGGCAAGGTTGTTGGAGACAGGACCGTTTGTGCATGCGCCCGACGACGGGCGCGAATCCGAGCTGCCGCCGGTCGCGGACGACGCGACGGACGCGGCGGAGACCGCCGAGCCGCCCGAGGCCGTCGAGGTCCTGGACGAGGTGGGGCACCGCAAGGCGGCCGCCGCCGGCGATCCGGCAGCGGCGAGCATGCTCGGCGCGATGCTGCTGCGGCGCGGTGATCTGGACGGTGCCGAACCGTGCCTGCGCACCGCCACCGTCGCGGGCGACCGGGCCGCGGCCAACAACCTCGGAGTCCTGCTGCACCAGCGCGGTTACGCCGACGAGGCGGCCGGCTGGTGGCGCATCGCCGCCGTGGCCGGCTCCGCCGCCGCGGCGCACGCGCTGGGCCGCCACTACCGCGAGCGCGGCGACGAGCCCGCCGCCGAGTACTGGCTGCGCCAGGCCGCCGAGTCCGGCCACTGCCTGGGCGCGTACGCGCTGGCCGACCTGCTGGACCACCGCGGCGAGGAGGGCGCCGAGCAGTGGTTCGTGGCCGCCGCCGAACGCGGCCACCGCGAAGCGGCGTACCGTCTCGCGCGCATCCTCGACGAGCGGGAGGCGGACGGCTCCGCGTACGGCGAGCACGCCGAACCGCGCGCCGCCGCCGAGCAGTGGTACCGCCAGGCCGCGGCCCGCGGTCACCGCAGGGCGGCGCTGCACCTCGGCACGCTCCTGGAGGAGCGCGGCGAGCTGAAGGAGGCCGGGCGCTGGTACCTCATCGCGGCCAAGGACGGCGAGCCGCGCGCCGCGTGCGCGCTCGGCTTCCTGCTCAAGGACGCGGGCGACGAGGAGAGCGCCGCCGAGTGGTGGCGCCGGGCGGCCCAGGAGGGCGACGGCAACGCCGCCAACGCGCTGGGCGCGCTGCACGCCGACCGCGGCGAGCTGCAGACCGCCGAGCGGTGGTACCGCGCGGCGCTGGAGGCCGGCGACGTCAACGGCGCGTACAACATCGGTCTGCTCTGCGCCCAGCAGGGCAGCGACGGCCGCAGCGAGCAGTGGTACCGCCGGGCCGCCTACGCGGGTCACCGGGAGGCGTCCAACGCGCTCGCCGTGCTGCTCCTGCAGCGCGGCGACGCGTCCGGCGCCGAGCCGTGGTTCTCCAAGGCGGCCGAGGCCGGCAGCGTGGACGCCGCGTTCAACCTCGGCATCCTGCACGCCGGCCGGGGCGCGGAGCGCACCTCCCGCAAGTGGTACGAGCGAGCGGCTGATGCCGGGCACACCGAGGCGGCGCTGCAGGCGGCCATCTCCTTCCTGCGGGAGGGCGAGTGGCAGGACGCCGAGCGGCACCTGCGGCGCGCCGCGGGCGCCGGCAGCACCGAGGCGGCCTACCGGCTCGCCGCGCTGCTGGACCGGGAGGCCCGCGGCCCGGAGGAGTCCGGCGGCGAGAGCGAGGAGTGGTACGAGCGCGCCGCGGAGCAGGGGCACCGCGGGGCCCAGGTGCGGATGGGCATGCTCGCCGCGTCCCGGGGCGACGCGGTGGCGGCCGCCGACTGGTACCGCGCGGCGGCCGAGGCCGGCAGCCGCAACGCGGCCTTCAACCTCGGGCTGCTGCTGGCGCGCGAGGGCAGCCTCCCGGAGGCCGCCCTGTGGTGGACGCGGGCCGCCGAGGCCGGGCACGGCCGCGCGGCGCTGCGCCTCGCGCTGCTGGCGGCCCGGCGGGGCGCGCTCGCGGAGAGCCAGCGGTGGTGCGCGCGGGCCGTGGAGCTGGGGCCGCCGGAGGTCACCCAGCGTGCCTCGCGGCTGAGCGACGCCCTCAAGGAGGAGCTGAGCGCATGAGGTCCGGCCGGTCCCGCGAGGCCGGCCGGACACCCGGTGCGCGGGGCGCCGGGAGATGAATTTGCGCTGGTCGTCGGCTTGGGGTTAGAGTTGTGAACACAACGGCGCGGGGTGGAGCAGCTCGGTAGCTCGCTGGGCTCATAACCCAGAGGTCGCAGGTTCAAATCCTGTCCCCGCTACTGAAGACGAAGGCCCGGATCTCAGGATCCGGGCCTTCGTCATGTGTGCGTGCGGTCACGGCCGGTGGCCGACCGCCTCCGCGTAGAGGGCGCGGTCCACGAGCCGGTTCTCCGGGACCGGCGCTCCCTCGGTGACCCCCGCGTCGCGGTAGGCGCGCTGCAGCCGGTCCGCCGTGCCCTTGCGGATCTCCCAGTCCATCCGCAGCGACGGCACCGCCGTCAGGACGTCCGCTTCGACCTTCAGCAGCTTCGCCAGCTCCGCGACGAACTTCCCGTCGGCCTTGTAGTCGCCGCGGAAGTAGGTGTTGACGGTACGGATGTACGCGCGGAGGAAGGCGACACCGGCGTCCGGGTCGCGCTGCAGCAGGTTCGGGCCGTACAGGGCGCCGCCGAGCGGTTCGCCCTGCGGCTGGCCGCCGAGGAACGCGTACCTCTTGTCATGGGCGACCGTCCGCCAGACCGGGTCCAGCAGCCAGGCGGCGTCGACACCGCCGCCGGTGAGCGCGGTCAGCACGTCCGCTGAGCCGAGCTGCTGGAAGGTGACGGAGTCCATGCGGGCGCCGTGCCGGGCGAAGGACCGGTCCATCGGGTACATGATCACGGAGCCCTTGCCGATCATCGTGCCGAGGCTCGCGTTCTTCAGGGACGCCGAGCGGGCGGTCTCGCCCTTGCGGAGGCGGATCCACAGGCCGCTCCTGGACCGCGGGTCGGGGGAGAAGTTCCCGGCGACCCAGCGGATGTCGAAGCCGCCGGCGACGCCGTTGACGACGGCGGCCTCCGGCGCCGCCCACAGCACGTCCACGTCGCCCTTGGCGAGCAGCGGCAGCGCCTCGGGCGTGGGCAGTACCTTCAGATGGACGTCCAGGCCCTCCTTGGCGAACTCGCCCTTGGCCAGCGCCATCCGTACGGGCGCGACGTACTCGGCGTTCAGGGTGCCGGTGGCCAGGGTGAGCGACCGCCGCTTCTTCAGGGGGCGGGCGGCCGGCGTTCCCTTGTCGCAGCGGGCCGGTGCGCGGTCCGGCGCCAGGTCGGCGGGGTCGGTCCAGGCGCCCGCGCCGCAGCCGGCGACCGGCTTGACCGGCCGGGGCTTCGTGGCCGCCGCGGGGGGCTCCTGTGCGGTGCAGCCGGCGGAGAGGACAAGGGCGGCGGTCAGCGCGGCGAGCGCGGTGGTGCGGCGACGCATGGGGCCTCCGTACGCGAAGAGGGCTACGGGCTCAGCTCTGGGAGCGGCCGCGGTCGCGCGGCGCCCAGGGGGTGAGGAAGCGGCCGACCAGCCGCACCAGTTCGGAGAAGAGCACGCCGAGCACGGCGACGCAGACGATCCCGACGAACATCACGTCGTTCTGGAACAGGGCGCGCGAGTCGAAGATCAGATGGCCGAGGCCGTCGGCCGCGGCGATCTGCTCCGAGGCCACGATCACCAGGACCGCGACGCCGGCCGCGATCCGGGCCCCGACCAGTACGGCGGGCAGCGAGGCGGGCAGCAGTACGTGCCGGAACATCTGCCAGGCGCTCGCGCCGAAGACCCGTCCGGCGTCGCGGTGCCCGGCCGGCACGGCCAGCACCGCCGCCATGGTGGAGATCCACACGAAGAAGAAGACGGTGGCCGCGACCAGCGCGATCTGCGGCCCCTCGCCGAGCCCGAACATGTTGAGGAAGACCGGCAGCAGGGCCAGTTTCGGCACCACGTACAGGGCGTCCAGCAGCGGCTCCAGGGCGGCGCGCACGAGGGCGAGCGAGCCCATCAGGAGGCCGAGCGCGTAGCCCGAGACGGTCCCGATGGCATAGCCCGAGAGGACCCGTTGGAGCGTGGCCCACACGTCCGGCCACAGCGCTCCGGCCAGCGCCCGGTCCCAGCCGTCGGCCAGGATCGTGGTGGGCGCCGGGTAGATCCGGGCGTCGATCCAGCCGCTCGTCGCGGCCAGCTGCCACAGCAGTACCAGGACGGCCGGGACGGCGAGCGCCAGACCGGTTTCCAGGGCGCGGCGGCGCCGGTGGGCGCGGCGCGGCCGGAGTTCGCGCGGGCCCGGTCGGCGTACGAGGACGGTCTCGCGGGGCGCGGCGCGGTCGGTGAGCGTCATGCGCGCACCTCCGGCGTGCGGGAGCGGTTGTCCACCTCGCCGCGCAGCAGTTCCCACAGTTCGGCCTTGAGCGCGGTGAACTCCGGGGCGCCGCGGACCGCTCCGCTCCGGGGGCGGCCGAAGGGCGGCCGGCGCTCGGCGATGATCCGGCCGGGCCGCGCCGACATCACCAGGACCCGGTCGCCGAGGACGAGGGCCTCTTCGAGGCTGTGCGTGATGAAGAGCGTCGTCGTGTGCGTGTGCTGGGTGAGGTCCAGCAGCTCGTCCTGGAGGATCGTGCGCAGCTGGGCGTCCAGGGCGGCGAACGGCTCGTCCATGAGCAGGATCTCGGGCTCGACGGCGAGTGCCCGCGCGATGGCCACGCGCTGTCGCATGCCGCCGGAGAGGACGGCCGGGTAGGCGTCGGCGAAGTCCGCGAGCCCCATCCGGGCCAGCCAGGAGCGGGCCCGGGCGTCCGCCTCCTTGCGGGGCACGCGTTGGACGTCCAGGCCGAAGCGGACGTTGGCCAGTACGGATTTCCAGTCGTAGATGCCGTAGTCCTGGAAGATCATCGCGGCGGGGCGTGGGCCGGCGGCGCGGATCTCCAGCTCACCCGTGCCGGGCCGGAGCAGCCCCGCGGCGATCCGCAGCAGGGTGGACTTGCCGCAGCCCGAGGGGCCCACGAGGCAGACGAACTCGCCGGGCGCGACATCGAGGTCGAGCGGGCCGAGTGCGGTGAGCGCCTTGCGGCCGCGCCCGAAGGAGCGGCCGAGCGACCGGGCGCGGAGGGCGGGCGGGGGCTGTGTCCCGGGGGCGGCCGGGCGCGGGACGGCGGACGGGTGCGGCGGGTGCGGCTCTCCCACGGTGTGCTCCTCGCGGAGTGCGGGCGGGCTGCCGCGGCGGTCCCGGGCAGCCGTGGGGGTGGCGCGGCGCACGATATGACGATCCGTCAGAAACAGGAAGAGGTACGCGGGCGTACGCGGGGCCGGCCGGGACGTGGGAAGCCGACGGCCGCCGACGGTAGGCCGAAAATCGCTGGTCGCGACCCCGTCGGGAGGGTGGCATGCCGAAAAGCCCGCCGCGGGAGGCGGCGGGCTGAAAGGGTCGGTGATGGGAGATCGAGGGGGGTACCGCGGTGGCTCGGGTGTCAGGCGCTCGCGCAGTTCGGGCAGACGCCGCGGTAGGTGACCGAGACCTCCGAGACCGCGAAGCCGAATCGTTCCGGCTCGGGGAGGGCTGCCAGCGGGTCGCTCGCGATGTGCACGTCACGGATCGTGCCGCACTGCGAGCAGACGAGGTGGTGGTGGTCGTGGTGGGCGTTGGGGTCGTACCGCTTGGCGCGGCCGTCCGTGCTCACCTCCAGCACCTCGCCGAGCGAGACGAGCTCGCCGAGCGTGTTGTAGACGGTGGCGCGGGAGATCTCCGGCAGTCGCTCGGACGCCCGCGCGTGCACCTCGTCGGCGGTGTAGTGGACGTGGTCCCCGTCCAGGACCTCGGCGACGACGCGGCGCTGTGCGGTCAGCCGCCAGCCGCGTCCCCGGAGTCGTTCGAGCAGGTCACTCATCGCAATCACCCATCAGTCAGATATGAGCCAGAGTACCAGCGGCGTCCATCACCGGAACGCGTATGAGTTTCGCAGTCTTCTTGACTTAGACATTGTCCAATGTAGGATCGAGTACGGCGCAAGCCAAGGGCAGGTATTTACACAGGAGGCGCACGTGTCGGTAGAAAGCACCACGGGACCGCTGACCACGGAGTCCGGTGCTCCGGTCGCGGACAACCAGAACAGCGAGACGGCCGGCATCGGCGGTCCCGGTCTGATCCAGGACCAGCTGCTGATCGAGAAGCTCGCGCACTTCAACCGTGAGCGGATCCCGGAGCGGATCGTGCACGCCCGCGGCGCCGGCGCGTACGGCACCTTCACCGTCACCGCCGATGTGACCAAGTACACCCGCGCGAAGTTCCTCTCCGAGGTCGGCAAGCAGACCGAGACGTTCCTGCGCTTCTCGACCGTCGCGGGCAACCTCGGCGCGGCGGACGCGGTGCGTGACCCCCGCGGCTTCGCGCTGAAGTTCTACACCGAAGAGGGCAACTACGACCTCGTCGGCAACAACACCCCGGTGTTCTTCATCAAGGACGCCATCAAGTTCCCCGACTTCATCCACACCCAGAAGCGCGACCCGTACACCGGCTCGCAGGAGGCGGACAACGTCTGGGACTTCTGGGGCCTGTCGCCGGAGTCGACGCACCAGGTGACCTGGCTGTTCGGCGACCGCGGCATCCCCGCCTCGTACCGCCACATGGACGGCTTCGGCTCGCACACCTTCCAGTGGAACAACGAGGCCGGCGAGGCCTTCTGGGTCAAGTACCACTTCAAGACCGACCAGGGCATCAAGACCCTGACCAGCGAAGAGGCCGCCAAGCTGGCGGGCGAGGACCCCGACAGCCACCAGCGCGACCTGCGTGAGTCGATCGAGCGCGGCGACTTCCCGAGCTGGACCGTCGGCGTGCAGATCATGCCCGTCGCCGAGGCCGCGAACTACCGCTTCAACCCGTTCGACCTCACCAAGGTGTGGCCGCACGCGGACTACCCGGTCATCGAGATCGGCAAGCTGGAGCTGAACCGCAACCCGCAGAACATCTTCGCCGAGGTCGAGCAGTCGATCTTCTCCCCGCACCACTTCGTGCCGGGCATCGGCCCCTCGCCCGACAAGATGCTGCAGGGCCGCCTCTTCGCGTACGGCGACGCCCACCGGTACCGCGTCGGCATCAACGCCGACCACCTGCCGGTGAACCGCCCGCACGCCACCGAGGCGCGCAGCCACGGCCGGGACGGCGTGCTGTACGACGGCCGGCACGGCGGCCAGAAGAACTACGAGCCGAACAGCTTCGGCGGCCCGGCCGAGACCGGCCGCGCGCTGTGGCAGCCGCTCCCGGTCGCCGGTGCCACCGGCGAGGCGGCGGCCCCCTCGCACGCCGAGGACAACGACTTCGTGCAGGCGGGCAACCTCTACCGCCTGATGACGGAGGAGGAGAAGGACCGCCTGATCGACAATCTCGCGGGCTTCATCTCGAAGGTCTCGCGCGACGACATCGCGCAGCGCGCCATCGAGAACTTCCGCAAGGCGGACGCGGACTACGGCAAGCGGCTGGAGGCCGCGGTCCAGGCCCTGCGCGGCTGACCGTCGCTCCGCCGACCGCGTCGTCCGGGGCCCCTTCACCCCGGAGAGGGGAGGCCGGACACCCTCGGGTGTCCGGCCTCCTCGGCATTCCGGAGGGCGGACGCCGTGGCCCGCCCCCGCTCCGCTCAGGCCAGTACGGCCGTGGCCGCCCGTTCCCGGTGGGCGGAGCGGCAGCGCATGATGTCGCGTACGGACACCACGCCCACCGGCTCCCGCTCGTTCAGGACGATCAGGTGCCGGAAGCCGCCGTGCACCATCGTGGCGGCGGCTTCGTCCAGAGTCCAGTCCGGAGCGGCGAAGACGACGTCGGTGGTGGTGTGGGTCTGTGCGGTCTCGTGGTCGGGGTTCTCCCCGGCGCCCAGGGAGTTGAGGATGTCGCGCTCGGTCAGGATGCCGAGCCCTTCGGCGTCGGTGTCGAGGACCACGGCGGCGCCGACGCGCCGTGCCGCCATCAGGTGTGCTGCCTGCCGGAGTGTGTGTGCGGGCCCGATGGTGAGGACCACCGTGCTCATGGCGTCTCGGACGTACATGGGCATGGAGTGGAGCCACCTCCTTGGTGAACCCCCGGAGGAATTCCCGGCGCCGGAAGTGCCGGGAGAAAATTTTCACAAACGCACAAGCGGGGGGATTCTCATGTTCACATGCCCAGTGGTGCGCGACAAGGGGCGCGTGAGAGCCGGTCTGCCGGCCACGCGCCCCAAGGCGCCGTTTGACGGCCCGTGAGCGGGGAGAGCGGGCGAAGCCGCCGGAGCGGCGTGCGGGGCGCTCAGTCCCGCAGGTAGCTCAGCAGATCCTCGTGGAGCAGCCCGTTGGAGGCCGCCGCGTTGCCGCTGTGCGGACCCGGCGTCCCGTCCAGGCCGGTGAAGCGCCCGCCGGCCTCCTGGACGACCACGGCGCACGCGGCCATGTCCCAGAGCGACAGCTCCGGCTCGGCGCAGATGTCCACGGAGCCCTCGGCCACCATCATGTAGGGCCAGAAGTCGCCGTACGCGCGGGTGCGCCACACCTCGCGCGACAGGTCCAGGAAGCCGCCCAGCGTGCCGCGCTCCTCCCAGCCGGTGAGCGAGGAGTAGGCGAACGACGCGTCCTGGATGCGCCCGACGCTCGACACCTGGAGACGCTGAGCGGAGGTCAGGCTGCGGCCGGTGTAGGCGCCGAGCCCCTCGGCCGCCCACCAGCGGCGGTGCAGCGCGGGCGCGGAGACCACGCCGACGACCGGACGGTCGCCGCCCTCGCCGCGCTCCATCAGGGCGATCAGGGTGGCCCAGACCGGCACGCCGCGCACGTAGTTCTTCGTGCCGTCGATCGGATCGATGATCCAGCGACGCGGCCCCGAACCCTCCGAGCCGAACTCCTCGCCGAGCACCGCGTCCCGCGGCCTGGCCCGCGCGAGGTGGCCGCGGATCAGTTCCTCGGCCGCCTTGTCGGCCTCGCTCACCGGCGTCATGTCCGGTTTGGTCTCGACCTTCAGATCGAGCGCCTTGAACCGTTCCATGGTCGCGGCGTCCGCAGCGTCCGCGAGGACGTGGGCGAGACGGAGATCATCGTGATAGTCGGCCATGTGCGAACACTATCTTTCTCGGTCCCTGAGCACGGAAAACCCATGGCTCGCCGGCGGGCGTGGCGTCCCGCCGGGGGCCTCTCCCCACCCGCCGGCAGACCTTTGCTCCGGACCCTTGACACCACCTGGCGGGGCGTCAATTCTGTGCGCACACAAGGCCATATGGGCACTACGGCCTGGGAGGCGACGATGCCCGCAGCGCGTGATTCCCTACTGGACGCCGCCTACGCGGCGCTCGAAGTGCGGCCCTGGGCAGGCGTCCGGATGGTCGATGTCGCCGCAGCGGCGGGCGTCTCCCGGCAGACCCTCTACAACGAGTTCGGCAGCAAGCAGGGGCTCGCGCGCGCCCTGGTACGCCGGGAGACCGAGGGCTATCTGGCGGGCGTGGAGCGCATCCTGTCCCGGCCCGCGGCCGACGGGCCTCCCGAGGACCGCGACCTGGGCGCCGACCGCGGCCGCCCGCCCGGCGTTCCCGAGGAGGCGCAGGCCAGGCTGGCCGCGGCGGCCGACTGGACGCTGCGTACCGCCCGCGCCAACCCGCTCGTACGGGCCGTGCTGACGGGGTGCTGGAACGAGCGGCTGCCCTCGCCCGCCGACCAGTCGCTCCCGCTGCCGGTACCGGGGGCCCGGACGGGCTTTCCCATGGTGCCGCCGCCGGTGGAGGCGCCGCTGCCCGGGCCGAGCGAGCTGGTCGGCCGGTTCAGCGACCGGGCGGTGGCCGCGCTGGAGGCGGACTGGCCCAAGGAGGAGCTGACCGAGCTCGGGAGCGCGTGCACGGCGGCGGTCCGGCTCACCCTGTCCTGCGTGGTCGCGCCGGCGGACCCCGACGAGGTCGGGCGGCTCGTGCGCGGCGCGTTCGCCGGCCTGCCGCGCCAGCCGGCCGGGCGCTGAGCCCGGCGTACGGGTCCGGGCCCGGGGCGCCCGGTCCCGTCAGTGCGCCGACCCGGAGAACTGGAGCCCGATCGCACCGGCGATGACGAGCGTGATCGAGACGATCTTCAGGGTCGACACCACGTCACCGAGGAAGATCATGCCGTAGGCCGCCGTGCCCGCCGCGCCCAGGCCGGTCCACACCGCGTACGCCGGGCCCACGTCCAGCTTCTTCAGCGACAGCGTCAGCAGTCCGAAGCTGCCGAGCGCGAAGGCGCAGAAGGCGACCGTGGGCCACAGCCGGGTGAAACCGTGCGAGAGCTTCAGGCAGACCGCGAAGCCCGTCTCCAGGATTCCCGCCACCACGACGAGCAGCCACGCCATCAGTTTGCCTCCGTCAGTCCGGCGACCGCTTCGCCCGTTCTGAGAGCCCGTGCCTGATGTGATTATGCAGTTGATACCGGCCCGCGGCAGCCATCTTCCGCCTGCCGGGCGCGCGGGCCGACGGGCCGTCAGTCGCCCTCGCGCCGCTCCCGGGTGGCCAGCAGCCGCCGCAGCGAGTACAGCCGTGCCGGGTCGGCGTGGCCGTCGGCGACCCATTGGTCCAGCGCACAGTCCGGCTCGTCGTGGCTGCAGGCGCGCGGGCACTCGGCCGTGCCCGGCTCCAGGTCGGGAAAGGCGTGGATGACCCGCGAGGGGTCGATGTGATGCAGTCCGAAGGACCGCACGCCGGGCGTGTCGATCACCCAGCCGCTGCCGCTCCCCGCTCCGCCCGAACCGGCGGTGCCCCCACCGTCCGCGAGCGGCAGGGCCAGCGCCGAGGTGGTCGTGTGCCGGCCGCGCCCGGTGACCGCGTTGACGTGCCCGGTGGCCCGCCGCCGCTCCGGTACCAGGGCGTTGACCAGCGTGGTCTTGCCCACTCCCGAGTGGCCGACGAAGGCGGTGATGCGCCCCGTCAGCCGCTCGCGGACCCGGTCGGCGGCGGCGCCGTCGGTCAGCTCCTCGCGGTTGGTCACGACGTACGGAACGCCCAGCGCGCCGTACGACTCCAGCAGGGTGTCCGGCGGCGCCAGGTCGGACTTGGTGAGGACCAGCAGCGGCTCCAGTCCCGCGTCGTACGCCGCCACCAGGCAGCGGTCGATCAGCCGGGGCCGCGGCTCGGGGTCGGCGAGCGCGGTGACGATCGCCAGCTGGTCGGCGTTGGCGACCACCACCCGCTCGTACGGATCGTCGTCGTCGGCCGTGCGCCGCAGCACGGACGTGCGCGGCTGGACCCGGACGATGCGGGCCAGGGTGTCCTTGGCGCCGGTGAGGTCGCCGACGACCATGACCCGGTCGCCGACCACCACTCCCTTGCGGCCCAGCTCACGTGCCTTCATCGCGATGACCGTGCGGTCCTCGATCAGGCACGTGATGCGGCCCCGGTCGACGGTGAGGACCAGCCCTTCGCTGGCATCCTCGTGCTTCGGCCGGATGTTCGAACGGGGCCGGTTGCCCTTGCGGTTGGGGCGGACCCGGACGTCGTCCTCGTCGGTGTGCTTGCCGTAGCGGCGCATCGGGCGGAACTCTCAGGCTCTCCGGGCGGCGGCCGTCGCCGGACTGAGCATGTCCGTCCACATCTCGGGGAAGTCGGGCAGCGTCTTGGCCGTGGTGCCGACGTTCTCCACCTCGACCCCCTCGACGGCCAGGCCGAGGATCGCGCCGGCGGTGGCCATGCGGTGGTCGTCGTAGGTGTGGAACACCCCGCCGTGCAGCGGGCGCGGGCGGATGCGCAGCCCGTCGGCGGTCTCGGTGACATCGCCGCCGAGGCCGTTGATCTCCTTGGTGAGCGCCGCGAGCCGGTCGGTCTCGTGCAGCCGGAGGTGGGCCACGCCGCGCAGTACGGACTCGGAGTCGGCCAGCGCCGCGACCGCCGCGATACCCGGGGTCAGCTCCCCGACCTCGCTCAGGTCGATGTCGATGCCGTGGATCCGGCCGCTGCCGGTGAAGGTCAGGCCCTGCTCGGTCAGCTCGCAGGAACCGCCCATTTCGGTGAAGATCCGGCGCAGCGCGTCGCCCGGCTGAGTAGTGCGCCCGGGCCAGTCGGGGATGGTGACGCGGCCGCCCGTGACCAGCGCGGCGGCCAGGAACGGCTGGGCGTTGGAGAGGTCCGGCTCGACGGTCAGGTCGCGGCCGAGCAGCGCGCCGGGGGTGACCCGCCAGACGTTCGGCTCGCCGCCGGCCTCCGGGGTGTCCACCTGCGCGCCGGCGATCCGCAGCATGTCCACGGTCATCCGGATGTGCGGCATGGAGGGCAGCGTGTCGCCCACGTGCCGCACCTCCACGCCCTGGTTGAAGCGCGGCGCGGACAGCAGCAGGGCGCTGACGAACTGGGAGGAGGACGACGCGTCGATCTCGACCCGGCCGCCGTCCAGGCCGCCGCTGCCGTGCACGGTCATCGGGAGCGCGCCGCGGTGGTCGTCGTCGATGCGCGCGCCGAGGGCGCGCAGGCCGTCGATCACGCCGCCCAGCGGACGCTCGTACGACCGGGGGTCGCCGTCGAAGCGGATCGGGCCGTCGGCCAGCGCCGCGACCGGCGGCAGGAAGCGCATGACCGTACCGGCGTTGCCGACGTCGACGGTGGCGGGGCCGCGCAGCCCCGCGGGGATGATGCGCCAGGCCTCGCCGCCGCCCGCCCCGGACGGCGCCGAGCTGGAGGAGACGGTCTCGTCGATGCCCACGCCCATGGTGCGGAGCGCCTGGGCCATCAGCAGGGTGTCGCGGGAGCGCAGCGGGCGGCGCAGCCAGCCGGGCTCGGCGGAGAGGGCGGCCAGGACCAGGCCACGGTTGGTGACCGATTTGGACCCGGGCACGGTGACGGTCGCGTCGACCGCCCCGGGCGCGGTGGGGGCTGGCCAGAGGGCGGTGTGTGCGGGGCTCTCGGTCATGCAGCTCACTTTAATGGCTCACCAGGAGGGCAGATCTTGATCAAATGGGTCGCAACCTGTGCGAAACATGGCACTGGTAAAGCAACTGCGCGCGGACCGGCGCCGTACCGCCCGGCTCGGCGGTCCTCACCTCACAGTTCCAGCAGCCAGCGGCCCCCGCCGATCAGCGAGCAGAGCGTCACCACGTGGAAGAGGCCGAGCCAGACGGCGGCGGGGACGTTCGTCAGCCGGGCGAGCTGGTCCGGGTCCGAGTCCACCTGGCCCGCCCGTCGCCCGACCACCGCCCCTGAAGGAGCCGCTGGCGCGGCGCGCAACATGCGTCTGCGCTTCCCCTGGATCTCGAACGGCGGCCGCACCCCGCCCAGCAGCAGGAACCACACCACCGCGTACGCGAACGCCGCCTGCACGTCCGCGTTGGTCAGCCAGGAGACCAGGAAGAACGCCGCCCCGGCGAGCACCACCGTCAGCACGCCGTACGCGTTGCGGGTCATCACCAGCATCGCCAGCAGCAGCGCCGTCGCGCCCCACAGCAGGGCCGTGATGTGGCCGGCGGCGAGCAGCGCGGCCCCGGCCAGGCCGAGCAGGGAGGGCGCGAGGTAGCCCGCGGCGGCGGTCAGGATCATGCCGAGGCCGTGCGGCTTGCCGCGGCTGACGGTCAGCCCCGAGGTGTCGGAGTGCAGCCGGATGCCGTCCAGCTTCCGCCCGGTGAGCAGGGCCACGAGGCCGTGGCCGCCCTCGTGCGCGATGGTGATGGCGTTACGGGCAATCCGCCAGGCGCCGTAGGGGAGCACCACCGCCAGTGCGACCACGGCGGTGGCCACGACCAGCCAGACCGACGGATCGGGCTGGGTGGCGAAAACCCGGTCCCATACGTCTGTGATGTGATCGGTGTCCATCTCTCCCCTTGCTGTGGCGTGGCACTGTGGCATACATGTGCGGACGGTATGCGGCGAGCAGGCGGCCCGAGGACCTGGTGGGGATCTTCGAGGTCGAGAAGTGGGAACCCGAGGAGACCCTCGCTCCCGACTGGAATGTCGCACCCACCAAGAACGTCTACGCGGTGCTCGAACGCCCCGTCAAAGACGCTGAAGACCGTCGTCCGGTTCGCCAGCTGCGGCCTCTGAAGTGGGGACTGGTGCCGTCGTGGGCCAAATCACCCGACGTCGGCGTGAAGATGATCAACGCCAGGGCGGAGACGGTCCACGAGAAGCCGTCCTTCCGCAAGCCCTTCGCGGCCCGCCGCTGCCTGCTGCCCGGCGACGGCTATTTCGAGTGGGTGACCGGCGTGGGGGAGCGGCAGCTGGAGGAGCAGGGCCGCAAGAAGCGGGCCCGTAAGCAGCCGTACTTCGTCACCCCGGCCGACGGCGCCGTGATGGCGATGGCCGGGCTGTACGAGTTCTGGCGCGACCCGACGCTGCCCCCCGACCACCCGCAGGCCTGGTGGGCGACCTGCTCCGTGGTCACCACCGCCGCCGAGACCACGCCGCTGGCCGGCGCGTCCGGCGAAGCGGGCCCGCAGTCCCTCGCCGACATCCACCCCCGGATGCCGCTGGTGCTCCCGGCGGACCGCTGGGACGCCTGGCTGGACCCGGCCACCACCGACCTGGACCGGCTGCGCGAGCTGCTCGCGCCGCCGCCCGCCGGGACGATGCGCGCCTACCCCGTCTCCACGGAGGTCAGCAACGTCCGCAACAACAGCCCCGAACTGGTGAAGGAGCTGGCGGCGCCGGAGGAGGAAACGCTGTTCTGACCGGCCGGCCGCCCTCGCCGGGGGCCCGCCGGGCAGGATGGGGCCATGAGCGAGAGCGAGACGGTCGGCACACCGGCGGGCGACGCCCGGATCACCTGGCACGAGGCGCAGGGCACGGCCCGTACCGTGCTCGCCGTGAGCCACGGAGCGGGCGGCGGCATCGAGGCACGGGACCTGGCGGCGCTGGCCGCGGCGCTCCCGGAGCGCGGCGTCACCGTCGCCCTCGTGGAACAGCCCTGGCGGGTGGCGGGCAAGAAGCTGGCGCCCGCCCCGAAGACCCTCGACGCCGCCTGGACGGCGCTCTGGCCCGCGCTGCGGAAGCCCGGCCTGCCGGTGGTCGCGGGCGGGCGCAGTGCCGGGGCGCGGGTGGCCTGCCGTACGGCGCGGGAGCTCGGTGCGCACGCCGTCCTCGCCCTGAGCTTCCCGCTGCACCCGCCGGGCAGGCCCGAGAAGTCCCGCGTGACCGAACTCACCGGTGCCGGCGTGCCCACCCTGGTGATCCAGGGTGGCCGTGACCCCTTCGGGCGCCCCGAGGAGTTCCCCGACGGGACCGAGATCGTCGAGGTGCCGCACGCCGACCACGGCTTCGCCGTACCGAAGAAGGCCCCCATCGGCCAGGACGAGGCGCTGATGCTCATCGTCGAGGCCGCCGCCGAGTGGCTGGTCGGGCTGCCCGACTGACCCGCGGGCCCCGCCCCGGGCTCCGGGAATGCGTGGCGGCCCCGCTCTGTTGTGCGTGGCGTAGGCAGCAGCCACGTACTGGTACGCACGAGGAATGGGAGTCCACCGCATGGGGATCGCATGCCCGGCCCGACCGCAGGGCACCGGCTGGTCAGTGCCGCCGCAGGCACAGGTCCAGGCGGGACACCACGTCACGGCTGGAGCGGCGGTGGTACCGGATCGTCGTCTATTCTCCGATTCGAGCGGATCCGCATCCGGATCCGGCACGGTGTTGGAGGAGGTGGGTCCGGTCACCGGTACCGACGCAGGGACCGACGGGACGGCACGAGCACGTAACGAGGACCAGGCGGACGCTGCCCGCACGCAGGCGACGGGTGAGTCGGAGGCCGAGCGCAATCAGCGCTTCGAGCGCGACGCGCTGACCTTCCTGGACCAGATGTACTCCGCCGCGCTGCGCATGACGCGCAATCCGGCGGACGCGGAGGACCTGGTGCAGGAGACGTACGCCAAGGCGTACGCGTCCTTCCATCAGTTCCGGGAGGGCACCAACCTCAAGGCCTGGCTGTACCGCATCCTGACCAACACCTTCATCAACTCCTACCGCAAGAAGCAGCGGGAGCCGCAGCGCAGCGCGGCGGAGGAGATCGAGGACTGGCAGCTGGCACGCGCCGAGTCGCACATGTCCACGGGGCTGCGCTCCGCGGAGTCGCAGGCGCTGGACCACCTGCCGGACTCGGACGTGAAGGAGGCCCTGCAGGCGATCCCCGAGGAATTCCGGATAGCGGTCTACCTCGCGGACGTGGAGGGCTTTGCGTACAAGGAGATCGCCGACATCATGGGAACCCCCATCGGCACGGTGATGTCCCGCCTGCATCGTGGCCGCCGACAGCTGCGCGGCATGCTGGAGGACTACGCCCGGGACCGCGGGCTGGTCCCGGCCGGCGCGGGCGCTGCGGCTTCGACGAAGCAGCCGCACGATCGGAAAGGCTCTTCATCATGAGCTGCGGTGACCCGCACGAGACGGATTGCTCCGAGGTTCTCGACCACCTGTACGAGTATCTCGACCGTGAGATGCCGGCCGGGGAATGCACCAAGTTCGAGGAGCACTTCGACGAGTGCTCGCCCTGCCTGGAGAAGTACGGCCTCGAACAGGCCGTCAAGAAGCTCGTGAAGCGCTGCTGCGGGCACGACGACGTCCCCACCGACCTGCGGTCGAAGGTCATGGGGCGGATCGAGCTGATCCGGGCCGGCGAGACCGTGCCCGAGAAGAGCGTGCTGGAGCAGGCACAACAGGAGTCCGCCGGTACCGAGGGCCCCGGCCACCAGGCCGGCCCGACGGACGCCGATGCACCCACCGAGGCCGCCCGCGCCGAATAGCGCGCGGGATCACTCCAACGGGTGAGGGCGGGCGCGCGAGCCCCGCCCAATCCGCCGATGCGCCCGCACGCGCCGCCGACGCCTTCTAAGCTCACCGGATCCGGGAGCCGTGGGGGAGGAGGCGCCATGCGGCAGCTGCCCGTGGCCGCGTACGCGTACATCGGCTGTGCCGTGCTGGCGGCGGCCGCCTGTGCCGTCCCCGCCGCCCTGCCCCAGGCCGGCACCCCCTGGCCCACCGTGGGCCTGCTCGCCGTGCTCTACGCCGCCTGCGAGCGCATCCGCAGCTGCCCGCTGACCCGGGCACTGGCCCGCAGCGCCCGCTCCGGCGGCGCCCCGGGCCGGGCCGAGGCCATGCCGCCCCGGTGGGGCTGCCCCGTGCTGCTCGCCGGGGTCTTCCTGCTGCCGCCCGCCGCGGCGGCGCTGGTCGCCCTCCCCGGCGCGCTGCTCTCCCGTACCGAGGAGCGCTCGGCCACCGCCCGCCGCGTCTGGCACGCCGCCGAACTGGCGCTGGCCGCCCGGGCCGCCGCCGAGGTCTTCGGCGCCGGCGGCAGCCGCGCCGTCCTGACCCCCGAATTCCCGTACGCGCTGCTGCCCGCGGCGGCCGCCACCACCGTCTTCTGCACCGTGCTGGCCGTGCTGGACGGCGGCGTCCTGGTCGCCGCCGAACGGCACCCGCCGCGCACGGCCTGGCGCGGCCTGCTGCTCCGCTCCCTCGCCCCGCACCTGGTGCACGGCCTGGCCGGGCTGATGATGGCCGTCCTGTGGCGCAGCTCGTACGGGCCGCCCGCCGCCCTGCTGGTGCTGCTGCCCATGTACATCTCCTGCTGGGTGTTCGCGCAGTACCACCGCGAGCGCGCGGCCCACCAGGCCACCATCCGCGCCCTCGTCCAGGCCGTCGACCTCAAGGACCGCTACACCCGCGGTCACAGCGAACGCGTCGGCCGCGCCTCCGTGATGATCGCCGGCGAACTCGGCATGTCCGAGGACCGCCTCGACGTGATCCGCTTCGCCGGCATCCTGCACGACGTCGGCAAGCTCGGCGTGCCCACCCGGCTGCTGCGCAAGGACGGCCCGCTCACCCCCGAGGAACGCCGCGTCATCGAACTGCACCCGGAGTACGGCCACGAGATCGTCCGCGGCATCGGCTTCCTCGGCGAGGCCAGGGCCGCGATCCTGCACCACCACGAACGCATGGACGGCAAGGGCTACCCCTACGGCCTCCGGGGGCGCGAGATCCCCGAATTCGCCCGGGTGGTCGCGGTCGCCGACGCCTTCGACGCGATGACCTCCACCCGTTCCTACCGCCGCGCACGCCCGGTCGCCGCCGCCGTCACCGAGCTGCGCCGCAGTGCCGGCGCCCAGTTCGACCCGCGCATGGTCCGCGCCCTGGTCGCCGCGCTGGCGCGGCACGGCTGGCAGCCCGACGTCGTCACCGCGGGCCCCGACGGTCCCGCCGTGCCGCCGTCCGGCCCGCCGCGCGTCCCGCTCCGCAGGCGCACCGCGGCGCCGGAGGCCGGGCCCCCGCCCGGTACGGCCGCCCTGCCCGGCACCGCGACGGGACCGCGCACCGGGCCCTCGGGCGGTGAGCGGTGAGCGGCGCGGCATCGTGGGCCACGGCCGACGGGCCGGGCGACCCGTTCGCCGTCCCGTACCGCACCGGCACCCCCCGTGCCGTCGTCCTCGTCTACGCCGCCGCCGGCGCCCTGGCCTGCTTCGCGCTGGGCCACACCCTCTGGCGCGGCCTCGCCGACCCCGGCATCGCCCTCGCCTTCGGCGCCCTCATAGCGGTCGGCGAGCTGGCCCGCTGGGGTGCCGGCCCGCCCGCGCGGGGCGGCACGGGGCCGCTGCCCGGCGACCGCGAGAGCGCCCCGCTCGGCGTCGCCGGGGCCCTGGCCTACGCGCTGCTCGGCGAGGTCGGCGGCCGCGCCACCTCGCACGGCGTCCTGCAGGCCGTCGCCGTCGTCGTCGCGGCCGGCCTCGTCGGCCTCGTGCCCCACGTGGCGCTCGGCCGCGGCCCGGCGCTGGACCACATCGCCCGCCGCGTCCTGACCGTCGGCTTCGCCGCCACCTGCTTCCAGCCGCTCTACAACACCGGCCGGCTGGCCGCCTGGATCGGCGACGGCACGTACTACACCTGCTACCTCCTCGGCCTGCTCGCGCTCACCGCCCTGTGCGACGCCGTGCTCGCCGCGGCACTGGCCAAGGCCCGCACCGGCTGGCCGTACGGCCCCCTGCTCCGCGACGAGCTGCGCTCCCTGCTCGGCATCGGCTCCGCGATCTGCGCGACGGGCCTGGTCATCGCGCTGGCCACTGCCGTCGCCGGGCTCTGGGCGCTGCCCGTCTTCTGTCTGCCGCTCCTCCTCACCCAGTTCTCCTTCCGCCGCTACGCCGCAGTGCGTGCCACCTACCGGCAGACCATCGCCTCCCTCGCCCGCGCCACCGAGATCGCCGGCTACACCCCGCAGGGGCACGCCCGCCGGGTCGCCGTCCTCAGCCGCGCCGTCGGCCGGGAACTGGGACTGGGTGAGGCCGAATTGAGCGTCCTGGAGTACGCGGCGCTGATGCACGACATCGGCCAGCTCTCCCTGGTGGACCCCGTCACCGGCGGCGCCACCGCCGGCCTGCCGTCCGCCGAACAGCGCAGGATCGCCCTGCTCGGCGGGGCCGTCGTCCGCCAGACCGGGGTGCCCGCCGAGGTCGCGGTGATCGTCGAACGGCAGGCCGACCCCTTCCGGGACCAGCCGCTGCCCGCCCGTATCGTGCGCACCGTGAACGCCTACGACGACCTCGCGGGCGGCGACGGCGGGCCCGGTGGCACGCTGCGCGCCCTGGAGCGGCTCCGCCTGTCGACCGCGCAGGACTTTGAACCCCGGGTGGTGGAGGCCCTCGCCCGCGTCCTCGCCCGGCCCCTCGGGGCCCTCTGACCGGCCGCGCCACCCGAGTGCCGGGTGCCGCCCGGGGTAGCTGTCGGGTATTGGGGTACCGGTTCAAGGTCGGACAACCGATGGGTAATGAGCGGCCCCGGATATGGGCATGGTTGGATGCGAAGAGAGCCCCGAAAAACGGGGTTCAGGGGGGCTGCGCAAGGCAAGGAGCAGCAGGGGGCACCGGCCATCGGGCTGAGCCCGGCGGCAAACTGTGGCAGGTTGTCGAGTAGGCCCCTCGGCCGTCCGCCGGACGGCACCAAGGAACCAATCGGCAGGCGGGAATCGTGAGGATCTTCGGCAAGGTACGGCACCGGCCCTCCGCCTCGTGGCGGCAGGCGACCGACCGCGCTTTCACGCTGATCGGCGACGGCCGTTACGAGGACGCGGGCGCCCTGCTCACCCGCGCCGCCGACATGGAGCCGTGGCTCTCGGAGTCGTGGTTCAACCTCGCCCTGCTGCACAAATTCCGGCACGACTGGGAGCAGGCCCGCACCGCCGGGCTGCGCGCCGTGGCCCTGCTGGAGCGCGAGTCCGGGGCGCCCGACTGGTGGAACGTGGGCATCGCGGCCACCGCCCTCCAGGACTGGCCGCTGGCCCGCCGCGCCTGGCAGGCGTACGGCCTCCACGTGCCCGGCGACGGCGCGCCCTCCGGGGAGCCGCGCGGCATGCAGCTGGGCAGCGCCGCGGTCCGCCTCTCGCCCGAGGGCGAGGCCGAGGTCGTCTGGGGCCGCCGGCTGGACCCGGCCCGCATCGAGGTGCTCTCCATCCCGCTGCCGTCCTCCGGGCGCCGCTGGGGCGAGGTCGTCCTGCACGACGGCGTCCCGCACGGCGAGCGCACCACCACCGCCGGGCCCTCCTACCCCGTCTTCGACGAGATCGAGCTGTGGGCGCCCTCCCCGGTGCCCACCTGGGTCGTCCTGCTGGAGGCCGCGGGCGAGGCCGACCGGGACGCCCTGGAGCGGCTGGCGGCGGACGCCGGGTACGCCGCCGAGGACTGGTCCTCCTCCGTCCGCCTGCTGTGCCGTACGTGCTCCGAGAGCCGGATGCCCAGCGACGAGGGCGACGGCGCGCACCTGGACCCGCACGACCACAGCGAGCCCGGCCACCCGGGCCCGCTGGGACACCGCACGGCCGGTTCCGGCTCCCTGTGGGTACCGGAACGGGAGTGCGGCATCGCCGCGCCCGCCGGGCTGGTGCGGGGGCTGCTGGACGGCTGGGTGGCCGACAGCCCGGACACCCGCGAGTGGCGGGACCTCGAAGAGGTCTGCTGAGCGCGGTTCCGTCGGCGGGCGCCCGGCCGGTCCCCGTACCCTGTACGGGCAGCTAAGAAGAATTTTTGCGGAATCGCGGAAGGCGTGCGGCGGACATGGCGCAGCAGCAGGTGTTTGATCAAGACGGCGAGCAGCAGGTGGACGACGAGTTCATCGACGACGTGACCGACGCGGACGCGCGCGAGACGGCCTACCGCGAGCGCGGCACCTCCCGCCCGATCACCGTGGTCGGCAATCCGGTGCTGCACAAGGAGTGCAAGGACGTCACCGAGTTCGACGACGAGCTGGCGAAGCTGGTCGACGACATGTTCGCCTCCCAGCGCACCGCCGAGGGCGTGGGCCTGGCCGCCAACCAGATCGGCGTGGACCTGAAGGTCTTCGTCTACGACTGCATGGACGACCAGGGCGTACGCCACGTCGGCGTGGTCTGCAACCCGGTGCTGGACGAGCTGCCCGCCGGCCGCCGGGTGCTGGACGACTCCAACGAGGGCTGCCTGTCGGTCCCCGGCGCCTACGCCGAGCTGGCCCGCCCCGACTACGCCGTGGTCCGCGGCCGGGACGTGCAGGGCAACCCGATCGCCGTCGAGGGGACCGGCTACTTCGCGCGCTGCCTCCAGCACGAGACCGACCACCTCTACGGCTACCTCTACATCGACCGTCTCTCCAAGCGCGACCGCAAGGACGCCCTGAGGCAGATGGCCGAGCGCGAGCCGCGCTACCCCGTCGTCGCCAACGACTGACGCGGCCCGGCACCCGCCCGGCCGCACCGCGCCGCCCGCTCACTTCCTCGCGCCGGTGGCGTACGCGCCCCAGATCCGGGGAGGTATGCCGGTGCCGAACCGGTGGTCGCCGCCCACGCCCTTCATGGGCAGCAGCTGCGGCGTCCCCGGCTCGGTGCGGAAGACGGTGACGGCGGTGGTCAGCCCGCCGCCGGGCGCGCCGTCGTTGCCGATGAACCAGCACGACCGCATGCGGTCCCGCGGGCCGGTGCCGCCCGCCGTGACGCCGTCCGGCAGCTTCGCGGTGATCTCCCGGGGCAGCGTCTTCCGGGCGAACGCGCCCAGCGCCCCGTTGATGCCGCGGGCCGCCTCCGGGGCCAGTACCCGGCGCGGCTCCGGCGGCGTGAGGCCCGGCAGCGGCTCGCCGTCGCGCACCACCTTCGTCACGGAGTACGGCTCGGTCCGGCGGCCGTCGTTGCCGAACAGCGAGTACGCGCCGGCCAGCCGGATCGCGCTGGGCGTGGAGGTGCCGAGGGGGAACGTCGGTTCCGGGCGGGCCAGGCTCTCCTTGCGCAGACCGGCCTCGACGGCCAGGTCCCGTACGGCCTTCAGGCCCAGGCGCCGGCCGGCGGCGACGAACGGCTGATGGGCCGAGGACACCAGGCCCTCGTACAGGTCCGGCAGCGCGGGGTCCACCACCTCGGCCGGAGAGGACTCGGACGGGTGGGGCCCGGGCGGGTGGGGGAAGCGCACGGCGACGTCCGGCCCGGCCGGGGCGCCGCCGTCGCGGAGAGCGGCGGCGAGCACGAACGGCTTGAAGGCGGAGCCGGCCGGGACCCCCGCGGTGTCCGCGTTGTTCGCGAAGTGCTTCGTCGCGTCCGCGCCGCCGTAGAGCGCGACGATCGCGCCGTCCCTGGGCCGTACGGACGCGGCACCGAATTCCACGTGCGCGTCGGCGGCGCGCTTCTTCGGGTCGATGCTGCGGCGGCGCTCGTCCGCCACCGCCTTTTCCAGCAGCGCCACCTTGTCCTTCTCGAAGGTGGTGTGAATGCGGTAGCCGCCGCGGGCGAGATCGCGGTCGGTCAGCCCCGTACGGCTGCGGAGGTATTTCTTCGCGGCGTCGACGAGATAACCGGTCTGCCCCTTCTGGCTGGTCGGGGTGGTGGGCCTGCGCGGCTCCGGATACTTCGTGTAGCGGGCGCGCTCCTCCCGGCTCATCAGACCGGTCTCCACCTCACGGTCCAGAATCCACTTCCAGCGCGCCACGGTGCGCCGGCGGTTGGCCTCGCCCAGCGCCGGATCGTACTGCTCGGCGCCCTTGAGCAGCGCGGCCAGCGCCGCCCCCCGGCCGGGGTCGAGACGCTCGGCCGGCATGCCGTAATACGCGTTCGCGGCGGCCTGGATGCCGAACGAATGCCGCCCGAAAAAGCTGGTGTTGAGATAGCCCTGCAGGATTTCCTGCTTGGTCTTGCGGTTGTCCAGCTTCAGCGCGATGAAGAACTCCTTCACCTTGCGCTTGAGGGTACGGTCCTGCGAGAGGTACGTGTTCTTCACGTACTGCTGGGTGATGGTGGAACCGCCCTGGGCGTCCTGGCCCTTGACCATGTTCACCGCGGCCCGGGCGATTCCCGAGAACGAGACCCCGGAATCGGAGTAGAAACTCGCGTTCTCGGCGGCGATGACGGCGTGTTCGACGGAGTCGGGCACCTGGGCGAGGGTGACGTTCTGCCGGTTGACGGCGCCCTCGCTCACCATCTGGCTGCCGTCCGCCCAGTAATAGACGGTGGCTTCCTGACGCGCGTCGTCGTTCTCGTCCGGAATGCCGACCTGTGCGTACCCGAAGGCGAAGAGCCCGGCGAGGCCGGCCGCGCCGACGGCCGTGGCGCCGAGCTGCTGTCTCCAGGACGGCAGCCAGCGGCGCAGGCCGCCCCGGCCCCGGCGCGGATAGTCGATGAACCGTTTCCTTGTCTGCTCGCTGCCCTTCATGCCAGGGGAGAGCCGACGGACGGCGGCCGGGTTTCCGGCCGCCGCACGCTGTCATCGACTCATCAACTGAGGCTCATCGACTCATCAAATCCGGTCCGATTCGCCGGACATAAAGAACCGGATCCGCCGGCCATGAAGAAGACGGCCACGAAGAAGACGGCCACGAAGAAGCGGACGGTGCCGGATCAGAACTCGTCGTCGAAGGAGACCGAGCCCTCCACGGCGACCTGGTAAGCCGACGCGCGCCGCTCGAAGAAGTTGGTCAGCTCCTGGACGTTCTGCAGCTCCATGAAGGAGAACGGGTTCTCCGAGCCGTACACCGGCGCGAAGCCGAGCCGCTGGAGCCGCTGGTCCGCGACGCACTGGAGGTACTCGCGCATCGACTCGGTGTTCATGCCCGGCAGGCCGTCCCCGCACAGGTCGCGGCCGAACTGCAGCTCCGCGTCCACCGCCTCCTTGAGCATGTCGGTGACCTGCTGCTCCAGCTCCGCGTCGAACAGGTCGGGCTCCTCCTCGCGGACGGTGTCCACCACGGAGAACGCGAAGTTCATGTGCATGGTCTCGTCACGGAACACCCAGTTGGTGCCCGTGGCCAGGCCGTGCAGCAGACCGCGCGACCGGAACCAGTACACGTACGCGAACGCGCCGTAGAAGAACAGTCCCTCGATGCACGCCGCGAAGCAGATCAGGTTCAGCAGGAAGCGGCGCCGGTCGGCCTTCGTCTCCAGCCGGTCGATGGACTCGACCGAGTCCATCCACTTGAAGCAGAACTCCGCCTTCTCCCGGATGGAGGGGATGTTCTCCACCGCGGCGAACGCGGCGGCGCGGTCGTCCGGGTCGGGCAGGTAGGTGTCCAGCAGCGTCAGATAGAACTGGACGTGCACGGCCTCCTCGAAGAGCTGACGGCTCAAGTACAGCCGCGCCTCGGGGGAGTTGATGTGCTTGTAGAGCGTCAGCACGAGGTTGTTCGCCACGATCGAGTCGCCGGTCGCGAAGAAGGCGACCAGCCGGCCGATCATGTGCTGCTCACCCGGGGAGAGCTTGGCGAGGTCGGCCACGTCGGAGTGGAGATCGACCTCCTCCACGGTCCAGGTGTTCTTGATCGCGTCACGGTAGCGGTCGTAGAAGTCCGGGTACCGCATCGGCCGCAGCGTCAGCTCGAAGCCCGGGTCGAGCAGGTTCTTCACGGCTCCGGCGGCCGTGTTCACGGTGGTCTTCTCGGCGGCGGTGGTCACTGGCAGGCCTCGCAGGATTCGGGGTTTTCCAGGGAGCAGGCGATCGCCTCGGGGTCGGTCGCCTGCTGGGGGACGGGAGCGGCGGCGGTCGCCGCACGCGCTGACTGTGCGATCCGGGTGGCAGGACGCGACCGCAGGTAGTACGTGGTCTTGATGCCGCGTTTCCAGGCGTACGCGTACATCGAGCTGAGCTTGCCGATGGTCGGCGCCGCCATGAAGAGGTTCAGGGACTGGCTCTGGTCCAGGTACGGCGTGCGGTCGGCGGCCATGTCGATCAGCGCACGCTGCGGGACCTCCCAGGCGGTGCGGTACAGCGCGCGGATCTCCTCGGGAATCCACGGCACGTCCTGCACCGAGCCGTTGCCCTCGCGCAGCGCCTCACGGGTCCGCGCGTCCCAGCTGCCCGCCTTCTTCAGGTCCTCCACCAGGTAGGCGTTGACCTGCAGGAACTCCCCGCTCAGCGTCTCGCGCTTGAAGAGGTTGGAGACCTGCGGCTCGATGCACTCGTACACGCCCGCGATCGACGCGATGGTCGCGGTCGGCGCGATCGCCAGCAGGAGCGAGTTCCGCATCCCGGTCCGCGCGATACGGGAGCGCAGCGCGGCCCACCGGTCCGCCCAGCGCGGCTCGGCGTTCGGGTAGTGGTCCGGGTGCAGCACACCGCGCGCCGTACGCGTCGCCGACCAGTTCGGGTGCGGCCCGTGCCGCTCCGCCAGGCCGGCGGACGCCTCGTACGCCGCGAGCATGATCCGCTCGGAGATCCGGGTGGACAGCTCACGCGCCTCCGGCGAGTCGAACGGCAGCCGCAGCCGGAAGAAGACGTCCTGCAGCCCCATCAGCCCGAGGCCCACCGGACGCCAGCGCGAGTTGGACGCACCGGCCTGCTCGGTCGGGTAGAAGTTGATGTCCACGACACGGTCGAGGAAGGTCACGGCCGTACGGACCGTGGTGTCCAGCTTCGCCCAGTCCATCTCGCCGTCGGCGCCCAGGTGCGCCGCCAGGTTCACGGACCCGAGGTTGCACACGGCCGTCTCGCCGTCGTCCGTGACCTCCAGGATCTCCGTGCACAGGTTCGAGGAGTGCACGACCCGGCCCGGCTCCGCCGTCTGGTTCGCGGTCCGGTTCGCGGCGTCCTTGAAGGTCATCCAGCCATTGCCGGTCTGCGCCAGCGTCCGCATCATCCGCGCGTACAGCGTGCGGGCCGGCACCGCCTTGACGGCCTTCCCCTCGGCCTCCGCCTTCCGGTACGCGGCGTCGAACTCCGCGCCGTACAGATCCACCAGCTCCGGCGCGTCCACCGGCGAGAACAGCGACCAGTCCCGGTCCGCCTCCACCCGGCGCATGAACTCGTCCGGGATCCAGTGCGCGAGGTTCAGATTGTGCGTACGCCGCGCCTCCTCACCCGTGTTGTCCCGCAGCTCCAGGAACTCCTCGATGTCCGCGTGCCAGGTCTCCAGGTACACACAGGCCGCGCCCTTGCGGCGGCCGCCCTGGTTCACGGCCGCGACCGAGGCGTCCAGCGTGCGCAGGAACGGCACGATGCCGTTGGAGTGCCCGTTGGTGCCGCGGATCAGCGAACCGCGGGCGCGCACCCGGGAGTACGACAGACCGATGCCGCCCGCGTGCTTCGAGAGGCGCGCGACCTGGTGGTACCGGTCGTAGATCGAGTCCAGCTCGTCCAGCGGCGAGTCCAGCAGATAGCAGGAGGACATCTGCGGGTGGCGGGTGCCGGAGTTGAAGAGCGTGGGGGAGGAGGGCAGGTAGGAGAGCGTGCTGGTCAGCGCGTACAGCTCGGCGACGTCCGCGAGCGCCCGCTCGGAGTGGTCCTCGGCCAGGCCGCACGCCACCCGCAGCAGGAAGTGCTGCGGCGTCTCGATGACCTTGCGGGTGAGCGGGTGCCGCAGCAGATAGCGGGAGTACACCGTGCGCAGGCCGAAGTAGCCGAAACGGTCGTCGGCGCCGTCCGTGAGCGCCCGGTCGACCAGTGCGTCCAGCGCGGCGGCGTGCGCGGTGACGAACTCGGCCGTGGAGTCGGCGATCAGCCCCTCGCGGTGACCCGTGGCGACCGAAGCGGCGAAGCCCGTCGCGCCCTGGCTCGCGGCCTCCTCGGCGATCGCGGCCGTGAGCAGCCGGGCGGCCAGCTTGGAGTACTGCGGCTCGTCGCCGATCAGCCCCGCGGCGGCCTCCATCGCCAGCTCCCGCAGCTCCGCCTCGTCCGAACCGGCGTGCCGGCCGCGCAGCGCGGCCGCCGCGACCTTGCCCGGGTCGGTGGCCGGCAGGTCGGCGGTGAGGTCGGTCAGGGTGCGCAGCAGGGCCGTACCGGGAGCGTCATCGGGCCGCTCGGCCACCGTCCGAGGGGCCTGTGCCTCCTGTGCCGCTTGCGCCTCTTGTGCTGACTCCGCTGGCGCGATGGTCACCTTGTGCTCTCCTCACTCGGCTGGGGCCGGGGAAGAGCGGAGGAGGCGTACGGGCAGCCGCGCCGGACGCCATGCCGGGCACGCGGACACACCACGCAGCGTCCACCGGCCCAACCCGCGGAGCCCGGACGTCTCGACGCCCGTGCCGGGACGGCTGCGGGCGTACCGTCGGCAGGTCATCGGACTCGCGAGCGGGCGGAAAATACCCACTCGACACACCGTTGCGGGACAGTTCCGGATTCGCACCGGATTCCCCTGCGGCGACAGCGAGGACGAGCATACATCTTGTGCCGCCCCTCGCGGCCATCCCTACATCTTGTGTCGCTGCGCTGCTGTGCGTACCGCGGTACGCACGGATGGTCACGGCCCGCTGTCGGCCGCGCGGGCAGGCGGCAGCGCGGCCGCGCGGCGCCTGCGGAGACCCGGCCCCCGGACGTCAGCTCCGGCGTGTCAGCGCTCGGTTGTCAGATCCCGGGCGTACGTCAGCAGGGTGCCGAGACCCGGCACCGGCGACCAGTCGCGCTCCGGCGTCCGGGTGAACCCCAGTCGCCCGTAGAGGCGGTGGGCGCCGTGCATCGCACGCTGCGTGGACAGCACCAGCCGCCCACAGCCCGGCGTGTCCCGCGCACGGTCCAGACATGCCCGTACCAGCGCCTCGCCCACGCCCCGGCCACGCGCCTCCTTCGCCACCGCCAGCATCCTGAACTCCGCCTCGCCCGGCCCCGCGATGTCCGCCCACGGCCCGCCCGCCGCCACGAACGTCACCCCGCCCAGCACCTCGCCCTCCGCCACGGCCACCAGCACCTCCGCCTCGGCCGCCCGGCGCGCCACGTCCCGCAGCACGGGCAGGTACGCGTCGTCCTCCCCGAAGTCGAGCAGCCCGTCCCCGAGGTACGCCTGCGCCGTGATCTCACCCAGTCGCGCGTGCTCCGCCGCCCGTATCCCCCTGATCACGAAGTCCATGGCCGTCAGTGTGCACCAGGGGCACGACAACGGGCCGCCGGTTTTCACCGGCGGCCCGTCGGCCTCACGAATGCGGCGGAATCAGTGCGCGGAACCCGCCGTGGCCGGCGGCAGATCCACCTGGACGCCCTTGTCGCCCGCGTCCGCCGTGTAGTCCTCCGGCGAGGTCTCGTCGATGCCGGCCGGCGCCTTCGCGGCCCGCAGTACGATCGTCAGCACGAGTGTGACCAGGACGTTCAGCACGAACGCGGTCAGGCCGATGTAGCCGATCTCGCCGATGCCGGGAATCTCCGCGTTCGAGCCGCCGAAGTGCTTCTGCGTCGGGCTGGCCACGCCGTACGCCGCGACCGTGCCGTACACCATGCCGACCGCCCAGCCCGCGAGCAGCGCCCAGCGGTGGAACCAGCGCGTGAACAGGCCGCCCACCAGCGCCGGCATGGTCTGGAGGATCCAGATACCGCCCAGCAGCTGGAAGTTGATCGCCACCGTCTTGTCCATCGTCAGGACGAACGCCAGCGCGCCCACCTTCACCAGCAGCGACACCAGCTTGGCGACCTTGTGCTCCTGCGCGGGCGTGGCACCGGGCTTGAGGAAGTCCTTGTAGATGTTGCGGGTGAAGAGGTTCGCCGCGGCGATCGACATGATCGCCGCCGGCACCAGCGCGCCGATGCCGATGGCGGCGAACGCCACGCCCGTGAACCAGTCGGGGAACATGTTCTCGAACAGCTGCGGAATCGCCAGCTGCCCGTTCTGCACCTTGATCCCGGCCGCGATCGCCATGAAGCCCAGCAGCGCGAGCAGGCCCAGCATCAGCGAGTACAGCGGCAGGATCGTGGTGTTGCGGCGGATCACGTTGCGGCTCCGCGAGGACAGCGTCGCCGTGATCGAGTGCGGATACATGAACAGCGCCAGCGCCGAACCGAGCGCCAGCGTCCCGTACGCCCACTGCGCGTTCGGCCCGCTCGCCAGCTCGCCGCGCGGCTTGCCCGTCGCCGGATTCGTCTGCGCGAAGGCGTCGCCCGCCGTGTGGAAGATGTGCTCGAAGCCGCCCAGCTTGATCGGAATGTAGATGATCGCCACCGCGATGACGATGTAGATCAGGCCGTCCTTGACGAACGCGATCAGCGCGGGCGCGCGCAGGCCGGAGGAGTAGGTGTACGCGGCCAGCACGCCGAAGGCGATCAGCAGCGGCAGGTCCTTGATGAACCAGTTCGTGCTCTCGCCGCCACCGACGCCCATCACGTCCAGCACGGCCTGGATGCCGACGAGCTGGAGCGCGATGTACGGCATCGTGGCGAGGATGCCGGTGAGCGCCACGGCCAGCGACAGGGCCTTGGAGCCGAAGCGGCCGCGCACGAAGTCCGAGGTGGTGACGTACCCGTGCTTGTGCGACACCGACCACAGCCGCGGCAGGAAGGTGAAGATCAACGGGTAGACGAGGATCGTGTACGGCACGGCGAAGAAGCCGGCGGCCCCCGCCGCGTAGATCGCCGCGGGCACGGCGACGAAGGTGTACGCGGTGTACAGGTCACCGCCGAGCAGGAACCACGTCACCCACGTACCGAAGCTGCGGCCGCCCAGACCCCACTCGTCGAGGTTGTCGGACTGCTCGGCCTTGCGCCAGCGCGCGGCCATGAAGCCCATGACCGTCACGGCGACGAAGAAGAAGACGAAGACGGCGAGCGCGATGCCGTTCACGCCACCGGTCGCGTCCGCCGCGAGGGTGTGCGGTGCCAAGGCGTCCGGTGCCGGGGTGTTCGTTGCCAGGACGTGCGGTGTCAGGGCGTTCGTTGCGTTCGTTGCCAGGGTCGTCACTTGGCTGCACCGCCCTTACGGGCACGCTGCTCACGCTGCACGAGCTTGTACGCGGTCATCGTCAGCGCCGTCGAGATCAGCACCCACAGCATCTGGTACCAGTAGAAGAACGGGATGCCGATCAGGGTCGGTTCGACCTTCGCGTACGAACTCACCCAGAGCATGGCCACGAACGGAGCGAACAGGCACAGGCCGGCCACCACGCGCGTGGGCGTGACGATCGGCCCGGAACGGGGTGTTTCGGCTGGCTCTGTCATATCCGCTGCTCCATCCCTGGCGATCTCCGTGTAATGGCCGGAAATCTAAGCCTCAGGAGCAGTAGACGTCACCCACTGTCCGCATATCGGTACGGACACGGTTTGGGGTGGGGGAGGGGCGGGTGGGGGCGGATCGAGGTGGGGGATCGGGGGTGGGGTGGGGCTGACGGGGCGGAGGGAGTGGGGCGGATCGAGATGGGGCTCGGGGTGGGCGAGCGCTTCGGGGGCCTCCCCCCCCGCCCCCTCCCCACCCCCCACCTCCTCCACCCGCCCCCTCAGCCCCCGGCAAGCCCCCCTCAGCAGCAGCGGAAGCCCGACCGGGGGTCTCCCTCCTGGGCGTCCGTGCGGCGGCGCTCGAACTCACGGCGCGTGGGCACCGGGGCATCCGGGTCGTGCCGGCGGAGATGCCCGACGTACCGTTCGTACGCCGACTCGCCGGTCAACTCCCGTACGTACCACCGGACGCCACGGCCCCATCGCGCCACCACGGCCGTCCATCGCGCGCCGCCGCGCGAGGTCTGCCCCGCCTGCGTCGCCCCCATCGTCCGCCTCCTGCCTCCCAGGCCCTCGTCCCGTCGCCCCTGCCCTCGCCGCCGTTCCCCGCCGCCCTCGTCACCGTTCCCCGGCTCGGCCCCAGGACCTCACCCGGCCCAGGACCTCACCCGGCCCCAGGGCCTGTTCCGGCGCCCGGCCCACCCTCGTGCCCGGCCCCCGCCCCGGTGCCCGCTGCCGCCAGCAGTTCGGCCTTTTCCTCCCGTGTGGTGATCAGGCCGGCGGGGGCCACGATGCGTGAGGCGACGTACGGGGCCTCGTGCAGCGGGGCCGCGTCCGGAGTGCGGAGGTGGCGTATGCACATACGGGCCGCGTCGGCGATGACGATCACGATCAGCAGGGCCAGCACCGCCGACAGCACGCCGTCCACCGTGGAGTTGGTGACGACCGTGTGCATGTCGTCCATCGACTTCGCGGGCGGCAGCACCTTCCCCGCGTCGATCGCGTCCTGGTAGATGCCGCGCTGCGTGAAGAACCCCACCTTCGGGTCGCCGGAGAACACCTTCTGCCAGCTCGCGGTCAGTGTGACCACCGCGTCCCAGGCCAGCGGTATGCCCGTGATCCAGGCCCACTTCACCCGGCCGGACTTCACCAGCAGCGTCGTGCACACCGCCAGCGCGACCGCCGCCAGCAGCTGGTTGGAGATGCCGAAGATCGGGAAGAGCTGGTTGATGCCGCCCAGCGGCTCGTGGACGCCCACCCACAGGAAGTAGCCCCACAGGCCGACCACCGCCGCGCTGCTCAGCAGCAGCCCCGGCTTCCAGCTGATGTCGCGGAACGGTTTGTAGGCGTTGCCCAGCATGTCCTGGAGCATGAACCGGCCGACCCGGGTGCCCGCGTCCAGCGCCGTCAGGATGAACAGCGCTTCGAACATGATCGCGAAGTGGTACCAGAACGCCTTCATCCCGGCGCCGCCCACCACCTGGGAGAAGATCTCGGAGACGCCGACCGCGAGCGTCGGCGCGCCGCCCGTCCGGGACAGCAGCGTCTGCTCCTCGACCGCCTTGGCCGCGGCGGCCAGCTGGTCGGGGGAGATCGCGTAGCCGAACTGGGCGACCGCCTGGGAGGCGGACTGGACCGTGTCGCCGATGACGCCGGCCGGCGCGTTCATCGCGAAGTACAGGCCGGGGTCGATGATGGAGGCGGCCACCAGTGCCATCACCGCGACGAACGACTCCATGAGCATCGAGCCGTACCCGATCATCCGGATCTGGGTCTCCTTCTGCACCATCTTCGGTGTGGTGCCCGAGGAGATCAGGGCGTGGAATCCGGACAGGGCGCCACAGGCGATGGTGATGAAGGCGAAGGGGAAGAGGGAACCGGCGAACACCGGGCCGTCACCGCGGCTCGCGAAGTCCGTCACCGCGTCCATCTTCAGCGTCGGCAGGGCGATCACCACCCCCAGCGCCAGCAGGCCGATGGTGCCGATCTTCATGAAGGTGGAGAGGTAGTCGCGGGGCGCGAGCAGGGTCCAGACGGGGAGCACGGAGGCGATGAAGCCGTACGCCACCAGCCAGATCACCAGGGTCTTCGGCTGGAGGGTGAAGGTGTCGGCCCACGAGGACTCCGCGACCCAGCGGCCGCCCACGAGGGCGAGGAGCAGCAGGGCGATGCCGATCAGGGAGACCTCGGTGATCCGGCCGGGGCGGAGGAAGCGCAGGTAGACGCCCATGAGCAGGGCGATGGGGATCGTCATGCCGATGGAGAACGTGCCCCAGGGGGAGGCGGCCAGCGCGTTGACGATCACCAGGGCCAGCACGCCCAGCAGGATGATCATGATGGCGAAGGCGGCGAGCAGTGCCGCGGCGCCGCCGAACGGGCCGATCTCCTCGCGCGCCATCTGGCCCAGCGACTTCCCGTCCCGCCGGGTGGAGAAGAAGAGGACCACCATGTCCTGCACGGCGCCGGCGAAGACGACTCCGACGATGATCCAGATCGTGCCGGGGAGGTAGCCCATCTGCGCGGCGAGCACCGGCCCGACCAGTGGTCCGGCGCCCGCGATGGCCGCGAAGTGGTGGCCGAGCAGGACGCGGCGGTCGGTGGGGTGGAAGTCGATGCCGTTGTTCAGCCGCTCGGCCGGGGTCGCGCGGGTCTTGTCGACCCGCAGGACGCGCGTGGCGATGAAGCGGGAGTAGAAGCGGTAGGCGATGGCGTACGTGCCGAGCGCGGCGGCGACCATCCAGGCCGCCGACACCTCCTCGCCGCGGCTCAGTGCGAGGAGGGTCCAGCCGGCCGCGCCGATCAGCGCAACGGCTGTCCAGATGACGATCGTTCGGGGTGATGTCGTACGCACTGGCCGTCCTTCCGTCCTGACGGTGACGGAAGGACCGTAGGGCAGGGCGTGTGACGTGCGCTACACCCTGTGGAAAACCCGGGTGACGGGGATATGCGGTTCCGTTTCGCCCGCCGAATTCCCCGCACCGCGGGCCGTGACCGTGACCGCGGCCCCGGCCCCGGCCCCGGCCTTGGCCTTGGCCCGTGCCCCTAGTCGGTGGGCCGCTGGAGTCGGGCGACGAACTTGTACCGGTCGCCGCGGTAGACCGAGCGCACCCACTCCACCGGGCTGCCGTCGTGGTCCAGGGAGTGCCGGGACAGCAGCAGCATCGGCAGGCCGACGTCCGTGCCCAGCAGCCCGGCCTCGCGCGGGGTGGCGAGCGAGGTCTCGATGGTCTCCTCGGCCTCCGCCGGGCGGACGTCGTAGACCTCGGCGAGCGCGGTGTAGAGGGAGGTGTACTTGACCAGGTTGCGGCGGAGCGCCGGGAAGCGCTTGGCCGACAGATGGGTGGTCTCGATGGCCATCGGTTCGCCGCTGGCCAGCCGCAGCCGTTCGATGCGCAGCACCCGGCCGCCGGCCGCTATGTCCAGCAGCCCGGCCAGCCGGTCGTCGGCGGTGACGTACCCGATGTCCAGGAGCTGCGAGGTGGGCTCCAGGCCCTGGGCCCGCATGTCCTCGGTGTAGGAGGTCAGTTGCAGGGCCTGGGAGACCTTGGGCTTGGCGACGAAGGTGCCCTTGCCCTGGATGCGTTCCAGCCGCCCTTCGACGACCAGTTCCTGCAGGGCCTGCCGTACGGTCGTCCGCGAGGTGTCGAACTCCGCGGCGAGGGTGCGCTCGGGCGGTACCGGCGTGCCCGGGGGCAGGGTCTCGGTGATCTCCAGCAAGTGCCGCTTGAGCCGGTAGTACTTGGGCACCCGGGCGGTACGCGCGGCTCCGCTGCCGGACTCCGCTCCGGCCCCGTCGGTCTCCATGCCCCGCCCTTCCGACTCCACTCGTGCTGTCGTCACCGGCTCCTCCGTACGTAGCGGCTCACATGGTGGCACGGGTGGGGTGCCGATGCTCCCTCGCAGGTCCGCGCCTGCCGGATGTCGGTCCGGTAACGGAGCCGACTGCGACTCTTATACACCTCTTGACACCCCTAAAGGTCTAGGCCAAGCTGCGGGCACTGGTCTAAACCATTAAAGACCACACCCAGCCATTAGGGGAGTGTGCTGTGAAGCGTGGGCTGATCGCGGCGACAGCTGTCGCGGGAATGCTGGTAAGTGTCGCGGCCTGCGGGTCCGGCGAGTCGGCGGGGGTGGACGACAAGACACTCACCGTATGGGCCATGGACGGCTCCACGCCGGCCGGGTGGACGAAGGACGTCAAGGCGGCCTTCGAGAAGAAGACCGGCGCGAAGCTGAAGATCGAGATCCAGAAGTGGAACGGTATTCAGCAGAAGATCACCACCGCGCTGTCCGAGGAGAACCCGCCCGACGTCATCGAGGTCGGCAACACCCAGACCGCCGCCTACGCCAAGACCCAGGGCCTCGCGGAACTGGACGACCTGAAGAAGGACATCGGCGCCGACTGGACGCCGTCCATCAACAAGTCGGCCGTCTACCAGGGCAAGCAGTACGCCGCCCCCTGGTTCGTGGCCAACCGCGTCGTGATCTACAACAAGAAGGTCTGGGCCGACGCCGGCATCAAGGACACGCCGAAGACCCGTACCGAGTTCTTCAAGGACCTGGCGCAGATCGAGAAGAAGACCGACGCCGAGCCGATCTACCTGCCCGGCCAGAACTGGTACTTCTTCGACGGCCTGACCATCGGCACCGAGGCCGACCTGGTGAAGAAGCAGGGCGGCAAGTGGGTCTCCAACCTGGCCGACCCCAAGGTCGCCAAGGCCATGGACATCTACAAGCAGTACCAGTCCTTCAGCAAGGCCCCCAAGGACAAGGACGAGGCCACCCCGCAGCAGGGCGAGGTCTTCGCCAAGGGCAGGACCGGCGCGTTCATCGGCATGGGCTGGGAGTCCGCCATCGCGATCAAGGCCAACCCGAAGATCGAGAAGGACATCGGCTACTTCACCATCCCCGGTGAGACGGCCGGCAAGCCCGAAGGCGTCTTCCTCGGCGGCTCCAACCTCGCCGTCGCCGCCGGCAGCCAGAAGCAGGACCTCGCCAAGGAGTTCCTGAAGATCGCGCTCTCCGACAAGTTCGAGGGACAGCTCGCCAAGGAAGGCGGCGTCATCCCCAACAAGGAGTCGCTGCAGACCGCGCTGAAGGGCAACCTCGCGGGCGAGGCGGCGGCCCCCGCCGTCGAGGGCGGCGGCACCACCCCGCTCATCCCCGAATGGGGCGCGGTCGAGAACCCGCCCAACCCGATCAAGACGTACATGACCGCCGTCCTCAACGGCAAGAGCCCCGCGGCCGCCGCGCAGCAGGTCGAGGGCGAATTCAACAAGCGGCTCAGCCAGCAGCAGTAAGCACCGACACCTGCCGGGCGCGTATCGCGCCCGGCAGGTGTACCGCCGGGGAGGGCGCGAACGAGATGGCAGCCATGTCAGTACAGAGCAGACGGACCGGGGAACCGCCCGGCACCGTCCGCAAGGAGAAGGCCGGCGGCTCGTCCCGGCCGCCGCGGCGGAGCCGCGCGTGGGCGGCCGGCCGCGCGCCGTACCTCCTGCTGCTCCCCGCCCTCGCCGTCACCGTGGTCCTCCTCGGCTATCCGATGATCACCAACGGTGTGCTGTCCTTCCAGAACCTCAACATGGGACAGCTCATCCAGCACGTCACGGAGTGGAACGGCGTCGACAACTACCGCCAGATCCTCGGCAACGCCGAATTCTGGCGGGTCACCGTACGCTCGATCCTCTTCACCGGCGCCAACGTCGTCCTCATCATGGTCGTCGGCACCCTCACCGGCCTGCTGCTCGCCCGGCTCGGCCCCCGGATGCGGCTCACGCTCCTCTTCGGCCTCGTCCTCGCCTGGGCCATGCCGCCCATCGCCGCCACCACCGTCTACCAGTGGCTCTTCGCGCAGCGCTTCGGCGTCGTCAACTGGGTGCTGGACAAGCTCGGCTGGCACTCCATGGCGGACTTCAACTGGACCGGCAGCCAGTTCTCCACCTTCTTCGTCATCATCGTCCTGATCGTCTGGCAGTCCGTGCCGTTCGTCGCGATCAACCTCTACGCCGCGACCACGACGATCCCCAAGGAGCTCTACGAAGCGGCCGCCCTCGACGGCGCCGGCACCTGGAAGAGCTTCACCTCGGTCACCCTGCCCTTCATCAGGCCGTTCCTCTACGCGACGACGTTCCTCGAAGTCATCTGGGTCTTCAAAGCCTTCACCCAGGTCTTCGCCATCAACGAGGGCGGCCCCGACCGGCTCACCGAGATCCTCCCCGTCTACGCCTTCATCGAGGGCATGGGCAACCAGCACTACGGCATGGGCGCGGCGATCTCCCTGCTGACCATCGTCATCCTGCTCGCGCTCACCTCGAACTACCTCCGCATCGTGCTCCGACAAGAGGAGGACGAGCGATGAAGCGCACCCTCTTCGGCCGCATCTGGCCCAACGCCACGGCCCTGCTCCTGACCGCCGGCTTCGTCTTCCCCGTCTACTGGATGTTCAGTACGGCGCTGAAGCCCACCGGCGACATCATCAGCGAGGACCCCGTGTGGTTCCCGCTCACCCCGACCCTCGAACACTTCCGCACCGCCGTCACCGCGCCCCACTTCTGGACGTACGTCGGCAACTCCGTCACCGTGACCGTCCTCGCCGTCGGGATGTCCCTCGTCATCGCCCTGCTCGCGTCGTTCGCGATCGCCCGGATGCGGTTCAAGGGACGCCGCGGCGTGATCGTCACCTTCATGATCGCCCAGATGGCCCCCTGGGAGGTAATGGTGATCGCGATCTACATGATCGTCCGGGACGCCGCCCTGCTGAACAGCCTGGTCCCGCTCACCGTCTTCTACATGGTGATGGTGCTGCCCTTCACGATCCTCACGCTCCGCGGCTACATCGCGGCCGTCCCCAAGGAGCTGGAGGAGTCCGCCATGGTCGACGGGTGCTCACGCGCCCAGGCCTTCGTGAAGATCATCCTGCCGCTGCTCGCGCCCGGACTGATGGCGACCTCGCTCTTCGGCTTCATCACCGCCTGGAACGAGTTCCCCCTCGTCCTCATCCTCAACAAGCAGACCGAAGCGCAGACCCTGCCCCTCTGGCTCTCCGGCTTCCAGACGAACTTCGGCGACGACTGGGGTGCCACCATGGCCGCCGCCTCCCTCTTCGCCCTCCCCATCCTGATCCTCTTCCTCTTCCTCCAGCGCAAGGCGGTCGGCGGACTGACCGCGGGCGCGGTGAAGGGGTGAGGGCAACGAACCCGCCGCACCGCGGCACACCGACGAAGGCGGCCCTCCCGGGTACGCCGTCGTCGGCGTGGTGCGGCCCGCCACCGTCCGCCTCCGGCCGGCGCCCGCCCGGATGCGGTCTGATGAAGGCCGCCCCCGGCCCCGTACGGACCGCTCCCGGCCGTACCGCCGCCCGCCCGCCTGCTCGCCCCAGCGCAGTGAAGGGACACGCCGCTCCATGACGACGCTCGCCCGCTCCGCCGACACCCTCACCCGCGACGCGCTGGCCGTGCTCCAGCCCGGCTTCACCGGAACCGAGGCACCGGACTGGCTGCTGCGCCGCCTCGGCGAGGGCCTCACCTCCGTCGGCCTGTTCGGACGCAACGTCCACAGCCCCGAACAGCTCGCCGCCCTCAACACCCGCCTCCGCGCCGAGACCGACGGCATCCTCATCGCCATCGACGAAGAAGGCGGCGACGTCACCCGCCTCGAAGTGCGCGGCGGATCCTCCTTCCCCGGCAACCTCGCCCTCGGCGCCGTCGACGACCCCGGCCTCACGCAGGCCGTCGCCCGCGAACTCGGCCGCCGCCTCGCCGACTGCGGCGTCAACCTCAACTGGGCCCCCAGCGCCGACGTCAACTCCAACCCCGGCAACCCCGTCATCGGCGTACGGTCCTTCGGCCCCGACCCCGCCCTCGTCGCCCGGCACACCGCCGCCTACGTCCGGGGCATGCAGTCCGCCGGCGTCGCCGCCTGCACCAAGCACTTCCCCGGCCACGGCGACACCGCCGTCGACTCGCACCACGACATGCCCCGCATCGACGCCGGTCTCGACACCCTGCAGGCCCGCGAACTCGTCCCCTTCAAGGCCGCCGTGGACGCCGGCACGAAGGCCGTCATGAGCGCCCACATCCTCGTACCGGCCCTCGACGACGACCTGCCCGCCACCCTCAGCCCGGCCGCCCTGCACGGCCTGCTGCGCGCCCCCGTCGCGGCCGGCGGCCTCGGCTTCGACGGCCTGATCGTCACCGACGCCGTCGAGATGCAGGCCATCGCCGCCACTTACGGCATCGAACGCGGCAGCGTGCTCGCCGTCGCCGCGGGCGCCGACGCCATCTGCGTCGGCGGCGGCCTCGCCGACGAGCACACCGTCCTCCGCCTCCGCGACGCGCTCGTCGACGCCGTACGCTCCGGCGCCCTCTCCGAAGAGCGCCTCGCCGACGCCGCAGCCCGCGTCCGCGCCCTGTCGCAGTGGACCCGGGACACCGCCCAGTGGATCCGGACCCCGGGAGAGGCCGCGGCAGCGCCGTACCGGACGGCCGCGGCGACGGCGTCCGGCACCGCCGCCGACCCCGAGGTCGGCCTGCGCGCCGCCCGCCGGGCACTCCGGCTCACGGCGGGCAGCACCCCGTACGAGCCGCTGCGTACCCCGGCGTACGTCGCGGCCTTCACGCCGGTCGCCAACATCGCCGTGGGCGACGAGACCCCCTGGGGCGTGGCCGCCGAGCTCGCGCGGCTGCTCCCGGGGACCGACACCGGCTCCTTCAGCGCGGCGCGGGCCGCCGAGACCGGTACGCCCGCAATGATCTCAAATGTGCTCCGCGAGGCGGCGGATCGTAGGATCGTCGCAGTGGTACGCGACGTTCACCGGCACCCCTGGATGGCCGACGCCCTCGCCGCTCTCATCGCCGCCCGGCCCGACACCGTCGTGGTCGAGATGGGAGTCCCGCAGGCGTCGCCCACGGGAGCGCTGCACATCGCGACTCACGGTGCCGCCCGCGTCTGCGGACGGGCCGCCGCGGAGGTCATCACCGGCGACGACGCCGGCCGCTGACGCCCGCGGGCACACGAACCGCACAGAACTGCCACCTGGAGGCACCCAGCATGTCCGCCACGACGCCGGCCCAGCACAGCGAGCAGCCGGGCCGGATCATGTCCGGTGAGATGGCCGAACAGCCCGCCGTGCTGCGCCGCATCCTCACCGAGGGTGCTCCCAAGATCCGTGAGGTCGCCGAGCGGATCGCCGCGCGCAACCCGCGCTTCGTCCTGCTCACCGCCCGCGGCACCTCCGACAACGCGGCGCTGTACGCCAAGTACCTGCTCGAAGTGCAGCTCGGCAAGCCCTGCGGCCTCACCTCCATGTCCACCACCACCGCCTACGGTGCCCAGCCCGACCTCACCGACTGCCTGGTCATCACCGTCAGCCAGTCCGGCGGCTCGCCCGACCTGGTCGCCTCCACCAAGGCCGCCCGCGCCGCCGGGGCCATCACCCTCGCGGTGACCAACAACGCCGGCTCCCCGCTCGCCGAGGTCAGCGAGTTCCACATCGACGTGCTCGCCGGCCCGGAGAAGGCCCTGCCGGCCACGAAGACGTACACCGCCGAGCTGCTGGCCCTGTACCTCTTCGTCGAGGGGCTGCGCGGCGGCGACGGCGCGGCCGCCAAGGCCCTGCCCGACCTGGCCGAGTCCGTCCTGGCCCGCCAGGAGGAGGTCAAGGCGCTCGCCGCCCGCTACCGCTTCGCGGAGCGGATGGTCCTCACCTCCCGCGGCTACGGCTACCCGACCGCGAAGGAGGCCGCGCTGAAGCTGATGGAGACCAGCTACATCCCGGCGCTGTCCTACTCCGGCGCCGACCTGCTGCACGGCCCGCTGGCCATGGTCGACAACATCTCGCCGGTCATCGCGATCGTCACCGAGGGCAAGGGCGGCGAGGCCCTCCAGCCGGTGCTGGAGCGGCTGCGCGGCCGCGGCGCCGACCTGGTCGTCGTCGGCAGCCGGGCCGAGGTCGACAAGGCAGCGGCGGGCTTCGCACTGCCCACCGACGGCGTCGCCGAGGAGGTCCAGCCGATCCTGGAGATCCTGCCCCTGCAGATGCTCGCGTACGAGGTGACCATCGCCCGCGGCCAGGACCCGGACGCGCCCCGCTCCCTCGCCAAGGTCACCGAGACCCGCTGACCGGGGGAGGGGCGGGCCCCAGCCTCCCCGGCGGTCCACGCCGGCCCCGTCCGGCCGGCGCCCCTCCCTCACTCGTGTGTGCGGCCCCTGCTCCTCCGGGAGCGGGGGCCGCGCCGGTTTCCCCCGGAAGCAGCCACGCGATCACTCGCACGGGGGAGCGGCCGGCAGCCGGGAACAGGGGAGGAGCCGTGCGAAGAGCCCTGAAAACACCCGCGGGCCGCGGCGCCGGGACAGGACCCTCAACCTGTCCGGCACCGCAGCCCGGAGCTGACATCGGCCGGTGCACGCCGTGAGGTGTGCGGTTCCTCGCGGCGCCCGGTCCGGCCGATCGGAGGCCGTGGCGCAGTCAGGGCAGAGAGCGCCTCGGTCCTCTATCCGCCTTCCTGTGCGGGGAAGGCGGAGGCCTTTACTGATTCATTGTGGACTAGACCAGGCTCATCAGTCCATGCCTGTGCACGGTCAACGCCTACACCGTACGCCGGTAGGCTCGCATACGTGCCCTCCATGAACGATCTCGTCCGCCAGCACACCGCTCTGAGCGACTCCGACCTCGAATGGCTCCACACGCTGGTCTCCGAATGGCAGCTGCTCTCCGACCTGTCCTTCGCCGACCTCGTCCTGTGGGTCCCCACCCTGGACGGCACCCGGTACGTCTCGGTCGCGCAGATGCGTCCGAACACCGGGCCCACCTCGTACCAGGACGACATGGTCGGCCATCTGGTGCCGCGCGGGCGCCGCCCGATGCTCGACTCCGCGCTGGACGAGGGCCGCATCGTGCGCGAGGGCGACCCCGAGTGGCGCGAGGAGGTGCCGGTACGGGTGGAGTCCATCCCCGTGCGCCGCGAGGGCCGGGTGCTGGGCGTCATCGCGCGGAACACCAACCTGCTGACCGTACGGACCCCCAGCCGGCTGGAGCTCACCTATCTGCAGAGCGCGTCCGACCTGGCTCAGATGATCGCCGCAGGATCGTTTCCCTTCCCGGGCCAGCAGGTCGACATGGACGCCTCGCCGCGGGCCGGCGACGGGCTCATCCGGCTCGACGCCGACGGCGTCGTCCAGTACGCCAGCCCGAACGCGCTCTCCGCTTACCACCGCCTCGGGCTCGCCGCCGACCTCGTGGGCCACCACCTCGGCCGGGCCACCGCCGAGCTGGCGCCCGCCCGCGGCCCCGTCGACGAGGCACTGGTGAAGCTCGCCAGCGGCTGGGCACCGCGCGAATTCGAGGTGGAGGGGAACGACGGCGTCATTCAACTGCGCGCCATCCCGCTCAAACCGAAGGGCACGCACATCGGTTCACTCGTGCTGCTGCGCGACGTCACCGAATTGCGACGCCGAGAGCGCGAATTGATTACGAAGGACGCGACCATCCGGGAAATCCACCACCGGGTGAAGAACAACTTGCAGACCGTGGCCGCCCTCTTGCGGCTGCAGGCCCGGCGGATGGATTCGCCCCAGGGACGCGAGGCGCTCAACGAGGCGGTCCGCAGAGTCGGTTCGATCGCCATCGTCCACGAGACGCTGTCCCAGACGCTGGACGAGCGAGTGGAGTTCGACGAGATCGCCGACCGGGTGCTGGCCATGGTGGCGGAGATCTCGCCGGGGAAGGTCACCGGACGGCGCACCGGCCGCTTCGGGATCCTGGACGCCGAGGTCGCGACGCCGCTGTCGATGGTGCTCACCGAGATCCTGCAGAACGCCCTGGAGCACGCCTTCGCGCCGGGGGAGCTGGGCACGGTCGAGGTGGGCGCGGTACGCGGCGGCAGCCCCGCCGAACCGCGGCTGCGGGTCACCGTCCAGGACGACGGCCGCGGGCTGCCCGAGGGCTTCGACCCGCAGCGCGCGGGCAACCTCGGCCTCCAGATCGTGCGGACGCTGGTCGAGGGCGAGATGGGCGGCACGTTCGACATGCTGCCGGCGCCCGGGCGCGGCACGCAGGTGGTGCTGGACCTGCCGGTCGGGACCGACAAGCACTGAACCGACAAGCACTGCGGCGCGCGGCCGGCGCTCGGCCGCGCGCCGGTCGGCGCGTTCACTCCGTACGCACCTCCGCGCGCTCCCGGCGCGCGTCGGCCGTACGGGTATGCGTACGGGTGTGTGGCCCCAGCCCCGAACAGCAGTAGGCCCCGGACCGAGTTCCGGTCCGGGGCTCAAAGCTCACATTGCTGTGGGGTACCGCCCATGCCCATCAGGCTGGGGGCGCATCGGGGGTACTGCGCGCTGCGGCTCGGATGCCACGGGGCGTCTGGTTCAGGCGCTGGCGTTGCGCGCCCGGTTACGAGCCGCACGGCGCTTCATTGCGCGGCGCTCGTCCTCGCTCAGACCACCCCAGACGCCGGAGTCCTGACCGGACTCGAGCGCCCACTGCAGGCACTGCTCCATGACGGGGCAGCGGCGGCAGACGGCCTTGGCTTCCTCGATCTGCAGCAGCGCAGGACCGGTGTTGCCGATGGGGAAGAAGAGCTCGGGGTCTTCCTCGCGGCAAACGGCGCGGTGACGCCAGTCCATGGCTGCTCCATCTCCTCGTATTACGGGAAAGTTGCTTGTGAATGTGAACGCTTTCACGAATCCCTCCGCAAGGGAAGGGCCGAACGCCCGCAAGGGGCTGGTGCGGTCCTGGAAAAGAGGAGGGGATTCGGGCTCTCAAGGGGGCCGGTAGAGCGGCCGTCCCGATCGCCATGAAGAGACTCGCAAACCTCGGCGACGGATACAACCCCTTCCGGAAACTTTTTTTTGATTCCTTGGTGTCGCCTAGGTCACAGCCGTACTTCTAGGGGGTGGAAGTCAGCCTAAACGTTCGACTGAAAGGACTTTGGGCCCTACTGCTCACACAATCACACGCAGTGCACGGCGTACGCCTGTGAACGTCACGCTGGAACGCAGTCCCAGGTGGTCGCCGTCCATCTGAAAGGGCAGTGGAACCTGTGAATGCAAGGTGAAGTCCGTCTGATCATGAAGCGATACGGCGTGCTTTCCCTGCGGCCCGCGATCCGGGGTTGACGCCAGCAGCTGGGTGGCGTACCGCGCGACCGCCGGCGTGGACAATCTGGTCAGCGCGAAGACGTCCAGAGCGGTGTCGAAGGACGCCAGCGGTGCCGGGTACACGGGGCGATTGCCCAGGTAGGTCCAGGGTGCGGTGTTGCAGATTATGGAGAGGACGAGATCTTCGATCACCTCCGTCGTGCCTGGTTCGGCGCCCGGGTGCTCCAGCGTGATCGTGCCGTGCCGGCGATGCGGGTCGCCCATGAACTGGCGCATGACCTGCCGCACGTACAGCGCATGCGTCGAACGCTTGCCGCGTTCCCGCTGCTGTTCGACTCGGCCCACGACACCGGCGTCGAAGCCGAATCCCGCGCAGAAGGTGAACCAGCGCTCGGGAATCATTTCGTCCTGGGTGTCCGCTGTGCCGGCGGCCAAACCCAGTCCCACCGTCCGTTCGCTTCCGTCCCGCAGCGCGTCCAGCAGGGCGCCGGTGGCCTCCACGGCGTCGTTCGGCAGGCCGAGGGCGCGGGCGAAGACGTTGGTGGAGCCGCCGGGGACCACGGCGAGACGCGGCAGGCCCTCCGGATCGGGGCCGTGCGTCAGCAGACCGTTGACGACCTCGTTGACCGTGCCGTCGCCGCCGAGCGCGACCACCAGCTCCGTCTCGCCGCTCTCCGCGGCCCGGCGGGCCAGGTCGCGCGCGTGTCCGCGGTACTCGGTCTGCGCGACCTCCAGCTTCAGGTCGCTGGCCAGCGCGTGGGCCAGTACGTCACGGGTGCGCGCGCTGGTGGTGGTTGCCGCGGGGTTGACCACAAGAAGTGCACGCATGGGATGCAGGGTACCTACCTGCTGGTACGGGGGCCCAGCCCTGCCCGTCAGGTGGACCGGGCCCCGGCAGTACCCTGCAGGGGTGAGCAGCAGCAAGCAGAACCGCACCGCAGCCGCCCCCGCGCCCGCCCCCGAACCGGCCGGTCCGCGGCCGCGCCGGCTGACCGCGGCGGCGGTGCTCACCGGCCTGGAGGGCCTCGCGCTGGCGGCGCTGGGCGTCTACATGCTGGTCGACGGGCTCACCGGCTCGCCGGACAGCCCGCGCCAGGCCGAGATGGGCGGCATCACCATGATCGTGCTGGCGCTGCTGCCGTTGATCGCCGCGCGCGGGCTGTGGCTGCGGCGGCGCTGGAGCCGCGGGCCCTCGCTGATCACCCAGATCGTGGCGCTGCCGGTGGCGTGGACGCTGATCAACGGCGGCGGCGCGCTGCTCGCGGGCGGCGTGGTGCTGGGCGTGGTGGCCCTCGTCGTCCTCGGCCTGCTGGTCAACCCGACAGCCACCGAAGCCCTGGGCATCGGGCCGCGCGAGGACGCGTAGCGGCCGTCGGCCCGGGGTGTCCGACGACACGGCCGGGCCCTGGCGTCGGAGCGGCGGCTCAGGTGACGAAGCCGGCTGCGCCCGCGTACGCGCCCGGCCCCTTCCGCTGACCTCGGTGTGGGCCGCCGTCATGCGCCGGGTCCGCGCGGGCGTGACAGGGGGCGCGCCCATCGGTTGCGCGCCGGCGGACGCGGAGAAGCGGGGAGGCCGTGCGCCGGGTCTGTACGGACGTACGGCGACGGGCGCGGGCCGCACCGGGGCCGGAGGCTCCCGCAGGAGCCCGTACGGCGGATCGGTGCGGCCCGCGCCCGTGGGTGTCGCGGCCGGAAGCGTGCGGGCCCGGCGGTCTCCCGCCCCGCCGGAGTCGGCTACTCCTCGACCAGCAACTTGTCGCGGAGCTGGGCCAGGGTGCGGGCCAGCAGCCGGGAGACGTGCATCTGCGAGATGCCGACCTCCTGGGCGATCTGCGACTGGGTCATGTTGCCGAAGAAGCGCAGCAGCAGGATCTTCTTCTCGCGCGGCGGCAGGTCCTCCAGCAGCGGCTTGAGGGATTCGCGGTACTCCACGCCCTCCAGCGCCTCGTCCTCGGCGCCCAGGGTGTCGGCGACCGCGGGGGACTCGTCGTCGGTGTCGGGAACGTCCAGCGAGAGGGTGCTGTAGGCATTGGCCGATTCCAGCCCCTCCAGCACCTCCTCCTCGGAGATCCGCAGATGCTCTGCCAGCTCGTGCACCGTGGGCGCACGGCCGTGCCGCTGGGAGAGCTCCGCGGTTGCCGTGGTCAGCGACAGCCGGAGCTCCTGCAGCCGGCGCGGCACGCGGACCGCCCAGCCCTTGTCGCGGAAGTGCCGCTTGATCTCGCCGACCACGGTCGGGGTGGCGTACGTGGAGAACTCCACGCCGCGCTCCGGGTCGAACCGGTCCACCGACTTGATCAGACCGATCGTGGCGACCTGGGTCAGGTCGTCCAGCGGCTCGCCGCGGTTGCGGAAGCGCCGGGCGAGATGCTCCACCAGGGGGAGGTGCATCCGGACCAGGGTGTTGCGCAGCTCCGCGCGCTCGTCGGAGCCCTCCGGAAGCTTGCGCAGCTCGTAGAACATCGCGCGGGCACCGCTGCGGTCCTGCGGATCGTGCGCATCGTGGGGGTGATGCTGCGGATCCTGCTGCTGCCGCTGCTGCTCGCTGTGGTCCATGTGGTCCGCCCGCTCTGCCTGCTCCGCCGCGTTCAACCGGCCGCTGAGGTCGTCCGTGCCCATCGGGTGCGGCCGGGCCTGCTGCTCGGGGATGGCCAGTCTCGGCTCCATCCGCGCGCCGCGCTCCAGATCCTTCACAGGGCCCCCTCTTCGGTCATGACGGTCCGGGACCGGCGCCGCGCTCCTTGTACAGACTGATGCTGACCGTCCGGTCCTCCGCGACGGTGGAGTCGACCTTGCCGGCCAGTGCGGAGAGCACCGTCCAGGCGAAGGTGTCGCGCTCCGGAGCGCGGCCGTCGGTGGTGGGAGCCGACACGGTCACCTGCAGCGCGTCGTCGATCAGGCGGAAGACGCAGCTCAGCACACTGCCGGGGACGGCTTGCTGCAGGAGGATCGCGCACGCCTCGTCGACGGCGATGCGCAGATCCTCGATCTCGTCGAGGGTGAAGTCCAAACGGGCTGCCAGTCCGGCCGTGGCCGTACGCAGCACCGAAAGGTAGGCACCCGCAGCGGGCAGCCGGACTTCCACGAAGTCCTGATTCCCGGGCTCGCCTGCGATCTGGGACACCCTCACCTCCAAGGTGACACAAGCTGTTTGAGCTGATATTCATGCCGGACCGGATCCTCCCGGCGGAAGGAACGGCCACCCGGCACAGCGCATGCGCTGTGTGACGCTATCGCGATCTGCGGTGCGATGTCGCCCGGGATCGGCGTGGCTGCCGACCTGGCACGACGGTGGGACTCGCAGTGTCCCGCAAACCTACGAGTGTCACTCATTGTAAGCCTACGGGTACGGACAGTGGCTAGGGGTCTGCACTGTCAAATCGGCTCCGGTTACGCTGCGTTGACATCTGCAGTCGCCGCGAGGTCGTGCAGTGCCTCTCCAGTGAGCCGGAAGACGGTCCATTCGTCCATGGGCTGTGCACCGATCGACTTGTATATACCGATGGACGGTTCATTCCAATCCAGGACTGACCATTCAAAACGTCCGTATCCGCGGCTGACGCAGATCTGCGCCAGGGTGGCCAGGAGCGCCTTGCCGTGTCCTCCGCCGCGGTGCTCGGGGCGGACGTACAGGTCTTCCAGGTAGACACCGTGCGTGCCCGTCCAGGTGGAGAAGTTCCGGAACCACAGGGCAAAGCCCACGGGGGTGCCGGACTCCTCCGCGATCAGTCCGAAGACCGCCGGATGGTCACCGAACAGCGCGTCGCGCAGCTGCTCTTCGGTCGCTTTCGCGGACTCCGGCTCGCGCTCGTACTCCGCGAGCTCGCGGATCATGGCATGGACGGCGGGGACATCGGCGGGTGTCGCGGTGCGGATCATGCCGTGAAGGCTAGCGGGCACCACTGACAACCGGCCGCGCGTCCCGTGTTCAGACCAGGGACTTGTCGGCGAAGCACCAGCGCCAGTCCTCGCCGGCGCCGAAGGAGCGCATCACCGGGTGCCCGGTCGTCTCGAAGTGTTCGGTGGCGTGCCGGTACGGCGAGGAGTCGCAACAGCCGACGTGGCCGCAGACCAGACAGAGCCGCAGCTGCACGGGGTGGCTGCCGACGGCGAGGCACTCGGGGCAGGTGTCGCTCAGTGCGGCCGGTTCGGGGCGCGGCAGTTCGAGAACGTGCGTGCACTCGCTCATGATTGCCAGGTTAGCCGGAACGCGGGGACGGGGTCGTGCCATGGACGTGATGCCACTGCTGCTGCTGGTCGCCGGGAGTGCGGCGGTCGCGGGGCTCGCGCGGCGCACCCCGGTGCCCGCGCCCCTGCTGCTGGTCGCCGCCGGGCTGGGCGCCGGATATCTGCCCGGCGTCCCCGAGTATCCGCTCGACCCGCACATCGTGCTGCCCCTGCTGCTGCCTCCGCTGCTGCACACGGCGGCGCTGGAGAGCTCGTACCTGGACCTGCGGGCCAATCTGCGCCCCGTGGCGCTGCTGTCGATCGGCTACGTGCTCTTCGCGACGGTCGTCGTCGGGTACGCCGCGTACCTCGTGATCCCGGACCTGCCGCTGACCGCGGCCCTCGTACTGGGTGCGGTCGTCGCGCCTCCGGACGCGGTGGCGGCCACCGCCATCGCGCGCCGGCTGCGGCTGCCCGGCCGGATCACGACCATCCTGCAGGGCGAGTCGCTGGTCAACGACGCCACCGCGATCACCGCCTACAAGGTGGCGCTGGCCGCCGCCGTCGGGGAGGGCGCGACCTGGGCGGGCGGCCTGAAGGAGTTCGCGATCGCGGCGGTCGGCGGTGTCGGGATCGGGCTGGTCCTCATGGGGCCGCTGCACTGGCTGCGCTGCAAGCTGCGGGACTCGGCGCTGCTGGAGAACACCCTGTCGCTGCTCATCCCGTTCGTGGCGTACGCGGCGGCGGAGCAGGTGGGGGCCTCCGGAGTGCTCGCCGTCGTGGTGGTCGGGCTCTACCTCGGGCACCGCTCGTGGCAGGTGAACTTCGAGACGCGGCTCCAGGAGGCCGCGGTGTGGTCGATGGTCTCCTTCGTGCTGGAGTCCGCGGTCTTCGCGCTCATCGGGCTCCAGCTCCCGGTCGTGCTGCGGGGGCTGGGGGAGTTCAGTGCCGCGCAGGCCCTCACGTACGCCGCGGTGGTCTTCGTGGTGGTCGTGCTCGCGCGCTTCGTGTGGGTCTTCCCCGCGACCTATCTGCCCCGGTGGCTGTCGCCGCGCATCCGGGAGCGCGAGCCCGGGGTGACCCGGGCGGCGCCGGTGATCGTCGGATGGGCCGGGATGCGCGGCGTGGTCTCGCTGGCGATCGCCTTCTCCATCCCGGTGACGCTGCACGACGGGGAGCCGTTCCCCGCGCGCAACCTGGTGCTCTTCCTCACCTTCAGCACCGTCATCGGCACCCTCGTGATCCAGGGGCTGACGCTGCCGCCGCTGATCCGGCTCCTGAAGCTGCCCCGTCCGGACCCGCGGGCCGAGACGCTCGCCGAGGCGCAGGCACAGAACGACGCGTCGGACGCGGCGGAGGAGCGGCTGCGCACGCTCCTGGAGGATCCGCGCAACAAGCTGCCGGGGCCCCTGGAGGACCGGCTGCGCACGGTCCTGGAGCGGCGCCGCAACGCCGTGTGGGAGCGGCTGGGGCCGCCGAACGCGGAGACGGGGGAGTCGGTGGAGGCGACCTACCTGCGGCTCGCCCGGGAGATGATCGGCGCGGAACGCGAGGTCTTCGTACAGCTGCGGGACGCGCGGCGGATCGACGACGAGATGCTGCGGACCCTGCTGCGCCGGCTGGACCTGGAGGAGGCGGCGGCCTACCGGGAGACGGTGAGCCCGGAGTAGCGCTGCGGACGCGCCGCCCGCCACCCACGGGACGCGCCGCGTCAGGGCGTGCCGGTGATCACCGCGGCCACGGTGGTGCCCGGCGCGAAGGCGCCCTCCTCGGCGCGCGTCACGAGGCCCAGCAGCAGCTTCGCCACGTATATCCGCTCCAGGGGCAGGCCGTGCCGCGCCTCGAAGTCCGCGGCGAACTCCTCCAGCGCGGGCGTGGTGCGGGCGTATCCGCCGCAGTGGAAATCCGGGTCCAGCCGCCAGTCGCCGCGCCGGCCCCCGAAGGCCGCCTCCTGGAGGCGCAGCACGTCAGCGGCCAGGAAGTGGCCGGGCCCCGGGCCCCCCTTCAGGACGGGGAAGCCGAGGGCCCGCTGCCCCGGGGCGAGCCCGGCGGCCAGCCCCGCGAGGGTGCCGCCGGTGCCGCAGGCCACGGCCACGACGTCGGCGGACCCGGCCAGCTCCTGGCCCAGTGCGGCGCAGCCGCGGGCGGCGAGCGCGTTGCTGCCGCCTTCGGGGACCAGCCGGTACGGCCCGAAGCGCGCGCGGAGCGCGTCGAGCACCTCGGGGTCGTCCTTGCGGCGGTAGCGGGCCCGGTCGATGAAGTGCAGCCGCATGCCGTCGGCGGCGCAGCGGGCCAGGGAACCGTTCAGCGGCCGGTCCGCCAGCTCCTCGCCCCGCACGACGCCTATGGTCGCCAGGCCCAGCAGGCGGCCCGCCGCCGCCGTGGCGCGCAGATGGTTGGAGTACGCGCCGCCGAACGTGAGGAGCGTGCGGTCGCCGGCCGCCGCGGCGGCGCGGAGGTTGGGCTCCAGCTTCCGCCACTTGTTGCCCGGCAGGTCCGGGTGGATCAGGTCGTCCCGCTTGAGCAGCAGGCGAACGCCGCGGCGCGCGAACCGGTCGTCCTCGATCTCCTGGACCGGGGAGGGCAGGCGCGGCCGCAGCGTCGTCGGGTCGGGGACGGTGCCGGTCACGCCCCCATTGTCGGCGCGACAGCCCCCGCGGACCGAATCGGTGTACGGAACCGCAGACCGCAGACCGCAGACCGCAGACCGCAGACCGCAGACCGCAGACCGCAGACCGCCGGGCGCCCGGCCCGCCCGGCAGTGGGCCGGGTCGGCCGGAGGCCACGGCGGCCGCGCTCCCGTACGGGTCAGCGCAGCCGCTTTCCGATGCGCTCCCGCAGCGCGTCCATCGTGAAGCCGCGCGGGTCGACCTTGCCCGGCTGCCATTCCAGGTGGCCGATGACCGAGCGCTCGTTCCAGCCGTGCACCCGGCACAACGCGGCCGTCGCCTTCTCGATGGCCTCCATCTGCACGTCCGGCCACGGGTCCGCACCGTCGCCGAGGTTCTCGCACTCGAAGCCGTAGAAGACGCGGTTGCCGTCGGTGTCGGCCTCGTTGTCCGGCGGCAGCCGCTTCTCGGCGATCACCGCCTGCAGGACGTCGCCGTCGCCGAGCCCCGCGTGGTTGGCGCGGCCGTGGCCGACCAGGTGGACCGTGCCGTCCTTGGTGATCACGCCGTGGCACAGCGGGCCCGGCAGCTCCGGGTGGCCGTCGTAGCAGAGCTGCACGGTCTCCTCGGCACCCGAGGTCACGGTGTGGTGGACCATCACGCCGTGCACCCCGCCCCAGGGGCCCTTGTGGTTGCGGTTGTGGGTACGCCAGTCGCCGACCTCGACGACGCGCAGCCCTTCGTCCCGCAGCGCTTCGAGGAATCTGTCCGCCGACATGGGTGAGGCCATGGGCGCCTCCGTTCCAGGTGGACGACGGCCGCCGATCGCGTACCGCCTCGTAAATCGCTTGTACTGGAACGGGAGGTTCGGGGTCAGCAGTTCGCGGCCAATGCGAGGCGAACCGGCCGCTTACGGGGCATACGCTGGACATATGTCCCCGCGGGCCGGGTTTCGCGCGAGGGCACCCAGGGAACTCCGCCGCGCTGCGCACGCCGGCGTCCGCGGTGGCGCACGACCGGCGCCCGCCGCCGTCAGCCGCGCAGGAAGCCGTCCCCGTGCACGGCGATGTGCGCCTCCAGAGCCTGCACGGCCGCCGCCGTGGCCTCCGGGGAGCCGCTGCCGCGCCGCTCCGCGTAGTACGCGGCGCCCAGCCGCTTCAGCAGGTCGGAACCCGCGCGCTGCTGCTGCACCTCGTCCACCTTCTGCTTGCCCTGTGCCAGGCCGCGCTGCGCCTGCTCCTTGGCACGGTCCAGGAATCCCGCCATCGTGCTGCCCTCCGCGTCGGTCCTTCGGTTGCGCAGACACCGGCGCCCGCCTGAGCCGGCCCGGTGCGTGCCGTACCCGATCAACGGGCGGGGCGCGGCGGCGGTTCCCGTGCCAGGCTGGAGACGTGTACCAGGAACGGCCGTCCGAGTTGCCCGGTGCGGTCGTGTGGACCAAGTCCCCCGACCCGGCGCCGCGCCCCGTGCTGCCCGACGGCTGCACGGACCTGATCTGGTACGACGGCCGGCTCCTGGTCGCGGGCCCGGACACCCGTGCCCACCTGCCGCAGCCCGCCGAGCGCGCCCCGGAGTCGCCCGTCGTCGGCCTGCGCTTCGCTCCGGGGCAGGGCCCCGCCGTCTTCGGGGTGCCCGCGCACGAACTCCGCGACCTGCGCGTTCCCCTCGCCGACCTGTGGCCGGCGGGCCGGGTGCGGCAGCTTGCCGACCGGCTGGCCGGGGCGGGCGAGCCCGGCCGGCTTCTGGAGGGGGTGGCCGCCGGCCGGCTCCGGGCCGGGGCCGCGCCCGACCCGGCGGGCGCCCTCATCGCGCGGGCGGCGGCCCGGGGCACCCCGGTCGGCGAGCTGGCCGACGCGGTGGGCGTGGGCGAGCGCCAGCTGCACCGCCGCTGCCTGGCCGCCTTCGGGTACGGCCCGAAGACCCTCGGCCGGGTGCTGCGCCTGGTGCGCGCCCTGGACCTGGCCCGCTCCGGCATGCCGTACGCGCAGGTCGCCGCGGTCGCCGGGTATGCCGACCAGGCCCACCTGGCGCGCGAGGTGAAGGCGCTGGCAGGTGCTCCGCTGGGGGCGGTCATCGCGCCGGGATAGCGTGTGGACCATGGACTACCAGGGCGTTCTGGAGGAGGTGGCGGCACAGGCGAAGCCGCTCGTACGGCAGGGGAAGGTCGCCGACTACATCCCCGCGTTGGAGTGCGTCTCGCCGGACCGCTTCGGGATCGCGCTGGCCGACATCCACGGGGACGTGTACGGGGTCGGGGACTGGGAGGTCCCGTTCTCCGTGCAGTCCGTCTCGAAGGCCTTCTCCCTCGCCCTCGTTCTGGCACAGGGGGACCAGAGCATCTGGGAGCGGGTGGGCCGCGAGCCCTCGGGTACGCCGTTCAACTCCCTGGTGCAGCTGGAGTGGGAGCACGGCATCCCGCGGAACCCCTTCATCAACGCCGGGGCGCTGGTCGTCACCGACCGGCTGCAGACCCTCACCGGGGACGCCAGCACGGCGATGCTGGACTTCCTGCGGGAGGAGAGCGGTAACCCGGACATCGCCTTCGACCGGGCGGTCGCCGGCTCCGAGGCCGACCACGGCGACCGGAACGCCGCGCTGGCCCACTTCATGGCGAGCTTCGGCAACCTGGAGAACCCGGTGCCCAGCGTCATCGAGCACTACTTCTGGCAGTGTTCGATCGAGATGAGCTGCCGGGACCTGGCCACCGCCGGCGGCTTCCTCGCGCGCCACGGGCTGCGCGCCGACGGGTCCCGGCTGCTGGCGGCGCGGGACGCCAAGCGGATCAACGCGGTGATGCTGACCTGCGGTACGTACGACGCCGCCGGTGAGTTCGCGTACCGGGTGGGGCTGCCCGCCAAGAGCGGGGTCGGCGGCGGCATCGTGGCGATCGTCCCCGGGCGCTGCACGCTGTGCGTCTGGAGCCCGGGGCTGGACGCGCGCGGCAACTCGGTCGCCGGCGCGGCGGCCCTGGACCACTTCACGACGCTCACCGGGTGGTCGGTGTTCTGAGGCGGTGCGGATCCGGCGCCCGGCCGGTCGAGCCCTGCCCGTCAGGCCAGCGGCGCGAAGAGGTCGACGCCGTGGCCGTCCGGGTCCAGGACGACCGCGTACCGCTGGCCCCAGACGGCGTCCCACGGCTTCTTCTCGCCGCGGTGTCCGGCAGCGACCAGCTCCGCGTAGAGGGCGTCGACGGCCTCCGGGCCCGCGCACTCGAAGGCGAGGTGCGGGGTGGCCCCGGGGGACGGCGTCCAGTCCGGATCGATGGAGCGCAGCGTCTCGTGGCTGTCCCACATCAGCCGCAGCCCGCCCGGCAGCTGCGCCTCCGCGTGCGGGGCTGAGTCGGCCTCCGCCGGGATGTCCAGGCCGAGGCGCCGGTAGAAGGCGAACGAGGCGGCCATGTCGGCGGCTGCCAGGCCGATCGCGGCGAAGCGGGGTGCCGGGGCGGCCTGCGCGGCGGCGCCGGCGGTGTTCGGGGTGGTGTGTCGCTCAGTCATGGGCCGAGCGTACGAACGCGTGGGGGCGGCCGTCTTGAACGAATCGGACGTCCCCGCGCCGTGCACCCGTACGGGCCCCGTACTGCGCCGCCTCTAGGGGCAGCGGACGATCTGCCCCGCGTAGGAGAGGTTGCCGCCGAACCCGAAGAGCAGGACCGGCGCGCCCGAGGGGATCTCGCGCCGTTCGACCAGCTTCGAGAAGGCCAGCGGCACGGATGCCGCCGAGGTGTTGCCGGACTCCACGACGTCCCGGGCGATCACCGCGTTGACCGCCCCGATGCGCTCCGCGACCGGTTCGATGATCCGCAGGTTGGCCTGGTGCAGGACCACGCCGGCCAGCTCCTCGGGTCGTACGCCGGAGCGCTCGCACACCTGCCGGGCGATGGCCGGCAGCTGGGTGGTGGCCCAGCGGTAGACCGTCTGGCCCTCCTGGGAGAAGCGCGCGGGCTCGCCCTCGATGCGCACCGCGTCGCCCATCTCGGGTACCGAGCCCCACAGCACGGGGCCGATCTCCGGTTCCGCCGCGGCCGTCACCACCGCGGCGCCCGCGCCGTCGCCCACGAGGACGCAGGTCGAGCGGTCCGACCAGTCCACGACGTCGGTGAACTTCTCCGCGCCGATCACCAGCGCGGAGCGCGCCGAGCCGGCCTTGACGGCGTGGTCGGCGGTGGCCAGGGCGTGGGTGAAGCCCGCGCACACCACGTTGACGTCCATCGCGGCGGGCGCCGCCAGCCCGAGCCGGGCGGCCACCCGGGCGGCCGTGTTCGGGGACCGGTCCGTCGCCGTGCAGGTGGCGACGAGCACCAGGTCGATGTCGGCGGGGGCCAGGCCGCTCGCCGCCAGGGCCTTCGCCCCGGCCGCCGCCGCCATCGCGTCCACGGTCTCGTCGGGCGCCGCGACGTGGCGCGTACGGATGCCGACCCGGCTGGTGATCCAGGCGTCGTCGGTGTCGACGAGCTCGGCCAGGTCGTCGTTGGTGAGCACCTTGGCCGGCTGGTAGTGGCCCAGCGCCAGGACGCGCGACCCGGTCATCTTCTCCCCCTGAGGGCGAACGGAAGCGGAATATCGACCTCACAAGTGTTGGTGGTACGCGCGCGTCACAGGGTGCGAGTCCGTACAGTCTTCGGCGCGCGGATCTGGAGACTTCCGACCGTCACCCGGCGATTCCGCTGTGAGCGAGGCGTGGTGCGCCCGAACTGCCGTGCGGGCAGAGTCGCCACCATGAGACTGCTGATTCTGGGTGGTACGGAGTTCGTCGGGCGGGCCGTCACCGAGGCGGCCCTCGCGAAGGGATGGCAGGTCACGGTGTTCCACCGGGGCCGGCACGAGGCACCGCGGGGCGCGGCGGTACTGCACGGGGACCGCACCGCCCCTGAAGGGCTCGCCGCGCTGCGCACGGGGGAGTGGGACGCGGTCGTGGACACCTGGGCCTGGGCGCCCACGGCGGTGCGCGAAGCGGCCCGGCTGCTGGCGGGCCGGGCGGGACGCTACGCCTACGTGTCGAGCGGTTCGGTGTACGCGTTCCCGAAGGCGGCGGGGCTGGGCGAGGAGGCCCCGCTGGTGGCGGGCGCGCCGGACGCGGGCGACGTGCCGTACGAGGAGGCCAAACGGGGCGGTGAGCTGGCGGCCACGGAGTCCTTCGGCGACGGTGGGGCGCTGCTCGCACGGGCCGGGCTGATCATGGGCCCGTACGAGAACGTCGGGCGGCTGCCGTGGTGGCTGACCCGGATCGCCCGCGGCGGCCCCGTTCTGGCGCCGGGGCCGTCCGGCCTCCCGCTCCAGTACATCGACGTCCGCGACCTCGCCGACTGGATCCTGCATGCCGTCGAGTCGGGGCTGGCCGGCCCGCACAACCTGGTCAGCAGGAGCGGGCACGCCACCATGGGCAGCCTGCTGGAGGTCTGCGCCGAGGTCACGGGGTCGGACGCCGAGCTGCGCTGGACCGCGCCCGAGGACGTGCTCGCGGCCGGCATCGAGCCGTGGACGGAGCTGCCGGTGTGGGTGCCGCCGGGGGGTCCGGAGTACGCGGGGTACTACGACTCCCTGCACCGCACGGGGGTGGAGAAGGCCCACGCCGCGGGGCTGCGCTGCCGGCCGGTGGCGGAGACGGTGGCGGACACCTGGGACTGGATGCGGTCCCTGGGCGGACAGGTGCCGCAGCGGCCGGACCGTCCGCAGAAGGGCGTGCCTCCGGAGAAGGAGGCGAAGGCGCTGGGCATCGCCGGGCGCTGAGCGCCGCGGGCCGTGCCGCCCCGCACCGGTACGGCCCGCTCGCGGCGCCCTCCGTGCGCCGCTACAGCCAGCCGTTGCGCTTGAAGCCCCGGTGGATCACCGCGCAGGCCGCCACGATCACGAGCATGACCACCGGATATCCGTAGACCGAGTCCTTGCCCCACAGGTGCTCGAAGTTCATGCCGTACACGCCGCACACCATCGTGGGCACGGCCAGGATCGCGACCCATGCGCTGATGCGGCGCATGTCCTCGTTCTGCGCGATGGTGACCTGCGCGAGGTGTGCCTGGAGTATGGAGTTCAGCAGCTCGTCGAAGGCCGTGATGCGCTCGTTGACCCGCGCCAGGTGGTCGGCGACGTCCCGGAAGTAGGTCCGTATCCGCGGGTCGACCTGCGCCAGCGGCTCGGTGGAGAGCCGGTCCAGCGGGCGGTCCAGCGGGGCCACGGCCCGCTTCAGCTCCAGCAGTTCGCGCTTGAGCTGGTAGATCCGGCCGGCGTCGGCGTTCCGCCCGTTCTCGGCGAAGACCGCGCTCTCCACCTCGTCGATGTCGTCCTGGACGGCCGCCGTGGCCTCCAGGTAGTCGTCGACGACCAGGTCGGCGATGGCGTGCAGGACGGCGGAGGGGCCGAGCGCGAGCTGCTCGGGCAGGGCCTCCAGGGACTCGCGCAGCGGGCCGAGCGAGCCGTGGCCGCCGTGCCGGACGGTGATCACGAAGTCCTCGCCGGTGAAGACCATGATCTCGCCGGTGTCCACCACCTCGCTGGTCGCGGTGAGCCGGTCGTGCTCGACGTAGCAGGCGGTCTTGAAGACGGTGAAGAGGTTGGTGTCGTACTGCTCCAGCTTGGGGCGCTGGTGCGCGAGGACCGCGTCCTCCACGGCCAGCGGGTGCAGTCCGAACAGCTCCACGATGTCGGCGAACTCCGCTTCGGAGGGCTCGTGCAGTCCGATCCACACGAAGCCGTCCCCCGAGGCGCGGACCTTGCGCACCGCCTCCTCGACCGGGTGGTCGCCGGCCAGCCGCACCCCGTCCGCGTACACCGCGCAGTTGACGACCGCGGTACCGAGCGGTGAGCGCGCCGGGTGGGCCAGGTCGACCCCGTGGCTGCGCTGCTGGGGCAGGCGTACGGCTCTGCGGAGGTGGCGGATCATGGACATGGGCGGCTCCGGGGCGACTACGGTCGGGCGCCGCCCAGTATGCCGATCACGGCCTTCCGGTTCACCCCTCGCCCGCGACGTGCCGGTCCCGGGCGGCCCCGAGGCCCGTGAGGACCTGCGGGACGAGCAGGGCGAGCAGGACGACGACCGGGACCGTCCAGGTGCCGGAGGCGTCGTGCACGGCGCCCAGGACGGCCGGGCCGGTCGCGGCCAGGACGTACCCGAAGCACTGCGCCATGCTGGACAGCTGGGACGCGTGCCTCGTGTCCGGCGCGCGCTGCACGATGAAGAGCAGCGCGAGACTGATCGCGGCACCCTGGCCCAGGCCGAGCAGGGTCATCCAGACGTAGGCCCCGGACACCGGCGCCGCCAGCACCCCGGCCAGACCCGCGGCGCACAGCACCGCGCCCAGCGCGGCCAGGTGGCCCGTGCGCAGCCTGCGGCCCGCGATCACGGGTGCCAGGAAGGAGCCCGCGATGCCCAGCAGCGAGGAGAAGGACAGCATCCAGCCCGCGTCGCCCGCGCTCGTCCCGGCGTCCGTGAGCATGGTCGGCAGCCAGGCGGTCGCCGCGTAGTAGCTGAGCGACTGCAGGCCCATGTAGCCGGTGACCTGCCAGGCCAGCGGGGACCGCCACAGGCCGCGCACCGGATGCGCCGCCTGCCGCGCGGCGTCTGCCGGCACTCGCGTACGGGACCGCAGCTGCGGCAGCCAGACCAGCAGTGCGAGCACCGCGAGCGAGCCCCAGCAGGCCAGCGTGGCCTGCCAGCCGAGGCCCGTGGCGGACCGCAGCGGCACCGTCACTCCCGCGGCGAGGGCGGCGCCGCCGAAGAGCGACATGGAGTACAGCCCGGTCATCAGCCCGGTCCTGGTGGGGAAGTCCCGCTTGATCAGGCCGGGGAGCAGCACGTTGGCCACGGCGATGCCGGCGCCGATGACGACGGTGCCGGCGAACAGCGCGGCCACCTGGTCGGCCAGTCGCAGCGCGGTGCCGACGCAGATCAGCACCATGGTGCCGAGCAGCGACCGCTCCAGCCCGAAGCGCCGGCCCAGCCGCGGCGCGACGGGCGCGAGCAGGCCGAAGCAGAGCAGCGGGAGGGCGGTCAGCAGGCTGGTGGCGGCGGCCGACATGCCGCTGTCCTCGCGGATGGTGTCGGCCAGCGGGGAGACGGCGACCAGCGCCGGGCGCAGGTTCAGGGCGAGCAGGACGACGCCCGCCGCCAGATAGAGCGTGCCGCGCGCGGTACTCGGGGGGACGGGCGCGGGCTCTCCCACAGGGGTGGCGGTCGCGGCCCCTTCGGTGCGTATCGCCGTCCCGCTCTCTTGTGCTGTCATGCCTGCTCCCGAAGGGCCGTGGCCGCCTCGTCGAGGTGCGTCAGCGCGGCCCGTTCCGCGGCGTCCGCGTCCCCGGCCTCGATGGCGTCGACGATCGCGGCGTGCGCGTCGAACTGGTGGCGTACCGCGTCGGGCACGGGCGCCGCGACGACCGACCGCAGCGTGGCGCGCAGCGCGTCGGTGAGGTGCCCGTAGAGATCGGCCAGGACGCTGTTGTGCGCGGCGGCGGCGACGGTGCGGTGGAAGGCGATGTCGGCCTCGATGAAGGCCGCGGTGTCGCCCGCGCGCCAGGCGGCGTCGCGGTCGGTGAGAGCGGCGCGGAGCGCGGTGACGTCCTCCTCGGTGCGGCGTAGCGCCGCGTACCGGGCGGCGTCCCGCTCCAGGGAAGCGCGGACCTCGTAGGCCTCCAGCTCGCAGGAGCGGCGCAGCCTGCGCTGCACGGCGGCCCCGAAGTCGCTGCTGGCGCGCACATACGTGCCGTCGCCCTGGCGCGGCTCCAGCATGCCGGTGTGCACGAGGGCGCGGACCGCCTCGCGGACGGTGTTGCGGCCGACGTCGAGCTGCTCGACGAGCACCGGCTCCGCCGGGATCTTCGTGCCGACCGCCCACTCGCCGGCGGCTATCAGGCCCTCCATCTGGTCGATGACCAGGTCCACCAGGCTGGTGCGGGTGGTGCTGCGCAACGGCATCGGCTGCCGTCCCCTCTCGGTGTCCGGACCGCCGAGGGGCCGGGATCGATGTGACGCGAGTGCACCGATGATAGGAACATCCCATGTTTGGACGTGTCAAAAAACCCCGGACCGCTACGGGCCGGGGCGGGGGCGGTACGAGGAGCCGGGCGGAGCGCGGGGAGCTGCACTGAAACGCGCGGAGGGGTGCCGCGGTGGGGGAGGCCACCGCACGTGGCGGGGGGTGGAACGCGCGGCCCGGGAGGGCGCGCGCTGTGGGGGGATGCACGCGGCGGGGCTCGTGGACCCCGCCGCGCGTTTCAGTGCCGGCCCGTGGTGGCCGGCCGTCGGCCCATGGTCATCGGCAGTCGGCCGACGGCCGACAGTCCCGGTGGGTCAGGACGCCTTGTTCAGCTGGACGCCCTTCAGGCCGTTCGCCCAGAGCTGGTCGACCTTCGCGCGCTCGTTGGCGTCCGGCTGGGAGTTGGTGCAGGACGGGCCGGGGCCGCCGCCGGACATCAGCTCGCTGCACGGACCCTCGTAGTGGTCCGGCAGGCCGAGGACGTGGCCGGTCTCGTGCGCGGTCACGCGGGTGGAGTCGTACTCCTGGTTCTGCGCGTAGTCCAGGAAGATGTAGCCGCTGCCGTGGCCGTCGGTGCTGGCGTAGGAGCCGCGCGGGTCGTTGCCCTCCCGGTACGAGAAGTCCGCGCCGCCGCTGCCCGCCTGGAGCTTGACGTTGGAGACGGCGCTGTTCCAGATCTGTGCGCTCGCGGATATCTGCTGCGCGAAGGTGGGCGCGCCGCTCGCGTCGTACGTCACCGTCACCGAGGCGGCGCCGGTCTTCTTCTGCTTGGCGAGCGCCGACTTCAGCACGGCCTCGAAGAAGCGCTTGGTGTCGGCCTTCTCGGCGGCCGAACCGACGTACTGCGCCGCGGTGACCCGGTGGTCCGTCGGGGCGTGCGAGGGGGTGGCCACGGCGGGCATCGCGGCGGCGAGGGTCGCGGCCAGGCCCAGACCAAGGGCGGCGGACAGCGTCGACTTCGGAGATCTCATGTGGGGGGCTCCTTAGTGTCCGGGGGCCCGGCCGAGGTGTGGGGCAACGGCCGGGGCCCGCGGATGAACTGTGGTGCCGCTGAGTCTGCGCGAGATATTCACGGCCGCGGAGATTTCATGTGGCGATAGGACAATCCAATAACCCATGGGGAATGCGTGGTTCGCGGGGTTTGGGTGGCTGGTGCGACGCGTAAGGACGTCGTTATGCTCCGCGCGTGGAGCTTGAGGTGAGGCACCTACGCGCGCTGTGCGCCATCGCCGACACCGGCAGCGTACGCAAGGCCGCCCGGCAACTGGGCATGACCCAGCCCTCCTTGACCACGCAGCTGCGGCGCATCGAGAACGCCCTGGGCGGTCAGCTCTTCTTCCGCGAGCGTTCCGGCAGCCGGCCGACCCCGCTGGGCCACACCGTCCTGCACCGTGCCCGGCCGATAGTCGCAGAGATGACCGCGCTGGTCGACGAGACACGGTCGGCGGTGGTGCGCGAGCACGGCACCCGACTGCGGGTGGGCAGTACGGGAAGCCGCGCGGTGGCCGGCTGGCTGCGCCGGCTGCGGGACCGGCTGCCCGAGACCGACACCACCATCCGCATCGACCTCTCCGGCAACACCCTGCTCCAGATGGTCGCGGCCGGCCAGCTCGACGCGGCCTTCGTGCACGAGGTCGAGGGCACGCCGCTGCGCGTCCCCGACGGCCTGGTCGAACGGGAACTCCTCGCCCGTGAGCCGCAGTTCATGGCCCTTCCGGCCACGCACCCGGCTGCCGGGCTGGAGTGCGTCACGCTGGCCGACCTCGCCGACGACCAGTGGATGGTCGACCCGTCGGTGGACGGCGAGTGGGCCGGGCTGCGGCGGATCTTCACCGCGGCCGGGATGGACCCGCGCGTGGTGCACGGCGACTACCTCGCGGCGGCCGACCTGGTCGCGGCGGGCGAGGTCGTCACGCCCTGCCAGCCGACCTCCCGCCCCCGCCACGGGATGGTGGTCCGCCCGCTGCGCGGCGACCCGCTGGCCGTACGCCTGTTCCTGGCGTACCGGGGCGGTGGCCGGGACACCGAGTGGGTCGACGCGCTCTTCGCCGACCTGCGGGCCGCGTACATGGAAGTGGCCTGGTCGAGCACGGCGTACCGCAAGTGGCTGGTGCGCAACGAGCGCCTGCTGCCGGTGGGGTCATAGGCCCTTTGGAGACACGTGCGACGCATCGTCCCGTATGCCGTGCGGCGGACATCCGGGGCGAGGAGAATTCTTGGCGGAGGCTCGTGCGCGGCGGTGCGTAAGGCCGCCCGGAAAGATTCTTCGGGAAATTTCCCGGCCCCTGTCGAGGACCGGCCGCCGGCTCCGACGTCTCCCATGAGAGGCGCCCAGCGGGGACGCCGGAAGCTCCCGAAGGAGTGAGCGACGTGAAGTACATGCTGATGATCCAGGCGAGCCAGGCCCACTACGACGCCATGAACGGCAAGGACTCGGGCGCGGTCCGGTGGACCGAGGCCGACCTGAAGGCGATGTTCCAGTTTATGGAGGACCTGAACAACGAGCTCGCCGAGAACGGCGAAATGCTCGACGGGCAGGGCCTGAGCGAGCCCGCGCAGGCCCGCGTCGTGACCCTGGGCGAGGACGGCGTACCGGCCGTCGTGGACGGGCCGTACGGCGAGACCAAGGAGGTGCTCTGCGGCTACTGGCTGCTGGAGTGCGCTTCCCTGGACCGTGCCACCGAGATCGCGAAGCGCATCCTCCAGTGCCCGGCCCCCGAAGGCGCCGGGGAAAGCCCCGTCACCATCCGGTCCATCCCCGACAGCGCGCCCTGCGACGCCTGAGCGGCCGCGTGCCGTGGGCGCACCGGAACGCACCGAGGACCTGCTGCGCCGCCTGGCGCCGCAGGTCCTCGGCGCGCTCGTCCGCCGGTACGGGCACTTCGACCTCGCCGAGGACGCCGTCCAGGAAGCGCTGCTGGCCGCCGCCGTCCAGTGGCCCGCCGACGGCCGTCCGGACAACCCGCGTGGCTGGCTGATCAGGGTCGGCGCGCGCCGGCTGACCGACCTGCTGCGCAGTGAGGAGGCGCGCCGGCGGCGGGAGGAGACGGCGTACGCGCTGACGCCGCGCGACGAGTTCCACGCCCCGGCACCCGGCGAGAGCCGCGCCCCCGACGAGGACGACACCCTCACACTGCTCTTCCTGTGCTGCCACCCCGCGCTGACCCCGGCCGCCCAGACCGCGCTGACACTGCGCGCGGTCGGCGGCCTGACCACCCCCGAGATCGCCCGCGCCTATTTCGTGCCCGAGGCCACGATGGCGCAGCGCGTCAGCCGCGCCAAGCGGCGGGTCAGGGACGCCGGCGGGCACTTCCGGCAGCCGGCCCCCGAGGAGCGCGCGGCCCGGCTCGCCGCGGTCCTGCAGATCCTCTACCTGATCTTCAACGAGGGGTACGCCGCGACCTCCGGCAGCCGCCTGCAACGCGTCGAGCTGGCCCACGAGGCGATCCGGCTCACCCGGGCGCTGCACGCGCTGCTCCCGGAGGACGGCGAGGTCGCCGGGCTGCTCGCCCTGATGCTGCTGACCGACGCCCGGCGCGCCGCGCGCACGGCGCCCGACGGATCGCTCGTCCCGCTCGCCGAACAGGACCGCGGCGCCTGGGACCGGGCGGCGATCACCGAGGGCGTGGCCCTGGTCAGCGACGCGCTCCGCCGCACGGCGCTCGGGCCGTACCAGCTCCAGGCCGCGATCGCCGCCGTGCACGACGAGGCCGCGAGCCCCGAGGACACCGACTGGCGGGAGATCCTCGGCCTGTACCGGCTGCTGGCCCGGATCGCCCCGAGCCCGATGGTCACCCTCAACGAGGCGGTCGCGCTCGCCATGGTCAGCGGCCCGCGAGCCGGCCTGGACCTCCTCGCGACCCTCTCCGGCGACCCGCACCTGGCGGGCCACCACCGCCTCGAAGTGGTCCGTGCGCACCTGCTGGAACGGGCCGGGGAGACCGCGGAGGCCCGCGCTGCGTACGCACGCGCCGCCGAGCGGGCCCTCAGCCTGCCGGAGAAGCGCTACCTGCAGACCCGGGCGGCGCGGCTGCGGGAGGCGGCCGGCTGACCGCGACGGGTGAACCGCGGTCAGAGCCGGCGTATCCGCGCGGCGATGCCGTGCCCGACGAGGAGGTAGATGACGGCCGGCAGGCCGTGGTTGAGCACCACCCGGAGGCCCTCGGTGTCCATGGTGAAGATGTCCTGCGACCACCACGCGAGCCCGCCCGCGACGCTCTCCACGAAGTCGACGAAGACGTTCGCCCGGTTCGCGCCGAGCAGGTACAGCGCGATCCACAGCACGAGGAACGCCGCGGCGATGTCGGCGATCGTGTGGACGATGAGTGCCGTCCGGGCAGTGCCCGCGCCGTCGCGGGGGCGCCGGTAGCGCTCGCGGGGACGGTCGTCGTGGGCGGGCTGCGGCTGTCCCCGGTCGTACGGGGCGTACCCGGCGTCGTAGGGGCCCTGCGGGGGGTGCGGGCCGGGCGCCGGCACGGAGTCGTGGGGACGGTTCACGGGAATGTCCAATCCGGCGCGGCACGCCTCGGCGACAGGAAAACGGTCACGGCCGGCGGTGCGCGCCGCCGGCCGGGGAATTCCGCGGCTGCGCTCGGCATCCGCATCTCCGTCTGCGCCGGGTGCCCCTGCCGCGTTACGCCCGTCCGCGATACGCACCCAAAACAATTCCTGGGCGGAATGCACCGGGAAATCAGCCCGGAACCCGCTCCGGTCCGCACCCCGCCCGCGGCCCTCCGACAGCGTCCGTGCGCGGTGCGGAGGGGGAGATTCCGGTGGGGTCGGCCGCACGTCGCTGCGCGTACGGAACCAGCGGATAGGCTGGGAGAGGGCCCGCTGCGAATGGGCAGGAGCCGCCGTCACGGCGAGTACGGGAGAGCGGGTGAACGCCGGTGGGCACGAGCGCACGGATGGCCGCCGTGCTGCAGACCTTGCACCCCGTCCGCGGCGACCGGGGGCTGATCGGCAGTGACCCGGAGATCTGTGCCCGTGCGCTCGGCGTGGACGGGGTGGCCCTGTCCCTGCTGAGCAGCGACCAGGCGTCCGAGCTGGTCTGGGTCTCGCAGAACGGCGTGAGCGGCCCGCTGGAGGACCTCCAGTTCACGCTGGGCGAGGGACCGGGCGTCGACGCGGTGGCGCGCGGCGCCGTGGTGCTCGAACCGGACCTGGCCCGGCTGCCCGCCGACCGCTGGCCCCTGCTGCTGCCCGAACTGGCGTCGCTCCGGGTCGGCGCGGTGTTCTGTTTCCCGCTGCTGGTCGGCCGCGTCTGCCTGGGCGTGCTGACCCTCCAGCGGCAGGAGGCGGGACCGCTGTCCGACGCCGGCATGGACGACGCGCTCATACTGACCGGAGCGCTGACCGCCGTGCTCCTGGACGGCGGCGCCGCGAGCGACGCGCTCATGGCCGCCGAACGCCCGTCCGACCTCTACCGTGCGGCCGTCCACCAGGCGACCGGCATGATCAGTGTGCAGGCGGAGATCCCGCTGTCCCAGGCGCTGCTCCGGCTGCGCGCTTACGCCTACCGGTACGGGCGGCCCATTCTGGAGGTCGCGGAGGACGTGGTCGCCAGGCGCCTGGACTTCCGAAATGATGGACCCGAGCCGGACGAGTCCGGTCGGAAGAGGAGATGATGGCGGTGGCTCCGCAGGAAAGGGTGCTGCAGGCGTTCGGCGAAGCGGTCGGCACGTTGATCGACGACTTCGACCTGATCGACGCCCTGCACCGGCTGTGCGCGCGGGGCGTCGAACTCCTCGACGTCACCGCGGTCGGCATCATGCTCGCCGATCCGCACGACGACCTCCAGGTGCTCGCCGTCTCCGAGGAACACACCCGGCTGCTGGAGCTGTTCGCGCTGCAGGCCCACGGCGGCCCGTGCGCGGAGAGCCACCGCTCCGGCGAGCCCCGGGTGAACGTCGGCCTCGCGGCGGGCGCCGGCACCGGCCTGCCCCCGGCCTTCGCCGAACGCGCCCGGCAGGCCGGGTACACCACCGCCCACGCGCTGCCGCTGCGACTGCGGCAGCGGCCCATCGGGGCGATCGGGCTGCTGCACACGGGGCCGCACACGCTCGGCCCCTCGGACGTACGCCTGGGCCAGACGCTCGCGGACGTGGCGACCATCGCCATCCTCCAGCAGCACACCGCGGAGCGGGGCAACGTCGAGCGGGCGCAGGTGCAGGCGGCCCTCGTCAGCCGTACCGTCATCGAGCAGGCCAAGGGGGTCCTGGCCGAACACTGGGGGACCGGCGTGGACGAGGCGTTCGACGCGCTCCGCGGTTACGCCAGGACGCACCACGAGCGCCTCGCCGGCCTGGCCCGCAAGGTCCTCGACGGCACGCTCGACCCGGCGGCCCTCCGCCCGGCCGGCCGGTCCTGACGCTCCCGGCGGGCGGACCGCCTCAGGCGGAGCCCCGCGGGCCGTGCCCGTCCCCGGCTGCCCCGTCCCCGGCCCCGCCGAGCAGCCGGGCCAGCGTCTCCTCGGCGATGTCGGGCAGCGGCCGCCCGCTGCCGAAGGCGTCGGCGCGGAGCCGGGCGAGCGCCTCGTCGACGGGTACGCCCATCCGCTGGGAGAGCACGCCGGCCGCGCGGTGCGTGCGGCCCCAGTGGGCCTCCATCGTCGGCGTCGGGTCCCACGGCAGGACGGCCGGCGACGTCAGCAGCGCCAGCCCCACGGCGCGCGTCGCAGCGGCCCATTCCCGCAGGGTCGCCTCGTCCGGGTCCCACGGCTCCAGCCGCAGCAGGTCCACCGAGCCGACGGGATGTCCGCCGTCGCCGTCGGTCATCGGGAAGGCGTAGACCGCACCGATCTCCGGCAGCCGCTCGCGGGCCGCCGGGCCGAAGAGCGGCCACTGCGTCAGCCGGCCGTGCAGATCGGCCACGATCACCGGATTGCCGGTCGCCGCGGCCGTCACGCACGGCCCCTCGCCCATCTCGAACTGCACCTGTTCCAGCCGCAGTGCCGCCGTCCCGCTCGCGTGCAGGAGCTGCCGGTCGGGCGTGTCGGTGAGCAGGGAGAGAGTCACCCCGTCCACCTTCAAGGACCGGCACAGGGTGGCGCAGAGCACCTCCGGGAGTTCGCGCGGGTCCGCTTCGGTGGCAGCGGTCAGTACCTGCTCCGCCGCGGTGGGCGGCTCTCTCATGCGATCACTTGCCTCGTTGGTCCGCGTGGACGGCGTATGAACGGCGTATGAACGGCGTACCCCGACGAGTAACCCAGCGGAGACCAGGGCAAACCCCGGTGACGCCACGCGTCTGCCGGGGGTGCGGTGGCCGTGTTCCCCCTCGTGCAACGACCGCACCCGGCCCGCCATGACCACCGCGTGCGGCGGTCTGCGGACCGGGTGCGGTCGAGTCGGCCACCGGCTGCGCGAGCGCGGACCGGAGGCCGGGGCCCGGGTCAGGCCTTCTTGGTCTCCCAGAAGATCTTGTCGATCTGGGCGATGTAGTCCAGCGCCTTCTGGCCGGTGGCCGGGTCGTTCGAGCCCTTGGCGGCCGAGAGGGCCTTCAGGGTGTCGTTGACCAGCTGGTGCAGCTCCGGGTACTTCTCGAAGTGCGGGGGCTTGAAGTAGTCGCTCCACAGCACCGAAACGTGGTGCTTGGCCAGCTCCGCGCGCTGCTCCTTGATGGCGACAGCGCGGGTGCGGAAGTCCGCATCCTCGTTGGCCTGGTACTTCTCCTGGACGGCCTTGACCGACTCGGCCTCGATGCGGGCCTGGGCCGGGTCGTAGACACCGCAGGGCAGGTCGCAGTGGGCGCTGACCTTCACCTTGGGGGCGAACAGGCGGGAAAGCATGTTCAGTCCTTCCTCGTGATCGTCTTCTCAGGTGCGAGATTACTCGGTACGGGAAGCCTTTTCTCGGGTGCCCCGGGGGTCTTAGGGCAAAAGTCCAGTGTCAGGCTGGGACTGGTGGAGGAACGGACCGGGAGGTGCCGGATGCCGGAGCAGGTGCATGAGCGCTGGCCCGATCAGGGGCAGGGGCAGGGCCGGGAGGGCAGGGGGCCGCTCCGGACGATCGGCCTGGCCGAGGTGTACAACCCCTCGATGGTGCCCACCTTGCACCCCGGCGACCAGCTGGTCGTCAAGTACGGCGCGGTGGTGCGGCCCGGGGACGTGATCGTGCTGAAGCACCCCTTCCGGCAGGATCTGCTCATCGTCAAACGGGCGGTGGAGCGGCGCGACGGAGGCTGGTGGGTCCAGGGGGACAACCCCTACGTGGCGAACGACAGCCGCGAGTTCGGCACCGTGCCCGACGAGCTGGTAGTGGCCAGGGCATGGCTGCGGGTGCGCCCGCCGCGGGAGGTACGGCGTTCGGTCCCCGGGGTGCTGTCCTGGGCGCTGTCGGCGGTCCGGCCGGTCCGGCCCCTGCGCCCGGCACGCGGCACCCGGCGCTAGCCCGGCACCCGGCGCCGGCCCGGCACGCGGCACCCGGCGCCGGGGCCCGATGCACGGGTCGGGCCCCGGCAGGGCGGGTCTAGCTCTCCGCCTGCTCCGGTCCGCCGGCGGCCTCCTGGCGCTTGCGTGCGCGGTAGGCCGCGACGTTGGCGCGGGTGGCGCAGCGGTCGGAGCAGTAGCGCCGGGAGCGGTTGGTGGAGGTGTCGAGGTAGGCGTTGCGGCACGGGGCCGCCCGGCAGATGCCGAGCCGGTCCACGCCCAGTTCGGTGAGGTGGACGGCCAGTCCCATGCAGGCGGTGGCCGTGTAGCCGGCGGTGGCGTTGGCGGCGTGGTCGGCGATGTGCAGGTGCCAGTCGGGGCGGCCGTCGGCGTCCCGGGTCTCGTGCCCGGAGATCTGGGGGCTGACCGGGAACTCCATCAGCAGGGCGTTGAGCAGGTCGACGGCGAGCGTCTCGTCCCCGGAGTCGGCCGCCTCGAAGACGGCGCGCAGCCGGCCCCGTACGGCGCGCAGGCGCGTCACGTCGGCGTCGGTGGCCCGGCGCGCGCTCTGCTGGGCCACGCCGAAGAGCGCGCGTACGGCCTCGACCGAGGTGAGGGTGTCGCCGCCGCGCTCCGGCTGCTCGCTGTTGACCAGTCGCACGGCGTAGTCCGAGTAATAGGCCAGTTCCACTTGTAGTCCTTACCGGGCGCGGGCTAGTCTGCGTGCAGAGCCCGTAATGGGCGTTGTCTGTTCGAGGGTATTACAGTGGGAGGGGTTCCGGTGGCCGAGGCCATTGCTCAGGCGGACTGGCAGGCGTGGCAGGAGAGTTGGGACCGGCAGCAGGAGTGGTACCTGCCGGACCGCGAGGAGCGGTTCCGGGTGATGGTGGACATGGTCGAGGCGGTGGCGGGCCCCGAGCCGCGCGTCCTGGACCTGGCCTGCGGCACGGGCAGCATCACGGACCGGCTGCTCAAGCGGCTGCCGGGGGCCGTGAGTACGGGCGTCGACCTCGACCCGGCGCTGCTCGCCATCGCCGAAGGGTACTTCGCGGGGGAGGACCGGGTGCGGTTCGTCCGCGCCGACCTCAAGGACCCGCGGTGGACGGCGAAGCTGCCGTACGACTCCTACGACGCCGTGCTGACCGCCACCGCCCTGCACTGGCTGCACAGCGACGATTTGGCCGTGCTGTACGGGCAGCTGGCCGGCCTGGTCCGGGAGGGCGGGGTCTTCCTCAACGCCGACCACATGCCGGACCCGGCGACGCCCCGGCTGAACGCCGCCGACCGCGCCCAGCGGCACGCGCGGATGGACGCGGCGAAGGCGAACGGCGCGGTGGACTGGAAGGAGTGGTGGCAGCTGGCCGCCGCCGACCCGGTGCTGGCCGGACCGACCGCCGAGCGGTTCGAGATCTACGGCGAGCACGCGGACGGTGACACGCCCTCGCCCGAGTGGCACGCGCGCACCCTCCGGGAGGCGGGCTTCGGCGAGGCCCGTACGGTCTGGGCCTCGCCGTCGGACGCGATGGTGCTGGGGCTGAAGTAGCCGGAACGACGAGGGGGCGGTGCGGGCCGAGGCCTTGGACTCGCCCTTGACCTGGACCGGCGCCTCCATGATGTTCTCCGCGGCGGTCAGGTGCGGGAAGAGGTTGAAGCGCTGGA